>NZ_AOGY02000065.1 GCF_000332455.1 Leptospira vanthielii serovar Holland str. Waz Holland = ATCC 700522 | reverse complement strand
ACGCCACGTATGTAAAGAAATGAGTAACCATAAGCTATTTAACAAAAGATACTCAAATGAAAGTATATTTTTGTCATCCGGGAAGTCCTTGGGAAAGGGGGACTTGTGAAAATACGAATATGCTAATAAGAGATTTCTTTCCTAAAAAAACTGACTTTAATGATATATCAAGAAAAGAACTGAAAAGAGTCCAAAAGCTTTTAAATGAGCGTCCAAGAAAAACGCTTGGCTGGAAAACTCCCGCGGAAAAAATAAAGGAAGTGTTGCGTTAAACTTTAGAATCTATCAATTCTAAATCCACATCGAAATCTTCTAATTTTGATTCAAAAGCATAAACTTGTAAGGCGCCACCCCCGTTGGGATGGAAAAAGGCTGGAATTTCTTCCACGACCATTTGTTCCCAATTGGCAGGAAAAAGAAAAGAATACCAACCTTGTGGGGATCGAAATTGTTTGTACATTGGCCTTGTCATAAGAAATCCCTTTTCTTTCCAATAAATCTTTGGAGTAATGGCAGTAAATGATTTTCAAAAGAAAATGGTATTTCCCCATACTGGTTCTCTTCTTTTCTGCCACTTCTTTGGGAAGTCTTTTCGCACAAGTTTCAGGTTATGAATCCGCATACCCATCTGCCTATTTGCTTGGACTCTCATCCACGGGCGTGGTTAGCTCAAATCCGATGGGAAGTCTTTATGGAAACGCTGCTTTTTTGGCAAATCAACCCAAACATATCGTAGACGGCGGAGTAAACGGAAGTTATGCGAATCCAAAAACCTCCCCTTTGTACCTTTCGGGAGCTGCGTATTTTTCCTATTCCGATTCCCTAGGTTTTGGATTTCGCGGTAAACCTGTTTTTTTAAGATCCTTTCCTGCAGATGAAAGATTTTCCAATTATGCCTTCCAAGGTTTTGTTAGTTGGAAGTGGAATGAGAATCTTTCTTTTGCCTTACATTTAGGACCAGGAATTTCAGGAAGGATGGGTGGGTATAGCTCTTATTCATGGAATGTATCTGCCCAAACTGCCTACCAGTATGGAAATTTTCGGCTGGGTGTGATTTTAGAATCTCCAGGAAGT
Source organism: Leptospira vanthielii serovar Holland str. Waz Holland = ATCC 700522 (assembly GCF_000332455.1). Classification (GTDB taxonomy): domain Bacteria; phylum Spirochaetota; class Leptospiria; order Leptospirales; family Leptospiraceae; genus Leptospira_A; species Leptospira_A vanthielii. The sequence goes on along the minus strand of NZ_AOGY02000065.1, from coordinate 281,514 downwards.
TACCGCTTTGATAAATATCTAGGATCAGAAAAATTAAAAGAACGACTCCCCGAACGATTATTAGTTGGTATTGGTTACAAAATTACAGAATTCATTGATTTACAAATCGAAGGGAATCGGACATTTTTTGAAAGATCCCACCTATCGCTCAATGGAGGCGATAACTCATTTCAATATCCATTACGTTCGATGTATACAGGTAACATTGGTTTGGCGATAGGTAAAATAGAATCATTCCAATTTATTTCAGGACTAGGGAGAGAGTTTCGTGCCGACTCATCTTTAAGAGGTTTTTATACGGCTTCTCTTGGGGTTGCCGGTTCGATCTTTCCGAAAGAACTAGGAGAAGGGTATTTATACGCAATTTCTTTGCAAAGATCCGGCTTAAGTGTACCCGAAAGAGAAGGTGCTGAGACGAGAGCTGCCTTTCAAATTCAAATCCAGTTCCAATGAAGAACACCATTTGTTTATTATTTAAGCAAATTGGATGGTTTCCATAATTGCTCTTTACCTCTTCCGCTGAAGATTGGAGCAAAGTGTAGAGAAATATAGGATAATCCGACTTCTTTAGGCGAGATGCACTGTCGGTACGATACTTGCATCTAAATCAGAAAGGTATCCTATATGGTTGATTTCAAAGTTTCCAAACGAATGCTCGTCAACTTCCGCGGACAAAACAAAGTCGTGGGAGGATTAACAGACAAAGATAAAATTGCGATCCTCCTCTACATTTCCAAAGAATTTGCCAATTTAGATAGAGAGGACCAACTCTTTTCCAAAGTCATCCTGATTTGTCAGGAAATTTTTGAGTCGGACAATACAACACTCCGACTCTGGGACGGAGAGTATCTTGTCCCTGTTAAGTTTGTCAAAGAGACAGAACCCCCCCGTAGAAATTTAGTAATTGGTGAAGGTTATTCGGGAGCAGTATTCGAAACCAAAGAACCGGTTCTCGTGAATGACCTAACTCGCTCGGCTCATTTTTTTGATGAGGGAGAAAAAACAAAATCCGTTATGTGTGTTCCTATCATGCAAAAGGAAGAAATTCTCGGAACTCTCGCTGTCGAAAGTGAACGCGAAAACTTTTATATCATCGATGACTTAGAAATTTTAGAAGCGCTCACTTCGCAATTGGCACTGGCCCTTTACGGGGTAAGGCTTATTGAAGGTCTTGTGACCGCAAGGGCTAGAGAGGCTGCTATTTTAAACCAATTGGAATGGGATTTGAAAATGGGACGAAATGTCCAAAGCCAAATCCTTCCCCAAGACCTAAGTGCATGGAACGGAATTTATTTTGCAAGCCACTACGAACCCATGGCGGAAGTCAGTGGGGACTTGGTTGATATTGTAAGACAAGGCCATTCCTTAACAGCAATTAACATTGATGTATCGGGACATGGAATTCCAGCAGCTCTTGTGACTATGGCCATCCACCACCAGTTTAGAAGATCGGTGATGGCGGGACTTGGCCTCACAGAGATTATGGAAGAACTTGGTGAAAAACTAAGAGAACAACTTCCAGAATCCACTTATTTCACTGCTTTTATGGTTCGTATTTTTAGTGATTATACTTTTGGTTATGTAAACGCAGGCCACCAACGTATGTTACATTACAAGGCTGCTGATGATACATTCATTCAGTATGATACTAAAGGTGTTCCTCTTGGAATCCTTCCTGTTAGAAAAATCGACTATGAAGAAAAACAAGGTAAGTTGGAGCCTGGGGATTTTTTACTTCTCATCTCTGATGGATTTAGCGAACAAAGAAACCATCTGAAAGATGAGGTGGGAGTGGATCGAATCCTTACTTGGTTACAAGACGAAAGAGAACGCCTTGTAATGGAAGGTCGCGGGAAAGTGGATCTAAAAAAACTCTCCAATGCCTTTGTAGAACGATTTCGGGCATACCAAGGGGATGTTCCGAATGGAGATGATTTAAGTTTTCTATTTCTGTATTGTGGGGATTCCATTCCAGAAGCTTCGCATTACATTCAAATGGCGAAACAATCCAATTCTAAAATGAAAATGGAAGAAGCTTATGCCCAGGCCCTCAAAGCCTATAGCATTGATTCTTCCCTGAAAGAAATCTTAGTCTTTTTAGGTAAGATGTATTATAGGGACGGAAAATATAACGAAGCGATCCGCTATTTAGAACAGTATTTACGGACTTCCGGTGACAATACAGCAGCATCTCATTTTATGATGGGACGAGCTTATTATAAAGCAGGAATGATTTCGGAAGCAAAACGTGCGTTAAAGATGGCACTTTCGAGTGATCACAGTTTTGCAAAAGCAAGTATATTACTTGCACAATGTTATTTGAAAGAAAATGCGAAACCAAAAGCAATCAAAGTGTTGCAACAAGGCGTAAAGAACACACCACAAAGTTTGGAATTAAAAACCTCACTTTTAAGGTTAGAATCACATTCGCAGAAAGTTAGTTAAGGAAAGATTATGAAACGATTTGGAATATTTTTTAGTTTATCGGTCCTTCTTATTGGTTCCGCACTTGGAGCCGAAGAAGTGGCAAACGAAACTCAGAGTTTAGAAACATTGGCAAAAGAAATGGCAGGTATTAAAACTTCCCTTGCGGAAACAAAACTTGCCCTAGAAACAACCAAACAGGAAGCCAATTGGGTGTGGACTTGTATTGCAGCTTTTCTTGTATTTTTTATGCAAGCAGGTTTTGCCTACGTGGAAGCTGGATTCACAAGAGCCAAAAACGCGGTGAATATCCTTATGAAAAACTTCTCTGACTTAACAGTGGGAGCCATCGCCTATTGGGTGATTGGTTTTTCCATTATGTTTGGTCCTCAAGTCCTCACAGGAATTGGAGTGGGAGTTCCATCCTTTGCAGAAAGTCTCATCAATACCGAAGATGGAAATATGGATCCTTCCAAATATACTTTCTTTATTTTCCAAATTGTTTTTGCTGCCACTGCGGCAACCATCGTATCAGGTGCCATGGCTGAGAGGACAAAGTTCTCTGCCTACTTGGTTTTTTCCATTGTGATCACAGCCTTTATTTATCCTATCTTTGGATCCTTTGCTTGGGGAAGTCTCCTTGGAATCTCCTCTGGATTTTTAGAAACTTTGGGACTTGGTGGTGGAGAGGGTGTGGGTTTCCACGACTTTGCAGGATCAACTGTCGTTCATAGTGTGGGAGCTTGGGCAGGTCTTGCAGGAGCCATCGTTGTTGGTCCTCGGATGGGGAAATTCCAAACCGATGGAAGGGTCTATCCTATATTAGGTCACAACATGTCTATGGCAGCCCTTGGTGTCTTTATCCTTTGGTTTGGTTGGTTTGGATTTAACCCAGGTTCCACAACGTCCATTGAAGGTGGAAGTTTTGCTCGGATCGCTGTTGTTACCCACATGGCAGCATGCGCTGGTGCCATTTCTGCTATGGTTCTTACCTGGTTATTATTTAAAAAACCAGAGATCGGTCTTACTTTAAACGGAGGACTTGCGGGCCTTGTGGCCATCACAGCTCCCTGTGATGTTGTGAGTATTACTGGTGCCGTTTGTATTGGCTCTATCGCTGGGATTCTTGTGATTGTCTCGGTTCTATTTTTAGACAAAATCAAAATTGATGATCCGGTGGGTGCTGTTTCTGTTCACGGAGTTTGCGGTGCTTGGGGGACTTTATCTGTTGGTCTCTTCAGTTTGGATACAGGACTTTTTTCAGGTGCTGGTTTTGGGCAATTTGCGGCTCAGGCCATCGGTGTAGCGACTGCCTTTTTATGGGCTTTTCCTACCAGTTTTGCAGCATTCTATCTCATCAAAAAAACAATCGGTCTACGTGTTTCCGAAGAAGAAGAATTGTTAGGTTTGGATATTTTAGAACACGGAAACGAAGCTTACCCCGTTTCTAAATAGTCCTTGACCCTGGGCTTTCCGTATGGGAAGCCTAGGATGTGTTTCGTTTTCCTTTATTACTCATCCTTTTTTTTGTTGGTTGTTTTGAATATGAGGAGACCATCCTCTTTCGAAAGTTAAGTTCTGGTACAGTAGAAATCGCTTACACAGTCCCTTTAAAAAAAGATTCCAACGACTCTCTCATTAAATTTCTACCGACTTCCAAAGAAGAAATCATTTCTTCAGTCAAAAAAAAATCGAATAACAATTTACAGGTGAGAGACTTTACCTTTCGGGAATTAGAAAAATCGGAAACGACAGATATGTATTTCAAACGAAAAGGAAAGGTGTCTTACAAACTTGATTTTGAAGATCCTTTGCATTTGGAAGGTGTTTTAATTGGAACCTTTTCTATCAAATCCAAACCAAGATCCTTAACGGTAAAACGTGATTTTCCAAATCTCACGGACAATGCAATTTTAGATACAAGTGCTGGGGAAAAGAAAATCATTTCAGAAGCTTCTAGGCTTTTACGTGAAGGTCGCATTCAATTTAAAGTTTTATTTCCCAAAGATTCTGAATGTAGTTCCAATCGAGGTTTTATCGGTCTTGGAAATTTGACCTACCAAATTCCATTGCAGGAAACTTTGGAAAATCAGGATTCAAAAACTTGGGAATACAAAATTCGTTTTTTCTAAACGAGTTTTAGTTCCTTTGCCGTTTTGATAAACAAATCAAAGCCATCTAAGTTTTTCTGTTCGGGAATGTAGTGTAACTCTTGTTTGAGATAACGGTCAGTGACTGCAATCGGTAGTCTTTTCTCTTCTTTAATGATGGAGTCTAATTCTTTTAATCCATATTCCAAAGCTGTTAAAAAGAGCCGGTCATCCCAAACCTTTCCCTTGGGAAATGCCCAAAAGGCAAAACAAAAATATAACCCCGTAGACTGATTCCACCATTCGGCAAGATCCACCACTTGGTATCCAGGAACTGGCGTTTGTAATAAGGCATGGTCGCCAAACAAAAGATGCGATCCCTTACCTTCTTTCATCATCTCTGAGATTTCAGAAGCGGGTGTGGGAATTACCTCAACTAATTTTCCGAATTCACGAAAGAGGAGGCATTGTAACAGTGCCACACTAGACCTTGACCCTTTGTCAGTGTAAACTACTTTCGGAAGACCAGGCTCTGATTCATGGCGAAAGAAAAGAACCGAACGTACCACGTCCCTTGCACAAACTCCAACAATCTTTGTGAAGTCCAAACTCTCACGGTTTCTTTCGCATTCGATAGAGGAAACAAGGGCACAATCAAGTTCCCCACGTTTTAGCAGTTCAATGAGGACACTAGGATTTTCATACACCGGTAAATAGCCGGAAGTTCTCTCAAAATAGAGGGTTAGGGGGCGGGCATTCAGGTGTTTTACGATGCCTATTTTCATTATCTAATTTCCCTTATAAAAAACAACTTGTCAGAACAGGAAAAGAGTGTCGAATCACTTACGAGGGCAAATTGGACTTTCGAACATCTTTAAACACAATCGGTGATGCAGAATTTGAATTCATTAAAAATTTAGTGTATAAACAAGCTGGTATTTTTTTAGCACCACATAAAAAAATCATGGTACAGTCTAGACTCAATGCAAGGCTTCGCACACTGGGAATCACTAGTTTTGAAAACTATGTAGCGAAATTAAAACTAGACCCTAAGTTTGCCACCGATGAGATGCAAGAACTCATCAACCGCATAACAACAAACAAAACAGATTTTTTTCGTGAGAACCACCATTTTGAATTTCTAAAAAATCAATATTTCCCTGCCTTAGAACAAGCAGCTGCGACTGGCGGATCCAAAACCCTGCGCATTTGGTGTTCTGCCTCTTCTACTGGGGAAGAACCATACTCAATAGCCATTACTGTTTACGATTACTTCAACGCAAAACCAGGTTGGAATTGTAAAATTTATGCTTCAGACATTGATACACAAGTCATTGCCACGGCAAAAAAAGGTCTCTACCGGGATGATAGGCTAGAACCGGTTTCTGAAGCCATGAAGACAAAACATTTCATTAAAACGGTAGAAAAAGACCATGTTTTCTATGAAGCAAAACCTCACCTGAAAGCTTTGATCGATTTTCGACAAATCAATCTTTTGCACTTTCCCTTTCCCATAACGGATAAATTGGATTTAATCTTTTGTAGGAACGTCGTGATTTATTTTGACAAACAAACGCAAAAAACTCTATTCCAAAATTTTGAAGCCAGTTTGAAACCAAAGGGATATCTCATCCTTGGCCACTCAGAAACCATGTTTGGAATCTCTGATAGTTTTAAGTTTTTAGGTCATACCATCTACCAAAAAAAAGAATAAGAATTTTAGTCTTCTTTAACCCAAAGTTTTTTTAGGTCATCCCACATTTGGTAGGGCTCATAGATTACTATTCTTGTATTGGAAAGTACATCTAAAAATCCTGCTTCATTTGGAAATCTAGGCACAATGTGTTCGTGGATATGGGGGATAGAACCGCCGCTATTCTTTCCTAAATTATATCCAAGGTTAAAACCCTGAACCTTCCATTGTTTCTCAAGGATTCTCATGGTTTTTTGAGTGAGTTTATGGATGTCGAGTGCTTCTTCTTCCGTGAGTTCTAAGTAGTGGATGATATGACGTTTGGGAAAAATGATGATATGGCCAGGATTGTAGGGGAAAAGATTAACCGAAACGATTGAAAGTTCCGTTTCTGCAATGGTCAGATTGGGAACAATTTCGTTTTTGTCTCGAACCCCGCAAAGGATGCAGTCGACATTGGGTCTATCCCCTTTGGCATAACCTAGTTTCCCTATGCTGAACAGGTTTTTTCTAAGCGAATGTTCTTCATAGGAACTCATTTGTACTTTCAATCTCCCTAAAGGATTAAAGGATTGCAAGGATTTTGACAAGTATACAGTAAGAAAGTAACAGTGTCAGAATCTCCTCATATTCCCGTACTTCCAAGAGAAGTCATCGATTTACTCCAAAAAACCGAAAGCCCCGAACCCCTATGGTTTCTTGATGGGACTGCTGGGGAAGGTGGGCATTCCAAACTCATTTTACAAACCTTTCCGAATGCAAAGCTCATTCTCATTGATCGTGACTCTGTCATGTTGGAACGGGCCAAAAAAGAAATTTTATCCGTGATTGGATCTCTTGACCGAGTCCACCCCTTCCAAATGAACTTTTCCGAAGTGGACAAAGAACTTTTAGATTCGGTGGATTGTCCAGGGCTTGATGGAGCTCTTGTAGATTTAGGGGTTTCTTTATTCCACTTCCTACATTCGGGAAGAGGGTTTACTTTTAAAAACGATGAACCACTGGATATGCGACTCGAACCCCAAGTGGGTAGGAAAACGGCAGCGGATGTCGTCAATTACAGCACAGTTTTACATTTAAAAAAAGTCTTTTGGGAATACGGAGAAGAACGTTGGGCCTTAAAAGTTGCAAATAACATAGTACAGACGAGGCAGAAAAAGAAATTTGCAACCAATACAGAACTTGTAAAACTTGTGGAAACATCAATCCCTAGAAAGTTTTGGCCAAAAGAATCCCACCCAGCGACCAAAATTTTCCAAGCACTAAGGATTGAGGTCAACGAAGAGCTGTTACATGCAGAAAAGGGGATTCGGGTTCTTAGTGATTTGCTAAAAGTGGGAGGAGTTCTTGCTTGTATCTCTTTTCACTCTTTAGAAGATCGGATTGTCAAGTGGACCTTTCGTGATCTAAAGACCACCGAACATTTTGATATCTTAACAAAAAAACCCATTCTACCAACCGACACAGAAATACGAGAAAACAGGGCTTCTCGTTCCGCAAAATTACGGGGGATCCAAAAAATTGATCCGATATTAAAACCTAGATGGGAACGATGAAAGGAAAAATTAGGAACATACCAGAACTGGTTCTTGGCTTTTTTTCTCCATTGAAACCCATGGTGGTTTTATTTCCTTTCCTTGTCTTTTTTTATTCCATTGTTTGGCAAGGTTTGGAGAAAGCAAGACTCACACGCCAAATTCACGAAAGGACTTCCGCCAAAGAAGAACTGAAAAGAAAAAATGATGAATTAAAAATCGGAATTGTGGCTTATACTTCCGCTGAACGAATTGAAACACTTTACCGCAGAACCTACCAATTTCTTCCCATAAGCCTTGGGAATCGCACAGTGACGATAGAGCTCCCACCCATCCCAGAAGAGGGACTTACCGAAAAAAAATGAAACTATCAGAAATCATCAAACGGATTCCCGATGTAAAACTCATCAAAGGGGAAAGTTCTTTGGAAGTTGATTATATCTGGGGAGATAGCCGCAAACTAAAACCCAATGATATCTTTGTTCTCCCAGAAGAGACAAACGAAAAACAAGAATCCTTCCTTAAGATGGCAGAGGAACTTGGGTCTAAGGTAATCCTTGTTTCCAAACGACAATTGAAATTAAAAGGGTTGGAACTTTTTTCTGCCATCCTTGAAACAGAAGAAGCTGTGGGAGAAGCTCACGGCAAAATAGCTTGTTTACTTGCGGGTAATCCTGCAAAAAAAATGAAACTTGTGGCCATCACGGGAACCAATGGCAAAACCTCCTTAACTTTCATCCTTTTCCACCTAGCAAGAAAAGTTGGGAAAAACGCAGCTCTCATTGGAACTGTACAAATCCAAATTATGGATCGGATTTTAGAATCAGGTTATACTACTCCCGATGCATCTTCTCTCAACCTTCTTCTCAAACAAATGTTAGAAGAGGGAATCGAATATGTGTTTATCGAAATGAGTAGCCATGGATTGAAACTGGGACGGGTGGCGGGCCTGGAAATCACTTGTGCTGGATTTACGAACCTAACGCAAGATCATTTGGACTTTCATCCTGATATGGAAGAATATTTTGAAAGTAAGTTCAAAATATTCCAACTCTTAGAACAATCCTCTGTAAAAAATAAATTTGGACTCGTTGCCGGAGATGTCTCTTACGGAACGGCAATGATCAAACGAATCGCCGATGCCAAATTAAAATCTCCTGTTTTTATTTTGGGAAAATCGGGTGAGTTCAATTATACAAATACAAAACTTTCTCTTTTGGGAAGTGAATATCGTTTTCATAAAAAAGCAAAGAACCTGCCCTTCATCGAAGTCCGTAGTATCAAAACAAACTTACTTGGTAATTTCAATGTATTCAATACTTCCTTTGCCTTAGCCATTGCTTATGAGTTGGGATTTCCATGGGAGGAAGTGATTTCTTGTTTGGAAAAAATCCCTACGGTTCCCGGTCGTTTTCATGTGGTTCCCTTTCCTGACAGGACTCGGATTGCGGTAGTGGATTATGCCCACACACCGGATGCCTTAGAAAATATCTTAAAGAGTTGTGTGGAAATTGCTCCCAAACAAATCATTTGTCTATTTGGTTGTGGTGGGGATCGGGACCGCACCAAACGACCGCAAATGGCTCGCATTGCTGAAACTTTTGCAGATTTCGTTATTCTCACTTCAGACAATCCAAGAACAGAATCTCCTGAAACAATTTTGGATGAAATTGAATCGGGATTTTCTCGGGGATTCCAAAGGTATGAAAAAATCACAGACCGAAGAGTGGCGATTCAAAGAGCCGTTGGACTCCTCGACCGAGATGGGATTTTGGTGGTTGCCGGAAAAGGCCACGAAACCTACCAAATCATAGGAAAAGAAAAATCAAAATTTGTCGATTTTGAAGAGATAGAGAATGCTTTTCAAAATTTAGGACTTTAGTCGAAAGGGGAAGTAGAATGTTCCAGTGGATTTATGAATCGTTCGGAAACGATTATGGTTTCCTTAGAGTTTTTAGTTATGTTACCCTCCGTGCCATGATGGCGGGGCTTACCTCTATGTTTATCACCTTTCTTTTTGGTAAGGTTTTGATTTCCTTTCTTCTTTCCTTAAAGTTTCGAGAATCTGTCCGTAACGATGGACCTCAGTCTCATGCTGCCAAATCGGGAACTCCTACCATGGGGGGCCTCATTATGATTTTATCGCTGACCGTCTCCACTCTGTTATGGGGAAATCTCTCCAATTTAAATGTTTTATTACTGCTTGTCTCTGCCATTCTATTTGCAGGTTTAGGTTTTACGGACGATTATATGAAGTCGGTAAAAAAAATCAAAGGGGGGATGAGGGCAAAAACCAAATTCCTTGTGACCATCTTCTTTGCTGTATCTATCACTACTCTTTACTTTTACTTTACCGGGAAATCCAATGTGGTCGCTACCAAAGGGATCGTATTTACTATCACCGATTTGTTTTTACCATTTGTAAAAGGTCCTGTTTGGAATTTAGGATTCTTGGCAGTTCCCTTCGCCATCATCGTGTTAATTGGAAGTTCTCATGCAGTCAACCTTACCGATGGACTCGATGGACTTGCTTCGGGAACGGTTGTGATTGCAACGGCAACCTTCGCGCTTATTTCTTATGTATCCGGCACTCCCTCTGCCGCAAACTATTTGCACATTCCTTACCTTCCTGGATCTCATGAATATGCGGTTTTCCTTGCAGGACTTTCTGGTGCCTTACTTGGATTTTTGTGGTTCAATTGCCATCCGGCTCAAGTGTTTATGGGAGATACGGGTTCCTTATTTCTTGGTTCGACCCTTGGTCTTGTTGCCATTATGTTAAAAAAAGAAATCCTTCTTGTGATCCTTGGAGGAATTTTTGTGGCAGAGGCAGTGAGTGTGATCTTACAAGTTGGGTCATTCAAACTGACGGGAAAACGAATCTTTAAGATGGCTCCTTTACACCACCATTTTGAATTGTCAGGTTGGTCGGAAGAAAAAGTAGTGATTCGTTTTTGGATCATCGGAATCATCCTTGCTATCATTACTTTATCTACCCTTAAGATCCAATAGGCGATCACGGTTAGACAACAGTTATGGAAATCTACAGGTCAATACAAAACCTCTTTCGATTTGGAAACTCGAGGTTTGACGGGCCAGTATTGTACGGAATCTTTTTTTTATTTGGAATGGGCATTGTCATTATGTACAGTGCCTCTGTCATTCCCGCCGAACGTGAGTTTTCTGATCCTAATTATTACCTAAATAAACAATTGTTATGGGGGATTCTTGGTGTATTTAGTTTTTTAATTTTCAGTCAAATTCCTTACCAATTTCTGGTGCGTTGGTCTTTTTTATTTTCTGTTTTTAGTTTGTTATTACTAATCTCAGTTTTTATCCCAGGCCTCGGAAAATCAGTGGGAACTAGTTATGGAAGGAGTTTCAATCGTTGGATCCAAATTGGCGGAGTCCAAATCCAACCTTCCGAATTTTCAAAGATTAGTCTTTTACTCTTTTCCTCTTATTTTTTTTATAATTTTGATTTCAAAAAAGTAAAATGGGACAGAAAGAAAATTGTCTCAGTACTTTTGATTTTTGCCACATTAGTTCTGATTGTCATCGAACCTGCGTTTGGTACAACGATTGAGCTCCTCCTTGTTTTATTTTTCTTTGTACTCCTTGCTGGGTTTCCCATGAAGCGGCTTTTTATCTTAGGCGCTTCTGTTTTGCCTCTCCTTGTAGTTCTTGTGACCCAAGTCGGTTATAGAAAAAAACGTTTAGAAATTTGGCTTGATCCTTATAAATTTCGATTTGATGAAGGCCACCAACTTGTGACCAGTTTTCGTGCCTTCTTTGATGGTGGAAGTTTTGGTCGCCCCGTAGGTTCCGGTTATGCCCACCGATATTTGGCCTATAGTCATACTGATTTTGTGATGGCATCCTTTGTTGAGGATTTTGGATTTTTTGGTTTTTTGTTATTTCTCTCTGTTGTGATTTTTCTTTTTGTCAGAATCTATTTTTTACTGAAGCGTTTAAAGGACAAACTAGGATTCTTTTTGGGATCAGGGATTCTCATCCTCTTTGGTTTCCAAACCATTTTGAATCTATTTGTTGTGACTGGGATTGTCCCTGTTACTGGAATTTCCTTACCTTTCTTAAGTTATGGAGGATCGTCCCTCATTACAATTTTTATCCTATTCGGAATTCTTGCCAACATCACGAGTAAAGAGAATTTGGTATTATGAGTGGATCCGTATTAATTGCTGCTGGTGGAACTGGTGGACATATATCGCCAGGAGTGGCACTTGCTGAAGTTTTGGCTGAGAAGATATCCACATTTGGATTCGATGCGGTGTATCTGCATTCCCTTGTGCGTAACAAAGACAATCCTGATCTTTTAAATCCACCTTGTCCTGTCCTTTGGCATAATGTTCCACAGTTAGGTGGTTTAAGAACATTAGTTTATCCGCTTTTATTCTTATATCCTTTTTTTAAAACGATTTTGCTCTTCCATCAGTTGAAAGTAAGGGCAGTGATTGGGATGGGAGGGTATTCGAGTCTTCCTGCCATCCTCTATGCCATTCTATTTCGAAAGAAATTATATCTTTGTGAACAAAATTGTGTTCCAGGAAAAATCACTCGGATCTTTGCAAGGTTTTCAGAAAAACTCGCTTTCAGTTTTCCTTTAACGGAAGGCTATTCTATTTCTGGCAAAACCATTGGAAATCCCATTCGCAGGCGCGTGATTCCAATAAACTTAAATATCCGACAAAATGAAAACTTACATGAAGGAAAAAAGAATACCGTAAATGTTCTCGTTCTTGGTGGGTCTCAAGGGGCAAGGCAACTCAACCAAATGATTCTAAAAGCAATGGAAAATCCTGATATTGCAAACAAGTATAAATTTCGTTTGTTAACAGGAACTTCTTTGTATGAAGAAACCAAACGTAAATCAGTGGGTGATGCAGAAATCATTTCTTATGCAAATGATATGAAACCCAATTATGAATGGGCAAATATAGTTGTTGCAAGGTCGGGTGCCGGAGTGCTTGCTGAATGTTTGGTATTTGGTTTACCGATGATTCTCATTCCCTATCCTTATGCCGCAGACAACCACCAAAAGGAAAATGCAAATTATATAGAATCACAAGGTGCTGCGGTGACCATTCATTCCACTTCAGAAGATCCAACAAGGCTTGTGCAGATTTTACTCGGATGGAAGGACCATTCTGAAATTCTCCGAGAAATGGGACATACCTCTTTAGCACTTTCCAATGTGAATGCAGCATACCAAACGGTTTCCTATTTTTTTCATTAACAGAAATTGAAGTTTTAAAACAATGAAAGGTCCTATTTTATTTTTGGGAATTGGTGGAAGTGGAATGTCGAGTCTTGCTCATATGGCACTCGACTTAAAACTATCGGTTTTTGGTTACGACAAAAAAAACTCTGAAACAACTCGGTACTTACAAGAACGCGGGGCTACCATTCAAAACAATATCGAACAGATTCCTTTAGAGGGAATCGAGATGGTAGTGTATAGTTCTGCAATCAACGACAAACACAAACAAGTGTTTGATGAAATTAAAAACAAAAATATTCCTCTAAAACATAGATCAGAATTTATGCATCTTTTGGTTTCCAACCAAAAATCCATTTCCGTTGCCGGCAGTCATGGAAAAACATCTACGACCACCATGGTTTCTCAAATTCTCACAGAATTGGGGATGGACCCTACCATTATGATAGGCGGCGACACGAGTCTTTTGGAAAAGCGAGGGGGAAAGATCGGTGGTGGAAAATTTGCCGTTTACGAATCCGATGAATCTGACGGAACCTTTCTTGGCCACAAAGCTTCCATCCGTCTATTGACTAATATTGACAATGACCACTTGGATTATTACAAAACCCGAGAACGTTTAGAAGATGCCTTTTTTGAATATATTTCTTTTGGCACTGCCGGTGATGCCGTATTGTTTGCCAATGATCCTGGGATTCGGGATGTTCTCATACATAAAACTAAGGACATTCATTTTTCTCCAGATTTCCACCTCTATCTCTGTATGGAAAAAAAAGATAAAGAGTCGGATTGGTATCATTCTTTAGAATCAAAACTCGGAAACCAACTCATTGTGATACTATATCAGATCAAAGAGGATGTTTTGGAATTTGATTTTCCTGGATTTACTTCCCTAACTTTACAATTACCCTATCCTGGGGTTCATTATCTGACCAATGGCCTTGTGGCTTTGGTCGGCGCTTTTATAGCAGGAGTTTCTCCTGAAGTAGCAGCGGGTATCCTTTCTCGTTATATTGGCGCTAAGCGAAGGCAAGAAATTTTAGGAATTTGGAATGGGGTCACCGTGATGGACGACTACGGTCACCATCCCACAGAAATTGCCATGGTCATTCGTTCGTTAAAAAACAAATTGAAATCAAACGGAAGGTTTGTTGTTCTTTTCCAACCTCATCGTTACACTCGCACACAATTGTTATTAAAAGAGCTGGCAGAGTCTCTTTCTCTTGCAGAACACTTAATGATTTTACCCATCTATTCCGCAGGGGAACCATCCATTCCAGGAATCACTCATGAATCCTTTTTACCTTTTCTTGAAATTAAGAATGTAGAGTTCTTAAAAGGGGAAATAGATTTGGATTTAATCTCTATCAAGTCTAAATTGAAAAAAGGGGACATGTTACTTTGTTTAGGCGCTGGGAATGTGCGAGACTGGGGCCTTCAATTATTAGAAGACAAATCGTAGTTATAGGTCATGGAAGAGGGGATTTACCTCTTCTAAATTTCCTTTAAAATTGATATGCCCCATTTTTCTTCCTATTTTTGCTTCCCGTTTTCCATAAAGATGCAATTGGTATCTATCGTCTTTTAGAAGAGAACGGGCTATAGCCAAACTCTCTTTGTATTCATTTCCTAGAATATTTTTCATCAACGTAGGTCTGGGTCTAACATCGGTTGGGGGAAAATTTCCTGTTATAGCAGAGACATGCAAATGAAATTGTGAAAAACTTTGACAGTCTTGAGTGAAATGTCCCGTGTTATGCGGTCTCGGAGCAAATTCATTAAGATAGATATGGTTTTCATTTAGAAAGAATTCCACACCCATGGTTCCCACATAACCCAAAGTCTCCGCGAGTTTGGAAGCCATCTCAGTGGCCTCCAGGTTCAGGCTTGCTGGAATTCGGGCAGGATAAATAGAGAGATCTAAAATATGATTTTTGTGTTCATTTTCTACAGCCCCGTAACATACAATTTCCCCATTTTGGAAACGAGTGAGGATGATACTGATTTCCTTTTGAAAGGGAATCACTTCCTCTACAAGATACTCTTCATTTCCACTTACAAAGGCTTTGTCTAAAAAGTTTTTGTATTCGTTTTCATCCTTAACTTTTACCTGACCTTTTCCATCATACCCAAAACGAAGTGTTTTGATGATCCATGGGAAGGTGATGGCGATTTCAAACTTTGCAGTGTCTTTTGTTAGGTGAAAAAAATCGGCAGTGCGAAATCCTAACTTCCGAAAATGAGTCTTTTCTAAATACCGGTCTTGGGCAATGACCAGTGCCCTCGGGGGTGGAAAAATCTGGATTTGTTTTGTTTGGGATTCCAGATACTCTAAAGTAGATTTGGGAATGTTTTCAAATTCGAAACTTAAAACATCAATTTTCGAAAGAAATGTTTTTAAACTGGATAAGTCCTCATAAAAACCAATGGAAGCACGGGCTCCCGCCTTTTCTGAGGGAGAATCCTCGTCTGGTGAATAACAATAAAAATCATAACCTAGAGGAAGGGCCTCTAAACACATCATCTGTCCGAGTTGGCCTGAGCCCAAAACACCTATTTTTAGATTCTGATTTTCTTTAGATAAGTTGGTCATTTTTAGAAAGTGCTAACTTACGATTGTTGTCTGCATAAGATTCTAATTTTTTGTGTAATGCCGGGTCGAGTAAAGAAAGGATACGAACCGCAAGTAACCCTGCGTTGGCAGCACCACTCGTTCCGATTGCTAACGTGGCAACAGGGACACCTTTCGGCATCTGTACAATCGATAATAAACTATCCATTCCATTTAGTGCCTTCGACTGCACAGGAACACCTAATACTGGCAATGTGGTGAGCGACGCTGTCATTCCGGGCAAATGGGCAGCACCACCGGCACCCGCAATAATCACACCAAATCCATTCTGTTTTGCTGATTTTGCAAACTCAACCATCCGTTCGGGAGAACGGTGTGCTGATACAATTTCTTTTTCAAAAGGGATTCCAAACTCTGTCAAAATATCGCAGGCTTCTTTCATGGTTTCCCAATCGGAATGGGAACCCATAATGACAGCTACTTTTGGTAGATTTGTAGGCATACGTGTAATCTAGGAAAGGCCAATTCTTCATCAACCCTTAAATGTTTCTAAGGCTTGTACAATTCTTTCCATTTTCATAGACCTAGATCCCTTAACGAGTAAAACAGAATTTTTGGGAACATTCGATTTCACAAATTGGATGAGTTCATCCATTTCGGTAAAACATTGGGCTCCATGCACTTTTTTCACCATAGGTTTTGTTTCTTCGCCAAACCCAAGTAAGATACCTTTGCCACTCCTTTGGATTTCTTTTCCCACCTCTTCATGATAGTATTTGGAAAACTTCCCGAGCTCCTTCATCGAACCTAAAATCCAAACAATATTTTTATTACCGGCAAATTGTACTGCTGCTCCAATGCTAGAAAGCATGGATTCAGGATTGGCATTATAACAATCATCAATGATGGTATAGTAACCCTTATTGATATTCAATCGTTTGTCAGGGCTTTTGTAATTTTGAATTGTTTTTGCAATTTGGTCCGGATTGATTCCAAAATGAGTTCCGACAGCTAACATTCCGCGCACATTGGAAAGAAGTTTAGAACCAGGGAGTTTCCAATGGATTTCTTTTCCCTTCCATTCCAGGCGAAATCCATTTGGTTCTATTTTTTTGATTTTTAAATTCGGTTTTTCTTTATGAGTCCAAACCAAAACCTTTATCTTTTGTTTTTTAGCTCTCAATTTCACACGATTCAAAAACTCCAAATCGTCGGGAACAAAGATTACTGAATTTTCTCGCATTCCACTGATGATATCTATTTTTTCTTCGGCAATGGCTTCTCTTGATTTCAGGTTTTCAATATGTGCCGAACCAATATTTGTAATGAGAGCATGTGTAGGCTCAGCGATCCGGGAGAGTCTAGCAATTTCTCCTCTATGGTTCATCCCTAATTCACAAATTACCACTCGAGTTTCTTCGGTAATCCGAAACAAAGTAAAGGGAAGTCCGATTTCATTGTTATAATTTTTTTCTGTAACCACAAAGGATTTTCGATTCAAAAAACCAAATAAGCCACCTAACAAATCCTTTGTGGTTGTTTTTCCTGATGATCCAGTGACGGCAAGAATGATGGGTCTAAATCTAATTCTATGATACCGAGAAAGCACTCCCAATGCCTGTAAACAATCGGGAACAAAAATCGCCTTCGACTGATCGGCATCGGAAAGTTTTTTTAAGATGGGATGGTTTTTTTCGCATAGAAAGGCAAGTGCCCCTTTCGATAAGGCATCAGGGATAAATTCATGACCGTCCCTTGTTCCTCGTAAGGGAACAAACAAAGACCTAGACTTGGCTTCAGCAGAAGAGGTTGTGATCCATCGAAAAGTTGGATTGTCTGTCCGGTCCCAATGTGGGTCTTTGGAAAACAAACTTAGAATAGTTGACAGGGAATATTCAAATGGTGCGATCATAGCTTCTACGCCAGTTTCTTTCAGAAAGAAAGATTTGGAAGAAAAAGATAAATGAAACGATCCAAAATCAAAACCATCCTGATTGGCCTAGGACGGATTTGTTCCAGTTTAGAAACGGATCCATTTCGCAAAAAACCCTGCACTCATATGGGTGTTCTGACCTCCGAATGGGGAAAGGATCGGTTTGAATTTGTTTTGGGGTTAGATACCAATCCCGAAAAATGTGAGTCCTTTCAATCCTTTTGGAAAACAAAAACAGAAATCGTAAACCCCGATCCCACGAAAGTGACCCTACCAAAATCCATTCAATTAGCTGTCATTTCCACTCCCAGCAACAACCATGAAGACTGGGCCAAACACTGCATCCGACAAGGGATTCCCAATCTTCTCATTGAAAAACCAGTGGCACTCACAGAATCCGGGGCCAAACGAATTCAAAAACTTGCAAAAAAACACAAAACCCGAATTTGGATCAACCATGAAAGAAGGTATCATCCCAGTTATCAATTTGTAAAAGACCAACTAACGAAAGGGAAATTTGGGAACATAAAATCCATTCGCGCCTCTGTATTTACTTCGGCTAAAAACCCTGGACTTGCGTTTTCAAAACTAGGTGGTGGCCCTTTACTTCATGATGGTACACATGCGGTAGATCTCATCCATTGGTTTCTCGGAAAACCCAAGTTAGTTGATGCAAAATTAGAAAGACCAATAAAGAATTCTATCGAATCCAGAGCTGTGGCCTGGTTTCGAACCAAAGCAGGTGTGGATGTTTTTTTAGATGTGTCGGGTGAAAGAAACTATTTTCAATTTGAACTCGACATCCATACGGATACCCACAGAATTATCTGTTCTAATGACGGTTTTCAATTTTATCAATCAGAAACTTCAAAGTTGTACAAAGGATTCCGAAGTTTAGTTCCCTTTCTGCCACCTCTGTTTCCAAAACCGGAGACAGCCAATGCGTTTATTGGAATTTATGATGAAATCTTTCAAGTGATTACAGGAAAAAAACAAACGATGGAAGGCAGTCTTTCTGACAATATTGAGATTCTAAACTTGATAGAATCCATTTACAGGCGAAAACAATGAATTCAAAACAAAACAGGTCCGCTTCTATTTATTTTTTTGTGATAAGAACTTGGTTCCAGTATCTCATATTAACGAAAATAAGACGAAAAATCAAAAGCCAAACCAAATATGAAAACCTAAGAATTCAGTTTTTAAAAAGAAAAGGAAAAGAAACAAAGATCCTATTCTTTCGGTTAGGTGGTGTATATATCAAAATTGGTCAGTTTGTCAGCAATTTATTCCATGTTTTACCAGAGGAATTTTTATGGGAACTACAAGACTTACAAGACAAAATCCCTCCCAGGAAATTTGAGGATATCGACAAACGTTGGTTTAGTGATTACGGAAAATCAATGACCGAAATTTTTACGGACCTGGACAAAACCTCCTATGCCAGTGCCTCCACCGCCCAAGTTCACATTGGATATTACAATGAGAAAAAAGTAGCGATCAAAACTTTATATCCAGGAATTGAAGAAGATGCCATTCGTGATTTAAAAACCATTTCTAGAGTACTTTGGATCATTGACCGATTTGTATTCAAAATTTCTGCCAAAGAAGTAAACGAACAACTGCACTCGATGATTCGTTCAGAACTTGACCTTCGTAGTGAATTAAAAAACTTAAAATACACCAAACAACTATTTGCTTTAGAGAAGGATTTTTATTTTCCAAATCCCATTGATGAACTTTGTAACAAACATACATTAGTTACAGAATTTGTGGAGGGAAAAAAAATTTATGAATTGGGGGTTTTAGAATCTCATACCAAAAAAAATCCTAATTTAGAAAAACTGGTTCGGGCTTATATTCTGATGATTTTTGAATACCGATTCTTTCATGCAGACCCACATCCTGGAAATTTAATTTTTATGGAAACAGGTGAACTTTGTTTTATTGATTTTGGTGCCGTTCAATCCATCTCAGAAGAAGAAACTCGCATTTTAGAACGAATTTTAATTGGTGCTATGCGAAAGGACTATCACCTGATCACCGAATCTTTATTTGAACTCGGAGCTGTCACCGAATCATTATCGAAAGAAGAACTCATCCAAATTGTGAAGTATTCTCTGGAAAAACTAAATCGGATTTTGGATTCCACTGACCACTTTCGCAATATTGGACTCGATACACTTCGTCCAGCAGAAGACCTTCGTTTTTTAAAAGAAATCCAAGTGAGTCTAAAACGCCTTCTTTCTAGTTTAAAACTTCCTCCTAATTTCCTAAGCCTTCACCGCGTACTCGCTTTGTTACTTGGAAACTCATCCTACTTAGACCCAACACGGTCTATGATCGATTATGCAGAAAAACCATTTTCACAGATCGTTTTGAAAGGAAGTTCCTTAAAAAAACTTTGGAAGGATGAAGGAGAAGAATTCATTACAAGTCTCTTTTCTTTACCCAAGGAACTGAATGAATTTTTATATAAATGGAACCGTGGAGAGTTCCAAACCCCAGATTCCTCAAGAAAAGAGGAGTTACGGCTAAAAGAAATATTTACCTTCGGAGCTCTCGGTTCGATATTTTTCTTTTTCGGAATGTATTATTCGGAAAAATTATGGAAAGAACCAAGCATATTATTTTATATACTATCAGGACTGAGTTTTTGGACATTAGCCAAATCAAGTCTTAGTTATTGGAAACAAAAATAAACGGATCATCTTTAATTTATGAATCTACCTAAAACCCCATTTTTTTCGGTCTTTAAACCTGGATATCTTGCTTTTGTTGCGTTTGGACTTTTTTTAGATCTGACATCCAAATATATCATCATAACAAAAATGTTAGCTCATGAGAGTATTCCAGTGTTAGGTGATTTTTTCAGATTGTCCTTAACTTTTAATACTGGTTTTGTGTTTGGACTTTTTCAAGACAATGCCCTGCCATCCCTTTTTGCTACAGGTTTTGCGATTGTATTCTTAATCTTCTACCGTTGGCAAAATGCTGATTTAGGCAATGCTTGGGGTTGGAACTTTGTAATGGCTGGCGCCTTCGGAAACTTTTCCGATAAATTCTTCGTAAAAATTCCCGGCGTAGGATTTCGATTTGGATTCAGCCCCGAAAAACCAGGTATCGAATACATTGGGGTGGTGGATTTTTTAGACTTTGAATGGCCCGATTTTTTACTTTTTGACCGTTGGCCTGCATTCAATGTGGCAGATTCTTGTGTGTCGATTGGGATCGTCATTCTCCTTCTTACCATGGACTGGAAAGAATTAGATAAAAAATAAATCCTTTAAGACACTGCGATTACAGAAAAAAAAACTTAAGTGGGATCATTCTTTAAAAAAGAGATCCCCGCTTGTTTTTATTTATAACAAATAACTTCTCATTACGTTCACAGACAAAGTTTTAAACACATCTTTATCTTCTTCCGCTTTTCCTACCTTCCAGTTGATTCCAGAGGGTGAGGCATAAAGACTCCGAGCAGGTTTTCCTTCTGATGGTCCGCAAACACGGATTAAATGGACCCCTCTTTCTTTCGCTAGGGATTCAAAGTATGTGAGATCCTCCTCGTAAGAACGTTTTTCATCAGCATAAGATAAATAAAATATAATCTCGATATCTTCTTTTTTAAACTCTTTCCAGATGGATTCATTTTCTAAATCTTCACCAACAAGTAGTCCAAAACGGAGTCCCCCCATAATAAAGATAGATTCTGTTATTCCTGGAACCACTCCGGGTTCTTTAGAAGGAGAAGGGGATTTTTTTTCATAAAAATCAACTAAAACGAGAGATTGGACAATGGGTAGAGCGGAAACCAAATGACCTTCTTCATTTTTTCGATAATGGCTGCCACCGAGGATGACACCGGGAAAAGTTTCTGAAATTTCCAATAGATGGTCTTGGTATTCTTTTTCATGTTTTGCCGCATCTTGGGGTGATTCACTTTGGAAAAGATGAGGAAAACCTTCTGGTAAAATTAAAAAATGAGCCTTACTTTGTTGGACTTTAGAAATTTCATCAGGGTTTAGACGTTTGTGTAAGTTCTTCTGGTAGATTGCGATTTTGATGACTGCCATTAAAAAGGATTCCCGCTTGGTAATATGTCATCATCCAAAGGATCATCCGAACTGTCATTTTCTTCATCAGAAGAATCTTCTTCAGAATCTTTAGTTTCTAAATCATTATTTGTTTTCGGTGTTTGAGTTTGCTTCGATGGTTCTTGCGTGTCTTTATCTAAATCGGCAAACTCTGTATCCGTAGATTCACCACTGGCATTTCCTAGTTCCACACCAAAGGAAGATTTCATTTGTTCCGAAGTGAGTTCGACAAGCCCACCGAATAAATCTCCTGTTTCCAAACGTTCATACAAAGCCATTAAGTAACAATATGCTTCCATAATGCATTGTTTTACTGGTTTTTTGTTGAGTCGTTTGCGAGATTCCATCGAATCCAAAGTCAAAACGTCATTCATGTTGGCGACGATTTCCTTTTTGCTTTTCATGTCCTTTATCAGAACAAGAAGTGAATCTCTGGATTTTAAACTAAACTCTTTGATGGCCATTCTAACGGTTCTGGATTGTCCGGTACGTTTTTGTTCAATTCCCGTTAGTTTTTTGGAAGCTTCAATGTAGTTGGCACCAGGATTTGCTTTGTGTTTTTCTAACTCTCTTACGATATCGTTATAAATACGGAATTGGTCAATGATGGTTCTTGTACCTTCATAAATATCCAACATCTTTTGACGATAATCCACCTTAACTCCGTTAACCGAGCCAGGTTTGATATCAATTTTTTTTGTTGTCATTACAAAGGAATACTCATCATCAAATTCAAAAAAATAAAACAAGGCAAGCAGTGCTTTGTCCGAATCGGAAATGTGGCCATATTCATTTTTTGGATCAAATTTTTTACGAAGTTTCGGCAGGGAATACATCTGCATCAAACGAAGGCCATACGCTTGTTCTTTGGAAAGTGGAATTTCCTCTTCAGTATCTTCCTTCTTTGAATCTTCCTCTTTTTTATCGTCTTTGGTTTCTACCTGTTTCCCACCAGGTACGTTTTCCCCTGACTTTCTTTGTCCAGGTCGATCCTCAGGCAAAATACCCAATAGATTCTCCATATAACGAGAAATCAGTGGTATATTTTTGTTTTCTGCCCTTAAAACAACAAGGTAAAGTCTATCAAAAAAACCTTCAAAGAGAGTATCAATTTCTTGCGTTACCTTTCGTTTTTTGTTTGCATAAATTAGTGATGGTTTCCCTTCCAATTTTTGTAATTCATCATAAGCTTGCATAAAAGATTTTTTTAGAGTCTCTTGATAAGGATAAAGAATGTACATCCTTTTAAAAAGTGCATAAATTGGATTTTTGACTCGTTCGATAGCAACAGGGGACTCTGGGGCAACTAGGATGGGATCAGTAATATCTGTTAGTTCAGGGCCATTATAAAGTTTTTGGCCCATGGCAAGTAATTCTACGAGGAGTGGATTGATTTTATCTAAGGCTTTACTCAGTTGAGGGGAATATTGTTGGTTTGCTAAAAGTTCATTTCCACTGTATTGAAGCTCAATTAATGATTGTTTGGCGCGTATGCTAAAATCATGCATAAACTTCGGAGTGAGATCACTCGTTCCAAACGGAGTGACACGGGCAAGCCAACATTTGAGTTTGATTCCAAACCTGGCTGAAAAACTGCTAATTTCTTTTTCATATTGGGCTTTGGAATCTGCTTGGGATCTTGCGTTTCCCGAATCAGATTTGTTTTGATTTCCACCCCGACTTCCCGAACGGCTATCATCACCAGTACCACGAGAAACAGTGCTTTGACGAACCTTTGGTTCCGGGCGGTTCTTCTTTGAGTCGTCTTCTTTTTGGGGTTGTTTTTCTTTTACAATTTCCCCGCCGGCACTGACAAACTTATTGAACATATCCTTTCTTGCAGAATCATCCAGTTTCCCAACGCCAATTGCCCGTTTCGTATTATCAAAATCGCCCATAATTTACTATCGTTCCAAATCCTTAATATGGGAATTCAATTTCTTACAAAAAGCAATTTTTAGTGGATTCCCCCGTTTTTCTGAAAAGATTGGAGTCCAAAAGGTAGATAACACCATGGCTGATTACATCCTGTCCGAAGATCTGAAAGAAGCGGTCCTAGTGGCAGAAATTACAAAAAGACCTCTCCTCCTGAAGGGTGAACCGGGGACTGGGAAAACTCTCCTTGCGAGTTTCCTTGCAGAGACAAAGAACCTTCCCTTTTACCGATGGCATATTAAATCCACCAGTTTGGCCAAGGAAGGTTTGTATTTCTATGATGCCGTTTCCCGTTTGAATGACTCTAGGTTTCCCGAAGAGGAGGCGATGCTCCGGGTGCGCGAGGTAAAAAATTACATCCGGCTTGGGGCCTTGGGGGAGGCGTTTGCCCAACCGAATAAAGCGGTAGTCCTCATTGACGAGATTGATAAAGCGGACATCGAATTTCCAAACGACTTACTTCTGGAATTAGACAAAATGGAGTTTTTTATTCCAGAAACAAAAGAACATATCATCGCAAAAGAAAGACCGATTGTCATCATTACATCAAACAATGAAAAGGAACTTCCCGATGCGTTCCTCAGGCGTTGTATCTTCCATTACATTGAATTTCCGAAACGAGAAGCAATGAAAGAAATCATCAAAGCACATTACCCCTCCATCCAAACCGAGTTTATGGAAAAAGCTCTGGCAATGTTTTATTCCATTCGAAAAATAGAAAGTCTTCGAAAAAAACCGTCCACAAGTGAACTTCTGGATTGGATTCAGGTGCTCCTTGTATCCGGGGAAACTCTGGAATCCAGTAAAATCCCTTTTGCGGGAACTTTATTCAAATCCGAAGACGACTATCGAGTTTATTTGAACTAATATGTTTTTGGATTTTTTTTACAATCTACGAGGAGAGTCTGTTCCTTGTTCTACGGGAGAGCTAATTGCATTTCTCGCAAGTCTCAGGAAACTTACTGATCCTTCTGGTTATATGAACTTGGACCAACTTTACCGTGTTGGTAGACTCAATTTTGCCAAAGATCTAAAACACTATGATAGTTATGACCTTGCCTTTTCCAAAACCTTTGGAAGTTGGAAGGAACAACGAATTTTGTTTAGAGACACGCTCTTCGAATGGTTGGAAGAAAATATTCCCAAACACTTGGGTGGTTCGGAAAAATTAAATGCTCCAAATTTAAGTATGGAAGAAGTCATCGAAGAATTAAAAAAACGTTTGGCCGAACAAAAAGAACGCCACGATGGTGGAAACAAATGGGTTGGGACTTCGGGAATCTCTCCATTTGGTAATTCAGGATTTAATCCCAATGGAATTTCCATTGGAGGAAATACAGAGGGGGAAGGGAACCGTTCTGGTGTTAGTTTGTGGAACGAAAGAAAGTACAAAGCCTACCGGGAAGATGAAATCCTAGACACAAGATCCATCCAACTTGCCTTAAAGGAACTTAGGTTTTTAAAAAAGGAAGGGAGAAGAGAACTCCATGTAGATAAAACTATCGATAGAACCTGTGAAAACGGAGGTGAAATCGAATTGGTAGAGGAAAGGGAACGTAAAAACTCTCTTCGGCTTGTACTCATCATGGATATTGGCGGAAGTATGACCCCTCATTCAGATCGGGTAAGTAAACTATTTAGTGCAAGTAGAGGACTATATCACTTCAAAGAAGTTCATAATTATTTTTTCCATAATATCTTTCATGAATATTTATATGCAAACCACGAGTTCCAAACCAAAATTTCTCTCAAACAATTCGAAGAAAAGTTCCGCAAAAATACAAAACTGATTTTTGTAGGTGATGCATACATGGCACCTTACGAACTTATGGGAACACCTTACAATCCTTATTCGTATCACAGCTCAAGCTCTGAAGAAAAACAACGAAAGGCTAAAAGTGGACTCGAATCTCTGAAGGAACTCGTGGGATATTTTCCAGAATCGGTTTGGCTGAATCCAGAACCCAAACGTTTCTGGGGAGCACCTACGATTGAGGCCATAGAAGACGTTGTTACCATGTTTCCTCTAACGATTGATGGTTTACGAAAGGCAGTAAAAAGACTAGTTTAATCAAATTTCTGTAGCATTCTCGTTTATTTTCAAGGTTTTTTAGCCGTTAATCATACCAAATGATCACACAAATTTCTATACCTAGTCTGATCATTTTTTTTATCAACTTCCTTACCTTAGGTTTTTATTATTCCTTCTATCGATTTCATTTTTACCGATTTACGGATTCCTTTTTACAATATACTGCTTTTGCATTTTCCATTTTTAGTGCAGGAGTTGCGATTGGCCTGCAAGCTCTTCTATTAAATTGGATTCCGAATGGTGCTCCCTTTTGGAATGCATTTATTCACTCAGCCTTTATAGAAGAGTTTGCGAAACTCTTAGGAATTTATCTTTTTTTTCGTAAGAATCAGGATGAATTTACTGTTACCGATGGTATTTTCTATGGACTAGTATTAGGTGGAGGTTTTGGTTTAGTTGAAAATATCTTATATTACATCAACACAGGCCTTTGGTCACAAGTGCTTCGTTCCATCACGGCTTTGCCCATCCACATGATGAATGGTGGACTCATAGGTGCTTATCTAATGATGTTTTTATTTCACAAAAATCCCGTTTTTAAATGGGGAAAATTATCCTTTGGATTTTTAATTTGTGTTGGGATTCATGGATTGTATAATCTTTCTTTAATTCAAGAAATTGACTTATTATTAATTCTTCCTATTTGTATTCTTTCCCTTTTCTTTTTATTAGAACTGACTATTGCGAAATCCAGGATCCTTGTTCCTGGACACATCCTAAAACTCTTAAAAATGAGTATGGAAGAGTATGAAATTTTGAGTCGTCACAATCGGCACGAAGGTTGGATTCAAAATATTCAAAAACATATATCTACGTCAGGTATCAAACTTTTACAATTTCCAACCATACGTCATTCTCTCCTTACTGTATTCTTTTTAGTTCCTGGAATTTTATCAGTATATTTATTATTTGATTCTCCCGATTGGATATCTCATAAATTTCCCGATTTGGCACTTCAAGATTATTTTGCCTTATTTGTAATGTATCCAATGATCCTTTCTATGATGTTTTTCTTTGCAGGAATTATTAATCCATATTTTTTTAGGGACAGGATGCTTGAAGTACCTCTCTTTAGTTCTGTTGATTTACACACATTAAACGTTGAAGAAAACTCCGCTATCTTTCATATACAGGCAAATATGTTTTATCTGCCAACCTCACAATTGTTTCAAGAAAATACAAAAGTCAAATTCGATCTTTGGATTGGTTTGCATTGTTTTGTTGGACTTTCAGGTACCATACTATGGTCTAAGGAAAACGAAGAAGGAAATTGTGGTGCTATGTGTCAACTGGACCAAATTCCTTATGCTTTCTTAATCAAATGGCATTTCCTAAGACTCAAACAGAATTTTAAAAATTTATTCTTAAGAAAGTCTATCGTTTGATTTAATAAAACTAAAACTTAGATTCAAAACTAAACCCATAAAAAAAACTTTCATTAGGTTTTTGAAACTGTTGGTACCCAAGACCTAAACTACTTACGTTTGGTCTCATATCCAAAAAAGGTTTCAAATACACTCCGTTCGTATTTTCCTTTTTTGTCTCCATAGGTCCCAAGTAAAAACTATCTATCAAACTATAAGTAATGATCGAAGTGAAAACCACAGAATAGATAAGAAAACGTTGCCTGTGAAAGTCGTAATTATCCGTGTTAAGGGTATTAGCAAAAATAAATATTTTTCCGTCTCCGGAAGGAATGTATTCAATATCTTTATTAATTGCATTTACAGATGCATTGTATTCGTATAACATTCCTAAGCCGGAAAGTAAAGCTCCTCCAAAAATAAAAGCAGCTTTGCCGTATCTTTTTTCTGTGATGGGAGCATAACCTGGAATGACTTTGGGAGTTTCTTCTTTGATTACTTTGACAATCACTGATCTATTTTGGATCTCAAAGGATTGAAAATCCAAAGTATCAAAGGATTCCAAAGTTTTTGATTCTGTCTCAATGGTAATTTTACCGCGTTCTAGAGATTTAAAATTTCCAACAATCTCTTTGTCCGCAAAAATCCATTTTCCCCGTACACCGGAATCAATGTAACGCTCCATAGGAAGTCCAAATTCCGCACTCACTTTCAGCGTTGCTATTTTTTTGATGGGAATTATCTCGAGCTCTAATGGGCTACTTTTTTTGGAAAAACTTGCGGTCGTTTTGTTAAGTTTCGTGAGAATCAAATCACAATCTTCTTCACCAAATGTTTTGTAATCGGCACAAGCAGGAAGACCATCGTATCCAACATCAATGCCCAAAACCTCTGAATTTAAAAATTTATAACGTTTCCCCTGGTCCTGCCATTCAACATGACTTGCGGTCACATTCACCACTTTTCCAT
The DNA here is from genome assembly GCF_000332455.1 of Leptospira vanthielii serovar Holland str. Waz Holland = ATCC 700522. Lineage (GTDB taxonomy): Bacteria > Spirochaetota > Leptospiria > Leptospirales > Leptospiraceae > Leptospira_A > Leptospira_A vanthielii. The sequence goes on along the minus strand of NZ_AOGY02000065.1, from coordinate 253,574 downwards.
TCAGTACTTCCCCTGATTTTAACCGGATCTTGTCGGCAGAAAGAGCTGAGAAACTAAATACTATGAAATAGGTAAGAAGGGAGGCCCGCAAGCAGGAAGGGAAGGATATGTGGATGCCTAAAACCAATGGGAAAATCTCAATTTTGTGATAGATTTCTATCACTTAATTATCGACAATACTAGTAATTGCCGTGAACAAAAGCAAAATCAAAACGACGAATTCCTTACGCTTTAAGATTGGACTCTTTTATTCCCTTCTTGCCTTACTCAATATCATCTTTTTTACGGTGATGATCTTCGAAAATCAATCTGATTTGCTTCTCAAGAACTTTCAATTCCAGTCAGAAAACCTTGCCAATACCATTCTTGCCGATATCCAAACGATTGGTCTTTCGGGGGAGAGGGATGAAAGTTTTGAAGTCTTCCGCAAAACACTAAAATTATACGAAATCAACAAATTTACAATTTTTGATGTTGATGGCAAAATCGTGTTATCGGAACCGGAGTCTGGTCCAGGTGTAAAAGAGATAACAGAATCTGTTTTAAAAAAAACCAAAGAGGTATCTTCCGATAAGGAAGGAAATCTCTTTAAGGCTCGGTATAGTTTAGATCTAAACGAATCAGATTTCACAGTCGATTTTCTCTTACCCATTCGTCTCTCCGATAACAAGGAAGTTTTTTTATTCACTCATTTCAATATCTCTTCAATCCAAGACCGATTGAAACAACTCTACATCCAAGTTGGATATGCTGTCCTTTGGGGAATTGTATTTCATATTATTTTTGCAATCCTTGTATACCGAGCCATATTCAAACGAGTTGGATCCTTAGAAATTGCTTCAAAAGATATGGCAACGGGGAATTTGCAATCCCGAGTCACTTGGGATTTCAAAAGTAATGATGAGTTGGATAGTTTGGGGAAGTCATTCAATTTAATGGCAGAAGAAATCCAAAACAAAGTAACAACGATTACTCGACTAAATGAAGAAATCAATCAAGAACTTCAGATTGGAAAAGAAGTACAAGAATTATTTTTACCTTCCGTGAAAAAGTATAAAAAGTTTAATATTGGAAAACTCTATCGCCCTATGAGAGAAGTTTCCGGCGACTTGTACCAATACTTCCAGTTTCCCGAACAAAATTATTACGGATTCTTTTTAGCTGATGCTTCAGGCCATGGTGTTTCTGCGGCACTTGTAACGGTCGTTATGGCAATGTCCCTACAAGCCATTATGAAAGAAAACCATTCTGCCATAGAAGCAATCAACCAACTAGGTGAAGTTATAGCCAATCGCCTCCAAGCATCTTTTTTTGCCACAGGAGTTTTTGTCGTCTTTGAAGAACCAGGTGTTGTTAAATTTGTAAATGCAGGCCACAACGCCCCCTTTATCATTCGTCCTTCCACAAAACAAATTACTTATGTAGATAGTTCAGGCCCACCACTTGGTATGGGTGATGACATCCAATACTCTTTAGAATCCTTTCCTGTTCTTCCCGGTGATAAAATCATTCTTTATACGGATGGTGTGGTGGAAACTCCCATCAAAGAAGGGGGACTTTTTGGACTCGAACGTTTCACCGAAGTGGTTCTTGATAACATTCATTTATCTAATGCAGAAATTGTAGAAAAGGCAATGGCACTACTCGAAGAAAAACATGAGGAATATAAGGATGATGTGACTATGATTGTCCTTGATGTACCAGAATGAAAAAGTTTTTCTTTTTCTCTCTTTTTTTTGTTTTGTTTTTCTTTTTCGCTTTGGCCTCTCAATCCATCGTCAGTGTAAAACTACAGGAACTGCGATTTGGGATTCTACGAGACCAGCTAATGAATTACGAACTCTCTTCTCAAACTTTGAGAGAGCGACTAAAACAAATGTTCCTTTCCAAAGATGATTATATGTCTGAGGTAAAAGTCAACATTCTCGAATCGGGGATTATGAACTCCGAAACAGAGGGTTTGGACTTAAAAATGAGCTGGCAAGACCGTTTTGGTTTATATGTCATTAACTCAGTTCGTTTTCTAAATTTCAAACCAGCGTTGGAGTTAGAAGAACAACAAAAAACCATCATTCGATTGCAGTTTGCGTTCTATATGGAAAGAACACGAAAGTATCCCATTGCTTCTAAAAAATACCAAGAGTTGGAAGAAGCGATCACTTCTTCACTTTCTGATGAAATGGCATTCACACTCCTTCATCATGGATACTGTTTGGTGATGATGGGAGAAAGAGAAAAGGCCTTTCTCAAACTCACCAAAGCCATCGATTTATTTCCCGGAACTCACTATGCCGAGAACGCGAGCCTCCTCATTAGTTTTTTAGAGGAAGGTGAAAAGAAAAAAGAGGAACTGAAAAATAAAAAGAAGTCTCCAGAGGAATTGGCTTATTCTCTATTCCAAAGTGGAGACTATGAAGAAACCTTAAAAACTTTGGAAAGTCTACCCAATTTGACAAAAGACCAATCTTATATCAAGGCACGGGCGATGGAGGAGTTAGGTAAAACTTCCAATGCCGTAAAAGAATACATTCAGCTCGTCAAACAAAAACAAAACAAAGAAGTTGCCATTAGAGCTAATAGGCGTTTACTGTTAATTGGAAATTTCTATCAAGAAAACAAATCACTTGTAGCCTTTTCGAAAGAAGAAGCAAACAAACTAGGGGATTCCAAGGCAGCTGAGAATATCGAAGAAGGAAAAAGTTTGGTTCTAAAACCGGTCATCATAGAAAAGGTGTTAAAATCTGAAACGGCATCCAACCTTTCTGTGGAAGAAACAAAAGAACTCAATGAAATCAAAGAAAACATTCGGGAGTCTCTCGAAGATTCCAAAGGTGAAACTACGAAATTAGCCGCTGTAGTCTCAGAAGAAAAGATTCCACTGGTTGCAGAAACCCCAGAAGTGACTTTAAAAACTACCGAACAAAGTCCTCCAGTTGTTATAAAAAAACAGGTATCTCAAACTCCTTTAAAACTGAAAGTGCAGTTAAGGGATGGAAGAGAAGTGGTTTGCGATGAAGTGCGGATTGAAGGAAACCTTGCTACATTACAATTAGGTTCCTTTGGGTTAAACCTTCCTTATGATTTGGTGGTATCTGTACAAGTATCCGGGGATCGAAGTGGTAACGTAAAACTAATTACAGGTTCAGGAACCCAAACCGAATCGAGTCGTTGGATTCAAGATAGTTCTGGAGACTGGACAAAACCAAAATCAATTGAAGCGCCGGTAGTACGGGGAGAAGTGAAGTTCTTCCGGCTCTGAGAGATTTAACTAAAAATTTCTAAATTTAAGGAAGTTCAGATTCTCCGCCGAGGATCGTAAAGAATTTGTCCAAACTGGACAGTTTCAAAATTACCATGACATCCTGGCTGACATTGAGAAGAAAAAACTGCCCTTCTTCAGACTTAAGTTTCTTTTGAAGATTCGCAAGCAAAGCAATTCCGGAGGAATCCAATAGTTTGATATTCACCATATCAATTGCTACTGATTCAGCCCCGTCATCGATGATTTTGTGGAGTTCTTTTTTAAGTGCGGGTGCAGAATAAATATCGAGGGAACCCTCTAGTGTAACAACTGTATGATTTTTAACTTGTTTTGTTGTGAAATTCATTGAACTTCCTACTGGCCACGTATACTATCTGTTTAGTTGCCAATTTTGTAAAGAATTTTTGTGGAAACTTGTCGCTTGCACCCATCTGCCATTTTAACTAGAAAAAACCCTAGGTTTGTAGCCTTTTTAAAACCAAAGTGATCGCTTGGTTGAAACCATCGTATCCACCTTTGTCGTATTCATTGAGTCCTTTATAATCCAAATCACTCATGTCCAAGAGTAATTTCCTTAGTTCATGCTCTAAATAATCTTTTTTGATATAAGTAGTTTCGAAAGTTTTCGGATGCACGTGGAATATCAGACGAAATTTCCAATAAATTTCGAATCTTTTTTAGGTTGAGATTTTAAGAAAAATACGAAACATAAGTGGGAGAGATAGCCGAGTTCGGCAAATACAATGGGCATTCCAATCAGCGTTCTAATACTCGAAAACGATTCTAATAGTGTATTTGACCTAGTGAGAGAAATGAAGGCCAACGGCCTAAGTCCTCTTTACCGAGTAGTGGAGTCATTTGCATCCTGGGAAGCGACTGTACACGAAGAGGACTGGGATGCCATCATCTGCAGCACAAGAGAACCATTCCATTCAGAAATTCCAATTTACCTACAATACTTAAATGATAAAAAAATTGATATCCCAGTCATTTTACTTAGCGATCCAGAAGACTTTTCGAAAAACTTGAGTTATATGAAGTCTGGGGTCAATGATCTAATTGATAGAAAAAACCTTCTTCGATTAACCGAGGTTTTAGAAAGAGAACGACGGGAGCTTGTCTACAGAAAGGAAAAAAATACTACAGAGACTTTCTTATATGAATCTTTAAAAGAAATCCAACTCCAGAAATTTGCTTTAGACCAAGCCAATATTGTCTCGATTACAGATGCGAATGGAATCATTACTTACGTTAACGAATCTTTTTCAAAAGCTACCGGATATTCGGTTTCAGAATTGATCGGACAAAACCATAGAATTCTCAAATCCGCAGACAAAACCAAAGACGATTGGACTAAAATTTGGGAAACAATTCAGAAAGGAAAAGTATGGCGGGGTGAAATACGCAATATTAAAAAAGATGGTAGTGATTACTGGGCAGATACAACTATAGTTCCGTTTACAGGTCAAGACGGATCCATATTTCAATACATAGCAATCCATCATGACATAACCAACAGAAAGCTCGCAGAACAACAATTAACCCATGATGCTTTTTATGACAATCTAACTGGACTACCCAATCGAGCATTGTTTCTTGCGAGGATTGAACAAAAAATCTTCGCCTATAATATGAAGAACACAGGGTATCCAATTTTATTTTGTATCAACATTGATAACTTTAAACGAATCAATCATTCGCTTGGAAATGATGCTGGAGACCAAATCCTCGTTATCTTTTCTGAAAGACTTAAACAATTTTCGGATTCTGATGCTGTCATCACAAGGCTTGGTGCAGACAACTTTTCGATTCTACTCACCCATCTTCTCGCCATCGATGAAGGAGTAAATTATGCATTAAGACTTCTCGAACGACTAGGCGATCCCATTCCACTCGGAGGATATGAAATCTATCTAACTGCTTCTTGTGGGATCTCGGCTTTCGGACTTGGCGGAAAAGATGCTGATGTTCTTTTAAGAAATGCAGAAATTGCAATGTTTCATGCTAAATCGCAGAAGGTAGGAACTGTATCAGTTTTTAACCAAGCAATGCAGGAAAAAATCCACTTCCAACTAGAAATTCAAAATGATCTAAAGAAAGCATTAACGCACAATGAAATCTTTGTTTTCTACCAACCAATCTTAGATCTTAAAGAAAATAAAATCGGTCACTGGGAAGCACTGGTTCGTTGGCGCCATCCCCAAAGGGGGATGGTTTCTCCTGCAGAATTTATTCCCCTTGCGGAAGACTCGGGTCTCATCGTTCCCATCACTCGTTTTGTATTAGAACAAGCTGCAAATGTCATTGAAGAAGTACAAATCAAACAAGGACTACCGATTTCCATAGCTGTTAATTTAAGCCCACAAGTTTTTTTTGATCAAAACATCTTCCATTGGATTGTAGACCTCCATAATAGAAGAGGGATTCCATACACCTCCTTACAAGTTGAAATTACAGAAAGTTTGGCAATGAAAAACCTTTCTGAAACAGTGCCGATACTTTCCAATTTAATTGATATTGGCGTAAAGGTTGCTTTAGATGATTTTGGAACAGGATTTTCCTCCCTTTCTTATTTAGAAAAATTACCGTTATCCATTGTAAAAATTGATAAATCTTTCCTTAATAATGTGGAGGAAGGATCTAAAGAAAGTTTTTTATTAATTTCCATTATCAATATGGCGCATGATCTTGGTTATTCGGTAGTGGCAGAAGGAGTAGAGGAGTTAGAACAATTGGAACTTCTCAAATCTTATGAATGCGACAAAATCCAAGGTTATTGGTTATCAAAACCAATTGGTAGCGAAGATGTAGTGCCTTTTATACATCAATTCTATTCACAACAGGAAAAATAATGATTCGAAATTCAATTTACTTTTTAACGCTTACAATCCTCATCCACTGCAGCACTTCTCCTACAGGAAGAAAACAAATCATACTTGTGAAAGATGCAGAAATGAATGAGATGGGAACCTCAGCATTTTCAGAAATGAAGACAAAAACGCCTGTCGATACTAGCGTGGTCGCCAATACTTATGTAAACTGCATTGTGTCTGCACAATTAGCTGTCACCTCTGATACAACTGGAGTAAATTCCTGGGAAGTAGTTGTGTTTAAAGACAACAATCCCAATGCATTTGCTCTGCCCGGGGGGAAAATTGGTGTTTATACAGGAATGTTTTCAATCGCAAAAAACAAAGACCAATTAGCAGCTGTAATAGGGCATGAAATAGGTCATGTGATTGCTCGCCATGGAAATGAACGTGTATCTCAAAACCAATTGGCTGGTGGGTCAGTTAAAATTTTAGAAAGCCTTGGAAAACCTACAATTGCAGGAGCTCTGGGAATGGGGGCAAAATTTGGAATTTTATTACCGTTTTCTCGGGAACATGAATCGGAAGCTGATTTGATTGGTTTGGAACTTATGGCAAAGTCAGGATTTGATCCTAGACAGAGTGTGGAACTTTGGAAAAATATGAGTGCTCTTGGTGGTAACAAACCAAACGAGTTATTATCAACTCATCCATCTGATGCCACGAGAATGAAACACTTAAATGCGGCAATGCCGAATGCTATGGTTTTATGGGAACGGGCAAAAGCAGAAGGGAAACGTCCCAACTGCCAATTGTAAGGTGATATTTATTCGCAGAGAAGTTTTCTTCCTGCGATTTTGCAATTCCTGGCTTTACCATCATCGGTAAGTACACCGATACCTTCCTGACCATCAGAAGTAAAATCACCCGAAACAGACTTACCATCTTTGAAACTATAAGTTCCTTTTCCGTTGATTTGTCCGTTTTGAAATTCTCCAATATACTTGTCCCCGTTTTTGAAATTATATTCACCGGGGCCTTGTTTTTTATCTTCTATGTATGTACCACTAAACTTTTCGCCGTCAGAGTAGAGAAAACTTCCAGGGCCTTCTCGTAAGTCGTTTTTGAAAGATCCGGTGTAAACATCGCCATTATCATAAACATATTTACCGATTCCATTCACACAGTTTCCCTCGATACAACCAAACTTCTTTCCACCTTTTTCTGGATCTTCCAGATTGGCAGCTCTTGAGTTTGTTTTAGAATCTTGGTTAGATGGATCAGAAACATCCTTTGTGTCTTGTGAAGCACAAGCCATAAATAGCGGCAAAAGAAAAACTCCACAAACCAAACTGCGAATGAATAATTTCATACGTCCCCCAAATCTGAACCCATCCTAGAGGGTGATTTGATAGAAATCAATTCAAAAAGTATCTTTGGATGTCCTGAAACCGATCGTTTTCCGAATTAGATTTTGTTACCTCAGTATGAATCTTCGCAATTTCAGTCGATTCTTCGTCGACTAAATCTCTGAGATTAGGTAAATCAACCAGGAATCGACTGATAGTTGTTAATCGGTTTTTATCAGAGAATACGGGAGATGTTAAAAACAAACCTTGTTTTGCCCGAGTGATTGCTACATAAAACAATCTTCTTTCTTCTTCCAAATCTTGGACAGTTTTGATCCGAGAACTTGGTATACATCCCTCCACCAAATGCATGGTAAATACATACTTCCACTCTAACCCCTTAGCTGAGTGAATTGTGGATAGTGTGAGAAATTCATCTTCCTCTATATCAATAGAGCTTGTATCTTTTTTTTCTGTGGGATCTAGAGTTAAATTTGCAAGGTATTCGGAAAGGTTCTCAGTCGATTTTGTCAAGATTTTCAAGGAATCCAAATCCTGTTTCCTTTTTTCAAAATCATCATATTCCTGCTCTAAAATTGGTAAGTAGTGAGAAAGAACGACTTCCACTACGGCCAAACTATTTCCTAAACTAACCGTATTTACTTGGAAAATTTGAACTAATCTTTGAAACGCAGACTTTGCTGCTTCAGGAATACCCAAAAAAAATGTGGATGAACTTTCCAACATATCATATTGGAAATTGTTCAGTTCTAGATTTTTATAAAGAACTTGCGCATATTTTTTTCCAATGTTTTTTTCTAAAAGTAAAACCCGATTCCATGAAAGGATGTCTTTGGGGTTATCAATGATGCGAAGGTAAGCAAGAAGATCCTTCACATGCGCTAAATCCAAAAAACGTTTTCCGCCATATTTTCGGAACGGAATTTGTTTAGCACTTAGTTTGACTTCCAGAAGGTTGGAAATATAACCTGCTCGAAAAAGAACAGCGATTTCCGACAAAGGAATGTTATCTTCATACAATTCCAAAATTTTATCTGCTATCCAAGTAGCTTCCTCTTCTACGGATTCAAACTTTGTATGTATTGGTTTTTTTAAAGAACCTTGCGTATGTGATACTAATATTTTTTTATAGTTTTCTTTACTCTCGTCCAAAACAGCATTTGCTAAATCCAAAATGGATTGAGTACTTCGATAGTTTTCTGTTAGATGAATTATCTTTGTGTTAGGGAAAATTTTTGGAAAATCCAACATATTGTGGACATTGGCTCCGCGAAAACCGTAAATACATTGGGCATCATCGCCAACAACGATTATATTTTGATGTTTACTTGCCAGTAAACAAGCAATATGCGCCTGGATCCGATTGGTATCTTGGTATTCATCGACTAAAATATACTTATATTGTAATCCAATCCGTTCACGGATAGATTCTTCTTGCATTAATATCTTTCTTGTGAAATCTAACAAATCATCAAAATCCAGAGAATTGTGTTTTAGTTTTAATTCTACAAATTTAGATTTGATTTCTTGTATTTCTTTTGTGAGTCCGAGAAACATTGGGTAGTCCTTTTGCAGCACTTTTTCCAAGGAAATCTGAAGGTTGAAACAAGCGGAAAAAATCTCCGCAAGAGTTTCTTTTTTTGGGAACCGGAGTTTGGACTGTTTGGAAACCACTTGGTCTCTTGCCATACCCACAAGGCTTGTGGCATCATCTTCATCCAAAATCGTAAAATTGGAATTGAGGGAAACAGCTAACGAGTATTTTCGTAGGAAATGGTGGCAAAACGAGTGAAAGGTCCCGCCTTGTACGGACAACATCCTGGAGTCTAGTTTTTTCGTTGCGCGGTTCAACATCTCTTTGGCTGCCCTTCTCGTGAAGGTTAAAAGAGGTAGGGAACTCGGCTCTAGTCCACTCTGAACAAGAGCTGCTAATTTATTGACAAGAGTGTTCGTTTTCCCAGTACCTGCGCCTGCAACGACGAGGACAGGGCCGGGAGGTGATAAAATGACTGATTTTTGGGCTTCGTTTAAATCCTCATTCACAATACAGAGATTTGTTGTACGGATTCTGTTGACAAACTCTAATTATTGTATTTGATAGATGAAACCGGTTTTAAAGAATATGACAGCAGTTGTGGGAACAGACAAAGAAACAGACGTTAAGAGGATCCTAGTCGTTGAGGACGAAAGAATTATTGCGATCAATATATGTTCTACGTTGAAACAATATGGATATAACGCTACTTATGTTTCCGATGCCAACGATGCCATTGAACATATTGAAAACGAACACTTTGATTTAGTGTTAATGGATATTATGCTAAATGGTCCGATGGATGGGATTGAAATCGCGAGTATCATAAAAAAAAACAAAAGAAATCCCTGTTATTTATCTAACTGCGTATTCGGACGAAGCCACTATCAACCGAGCCAAGGCCACTGAACCCTTCGGTTACTTAATCAAGCCATTTAACAGCCGTGATTTGTATATTTCCGTAGAAATGGCAATTTACAAATCTCAAGTGCAAAAACACATTCGCAATGTGGAAAGTAGGCTTGCTGAAAATCAGAAATGGGAGACGATAGCACTTGTCGCCTCTGGGATTTCACATGAAATCAATAATCCACTCACATCTATTTTAAATCTGGCAGATCTAATTTCTTTAGAAGCAAAAAAATTAGCTAATCCCTCATTGGGTGAAAAAGCATCCAAAATTGCAGAAGAATCGGAACGAATTGCAAAAATTATCAAAAACTTAGTTTCTTATTCACAATCCACTTCTTCTCAATGGAACTATTCAAACTTGGGAAGTATTTTAAACGACACTCGTTCCTTCCTACACCAATACTTTTTAAAAGAAGGAATCCAATGCGAAATTGAAATAGGCGATGTACCACTTGCTTATTGCCAACCTCAAAAAATAAAACAAGTCCTCCTCAATCTCATCCAAGATGCAAGGGTTCGAGTCAATACGAGAGAAGATACCACTGGAAGAAAAATTACAATCATCTTAAAACAAGCGGAAGATGACGGATCAAGCCATATTCTCATTCAAATCAAGGACAATGGAGCAGAGGATCTAATGAAGGGAATTTCCCAAATGAATTCCTTAGAGGTTTCAAAAAGTATCGTTACCGAACATAAGGGAAAAATGTACAGGGATGAAGAATCCTCATCTTGGTTTTTTACTTTACCGATCATAAAGCCACTATAACAATCGTTAGCGCTTCCCCAACACCAAAGATTTAGATAACGGGGGAGTTTCTTCTAACAATTTAAAAAATAAATCAATGCGGTTGGAATGTAACATCCAATTATCTTCCAAAAAAAGTCCACTTAAGAAAAAATTAAAGTCCTTATAATATAAAAACGAAGTTTGTGGGTTTTTGGTGAAATCTAGAAGGATGGCTAAGGCTAACCGATTGGCACTTTCATCCGGTCCAAAACCTTCCATGGGAATTTGGATCGATGGTTCCGGAACCGTAAAACAATGTTCCGTACTTCCCTCTCTTACTTTGAGATTGTACCGCAAAGTACCAGGAATACGTTCTCCAGAGTAGGTTTTTGCCATTCAAAACTCCCGGATGCCCAAGGAATGAGCCATTTGATTATGTCCATTACACGAATAGTTTCGCAACCTCTTTTTCCGATAAAATACGAGATTCCTGTTCGAAATTCTGCCTGGTTTTCCATTGATTTTTTCGACCGGTGTAAAACTGTCGTTCTATACTTTCAAAGCCCGCTGTGCAAAAATCCATTCGTTTTCTCATATTATTTTATGGTTTTCTCTTCGGAATGGAAATTCTGGCGCAGGATATCAATGGGCTAAAACTCACTTTTCCTGACCAATCCAGCCCTACAAAAAACGCTCAAGAAGAAGAAAGAAAACAAACTACTGCCCAAGTACAACGCGGACTCGTTAGAAAATCTGTGGATTCCATGTCTGATAGAGAAGTAGAAGACAATCTTCGAAATTTAGGACTCAATCCATCGGGAACCATTTATACAAAAAGAGAAAGACTACGGGAGGCACTTGTTCCCGAAGAGGAACAGGCGTTAACTCCTGAAGCATTACTCAGTTCACAAACAAAAAAAGGCCCACCAATTCAAATCCAAAATGCCGCAGAAGGTCAACTTTTGAATATTGACAAAACGAAGGGTGGGGTTCTTGTCCTTCGTGGGAAAGTGCGACTTAAAATTCGCTCCGGTGAACTTGTTGCTGACTCGGTATCCATCGATGCGAATCGTCAAGAGGTCTATGCTGAAGGTGGTGTGGAATACAAAGACGGCACTGCCAAAGTTAATGGCGACCGGATGATCTACGATTTAAAAATCAACCAAGGTGTTGTGTATAATTCCAAACTAAGTATGTTCCCATCATACTTCATTGGGCAAAAGATAAAACGTTTGGATGAAAAAAGATATCTTTTGGAGATGGGATACTTTACTGCCTGTAATGCGGAACTTCCTCACGAATCCTTTCAAGCTAGAAAAATCATTATCCATGATGACAAGTCTGTTGTAGCATACCGAGTTTCCTACAAGGTAGGGGGAACTCCATTGTTTTGGCTTCCTGTTTTATACAATTCTGAGTCAGGGAACGGAGTCACAACACAAGTTGGTAAAAACAATACTCAAGGTTGGTTTTGGCAAAACTCTTATCAATGGTCTGATTCCTATCCGAATAGTCTTCTACTTGCCAATGGTTATAAATTTCGCTTTGATATGTATGAAAAAACGGGACAAGCCGCACAGCTAGAGATGTGGAAAGTATCACCAATTTTAAATTACAATATCAATCTTGGTTACGCTAATTATAAAAATAACACAATCACACCTGTATATGAAGACCGGTTCCGTAATGGTGGCATTGGAAACGTAGCAGTCACGAATAACGTAGATCGCGGCGAAATGTTTCCGAATACAGGGTTGCCATACCGCAATACAGGTGTTAACTATGATCCATGGTGGAAAACAGACCTTCGATTGAATGCAAAATTCAATGATTTCTCGCGTGACTACACAAGAAACGTTCAAATCCAATACGAAAATTATAGCAATCGCCAATTTGACTACGAATTTGGGAACAGATACCAACCATCAAATTCACTCCAATCATTATACTCTTATAGAGATGTTCGTTTTGGTCTCATCCGAAACTTATTAAATTGGAACTTAAACTATACTGAAAACAGAGGAGACTTGGGTGTCGGAATTGCGATGAGCCGAACTCTTGTTTACCAAATCCAAGCAAACCAATACTTTGCAGCACAAGATACGTTACCAGCAGTAACAATCAGAAATTCCAGTAACATTGGTTTGGTTCCTGGAACTAACAGTCCTATTTATTGGGATTTATTTTTTCAAACCAATATCAATCGAATCTACGGTGCTCCCCAACAAAGAACCAATCCAACAACAGGGGTTGTGGATCCAAGAAGTCAGTACCAAGACTTTGTTTTACGATCGCAAACCAACGTAATCGGTGAAACAGGATTTCGTTCCCCAATAACCATGGGTGCTTATATGTCATTTACACCTTCTGTATATATGGGTGCTACCAAACAAACGGTTGAGTATCCCGGATCTGGAAATGATTTAAACAGTCCAGACAGAGACGTAAACAAAGCATACGCCACATTATTAAAACAACAATCCTATCAGTATGTCAGACAATCTCATACAGTTCGAATGGGTATTCCTGAAATCTTTTTATCTACTACATACCGACGTTTAGATGCAGACAAGGCAGAAGCAAAAGATCCTATCCTTGGAAATTTACGCCAGAACGAGGCGGAATTTGCATTAGAAAGTTATGCGCTCAATGATTGGGACATCTCTGTAAGAACGATAAGAGATTTACGCCAATTTTCATCCTCTTACAATCCAGGACTTACCAATATGCAACGATGGTATTATACTGTTGTGAGAGTCGGTGGTTTTTTTGACTTTGTGGACGGATTTACAACACGTAGACCGAGTCTTTTGGAAAGAAAACGTAACTTCTATTCCGGTGTATTCATTAACAATGATTATGTGCATCATACTCCTCAAAATAGATCTCTATCAAATAACCTTACCCTTTCCTATAAAATGGGAGGTTTTTCATGGCCAATCATTCGTGCTTTTCGAAGCTTAGAAGTAGGATCTACATGGTATCATGTGTATAAAGATAGTTATTTGGATAGTTACAGATTTTTCTTTAGAACTGATGTCAAAGTAACAAGATATTCCGGTGTTGAATTAGAACTTGACTCCCGAGTCACAGAACCTTGGCGACTTACAGCTCTAGCGCAAGGTCAGTTTTATGCAATGAATACTAGTCCGGAAATGTATACATCTCAAACAGGAACTAATTATGACCAAACTACAATTTGGGAAGATTTAGCTGCGGGAACCGGCGCCCAAGGCCAAACAGAAAGGCAAAAAACTGTCTTTAATATCAACAGGTTTATGATGACCTTGAAACTCGACCTACACAACTGGGAATATCGTTTGGGTTATAGTATGAATTTACGGGCACTGCCAGGAGGCCTCACAATGAACAACCAATTGACTTTTTATGATCAATCTGTATACTTTTCTGTTAACTTAACCAATTTCAGTTTTGGCGATTCTGCGTCTGCTCAGGCCACTAGAGTTAGATTGTACAGATTCCGCAAACGTCCACTTGATGGAACATCCACTGACTTAACCGATTAATAGAGTTACAAATGTTAAAAGAAAGAAGCCAATCCTTCAAACTCCTATTCCTTGTAACAGACTTCTTCATAGCGCTGACAAGTTTCGTATGCGCTTATATCATTCGTTATTATCTTTCTCCTGATTCAGCTTTTCAAATCCAAATAATTGATCCTGTAAATTATTTGATTTTGGGTGTTGTACTTGGTTTTTCTCAGGTTTTATCATTTCTCTCTATCGATTTATACCATCCACGCAGAGGATTGTCTTTTTCTGATGAACTATTTGCAATCGTTACGGGAGTGGTTTTAAACTTACTCGTTGTACTTTCTCTTTTGTTTTTTTTCCGAGGGGAAAGTTTTTCAAGACTAGTCATCGGTTACTTTGCTATTTGCACAGTCATCCTTACCTCATTTTCCCATTATATATTACGATCCTTTATGCAATATTTACGCAGTCGAGGATTCAATCTAAAGTCTGTTCTTATCATTGGAACAGGGAAATCTGCGATTAATTTTTCTGAAACAATCAAAAAACATTCAATCTATGGTTATACAGTAAAGGGTTTTGTAGCTGGGAAAAAAAATCTTTCTCCCAAAAAAATACAAACCGTTACAACAACTGGAAAATTGGAGCCTTATGTTGAAGAAAATAATATCGATTTAATCGTCTATGCCCTATCGCATGATGAAGGTGATTCTTTAAAAGAGATCATTGATATCGCAGACTTTCATGGTATTGATTTAAAAGTTATTCCCAGTTACGAAGAAATTGTCACCGCAAAAGGAAGGGTGGAAGTTTTGGACGGGATTCCTATTATCTCGATTCGTAACATCCCGTTGAGATTGGGATACAACTTAGTATTAAAAAGAACTTTTGATATTTTCTTTTCCCTATTTTTTATCTTATTATTTAGCCCATTCTATCTGATCATTGCCTTACTTGTGAAATTAACTAGTAAGGGGCCCATTTTTTACAAACAAGAAAGAGTAGGCCTCGACAATAAGGTTTTTGGAATGCTCAAATTTCGGTCCATGGTAGTACAAGCAAAAGAAAAATCTGATACACTCTGGACAGTAAAAGATGACCCTCGTGTCACAGTAGTGGGTGCTGTTTTAAGAAAATTATCCTTAGATGAAACTCCGCAATTTTTTAATGTATTACTGGGTGATATGTCTGTTGTCGGACCAAGACCAGAACGCCCCTTTTATGTAGAAAAGTTTAGAAACGAACACCAACAATATATGAGACGTCACGCAGCAAAAGCAGGCATAACGGGTTGGGCACAAGTCCAAGGATTCCGTGGCGATACTTCGATCGAAAAACGAATCGAAGCAGATATTTTTTATATTGAAAACTGGTCTCTACTTCTCGATATCAAAATCATTTTACTCACCCCCCTTAAGACAATTATAGATAGGAATGCATACTGAGGAAACATTATGGATGAAAAAGAATTAAAAAACATTGCCCACTTGGCAAAACTTAACATAGAGGATACGGAAGTTTCTTCTATGTTAAATGACTTTTCTCGGATTGTACAATACGTAGATGAAATCAAAAACCTAGACACAACGAGTGTAGGTGATGATGAAATTTATGAACAAATCTTTTACGAATTGAGAAAGGACTTTGCCGAGAACGGTTTAAAAAGAGACGATCTCGCAAAAATTGCACCTTCCTATGAAAATGGATACATTGTGGTTCCCAAGGTAATTGAAACATGAAAGACTTAATTTTTCTTACATATTCCGAAATCAAAACAAAGCTAAATGATGGTTCATTAAAATCGGTAGACTTAGTTTCTGCTTATATAAAAAGAATTGAAGGAACTGATTCGAAGGTAAAAGCTTTTCTCGAATTCAACAAAGAGCGAATTTTAAAACAAGCCGAAGAAAGTGACAATAGAAGAAAATCCGGGAAATTACTTTCTGAATTTGATGGAATTCCCATTGGAATCAAAGATAATATCTGTATTACTGGTGAGATCACTTCTTGTTCTTCTAAGATTCTCGAAAACTTTAGATCCCCGTACGATGCATCCGTCATTCAAAGACTAAAAGAAAAAGGATTTGTTTTTTTCCCAAGGCTCAATATGGATGAGTTTGCAATGGGATCCTCTACCGAAAATAGTGCCTACCACACTACAAGAAATCCCTTTGATACAAGTCGTATTCCCGGAGGATCTAGCGGTGGTTCGGCGGCGGCAGTCGCAGCCTCTATGTTACCTGTATCACTTGGATCCGATACAGGTGGTTCCATTCGACAACCTGCAGCACTTTGTGGAATCTGGGGTCTAAAACCTACTTACGGTCGTGTGTCCAGGTATGGACTTATTGCTTATGCTTCCAGCCTTGACCAAATTGGTCCCTTTTCCAATGACTTACAAGGGATCTCAGACCTAATGGAAATTATCTCAGGCCTCGATCATAAAGACCAAACGACAGCAAAAGTAAATCCATTCGAAGCAAGTTCCGTTTCTTCTGTGAATTGGAAAGGCAAACGCATTGGGGTGATGAAGTCAGAAGAATTTAACTTTTCACCTGACGTAAACAAACGTTACACGGAAATTTTAAAAGAATTGGAATCCAAAGGAGCCACTCTTGTTCCACTCGACTTTTCTTTGTTAAAGTATGCAATCCCTGTTTACTATTTGATTGCCACTGCTGAATGTTCTTCCAACTTAAGCCGCTTTGATGGAATCCGATACGGATTACGTAAAGAAGGGGCTGGAAAATTAGAAGATTTATATTCTGAATCTAGAACCGCTGGTTTTGGGCCCGAAGTCAAACGTCGAATTTTACTTGGAACTTTTTCACTCAGTTCAGGTTATTACGATGCTTATTACGGAAAAGCACAGAAAGCAAGAGTTCTCATTCGCAAACAGTATGCAGAATTCTTTAAAACAGTGGATATCATATTCCAACCCACGTCACCCACAACGGCATTCAAAGTCGGAGAAAAAACAAAAGACCCGATTCAAATGTATCAAGCAGATATTCTGACTACCTCCGTCAACTTAGCGGGTGTTCCTGCCATCAGTTGCCCTGCAGGACTGGATTCAAATGGGCTTCCGATCGGATTACAAATTACTTCCTCCCATTTTGATGAAACAAAACTCCTAAGTTATGCCAAATCTACTTCTGAATTAGAAATTTGTAAATTGGTACTTCCTTCCGAGATCACCTAACATGGATGAACTAACCAAAAGAGTCATTCCTTGTTTGGATATAAAAGGCGGAAGGGTTGTCAAAGGGGTACAATTTGTAAACCTAGTCGATGCCGGTGATCCTGTTGCCTGTGCGGTTGCTTATGAAGAAAACAAAGCTGACGAACTTTGTTTTTTAGACATAACCGCTTCTTCTGACAAACGAGATATCCTTCTGAACTTAGTGGAACAAGTAGCCAATAGACTCTTTATTCCTTTCACTGTCGGTGGAGGGATTCGCACCATAGAAGATGTAAAAGCTGTATTGAATAAGGGAGCTGATAAAGTTTCTATCAATACCAGCGCTTTTCAAAATCCTCAATTACTGAAAGATTCCAGTGAAATTTATGGATCACAATGTATTGTTTGTGCTATCGATGTTAAATTTCATCCAGAGCGTAAAAGATACGAAGTGTACTTAAATGGTGGGCGTTTAGAAACGGGTAGGGAAGCCCTTGATTGGGGACGGGAAGCTTTTGAGATGGGTGCGGGAGAAATCCTTCTTACCTCTATGGACAAAGATGGAACCAAAGACGGTTTTGATATAACTCTAATGAAATCATTTACATCAAACCTTTCGATTCCGATCATCGCCTCGGGTGGTGCTGGGAATCCAGAACATATGGCAGAAGTAATCCTTCGTGGTGGTGCGGATGCAGTCCTTGCGGCATCTATTTTTCACTTTGGCGAATTTTCCATCCAAGAAACCAAACAAACAATGAAAGAGATGGGAATCAAAGTGAGACTATGATTCCTTTTCATTTTTTTGATTTTGTATTTTTTCTTTTTCCTTTTGTCGTCATTGTCCTCATTTTACTTCGTTTTCGTTCCAAACAAAAATCCACAAAAGAATACTTCCAAGCGGAAGGTAGTTTGTCTTGGTTTGTGGCAGGAACTGCCATGGTCGCAACGACTTTTGCGGCTGACACACCTCTTGCTGTAACAGAGATCATTCGAGGGCAAGGAATTGCCGGGAACTGGATTTGGTGGTATATGTCAGTCGGTGGGTTTGTGACTGTGTTTTTCTTTTCGAAACTTTGGAAGAGGTCTGGTGCATCCACAGATTTGGAGCTCATAAGGCTACGTTATAGTGGGAAGGAAGCAAATTTTTTACGAGGATTCAAGGCATTTGTCATCGGTTTTTTACTCAACCTAGTGATTCTTGGTTGGGTCAATTTAGCCATGTTAAAAATTATTCCTGTATTTTTCCCCCTTTGGACCGCATCCCATATTCTCGTTTATTTACTGTTATTTGGTGTGTTCTATACTTCGATCGCAGGCCTTAGAGGTATTTCTTATATTGATGTTTTTCAATTTTTTTTTAGCTTGGATAGGTTGTATTCTTTTTGCCTACTTTGCTATCAACTTACCAACCATTGGTGGACTCGAAGGTCTAAAATCAAAACTCGATAGTAGTAAAATTTTATTTTTCCCCAATGGATCTTCCGGAACCCTCCCTTGGGACCATTTTTTAATTCTCCTAACCGTTCTTTGGTGGTCTAGTTGGTATCCTGGTTCTGAACCTGGAGGTGGCGGATACATTGCCCAACGCATTCTTGCTACAAAAAATGAAGATGCTGCACTAAAAGGTTCTTTATGGTTTGTGATTGCCCATTATTTTGTTCGTCCCTGGCCCTGGATTTTGGTCGCACTAGTATCTCTCCTGCTTTATCCAAACCTTTCCGAAGTCGAAAGTGGAAAAGGATTTCTTATGGTACTACAAGAAGGAATGCCTAGTGGAATGATGGGGCTTATGCTCAGTGCCTTCCTTGCCGCTTACCTTTCTACACTGGCAACACATTTGAATTGGGGTGCCTCCTATCTCGTTAATGATCTTTGGAAACCAATCTTAGAGAAGGGAAGGTCTGACTCGTATTACCTAAAAGTATCTTATGCCGTCCAAATACTAACAGCCATTTGTTCCTTTTTCCTGGCAGTCTACGGAATGGAAACTATCAAAGGAGCATGGGTATTTTTACTCGAAGCATCATCCGGTATTGGGTTTATCTTAATTGTCAGATGGTTTTTTTGGCGAATCTCGGCTTGGACAGAAATTTTAGCCTTTGTCCTTTCTCCACTTTTGTATTTACTCTTTTCTGTTTACCTAAAGGTAGAATTTCCTTATTCCGTTCTTTATACTTCTCTTACAGCCAGTGTCTTATTGATTTTATCTACCTATATATTACCGAATACCGATCGCGATGTTTTAGTTAGGTTTTATGAAACAACGAAACCTCCCTTTTTCTTTTGGAAGGGTCTTTTCCAACAAGAACCAAACCAGAAACAAACCATTTACGAGAATCGTTTAGGTATCTCCCTTCTTGGAACACTCTCTGGTCTTTCTTTTGTTTTTGGTGGTTTGTATACGATCCAATGTCTAGTTTGGAAAGAGGGTAATCTACTGATTGGGTTTCCCGTTTTTCTATTAGGACTACTTGGATTGTATTTTTCTCTCCGTTCTTTACAAAACCAATCAGGAAATTAAACCAAAAACAATTAAAAAGGTGAATTACGAATTTCCGTAATCACTTGCGTGAAAAGATTCAGACTTTTAACATCATCTGGGCTTATCGTTTGGAAAGCCATCATGGAATGGTCACAATCTGCAATATTGATTTGTTTATAAGATAAATTTCCAAGCCTTGCACTATTGATCGGAACAATCCCATCTGACTGCGTAAAACCAGCGCCATTCAAAATGTTACAACCTATATTATAATAAGCCGTTTGACCGACATTACAGCCACTCATCACTCCAGCAAAACTGACAAACTTTCCATTCAGACCGGAACTTAGATAGGATTGATTGAGTGTATCGAGAACCAGATTTTCTGCTTCCGACAAAGGAGGTTGTCCTGCACCTTGGTTTGTATAAGCAAGCTCCGAACCACCTTGTGTTCCCACAAGATAACTTCCTAATTCATTTAGAAAAGGATTACTATTTAAAAAACTGGGAGTAGCAAACGGGGATCCAAATTGGGGACTTGCCAGTGTTACCACCAAACGAACAAAAGGAAGAGAGCCAGTTTCTGGAGATAAAGCCACTCTTGTCACGAGTCCTCCCATGGAATGGGCAATGATGTATACCTGATCTGAATCAGAAAAATTAGAACGAAGTGTGGAATGAAATTGCCTTCCATTGACAAGGATACTGTTAGAAGTGCGATAAGTATAAAGATAAAGATCAAAATCACTAGTTGCAGATCCCCTTCCTTCTTGAAAGTGGATCAAGCCATTCGAAAAAGTATTCTTTATATTTTGAATTTTTTTTTCATCATTGGTAACAGGATCGGAATCTCTTTCTGCTGGATTCCAACCATGGATCAAAACTAACTTTTTTTTTCCCGTTTTAGGAAAATAATCTGCGGTTACAAATTGTGAATCTGAAAGATTTCTAGAAAATCCAGGAGCAAATCCAAACAATTTCTGGTTTGGATTTGGTAAAAGGCCAAGGAGTGCTAAAATCAACAACTCATAGTTTTTTTTCTTATCGGAAGCAAATTCCTTTCGATAAAAATCGTAGATACAGGATTGAAATACAAAAATTCCTATTAGGAATAGTATAAAACTAGATAGAATCTTTCGCCTAACGCGAAACATTTTGAATCCGATCCAAAGTGATACCACAAGCAACTACAACATTCAAAGATGTCACAGAACCAAAAAGGGGAATTCTTGCCACGTAATCTGCCTCTTCTAAAAGTAAACGTTTCACACCTTCGCCTTCATTTCCCATGATCACCGCCATCTGCGAAGCTTCTGGTAAAGTTTCCCAAATAGTTTCTTCTCCTTCCTCATCAGTGGCCAAAATCCAATATTCATTTTTTTTGAGATATTCCATCCCGTGCATCAGGTTTGCCACTCTATAAATTTGCAAATGGTGGACAGCTCCCGCCGATACTTTTTCTACAACGGGAGTAATAGGAGAGGTATCTCTATCAGACATTAACACATGTTTCACACCCATACATTCAGCAGTTCTCAAAATGTTTCCAAGATTTCCTGGATCTTGGATACGATCTAAAATTAAAATGGGACCTTCGCCGACCTTTACATTTTGTTTAAACTGTTCAAATCCAAGTGACAAAAAGGATTTCTGTTTGGTACGAATGATTACATAACCTTGGTGGTTTTTATCAGAAGCAATTCTATCTAGTTCCCGGGTGGATACGGTCGTAAATTTAATTGAATTCGGGATGTACTGTCGGATCTTTTGTTTTTCTTCGTTTCCAAGTGAGTCCTTTACAATCACTTCCCGAATGGTTTTGATTCCACGTTCGGGAGCCACTTGGTCTAACGACTCCAAAAATTCAAAAAAATTACGTTTCCCAAAAAGTATTTCTACTGGATTTTTTTCCATGTGGTTCTTCCTTCTTTTGTATCAGCGAGAAGGATTCCTTTTTCTTCCAACTCTTTACGAATTCTGTCGGCAGTTGAGAAATCTTTGTTTTGTTTGGCGATCTTTCGTAGTTCAATTTGTTCCAAAATCCAATCTTCTGAAATACCTTCAAGAGTCTGGATTTCCTTTTTAAATTGAAACACGGCAAAGATCTCATTGATTTTATAGAAAAGTCGAATGGACTCTCCTAAAAACGATATATCTACTGCATTATCCTTGGCATCTAAATACTGATTTACTACTCGAACTAATTCAAAAACGGATGCAAGAGCTTTCGGAACATTTAAATCATCTGCTAAAGAATTTATAAATTCTAAATTAATATTTTGTAATTCAGGAACCGTAAAATCCCAATTTTCAAAACCTTCCGGGACATGATCCCATAAATTACCAGCTTCTAAAACACGATAAATTGTATTTTGAATCCGATCCATTGCGATCTTTGATTCTACCAGTTTATTTAACGAAAAATTCAACTTACTTCTGTAATGCGCAGAAATCAAATGGTAACGAATTGAATTTGGATCAAATCCTTTTTCAAAAATGTCTCGTAAGGTATAAAAATTTCCCTTACTTTTTGACATCTTTTCTCCATCAACTAATAGATGTTCGCAGTGAAGCCAGGTTCCGACAAACTCTTCTTCGGGATAAGCACCAAGACTTTGAGCAACTTCATTTTCATGATGAGGAAATAGGAGGTCAATACCACCAGTATGGATGTCCACACCCGATCCGTATACTTTTCGAATCATCGCAGAGCATTCTAAGTGCCAACCAGGACGTCCGTTCCCAATCCGCGTATGCCAACACTTTTCCTCATCGGTTTTTTGGTTTTTCCAAAGGACAAAATCTCTCACGTCATCCTTTTCGTATTCATCGGCATCATAACGAACACCAGACTTCATCCCAGAAACATCAATTTTAGATAGTTCGCCATACCGGCTAAACTTCTGAATGGAAAAGTATAAATTTCCATCTTTTTCATAAACAAGACCATTAGATTGGAGTTTTTCCACAAGTCCCACCATATCTTCAATGGACTCGGTTGCCTTAGGATAATGTTCTAACTTTTGAACGTGTAAAGTTTCTAAGTCTTTAAAAAAAGCTTCTGTCCAAGGTTTTGTGAATTCTTCAACACTGATTTTCCGTTTGATCGATTCGTTGATAATTTTGTCATCGATATCAGTTATATTCATTGATTGGTTTAACTTATAGCCACCTAACAAAAGAGCACGGCGGAGAACATCCACAAATAAAAAGGAACGAATGTTCCCAATATGAGCAAAATTATAAACCGTAGGTCCACAGGAATAAATCGTAACATTTGTCTCATCCTTTGGCCGAAAGGTTTCCTTTTTCCCCGATTTAGAATTATGAAAAACGAAGGGAACTAAACTCATAAGGCAAAAATTTCTTTTACAAATTCCAAGTTGGCTTGGGGTTGTTTGTCTTTTCCTGCTTCATTACCTTCGGTGGGATAAAGCTGCATACGTTTGTCACAATTTAGATGGTTAAACAATGCAAAGGTGGATTTGGGATGAGAGATTGTATCTTCCATTCCACAGGAAACAAGAGCTGGAATTTTTATTTTTTTAGCAAAGTTAAGCGCATCAAAATAAGCTAATTCCTTTTTATAGTCAATTTTTTTAGTGGCTCTCTTTTCTAAAAAGGGAGTCAATTCCCGAACCCATGGGTTTCCTTTTAAAGAAATTTGATCTTTATCAATATAACAAAAAGAAGGTGTCTCTAAAATCAAACCTTTGATTCGATCGGAATAGGCTGCCCCAAATACAGAAAGAGCAGATCCAAGGGACTTCCCATGTAAAATGATTTGGTCGCCATCAATCCCATCGGTTAATCGTAAAAATTCAATGGTTCGGATCACATCTAAATAGAGTTTACGCATATAAAACTCTTCTTTTTGGTCGAGACCATGCGCAAAATAATTCGGAGTCCAACCAATAGGAGCCTTTCCTGTGGTTGGATCTATGGGTGCATGAACCATTTCTTCACCATGTCCCCGTAAGGTGATATGAAGTTGCGCTACCCCTATATCAGAATAACCTTTTTGAATTTCTTCAGGGACGGCTAAATAATCATGGAAATAAACAACAACTGGCCTGTTTCCCCTTTTTCTCGGGATGGCCAGCTTCCCATATAACACATGATTGCCGATACTTTGAAAACTTACATCATTGAGTGATTCCCAAATAAAAGATCCTTTCAAAACCGTTTTGTATGTGGCTTTGATGGGGACTTTTTTTAACTCAGCAATCCCTTCCTTCCAAAAACTATCCAAATCCGTTGGAGGATCTAGTTTGGGCACCGTCTGGAAACATTCATCAAAACTAGCGGTTTGAGGCATGAGAATCCAACTTAGGGGAAAATTGATTTAGAAAACTATACATAGTTTGAAGTAAAAGAACAGAAATTGTCATAGGTCCGACCCCTCCTGGAACGGGAGTGTAGTAGGAAGCTTTGTCTTTGGCTTTCGAGATTTCAATATCTCCCACATTACCAACGTTATATCCGGCATCTAAAATAACAGCGCCATCTTTGATCCAATTTGCCTTGATAAACTCAGGTTTCCCAACTGCACCGACTATAATATCCGCTTGTTTTACAAACTCTGGGAGGTTTTGGGTTTTCGAATGGCAAAGGGTAACCGTTGCATTTAGATTCGTGAGCATAATTGCCATGGGTTTTCCTAAGATGGGGGATCTTCCTACAACCACTGCATGTTTTCCTGTAACATCGATTCCATATTCTTGAAGTAGTAGAATCATTCCGTACGGAGTGCACGGATAATATGCCTCACTATTCATTGATAGTTTTCCAAAGGAAACAGTAGTGACACCATCCACATCCTTCTCCAAGGCAATTTCATCAAAACACAAACGTTCGTCGATTTGGTGAGGGACTGGGTGTTGCAAAAGAATACCGTTTACAGAACTGTCAGCATTCAGTTTTTTAATTTCGGCTAATAGCTCTTCGGTGGTTGTCTCCTCTCCCAGTCTCACGTAACGTGATACCATGCCTACTTTTTCACAGGCCTTCACCTTCATATTCACATAGGTTTCGGAAGCGGGATTGTTACCGACAAGGATGGTGGCAAGAGTAGGAATTCCCTTACCTTCGGATTTAGCTTTTGCTAATGTTTCTGCGATTCGATTTCGAATTTTTTCGGAAATCGCTTTACCGTCTAATAGGATGCTAGATTTCATTCTGTAAGTTCAAAATTTCAGAGAAAATTGAACTGGCAAACAGAAAAAACCATCCATGACTCCAAGTTTAGATCCATCACAATCCAATTCCCAAAATCCGGCTTCCACACATAGTTTTCAAGGTTGGGTCCAAGGACTCCGAGGAAACAACCACGTCCAATTCCTGCAACTGCGCACCGATGGAAAAATTCACCAAGTGGTGGCCGAAAAAGAATTTTTAGGGGAGGATATCTTCAAACAGGTCAAAGCCCTACCACAAGAAACCTCTTTGGTGGTTCATGGAGTTTTACAAGATAATCCCAAGGCACCAGCGGGACAGGAACTCTTCCTGCATTCTCTCTCCATTGTGGGTGAGTCGCACCAGTATCCCATCACTCCCAAAGAACATGGACCCGACTTTTTACACAACCACAGGCATTTGTGGTTACGATCTAAACGCCAACTTGCCATCCAGAGGGTCCGTTCTGAATTGTCCTTTGCCATCCGTGAATTCTTTCGTAATGACGGATACACCCTCATCGATACACCCATCCTGACTGGCTCCATTGGAGAATCAGCCGGAACCTTATTTTCCACAGAATACTTTGACTTAGGCCAAGCCTACCTGGCCCAAACTGGACAACTTTACCTAGAAACGGCTGCTTTCGCTCATTCCAAAGTCTACTGTTTTGGTCCCACTTTTCGTGCGGAGAAAAGTAAAACGAGACGCCACCTTACCGAATTTTGGATGCTCGAGGCTGAAACCGCCTTTCTTGGCCAAGAGGGAAATTTAGACATGCAAGAACGATTTGTGAAAACAGTCCTTCGCACCACCATCGAACGAACCCAAGAAGATCTGCAAGCTCTGGATCGCGATCCAACACCTCTCCTAGAACAACTCGCCAAACCTTTCCCAAGAGTGGATTACGGAGATGCGATCCAAATTTTACAAACCGCAGGAGAGACAATCACTTGGGGCGAGGACATCAATTCCGATCGGGAACAAATCCTAACCACTCATTTTGGAACTGCTATTTTCATTCAAAATTTCCCACGAGCCATCAAAGCCTTCTATATGAAACAAAATCCCAATGACGCGAGTACGGTCCTTTCGGCGGACCTCATTGCTCCCGATGGAATTGGGGAGATCATCGGAGGCTCCGAAAGAGAAGAATCTTATGAAAAAATTGTGGAACGACTAAAAGAAGAAGGCCTTCCTTCGGAAGATTATTCCTGGTATTTGGACCTTCGAAAGTATGGTTCGGTTCCTCATGCAGGTTTTGGAATGGGACTCGAACGAGTGATTGCTTGGATTTGTGGTTTGTCCCATATTCGGGAATGCATTCCTTTCCCAAGGATGATTTACAGGCTCAGTCCTTAATTTTTCGTACGGGAAATTTACCTTGAGGCCGATCTTTTTAGGGAAAGAGAGGTACCTTATGGCACAACAAGCAACCCAAGTTTTTAATACATCCGTCGAACAAGAAGCTTGGGATCTATATGAGGTAGGATCAAACGAAGACGTCGTGGTCCTTGCCAAACGCCATCCCGAGAACTTTTATATCCAACATCTTGGTTATTTAGCATTGTATGAACTTACCGGAAGAGCGACAATCAAAGCTCCCAAAGGAATTTCAAGTCTTGCTCCCTTAGTTGATGCAATCCAAAATTTTGAAATTGGAAAAACGGCCGATGCTTGTAATAGCCTAAATCTATATTTCAAAACCCAAACAAATCCTCTTTGTTTTTCTATCATTCAAACTGCGATCAAAATCTACTTTCGCGCAGAAGCCTATGAAGATGCAAAATCAATTATCACCAGGTATAAAAAACAATGGAATGATAACTCTTTTGTCAAAGAAGAACTGATTTGTACGTATTACTTAAAACGATATGATGAAGTGATCAAAGTTTTCCGTGACAATATGAAATTGTTAAACGATTCCGATATCCATAAACTTGTGGGTATGGCACTTCTCTTTTTGGATCGTCACAAAGAAGCCAATTTGATTTTTGAAAACATTCCGAACAAATTGAATCTACCCAGCTTTGATGAGAAACGAAAGATGTATGATTCAGTGTATAAAAAAATCAGTGAATTAGAAGCAAAATCAAATTCTTTAGGCCACAAAGACTTAGAAGATATGGGTTTTGCTTATCTCTTTCATGGCGATTATTCAAAGGCAGAAAAAATGTTTTTATCTCTTACCGAGAAACTAAAATCAAAACTCTGCAACGTGTAAGGTTTTTTCTTGTTTCGGGGTGGCTAAGAAGTTTGGCCGCCTCGTCTGTGGGAATGACAAGATCCGTTTGGTTTTTTCCCGCCGTTCCTAGTGCCAAAACAAAGTAGGGATTTTTTCCTATTTTGGCTTCTGTTCCTTTTCCCGTTTGTTCATCTCTATATACAATATATCCAGTTTCAATGGCATAAGCTTCTTTCACATAGACAGGAGAATAAATGTCAAGACCTCGATCGGTTTGTATTTTAGGAAATAAGGCTCGCTTCACATTCAGATGGCGAGCATCAACAACCAGGCCTGAAAATTCTACAGGCACCACTTCTTCACTAAACTCAGGAACAGACTCTATTCCATATTCAACGGGAAGATGAGCTAAGATTCCCTCTTTACCTTTGAGATGTAAACTTGCCTTTGCTTCTAAAACATTCTTCACAAACTGGAAATCGTAATCTTCTTTCTCTGATCCAATATAGGAATTTAAACGTAACCTTGTTTGTTGGTTTACTTGGGTGTATTCATACACGGTATAGTCAGCGTTAAAAAGAATGGATTCTAACCTTTGGCTAAGACGTACTCGAAGTTTTTCCCGAGCTTTTTTCCGGGCCATGGAATGGGCTTTGCCCTGGCTTGTGGCGGTATTTTTTCCCGAGAACTCGGGATCTTCTTCGTCAAAAACAATTTTGGGAATGGTCTCTTTCACCGAAGAGGAAATGTAAAGGTCTGTCCAGTTGACAATAGAAGAATAGATATCTTTATCTTCAATGGGTTTTGACCCAAGAGAAACTGAGAATAGAAAAACCAACAGAAGATAGATTCGTTTCATAATTAAGACTTCGGCAAAAGTTTGAATTTTCTTTCCAATTCGTTGAATTCCGTTATGAGGGGAACTCCTTTCGGAAGACTTTGCAAGACGTTTTTTCCATAGGACTTTGTATGCACCCTGGGATCAAGGATACTCACCATCCCTGTGTCCGACTGAGAACGGATGAGACGCCCAAACCCTTGCCTTAGTAATAAACAAGTTTTTGGAACCTGCATTTCCCAAAACGGACTTTTACCCTTTTTTTCCATATCTTCCATCTTGGCTTGTAAAACAGGTTCTGTAGGAACTTGGAAGGGAAGTTTGGTCACAATCACATTTCTGAGTTTGTCACCTTTAATGTCTACACCCTGCCAAAAACTAGACACTCCAAATAACACACTTTTTTCATTAGCAAGAAACTCACGTTTGGCGGCGATTGGCCCCAGTTCTGTTTGGGAAAAAATCGGATAAGGAACTTGGTTTTTAAGTTCTTCATAGAGTTCTGACAAAAGTTTATTGGATGTAAATAATACAAAAGCATCCCCCTCGGAAAGTTTGAGAAGACGTGTGATCCAATACGAAAGATCCGTTTTATTGCGTTTTGGGTCTTGGACTGGATCTGCCACTTGTTTTGGTACAAACAAAAGCGAATGAGTGTTATACGAAAATGGAGAAGCCAATGTTTTGGTTTTAACTTCTGTGGTTCCCACTTCCTTCAAAAAATACTGAAAATTCCCCGCAGTTGGGGAAAGGGTCGCCGATGTCATCACCACAGAATCCATATTGGGAAATAGAGTGTTTGCCAAGATCTCGTCTGTATTTTTCGGTTGGGAGAATAAATAATAAAATGGATCTTTCGAAGACTGGGGAGGAGGTTCAATCCAAAACACCAAATTAGGATTGGTTTTCAACCGGAAGTCATTGAGAAATGATGAGGCTTTTTTTAGGTTTCCTGAAACCATCTCAAGGCCTAGAGCCATTTCCTTCTCTTCCATATCCTCACTGTCTTTTTTATACTTAGTAAGGAGGCTTTCTAACTGAGAAGCCAGGTCTGCTAGAGTATCTTCTAAAGCTCCATTGTCTAATTTGAGCCGTTCCGTGTGACGTGTGGAAAACTGGTTGAATTGTAAAGGAATGGCAGAAAGTAACATACGAAACAAATCATTCGCATAACCAATAGAAGCCTCTACAGACTTTATGATTTTTTCGCTGTTTTTAAGTTTTAAAACAAGACCTGTCCGTTTCTCAGGAAAGTAGAGATAATGCAATAAATTCATTAGCAGGTCATAACGAATTTCAGAACCAAATGCCCGACCTACAATTTCAGGAAAAGCATGGGCTTCATCAATGACAAGTTGAGAAAAAGGAGGAAGGATTTTGAAATCACCTGCCAAGTGGCTTGCGAGAAGGTGGTGGTTTACAATTAGAATATTTGCTTTTTTCCACTTTTCTTTTTCTAAAAAATAATAAGAGGAACTGAAGTTAGGGCAATTTCTCCCCAAACAGTTGTCAGACTCTCTAGACACGGAGTTCCAAAAGGAATTGGATATAAAACCATCGTATTCCGCGCGGATTCCGGCTGTGGTTTGTTTCTCCCAGTTCACAAAGTATTGCAGGGAAGATTCCATTTCTGGACCAAAATCCCCCCGTTCCATCACTCGATTGTATTTACGTTTGCAAAGATAGTTGCTGGCACCAAGAGCCACCATCGCATTGACAGGAACTCCCAAAGCCTCAGAAACAAGCGGGATATCTTTATATAATAGTTGGTCCTGTAAAGATTTGGTCTCAGTGGAAACAACCACAGTACATTCGTTTTCTAAAGAGAATAGTGCGCTCGGAATCAAATAGGCAAGGGACTTTCCGACACCGGTTCCTGCTTCAATCGCCCAATGGGAACCCGTATTAAAAGCAGATTCAATGGAGGTGGCCATATCCATTTGTTCTTTTCGAACTTCATAATCCTTCCAAAGTTTAGGAAGTTTGTTTGTAAAAACTGCTTGTACGTCCAATCCTTAATGCCTGTTACGAAAAAGAAGAATAATACACGCCACAGTCAAACTAATCACGGAAACAAGAGAGATTGTCATAATGAGTATCCCTTGCCAATTGAGTTCGCCGGATGAAATCATATAACAACCTTATCCTTTTTGTGATCCAGTGCTTTAGAAACTAATATATAAATAAATCCGTAGATCAAAAACAATCCAATCACTACCGAACGAGCCACTGTGGCCTTTGTTTTAGCATCTTCAACATTTTCTCCTTTGTTTTCAGCAAGGAGTCCCATCACTTCTGGATTCATTTTATCCAAATATTCAGGCAGGTTCATATAACAAAAAGAAACGAAGATAAATAATAGAAACCAAGGAGTAATGTATTTTAATACAAACTGAATGGACTTAGGAAAGGGGATAAGACTTCCTTCATTGGCATCCTTCACACCTTTCTCCACTCCAATTTTGAAAACAAAAATAAAAATTTGGATGGAAGCCAGAATATAAATCATAATGGTCCCTATGTAAAAATCTGCAATGTCCAGAGCCGCAAAATCTTTGTTAAAATAAATAATAGGGAGGCACAGAAGGAAGGTAAATAGGAATAATATTAAGGAAGACTTACGCCGACCCACATGGAACCCTTCCTCTAAAAATAGGATCCCAGGTTGCAACATGGTTACCGAAGAAGTAATGGCAGCAAGGAATAACACAAAGAACCACAACCCACCAAAAAAATCCCCACCAGGCATCATCCCAAAAACAGAAGGCAGGGCGATAAAACCCATTCCAAAAGTTCCAAAAGAAGTGGCTTGCATTCCTAAAAACAAAAAAGCAACAGGAATGGTGATCATACCACCAAACACAACTTCTGCGAATTCATTCAAAGAAGCAGAAGAAAGACTAGAAAGTACAACATCATCTTTTTTCTTTAAAAAACTAGAGAACACAAGGGCGATCCCAAATCCAGTCGATAAGGAAAAGAAAATTTGTCCAGCGGCACTGATCCATACTTTAGGTTGGGTCAGTTTAGACCAATCGGGGTTCCACATAACTGCAAGTCCCGATTCAATACCAGGAATGGTAAGCACACGAATAAGGATGATGGTAGCACAAATTCCCATAAGGGGCATGGCAATTTTTGCAAAGGCTTCGAGCCCTTTCGAAAGGCCACGATAAACTAGTAAAAAATTAAACAAAACACAGAGGAGAAAAAATACAATGATTGGAGATTGAAAACTAGAACCGTTGGCATCCGCACCAGTTAGGTGTAAAAAAAAGGTCGAAGCCTGTTTTGTCATCTCATCTTGGGTAGAAGCATTCAGGGACATTTGACCTGTAAGAAAGTAATACGCATAAGCCAAACACCAAGATTCAATGAATACATAGTATACATAAATCATCACAGGAATCATCACACCAATGGTCCCGGAAAGTTTGAGTGGAAATCCTTTTAGATACTCACGAAAAATAAAAGGTGTGCTGTGGCCGTGTTTGCCACCCATGCGACCCATGGTCCACTCGGCTAAACATACAGGAATTCCTAGAATGAGGAAACTAATGATGTACGGAACCATAAAGGCGCCGCCACCATTTTGTGCAGCTTGCCCCGGGAACCGTAAAAAATTTCCAAGTCCAATCGCACCACTTGCCACAGCCAATATCAATCCTATACGACTGGCCCAGCCATCGTGGTGTTCCACTTGTCTATCTTTCATCAAGGACTATTGAATGTATTAGGAATTATGTGACAAAATCTTTTTGTAAAGGGATGAGAAAAAGCAAGGCTTTGAGCCTTGCTTTGGTATTTTTCAAATTAGCCGAGAAATAGCTCGTTTTTTTCCATTTTCAGAACTTTGGAGACCAGATTCTTAAAATCTTCCGGTGGTTCCAAAAGTCCAAGTTCTACTTTTGACAAAAACGGAGTGGAAACTTTCAATTTCTTAGCGAAATCGTATTGTTTGATTCCTAACTCACGTCTGACTGCCCAAAGTTTGTTTTTCAATCCATTGGAAAACTCAGGGTAGATGTCTTCCACAGCGCTGTCGTTGAAAAGTTTATCAACAGAGGTTTTGATATACTTTGCACAAGACGACTTAAATTTTTCAGTCGGATCTTGGGCTCCAGTCTCAATTTTGGATAGGTAACTCGGAGAAACTCCCAGTGCCCTTGCCATATCGTACTGTTTGATACCTCTCTTCTTTCGAAGCATGTAAATGTGATTGTTCATTTATCCCCCCTAACAGTCAGAATATGTCAAATATGGCAAAATTCAATAAAAAAATTTTGCCATACCCTAAAACTTGAATGGGACTATAATGTAACTTCCTTTAGACGATCAGCGGCAATGACCAAATTGTAAGTGGTTTTTAGCCCAGACACTTTCTGTTCAATAAATGAATTCCTTTGGGCACCTTCCATTTCCGATTTGATCCTATCACGAACAGCCGGATAAGGCTTAGGAATGCGATTCTGTGGGTTTTTCGGGTCTTGGTCAGCGTAAGCATACAATTTACCTGCTTCATAGGCATCTCTCATTTGAGTTTCGGTCACAGTCACAGGAATGGCTTTGATTTCATCTTGTAGTGATTTTAACGCCAAAGAAACCTTCATTTTATCCATTTGCATTAAATATCCAATTTCTGAACCAACGTCTTGCACACGGTCCGAAGTTTCTGCAATTTTCCCTTGGAGGATGGTGGACTGGAATAAATTCAGCATATCCCAAGTTTTGGATTTTTCATCCTTGTAATCTTGTTTCAGAATACTGGGAATGGCTTCAAATTCAATAGTCAAATCCTTCCAAGAGTATGTTTTTCCATCTCGAGTGGAATACAATGCATAGTCTGGTGTAAAGATCTTTGGATCGATGTCCGTAGGACCAGAAAAACGTGGTAAGTTTGCGACAGTGATTCCACTTTCTTCAGTGATTTTTTTCAGTTCTTTTTGATAGAGACCTTGTTCATATTCTTTCATGGTATGAGAAGCAAACTGGTTGGCTTTGTCAGCCGATTCTCCGTCAGTAAAATAGGCAACAGATGCTTTTGTGTCCGCATCATCATGGGTTTTACCGTATTCAGTAGCTTCCTTTTTAAAATCATCAAAAATGGAAGTGAAGTATTTTTTTAGTCTCTCTGGGTGAACTTTTTCAGTTCCTGTGGAACGAACCACATAAGCAATCCTTCCTTCTCCTGCTTTCGCATAAGAAATAAAAGTTCCTCTTTTTGCCTTCTTCACTTCCGTTAGAATGTCTTCCAATGGCGTTTCTGCACAGTTTGTACAAAAAGGTTCTAATTTTCCAGCAATCGGTCTTCTTGTGATATCTTCTGTGACTTTAGAAATTTCTTCAGCAATTTCTTTATTAGATAAGGAATTCAATTTGTTTGCGAGTTCTTCTGCTTTTTTTAAGTTAGCAGCTTCATCTTCACCACGAACTAGTGCTAATTGAAGATTCACAAACTCTAACGGTTTTTCTTTTAAACCATTTTTTACATACTCGCGCATATAAACGTTAAGTTTCAAAAATTGATTCACAAGAGATTCAATTTTTTGCACGTCAGCTTCAGCCACTTTTTTAGCGGAGATTGCATCTTTTAATAAGATTTTTTCCAAAGCGATACTTTCTAAAATTTTTGCTTGGATGTCAGCACTAATGGGTTGTGGTTCTGCATTGCCTCGTTTGGAAGCTTCAATCACAAAGTTCATTTCTTTGCGAGTTACAGTTCCACCATCAAACGTCGCGAGGATTTCAGAATCCTTGGAGCAATTGATGAGTGATACGAAAGTCAAACCGAGTATAACACCCAGAGTGAGAAATTTGTTTAGATTCATTGGATTTCCTTGTCTATTTTCAGTATTGTTTAATATTTGCGAACTGGTTTTTCCGACTTTTTCGGTTCCAAAACTTGTGGGGGGGTTGGGATTGTTTTCTCTGGACCAACTGCAGTTTTTTTAGCCAAAGGCAGTGAACTGGCAACATTCAATTTGAGGATCTCTGATTTTTGGTCCTCTAATTTATGCATCTCAGATAAAAACGTTTCTTTGAGAATGGGGGAATATTCCCTGTCCGAAGCAAGCCGATCCGTCAATTTTTTCAATTCTACGACATCTCGATCCAGTTCTTCCAGTTTTTTGTATAAATGGGCAACAGTTACCTTCAAACACCACTCCTTCCAAAAGTTTTATTTACTTGCAATAGAGTGCAAGAATGAAATAAGAAAAATAGCAAAATTTATGAGCCTAGACGATTTAGTTGTTTCCACTGAAAAAATTGATACTGTATATGTTACCAAATTGCAGGGAAATCTAAATAACTTCACTGCGGAGAAATGCATCAAATCTGTACTTAATTCTCTAAAACATGGATCTGTCATTTTGGATCTAGAAGAATTGAATATGGTGACTACCCAAGGAATCACCGCTTTCAAAACCCTCAGCGAAGAGGCCTTCCTGCACAAACATAAAATCATCTTAGTCAATCTGCCGTTAAGTGTTAGACAAGCATTTTTAATGGCAGGAGTTCGTAATTTATTTCCCATCGCTAACAATGAAGAGGCTGCGTTCAAAATGGCCTCAAGACCAAGTAGGTAAACCGTGAATTCAGGATTTAATTTTTTCCGTAAAATTTGGCATGTGCTCGGGCTTTTCATTCCCGTGACACTATTTTTTGATCCCTTCCTTGATGCCTTTGGTCTCGTATATGCAACACGGGCCATCCTTGTTACATTACTTGCCGCACTTCTCGTGGCTCTCTTTGTATTAGAACTGGTTCGGCTAAACCATTCTGGTTTTGAAAACTTCTTTTATAAATACTTTGGTTTCTTAATGAAAGAATCCGAAAGACAAAGGTTCAACGGAACAGTTCCTTATTTTTTTGCCAATCTAATCGTTGTTTTGTTCTTCCCCGCAGAGATTGCCATCCTTGCCATTTTGTTTTTAGTGATAGGGGATCCTTTTGCTGCTTTTATTGGTAGTAAGTATGGCAAACATAGATTCTATAATGGGAAATCCTTAGAAGGTATTGTGGGGTTTTTAGTTCCCGCCTTTCTTTTCTCCGTTCTGGCCCTCTTTCTCATTACAAAGTCTCATCCAGGAAGTTTTCTTGCCATCACCGGTCCACAAACAGAACTTTTGTGGACACCTATTGTTATTGTTTTCTTCTCTGTGGTTGCCGCTTGTATCACTGAGTTTTTTGCAAATACAACAGCAAAGGGACTCGTTGATGACAACCTTCTCATTCCCGTTGTGGGAGCTGTAGTACTTTCAGTGCTTTCCTTATTGTATTTGGATTACACACCTATGGATTTTTTCTTCGATCCCCAGGCGCTTTACATTCAAAAGTAACGTCCGGATTCAGTGGCTTTCTGTTGATTGAAAACAGTGGGCCATTCCTAATTCCAATCCATGACTAACCAAACTTTAGAGAGTTATTTCCAGCGAAGTTCGACAGTTCTTTGTTTGGTGATTGGTTCCATCCCTGGAACAACCACTTTGTATTCCAAAAGAATGGGGCCGAGAGCTTCCAGTTGAAAGGGAGACTTATCAATTCCCTTATGACGGAACTCTTCTTTCAAAAGTGCACCCAAATAATGAAAAGAGACTACAATTTTGTTTTGGAATAAGTTTCCTTCCATTCTTTCGGTAGAATTTCCATACTTTAAATAGGCAATATATTCAGAGCGAAAGGTTTGTTTTTCTATCCCATTGAATGGTTTTGTGAGCACTAAGCGAAAACCCGGGGTTTCTCTTGCAGTGAAATACAAAAAGTTACCAAAATCCTCGTAAGTCGGATTTTCTTTTTTAAACAACTTTTGGTCCAGAAATACTGTATCTCTTTCTGTTTTGGGTTCTGTACAATCCAAAGGTTCATTAAAATTATCGCAAAACTGAAAGGATTGTGCCTGTTCCGTATGGCACCCCAAGGTAAATAAAGAGATACCAAAAATCAAAACAAACATAATAGGATAAAGAAGAGGGGAAATTCTAAATGCAAAATTCAGAAAATTCGCCTTACTGGCGCTAATGACTGATTTTACCACGGGAACATGGGAATCAAGATTACAATCAGGATTTGAATTTATTGAATTCATAGGATTCTCTGAGTGTATTAAAAAAATAACTAACATCCTTTTCCCGAAAATAACTTTGTGTCGTGTTCGGAACGACTAGTTGGCCTCTCGAAAAATGATACACGGTTTCGCCGTAGACCCCTTGGAATAAATAAGTTCTATGGAAATCATCCTTTGACTTCGCAATCACAATGTTATGCGAAGTTACGTATCCAGGAATCAAAAGAACACTCTGATCCTTTTTTTGCAAGAGAGATTGGAATTCCAAACATTCTTTCTTTTTCTCCACAAGTTCTTCTCTGTGAATCCTTTGTTTGAAGGAAAGGACTTTGGTCCATCGCCCAGGATAGGCAAATTCCCTCTCTGTTTCATCAGGAGTCCATTTGGGAAGAAGGACAGACTCATAGAGTATTTTAGAAAAACGTTTTTCCGCCATTACTTTCAATTCAAATAGTATATCCTCTTTTTCGTAAGAGAGGATGAGAAAAAAGGAAGCACCGGGTGGCCTTTCTAAAAACTCTTGTGGCATAACCTTAGTTTTCCGTAACCCCTGTGATTGTAAATCCATCCAGAAGCATATAAGGAACAAAAGACGACTCACCCAAAAGTTCACCCTCTTTGGAGATGGCTTCAATTTGGTTCAATGCATCAAAAGCATTCCCCACAATTTGGACTTCCCTGACCGGAATCTTTTCACCTTTCTCTATGACGTATCCGCCTTTGATCACTCCTGAAAAATCACCAGATGCTCCGTCTTTAGTTCCCGAGATTCGGTTCACAAATAAAGTTTTCCCTGGAAGTTTAAAAAACTCATCCTTAGAAGAAGAGCCAGGGGCAATTTGTAATTGTTTCGGTCCGCAACCAGGTAGACTTTGGGCGCCTCCCGTAGCACAACCATTGGATTTGGTTAGGCCAGCTTTTTTGGCTTCATAGGTATTGTAAAAGTAAGTATGTAAAACTCCATCGGTTAGGATGGGTTTTTTAGAAGTAGGGAGGCCTTCTCTATCAAATCCGGTCGATCCCATAAAACGATCGTTCGTTGGATCATCCCAAATCGATAACAGGGAAGAGGCGACCTTCTCTTCCAGTTTTCCTGCCATTTTCGATTTTCCTTTTCGTAGGCTTGTTCCATTTAATGAACCAATAAAGAGGCCTAGAAAAAAAGAATACACTGCCTCAGGTGGAAGTAAAACTTTTCCTTGGAATCCAGAGATAGGTTTTGCATATAGGGCACCCATACATTTATCCCCAAAGTTTGTAAAAGCCTTTTTCCAAAGGGAATGGAATTGGTCTTTATTAAATCCACTGGCAGAATCATAATCAAAACTTCCGACAAGATCCCCGTCCACACCCATCCCCATCACTGAGGCAGAAAGTTCGGCCCCAAGTTCATGGGCCATCACACCCTTGGAGGATACGATGAGTTTATAACCCTTGCTAAGCGAAAAATCTCCTGAGTCAATATTGACTTTGGAATATAAATCATTTCTCCAACCAAGGGCTTCTTTGGCAGTGGCCACTAAGTCTTCAATTCCCATCGTATCCAAAGAAAGATCATACTGATTGAAATGGCTGGAAATGGTTTCTGGTTCCGGCAAACCCAAATCAAAATCGGGAGTGGACTGGCTTTTGGCGAGGCTATAGGCTTCTTCAATGGACTCGTATAAACTCGGAATATGATTGGAGATGATAAAACCTTGGTTTCCTTCGGTGATCACACGAATTCCAAACATATTCTCTTCTGTTGCCGTACAGTTGTTTAAGTCATTTTTTTCTAAACTGACATCTTCTGAGTAACCATAACTGGAATAAATTTCCACCTGGTCGATTCCATTTGATTTTGCTTTTTTAACAAGTCCGGAAAGTAGTTCTTTTTGTCCGTCTAACCGTTTTTCAATAGCTGAACGATCCATTATTTACCACCTAGCAATACTTTGGTTCGAACATAAGGACCACCCGCATCGACTTTTGCTGGTTGGCCTTTGCCGCAGTGACCTGATCCCAAATCCCATTTAAATTCTTTGGAAACCATATCTACATTTTGTAATACATCAAAGGCAAGTCCCGATACTGTGACCCCTTTCAAAAGATCTGTGATTTTACCATTTTGGATTCGGTAGGCCTTTTGGACGGCAAACATAAACTCACCCGTGGCATCTGCCTGTCCGTTTTTAGCCCCATCCAAATAGTATCCGTCTTTGGTGTTTGCGATCATTTCGTCCAAGCTGGAATCCCCAGGAACCAGGAAGGTATTACGCATACGGATGAGAGGAACATCCCCATACTCCCAAGCCCTTGCCGATCCGGTCGGTGCCACCCCAAATCGTTCTGCGGTTTCTCTGTTATGCAAATAAGAAGTCAAAATTCCATTTTTAATGATGAC
Source organism: Leptospira vanthielii serovar Holland str. Waz Holland = ATCC 700522 (assembly GCF_000332455.1). Classification (GTDB taxonomy): domain Bacteria; phylum Spirochaetota; class Leptospiria; order Leptospirales; family Leptospiraceae; genus Leptospira_A; species Leptospira_A vanthielii. The sequence goes on along the minus strand of NZ_AOGY02000065.1, from coordinate 215,150 downwards.
TGTGTTTGTGGGAAGAAGGCCCTCATCGTCTACCGGAATCGACCCACCGGCACCTTCATAGTATTCAGAAAATCCGGAGTCGCATAACGTCACGAGATCGGAGCCGACACGTTGCCCCATTTTCCCTTGGGCCACTGAACCCGAGAGAACAAAATCGGCCTCCACCGTATGACCAATGGCCTCATGCACAAGAAGACCTACAATGGACGGGGAAAGGATGACAGTCGAAAGTCCCCCGTCCGGTAAAACACTGGAGAGTAAATCCACAGCAGTTTTACAGGCTTCTTCAGAAATCTCTGTGGCCGACTGAGAACGAAAAAGACAATCCCAACCTCCAGTCACTCCAATGGAATGAGATCCCGATTCCATTTTTCCATCTTCTTTGGCAACGGCAGAGACTCGAAATTCAGGCCTGACCATACTAAAAAAACTATCAGCCCCATCTGTTGTGACGATGGCTTTTTCTTCATAAATTTCTGAATATCCGCAACCGACTGATTGGAGTTTTGCCGACTGTTTGGCGGCTGCATTTTGGATATCAAGGACTAGTTTCAATTTTTCTTCCACAGTGCGAATGCGAAAATCTTCGATCCCTTTTCCAATAAAATCGCCAATGGCAAAGTTGGCTTTGGGTAGGTTTGGAATTTTGTCTTTTCGCAAAGCAGAGGATAGGCGAGCGGCTTTTTTTGCAACTTGGATGGCATTTTGGATGGATGATTTTGAAATTTCACTTGTCGATGCAAATCCCCAAGTGCCTGCTTCGAGCACTCGCACCCCAACTCCTGTTCGTTTCCGAAGGGCCGTGGACTCCACTCGTCCTCTTTCTGCATGAAAGGAACGACTCTCTTTATGGTGGAATCTTAGTTCCACAAATCCGGACTCTTCGGCCAAACATTCTTTTAATAGGTTACGCATTAGCCCTTACCTTCTATTTTAGTTATTGTTATGTTATTTGATTTGCGAATCAAAAAAATCGAGTAAAATGCGAGGAAGCCATCTTCCTTCTGGATTGTCTGGAGAGGTGTCGCTGATAAAACCCACATGCCCCCCTTTTTCCGTAAGCACTGTTTGCAAAAGAGGAAATGAATTCCAACGAATCTCATGCCATACTTCCGAAGGGACAACCGGATCATCATCGGCATGGACAAGTAGGCCTGGAATTTTGATTCCACCTAAGTATTTAAGCCCTGAACAGATATTGTAGTATTCTAAAACATTCGTATAACCAGCAATTGGTGCTGTAAAAAAATCATCAAAATCAAAAAAAGACTTACTGCGAAGCACTCGTTCTTTGATTTTATCTGGGATATCATAAATCCCGGAAGTTACCTTTTCTTTCATGGTATCCAAAAAATGATCCCGATAAAAATTTCCTGCACGAGAATCAATAAAGTCACAACTGCGTTTTAAATCCAAAGGAGGGGAGGTGGCAGAAAAACCTTTCGCATAATGTTGTCTTTTTTCCCCAAAAAACTTCACCACCATATTTGCCGACAAAGAAAACCCTGAGACAAAAATGGATTTGGTGAAATGTTTATATATGTATTGTAATACGGTCTCTATATCTTCCGATTGGCCGGCATTGTAAGGTTTTCTAGCAAGTCCAAGTCCCCGACCGCAGTTTCGCAAATTCATTCGAACCACTCCATAACCACGATTCAATGCTTCTTTGCCGGCACTGACCATATAATGGGATTCAGTACTCCCTTCCATTCCATGAATGAGAAGTAGGTAATACCCGTTCCATTTGGATGCATTTTTACGGACTTGTGAGAGAGGAGGATTGTGTTCTAACCAAAGGATATCCCCAGACTTATCGTTTGTGGGAATGAGGATACTCTCTGAATAATACTCATCCTCCAACGAATTGTCTGGAGGAAAAAGTACATTGTAGACAGTTTGTAAATGTCTACCTTCTAAAAATCTTCTAGGTTTAAACTCTCTGTTAGACGACGTCAATTGTGTTTACGATTTTATCCACGATTCCGTAAGCTAATGCTTGTTCGGCGTCCATATAATAATCGCGATCGGTGTCTTCCACCAATTGTTCGTAGGATTTGCCACAAGCATCCGCTAACATTTGATTGAGTTTTTCTTTGGTTTTGACAATGTCCTGAGCATGGATGAGTAAATCCGTTGCAGGAGCTTGGATTTGTCCGCCAATGGAAGGTTGGTGGATCATCACTCGACCATTGGGCCAAATGTAACGATTTCCTTTTTTTCCGCCAATGAGTAAAATTGAACCCATAGATGCTGCCATTCCCATACATACTGTATGAACCGGTGAGGAGATCATTTGCATAGTGTCATAGACAACAAGGCCAGAGGTAACCACACCACCGGGGCTATTGATATAAAACGTGATTGGTTTTCCAGGATCTGCCATTTCCAAATACATGAGTTTGGCAGTTAATTCCTTGGAGGATTCGTCAGTGACCGGACCCCAGAGAAAGATTTTCCTTTTTTCCAGGAACTTCTTTCCCATGTTTTTGTCGCTAATGAGATCTTGGATGGTTTCTGAGATTTCTTTATCTGGTGTTTCTTCTTCTGGCATATTAATTCAGTCTTTCCTGTTTAGACGTATGAGGCAAGCGTTTCAGCTTGAAGTAAACGCCTAGAATCAGGAAAACACTGAAAGAAATAAAAAAGAAACGTAACAAAAAGAGCGGAGGCTCCTTCCATTCCGCACCAAGCCCTGCCGTTTGCAGGGAAGCCGGAAGGGCTTTTGTTTTTTGCGTCAAAGGCGAAGGCATTTCTTCGAATTTCAATACATGAGCAGTTTCAGAAAGTAGATAGTACTTCCTTGCTTCCTGTTCTAAGGCATAAGCATCATTTTTGAGGCGGCGTTCTTTTTCTTCCAACCCTTGGTTTTCTACCACAAGCCTCTCTACCTCGGCATTGAGATTTTGTAATTCTTTCTCAAGGCGCATACGTTCGGCGATCCCTGACTCGGACAAAAGTCCAAGATAGAGACCAGCACAAATATACATTACAAGTAGGGAGGCTTTCGTTGGTGTCATATTACCTTAAGTTGTAAAAAGTGTTTACTCCGCTATAAGTTGCATTTTTACCGAGTTCTTCTTCGATACGAAGGAGTTCGTTGTATTTGGCGATCCTGTCGGTTCGGCTGAGTGATCCTGTTTTGATCTGACCGGAATTGGTGGCGACAGCAATGTGAGAAATGGTCGCATCTTCCGTTTCTCCCGATCTATGGGAAACAACAGCTGTATACTGGGCTTTTTTCGCCATTTCGATCGCACTGAGGGTTTCTGTGAGAGTTCCGATTTGGTTCACTTTGATGAGAATGGAGTTACCAATCCCTTTTTCGATCCCTTTTGCGAGTTTTTTGATATTGGTTACGAACAAATCATCCCCCACAAGTTGGATCTTTTTCCCCAGTTTTTCGGAAAGTTTTTTCCAGCCTGTCCAATCGTTTTCATCCAGACCGTCTTCCATGGTAATGATCGGATACTTTGACACTAAATTTGAGTAGTATTCTACAAGTTCTTCGGCAGTCTTCTCTGGTTTTTTCTCCGCTTTGAGAACGTATTTCTTTTTCTTCTCATCGTAGAACTCGGAAGCGGCACAGTCCAAACCAATTTTGATGTCTAGATCTGGTTTGTAACCAGCCTTTTCGATCGCAGTGAGGATGACTTCAATCGCTTCGCTATTGCTTGTTAGGTTAGGAGCAAATCCACCTTCATCACCGACAGCGGTATTCAGACCTTTCCCTTTTAAAACGGACTTTAGGCTATGGAAAACTTCGGCACCCATACGAAGGGCTTCGCGGAAGTTTGGAGCCGATACAGGAAGGATCATAAATTCTTGAAAGTCGATATTGTTGTCTGCGTGAGCCCCACCATTGATGATATTCATCATGGGAACGGGAAGTTCACGAGCAAAAGTTCCCCCAATATAACGGTAAAGGGGAAGACCTGCATGGACTGCTGCTGCTTTCGCTGTAGCCATAGAAACTCCGAGAAGTGCATTGGCACCTAACTTGGATTTATTGGCTGTTCCATCAAGGGAGATCATGGTTCCATCGATTAGGAGTTGGTTGGTTGCCGAAAGTCCAAGAATGGATTTTGAGATTTTAGAATTTACATTTTCTACGGCTTTTAGTACACCTTTTCCGGAGTATCTTTTTTTATCGCCATCACGAAGTTCTACCGCTTCGTGTTCACCTGTTGATGCACCGGAGGGAACCGCCGCACGACCAAAGGAACCGTCTTCTAGAGTGACATCCACTTCAACGGTTGGATTTCCTCTGGAATCCATGATTTCACGGGCTTTGACGGAACGAATGCTATCTTTTTGGGACATCGGGAATTGTTTCTCCTAAGGGATAATTTCCTCCCAGTCTTAGGAATTTTAAGCCTCTGACAATAAACTTTTTCGACAAAGAGCCTTGTTCCAGGAAAATGACTTAAAAAGAAGAGGGAACCGTGAACGAACGCCAAAAATTCACCCGCAATTTTTCCATTATCGCCCATGTCGACCATGGAAAATCCACTCTGGCGGATCGTTTGCTTGAGATTGGTCTTGTCACGGACAAAAGGACTCAAAAGAACCAAATCCTGGATTCCATGGATATTGAACGGGAACGTGGAATCACGATCAAAGCCAATAATGCATCTTTTGATTATGTAGCCAAAGATGGAAATGTCTATCACCTGAATTTAATTGATACCCCAGGCCACGTGGACTTTACGTACGAAGTGTCCCGTTCTCTTGCCGCTTGTGAAGGGGTTTTGCTGATAGTCGATGCAAGCCAAGGAGTGGAAGCCCAAACCTTAGCCAATTTATATCTAGCGATGGATTTAAATCTTCGCATAATACCCGTTATTAATAAAATCGATCTACCTTCTGCGGATATTGACAAATGTAAATTGATGATAGAAGAGTCCCTTGGACTGAATCCCGAAGAAGCGATTCCTATTTCTGCAAAAACAGGACTGAATGTACAAGAAGTATTGGAAGCCATTTGTTATTTACTCCCTCCACCAGTGGGGGATGTGGATGCTCCTCTGAAGGCACTCATTTATGATTCCTTCTTTGACACTTATATGGGTGTGGTTGCCAAAGTTCGTCTGTTTGATGGAAAACTCCGGAAAGGGGAGACGATCCATATGATGCATATTGGCCGTCAGTTTCCAGTCACAGAAGTCGGGATCAATCGTCTCTCCATGGTTCCTTGTGAAGAATTACAAGCCGGAGATGTAGGGTATGTCGTCGCTGGTATGAAAAAGATGGGAGATGCCAAAACGGGAGATACCATCACCATTGCCAACAGACAAACAGCGGAAGATGTCAAAGGGTTTAAAGATGCAAAACCTATGGTGTTTGCTGGTCTTTTTCCGATTAACGGAGAAGACTTTGATGCGCTCGTGGATGCCATCGAAAAACTAAAGTTAAACGATTCTGCGCTAACGTTTGAAAGAGAAAATTCCGCAGCCCTAGGATTTGGTTTTCGTGTGGGTTACCTCGGCCTTCTTCATATGGAAATTGTCCAGGAGAGACTAGAAAGGGAATTTAATTTAGCCCTCATTACCACAGCACCATCGGTTAAATTTCGCATCCATACTACAAAAGACGAAGTGATCGAAGTGGATAACCCGAGCAAATGGCCTGACCCCATCCTCATTGGAAAATCAGAAGAACCATTTGTGAAAGCTACCATCATTGCACCGGAATCGTACGTCGGAAATATCATGTCTCTTGTGATCGAAAAACGAGGAATCCATATGGATACCGTTTATCTTTCGAAAGACAAACTCCAACTCACTTACGAACTTCCGCTTGCGGAACTCATCTTTGAATTCTATGACAAACTCAAATCCTATACCAAAGGATATGCTTCTTTGGATTATGAAGAAGTCGGGTATCGGGAATCTAAACTGGTGCGGATGGACATCCTTGTGAATGCGGAGCCCGTGGATGCCCTTTCCTCCATCGTCCACAAATCCAAAGCTGAAGATCGGGGACGAGTGATCATTGAAAAACTAAAAGACCTCATCCCTCGTCACCAATTTATGATTCCACTGCAAGCAGCAATTGGTTCCAAAGTGGTGGCCCGGGAAAGTATTTCTGCCCTTCGTAAAAACGTAACAGCGAAATGTTATGGGGGAGATATTTCTCGTAAGAAAAAACTTCTTGAGAAACAGAAAGAAGGGAAAAAACGAATGAAACAAATTGGGAATGTGGAAATTCCGCAAGAAGCCTTCCTTTCCATTCTCAAAACCGGAGACTAAAGCCCATTGTCCATTCTGCCAGGAATCTCTGAGCAGAATGGAAGACGTTAATTTTGTTGGCCTCCCCATTCTCCTTTCTTTCTTGTTCCACTAATGAATCCTTTGGTAGATTCCAATTTTGGATGAAAAACTCGATGGATGATAAAACCCGAAAGAACCATAAAGATACAAATTCTCTTATCAACCTTTTGAAAAACCAAAACCAAACGGAATTTTCCATGGAATTTCCTCTGCAAATATCGGAACTGCCCCGTTGTGGATTGGAAACGGTTCGAATCGACCTCTTCGAAAACGATCATTTAGAAACAGAGGTGCTCCATTCCAAAAAACCGAAGGACCAATCCATTCCCCATCTCTATTTCCTTCGAGATGACTTACTTCCATTGGGACTCGGATCCAAATGGCGAAAGGTTATAGGCATTCTGGATTTTCTTAAGGAGAACCAAATGGACACGGTCCTTCTATGGGGTGCCATTCATGGAAATTATTTGGCCAGTTTCACATACATCCTCCGCTTACATGGAATCAAAGTGGACACAGTTGCCTATTCAAGAGATCCCAGATTAAAAACCTATAACGAACAATTGGTGCGAGGCCATTCTCACACTATCGAATGTTATGCGAGTAGGAAAGAGGCGTATACAGTTTGGTTAGATAGACAGATCGATTATTCGGGACTTGTACTTCCCGAATTTGGAATCCATCCAGGCCAGATCCCAGGGCTTCATTCCCTTTGGGAAAAATTGAAAGTAGAGATAGAACAAAATTCGTTTCTCCTTTCTTCGCAGAAGGAAGCGCCAAACCAGTCGAAAGATACTTTGACAAAACGAAGTACGAATCAAAACGAAATCCAAAACAATCAAAAATCTATAATGATAACAGCCATACTCGTTTTAGAAGTTGGTTCTGGTGCGACCTTCCTTTCAGCCTTTGATGCCTTTCAAGGTACTTCTATTTTGGTACTGGGAGTGATGGTGGGAGAACCGAAAGAAAAGTGGATTCCTAAAGTGGCCGATTTACAAAAACAGTTGGGACTCCCAATCACCTCCATTCCCTCAGAACAACTCATAACAAACCAAATCTCTGCAAAATTTGGAAAGAAAAATCAGATACTATTAGAATGGATTGGAAGGTTTTATCGCTATACAAATATTTTACTTGAACCGGTGTATAGTGGTAATACAGTTAATTCCATACTACGGGAAATATACGAACAGCGATTAGTTGGCCCAGAGCTGAGGGATTCGAGGGAATCCGCAACCAAGGCTCTGGATAAAAAAAACACAGAAGGAAAAAATCCAATGGGGGAAAATGGCAATTCGAAACACGTTCAAAACCAATTCCTGAAACGCACTCCCTCAGGAGAAATGATTCCGATTTTTTATCTCCACCAAGGAGGCCAAATCCAACACCTAGATTTGGTCTTAGAAGAGTGCTAAGTATGGAACGACCGTTTATTTCCATCGTCATACCCACATTCAATCGCCGATCGGTCGTAGAACGTGCCATCCAATCAGTCTTAGCACAAACCTATCCGCATTGGGAACTCCATATCATTGATGATGGGTCCACAGACGGAACCTGGATGGATTTACTATCGAAATTGCCAAGTTGGAAAGAGAACCTTACATCCTTTGGTAGAAACCAAAAATCCATCCAAGTCCATCAAATAGAACATAGGGGAGTGAGTGGTGCCAGAAACTTTGGAATCGAAAAAGCAGAAGGGAAATGGATCACATTTTTAGATTCGGATGATGAATGGTTTCCTGAAAAACTAACTAAACAAATGGAATTCCACAAAAATTTTCCAGAATATTTATTCTCTCAGACCAAAGAAGTCTGGAATAAAAAGGGAAATCTTTTAGAACCCAAAGGAAAGTATCAAAAAGTCGCCGGGAATTTTTTAAAGGAATCATTGGAAATTTGTATGGTGACCTGTTCTAGTTTTTTAGCACATAGGGAAACTTTAAAATCCATTGGACTATTTCGCGCCGAACTCCCTGTATGCGAAGATTATGATTTATGGAATCGGATTTTACTAAAGGGGCATTCCATCGGATTATTGGAAGAAAATTTAATGGTGCGTTATGGTGGCCACGACGACCAACTTTCAAACCAGTATCAGGCCTTAGAACGATTTCGTTTGTATTCGCTACTTCTCACCAAGGAAGAATTTCGGGAAAATGGGAAATGGGATTTGTTACCAGTAGAATCCAAAACTCTTATCCAGAAAGCCATCCAATCTCGGGGAGAAACCATCATTCAGGGAAGGACAAAAAGAGGGAAAGAAACGAAATGGATACAAAGTTTGATGGAAGATTTCAATGCGGAAAAATCTATTTCGAAAAAGGATTTATTTACTTTATTGGATGATTTTTCATTTTAAAATAAAAAACCCGGTATTTCCACCGGGTTCCAACTACTACCACAAAACCGTTGTTCCGTGACTATCCTTTTGATAGGGACGATAATTAGCTAGAAATATACTCTCTGTTTAACTTTGTGATGAAGTTTACCGAAATTTCTTTCGGGCAAGCGGCTTCACATTCGTATTGGTTTGTACAATTTCCAAAACCTTCTTTGTCCATAGCACTAACCATCTTACGAACCCGTTCTTTTTTCTCAACAACCCCTTGTGGAAGGAGAGCTAAGTGAGAAACTTTCGCAGAGACAAAGAGCATCGCAGAGGCATTTTTACAAGCTGCTACACAAGCCCCGCATCCAATACAAGTAGCTGCATCCATCGCAAGGTCTGCATCAACCTTTGGAATTGGCAATGCGTTTCCATCCGGTGCCCCACCAGTGTTGATGGATACATATCCACCCGCTTGGATGATCCGATCAAAAGCAGAACGATCAACAATTAGATCTTTTGCGACAGGGAAAGCTTTGGCTCTCCAAGGTTCGATATAAACTGTATCACCATCTTTGAACTTACGCATATGCAACTGGCAAGTGGTAGTTCCTTTTTCAGGACCATGGGGAACGCCGTTGATCACCATAGAACATGCCCCACAAATTCCTTCGCGGCAGTCATGGTCAAAAGCGATCGGGTCATCGCCCTTTTTGATTAGGTCATCGTTGACAACATCCAACATCTCGAGAAATGACATGTGTTCGCTGATGTTGTTAGCTTCATAACTAACCATACGACCTTTATCGTTTTTATCTTTTTGTCGCCAAACTTTAAGGTGTAACTTCATATTATCCATTATTTGTAGCTCCTTACGGCTAGGTGGATGTTTTCATACTCGAGTTTTTCGCGGTGTTCTTCAGGAGCTTTTCCCTCTCCCTTATATTCCCAAGCAGTTACGTGGCAGAATTTATCATCGTTACGTTTTGCTTCGCCCTCTTCTGTTTGGTGTTCCTCACGGAAGTGACCTCCACAAGATTCTTCTCGTTTGAGTGCATCTAAACAAAGTAGTTCACCAAACTCTAAGTAGTCGGCAACACGACCGGCTTTTTCCAACTCTTGGTTGAGTTCGGCGCCAGATCCGGCAACTTTTACGTTTTTCCAGAATTCTTCCCGAAGTTCAGGAATTCTTTGCAGAGCGTCCTTTAAACCTTTTTCATTACGAGCCATACCACACTGGTCCCACATGATTTTACCGAGAGCTCTATGGAAATCGTCTGGAGTTTTTTTACCATTGATCGTGAGAAGTTTGTTTGTCATCTCACGTACACGGGCCTCTGCTTCTTTGAATTCTGGTCTGTCGGTAGAGATATTTTTATGACCTTCTTTGGCAAAATAATCACCAATGGTGTAAGGAATCACAAAGTATCCATCCGCAAGGCCTTGCATCAGGGCCGAAGCACCGAGTCGGTTGGCACCATGGTCAGAGAAGTTTGCCTCCCCGAGAACGTGGAGTCCAGGGACATTGGACATCAGGTTGTAGTCTACCCAAAGCCCACCCATCGTATAGTGAACGGCAGGATAAATACGCATAGGCACTTTGTATGGGTTTTCACCAGTAATGCGTTCATACATTTGGAAGAGGTTGTCGTAACGATCCGCAACCACAGGTTCCCCCAAACGTTTGATGGAATCAGAAAAATCCAAATACACACCGAGACGTTTGTCCCCAACTTTCGGACCCACACCAAGACCATTGTCACATGCTTCTTTGGCAGATCGAGAGGAGATATCTCTCGGTGCTAAGTTTCCGTAAGAAGGGTATTTTCTCTCTAGGTAGTAGTCTCTTTCGTCTTCTGGAATTTCGTGTGGGGCACGTAGGTCATCCTTTTTTTTCGGAACCCAAACACGTCCGTCGTTACGAAGAGATTCTGACATCAGAGTCAATTTAGATTGGTAGTCTCCGGCTTGTGGAATACAAGTGGGGTGAATTTGCGTATAACAAGGGTTCGCAAATCCGGCACCTTTTTTGTAAGCTCGGTAAGTAGCCGTTACATTGGAACCTTTTGCATTGGTAGAAAGGTAAAACACGTTTCCGTATCCACCAGAAGCGAGGATCACCGCATCTCCTGCATGAGAAGAAATCTCACCAGTCACTAAATCCCGAACAACGATTCCTTTGGCATGTCCATCAATAAGAACCAGTTCTAACATCTCCGTTCTTGGATACATTTTTACTGCACCACGAGAGATTTGTTTTTCTAAAGCAGAATAAGCACCGAGTAACAACTGTTGGCCTGTTTGACCTTTTGCATAAAAAGTACGAGATACTTGCGCTCCACCGAAAGACCGGTTGGAAAGGGTTCCACCATACTCACGAGCAAAAGGAACTCCTTGTGCCACACATTGGTCAATGATGTTCGTAGATTCATGGGCCAATCGATAGACGTTTGCTTCTCTTGCGCGGAAGTCTCCGCCTTTTACAGTATCGTAAAACAACCGATATACGGAGTCACCGTCGTTTTGGTAGTTTTTTGCGGCGTTGATCCCACCTTGGGCAGCAATGGAGTGGGCACGTCTAGGACTGTCTTGGAAACAAAAAACAGAAACTTGGTATCCAAGTTCCGAGAGTGTTGCAGCAGCAGAAGCTCCCGCAAGTCCAGTTCCTACAATGATGACTTTATACTTACGTTTGTTTGCCGGGTTTACAAGTTTGATGTCTTGTTTATGTTTGTCCCATTTTTGTTCTAAGGGACCCGACGGAATTTTTGCATCTAATTTCATAACTTCTCCTAAAAACCCTTAACGGACATACCCGAGTAAAATCGAGATCGGCATCGAACTATTTCCCAGGAAAATGATAAGGCCAAGTCCTGTAGAAAGTTTCTGGATGGTGGGGTTGTGTTTTGGTGCAAGGATTCCCAAAGTCTGAAACATGGATCCCAAAGCATGAGAAAAATGTAGAGCTAGGAAGACCATAAAAACGATGTAGGAACCTGCAATGATAGGATCTTGGAATCCAAGGATTACCATCGCATAAACATCGTGAACGACATCACCGTTTTTGAGAATGTACTCATGTGTGTAATGATCTGGGTTAGTGAATCCTAAAGTGAAATGTGCAAGATGATACACAAGAAACGTAAGGAGAAGGAGTCCACTATAAGCCATAGTGCGTGAAGCAACAGAAGCTTGGATTGTGGAACCTTTCGCATAGGAGACAGGTCTCGCAGTTGTATTCTCAATTTTTAGGCGGATAGCAGTGAATACGTGTCCAAAAAAGGCCACAATCAATCCAATCCTTGCTACCCATAATAGGGGTCCTAAATCCTTAAGAAACTTTGCGTAGGTGTTTAATTTTTCTGGTCCTTGGAAAACTTGTAAGTTTCCGACCATATGAACGATCACGAATCCAAACCAGATAAATCCGGTAATGGCCATTATGATCTTCTTTCCAATTGAGGACTGAAAGAAGTCTAGACTCAACGTCATTGAAGAGCTCCTGATAGAGTATAGGTGTAAATTTTTTCTATTACGTCCAATTTTGGACAGATTCCACTTTCCGTAAATTCATAAATCTGATCGATCCGAAACTTGCGTATTTGAGTTTGTTTCTCAATAGATTTCTGGAAGGTCCAAGTCACCGAAAAGGGGTTGAGTCCGGGCCTAAAGCCAGCCATAGTTGCTAAATCTTGCTAAGAAAACGAAAGTGGAATGTCCGGAGACTGTTTGGATGGATTAGGGTTCCGGTTTTGGTTCTTTTTTGGTTTCCTTTCCTTCTTTGCTCCAAACCAAATGAAAATTTTTCTGATAGTCGCAAGACATACTTAAAGGAAGTAGGCTTACCGATTCTTGTTACGATCCGCCCCCGCCATAAAATCAATACAAAAGAATTGCAACTGTTTATCAAAACAGAAAACTTAACAAACGTTAGCATTTCTAAATTTCAGATTTTATTTTTTGCCATAGACCAACAGAAACAAATTTTGATTCCAGAAGAAAAGAAGACACCAGAACTTATTTGTTCGATCGAAAAAAAAATTCAACCAAATGTCATCATCAAATGTCACGTTGGTCCTTTCGTGTATACGAACCTTTGGTCTTCTATACAGATCCAATCCATTTCCTTTACCACAGAAGACCAAATGCGGCATGTCATCAGCGAAGAGGACTTAGATGACGTGACTGTTTGGTTATGATTTTTGGCAATTTTTTTCTGAATTTTTTCCCCTGAATCAATTGTTCAAAACAAATTAGAACCATTCAATTCCGGTTGACACCACATGCTTAAGATTTTAAGATTTCCAGACATTTATGTTTTCTAAATTAAAACAAGATATTCCTTCAGGACTTGTCGTATTTTTAGTCGCTCTTCCGCTTTGTTTGGGAGTGGCGTTGGCCAGTGGTGCTCCTTTATTATCAGGTGTGATCTCAGGTGTGATTGGAGGGATCGTTGTCGGAATCCTTAGCCATTCCAACACAAGTGTGAGTGGCCCCGCCGCAGGCCTTGTCACTTTGGTGTTAGCTGCCATTGCAGGCCTTGGCGATTATCGCACCTTTCTTCTTGCTGTTTTATTAGCTGGATTGATTCAGATTGCGATTGGATTTTTACGCGGTGGGTTTATTGCAAATTACATCCCGTCTAACGTGATCCAAGGATTACTTGCATCCATCGGGATCATTCTCATTCTAAAACAAATTCCCCATGCCGTAGGATTTGATGTGGATCCAGAAGAGGACTTTATCTTCTTTCAAAAAGACGGAGAAAATACTTTCTCTGAACTATTCAATATAATAAAATACTTTTCCTGGGGAGCGGTCATTATTGCTGTCTCTTCTTTGTCCTTAATGGTTGGTTATGATAAATCAAAATGGAAACTTTTGAAATTTTTACCTTCACCAGTCCTTGTCATTCTCCTCGGTGTTTTATTAAACACTCTCTTTCAAAATTACATTCCTCAGTGGTATCTTTCCCAAAAACATCTAGTATCCATCCCGAGTATTAAAAATTGGGAATCTGTATTTTTCTTTCCCAATTTTTCGGCAATTACGAATACTAATGTCTGGTATTTTGCCGTCACAATTGCTGCCTTTGCCACTCTGGAAACACTACTTAATTTAGATGCAGTGGAGAGAATTGATCCACACAAAAGGCTCGCATCCCCTAACAGAGAGCTTGTGGCTCAAGGTATAGGAAACTCACTTTCCGGATTAGTAGGGGGACTTCCCATTACGTCTGTGATAGTTCGAAGTTCTGTAAACATCTATGCAGGCGCAGAATCCAAATTTTCAACAATATTTCACGGCATTTTACTGTCCCTTAGTGTTCTTTTCTTTGGATCCTTCTTAAATTTAATTCCCCTATCTTCTTTAGCAGTAATCTTAATTGTAACCGGTTTTAAACTGACCAAACTAGATCTCTACCAATCCGTTTACAAAAAGGGGATATATCAATTCTTACCTTTCATTGCCACAATCATTGCGATCATCTTCACTGACCTTTTAACAGGAGTCCTGATTGGACTCTCTATCAGTTTTATTTTTATCTTAAAAAATAATTATAAAAACCCATTTTCCGTTGAAACAGAAACTTTAAATATCGGTGAAACGGTTCGGATCGAATTGCCTAACCAGGTTTCTTTTTTAAATAAAGCTTCTATCAAAGATACACTTTGGGCACTCCCTGAAAATTCCAAACTGATTGTGGATGCATCCAATTGTAATTTCATTGATCATGATATATTAGAAGTTTTGGAAGAATTCAAAACAGTAGTCTTTGTTGAAAAAAAGATCCAATTGAATTTGATTGGACTAAAAGATTCGTATGAGCTCAGTGATCAAGTTCAGTTTGTAAATATTTTAGACAAAGAAGCCCAACAAAAACTGACTCCAAACGAAATTTTGGATTTTCTAAAACGAGGGAATGAAAGGTTTGTTAAAGGAAAATGGTCAGAAAAGTATTTCAAACACCAAGTGAATGCAACAGCCTTTGGACAAAATCCCATTGCGGTAGTATTGTCTTGTATTGATTCCAGAACAAGCCCCGAAATTATTTTTGATGCGGGTCTTGGAGATATCATTTCGATTCGGATTGCGGGTAATATCGTCAATGAAGAAATCCTTGGAAGTTTAGAGTTGTCCTGCGACAAAATTGGAACAAAACTTGTGGTTGTGCTTGGACATTCCAATTGTGGGGCAGTTTCCAGTGCCATCTATGCGCTTCGTGACGGTAACATCGCGAGCGTTACCAAAAAAATCCAAAAAGCAATCGATGCATCGGAAAAAATCACCCATCCCATCCAAAAAGAAAATGAACATATCTTCAATCATGTGGTGAAAGCAAACGTGAAAAACTCGATCGAGGAGATCCTGACTCACAGTCCTTACCTAGCGGAAAAAGTGAAAACCAAGGAGATAAAAATTGTCTCAGGATTTTATGATACTTCCTCTGGAGAAGTTCAGTTTTTTGAAACTGTTTAATAAAGATTGAATAAGGAAGAAGGGGAGTTCGGTGAATGAAACTCCCCTATCATTTCAGACCATAACCCAAACAAAACACAGTTTATTTTTTGTCTGTGATGGTTGTATGGATTAGTTAGCAGATATTTATTTGTTTACAGGAACAAACAATGGTTTGTATACATTCCAATTCACATAGGCAAGAAATGCGTTAGCAACAACCACAAAAATACCAACAGGCAATCCTTCTGGTGCAATTGTTAGGTGGACGAGAAAAATGTTGATAGCTATCGGTGCAATGACAATGGAAGCCAATAGAACAAATCGGCCAGTTAAAAAAGCAATGGCCACCACAAGCTCTGTCACTTTAATCAGAGTCATTAAATACCCAGAAGCCTTAATTCCATCATTAAATATTTTTAAATTTCCGGTCGTTTCTGGTTGTTCTACCAAATTAAACAGGATCACGACGGAAGAAAACAAGAACAATGCTCCAAGCAAAATCCTTACAATTGTATACGCAATTTTCATACCATTTTCCTTCAGATAAGTTTATTTCTGTTCTAGGGCTTTCGAAGGATCACCCTAGATTTCTGAATCATGAACAGAAACAATAAAAAGTCATCTCGTTTTCAAAGGATTCTAAATTTAAGAAAAGCCAACATTCCCTAAGTTTTAGGGATTTTTACAACTCCTGATGCAATAAACTCGTTGTTTGGTGGCATTGATATTCAGGTCTAACTATGAAACTTGGATTCCGTTTAGCATTTACACTCTTTTTTTTATTGGTCCACTGTATTACTTCCTCTCAAACGGAACTTCCGCAGGAGGAAAGATCAGAAAAAACACTACGGCTCCAATATGCACAAGAACTAGAGACCAAAGTATTGAAAGTGGGTCCTGCCCATGAAATCTCTATCGGACAATTTGCACTCCAGTCTTTTTCCAATACGAGCTCTCGCTTTTTTACGGTAAGTTCCTTATCACCTTTAAAATCGAACGATCCTCTCGAACCAGGTGCGATTGTTTTGCGTAAGGTGCAAGTAGACAGATCCTTGGAATTCGAAGAAGGAACAACAAAATTCCATCATGCAACTTTCGTCTCCATAGTTGAATTTGTTGTGGTCGGAGCATCGGGCGAACCACAACGGATTTTAGGTCATTCCGAACAAATCACCTCTAGGACCATTCCTTTCAGCGCTGACGATACAGATTCAAAAGATAAAATTGCCAACAGTATCCAATCCGCCATAGAGGAAGGTTTACAACAGATTGTCTCTTTGAAAGATTTTCCTACTTTCTATAAAAGCCAGAATATGTTTCAGAGATAAAACCTCGTTCCAGTGACAGTAAAAGTGTAACCCATGTGAGTGATCTAAAGTGTTACCGATGTGCCTTTTCATACAACATACTATCGCCTGTTATGCGACATAATACTAATTATGGGAAGTAACAAGTTGCATCGCGTAAGAATCTACAGAGGAACACAGGTCATTGCATCATCTAAAAATCTACTCCAAATTCTAGTAAAGGAAACGATTTCTCGTTTACAGGTGATCTTTTCTTAAGGCTTACTTTCGTGGGGGAAATAGATAGAGGAAAGAAATGAAAAAACACACCTTATTGATAAAGTTCGTAACAATTCTTATGATTTTATCTGCACTTTCATGTGGGTTGTTTTCTAAAAATGATCCTGATTTTGCCGGAGATATAATCGACGGACCAGAAAAATTCCAATATGATCCAAACAAATTGCCAGTAATTGGAAAAACCACAGAACAAGAATTACTCGAAATTTATCCTAAGCCCTGGTTAAGGAAGACATTTAAAAAACCAATCACTAAAGAAATCCTGGGAAGAAAGTTTGAAATGAAAAAAATTATCGCCTATGTAAATTACTTAACGGCCCCTCTACCAAATGGTGGCTATGTAGGTATGGATTATCTCTATATTCATATATTCTTTGATAAAGATGGAATTGTTCAACAATATATCATAGATCATACAATTAAAGAGAAAGCTAATAGAAACAGTCCTTGGGTGGCAGGTAAATATTCCAATATTAAAGATAGAAAACATTGGAGGGAAGATGATTATTGGCCAGAAAGTGTTGTTGACGGCACCTGTTATTGGGCACAGAGAAGGGATAGAAAAAAATATCGACAAAGTGAGGAGATTCAATGTCGGTATTGGGATCCAGTTCCTGTGTATTAACTTATTTTCTGCACATTTATAGGATCACCTTACACGGACAGTTCGGGCAGTATATGAATCATATTTACAAACTCATCTTGATCACAAGTTTTAGAATCATAATGAATTGTGGCAATCATGGGATTTCAAAAAAAGAAAACCGAAAATATCCATTCGAATTTCTAGTAACCTACCGGCATCCAGGAATTCCGAACGCCTTATAGATATGTTTGATGGACATGTTTTTTCAGGTTCCTAATCGCTAAAATCTATCAAGGATCCCCTACTTTATTTTTTCCAAATACTTTGCCAAATTCCCGATGTGTTGTTTTCCACCTTCAATGGCTCCATACTTCTCATTTACTCTTTCTAACTCTTGTTTACTGGTGAATTGTTGCTCCATTACGAGATTTGTTCCATTGCCAGCTTTTTCAAAAATGATTTTTGATTGGAAATTTACGTCTTCATCACCCTCGCCATCCCCCAAATGTTTATACGAAATGAAATGAGGTTTTTGAATGTCGATAAATTGAATTTTATTTTTATAATCATGTCCATCAGGACCATGCATCACAAACTCCCAAATACCACCGTTGGAAAAATCTAATCTTTGAATCGTTAACGTAAAGCCATCTGGGCCCCACCATTCTGTAAGGTGTTCCCCCTCCGACCAAACTTCAAAAAGTAAGTCAGCCGGTACATCAAAATATCGTTTATAAGTAAAGTAACCTTGTTGTTTTCTATGACTGTCTCTGTATTATTTTTTATCATGGGATCTCTCCATTTTTAGTTTGAGCACGTAGCGATCCAGTTTGTCTAAACGTTTGGTCCAAAGATTTTTGATATCGGTAATCCAAGCTTCCATTTCCTGCATTCCTTGTTGGTTCAGACTGTAGATACGTTTCTGAGCATCCTTTTTCACCTGAAGGACATTTGCTGCTTTTAGCACTTTCAGATGTTGCGAAATTGCAGGAGGACTCATCTGGAAATTCTGGCTAATTTCTGTGGAAGTAAGTTCTCCATTTTTGGCCACGAGCCTTACAATATCCCTTCTCGTATCATCTGCTAAAGCAGCAAAAGCATTCATTGAATGCATTATTAATATATTTCTTAATTAAGTAAATACTTAAATATGTTTTTTGCTCCTGTCTTTCCGAAAAAAATTTGCACTGATCCCGACAGACGAGAAACAAAATGGAAAAAAAGAAATACCTGCGGCAAGGTACCATAGACCGCCTAACAAATCTAATGCAGAATTTCCCTGAACCGATTTGGATAGCGTTCATTTTATTTTTTTAGAATCACTATGATTCTAATTTAAAAATTCAAATTTTCTTTTTTATCACACATATGTTTTTTTTATTGCAAACAAATCCCAAACTGATGTCATTCTGTCTCAGTTGCGAATTTCGGAACAATGTTCTCATAAGAAAGTTCGAACAAATTACGAAATGAGGAAATAAATGACAACATCACTTCTTAGAAATCCTTCCGTTGTGGTCATAGGTGCTGGGATGACTGGCATTCTACTTGCGATTGAATTAGAAAAAGCAGGGATCACGGATGTTACCATATTAGAGAAAAAAAATGATCTAGGGGGAACTTGGAGAGAAAACACCTATCCAGGTGTTGCCTGTGACATCCCTGCTCATATGTATACTTATAGTTTTGAACCAAATCCAGAGTGGAGCCACCGTTTTGCCCATGGGGATGAAATCCAAACTTACTTCAAACGAGTCAGCGATAAATACAAAGTAACTCCTAGAATTCACTTCAATGAAGCAGTTAGCGAAGCATCATATAACAATGGAAAGTGGACTACTAAAACCAACCAAGGAAAAACATACGTTTCCGATTTTTTAATTTCCGCAACAGGAATTTTGCACCACCCTGCCCGGCCCGAGATCCAAGGACTAAGTTCCTTTAAAGGTAAATGTTTTCACACAGCCGAATGGGATCATTCTGTAGATTTAAAAGGAAAAAGAATTGGTATCATCGGAACAGGCTCTACAGCAGCCCAAGTCATTCCAGAATTGATCAAAGTGGGGAAAAAAGTTTCCGTATTCCAAAGAACACCGCAATGGATCATTCAAATTCCCGATACCAATTATTCCGAAAAGGAAAAAGAACGTTGGAGAAAGGATACAAATATATTAAAGCGATTCCACAAATGGTATACCTTTGCCGTAGAACAAACGTTCTCTAAAGCAGTGATTGGTAAAAAAATCCCTCATTTACTTATGAGTTTTCTTTGCAAACGGAATCTCAGAAATTCCATTAAAGATCCCGTACTCCGCGCCAAACTAACACCTAACTATCGGGTAGGATGCAAACGCGTAATTGTAAACTCTACATTCTATGATGCCATCCAAAAACCGAATGCAGATTTAGTTACCGAAGGTATTGAAAAAATTACCGAAAAAGGAGTTGTTACAAAGGACGGAACACTTCACGAATTGGATATTTTAGTCCTAGCGACAGGATTTCATCCATTCAACTTTATGAGACCAATGAACCTAACTGGAAAAAATGGAATTAACATCGATACAGTTTGGAAAAAGAAAGTCCAAGCCTACAGGTCTTTATTCATTCCTCACTTTCCTAATTTTGTGCTTATGTTGGGACCCAATACACCAATTGGAAACTTCTCAGTAATTGCGATGAGCGAAGTCCAAACCAAATATGTTATGAAAGTGATTAACGATTGGAGAAAAAAGAAATTTGACGAAATCGAAACTACAGAAGAAGCATTAAAACAATTTGCAGCTTATCTCAAAGCTGGTATGGGTAGTACGGTATGGCTCGGCGGCTGTCAAAGTTGGTATTTGGACCCAGACGGAGATCCTGCGATGTGGCCCTATACTTGGAGTCAGTGGGAAAAGGAAATGAAAACACCTGACTACAAAGACTTTGCAGTAAAAACTTTTTAATCTTCTAATCAACTCTAAACCTAAACAACATATTTTTCCGGTATTGACTACAAATGCCGGTTTTTTATATTTTCAGAATATTCAAATTATCAAGAATAGAAAATTTAATTTTTGTGCCTCGCAAATCTAATTAAAATAACAATTTTAACCATTATGCGATCCCGCTCTCCGTTCCAATCTTTGCTTTTGCAAAGGATTTTCACTCCGATCGGTGGCGTAGGGAGTGTTTCCTCAATCCAAAATTTGGATGGAAATACTAGGTTTCCTATTACCATCTAACACGGAAACTAAAGTCTCCAAAACTTCTTTTGAGACACCCACACATCCTGATGTTGGGTTATCTTCGTTCCAAACATGAAGGAATAACATACTTCCCCTTCCCAAAATAGCAGGATTTGTATTGTGTTCAATCACTACAAATAAATCGTAAATATAAGAATTCCAAAGTGCCACTGCCTCTTTTTCGCGGTGTTTGATCATTTGGTTGTAATTTTTTGACTTAGGGTTATCACTCCAGTAGTAGTTTTTTCGAATTTGAGTGTATTCTAAATTTCGAATTTTCCTTTTTTGTTTTCCAATGATCCTTTGGATGGGATAACTACTTGCTGGAGTGTATCCATCCCCTTCTCTTTTTAGTTCCTTGAGGATGAGCCCATTTCGTCCTAGACGCACGGGTATTTTTTCGACCACTGCAGTCCATTCTCCCTCGTTTAGAGTAAAAAAATCTAAATGTCCCGTAGATTCACCGGCTCTTGCGGTAATGAAAAGGATCTGTTCTGAGTTCCAAAGGGGAGATTCTGGCGGAGAATTCCCTTCACTGGAAAGAGGGAATTGGCAAAGAAAAAAGAGAAAACTAAAAAGAACAATGATAGATTTGGGTTTTTGGTGCGGAATCTGCTTGAAATCTGGGGAGAACCCTAGGAAGTTTAAGAAAACGAGAGGGATTTTTTGCGAGCCGATGGGTTTCAAAACTCATTCAGAAACGATTGGCTCCCCCTGCTGGGCTCGAACCAGCGACCCAATGATTAACAGTCATTTGCTCTACCGACTGAGCTAAAGGGGAATCTCGAATCTGTGACCATGCTACGTAGGAAGGTCGCTAGGTCAACGAAAAAAAACATTCAGAGCTTACAGAAATATTGAAAAAATTCTAAAAAATCAGGCTTCCTTAGCTTAAAAAATGGATGTTTCCAACTAAAGATTCCCTCATTGTGACATAATCCTCTCCACTCCTGGTAGGGGAAAAAAATAGAAATTGTATATGTTGTTGTAGATGGGGTCTGCATGAAAATTGAGAGGCATTTTACCAAAGGGAATAAGGGTTTGTACCCGAATCTTACTTGGGTCCGTAAGGATTCTAAAATTACGAATACGGACGGATCCGTTGTATTTGAGGCAAACGGAGTCGAAGTTCCGGATTTTTGGTCACAAGTAGCAACAGATATCCTCGCGCAGAAATACTTTCGCCGGAAAGGTGTTCCCAAATATCTCAAAAAAATTGCAGAAAAAGGAATCCCCGAATGGCTACAACGTTCGGTTCCTGATGATGAAAAACTCATCGCCCTCAATCCTGAAGACAGGTTTGTAGGAGAATCTGATTCCAAACAAGTGTTCCACCGCCTTGCGGGATGTTGGACTTATTGGGGTTATAAACACGGTTATTTTACCGATGAAGACAGTGCTCGTGTCTTCTATGAAGAAGTTATTTTTATGCTCGCAAGTCAAATGGCTGCACCCAATTCCCCGCAGTGGTTCAACACAGGACTTCACTGGGCTTACGGAATTGATGGAAAGTCACAAGGACATTATTATGTGGATCCAAAATCTGGAAAGCTTGTAAGATCTGCCTCTTCTTACGAACACCCACAACCTCATGCATGTTTTATCCAATCTGTGGATGACGACTTAGTCAATGAAGGGGGAATCATGGACCTTTGGGTTCGTGAAGCTCGTCTTTTTAAATACGGATCGGGAACAGGAACCAATTTCTCAAATTTACGTTCTGCCAATGAACCACTCTCTGGCGGTGGTAAAAGTTCCGGCCTCATGTCTTTTTTAAAGATTGGGGACAGAGCCGCTGGTGCGATTAAATCTGGGGGAACCACTCGTCGTGCAGCGAAGATGGTATGCCTTGATATGGACCATCCAGACATCGAAGAATTCATTGATTGGAAAGTCCAAGAAGAGAAAAAAGTGGCATCCCTTGTCACAGGATCAATCCTTAACAATCGCCTTTTAAACGATATTATGGCTGCTTGTTCAGCCGCCAAACAAACACTTGGTGAAGGCACCTACGACCCCACTGTCAATGGGGATCTCAAAAAAGCGATCCAAAAGGCTAGAAAGGCATTTGTTCCAGACAACTACATCAAACGAGTGATTGACTTATCCAGACAAGGATACAAAGACCTGCTCTTTGAAGAGTTAACCACTGACTGGCAGTCCGAAGCATACAATACTGTTTCTGGCCAAAATTCCAATAACTCAGTTCGAATCACAAATGAGTTTATGGAAGCAGTCGAAAAAGATCTTCCTTTTAACCTCTATTTTCGAACAGAAAAAGAGAGAGCTCGTGCTGCGGGTCGGGAACCAAAACCTTCCAGAACACTACGTGCCCGTGACCTTTGGGAAAAAATTGCGAATGCCGCTTGGAATTCTGCAGATCCTGGAACACAGTATCATAGCACGATCAATGAATGGCATACATGTCCTGAAGACGGTGCCATCAATGCTTCAAACCCATGTTCTGAGTATATGTTCCTCGACAACACGGCATGTAACTTGGCTTCCGCAAACCTTGTTAAATTCTTAAAAGAAGACGGAACCTTTGACGTAGAAGGATACCGCTACTTAAACAAAGTTTGGACCATCATCTTAGAAGTGTCTGTGCTTATGGCTCAGTTCCCTTCCAAAGAAATTGCCGAACTATCCTACAAATTCAGAACTTTGGGACTCGGATATGCTAACCTTGGTTCTTTGCTTATGATCATGGGAATCCCTTATGATTCACAAGAAGCCATGGCTGTCACTGGTGCAATTTCTTCCATTATGCATATGTCCTCGTATGCAACTTCGGCAGAGATGGCAAAGGAACTCGGACCATTTGTTGGATACGAAAAAAACAAAGACCATATGCTCCGAGTGATTCGTAACCATAGACGTGCCGCTTACAATGCACCAAAAGAAGAATACGAAGGCCTCACCATCACTCCGGTGGGAATCAATCCATCGTTTCTTCCTTCTTACCTACTCGAAGCAGCAAAAGAAGATTCCGACAGAGCCCTAGAACTTGGGGAATTGTATGGATATCGCAACGCACAAGTAACAGTGATTGCACCTACTGGAACCATTGGCCTTGTTATGGACTGCGATACTACAGGGATTGAACCGGACTTTGCTCTTGTGAAATACAAAAAATTGGCTGGTGGTGGTTATTTCAAAATCATCAACCAATCCGTTCCTGCTGCATTGAAAAAACTTGGTTATAGCCAAGCCGAACAAGATGCGATAGTCAACTACTGTAAAGGCCATGCGACATTCAACGGAGCACCGGGTGTGAACACGGCTCGTTTGAAAGAAAAAGGTTTTACAGAAGATGTTTTGGAAAAACTCGAAAAACAACTTCCCTTCGTTTTCGATATCCAATTTGCATTCAATAAATTCACGTTAGGTGAAGATTTCCTTTCTAAAACGTTGGGAATCGATTCGACCGTTTACAACTCCATGAGTTTTAACCTTTTGGAAACATTGGGATTTTCAGCAGATGAAATCGCACAAGCAAACGATTATGTTTGCGGAACGATGACCATCGAAAATGCACCTTTCATCAAAGAGAAAGACTTAGCAGTTTTTGATTGTGCAAACAAATGTGGAAAATACGGAAAACGATTTTTATCTTATCAATCACATATCCGAATTATGGCTGCGGCTCAACCATTCATTTCGGGTGCTATCTCCAAAACGATCAATCTTCCCGAGGAGGCAACCATTGAGGATGTGAAAAATGCATACCTCATGTCTTGGAAAGTGATGATCAAAGCTAATGCACTTTACCGTGACGGATCTAAACTTTCACAACCACTTAACTCCGTATTTCAGTTGTTAAGTGCTGTGGGAGAAGAAGAGGAAGAACTCCAAACTTCCTCTGCTCCAAAAACCGTAACAGAAGTGGCAGAAAAACTTGTTTATAAATACATTGCGGAAAGGAGAAAACTCCCACACCGTCGTGCAGGTTATACGCAAAAAGCTATGGTTGGGGGGCACAAAGTATACCTTCGCACAGGAGAATACGAAGATGGCCAAATCGGTGAGATTTTTATCGATATGCACAAAGAAGGGGCGGCTTTCCGATCTTTAATGAATGCATTTGCGATTGCGGTTTCTCTTGGCCTCCAACATGGAGTTCCCTTAGAAGAATTTGTAGAAGCATTTACATTCTTCAAATTTGAGCCAAACGGTATGGTTTCTGGCAACCCTCATATTAAGATGTCAACCTCTGTGATCGATTACATCTTTAGAGAACTTGCCATCACTTACCTTGGTAGATACGACTTGGCACAAGTATCTCCTGAAGATCTAAGAACTGATGAAGTAGGAAGGAAAGCAGAACCAAGCAAAGATCTAGTGGGAAAGCAGGAAAGTAGCGGACTTCGTGCTCCGCTACATGTTGCCCCTATTTCGATGAAGTCTGTATTGGAAGAAAAACCAGAACCGGTGGCAGTGGCAGGTGGTACAACACAACCAACCGCAGCACAATCGGCAGCGGCAACTCTTAAAATCATCGCAGAGGCCAGAACCAAAGGTTATACAGGAGATTCCTGTACAGAATGTGGTTCCTTCCAGATGGTTCGTAACGGTGCTTGCCTCAAGTGTATCTCTTGCGGATCCACTACTGGTTGTTCGTAAGCTAACTCCACAAAAATAACCAAACTCTGATTGCAATGCAATTTAGGGTTTGGGTGAAGGAAAAAAAGACCTAAGCTTTAAGTTTAGGTCTTTTTTTTATCTAAACATAGGTGGTCATTGGTGTTTTTGTTCCCTCTTATCCTAAAGAGAAAATCAAATTCTAGTATAAAAACAAGAAGGATTATCTGCTTGTTTTTATTGTTCTCAATTCATTTATAAAATTGGAAATTTAAGATAGATTACGGAACGGGAGCCGGTTCAATTGAAGTCTCTTCTGCTTTTGGTGCCGAACCACCTAACTGATTTAAGTTGGGAAGGTCCACTTTAGGAGACGAAAAAGTACCTCGGATTGGGATACAAGTTTTTCCCCCTTCCTGCGGAAGAAGTGCCAACATACCGACTAAGTCTTGTCGTTCCTGGGCAAATTTTTCTGTCAAAGTGAAACACACTTTTAGATCTAACTGAGAATAAGCTAAAGTATCCGAAAGACGAACCACACCTTGGAATTGAAATTTAGCAAAAGATGACTCTAAACTTCCTCGTTCCAGAAGTAATTTACCGGAACGAATCTTAAAAACAATATTCGCCTTACGAATATCAGTTCCTTTTAAGCTGCCTAAAAATGGGATTTCTGCGGATTCTTTGATTTTTCCACCAGATAAGTCAATTTCTCCTTCCCCATTCCATTTAGTAACTTTATCATCTATCGAAGACAAACGGAGGGGAATATCCAAAGTTTGGATACCTGCAGCCCACTCACCTCCTTCAAAACTAAAATACCCGATGTTTGCATCTCCTTCCAACCTGGACTGGAGAAGACCGAATAAAGAAACTCCCAAACTAATTTCTTCTGCTTTAATTGAAGTGCCAGACGGGAAACTAGCAACAAAACTATCAAAAGACTTTCTCCCAATCATAGGGAAATGGATTTCTTTTGCATCCATAAAGATTCCGGTTTCTTTACCTGTTTTGATCAAAACAGAGCGAACAATTTCGCTCAACGGAAATATAAATAGAGTAAATACGAAAAAGGATAAAATAGTAATGGCCACAAGTGAAAAAATTTGATTGCGATTTAGTTTTGAGTGTTCTTCATCACCATCCTCATCAAACAAATCACCGTCGTCTTCCAGAAGACTTTCTTGAATCTCTTGGTCTTCTTCGTTAAGAAAATCTTCTTCCAATTCAGTTTCTTTTGGCATATTATTTCCCTTTCGATAAACGACTATACGATGAAACTTTCAAGTTCACATCATATATCTCTTTTTCAGCAAACGGCTTTCGAAAACTGAGTAAGTCTACTTTTGCTTGAATTTGTTTGTTCTTTTCTATATCATATACAAGTTTAATAATGTCCTGCAAAAGTACAGAGCGAAACGATACATCGATTGTAATTTTGTTATAATCCTTTTGGATTACATTACTTGTATCTTTCATTGTTTGGACTTTGTCTTTCAAATTGTATCGAACCAAAATCTGATCGAGTTTGGAATACATGACACTCACGTCTTCTTCACTTCCACCTGATTGTAAACCACGCAAATAATTATATTCTCGAATCACTCGATCAAGTTCTGTTGCCTGTGTTCTAGTTTCAAAAATTTCTTCTGTAAGACTATTTCGCAAATCTGAAAATAAAGTGATAATGGTATAAATCCCAAGTAAAGCTACAAAGCTAATTAAACCAGTGACTAAAACACGTTCTCTATCATTGAGCCGATCAAACATTACGGTTCATCCTTCGGAGTCACAACATCCATTTTGATTTTAAAACTGACTTTGAATTTATTCACTCCAGTGATCAGTCTTTTGTTTTGAATTTGTATATTGGTAAATTTTTCGGATTTTTCTAACGCAGATTGGATGGTTCCAATTTCCCCAAATTCATTGACCCTACCGTAAATTTGGATTTCTTTTTCTTCAAAATTAAACTGATCCAAAATAAACGGTAATACCTCTGGGGAAGGAAATTGTTCAGTGGCTTCGTTCAAAACATCCAAAACACTTTCCTGGGAAAGGAACAAACGATAGATTTCAGTTTTCTTTCGTTCTGCTTTTAGTTTGTCAGAGGCGAGTTTCAGCGGATCCTCATCCTCTCCCAGTTCTCCACCAATCCCATTTTTGTATTTTTCAATTAATACTTGTTTGTTGGCTGCAATTTTACGTTTATCTAAAACAATTCCGATAATAAACACGCCAAACAATAATACTAATGAAATACTTACGAGGATTAGGTGTGGTTTGAAAGCAGATAATTTAAACCTATTGGTGTGAATTTTTTTTGCAAATCCCGTTTCCAAAAAATTGACTCGGTTACGGGATTCAAAGTGCGTTCCTGTAGCAACTGCCGTCACAAAACTTGGATCAGTTATGCCTAAAAATTCATAACGGCCAGTTTTAATTCCTAACTTTTCTTCCAAATAGGCAGTAAGACCTGGGTACAAACTGGCCCCTCCGGAGAGAAGGATAAGGTTTGGTCTTTCTGTTTCGGGAAGTGAGAAGATACTATTTTCCACTTCATGGATCAGCTGTTCAATTTTTGCTAATATAAACTTTCGAAGGGATTTCCACTGAGTGGCTGTGATATGAAATCGAGATAGAAAGTTTGTTTCTTCTGATTTTTCGATTGTTTCAAAAAGGAATCCAACAGGAAGTGATTCCTTGAGTAGCCTTGCATCTTCTAATTCGATTTTTAGTAGATTGGCAATTTCCAAACTCACATCTTCACCACCAATATAAATTTGGCGGGTATGACGAAGTTTTCCTTCAAATAGGATATTAAGAATACTATATTTTCCACCAAGATCTAGTTGGAGAATCGTTTGTTCCGCAAGTAACAATGGATAGTTTTTTGTTACCAAAGAAGAAAGGGCAAAGGAATCCAGTGATAAACAAGATAAAGAAAGATCTCCCTTAGCAAACGGTTTTAACGCACGCAGGAGTTCAGAATGGTGGACATTGAAAGAAATGACATCCGAGTTTTCTTTATTCGATCTCCAAGTTTTGCCAATGACCTCCAGTTCCTCCATAGGATAAGGAACTAAGTTTTCAACTTCAAAGGGTAATACTTCTTGGATGGCTTTTTCTGAAACCAAAGGTACAGTTAGGTCACGAACAAAAAGATTGTGGATTCCCAAATTGAGAAGGAAACGATTTTCCTCAGGAAAAAAACTTTGAATGAAACGAATGATATTGTATTCGAAGGGATCCCCTTCGGATTCGTCCAGTTCTACAACAGGAAGGCTCTCCGTTCGAAGGATCACCACTTTCCCGAGTACTTTTTTAAAAAGGACTCCTTTTAGAAACGTCGAACCATAATCGATAGCTAGGTATTGGTCAAATGATAACATAATTAATCTTCAGTATAGTATAACATCTGGTTTTTGGTTAGGTCAAAAAGACCAGAAACCTTTCGAACCACTTTATCCTTTATAATCCCAACCCCTGTGATTTTATAAATTTCGCCTTTGGTTTTAATACGCCCACCAGAGACATCTGTTCCCTCCCCTGCCAGTTCCTTATACAGAGTTAAATCCCCCGTTGTTTTGACTTGGAATTCAGGTTCGGTCTCCAGATCTTTCAATTCTTTAATATAGCCTCCTTTCTGCAACTTGAGTTTCAAAATTTTCATAGCGGCCTGTTTGGTCATAAAGTCGGAAAGGGAAATTAGGACAAAATAGGGTGCGGTGTTGATATTGATCCGGTCATCATAGGAATCACCCGCAGGAAGGTAAGCAGTAATATTATTTGAGAGCACATAGTCTTTATCGGAACGAAGGGCTCTTTCCTCCTCAGTCATAAAGTCCTTGGAATTATTTTTATCATAATCCTTCGGCTTCAAACTTTCATAAACTACGGACCGATCGAATCCCTTGACCCCTAAGAGTTCCGAGAGAGAATACAACGGAGCATTTTTGATTTTTCTCGCTGGAGAAAGCCGGTTGTAGTAGTACTGTTCGGCGCCCCCACCAGTTTCCTGGTGGTTCTCATCAATCCAATCCAAAATCGGAAAAATCATCTCTCGTTTTAATCCAAATTGGTAAAAGAGACGAGTGACCATTTCTATAGTTCGCTGGTTTGGTTGGTCATCGTAAATTTTTACTAAAGAATTGATGTTAATTTTTCCGTCTTCGGGACTCATTGTGTAATAGATAACGCCACCCCCTAACGGAATGGGGGGAGGATCCATTGCGAGGCCCGATTGGTATAAAACTTCTTCCGGAATTTTTTTTAAAGCACCCACTGCCCCCATAAAACCTGCTTTAGCGAGCATATGAGCCTTAAATCCATCGGCTTGGGACCGTGCCACACGGTATTCTGTAGCTGCATCTTCAAAGAATTTGGATGCGGTAAACAAAGAAGCGGTACCAATGGCCATCACAAGAAGATAGACCATAAAACCTTTTTTTGTTTTATTATTTGAAGAGAATGACTGGATGCGCAAGCGATTCATATTTAACAAATGCATTCCCCACTAGTGATATAATTTCAAACCGAATAAGCCTTGGAATTTTTTTCGTTGTTCGGGAATTCCAATCATCTACCCATTTGTCTCCACGTTCAGAAAACTTCATCTGAAAACTTTTGACATTTTCGAGTAATACATGTTCTACGCCACCTTGAGTGGGAAATGTATCAATCATTTCATCTTCTCGGCGGATAAGATATGACAATCCTTCCATTTTTGGATTGGGCATCTTCCGTAAAAAAAAGGAAACTTCCCGAACCGAAGCTTGCCCTTCTTCTTCCGAATTTGGATTGGCCGTCGCAAATACTACCCGATCGTTTCTTGTCCCTGTGACACCGTCTTGTTTACCTACAAATAATATTCTTTTTTGGTTATCTATATAATAAGTACGAGCAAATGTCCCCCTGATATTCTCCATAGCATAAAGAATGTCCTTTCTGTTGGCACCCTTGTTCGAAGCACCTTTTTTCGAGATTTTATTTGCAGTATAAAAAACAGAGAATATCCCAGTGAAAATGACTGCCATAATCATTACAACAATGGAGATCTCCACCAGGGTAAACCCACGTTTATATCGCGAAACCACGAGCATTAGTATTTCGTACTCCTAAATGTTTCTACGCTATACGTTTCCTTTTTGTTCCCATCCATATAAAAAATAGAAACCTTCACTCTAAAAACTTTTAGAACGCCACCTGTCTCAAAACTCTTTTTTTGACCTCTTTTTTTCATAAGGTCACTGAATCCTACATCTTTATCACCTAACATATCCTTTGGTGCTTTTTTACGCAATGCATCGGCATTTGGTCCTCCGGCTAGTTTGAGGAGATCCATTTCTTCTTCTTTAATTTCGGTTTCAAAGGTGTAACCAGGAAAGGCTTCGATCGATCCGCGAGATGTATCTGTTTGCATGGTTGTGGAAGAATCCACTTGAGCCATTTTGATTTTTGCTAAATGTACGGCATTGGCAAGTAAGACTGCTTTTTTCTGATAAGAAATTCCTTCTGCAATAAGAGAGTATGTATAAGTCATCACCATAGCAGCCATAGCCATTGCAATGGTAACCTCAAAGAGTGTAAAACCTGCTTCGTTTCGTTTACTTAGATTGCGTTTTTGCATTGGAATCTACTTGTTCATCTCGTTCGTCAAGTCCGTAAGATATCTTTTGAATGGGGTTCGTTTCTTGTTCCGGAAAGTATTCCGTTTTGTGGATTTTGAATTTACCACCATACCGATAAATTTGAATGGTTCTTTTGATCTCTGTATCGGAACCAACATATAAAAATAAGTCTGTGGTAGTACCTTGTGGGGTAAAAACAATATGAAGTTTTCCTTCCGACCTCGGTTTTCCAGCTACGTCCCTTACTTTAACAATTTTTGAATAAAAAGGAAGGGTAACTTTTTTTAATATAGCTTCTTCTTCTAATCCACCTTCTTCTCTTTTTAAAAGAAAAAACTGGTAATCTCTTTTTTCGAAATCATATTTGAATAGAACAGCTTGATTGGTTAATTGCGCTTTGTTGTATCCGAACTTAAAGGATTCTTGTAACTTAACAGAAATATCTTCTGTGGAAGGAATGATGAGGTTACGGAGAGTTCCACCAACAATCACCATGATAAGACCAAGAATGGAGATTACTACGACGATCTCAATCAAAGTGAGACCATCGCGTAATTTCCGTTTGGTTTTCAGAACCGGTATTTTATCGGAAAGCGGCCGGGTAATCATCCGGTGAAAGGATATTAAAATCTTTACCTTTTCCTTCTCCACCTTCTTTTTTATCATCACCTAACGTCACAATTTGAGGAACAGCTCCTTCAAACTTTAACACATAAGGTGTTTTCCACGGATCTTTTAAAACTGCCTTTTCACGAATGATAGGTTCGTAATCGTCACCGATTTTATCATCATCTGGTTTTTCGATTAAAGCCTGCAAACCTTGTTCTTCCGATGGATATTTATCATAAACTTCTAAATACCTTTCTAGTGCAGTTTTGAGTACGGCACTGTCATTTTTCAGCTTCAATTTTTTTTCGCCTTCACCCCGGTTTCCGATACTGGAGTAAAGAATTGCCATGAGTGATCCTAAAATGAGCATTACCACGGTAATCTCGATTAGTGTGAGTCCCTCACGAATCTTTCTGTGTTTCCCTTTAGTTTTCATAAACTCTACATCCCCTGGATTTCTTGAGTTAGTTTGTACATTGGCGTCATAATCGCCGCCATAATGGTAAAAATAATTCCACCCATTACAATGATCATCATTGGTTCTAATGATTGGGTCAAAGATTTTATTGCCGTGTCGACCTCGGATTCATAGATTTCCGAGAGTTTATTCATCATTTCGGGAACTTTATCGGATGCTTCCCCGGCACTGAGCATCCCGAGAACCATCTGGGGAAGGACTTGTGATCCTTGTAAGGAATCAGAAAGTTTCCCCCCTTCTTTGATTTTGATGATAGCACTTTCAATTTCTTCTTTAAAAACGGTGTGCCCGACAACATCCGATACAATATTCAAAGATACAATCAGTGGAACCCGGTTCATCAGAAGAATGGATAGGTTTCTTGCAAAATTGGAAACTAAAATTTTACGAAGTAAGGTTCCGATCACAGGCAACCTCAAAAGAAATTTATCCCAAGTTTTTTTCCCTTCCCCTGAACTTTTCCATTTCATAAATCCAAGAAGCCCACCTGCAATCGCACCTAATATAAAAAACCAATAGTTTGTAAGAATATAGGATAAAAAGATAACACCTCTCGTAAGAAGGGGAAGTTTTGCATCAAAGGAAGCAAACAACTGTTCAATTTGTGGAATGACCACAACTAGTAAAAAAATCGAAACACCTAGAGATAACAAACCCATAATCATGGGATAAATCATGGCCACTTGGACTTTTGATTTTAATTCCGAAGATTTTTCTTCTAGTTCAGCTAATCTGTGCAAGGTGTCTTCGTAGTTTCCTGTAGATTCACCGACAGAAATTAAACTGGGGTACTGGTCAGGAAACACAGTTTTGTGTTTTTTCATGGACTCAGAAAGACTCATCCCTTCCGTGATGTCGGCTCGCATCTCAATTAGAACTTTTTTGAAATAAATATTTTCCACTTGGTCAATGATGGAAAGTAAACATTTGTCCAACGGAATCCCGGCACCAATCAGCGTTCCCAATTGTTTGCAAAAAAGCCCCACATCTTTTCTTGGGATTCGGTATAATAACTTGGACAAAAAAGGAAAAAGTTCCCTTTCTTCTTTTTCACGGTCTTCTTGTATGGAACGAACGTAAAGACCTTTCGCCTTAAGCTTGTTACGTGCCGCTTGAAGATTCACCGCATCGATGATGTTTTTTTCTTCTTTGCCTTTTCTATTAAATGCAACGTAAGTAAAAAGTGGCATAAAACTATGATACCCGGAGTACTTCTTCCGGCGTAGTCACACCTTCAATTACCTTGAATTTACCATATACTGGTAGTGTTGCTAGTCCATTTTTAATCGCAAGTTCTTTGATTCGATTGGAATCAGCACCTTGCAAAATAGCTCGTTTGATTTCATCATTCATTATGAGTAGTTCATACAAACCTGTTCGCCCTTTGTATCCAGAGTTTAGACAGGAGGCACAACCTTTCCCGCGGTATAAGACTCCATTTTTTAATTCTTTTCTCTGGATTCCAAGACCTGCTAAATCTTTGTCGGTTGGTTTATAACTTGTTTTACAATCTTTACAAATCACACGTACGAGCCTTTGCGCCATAAATCCAAGAACGGAACTTGTAATTAAATAGGGCTCAATTCCCATATCCACAAGCCTTGTCACAGCTGCGGAAGCATCGTTTGTATGGAGGGTAGAAAAAACTAAGTGACCGGTAAGGGAAGCTTGAATCGCAATCCTTGCCGTTTCCTCATCGCGGATCTCCCCTACCATTACCACATCCGGATCTTGGCGAAGAATAGAACGAAGGCCCGCAGCAAAGGTAAGGCCAATTTTTTCGTTCATTTGCATTTGGGAAATCCCATCCATCTGGTATTCCACCGGATCTTCGCAAGTAATGATATTTCGTTCCTCTGTATTGATTTCCGATAACGCAGAATAGAGAGTTGTTGATTTACCGGATCCTGTTGGCCCCGTTACTAGTATGATTCCATAAGGTTTATAAATGAGTTCTTTAAAATCTTTTAGGATTTCTTTATTAAAACCCATGGTTTCTATCGAATACTTTTGATCTGTTTTATTGAGAATCCGCATTACAATACGTTCCCCGAATTGACATGGAATGATAGAAACCCGGACGTCCACATCCTTCCCAGCTAACCGTAGTTTAATCCGACCATCTTGCGGTAAACGGTTTTCCGCAATGTTCAAATTCGACATGATTTTGATACGAGTAGAGATCCCCGCCAAATAGGACTTAGGCGGATTTAAAACTTTCTGTAAAACCCCATCAACACGATATCGAACCACCAGCGATTTTTCAAAAGGTTCTACGTGGATATCCGAGGCTCTTTCGGAAACGGCTTGTGATAAAATCACGTTCACCATTTTAATGATAGGAGCTTCGTTCGAAAGATCAAGTGCATCGGATTCGAATGCATCCGATAGATCTCCAAAACTCCCATCCATCTCGTCCATCATCTCTTTGGCTTCGGCAGTGGTTTTGTCGAACTGAGAGTGAACGATCCTCATAATTTCGTTTTCCGTTGCGAGAACGAATTGGATTTCGTAACCTTTTAAGAAGGAACGCATATCGTCCATGGGGTGGAGGTCTGTGGGGTCAGAGGTAGCAACGATTACTTTTTTACCTTTGACAGAAACCGGTACAATTTTGGAGCGTTGGACGAGTTTTAAGGGGATTTTTCCAAATACTTCTTCGTTTGCAACAAACTCAAGTTTGTCGACAAAATCCATTCTATGTAATTTGGATAAGGCTTTTAAGATGTCAGTTTCAGAAGCGAGACCTTTTTTCTGAATGATATGAGTAATAGGAAGATTGGTTTTTTCCTGTTGTTTGGAAATGTCTTCGAGATCCTTTATGGTAAGGATCCCATCTTCTAATAGAATTTGACCTAAACTCTTTCTCATCGTAATTTCTTTTCTCGTTCGTCGACCATCCTTTCTTGTTCATTTTTCTTTTGGATGGTGATACGATCCGATTTGTCTCGGTCGTCCAGAATGTGTGGTGTTAAAAACACCATCAAATTGGTTTTACGATTTTGATTGGTGGTTCTGCGGAATAGTGTTCCAAGTAAGGGAATCTCACCGAGAATTGGGATCTTTTGCACTTTCTTTTGTTTGTCATTGGAGAGGAGTCCCCCAATCACAATCGTTTGGATATTGTCCACAACAATGGTTGTTTTGATATCACGTTTGTTAAACGTTGGGTTTCCCCCCGTAGCTTCGGAAGAAATTCCCGCTACGTTTTTTATCTCTTGGTAAAGATCAAGAGTGATGCGATTATTTTTATTGATATGGGGAGTGAATTTGAGTTTAATCCCTGTTGGCCGGTATTCAAAGTTTGCCACTGTTACCGCATTATCTCCCCCAAGACCAGCATTCCTGTTCTGAGTTCGCACCGGAACATCTTGCCCCACATTGATTTCCGCTTCTTGGTTGTCTAAGGTCAGAATTTGTGGCGCTGACAATACATTAAAATTTTCGTTGGTCGAGTTGGCATTCAAAATACCAATGATTTGTTGACCCCCGCGACGAATGAAACCAAGAGAGAAACCAGAAAGAGTGTTTACGTTGGTAGGTCGACCATTTTTATCGATTACTCCCCCTTGCGCCGCAAGACCCGTGTTAAACTGTCCATAAGCCAACTCTTGGTAACGCCAATCGATACCAAAATCGTTTAGGTCAGTGGAACTAAGCTCGACAATGAGTACTTCGAGTAACACCTGTTTTCTGGGAGTATCTAAAATTTTAATAATCTTTTTGATTTCTTCCCATTCTTGAGGAGAAGCCGTTACAATCAAAGAATTCGATTCTTTGTGAGCCACTGCCTTAATTTTATCTTGTTTACCAGGAACTTTTGCTGGTTGGGCCACTGGTTGTGGTGGTGGTGCCGGTTTGCCATCAGCACCCGGTTCTCCCGGAGGACCCTGTGTCGGAGCCGTAGGAGCATCAGGCATGTCCAATTTCACCAAAATGGCAGCCAACTTCTCTGCTTCATTGTATTCTAAAGTATAAATATGGATATCACCCGCAGAAGAAATGGATCCAGGCCCATCGGCACGAACATCCAAATTATCAACTAACTTGAGTAATTTGTTGATGTCCGATGTGGAACCAGAAAAAATCAGTGTGTTTTGATTTTTTGGAATGATGATATCGGTATCTGGGGATGTTACCCGTTTTAGGATTGGTTCAAGTTCCGCAGCATTTGAAAATTCTAAGGGAACAATTTGTGTAATAGTTTTGTTGAGTGATACATCCGCTTCGGAAACAGGATCTTTCCCTATGCGAACTATGGGTGACTTGGCTAGAGCGTCTTTGATTTTGACAACTTTGATGAGATCGTTTTCTTCGATAAGACCAAACCCTTGCGTTTCTAAAACAGATTTCATAAATCCGTAAGCGTCTTCAATTTTCACTCGTTTTTGCGAGATGATGGTAATCTTTTTCCCTTTCACAGCATCATCAATGAGAATGTTTCGTTTGATGATGGCACTCATTCCCATAAGGAAATCTTTGAGTTCTGTATCTCTCCAATCCGCCGTAAAACTAGCAGGTTCTGGGGAAGATTTGGCCTTTGGTTTCCCTTTCTCTTGTGAAAAACTAGGAGTGACAAAGACATATAGGCAAATACTCAGTACTACTAAAGGAAGACGATTTCTCATTTTAATTCCGAATGATAAATTCATATGTGATTATTTTGCCTTGTCTCTCTAAATCCACTGTAATTTTCGGAGCCTGTTTGATCGAACCCCAAATTTCCAACATTTTCTCAGTTTCGTTGAGTGGCATTCCATTAACTCTTTTGATAATATCCCCACCGCGAGCACCGAGGGAATAAAATACATGGTCTTTTGCCACTTGATAGATCTTGTAACCCTCGATCTTTCCGTCTACCAAATGTGGGCCAAACCTTGCATTTTTATAGATAGTATTCGGATCTTTCAGTTTGCGATTCACATCCTCACGGGAAAGAACTTTTTGGACCGTTTGACTAGAAGGTCCTAAATTAGAAACAGCTGCTGCGTCTTTCGGACGAATTCGTTCTTTCGCTTGGGCTGGTGTTTCACCAATGTTCACTCGAAGGCTAAGGCCCCCTTTTTTTAATACCACAAAGTGTTGTTCGATAGTTTGCACTTTATATCCGCCAACCATCTCACCTGTGCCATATTCTTCGGAATCGTTGTTCTGTTTTTCCCTGATGGTCACTCGAGCAAAGGACCAATGTCCAGAGAGAGTTCCCGTAATCAACATTTGGTCATCGTCCCCATTGTCCTGGGCAATTTCAGGATCGAGAGGTGACCCATCTGCCCCTCGTTTGGTGGCGTCATTAGGATCAAAAACTTGCCCACGAATCAAATTACCTGTGACGATATCTTCATAAGTACTCACAGCCAAAATGACTTCTTGACGCATTTGTTTGGGCCGTGTACCTGCCACACCAATCCCTGTTTCTGTGGAAAACAAAAGCAGTAATACTAACTTTAGTAAATAGGCGAGAGAAAAGGAAAAAAGTAAAACCGCCGGAATCAATGTCAAAAACTGACTCGATTGGATTCTTTGAAGGATTAAATTCATGCTCCCCACAAATTGGAGGTTTGCTCCAATTACATTCCGGCTACTTCAGATTTAGGGAGTCTAGTGACTTGTTTTTCTGTCATACTTAGAGCTGATTCGGGATTCATGATCCTCCCGTTTCGAAACACTTCAAAATGCAGATGTGCCCCTGTTGCTGTTCCTGTCCTTCCGACAAGAGCAACCACACGACCCATCTTCACCGTTTCCCCAACCTCAACTAAAATCTGGGAACAGTGGGCGTAAACTGTTTTATAACCGTTTTTGTGTTGGATGGTGACCGAATTTCCATACCCGCCGTTACGACCGGTAAATACGACTTCCCCATCCGCAGCAGAGAGAACCGGAGCCCCCACTTTAGCAGCCAGATCAAGGCCAGTGTGATACACACGATTGTATTTATTAAAAGGATCTACCCTTCTTCCATACCGAGAAGTCACTCGGCTTTGCGGAACCGGCATAATGAAAATCTTTTTGAGAACCACTCGGGAAGAAGAAGCATTTTTCACCTGAACGGGAACTTCCAATACCTGGCCAATCTTGAGTTGGTCACTTGTTAGCCCATTGTGTTTTCTTAGTTTTGCCAATTCGATAGAAAAGGACCGAGCAATCTTCGATAGATTGTCTTTCTTTTGTACTGCATATTTTTTTAAGATGATTCCAGACTCATGTACGACTGTATTACTGACAACAGGTGATACATCAATGTATTTGGGCAAATCAAGAGAGGCAAGTTCCACCTCTTCCTCTTCCCCAGAAGGATTTACACCAACAGAAAACAGTTTATGGATTTCAGATTCTTGTGATTGCGAGCCAAAGAGGCGAAACATCCCTGAATCATTTCCGGGGATGGACTCATTGATTTCAGAATGAATTTTTTGAAATGGATTGGCAACAATCTGAGTTCCAAAAAGAACCGAAAGGGAAATAATGGCCAACCGAAAGATCTTCACAGGTAGAATATCGGGACTTGGGGGGAAGAATCTTGAACAAGAAACAAAGAAAGAACTGAAACGAACAAACTGCGACAATACGGCATCCCTAAACCTTTATTTCTTCTTTTTGACATTGGTTTCGACTAGAGTGAATTTTTTGCCAACCCACTCTTCGACATCTTCCAAGTCATACTGCTTTTTCTTCACGTCATCATTGATGATGTAGGCTGCCAATTTCCCCACAGAAGACTCTCTAGACTCTGCTATGGGATAAACCTTCAATTTCAAAAGAGAAGGAGTGGATTCGATATAGATCTTAACCAAGGTTCCTTTCTTCCAAACTTCCGTTTGAGAGAATTTAATCTCCTCTTGTAAGGCATATGTCTTTCCATCATAGTATTCATTAATTTCCCTTAATCTTTCTTTTTTGATCAACCGTTGGGAACAATGACTGAACGCAAGGAGAAGGACGAGGGGAATTACACGAATGATACTACAATTCAAAGCAAACTCTGAGGAAAAGTCACCATGATGCCTCAATTATGCAAAGTCTTTTTTATTTTTTGGCCCAAAAGAACGGATTCGTAACCAAATTTAGCTGTGATCCCCAAACGCGCTGAAGTTGGAAGTCTGTTATACGAATGGAATGGATCTAAAGAAATCCAGGTCGAAGTGGGAATCCGAAGAGGACTTCCAGGGTTCCAAATTTTAGGTTGTGCCTCTATCTCCACCAAAGAGTCCAGAGATCGCATCCGTTTGGCTCTGGAAGCTTCCGGTTATCTATTCCCACTAGAAACCATCGTCATCAACTTAAAACCGGCGCATATCCCCAAACGGATGGTTTGTTTGGATCTGGCCATTGCGGTAGGAATCTTAGTGGCAACGGATCAAGTCCAAATTCCCAAGGGCAAGTTCTTCTTTTTGGGTGGTCTTGGTTTGGATGGATCGGTTCTCGGAGGCCAGGAACTTTTACCCTATCTCTGGCAAAACCGAGACAGTGCAGATGTTTCCTTCTGCCTTCCTGCCTCCTTACAAGAAGACATCTTACCTGAGGGTCGATATTACTTTTTGGACCATCTGGAAGGACTCCAAAACCTCGGCGAGTCCTCACCTGACAACCGCGAGGTTCCCACCCCTCCTTCCGATCCTCAAACTTGGGATAACGTATTTTTGGATCCCTACCAGATGAAGACCTTCCAGGGACTTTTGTATGCGCTTCTCGGTAAACACCACAGTTTGTTATTGGGAAGTCCAGGTTCTGGTAAAACGATGCTCCACAGAATGTTGGAACCCTTACTCCCACCCAAAGAAACAAGAGACCAAAACGACCAAGGAATCTGGACCTCTGGTGGGGACTTTGAAATTCCCACCCGGAAACGTCCTTTCCGAAGTCCACACCACTCCGCCACCGAGGTGGGACTTGTGGGTGGAGGTCTTCCCT
Source organism: Leptospira vanthielii serovar Holland str. Waz Holland = ATCC 700522 (assembly GCF_000332455.1). Taxonomy (GTDB): domain Bacteria; phylum Spirochaetota; class Leptospiria; order Leptospirales; family Leptospiraceae; genus Leptospira_A; species Leptospira_A vanthielii. The sequence goes on along the minus strand of NZ_AOGY02000065.1, from coordinate 175,470 downwards.
TCCAACCTGGTGAAATTTCCAAAGCATATGGAGGAATTCTTTATTTGGATGAAGCTTTGGAATTTAAAGATCGCATTCTGGAAAGTTTAAGAATGCCTATGGAAGATTCGTATTTAGAAATTGTTCGGATGAATGAAAAGACAAAACTAAAAACCGATTTCACCTTGATGTTGTCGGCAAACCCCTGCCCTTGCGGAAACTACCATAGCAATCATATCTGCCATTGTTCCTTACAAAAGATTCGTCTGTATTTGCAAAAAATCAGCGGTGCATTTTTAGATAGGATCACCATCTTTCAAACGTTATTCGAAACAACGAATGAAAGGTGTATTAAACTAGAAGAAATCAAAATCAAAGAAATTCTATCCGAACGATTTGCTTTTCGAAATACGAGATTCGTTCCAGAAGGGGAAGAACAGAGAATTCAAAAAATTTTAGATACAGAACCCCAAACCAAACAACTATCCTTAAGAAAGAAAAAACAAATTGCCTCTCTTACAAGAACCATTGCCGATTGGGACCTCTCCTCCCGAACAAAGGAAGTACACATCTGGGAGGCGGTGGAGTATTGTATCGGTTACCAATGGATTTATAGCCTAGGGTAATTACTTCGAAATAAAATGTGAAATTTCCATCGCAATTTTATTGATCGCATAATCCATATAAGCTGGATCATCTATCTTTTTTTTGTAGTTCTCAAATTTTTTCTGAATGGTAGAAGCCATTCCCCTTTTCCGGAGTAATACCGGATCTGGACCAAATTCGTCGGTTTCTGCCAAATTCCCAAAAATACTAAATTGTCTCATGCGGTTACTTCCTTGTAACAATCAAACTCTCATCCTTGAGAGCGTTTTCCCTTTAGGGATACATGACCAATCGGCCCGGTACAAAAATCCCTTGATGAAGTATTTAGAAGATTGACGAATAAAAACGAACTTCCTTTTTTTCAGTGATATGGATCAAATTAAACGAAGGTGTTAGGTGATAAAACGCAGGGATTTCCTTTAGTAAATAGTAATATACCTTCCTCATTCGGCCACGTTTTGTCTCATGAAAGCACTCGATGGGATGAAATCCGTTACCATCGTTCCAGGCCTTCACCTCTGAACAGAAGAGAACCCCGTCCTTAAAACTGATTATGTCCAGTTCCCCAAAGGCCTTTCTGTAATTCCGAAAAAGTATTGTGTGTCCGATGGAATTTAAATAACCTGCGGCCAACTCTTCCCCGATACGACCTCGTTCTGTTTTTTCTCTCATCGGACAGGTCCAGATTTATCAAAAAGAGTTTAATAGATCTGAGAAAAGGGAATGGCTTGTTGGATATAGAGATTGAGATCTTTCATAAGATCTACAAACTCTAAATGTTTTAAGCGATTGCCATCTGCATCTTTTGTCACTCGAATGACGGGACGTAGAGGTTTATCTTTATTGGATTCAATGACCATACCCATTCTTAGGTCAGAAAGTACCACTCCGGATCCCACAGGGAACATAGAAAGTTTATTTAAAAAAAGTCTTACCATTTTTAAATCAAAACGATTCACGTTTTCGCTAATCATAATTTTCATGGCTTCGTAAGGAAGGATGGCTTGCCTATACGGCCTTGGATGGATCATAGCAGCAAATTGGTCTGCGATCATAAACACTTTGGTAAGTTCTTCAATTTGGTTGGCAAGGATCCTTTGCGGATACCCAGAACCATCCACCGCTTCATGGTGTTGCAAAGCAACAATCGCCAGAGAGTTTTTTAACTTCAAACGTTGAGTGAGAATTTGGTACCCAGTCACAGGGTGGCGTTTGATGGTTTTTAAGTCCAGTTCTGATAGGGCTCCTTTTTTTTCCGAAACTTCCTCGGGAACCGTTACCATTCCAATATCGGCAAATAGAGAGGCAAGAGCCAAATCAATCAGTTTGGGTCTGGAAAATTCTAAAAAGTTTCCGAGCATCACCGAAAAAAATGTCGCATAACAGATATGAGTGTATAGATAATAACCAGAATGGGAATGAGATAAGAGTAAAATGGGGATTTGCGCATTGGCCTTCGTATGGTCAGCAATTCGCTCTGCAATCTCTCGAAATTCACGGATCTCCGTATAACGACCTTCGGACGCAGACCTATAAGTTTTTTGAACCAAATCAAAACAGTCTTTAAAAACTGCGTTAAACTCGACCTTAGTCGTATTCGTTTTTTCTAATAGATACTTAAATCGAGTAGAGTTTTCATCATCCTGGTAAAAAGGAAGGTTTGTATCGAAGTATCCTGGTGCGGTACCAGCTACAGTTTTGTCCTGTCCATCCGCTAAAACTTTTTCTCCATCAGTAAGAACAAAGGTAATCCCAAATTGAACCAATCGGTCTAAATCTTGTTGAGTGATGGGCTGGTCAGCTCCGACAAAAACAGTGTCTTTGTCGAGATAAATTGACTTAGTAAACTTCGAACCTGGTTCTAAGTCACGTATGGAGATTTTCCGCATAATTGCGTAAATCCTAGTAAGAAGCGTAGAAACTTCAATTGTTTTTCTTTTGTCTCTCTAAAACAAGGATTCGAAACACTGCTGCCACGACTTCATACAATTCTCTAGGAATTTCTTTCCCATTAGGGAGATGATCTAAGGTTTGCACCATCACTTCATCACGAATGACAAGGACTCCCGACTCTCTTGCCACACGGATCAAGTTTTCCGCCAATCGGCCTTCTGCTTTTGCTACCAGTTTCGGAGCAGAATGAATGGCCGGATCATAAGCCAGAGCTGCCATTTTTTGTTTCATCTATAATCTCCGTTAAAGGATTCTTCCGACCAAGTTTCAATTTGAACCGATTGGATTTGAGGGAAGTCCCGAATGAGGTTAGTCAGTTGTTTAGAGAATTCTTCTCCCTGTATCGACTGTTCCGTGGTGATTTCGACAAGTATGGGTTTCTCTTTTTCTGGATCATAGTGGAATTGGATTCCCATCGCCCCCGTTTCCTTAGACTCCCAAAACACATAGAGAACCAAACCTTTGTTCTTCGGTTCTACGACCATTTGTAATGACTCTTTTTTATCTGGATGGATGTAGGATAGAAGATCCGAAAAACCAGTCTCGCCGAGTAAATAATTCCAGAGGAGTTTTAAATCCGCAATTTCAGTTGCACTTGAATCCGATTGTTTTGCCATCCACTGGACCCAACGGGACGGGTCCTTGACTTTCGTAGGACTTACTTGAGCCTCCTTCAAATCGTTTTGGCTTATGCGAAACAAACGGGAATCGCTGTTCCACTTTTCTGTTTTTTCTACCCCTGGATATGGGAGCTTACGTGTCCGAGAAGTCTCCGCTAGGTGGTGGTTGGGGTTTCCATTGTTTACAAACCGAGCCGATTTTCCCCAAGGGAATGTAGGCGGAAGGGAAAGTGGAACGAGTTTAGAAAAGAGTGGGTTCACTCTCCCCTGATCGGAGAAATTTACAAAAACTCAACCTGTGGATAGGAGAAATTCCCAGTTTTACGAGAGCATCTCTGTGCTCTTCTGTTCCGTATCCCTTATGTTTGGCAAACCCGTAACCTGGATATTTTGTATCCATTCGTTCCATATATTCGTCTCGGTAGGTTTTCGCAAGGATGGAGGCAGCAGAAATGGAGGGAATCAAATCATCTCCTTTGGGAAGAGAAAGATACCCTTCGATGGGTTTTGTAATTTTTAGTTTATAATTTCCATCGGCCAATAGAAAGATTTTTTTTTGCGTAGGATTGGAACCACTCGGCAAAGAACGGTTCATCCCATAAAAAATTGCTTGGTTGATATTAAAACGATCAATGAACGAGGCACTGACAAAGGTTACACGAGCGTAGGAAATATATTTTAAGATTTCCTTTCGGAGCTCAATTCGTTTGGGTTCTGGAATTTTTTTGGAATCACGAAGACCTTTTAAAATTTCCCCATTTCGAATTTTCTCTAAGGTAGTTAGAGAAAAAGAGACACAACCAATGGAGACGGGGCCAGCAAGCGTACCACGACCTGCTTCATCGAGTGAATAACAGGTCAGGTTAGGAATTTGAAATTCAGGAAAGAACGGTCGAGTAACGACCGCTTCAAGAGAGATTATGCGCTAGGTGCTTCGGCAGCTTTTGCTTGTGCAAGAGCGACCTTAGAAGCCTCGTCCTGTCTCTTTTTATCTTTGGCAACAATTGCTTGTCCGCCTTTTCTTTCTTTGATACGTCCTGCTTTTCCTTTTTTATCACGGAGATAGAAAAGTTTTGCACGACGAACAGATCCTTTACGAACGAGTTCAATTCTTGCAATACGTGGGCTATGAAGTGGGAAAATTCTTTCCACTCCGATATCATAGGAAACTCGTCTTACAGTAAACGTTTTGCTTTGTGATTTATTCGCAATAGAGATCACAACACCTTCGTAAACCTGAACCCGTTCTTTACCAGATTCAACGATTTTGTAGTGAACTTTTACCGTATCACCAATTTCGAAATTAAGTTCGTTCTTTGCTTCGCCTGCGAGTGCTGTTTCTAGAATCTGATTCATGGCTTCCTCTAAGAATGATTTCTTGTTTTGCGGTTTTTTTGCCGCCATTTACGGATCTCTTCATGATGGCCCCCGAGGAGCACATCTGGAACAGTCCAACCCATAAAATCATAGGGTTTTGTATACTGAGGGTATTCTAATTCTTCTGTTTCGTTGTGCGACTCTTCGAGAAGGCTTTCTTCTTTTCCTAAAAACCCCGGAACAAACCGAGAAAGGCAATCCGCAACAACGAGAGCAGCTAAATCCCCCGATGAAATAACATAGTTTCCAATGGCCACTTCCCTGTCAATTAAATGCTCTGTGACACGATGGTCGACCCCTTCATAGTAGCCGGAAATAAAGGTCAAAGTCTCCGAAGACTCATAAATCTCCCGAGCGAGAGTTTGGTTAAAAAGTTCTCCCGAAGGACTGAGGAGAATGACCTTACCTTTGTTTTCCCCAAGGGATGCCAAAGCCCGGTAGACAGGACCCACTTGCAAAAGCATCCCGGGACCACCTCCGTAGATGGTATCATCTACCTTTTGGTGTTTGTTGTCGGCAAAGTCTCGAAGTTGGATTGTGTTAATTTCTACAACCCCCTGTTTGACCGCCTTTCCCGGAATCCCGGTTTCAAAATAGGATGTGATTTTTTCAGGAAAGAGAGTGATGAAATTAAACTTCAAACCACTGCTCCCAATGAATGATTTCTAAAGTTTTGGATTCTAAATTCCAATCCCCCACAAACCGGTTTAGGAAAGGAATAAGAACCGTTTCCCCCTCACCGGATTTTGGTTTTAATTCCAAAATCGGATGGGCAGGGTTGTCAATCACTTGGGTGACAATGTATTCAAGAGAAGTATTCGATTCTTTAGAAATGGCAAGAAGCCCAACCAAATCCTCTGTATAAATTTCGCCTTCGTTTGGTTTGGGTAGTTCTTCCCTTTTCCATAACAAAGAAAATCCTCGGTATTTGACAACCGTCTCAGGAGTGTCATACCCTTTCAATTTTAGAAGGAAATGGTTTCCGTTCTGTTTGATTTCTTCAATTTGAATTGTGGATTGATTTCCACGCGGGTCTTCTACAGTGCAGGTGAGCGGTGCTTTTACGTATTGAAGGGTGTCACCTTCTGTAAACAGTTTGATGAGCCCTTTGATTCCATGTGAGGATCCAATGACCCCCACTTTCACTAAACTTGGTTTAGTCGACAATTTCTAAAGTATAGTTTTTACCTTGTTTGGTACCGGCGGCTTGTAACACTGTACGCAAAGATTTTGCAATCCTTCCGTTTTTTCCGATAACCTTCCCGAGGTCTTTTGCGGCTACCCGAAGTTCGATCACTGTTTCTTCCTCTCCGGGGACTTGGTTGACTGCCACTTGTTCTGGTTGGTCAACGAGAGATGTAACGATATAACGAACCAAGGATTCCATGTATCAATTAACCTTTGAATTTTGCCCAAACGTCGTCTTTTTTCAAAAGAGCAAGAACCGTATCCGTAGGCTGCGCGCCTTTTTTTAACCAAGAAATTGTTTTTTCTTCATTGAAAGTTGCTTTTTTCACAGACGAAGTAGATGGGTGGAAATGCCCAATCGCTTCAATGAACTTTCCGTCACGAGGAGCACGGATGTCTGCTGCTACGATGCGATAGTGCGGGTCTGCTTTTGTTCCCGTTCTTTGTAATCTTAATTTAACCAAGGAAAAATACCCCTTTTATAGCGAGTTTTTTGAATCGGGACGATCTGTCAAGAGCGAGTTCTGACACTAACAGCGAGTTCCTTTAATTTTTTACCCTGTGCATTCGGATCTCCTGTTTTATAGAGACCAGAACCCACAACGGTGATGTCCACACCAAGACGTGCCAGTTCTTCCATATTGGATTCGTTCACCCCACCATCTACTTCCAATTCAATATTGTAAGGTTTCGTGAGTTTACGAACTGCGGCAATTTTCTCAAACCCCGATTTCACAAAGGACTGTCCATAAAAACCAGGATCCACAGTCATAAGAAGTACAAGATCTAAATATGGAAGGATTTGCGAAATAGACTCTGGTGGAGTTTGCGGATTGAGAGAAACTCCCACTTTGATTCCTGCTTTTCGAATCTCTTCTGCAAGTCTCACAGAGAAGTTCGTGGTTTCAATATGGAAGGTGATACAATAGGGATTTAGATCAAAGTATTTGGGAACATGGAGTTCAGGATTACTGACCATGAGATGCACATCGAGTGGGATTTGGGTATGGGACTTTACTTCTTTGGTAAAGGCTTCGCCGAAGGAAATTTGTGGCACAAAGTTTCCATCCATCACATCAATATGGATGAGGTCGATACTCTCTTGTTTGTAAGTGGGAAGCTCCTGGGCTAGTCCCGTAAGTTTTGCAGCGAGGATTGAGGCAGAGATTTTCATCTTAATAAGTTCCTTTGAGTTTCCAAACCTTTGCCACACCAGATTCTTTTCCCGTGAGTGTCACTTTAACATTCCCTGCACGGTAGATAAGAAAACGAACTGGTTCATCTTCTTTCAAACTTTGGTTTGTTAGAATCTCTTTTTCGATTTCAGTATCTTCACCCGGTTTTGTGTAACTGACTTTAGCTGAATAGACATCATCATCATCCACTTCATACGTAAGGAATTCATAATCTTGGACGAAAGACTCAGAAGGTTTCAAAAAGAAGGCTCCCACTTCGGCCCCTGTGGGTTTTAATTCAAAAGAAGAAACAAGGCCATGGGATTCACGAAACTCTGGTTTGGTGGTTTCTTTCAAAAGGTAAGGAATTTTTTTTCTCTGTAAATAGTCGATCACAAAGGGAACGGGAGTGCCGACAAACTTTGTCGAATCAGTCGGTTCATTGGCCGATTGGTTGGATTTTTTTTCGGGATTTGCTTCTGTTACGAGTAAGTAAATTTTTTCGCCGGAATGAGTTTCTTTCCCCGGCGTAGGAATTTGGTCAATAATGGTATCAGCAGGTTCATCCCCCACAGCTGGCACATAAGTAATCCCACCAATTTCCAGAGGAACATACACTTCCCCAGAAAGTACTTTTTCTAAAATGGCTTTGGCGCGTTTTAAATCCTGACCTTTGACATCAGGGATCGTCACCCGATCAAATCCAATATTGACAGTGAGATAGAGTTTTGATCCTGCTTCCACTTCCTTACCCGGATCAATGGACTGCGAAAGAATGATTCCATCTGTTTTTTCGGGAATGCGCTGGGTTTCCAAACGGACCTTGAGTTGGAGTCTTTGGAGTTCGTTATGAACTTCAATGTAGTTTTTACCGATCACATAAGGCATCATAACCTTTTGTTCTTCTTTGGTTCGAACTACGACCACTAGGAAGGCAGCCACAAAAAAAACAAGGAGCCCTAAACCAACAAATAGAACATAACCACTGTAAGGTAGAATTTTTAGAAACTTTTCTTTCACGTAAATGATTCTCCGGCTAAAACCCGCGCCCCATTGAAAAACTCAAATCCTTTCATGGGTTTTTTACCTTCGGGTTGTAAGGTATCTATACCAAGCAGGTTTCCGTCTCCACAGAGGCAGAAAAGCCTTTTTTTCTGGTATAGGAAAAAGGAACCGGGGATGAGCCCTTCCGGTTTAACGATGGGTTCTACAGACTCATCTGGTAGATAGGAGGAAATCAGGATGAGTTTTTTTCCCCGAAACTCAGTGATCGCCAAAGGATCAGGATAGAGTGCTCGAATCCTGTTATGGATACTCATTGCAGATTCTGTCCATAAAACGGGCCTGTCGGCTCCCGTGATCTTTTTGCAATGGGTGGCTTGCATTCCATCTTGCGGCTGGGATTTCCACCTGGTATCTGTGGATTCCAATTGTTTTAGGAGGCGGATGAGTTCCGTCGCCCCATCCTTAGTAATCGATTCCAATAGAGAAGCTGTGGTTTCCAATGGACCCACCTGCCACGATTTCTGCGAGATGATATCCCCCGAATCCACTTCCTTGGCCAAATACTGAATGGTAAATCCAGATCTCTCTTCACCACTGAGGAGGAAACTTTGTACAGGCGAGGCCCCACGGTATTTTGGTAACAGACTTCCATGGAGATTGATGCTACCAAACTTAGGATCTTCGAAGACTATTTCTGGAACAATCGATCCATAAGCATAAACAATGTGGATGGGAGAGCCATAAGCTAAAATCTTTTTTTGAGCCTCTTCATCGGTTCTTAGTTTTGGGGATTGGATCACGGGAATTCCTTTGGCCAGGGCCAATTCCTTTACGGGTGTGGGTGTGATGGTTTGTTTTCGACCCACTGGTTTGTCGATGTTGGTGACAACAAAATCAACCTGGATTCCCGCATCGATTAAAAGAGATAATAATTCTTTTGAGTGTTCAGGGGATCCAAAGTATCCAATCGAAAGTTTCATATTTGTTTTCCTATTATACTAGTTCCAGAGGATCCAAATCGTATTCAATATAACATTTGGAATCGACTTTAAATTTTGATTTGGTATCTCGCAGGAGATTTCGTAAAGTAGTGATGGATTTTGATTTTAACAAAATATGATACCTGTAGTTATTATCAATTTTGTAAAAAGGGCATTGGCTTGGTCCAAGAAGAATGACTGATTCATCAATCCCTTCTTTTAAGTTTTCCGCATACAAAACAGATTGTTTGTTGGCAATTTCTTCGTATTTGGATCGAAAAACTAACCTCGCCAAACGAGAAAAAGGTGGGTAGAACAAATCCCTTCTAAAAGTTAGTTCCCATTCAAAAAAAGCCGGATAGTTCTGTTCCATTGCCATTTTAAGAACGGGGTGTTCTGGATCATTGGATTGGATAATCACCTCTCCCCGTTTTTCACCCCGCCCCGCCCTACCCGCCACTTGGGAAATGAGTGAATACGTCCTTTCACTACTGCGGAAGTCAGGAACCCCAAGTCCATGGTTGGCGTTAAGGATTCCTACAAGGGTTACGTTTGCATAATCAAGTCCCTTGGCGATCATTTGGGTTCCGGTAAGAATGTCTAAATTTCCTTCGCCTAACTTTTCCAATACGTCCCGGGTGACCTCTTTATTTTTGGAACTATCCTGATCCAATCGTTCGATCCTTGCTTTTGGAAAATGAGAAAGAAGATACTCTTCTAATTTTTGTGTTCCCGCACCAAATAGATCCAAATCATCTCCATGAATGGCTTTTAGACTTTGTAAGGTGGATTTATAACCGCAGAGATGGCACCTGACAGTTTTATCCGAATGATAACAAAGGGTGGCAGTGCACTTAGGACAATGGATGAATTCTTTTGTGGTTGTGGAATAAATGAAGGGATTGTACCCGCGCCTGTTCAAGAGAATGATGGTTTGTTCTTCTTTTTTTAAGCGATCGGCAATTTTAAATTGTAAGTCCCCCGAAAGAAGGTCTGAGTCTTCTTTTTTATCGGTAATTTCCACAGAAGGAAGGGAGGCTTGCGGATTGGCTCGTTCTTTCAGTTCCGAATAACCAATCTGACCTGCTTTGGCAAGATAATAGATCTCCACACTGGGAGTCGCAGAACCTAACAAAAGTTTTCCGCCAGTTTTTCCAATTCTTTGTAAGGCAACTTGGCGTACATGATAGCGGGGAGAGCCGTGTTCTTTGTAGGATGCGTCATGTTCTTCATCCAAAATGATAAGATCGATATTGGACAAAGGTGCAAAAACAGCAGACCGAGTTCCGATACAAATCCGTTTTTTTCCCTCTTTCAAATCCAAATAGTTTTGGAACTTTTCTGAGGTACGTAAATGCGAATGAAGGACTGCCACCTGTCCGGGGAAAATTCTTTCTATCCTTGCGATAGTGGGATAGGTTAAAGAAATCTCTGGCACAAGAAAAATCACAGACCCTTGGGGTTTACGCAAAACCTCTGCCATAAGATGCATATAAACTTCGGTTTTCCCACTGCCTGTAATTCCATACAATAAATGGGTTTGTGCTTTCGAACCGGTTTTGATTTCTTCTAGGGCTTTATTTTGCGATCCATTTAACGGATGTAATAGTTCAGAATGGATTTGGACTGGCGTCCCATTTTGTTTTTTTCTTTTTTTCCCTTTAGGAACCATAAGAAACAAAGCTTCACCAAGCGAAGACAGATAGGTATCTGCCATCCACTGAGCCAGATCCAATTGTTCTTCTGTAAGCACTGGTTCCGAATCAATGGCCTTTAGAATGGATAGGGTTTCGTAATTAGGTTCATTCGAATGGATTTCTGTGACAACCCCCTCCCATTCCTTTCCATTAAGAGGTACAAACACGCGAACTCCACGCTCCAAATTCTCTATTCCTTGCGGAATTTCATAGGTCAGTGTTTTACTTTCCCAGGAAAGGTTTAAAGCAACTTCTGCGTATTGGATCATTAGAGATAAGGTTTTAAAAGTGATAGATGAGTGATAAAACTTTCTTCCAATTCTTGTTTCTCTTTTCCATATTGAAAGAGATTGGATTCAGAATCTGTTTTTTTGGCCTTTTCACCAAGAAATACAAGTGCTTCGGGAGATCTTGTGGTGACAATGGGAATGGATAGACCTGATAAATCCCAATTCATTTGTTTTCCAAGAAGTTCTTTGGCCTTCTCGGGTCCAAACAAAAGTTTGGCGGAAGATCCAAGAACCACAATCATTTTGATCCCGTATTCTTCGACCGTTTCCTTTACATGGAATTTACAATTTTCTACTCGAGCCGACCAGTCAGTTTCTTTGGAATCCGTATGAGAGAAAGTACAAGCAGGATATTCTTGGTAAAAAAATTCTTCAAAGGAAAAACCAAACACCGTTTGAACAAGATCTCCCCAACTACTTTCTGTTAGTTTATCCTTAAAAATTTGATTGGGTTTTGTTTTGGTAAAAGGTTTTTCTTTTGGATTCGTGGCTCCTGTATAGTGAAGGATAAGGACCGGTTTTCTTCCTTTGTGCAGAAATTGGCGCACTCCGCTGAGTTTTCCTTGGCAAAAAGTGCAGGAAAAGTTTACCAAATCTTTATTCTTTCTTTGGTTTTCCTTTTGCTGTTTCTTTTGAATTTCTATAGATTCAGGTACTTTCGATTTCCAAGGAAAAACAAAATCATTAGGATCCTGTTCTTCTTGAAATCGGTAAACAGAAACAGCCTTGTTTTGAAGTAAAAATTTAGCCTCTGTTAGAATGTCTGTAAATCGTGTTAAGATTGATTTTTGATCCATACTAACCTTCGTTCAATTGTTCCACTGAAATATTTAAGGAACGTAATTTTCTATATAAATGTGTGCGTTCAATGCCTAATGCTTTGGAAGTGCGAGTCACATTTCCCTCGCAAATTTGTAATGTTTTAATGATGTATTGACGTTCAAACTCTTCCTTTGCATGTTTTAAATCACCGCGAGCCACCATTTCATTGGCTTTTTTGAATCCATGTAACGCTTCCTTTACATCCTTTGCTCGGATGGTTTCTCCTGGAACCAGAATACTCAGTCGTTCCAGAATATTTCCTAGTTCCCTGACATTTCCAGGCCAAAAATGAGAAGTGAGTGCATCGAGTCCTTCCCGATCAATGGTTTTAGATGAAAGTTTGTTTTCAGTAATGGATTTTTTTAAATAATATTCTGCAAGTAAAGGGATGTCTTGGTTTCTATCTCGAAGAGGGGGGAGTTCCATAGGGATCACACTTAATGCATAATACAAGTCTTCTCGAAAGCGGCCTTCCCGAATGGCTTCTTCCACATTGGAATTGGTGGCGGCAATGATTCGGACATCGACCGACACCGCTTCCTTTCCGCCCACTCGGTCTAATCTCTGCTCTAGTATGGCTTTCAAAACTTTGGATTGTACGGCGGGGGTTAAATCACAAACCTCATCCAAAAATAAAGTCCCATTCTGAGCCGCTTCCCATCTTCCAATTTTAATTTCACTGGAATCACTTACACCAGAACTCTCCGAGCCAAATAACTCTTGTTCTAAGATATCTTCCGAATATTCAGCACAATTAAATTCAATATAAGGTTCATTTTTACGTTTGGAGTTTTGATGGATGGCTCTTGCTGTTAACTCTTTTCCAGTTCCATTTTCACCAAAGATAAAAACACGAGCATTGGTTTGTGCCGCTTGGAAAATTGCGAACTTAACTCGTTGGATAGAAGAGGACTCACCAAGAATTTCATCCACTTCCAATTTGAATTCAGGAATCTCTGTATCCTTTGTTTTCTCTAAAGCAGATTCAATCGTTTGGATCACTTTCTCAATAGATAGTGATTTTTCCAAAAAATCTACGGCTCCTTTTTTTGTTGCATTAACGGCAAGTTCGATGGTTCCATGACCAGAAATCATTACGATCGGCAATCCAGGATATAGTTTTTTGCATTCATCCAAAATGGTGAGTCCATCTTCTTTTCCCACCCATACGTCTAACAAAACAAGCGATGGTCTTTCTTTCGATAGAGCTTTGAGTAATGCCTTTCCATTGGCAAAATCTTCCACCGAATAATCTTCATCCTCCAAAATCACACGTAAAGACTTTCGAATTTCTGTTTCATCATCTAAAATATAAATTAATTTCTGCATTAGTGAATATCCAAAGGAAGTTCAATTCTAAATTTACAACCACCTAACTTGGAATTCTCCACAGCAATGTGGCCATGATGGTCAATGATTGTTTTTTGAACAATGGCAAGGCCAATACCTGATCCATGTTTTTCCTTAGTAGAAAAATAAGGTTCAAATATTTTTTCCCTCCATTCTGATTTCAGGCCTGGCCCGGAATCATCAATTTCAATCACTATAGATTTCCGTAGGGCCTTCTTTTGTAATTTGGACATGATACGAATCTTTTTTCTTTTGAGGCTTAAAATATCCATTTCCTCTTTTGAATTTTCAGATGTTTGGATAGCCTCAACAGCATTTTTGATTAAGTTATTGATAACGCCCAAAAACAACCGTTTATCGAGAAAAACTTCGGGCAAATTTTCAGCTAGTTTCAATTCAAACTCAATATCGGTGGTATCCTTAAAAAGAGCAACCGCCTCCTCCAAAATGGGATTTAAATTTTGATTAATTAGAACAGGAACAGGCATACGCGCAAATTCACTAAACTCTTTCACTAGGTGTTCCAATACACGCACCTGGCCAATAATGGTTTCCGTCGCATCAAAGATGACAGACTCTAAATTCTCTGATTTGGGATTTTGAAATTTACGTTGGATTCTCTGGGCAGACAACTGAATCGGTGTTAGAGGGTTCTTGATTTCATGGGCCATACGTTGCGCCACTTCTTTCCAAGCTGCAATCCTTTGGGTATGCATCAGTTCTTCGGACTTTGCATTCAAATCACTGACCATCTGATTGAAACTATCAATGAGAATCCCCATTTCCCCTTCTTCCGTTTTTTCCAAACGAATATCAGATTCCCCGAGTGAAACTTTTTTAGTAGCATTTGCTAAGTTGATGATTGGCTTTGAAATTCTACGCGCAAATAGAAAGGAAAATAAAATTGCAATAAGAAACATTGCAAAAGAAAAAGTGGCAATCGTTATACGAACACTAAAAGGAATTTTTTCTTTCCAAAGGCTGACCTTTTCATAAGTGGAAGTCGCATTTACGATATTTTGAACATCGGCTTCCATACCTTGATGAATTCTTTGACCTACGTAAACTTCCTTCCCTTGTTCTAAAAAAAATTTACATAGGATATAGGACCTATCACTCAAATACAAACGACTGACAAAAATACCGGGACGTTTTGATTCTATAAAATCAAGCCCCTCAATACTGCGGAACAAACCTCTAGATTCAAAACGAAGTTTTTTCGATTCCACAAACCCCAAATAGTATTCATTTTTTTCAAACAACCCATTTTCCACACCTTTCCGGAAAACGGTGTATCCATCAGTGTTTAGTCCAAATAACCTCGAACGCAATGTATTCACTTTTTCGATAAATTCTGTCTCGGTTCCCTTTTCTTCATTTTCGACAATCAAATTCGCCGAACGAAGTGCATTGGAAATATCCACTCGGTAGAAACCTTCGATGAGTTTACCCGTAAGATTAGAGGAAAGGATGAAAATAGGTAAAGATGGAACAAGGGCCACAAACAAAAAAGCAAGCGTTAGGCGGTAGCGAATAGAACTCCGTATTTTTCCAGTTTCTCTGTTTCGGCGATTGCGATAAACATAACTTAAAATGAGTGAGAGGATGAAAAAAGGAATCAGGATAAATAAATAAGTATCGAGTTTCGAGAAGAAGGATATATCTTCCTCTTGTCTGAAGAAAACTAATTCAGAAAAACCAATGGAAACTCCTAAAGTGAGGAAAAAGATAAAAATATCGCGTAAATAGTATCTGTTTTCATCAGACAAACGCGGAAGTATTTTTAAAAATTTAAGTTGCATTGGTTTCAAAATTTTGCGCAACCAAAACCTCTAAAGCAAGAAGTGCCTCCTCTTCTCGTTTTCCATCTGCCTTAACATAAAATTCAGAACCTGGTCCTAATGCTAACATCATAAGGCCCATAATGGATTTTCCATTGACTTCTATGTCATCTTTAACTACAAAAATTTCACAAGGAAAACTTGCTGCTACCCTAACAAATAACGATGCCGGTCTTGCATGTAACCCACTGCTGTCTTCTCTAATCTTTAATTGGATTTGTTTCAATGGCACTCTGTTGTATGTATGTATTTAGTTTATTAGAAAATTCTTTAGCACTATTTTTTCCCATTTTACGCAAACGTTGGTTCATTGCTGCCGTTTCAACAATAATAGGAATATTCCTTCCTGGTTTGACAGGGATTTCGATATAGGGAACAGAAACTCCGAGGATTTCTTCCATACTTTGTTCGATTCCGGTTCGTTCATATTCTCCAGAGGTTTGTTCTTCCCATTCTTTTAAATTTATAATGAGTTCAATGAGTTTATGATCACGAACAGAACCAACACCAAACAAATCTTTAATGTTCAAAATCCCCAAACCCCGAATTTCCATATGATGGCGAAGTAGATCAGAACAAGATCCAATCAAATAACTTTCACTTAGGCGACGAATCTCTACCATATCATCGGCTACAAGTCTATGACCACGTTCAATAAGTTCAAGTGCTGTTTCACTTTTTCCAACACCGGATCGCCCAGTCAGTAAAGTTCCAATTCCAAAAACTTCAATAAGAACACCATGACGCATGGTCCTCGGAGCAAGGGCTCTGTCTAAAATTTGGGAGATAAGTGTGATGAAACGATGGGTTGCAATTTCTGTTTTAAAAAGTGGGATCCCTTTCGATTTGGCTCTTTCCACAAAAGGAATTTGTGGTTCGTTCCCATGTGTATAAATGATACAATTCAAATGGAATTCAAAAAATTTCTCGGTGATTTCATGGAGTTTATCTTCTGATAATGAGTTAAGATAGGCCCATTCTCCTTTTCCTAAAATTTGGATGCGGTCATTAGCAAAAAAGTCGAAAAACCCCGTAAGGGAAAGCCCGGGGCGATTGATTTCTGCGTTGTTGATCCGGTTGGTAAGTCCGGCTTCTCCAGTAATCAAAATCAATTGAAGATCATCATGATCTCGTAAAATCGTGTCAACAGTGATCCCAGGAACTGGCATTGGTTTACCCCTTTAGAGAACTGATCCGTTTCCTTTCGTTAGAAGGAAGGATTCTTAAGACCTTTCTATACTTTGCGACTGTCCGACGGGCAATTTCAATTCCTTTTTTCTCCATAAGTTCAACGATGTCTTGGTCTGACAGAGGATTATTCTCATTTTCCTCTTTCACCAAATTACGAATGATTTCATGAATTTTTTTTGAACTTTCCTTTCCTCCTTCTGTGGACTTAACTCCAGAAGAAAAAAACCATTTAAGTTCAAAAATTCCCCAGGTAGTTTGAATGTATTTATTTGTTGTTATACGAGAAATTGTAGATTCATGAAGGTTTAGTTTTTCAGCAACTTCCTTTAATGTTAAAGGTTTGATAAATCCAATCCCTCCCCGAAAAAAATCAACCTGAAAATCAATGATACAACTTACGACTCGTTGTAAGGTTTGCCTTCGTTGTTGAATGGAACGAATGAGCCATTGTGCTGAACTATATTTAGTTTGAAAATATTCTTTCTCTTTGGGAGGGAGTTTATGGTTTAATAGTTCTCTGTATTCTTCTTGGATGGATAGTTTTGGTAACCATTCATCATTGATAAAAATATTAAACTCACTGCCCACTTCCTTAACAACAACATCTGCTACCACATAATCCACCTTCCTTCCTTGGTAGGTAGTGGCAGGATAAGGTTCTAATTTTTTTATCAAACGTGCGAGTGTTAAGATTTCTTCTTCCGTGATTTTGAGGTTTTTGGCAATTTTTTTATAATCTACTTTTTCTAAGTCTGATAAAAATTCGCCAATCAATTGGTGCAGAAGAGTATTATCAGGAAAAAGGATTTTCCCTTGGATGAGAAGGGTTTCTTGCATATCCTTGGCGCCAATACCGATAGGATCTAGTTCATTCACCACTTGTAAAACTCGTCTAACTTTTGCCTCTGGATATCCCATTTCCTTGGAAACAATGCCTAAATCATCAGTGATAAATCCTTTATCATCGATCATACTGATGAGAACTTCACCAATTTCAAACTCCAACTTAGTAAGTTTGATCATTCGTAATTGGTTTAACAAATGTTCTTCTAAAGTTTCTCCACGAGTGGATGACTCGATATATTTTTGGTTTCTGTCACTCGCTTCTGTATCATAAGACCTGGGACCTTCTAATGAATAGGAATCCTGCCAATTGACATCTGTACTTTTTTCATGATTTAGTTTCTCTAATCGTTTTACTTCATCGATAGAGAAAAGTTCCGGCATCTTGGTTTTTTCATCTACACCCACTTCATCTAAAAGTGGATTTTCCAACAGTTCGTTTTGGATTTTATCAGAAAGTTCTAAAGTAGATAAAGACAAAAGTTCAATGGACTGACGTAAGTCCTGGGTCATCACTAATTTTTGCGTTTGGCGTTGTGAAAGTGAAGCCCCGAGTTTCATTTATAACTTAAAATCCTCTCCGAGATAAATTCGTCTGGTTTCTGGATCGTTAATCAAATCATCTGCGGTTCCAGAAATGAGAATCCGTCCGCTATACATGATATAAGCCCTATCGGTAATTTTCAAAGTCTCTCTTACGTTGTGATCCGTAATCAAAATTCCAAGCCCTCTTTCCTTTAAAGATTGGATTACATTTTGAATATCTTTAACTGCAATCGGATCCACTCCTGCAAAAGGCTCATCTAACAGGATGAAGTCTGGATTAGTGACAAGAGCCCTTGCTATTTCGCATCGCCTTCTTTCTCCACCAGAAAGTGTGTAACCTTTTTGGTTGGCAACACGCATGATTTGTAATTCCATAAGAAGTTCATCCCGACGGCGAATGATTTCGTCTCCAGGAAGATTCATGGTTTCTAAAATGGCTTCCAAGTTTTCAGCAACAGTTAATTTACGAAAAATACTTGCTTCTTGGGCTAAATACCCGACCCCCATCCTTGCACGAATGTGCATGGGTGCTTTGGTAAGGTCTTCATTATCAATGAACACATGACCCTCGTCAGGGGTCACAAACCCAACACTCATATAAAAACTGGTCGTTTTTCCGGCACCATTGGGACCAAGAAGGCCTACAATTTCGCCTTTTTGAATATAAAAACTAACACCATCTACAACCTTACGTTTGTTATAGATTTTAACAAGATTCTCCATCCGAAATGTTTTTACATTCGGATCTATATCCCGTTTGACAGTTTGAGTTTCTGTTTTATTTTTTTTCGCCATTCGGTATTACCTTAAGCCCATCAGTTAAGTAGGCTCTGTCCGATTTTGGAAAGAGAATGATCTTTCCTGCTGAAACTTTGGTGTTATCTTTTACAAGAGTCGGATTCCCTTCTAAAACCAATTCATCTCTTTTTTCATAATAAGTTGCAAACTCGCCCGTGGCCGTAGCCGTTTGGGTTTCCACTTGGACATCCCCCCGAGCCACGGTTTCAAAACGTTCATCAAATCTTTCCAAAAATACTGCTGTCAGTTGCCCACGTTCACTCAGTTCCTTTTTGTCTAAAAAAACGATCCGAGGATTTTCCGTTAGATAGGAATATCCTTTATCTTTATCATAAGATAAAGACCCACCTTCCATTCGATAGGCATTTTCACGATCCAAATAACTTACGTTACCTGTTGCTTTAATGTCTTTATTATTACGGCGACTTTCTAGTAGATTAGCCTTGAACTCAGAGGTTTTTCTATACATAAAGGCATCCCCATTCATTGAGGTAATCGTATCTTTGCCTTTGTTTTGGTGGGTTAATGTTTTTCCCGTAAACAAAGTCAGCACTCGTTCTTTGGTCGTGGTATCTTTCTCTTTGTCTTTTTTGTTTTCGTAAGAAACTTGGTAAATTGTTGCATCGCCCTCTAGTTGGATACTTCCTTCTTTTACAAAGTAGGTTAGTGTTTTACCAATCAAAAAGCGGTTTTCTGAAAACAAAAAAGGTTCGCCTGCAAGATCGATCCGGTCATCCTTTTCTGAAAACACGGCATCCTCACCAAACACCTGAAACTCGTCAGAGGTTACGACAACTTTACCTGCTAAGCTAGTTTTGGCTTCCTCTAAATACCGAATGATGGATTGGCACTGAATTTTAACAATCTTACCATCCTTCTTTTGTATAAGAACGGGATTGTTTTCTAAACTGACAGTTCCAGCCATTTTATTATAAATTCCTTTGGCAGCAGTTAAGGTAACCCCATTTTGAAAGTCTTCCACAACAACCTGACCTTTTAAGTTCCCAACAAGTGCATCTTCACCAATGATTTCAATTTCTCTGGCACTGAGTTTGATGGTTTTATGCATAATATAGGCACCACCACCCAAAATAAATACCTTCATGGGGATTCCATTGATGGTTCGTTCCTCTTGGGTAAGACTACTTCCTCCCCACATTACTGGAATTTTATCCTTGTTCTCTTTTTTTTTCTCTGGAGAAAAAATTGAACTTTCTTTCTTCAAAAGGTCTTCCGAACCATATAACAAAGGTATAGGTGAAGGATTTGCAATTAGGGAAGAAAATGAAAAAACAAAAAGTATAATTTGTTTCTTCATGGTTTATCCTTCAGGGGGTTACTTCCCCCCACAGTCACAGCTTTTGGTTGGATGATGGTAAATTTATTCAAATTTCTATCAGCACGAAGTCCTTTTCCGCGAATGGTGGTTCCATCAGAATATACAAGAACATCTTCTTCGGAAGATAAGGTTTTTTCATCTAGATTATAAGTTAAGGATTCCGACTCGATGTATTTACCATCATTGGTCTTTAATCGGACCTTCCCATTCAGAACTACTGTTTTTGTGGAGTGATTGATTTCCCCTCGTTCTCCTGTCATCGCAGAAGTCACATTTCCCTTTTCCATTTGTTTGAATTCAAAACCATAAACGATAGTTTTGTTATCTTTGGGAAATATATAAGATTCTGCACCTTTCAATTTCCACTCCAATTCCCCAGATTCTTTATAAGACGAACGAGAAAAATTTCTCATCGAGATCATAGAACCCGATTCTTTTTCTACTTCAATACGAAGGTATTCCTTATCTTTACAATTGACTATTGCCAAAAGAAAGAAAAGAACGAATATCCTTCGTATCATGGGTATCTTAATCCTCTAAAAATTTCGTTTTTACCAAACGATCTAATTCCAATAGCTGCGTTAACAGACCTTTGGCTTTCGCTAGTGGAAATTGTGTGGTAGCATCAGAGAGTGCCCTTTCTGGATCGGGATGCACTTCCATAAAGAGTCCTTCCACACCAACAGAAACGGCCCCACGAACCATATGTGGAATGAATTCACGAACTCCACCAGTGATGTTTCCCGCAGCTCCCGGAAGTTGAGCCGAGTGAGTTCCATCAAAAACAATGGGGATTCCATGTTTATGCATCATAGGAATTCCACGAAGGTCAAATACAAGATTTCCATATCCGAAACTGGCACCTCTTTCCGTTACCATATATTTTTCCGATCCCGACTCTTGGATTTTTGTTTTGATATGACGGGTGTCATCCGGGGCCATGAACTGGCCTTTTTTTACATTCACCCATTTTCCCGTTTCTGCAGCTTTCGCAATTAGGTCCGTTTGGCGACTTAAGAACGCAGGGATTTGAAAGATGTCTACGGTATCCTTCAATGGATCAACTTGGATCGTTTCATGGATGTCAGTAAGCACGGGAACATTGTATTTATTTTTGATAAAATCGAGAAGTTTCCTACCTTCTTCCAAACCAGGTCCCCGATAGGAATTAATGGAGGAACGGTTTGCTTTATCAAAGGAAGACTTAAAAATATATACAATCCCCAAATCATCACAGATGGCTTTCATCTCACCACACACTCTGTCGAGTAGGTCTTTATTTTCCATCACACAAGGTCCGGAAATTAGAAAAAAGGGATTACGACCCCCGATTTTTTTACCGAAAAATTCTCTTTCTTCAATTAAATCGTACATCTTAATCCTCCGTTTTTTTAGCTAGTTTGGATGCGGCTCTGATAAAACCTGCAAAAAGTGGGTGCGGGTCTGTGGGTTTGGATTGAAATTCAGGGTGGAACTGAACACCGACAAACCAAGGATGGTTAGGAACTTCTACTATCTCCGCCAAACTTCCATCAGGTGAAAAACCAGTAAGGTTCATTCCCTTTTTTTCAAAATCATCTTTGTAACGCAAAGTAAATTCAAACCTATGTCTATGTCTTTCGGATATCCTTTCCGCTTTGTATTCTGTATAGGCGAGGCTTCCCTTTTTGACCACACAAGGATAGGCACCTAGTCGCATCGTACCACCCATACGTTCAATTTCCTTTTGTTCTTCGATCATGGAAATCACTGGGAAATTTACATTCGGTTTAAATTCAGTGGAATTTGCATCCTTGAATCCCAGAACATTCCTTGCAAATTCAATCACAGCACACTGCATTCCAAGACAAATTCCAAAGAACGGAATTTGTTTGGTTCTTGCATATTGGATTGCTGCAATTTTTCCTTCGATCCCACGTTCTCCAAATCCACCAGGAACCAAAATTCCATGAACACCTTTTAGGTGTTCTTTTACATTTTTAGCATCAATATCTTCTGGATTGATTTTGATTACATTTACTTCTACATCGTTGGCAATCCCACCATGAGCCAAAGACTCATACACAGAACGATAGGCATCTTGAAGAGAAATATATTTTCCGATTAACGCTACTTTTACGGTCTTTTTCGTATTACGAATTTTTTTGACCATATTCTCCCACTGGGAAAAATTAAGTTTGCGAAGGTCCATTCCTAATGCATTAAGGACCACTTCATCTAATTTGTCTTCCCGATACATCAAAGGAATTTCATAGATGGAAGTGGTAATATCAACGGCGGAAATTACATTTTGTTCTTTTACGTTACAAAAGAGGGAAATTTTATTTTTCATCTCTTTGGACATAGGTTTATTGATTCTGCAAATTAAGATATCAGGTTGGATTCCAAGTGCCAAAAGTTCTTTTACAGAATGTTGTGTGGGTTTCGTTTTAGCTTCCCCAGCGGCGGTGATCGTAGGGACAAGAGTTAGATGCAAAAACAAAACTTGACTTGCCCCATGTTCGTATCGCATTTGGCGGATAGCTTCGAGGAAGGGAACTGATTCAATGTCACCGACAGTTCCACCAATTTCAACAATGACAAAGTCTGTTTCTTGGTCGCGTGTTAGGTTATATATTCGGCTACGAATTTCATTAGTGATATGTGGTACAACCTGTACGGTTCTTCCTAAATAATCACCTTTTCTTTCTCTTTCAATGACAGCATGGTAAATTTGACCGGTGGATACCGAATTCTTTCTAGAAAATTTTGATTTGGTAAATCGTTCGTAGTATCCTAAATCAAGATCGGTCTCTGCTCCGTCTTCCGTAACATACACTTCCCCATGTTGGTACGGACTCATTGTACCTGGGTCAATGTTAATGTAAGGATCCATTTTTTGTAAAGAGACACTATAACCTCTGGCTTCTAACAAACAGCCGAGAGCTGCAACGGTGACCCCTTTTCCTAAGGAAGAGGAAACGCCACCGGTAATAAAAATATATCTGGTCTTGGACAAAATGGACCTCAAAAAAGAATGTTTTTTACAGACTGGCGGGATTTGGGTCCAAAATCAATACGTTTAGGAAGGAGATTTGGCTTTTTCTAAAATCTTCGTAGTGGATTTTCCGAGAACGAAAGGTAAAATTTGAATATCCGCACCCATCTCTTTTAAAATCTGGTATTCCGGCAGGGTTTCGACTTGGTAGTCTCCACCTTTCGAATGGACGGATGGTTTTACTTTTTTAATGATTTCAAGAGGGGTATCTTCTATAAAAGAGGAAACAAAATCCACGGAGCCAAGACCAGCAAGCACTAACATCCTGTCTTCACAAGAATTGATGGGTCTGGATTCCCCTTTCAGTCGCCTAACACTTGCATCCGAGTTGACACCAATCCATAACAAATCCCCTAAATCCCTTGCTTGGGCCAGGTAGGTCACATGTCCCGGATGTAAAATATCAAAACAACCATTGGTAAAAACAATGCGTTTGCCTTCTAAATCTTTCCTTTTGGATTCAATCTGGTCAAAAGAGATGATTTTAGAATGAAGATTCGAATAAAAACTCATGATTCCACTTCCAAGTAACCTAAGGTCTTGAGCCCTTCTTCTATTTCCTTTTGAGTGACTGTTGCGGCACCTAACTTACCAACAACGATACCAGCACTGACATTGGAAATGAGAGCCGCATCCGCAATCGGCATTCCCGTTGCAATAAAGGCAGTGTAGGTAGTAATGACTGTGTCTCCCGCCCCCGTAACATCAAATACTTCTTTGGCAACTGTAGGAATATGATAAAAGGAATTTGTTTTCCTTTCGTAAATGGACATTCCTTTTTCGCCCCTAGTGATCATCATCGCATCGGGTGTGAGTTTTTCCGAGATTTCCCGACAAGCGGTTTCAATTTCAAGATCACTCGTGAGTTTTCGTCCCAGAGCTTTTCCTGCTTCGTGGTGGTTTGGAGTCATAATATGGATATTTTTATATAAGAAAAAATGGCTTACTTGCGGATCCACTGTCACAATTTTATTTTCCCTGTTACAAAGGGCAATGACCGATTGGATGAGTGAAGGTGTTAAATACCCTTTGTCGTAATCGGAAAGAATGACTGCCGCACATTCTTTTAATTTAGTTTCAAATTGAAGGAGAATGTTTTTTTCCTCTTCTATCGTGAGTGGGACCACTTCTTCTCGGTCCACCCGACAAATCTGTTGGTGTGAGGCAATGATTCTAGTTTTTAGAATGGTTGGTAAAGATTTGGATTTTAATAAAACTAAATCTTTGGAAGTTACTGAATTTGCGAGTAAATGCCCTTCCAGAGAATCACCGGCTTTGTCTAAACCAATCCGACCAAAAACCACACCAGAAACACCAATGGAAGATAAGTTCTGAACTACATTGCCCGATCCACCTAAAGATTGTTTTTCGTTTCGAACCCAAACCACAGGAACTGGTGCTTCCGGGGAAATCCTTTCCACTGAGCCAATTAAATACTCGTCTAAAATCAAATCTCCGATCACAAGCACTTTGATTTTGCCTAAATCTTCAAAAGATTTACGAAGTGAAGTTTTCTTTATTTTCAACAAAGCCAGATCCTTGAATTGGTTTACAACTAAACAGAGAATCTAAAACCTTTCTCTGTGTCAACCTTCCCCTTACCTCTCTTTCCCCTCCCAGATGTATTTCTGTTCCCGGGAATGTTTTTGCCACTTCATATATTCGAACCAAGGTATCGGATGATGCTCGATTTTTGTATAGAAAACGGAGGAGAACTAGGAATGGCACCCTATCCTAAAAATTGGATTGGTTCTGGCTTTCCCCCCATCCCAGAAGTTGTGGGTTATGGGCATATCATCCAAAAAGAATCTCTTCCCGATGGAAGGTCCAATATCATTTTAGAAGGAATTGGTACAGCCGAGATCATCAGTTTAGATTCTACGGATCCCTTTTACATTGCCCAAATGGTTCGCCGGGAACACGAAAGAAATAAAAATGTATCGGATAGTTTAAAAGAAAAAATTGAAGAGTTACTTGTTCTCACCAAACGAATCTTACTTGCGGAAGGGGCCGAAGAGGACCTGATCCTAAAAATGAATCAAATTTTGGTTCATCCCTATCCAGTTGATTTTATTGCATCTCTCATCTACTTCGATTTTAAAACAAAACAAACCATTTTAGAAACCACTCATTTAGAAACCAAAGCAGACCTTTTAAAAACGGTTCTCCTCGGTCTTAATTTGAGTGAGTAGATGGTTTTGTTTTTAACTCAGCCACCAAAAACAAAAATTCTGGTAAGTCTGTTGGATTTTCGCGAAAGAAAACACGCGGATTGGCTTCTTTAGAATTCAAATATAGATAACTGGAATTTTCTTTCCTGATATAGGCCCTTTCCAAATAATGATTGGTTTGAGAATAATGTAAAAAATCCTTCATCAGATCACTGATGGCAACATCACCATCACTTTGTTTGTCGGTGGCAGCAAAAAAAACAGAAGTAGATTCTTTATCTTGTTTTTCCCAATGGAACTCGGTTGCCCAGTGGCCTTTACCACCAAACTCCGTCAAAGGTAAGGTCACATCAGAAACCAGGTTAGGAATAAAATCCTTGGATTCCCAAGGAACTCCTTTGCCTAAAAAATTCACTTTTGCGAGGTAGGTCTTCCAATGTTTGGATAAACCTTGTACTTGGAGTTTAGGTAAGGATAAAGATTCCCGTAAAAAACCACGTAAGGTCAAAAAACCAAGGAAACCTAAATGCACCTGCGAAACTGATTGGAAGTCCCAGACTTCTTCCTGTTTCAAGTGAGATAAAAACAAGGAATCCATCGCATAAAAGTCCTGGTGTTGGTAGGGGTAAAAAACGCCTGTAGATGAGGAAACTAAAGATCCGTCCGATCGATTCACAATAAGAGTATCGACTGGAGGAGAAAAACAGAAGAGTAAAAACCGCCCGCAAGTGCACGGGCGGTAAAGAAAATTAAACTCTCTTAATCAGCAGCATACAAAGTTGTGATTTTATCTTTGTATTTTTCTGTAATCAAGTGGCGTTTCATTTTGAACAGGTTTGTCAATTCATCACCCACTTCAAACGGTTTGGTAATGAGGATAAACGGAGTTACTTGTTCAAAAGACTTAAATCCAGTTTTGGTATTGTTTAGGGCTTTGATTTCCTTTTTGTAGAAATCAAGAACCTTAGGGTGGTCGATGAGTTTCTGTTTGTCCGTCTCAGAAATTCCATTTTCTTTTGCCCACTCGGTCAACTTGTCAAAATCAGGGACCACAAGGGCTCCCAAGTTCTTTTGGTCTTGTCCAATGACCATACACTGTGCAATGAAAGGAGATTCGGTGAGTTTGTCCTCAATCGGAACCGGTTCGACGTTTTCTCCACCGAGAAGAACCACAGTGTCTTTAGCACGGCCAGTAATGGTTAGGGTCTTTTTGAAATTGAACATTCCAATATCTCCCGTATCCATCCAACCGTCTTTTAGAACCTTCGCAGTGGTTTCTGGATTTTTGTAATATCCTTTCATCACTTGTGGTCCACGAATGTGAATCACACCACGAGCACCGTATTTACCAGAGATTAACTTTTGATTGGCATCCACATGAGTGAGAACCTTTCCCAAATCATCCCGAATTTGTACGGATGTTTCTGGAGTAATGAGACCCACAGATCCTTGGACTAACTTTTTAAAAGTTCTTACAGAAATAACCGGAGAAGTTTCCGTCATCCCATAACCTTCTAGTACGTTGATTCCAATATCATTGAAGAATGCATCTACGTGTCTTTGTAAAGCACCACCACCGGAAACAGAAGCTTTGAGCTCCCCACCAGTAGCTTCTCTAATTTTAGAAAGCACCACCAAATCAAGTAGGAAGTAAGGAACTGCTAAAACAATGGCTAAAACCAAATAGTAAAACCCTTTGAAGAGAGAAACGATTGGGTTTCTTCCTACATAGTCGACTTGGTTTCCTTTTAAAAACCTTGTGGCAGCATTGAAATGTTTAGAGAAAAAATAAGCCAAATTGAACAGACCACGACGGATCGCCGGAGTTTGTTTTGGATCATTGATTCTTGTATAAATTCCGTTATAAATACTTTCCCAAAGTCTTGGAGCCGAGGCCATAAACGTAGGTTTTGACTTTTTCATGTCATCACGAAGGTCTCGGACATTGGTGTAGTATGTAGCACAACCGGCAGCAATCGCTAAGTATTCAAATACTCTTTCGAATACGTGCCAAACAGGAAGGATGGACAACATCCTTTCATCTTCTTTGATTTCGATCATATTACCGAGAATGACAGAAGTTTGGTGGATCATGTTGCTGTGTTTCAACATCACACCTTTTGGCATCCCAGTCGTTCCAGAAGTATAAATGATCGTAAATAGGTCATCAGGAGCAATGGCTTTCATTCGCTCTTCTGCTTTTTTAGAACCCTTTGCGCGAAGTTCCTTTCCTTTTTCAATCAGATCGTATAGTTTTAGAACACCAGTTGCTGTGGATTTTTTATCCATAACGATAAGGGTCTTTGCAAATTCCAATTGGGAGCGATTCTTTTGAAATTTCTCGAGCATTTTATCATTCTCAAGAAACACAACTTTTGCTTCACAATGGTTTAGAATATAAGCGATTTCTGAATCGGTAATATCAGTTCCTCTCGGAACATCTGCTGCACCGGCCATAAGAATTCCATAATCGGAAACAATCCATTCCAATCGGTTATCGGCAAGCAAGGCAACATTCTCTTTCGCAGAAACACCCAAATCAATGAGAGCTTCTGCTAAGTTGATACCAAGATCATATACTTCTTTAAAAGTGACGGGTTTATAGGACTTAGATTCGTCTTTACTAACGAACGCGGGGCGGTTCCCAAATTTTTCAGCACTCTGCTGGAAGAGTTCGGGCAAATTGGCTGGCATTATTCTGACTCCTTTCTCAAAAGAAAACGTAAAAAGGTATCTTTAAAGGGACTTTTTTAACGAACATGAGTCAAGACATTTTCAATCTTGTCATCGAATTCAATAGAAAATCAAAATGTTGTTTCGCATTGCACAATTATGGCAGTTCCGACGCGGCCCATACATGGGAGCGAATGACAAGGCCAGAGAGGTCCGATTCAACAAGTCCATACTGCCTATACACGATTTTACCTGACCTGTCAAAGACCAGCAGGCATGGAATTCCCTCTACATGATAAAAATCTGTCATTTTCCAGTCTTTATCCAGTAAGGTGGGGTAATTCATTTTCAATCGTTCCCTATCTTTTTTGATTTTCTCTAAAGATTCCGTGGTATCTGTATTGATTCCGAGAAACACAAAATCTTTATCCGAAACAGAATCCTTCCACTTGTTGATGGTCGGAACTGCCTTTGCACAAGGTTCGCACCAAGTCGCCCAAAAATCCAATACAACCACTTTACCTTTAAAAGAGTCCAATTGTTCTTTTCCTCCTCCGAGGGTCGGTAGAGGTTCGGGATAAAAATCACTGGTTGTTCCTTCTGGTTTACAAAAAAGGAGAGAAAGGATAAAGATAAGATAAAAGCTGGATCTAAGGTTGAAAAAAGCCTGGGTCATCATATTTGAATTCACTGATTTATAATTACTTTTCCAATTTTGACGAATGGAATGATTACGTAAAGGGAAACTGGAGTGGAAAAGGAATTTCTATGATTCCGTCCACAATACAACCTTATGAAACAGGTGATGAAACAACCGTTACCTGGAAAGCAAACCCCAAGGAAATCAAATCTTATTTCAAACGGGGTAAGTCAGAATTTTCTCTGATTTGGTTACTCGAATCAGATGTCCTTTGCGACAGAATCAAACTCATAGCAAAAGATGCAGATTGGGAATGTGAAATCCAAGCTATGACAAAAGATAGGTTTCATCTGCATGTACTTCCGAAATCAGATAAATCTAAAATCCTGTATTCCGGGGTTGTCGCAAAAAAGAAGGGACTATTCTCATTCCTCTAAAACTTTACGAAAGACCTCTTCGGTAATCTTTGCTGCATTTTCCCAAGTAAATACCTGAATCGATACCGCCGGTGGTGTTGGATGTTCAAAGAAATTTTTAATGGTTTCTGCCCAAAGTTTTGCATCTTCTTTGGTTTGGTAAGGAAGATAAGTAACACCTTCTTTTCCAATTTCATGGAAGGTAGGAATGTCAGAAACAACACAATTTAATCCGTGAAAAATAGCCTCGACCATCGGAATTCCAAACCCTTCATATTTACTCGCAAAAGCAAATAAACCTGCTCTTTTGTAGAGATGTTGTAGTTCGGAATCGGAAACTGAATCTAAAATATAAATGTCGTTGTACAAAGCACGTTCTTGTAATAATTCTTCGATAAACTCAGGCGACTCCCAACCAATTTTTCCAACAATCACCCAAGGACGGTAGTGGTGCGGATCTTTTTTCCGGTATTCACGATAAGCATTCAGTAAAAAAGGATAGTTCTTTCTTGGTTCAATCGTGGAAACAGATAAGAGAAAATCTGTTCCTAAATCCTTCACTCGGTTGGAGAGTTTTGTTTCCAAAAGTTTTGTCATCTCCAGAGGATTCACACCAGGGTATGACACACCGGTTTGGTCTGCGGGGTATCCAAACTTACGACACATATCATCACTCGTTTGTTTAGAGATCGAAAGAATAAAACTTGATCGCCTAACAGAATAACTTTGAAAAAGTCTCTGTTGGACTTTGGCAATCCAACGCATGGTCTCAGGATATAAGTATAAAACCAAATCGCAATAAGTAAGGACTGCACGCAAGGCCCGTGGTAAAAAAGGAGGTAATACTTGTTGGGAACCCCAGAAAAGATCCAATCTGTTTTTTAGCAAATAAAATGGAATATAGAGATTGTAATACAAACCTCCTTTCCATTTCAAAAAACCCCCACCCGAAACCAAGGTTACATTGGGTAGATCTAATACCGCCTTATGGTCTTCATGGATGGGCAAATGAGAAAATAAAAAGAAATCATACTCGTCTTTATGTGGGAATGCCTTTAAGGTTTCGGCAATGAGCCTTCCCACTCCAGACACCCTTGTGGACAAAGGTCTTGCATCTAGGCCAATGCGTTTTGTTTTTACCATCGTTCCTTTACCTTAAGGGACAGTTGGTGAAAATCAATTTTGGATTCCAAATAATTGACTGCTGTTTTTTTTCCTGCAACCAAACCAAAAGAGAGGGTTTGTGCTTGGTTGAATTGATATCCTTTATCCTTCAAAGGGAAACAAGTAAAGTTTTCTTCGTCCAAAAGGGCAATCCCACCACAAATATCCCACTCGTTCTTTGGTTTTAGGGAAACGATGAGATCGATAAAACCGGCTGATAAAAGCCCCAGTTTATAGGCGATACTTCCCATGGAACGAATTTCAAAATCTTCACGCCAAAAAGAATCAGAAAATAAGCCTTCTTTCATTTCTGATAAAGACACAAGAAGAATTGGTTTATTGGCAATAGGTTTTGATTCCTCTAACGGATGCAATACGGAACCGCTTTCGACAACTAAGGTTCTAAAATTTTCCTCTGTTGCAAAAGGGGGTTGTAACTTTGCAAAAAAAGTATTTCGATTTTTAGAAAAAAACTCGCCCGTGGCTGGATTGAAAATCACTCCCCAAATGGCTTCACCATTTCGAACAAGCCCCAAACTGAGGGCAAACTGATCATTCTTTTTTACAAACTCACGTGTTCCGTCTATTGGATCTAAAATCCAAACCCATTCCTTGTCCAAACGCCTGTTCGTATCAGTTTTTTCTTCTGATAAAAAACCATGACTTGGAAAACGTGCAGAAATTTTTTCGAAAAGGAACTCACTCGCAAACAAATCCGCTTCCGTGACTGGGTCATTGCCACCTTTGTCACGAATCTGAAAGTCCGATTTATAAATGGAAAGGATTGAGTCCCCAACAGATAATACCCACCGCCAAACTTCCCTGAAATCTCTTTCTTCCATTCCGTCCTTATCGAGAAAACTAATTCTTTTTTTCTTCTTTGTGTGCGTTTGAACCGAGGTCTAAACCGTCCGGTTTCTCCAAAACAATTTCTTCAGATGGAGATGTTATGTAAGTCTCAGGATCTACGGGAAACAGATATTGAAAATAGAAGTTCTTATATTTTACAAAAAAAGTATTGGTTCCTTCTTGACGTTCCATTTGTAAGTCCTGGAATTTTAGGTCTTTTAAATCTTTTTTGGGATTGGAAAGGCGTTTAGATAGTGTACTACGAACAGAACTTACCATATTGTTTTCAAAATTTTTCTTTTTCTGTTCTTCGGTAAGTTTTGGATTTCTAAGGTAGTCTTCTAGTTTTGTAAACTCTTCCGCCAAACCAGAGTTTTGTTGTGCATAAACAAAACTTACCGGCAATAATACTAAAATACTTAAAATCCAAACTCGTTTCATTGTCATTCCTCTTCTAGTTCATGAAATTATCTCTAATGGTGTATATGCCAATAAGAATTTTTTATCCAAATGAGAACCAAATCGAACTTCTACCTTACGGTTGTCTCCCGACCCGGAAATCGATAAGATACGTCCTTCTCCGTAAACCTTGTGCCGTATCTTTGTTCCCACTTGGAAGTTTCCATCACCGACCTTTGCCTGCACAGATTCGAACTTTTCTTCCGATTTTTGAAACCTTTCGGCCCTCGGTGTAAACTCAGGCCTTCTCACTCCATACCGGTTCTCAGTAAACTCACCTTCTACAAACTCACTAGGTAGTTCTTCCAAAAATTGGGAAGGAAGTCTTGCATCCACATCGCCAAATTTTCTGGTAAATCTCGAAAAACTAATTTCTAAATTCTTTCGCGCTCGGGTGATCGCCACATAAGCAAGCCTTCGTTCTTCTTCTACTCCATCTGGCGAATCAATTGAAAGAAAATGAGGGAAAGTTCCTTCTTCCATTCCTGCCATAAATACATGTTGGAATTCCAGACCCTTTGCATTGTGGACAGTCATAAGGATCACATAATCTGGCAAATCTTTGGTATTGTCTTCACTGGTGATAAGCGAAATATTACCAAGATATTCTTCGAGTGTGGCCTCAGGATTGTTTTCCTCAAATTCTTTAAGAGCATTTACAAATTCATTTAAGTTGGAAAGTCTAGAGAACGAATCTTCTGTTCCTTCATTTTCTAAAAATTCCCTATAACCAGAATGTTCTAAAACTTCATAAGCAATTTCGGAAGGAGTTTTTTTCCCAAGGTCTTCCATTGCCGAATCAAACATTCGATACAAAGAAGATAACTTCTGCAAGGTTCCCTTTTTAATTTCAGGGACAGTTTTTCCCAAACATTCAAACAAAGACAAACCTTCGTTTACGGAATAGGATAACAATCGACTCACTGTTGTATCTCCAATTCCTCTAGGTGGTGAGTTGATGATACGAAGTAGTGAAGTGGAATCCACAGGATTTACAACAACAGAAAGATAAGCAATTAAGTCCTTTACCTCTTTTCTATCAAAGAACCGAAACCCACCAAAAATTTTATAGGGAATCGCTCTTTTTCGCAAAGCTTCTTCAAAGTATCGAGACTGGGAATTGGTTCGATAAAACACGGCAAAATTGGAATATTTTTGCCCCCTTCTCACGCCTGCTTGGATTTTTTGAACAATCCCTTCCGCTTCCTCCATTTCGTTTTGGTAAGAAGTGACTTTGATTTTATCTCCCA
Organism: Leptospira vanthielii serovar Holland str. Waz Holland = ATCC 700522; assembly: GCF_000332455.1. Classification (GTDB taxonomy): domain Bacteria; phylum Spirochaetota; class Leptospiria; order Leptospirales; family Leptospiraceae; genus Leptospira_A; species Leptospira_A vanthielii. The sequence goes on along the minus strand of NZ_AOGY02000065.1, from coordinate 143,211 downwards.
TAGGATTTTCTGTCCGAAGGGTTTTATTTGTTCTTTGTTTGTTATTAGAAATGAGAGCTGCCGCAGTTTCAATGATGGTTTTAGTCGAACGATAGTTTTCTTCCAATTTGACAACGACCGCATCCGGATAATCCTTTTTGAAATTTAGAATATTCGAAATATCTGCACCACGCCATGAATAAATGGACTGATCATCGTCTCCAACAACGCAAAGGTTTTTATGAAAAGAAGATAGAGATTGGACAAGGTGGTATTGGATTTTATTTGTATCTTGGTATTCATCTACCATGATATATTTCCAAAGCCTTTGGTATTTTTCCAAAATCACAGGGAAATCACGAAACAATATAACGGTTTTTAAAATCAAATCCCCAAAATCTAATGCATTCCTTAAATCTTTTCGTTTTTCATACTCTAAAAAAACAGAGGCAATGGTTTTTGTATAAGAATCATCCGCTTTCTTTTTTGCGTATTCCTCAGCAGTCATAAAGGAATCTTTTGCAGCAGAGAAAGTATTGGCAAGACTAGAGGGGCGAAACTCTTTTGTATCCATATCTTTGGATTTTAAAATCTCTTTGATGAGCGACTCTTGCATATCACTGTCATAAACAGTGAAATTGTTCCCAAGGCCCAAAACCTTACCTTCTCTGCGTAACAAATACAAACAAAGTGAGTGAAAGGTGCGAACGAAAGGTTCGCTATTGCCTTCCGGTAACAAACTCCTACAACGAATTCGCATCTCCTCTGCTGCTTTGTTGGTAAAAGTAACCGCAAGAATTTGGTTGGGGTAAACTTTATGGTTTAAAATTAGATTTGCAATCCGGTAGGTAATGACTCGAGTTTTACCTGAACCCGCACCTGCTAAAATGAGTAGCGGTCCTTCTACTGATTCAACAGCTCTTTTTTGTTCGGCATTGAGTCCAACTAACTCCACTTAGAATCGCATATCCCCAATACCAAAAACAAACTGAAAACTGTTATTGTCTGGATAAAGTCCAAAGGGTCTCTCTTCTACGCCCGTATAACGAATCCTTTGTGCAAAATACAAACGAAGGGGTAATACTGGAATCTGGATGCGGAGTCCAAAACCCCAAGAAAATCGAAAGTTTGACATAGATAAGTTTTTACTTGAAAGCACTAAATTGCCTGGATCATTAACAATCAGAGGTGATTCGGGAAGTTTTTGACCATAGGAATTGTAATTCTCATACAAATAGGTTTCCACAGGTTCCGACACTCTTTGCGCTCGAACTAACGAATCATAGTTTTTAAAGAATTCTTTTCTTTCGCCGACTGCCCGGTTGATTTGTTCATACATAGCACCTCCGTCGAAGAAAACGACAAACCAAAGTAACGAAGGTTCGATAGGAAATCTTAACTCAGAAGTAAACAAAACTCGGCTAGAAGCACCATCTTTCCATTCATCTGGATAGTATTTATCGTCAAAAAACCAGCCCCGGAGAGATTCATATCCCCCAAGAAATAACCTGTCCTGCACTTGAATGTAAGGAATTCGTTCTTTATCCTGATTTTTATACTTAGGAGTTCTTTCAAATGTAAAAACAGATGAGGTTCGGAATTGTTGAACCACACGCCACCGCCTAAGTGCGTTTTTGCGAATGAGTCCAAAAAATGTATAATCAAACCAAGTATGATAGTACTCCAAAATAGGACTGAATTGGTCAAAATGGGACTCTCCACCAAGAAATTGACCCACATTGTCTACAGAGAAAATTAAATTAAAACCTTGGGTCGAATTGAATACGTTATCCCTACTATCGTAAGCGATACCATTGGTAAGTTGAGAACGAAACTGCCAACCACGATCTACTTCGGCAAGTACTTGGTCAGATACAAGAGACGTGGGTCGAGTTGATGCAAAAAATGAGGGTGAATAACGATGGAAGTGTGTCCAGTTGATGAGGAACCTATGACCAAGTCCTGCACTGACCCCCACCCCAGATCGTTCGTATGATGCAACTTCCTTAATCCCTTGGTTGTTGTTCTCGGTAATAGAAGTGGCACCTACAAACAAAGTTCTGGAAGAATAAAAAGCAGAAAGAGTGAGTGACCAAGGTTTGTCCATAAACCATGGTTCAGTCCAAGAAATTTGCAAATAACGGCGGATAGGTCCAAATTCCACACGACCCGTGATTTGTTGGCCCGTTCCATTTAGGTTATTCTCACCTAACTGAGTAAAAATGGAAAATCCAGTGATGGTTCCATAACCTCCCCCCATTGATACAGTTCCCGTGGGTTGTTCCACAAGTTCAATAATGAGGTTCATCTTGGTTTCATCGGAACCAGGTCGCATATTAAAGTTTACTTCTTTAAAATAACCTAAGTTAAAGATACGTTCCCTTGACCTGTTCACAAGAGTGGAGTTAAAAAGATCACCGGGCTTAAAAAGAAGCTCTCTTCGAACCACACGGTCTTGAGTTTTTTTATTACCTTTGATAATGATATTTTCGATAAAGGCCAAATTGTTTTCACGGATCGTAAAATCTACGTGAATGAATTTTTTCCCTCTGAGTTTTGGTTCGTCTTCGTAAACCTTTCTTAACCTAGCAACATTGAGACGTTTATATTCCTCATTACAATCGGAAACTGCATCTTCACTGCCTCGTTTGTCACAATTCTCATAACGTGATAATGAACCATCACTGAGTTCTATCACTTTCCGGCGAGGAATCACCTGGGCAAACAAATATCCTTTGGCAGAATAAGCTTCGTTGATCGAAGCTCTATCTTTTTGAAATTTAGTTTCATCGAAAACTTCACCTACATCGGCAGGTGCAAATTCAAATTGGTCCTCCAAATATTTAACAGGATAAACAGGAGACCATTCCTCTTTTGGAGTTCCCACTGGATTATTTTCTTTGTTTAAGAATTGTGGCATCCCACTAGGAGCAATGGTCATGTCATGACTTGTGGTATAACCGTTATAAAAATACTGCTCACCTTCACTGATCTTAAAATTAACAATAACAACGCGTTTGTCTTTCTTTTGCGGATTTTCCCAGCGGATTTCCCAATTGGTTCCTTCATTACTAAGTTCTGCGTCGACATACCCTTTGGATTTCAGAAAAGCAGAAATTTTTTGTTTATCTGACTCAAACGCAGATTCTTTAAACACACCCGACTCAATGATTCCACTTTCCTTTAAATCCATGATACCTTGAATATCATAGGTATCAATTTCGCTATTTCCAAAAATATTGATTTTGCTGACCGGAATCTCTTCCCCTTCATCAATAATGAACTTCACCTTAACCGTGTTAGTATCTGGATTTACAGGTTCAGTTTCAAATCGAACATAAGCTAGAAAAAAACCTTCATCTCTGTATTTTTTTAAAATTACTTCTTTCGAGAGAGTTACTTTCTTCGGAGTGATGACTTCATTTTCTTTTAAGGGGATTTTATCTCGTAAATCAGAAGGAAAAACTTCATCTGCACCAATAAAATCGATATCTTTTACTCGCGGTCGTTCTTTCACAACTACAAGGATTTTAACTCCCTCGCCATCGGCCTCCCCTTGGATATCAATATGATAAAAGAATCCAGAAACAAATAATGCACGCATATCTGCATTCAAAAGCCCTTGAGATAACTGCATCCCAGGACGCATGTCCATTAAATCTAAAATGTCGTCAGAGGAAGTATTGATATTTCCCTTAAACTCAACCTTGGTAATGACTTTATCTAGGTATACAGTTCGGTTCGACCAAAGGGATACCCACTCCGCCGAAACAAGTAATAGGAGGGATAAAACAAAAAGACTTACAATTTTTATTTTTTTTCGAATATTCAAAAAATCACTTTGATGTGCCTTTTACCATCGCTAGGTTAAATCGACTAACACCCGCAGCATTGACTGCATCGATTACCTTAACCACAACTTGGTAGGACGCACCACCATCTCCACGAATAATGACTTTGTTTTTTTTAGGGTCTCTTTCTTTTTCGGGACCAAGGAACCCATTGATTTTTTCCGTAAGGCCTTCTAACGGAACTGGTTCCGAACTTTGGTCCAAATAAATTTTCCCTTGTTTGTCCACAGTGATCACAAGTTCATCTTTTTGTTTTTCTTTAGCAACACTGGAAGAACGAGGTAATTCCACTTTCAAAGCCGTATTCTTTTCCAATGTTGCGTTCATCAAAAAGTAAATCACTATAAAGGATATAACATCAATTAAAGGAGCAAGCTCAATGTTATTAAATGATTTTTGCGTTTTGCGAAATTTCATTTAGTTTGTTTATTTGTTTAGGTGTGGTAACACCAAATCAGTAACGTTTTCCATTTCCGTAATTCTTTCCTCTTTCATTCGAGAAAAAAGATTATAAAAAATGTAAGCAGGGATGGCGATTCCAAGACCCATAGCTGTGGTAATCAATGCTTCTGAAATACCGACTTCGGCACCTTGTGTCCCTGCACCTTCTGCAAAAGACCTCACAATCCCGATGACAGTTCCGAGAACACCAAGTAAGGGAGCGATGGTAGCGATTGTACCGAGACCAGTCAAATAACGTTCCATCAAATAGATTTGTCGGAAGCCTTCTTGACGGATGTCTTCTTCCCAAAACTGAATTCCACGGCGTTTGAGATCAAATGCCATTCGAAGGAGAACTGCTGCCGGAGACTGAACGTCTTGACCGAGCACATCCTTTGCTTCATCCCATTTTTGTTCACGAGCCAATTCCCTGACACGACGGAAATGGTCTTGCGGAATGGCTTTTAGTTTCCAGTAGTAAACAAGTCGTTCCACAATGATGGTAAAACCAACGATGGATACAAAGATGATTAGAATGGGAATGGTTTGCGGAGGAACCGAGGAAATGATTGAATCTGATTTAGCGAAAGGAAAAAACATGAATGGGACCCCATTGAAGGATTACGAATAGAGTTTTCAGTCTTCCCTTTTTCGCCAAATACTATTTTTACATCACTACCCGGCTTTTTTCATGAGTAGATCTGTGGCAGCTTTTAGCACCGCCGAAGTCAGTTGTTTGCCTCCGATCATCCTCGCGAGCTCCCGTTTCCGTTCCTCAAAGTCAAGAATAGAAGCAAAAGACACTGTCCTTCCACCTTCCTGGCGTTTTTCGATCTTGATTTGGTGGTCTCCGGACGCTGCTACCTGCTGGGTATGCGTAATCAGGAGAATTTGTGAGTTTCTTGCTAGTTTTTTAAGCTTTGTTGCCATAGCCTCCGCTGCTTCCCCTCCAAGGCCAGTATCGACTTCATCCAAAACTAACATTTGCGGAGAAGGAGCTTGTTTCCCAAGAACACTCCGAAGGGCAAGCATCACCCGAGACAACTCACCACCAGAAGCTACTTTTCTCAGTGGACGTGGTTTTTCTCCAGGATTGGCGCTAAAATAGAATTCGATTTGGTCAAGTCCCGATTCCGAAAGGAAATAGGATTTGGATCCTTCTTCCACTTCCCCTTCTGGATTCTCTTCCCAACGGAGGACCACTTGGAGTTTTCCGCCTTCTAGTCCCAAATCGGCCATCTCCTTTTGAACATCTTCTTCAAACTGTGAGATCACATTGCGGCGTAACTTCGAAAGTTGGAAGCCGAGTTCTTTCATCTCCGTTAGGCATTGGTCTTTTTTAATTCGTAGAAAATCCTCATCCCCCGCTTGTTCGTTCCAACGTTCGAGTTCGGATTTTTTTTCTTCCAGTAAAAGATTGATCTCAGTTAAACTCACATTGTATTTTTTCTTTAGCTTTTTAATGTCTTGGAGTCTAGACTGAACCATATCCAATCTTTCAGGGCTAAAAAAAAGTTCCTCTTCTTCTTCTCTAATGACGGACTTGAGAGATTTTAACCTATCATAAACTTCTTCCCATTCTTCTAACATTTCCTTTTTTTCTGGAATTAAAATGGATACTTTCTGAATGGCATGGATGAGAGTTGGGAACACTTTGAGAATCGAGTTTTCTTTTTCGGTCAATTCCTCTAACACCAAACGGTAGTTTTCTGCTAGTTTTTCCCCGTTGGCCAAAAGTGATTCTTCTGTAGATAAACTTTCATCTTCTCCTTCTTTTGGAGAAATAGATTCAATTTCTTCAATTTCATATTCTAAAATTTCTTTTCGTTTGAGCATGGTCCTTCTGGTTTCTTCAAAATCATAAAGTTTCTGTTTCCAATGCCTATACTGCTGTAACGCTGATTTGAATTTGAACTTAAGCGATTCCAAATTGCCATAACGGTCTAAAAATTCCAGTTGGTTGGATTTTTCGAGTAGGAAGAGTTGTTCGTTTTGGCAGTGGATCTCGGCCATTGTTTTTCCGAGTTCCCGTAAATGGGTGGTGGAGGCCAAACTCTCCCCAATTTTCACTCGAGCCTTTCCATCCTTCATAAGCTCTTTGGTGATGACAATTTCATCTCCCGTATAACGAAAGCCCTGTTCCATCAAATAATCTTTGGCCAAGTTTTGACCGGTAAGAGAAAGGACTGCCTGTAAAGAATACCTCTCTTTTCCTTGCCGGATATTGGCCGTTGAACATCGCCCTCCAAACAAAGAGGCCAATGCATCGAAAATTAAGGATTTTCCGGCACCAGATTCACCAGTAAATACAGTGAGACCATCCGAAAGGGAAAGTTCTAGGGATTCGAAGAGTGCAAAATCTTTAATTTTCAAATGTGTGATCATATAGACTCCTGTTTGCTAAACATACAATTACTACTTAACATACAAGTAGTCAATGAAATTTTTTAGAAATTAACAAAAAACGAAATTTCTTTCACTTTCCTCTTTGAAATTCTGGTGGAAGAGGCCCCTATGAAAGATCTAGAAGGAAAAATCCACCTTGTCTCAAGCCTACCCTTGTTTCGAAGTCTCTCTCGGAAGGAAAAGGTTTGGGTGGCCGAAGCGGTTCATATAGTCGAATCCGAACGTGAGGAAGTTTTATTCACTGCTGGAGATGGGAATCGAAGTTTATTTTTAATTCTTTCTGGTGGGATCAAATTGTTTCTCCCAAAAAAAGGAGAAGGAAAACGCGAGGAAGAAGTTCAATATCTCAAAAAAGGAGAATACTTCGGAATCCAATCCTTACTCACAGGAGAAAAACACAACCATACGGCCGTTACTGTTACGGAATCAAGATTTCTTGTTTTGTCCCAATCAGGATTCCAAAAATTAATCCAAAAAATTCCTTATTTATCCATCACCTTTTCCAAAATGCTCACCAAGTCTCTCCGGGGAGAGCTCCTCGGCGGACGAGAATACTTTCGCAATTCAGTCGTTTGCCTTGTACATTCTGACCCTATTGCCAAAGACCGTTTGGCTGAGGAATTGGTTGCATCCATAGAAGTGGAATCGGGAAAAAAATCAGTAATCCTACACTTTTCCCAAAATGGCCAAACCGACAATCCTTATGTTAAATCTTATAAATTCAAAGACTCTGATCGAATCAAAGAAACTCTCGGCAAACATTATGCAAGTCATTCTTTTATCTTTTTGGAAGTGTTTCCAGAGACAGACGAAGACCTAAAACAACTGTTAATCGAAGAAGCTGATCATATTGAAAATTATCTTTCCCCCGATAAAAAAATCAATCTATGTGATTCCATTACCAGTGAATCCAAGGAAAATGAAATTCTCTATCATGAAACCAATATCAGAGATTTGATCGACCACGGAAAATGGGAAATTCATATCAGAAGAAAGGCAAGAGAACTCTCCGGTGTCCAAATTGGTGTGGCCCTGGGTGGGGGTGCTGCCTTGGGTCTAGCCCAAGTGGGAATCATGAAGGTCATGGACGAAGAAGGAATCATTCCCGATATGATCGCGGGAACAAGTATTGGAGCCGTCATTGGCGCTTTCTGGGCTAGCGGACTCGGTTACAAAGGCATTTTACCACTTCTTGCTGAAATCGATAGTATCTTCAAAATGTTCAAACTTGTGGATTTGTCTTTTCCAGGCCAGGGACTTTTGCACGGAAAACATGTACGGTCTCTACTTGAAAAGTATCTAGGGGATTTATATTTTGAAGACCTCCCCATTAAACTAAGACTCATTAGTTGTGATATTTCCACTAGGCAAGAAATTGTTCTCTCAGAAGGAAAGGTTCTCGATGCCGTAATGGCAAGTATATCCATCCCAGGAGTTTTTGTCCCTCAACCCCAAGAGAATGGGAAAACTTATGTGGATGGAGGAATCGTGAACCCCCTACCAGTGTCCGCCCTAACTCATGAAGGGGTCCAGAAGATCATCGCCATCAATTCTATGCCGAGTTCCAAAGATGAGATGAAAACAAACAAACTACTCAATTTGAATGTTTTGGATATCATCGTGAATAGTTTATATTCCCTCCAATACCGGATCGGAAAGTACAGTGCTCAGGAAGCAGATGTGTATTTGAATCCAATTCTGCCGAATTCCAATTGGTTTGAGTTTTGGAGAAGTAACGAATTCATCCAATTAGGAGAAACGGTCACTAAAAGTTCATTACCAGAACTCAGACAATTGTTTAGCGAAAAAACTTAATCTTTATCTGGAGAGAGGATCACAATATTAAAGGGGTTTCTTTCGTTTCTTTCAGATTCCGGAATTGATTCTGAAAACCGAAGGGCCCCCGTGATCACGGTGCCTGTTGTGAGTCCAGCAAAGATTCCTTCTTTTTCATAAAGGTCAGCTTGCAAGTGTAAGGCTTCATCCTTTGTGACATGGAAATAGTGGTCTATCAATTTTGGATCATAAACCGCCGGGAGTTGGATTCTTTCCCTTTCTTTAGGGTTGTCCGTTTTTCCGTATTCCATAAATGGTGAGTTTTGTTTTCCAGCAATAATGACTTTGACCCTACGGTCTTGGGATTTTAAATACCGGCCAATTCCCGTAATCGCCCCGCCTGATCCGGGAGCAGAAATCACAGCACCCACTTTTCCTTGTAGGTCTCTCCAAATCTCAGGGCCAGTCGTTTTGAAATGAAAATTGGGATTTGCAGGATTAGAAGCCTCATCGGGAATCCATCCACCCAACTTTTTGGCTTTTTCTTCGGCAAGTTCTGTGAGCCGACCAATATCCGATTCATTGCTGACAGTGACTTCGGCCCCATAACTACGTAATAACTGAATGCGATCTGGAGTTGTCTGGAGGGGAACGAGACAATACACGGGATACCCTTTTACTTTCCCGATCCAAGTAAAACTAACCGAAGAGGAACCTGCACCCACAAGAACGACTGACATTCCTTTTTTTAGTTTCCCTCTTCTTTCCGCATCCATATACATTGCTAGGGCGGTTCGGTCTTTGGCAGAACCAGTAGGATTTAAAAATTCGGCCTTAAGATAAAACTGTACACCCGTATACTCTGATCCAATTCGATTCAATCGAATCAGCGGTGTGTTTCCAATAAGTTGTAGGATATTGTCATGGATGGGTTTTGCAACGGAAAGTTCCTTTCCAAAGATACCTTGTACATTATTCAACGCTTGCAATAGGCTATTGCCTAAGTCGTCGATGCCTTTGGAAATTGGATCTATCATTATTTTACTTTAATCAGTTCCACGTCAAAGATAAGTGTTGAGTTGGCAGGAATCGGTCCAATGGCACGAGCACCATAACCATATTGAGGAGGAATGGTCAACTTTCGCTTTCCACCTTCTTTCATTCCTACGATCCCACGTTCCCAACCTTGAATGACTTGACCTTGGCCCAGTTGGAAACTAAAAGGTTCACCACGATCCACAGAAGAATCAAATACCTTACCATTGGTTAACTTTCCTGTGTAATGAACGACTACTGTCGTTCCACGAATGGCCTCTCTTCCTAATCCTTGTTTGGTGTCCTGGATAAGAAGCTCTTCAGCAGAAAGTCCGCTTGCTAAAAATAAAAAACCTACAAAAAGAGAAAACAGTTTCATACAACAATTATACAGTTTTTGCGTACAACCAGGGAACTTCTTTTTGGTTCTTTACCTCAAATTTTTGAATAAAATCGGCTTTTTGAAGAGTAAGTCCAATATCATCCAAACCATTGAGAAGGCAGTGTTTACGAAAGGCATCCACTTCGAATGGATATTTTTTACCCTCTTCTGTGATCACCACTTGGTTTTCTAAATCGATTTCCAAGTTGGCACCTGGTTTTTTATCGATGGTTTGGAAGATTTCTTCTATCTGTGCTTCTGGCAATACGATGGGTAACATACCATTTTTAAAACAGTTATTATAAAAGATATCTGCATAGGACGGAGAAAGGATGGAACGAAATCCATAATCTTCCAAAGCCCAAGGAGCATGTTCTCTAGAAGATCCACAACCAAAGTTGTCCCGAGTCACAAGGATGTTTGCTCCTTGGTATCTTGGTGCGTTAAGCACAAATTCGGGATTTGGTTTTTTTCCAGCATCGTCTAAAAACCTCCAGTCATGGAAGAGGTGTTGTCCAAATCCAGACCTTTCAATTTTACGAAGGAATTGTTTGGGGATGATTTGGTCTGTGTCTACGTTTGCCTTATCAAGAAGGGCTGCGATTCCTTTTAATTTCGTAAATGCTTTCATCTTATTTCCACTCCCGAATGTCTACAAAATGTCCTTCTACTGCGACAGCTGCTGCCATCGCAGGTCCTACTAGGTGGGTGCGTCCCCCCTTCCCTTGTCTTCCTTCAAAATTCCTGTTCGAAGTGGAAGCACAACGATCTCCCGGCGATAGTACATCATCATTCATCGCAAGGCACATAGAACAACCTGGGTTTCTCCATTGGAAACCAGCTTCTAAAAATATCTTATCTAAACCTTCTTGTTCGGCTTGTCGTTTCACTCGACCAGAACCGGGTACAATGATGGCTTCGACTTCTTTACTTACCTTCTTACCCTTAACGGTGTCTGCTACTACTCGAAGGTCTTCGATACGAGAGTTCGTGCAAGATCCAATAAAAACTTTATTCACCTTTACATCGGAAAGTTTCTGCCCTGGTTTTAAATCCATATAAGCAAGTGCTGACTCTGCTGATTTTTTCTGAATCGGATCGGTGAAATCCGCAGGTCCAGGAACGGGAGATGTCACAGGAATCACTTGGCCTGGAGAAGTTCCCCAAGATACCATCGGTGCAATTTCACTTGCATTTAGCGTAACCGTTTTATCAAACTGAGCACCAACATCCGTTGCATACGCTTTCCACTTAGCAGCTGCTACATCAAATTCTTCTCCTTTCGGAGCGAAGTCTCTTCCTTTGATATAACTTATGGTTGTGTCATCAGGTGAAATAAGACCAGCACGAGCGCCCGCTTCAATGGCCATATTACAAATGGTCATACGACCTTCCATACTGAGAGAACGAATTGCTTCACCAGTAAATTCGATCACATAACCGGTCGCCCCATCAGTTCCAATTTTACCGATGATCGCAAGAACAATGTCCTTCGCAGAAACTAGTGGAGAAAGTTTTCCATCCACTCGAATCTCTAAAGTTTTTGGTTTCTTTTGGACAAGGGTTTGTGTAGCAAGAACATGTTCCACTTCCGAAGTTCCAATTCCAAATGCAAGTGCACCAAAAGCACCATGAGTTGCTGTATGCGAATCTCCACATACAATAGTCATACCTGGGTGTGTGAGTCCAAGTTCTGGCGCCACCACGTGAACAATTCCATTGTCTGGATGGTTGATATCAAATAAGGTAATTTCGTTTTCTTTACAGTTGTCCATCAGCGTTTGCATTTGAAGGACAGAGATGGGATCCACAGATTTCCAATCACGAGTTCTCGTAGAAACGTTATGGTCCATAGTGGCGAAGGTAGCATCGGGACGACGCACTTTTCGGTTGGTTAATTTTAAGCTTTCAAAGGCCTGCGGGCTTGTTACCTCATGGACGAGGTGTCTGTCGATATAGATGAGGCAGGTCCCATCATCCTCGTGGACCAAATGGTCATTCCAAATCTTCTCAAACATGGTTTTCATAACTAGACTCCCTCACTTCCAGTCATAACTCGGACATGGGGTGGTATGTCCAGGGAATTTGGAAAAATAGAGAAGTTCTAAGGGGTTTGGATGGTAGATCCGTCTAGATAGGTTCCTGAAACTCCAGTGCAATCTGTAGCGGCAGTTCCACCGCCTCCACCGGTGAGAGGAGCCGTATAGACACTGATGATATAACCCACTCCAGACTGAGTTACTTTGCAGGAACCCACGGCACCGGTCTCAGTGCATTTGGCTGTCTGTTTGGTTCCCGATAGACAACTAGTCAGATACCCGTAATAGTTTTGGCAAACCCCAGATCCCAAATCACAGGCAAATTTAAATGTTTTTGTAGACCCGCCATTCAAAATATCAGTTAGATCGGAATCGGAAATAACCTGGACAGGAGTTCCATCCGTGAGAACCGTCAAAGGATAGGAGCTTGGATCTTCCTTTTGGTAAAGGTAAATTAAGTAACTTCCCGATTTTGTAAAATTAATGATTGTTTCAGGTGATTCTACCTTTGTGTATTCCGTGCCATCTTTGGCTAAAATCGCTGATGATAAATCCAATGGGCAACTGCTGGAAACATAAACAGTTAGTTTCGCATAACGAGAAAGTACGACTCTTGTTCCAATCTGCGCTCCTGCTATCTGCATCACTGCATAATGTGTATCCCCAGAAAGACCAAAGGAAACAGATTTAGCTGTGGTTGTGATTCCCGTATAACCTGCCTTAATTTGGGTTCCAAGTCCTGCCACCGTACAACCATTAGTGCCAGATTCTTTGGCTAATAATAATGATGTGGCTGTATCATTCTTGGAGGTCTCACCTGAACAATGAACCGTGGACAAAATTACAACAAATACCAATAGGAAAATAAAAATCTTACTCATCATCCAATTCATATTCTCTACCTACCTCGAAACGACAGGATTGTTTTACCAATTTGAATCTCGTCCAAATTATGGAGAACCTTGGGACGAAGTAACTTCCTACCGTTTAAATATACCCCTGATTGTGATACACAATCAAACAATATATACTTACCCTTTCTGTTTTTTATCTTCGCGTGAATACCTGCAACTGTAGGGTCCTGGAGGACAAGATGATTTGATTCCCAACTTCCAATGGTCACTTCGTCAAATTGTATTGGAAATTGGTCTGGGTAATGATTTCCATCTCTTATCATAAGGACAGCATAGGAATACGATGCTCCGGGAAGAGTCGCCTTTTCTGCAATAGCCAAAGCAATCTCACGGTCGCGAGCCGCTTTTTCCATAGTCTCCCCATACATCCGGTCGTAAACTTGGAGTTCTTCTTTTCGTTCCGAAAATTCAGACTCAGTATTTGTTACGGACACCAAACTTCGACTTGATTCTTCGTATCCACGTAAATAGTATAACGCCGCCAAACAAAGAAAAATGAGAAAGAAACTCACAGGAAAAAAGAATAAAGGATCGGATATTTGTAAGTATAACGATCGGAAAAAAGAAAGTTCGTATTGGAATTCAAATCGAATGCCCTGGTCTACAGAAACGAGTCCCCCCGAGACAAAGTTTGTTTTCCATCGAGAAAGGTTCCATGGGGAAAAATAAACCAATTCATAATCTTCATGACCCAGAGCACGTAGATAGGAAAACAAATCAGAATAACTATCTGATTTGGAAATAGGATAGTGCCTTCCATTCGCATAACTTGCAAGTTTGGTGGCTTCTAAAGAGCTAGGTGCGAGTACAATTAGCTGCAAATTCTTATTCCGAATTCGTTTTGCCAGTTCCGGAATTTCAAAACGATCCTGCCATTCGGGAGCAAAACTGACAAAGACGAGGATATGGTCTTCGGAGGACTGGTTTTTGGGAATGCCCTCAAGAAAATTCTCCCAATTCCGAATCGGATAGTTAGGAGCTGGTACTTTAGGAAATGGAAAAGAAATATCTAATACATTAGAACGAATTCGTTCGAAGGAATGTTTGTTCTCATCAGACTGGATTTGTAACTTGGATGTTCCACCACTTTGTTCGCCAACCTTAACCAACTGGTTTGCCAATTGGATGATCCAACGCCTGTCCTCAGCATTCGTATAACTAGGAATTGATATATATAAGTGGACTGGGTTTTTTAAGTCAGTTTTTTCGAATCGAAAGGACTCAGTAAGCCGCGCACTGGAATCCAATTTTTCTGAAAGAACAAATCCTTTGGAATCAAAAGAAGTGTTCGAGTGGAATCTGATTTTAACTTCTGGATAGGAACCAACATCCACGGAACGAAGTTTGAATCCAGGATCAGCAGAAAGAACCGTCGGAATCAAAACAAGGAACAGAAAATGCCAATTACTGAAAAAGTAGCGAAGCTTCCTTAAGTTGTTTTCCATATTCTGTTTTTGGCTCCAGGTTTTGGTTTAGAACCGAAATGGTTTCTACGACTTCCCCTTGTTTCATTATCGTAACTTGGGAGGCCAGACTTTCGACGATCCGAAACTCGTGCGTAATAAAAACAACTGTCATCCCCATTTTTGCAAGGTTTTGGACGGTTTCCAAGACAATTTTTTCAGAAAAGGCATCGAGGCCTGTTGTTGGTTCATCCAATACCAAAATTTCAGGAGTTCGTAAAAAAGCTAAAGAAAGAAGGATTCCCTGTTTCTCACCACCAGACAGTGTCCTTGCATATTCCTTCCAGTGGTTTCTAGGAATCGACAACTGGTCCCAAATCAAAAACAATGATTCATACGATACAGAATCAAGTCCTGATAGTTTAAAAAAATCTTTAATTTGTGCCTCTATAGTTCGAAAGGGATGGAAGGCTCCGTTGGGATTTTGTGGCACCAAAAACAAGCGAGAACCTAAACGTTTCGATAAAACATCTTCTCCGAGCACAGAGAATACATCGTAAAACAAATGACAACCCTTGGGAACCATTCCAAACAAAGAAAATCCGAGTGTCGATTTTCCCGATCCGGATTCACCGATAATGCCGTGGACAACCCCCTTCTTAATCTCTAAAGAAATTCCCTTCCAAATTTTTTGCCCATCACTGGTTTCGATGGTGGCATTTTTAATTTGGACAGCATTTGGATCAATCGAGGTCAAAGAGTTCCTTTTCAATGATGCTACAAAGGATATGACCAATGAGAATATGGCATTCTTGGATCCTTGCCGTAATTTTGGAAGGGACGATGATTTCCACATCGGCTTTGCCTTTTAATTTTCCCCCATCCCCACCTAAAAAAAGGACAACCTTCATTCCAATTTTTCTAGCCTCTTCTACCGCCAAAACGATGTTCTGCGAATTCCCTGAAGTCGTCAGGCCAACGAAAACATCCGTTGGTTTTCCAAAGGCTTGGACTTGCCTCTGAAATACATATTCATAACCATAATCATTGGAGCAAGCAGTAAGAACTGCTTGGTCACTGTTGAGAGCAAGGGCAGGAATGGCTTTTCTTTCATTTCCCGATTTATAACGAACTACAAGCTCTGCTGCAATATGTGAAGCATCGCAACTAGATCCACCATTCCCACAAAAGTATAATAATCCATTTTGTTTTAAAGACTCTACTAACAATTTTCCAGCAGATTCAATGGAAGGCAAAAGGACTGGTAGTAACTGTTGTTTTACGGCAATCGAATCTTCGATTTGTGATTGAATGAGTGATTTATGATTCATGGTTTTCTTCCTTTTCCATTCTTTCTTTTATATTACTTATGATATTTCCAAATTCGACAAGGGCTGTCCCAAATCCGAATAGGTTTTTTGCTTTGGAATAAGGATTGTTCTCGTCAGTATTTCCCAAATTCAAATAAAATAGTTCGTCTCTAACCAATCGTTTCTGCCTATCTGTGGCAACCGATTCAAAAAAAATCCGACATTCCTCCCCGATGGCAAGCATCACAAGAGCCATAGAATTTGGTTTCATCTGTAAAACCAATTGTTCTTGCCAAAACCTTTTCCAAGAAAGAACCATTCGCCAATCCTCTTTAGGACTATCTGAATCTAAAAATAAATCAGTTTTTGGTATAGATAACGCAGCAAGTAAACCATCAAGTCCCGATAGGTCTTTGGAAATATTTTTGTCTAACTCACCTTCATCTACAAATAATACCCCAGCCCACTTATCCTCTTTATTTTTATACAAATGGTTTCCTGTAACCAAAATTAGGCTGTAGTTTTCACCTTCCGCCCGGAACAATTTATCGTTTGTTTTTGTTAAGCGAAACTTGGGTGTTTCCAATACCACACCCGTAACCACTTGTTTTGTGCGGAGTTTCTTTTTCCAATTCTCGATTGCCATGGCCCATTCCAAAGCAAAGGCTTTGGGTTCTTTTTTTCTTTTCCCTGGGTCTTCTTCTTTTGTTTTCCCTTTGGATCCAAAAAAAGATAAAATCCTCGTGAACCAACTTTTCTTAGAAGATTTTTTAGTTTTTGCCATACTCTTTTCTTACATTGGAAGGCCGTTCCACATACTTCCGATCTAGTTCATACAGTTTAGCAAATTTAAGGAAGGTCGAAAATGCAGAGGCAATGGCAATCCAAAGCCCAGGAATTCCGTCTAAAAAACCAAATTTGAAAATATAAATTTCTAAAAACTTACCGAAGGGTTTAAACATTGTTTTGGCAAGTGAAAACCTTTCCCCTTTCGCATAACGAGTATAAGCAACGATACTGGAGAACTGATTGATGGTTGTAATTTGGTGGCTAAAATCAGTGAAACTATAATGAAGGATATCTCCTTTCATTACTTTGCCAACCGAACCTGGTTTTAACTCGATGTAATCATGCGGATTTTCCCCCACCCAAGTGGCGGCATTTTTTTGGAACAATCGATATCTGCGGAGAGGATACCATCCACTATACCGAATCCAACGGCCCAAATGATAGGTTAGTCTAGCAATTTTAAATCCATCTACCATCGTGGCTTCTGACTCTAAAAAGGAATCAATTGAATGGACAAGAGTTTTGTCTGCGCGTTCATCGGCATCAAGGGAAAGAATCCAATCGTTCGAACAAAAACCAATGGCTTTGTTCTTTTGTTCGACATGGCCAGGGAATGGAGACTCGTAGAATTTTACTTTGGAAAAGGAAGTTGCGATTTCTTTGGTACGGTCTGTGCTTAAAGAATCCAAAATAATAATTTCATCCGCTACAGATTCGATGGACCGGATACAATCCCCGATATTTTTTTCTTCATTGAAGGTGATGATGGCCACCGACAATTTTCTTTTTCTCTTGCCTTCCATACGAGTTAAAACCTATTCTTAGAACCAAATATGATTGGGAAAGAAACATTTCATAAGATTTCCGTTGTTTTTCTATACCTTTTCTTTATTCTTTCCCCGTTTTCGATTAGCCTTTCCCAAATTTTTGCCGGTACTTCGCTTTTCTTTTTGTTTCTGGATTCTGCTTGGCAAAAAAAGCTTCCAAGATTTGAATCTCATTTCCTTTTTTGGCTCCTTCTTTATCTCAGTTTTTTAATCACCCCAGTTTTGCATTGGGATGTTGTTGATTGGAAACGAACTCTTATGAAATCCGAGTTTGGTGATATTTGGATGGGTTTTCTATTGTTACACCATTCTCGTCTGACTTGGAATCAGAAAAAAATATTAAAACGAGCCGTGGAAATAGGAGCCGTATTTCTCATCCTTTCCGGAATTATTTCCCTTCTTTTTCCCTACCGATTGGCTCCTTTTGTGATGGATGGATTTCAGTATCTAACCGGCCGCCGCCTCCCCCACCAACTGGCAAACGTTATGGGAAAGTTCCCTCTTTATTTGCCGATTGGATTTCAAAGTACCCACCTAACGTATGGTGGATTACTGGCACTATATCTTCCCTCAATCTTTGTAAGAACTCTGCGAAATTTTAATATCTTTAGAAAAAAAGCCAGACACAAGCTAAGTCTCATTTATCTACTTGGGTTTTCTTTTTTAGGTTTGGTTTTACTCTTTCTTAACCAAAGTCGATCGGTTTGGTTTGGATTACTTTTCGGTTTCATACTTCTTTCTCTTCAAAAAAAGGTTTCTATTAAAAAAATCCTTCCCTGGATTGGGTTTGGTCTCCTTGGGATCCTTTTTCTGTCTTTTCTACTCTACCAGCACAACTGGTTATTCCAAAGGGCCATTGATGATATATTCGCTAAACGTTCGTTAGAGAACCAAAGAGTATGGATTCATAAAATGAATTTTGGTATCTTAAAAGATTCTTTTTTTGGGGGGATCGGTAGTGGGAATTATCCTTCGGAGTTTATATCAAAAGCAATTCCATTGGTGAAAGAATGGCCAGAATTGTATTATGATTTGTCCATTACGCCAAAATCCCATGCTCATTTTGACTTTTTGCATTTTTGGATTTTGGGAGGATTGGTATCTGTAATTTCTTTTTTTGGTTTTTTATACTTAACCACAAAAAACATCTTAACTGTAAACAAACACACTTTTTTCTATTTGGGTTTTTTCACCATAATCTTTGCCGGCAGTTTCCAATGTTTTTTGTTAGATGATGAAGTTCTCTTACCTTTCCTTGGGATTTTATGCCTTTTGCCGAAATCCAAACCCAAAAGTGATGATCTAGAAAAAAGACAGATCAGAAAAATTCAAAACAAAGTGTATGGTCTGCTTCTATTTTGGATTCTTATTTCAAGTATTGGTGCTTTTTATTTAACAAAAACTCCTGCAAAGGAACTTTTCATCCACAGAGTGCGGACGGAAACAAATTCCCCCTTTCCCTTAGCACAGTCGTCAATCAATGCGAATGGTCCAGTCGCTCTCCCTTCAGGAACGAAGGAATTGTATTTTAAACTCTCAGGATGTTTGGACCACAAGATCAACTTTGATACGGATGCCCAAGTGCGTGAAAACCCAATCCAAATCAAAATCCATTGGGAAGGGACAATTGAAGGGGATTTGCCCGACTCACTGGTTCTAGAGACAAGAAAAAGAGAAAGTTTTGACCAAGACAAAGAATACCGAGTCCAGTCAGAGCGAATTGTGAAGAAGGAAACAATTCTAAATGATAGGAAAATCGTTTCAATTCTTGTTAACCCGAAAGCATACTTGGGATCCGGTGTGGAATTTATTGATTTTGGATTTTTATATTCTTGGAAAGGAGAAAATCCTTTCCTACCGGCGATTGAAATTTCAGGAAATTGCGATTAGTGTCAGGCTTCCTGCCTTCGGAAAAATGGCTTCACGCTCCATCCACCCTTGGCCCTTTAGGCCAACTTCGCCTCCGGCTTTTATAAAGCCTGCGCGGGGTCGCTACGTTTTAAGAGATGTTGATTTTAGTTTTGTGTGATTGAGATGGTCCGCGGGAATCGCTTCGGTCTCCGGCCATCCTGGCCTTTCGACCTAAAGCCCGTCCTACTCGTCACCTCAGGCTTCCTGCCTTCGGAAAAAACGCTTACGCTCCCTATGGGTCGCTACGTTTTTTTTGACTCGCAATCGTTCGATTTATACCTGGAGCGGGAATCGAACCCGCACGGGATTACTCCCACAGGATTTTAAGTCCTGTGTGTCTACCAATTCCACCATCCAGGCGAATGATCCGTGATTAGGCGTCGGCCGGATTCGAACCGGCGATCAAGCTTTTGCAGAGCCATGCCTTACCACTTGGCCACGACGCCAATCGTGACTTTGGATAGGCTAAAATAGGAAGGCCTGGTGTCAAATGGAAACTGTTTTCACTTTTCATCAGATTGTAACAATTCAGAGAAAAATCAAATTGCTTCCCCCTTTCTAGAGAATGCGCTGTAAATATGAACGTAAAGACCCTACTATCTGTTTCCATTCTATCGATTGTATCTCAAGTTTCTTATGCAGACACAGTGACTGTGAAAGCAACCAAAGAGGTTTTGGAAAACGTCAAAACTTCCTCTCCGACTGCCAATTCTGTTTTAGTAGAATCTAAAGACGGAACCAAACAGGCATATAAAAAGAATGCTGTGGACGTTGTGTCCCTTCCCGTAGTTTGGGAAACGCCGAAAGAGGAAACAAAACCTGGATTTTTTGGTTCTCTGTTTTCATCCAAAGAAACAAAAGAAGAAACAAAGACAGAAGTGGCAAAATCCGAAGAACCAAAAGAAAACCCAGAAAACCAGAGTTTTTTCAGAAGAAAACTTCCTGAATTCGCTATGGGTGGAATGGCTCTCCTTTGGCTTTTATTACCTTAATCACACACGTATATTAAACTTAAAAAAACCACCTACTCCCATTCTATCGTTCCTGGTGGTTTGTGTGTGAGATCATACAACACTAAAGAGATTTGTGGCAATGCTAACAGTTCTTTGGTGATACGATCTAAAATTTTACGATCCATCTCGTAAAAATTAGCAGTCATGGCTTCTGTAGATTCCACTGGCCGAAGCACCACTCCATAAGAATTTGCCCGCAGACCCACGGGAACTAAAACCACTGGCATCTGCCAAATCGAATTGTGAATCGATTCATCGTAAAGAATTTGGTTCACAATCGCATCTGCGTCCCGTAAGATATCCGAGTGACCTTTGTCCAAACTCAGTCTGGTATAATAAAAAGGGCCGGAAAAAGTAGAGATCCCTGGGGCAAATACCACACGGTTGATTTCTCGTTTAAAGTTTGTTATCTCAACAGCAGACTTGTCTAACTCGTTCCAGTTGGTTGTAAAATCATTTAAAACCGCACAGTGCGCATAACTTCTTTGGTCGCCTTGCACCCCCACTGAAAGAATCGGTAAAATTTTAACTTCTGCCTTCTTGGCTGTTAGCCCCAAATCAGAAAAATCAATCTTGGGAGGATGGGTTTCGGGACTCGCAATCATTCGCACAACAAGGCCAGGGCCTGGAAATGGGTGGCGTTCGATCCAACGTTCTGGTAACCCTAAAAGCCTACCGAGTTCCCTTACTTCATCCTTGTACAAATCTGCAATCGGTTCTACAATCTTTCCTTCTTGGATGAGTTTCTCAATTTGTGGAACACGGTTGTGGTGGGTTTTAATTTTATGAGAATGTTTAGTTCCACCAGATTCAATGGTATCAGGATAAATGGTTCCTTGACCAAGAAGCCAATGTTCGGAATCCAAACCAAGGGAATCTGTAGCTTTACTTTGCGCTTCTAAAAATAGATCTCCCACAATGCGGCGTTTTTTCTCTGGATCAAATTCATTTTGTAAATGTTGGTAAAAGACTTCACTTTCATCCCAAATGGTGAGATCAAAACCTACATGGTGTAAATTGTCCATTAAGTCTTTCACTTCATTTTTACGCATAAAACCTGTATCGACAAGAAGGCCTTTGACTCGGTCCTTCCCAAGAGCTTTGGCCAAAAGTAGATAAGCAACAGAAGAATCCACTCCTCCAGAAACTAATAAAAATACATTTTTACCTACAGGAACTTTCTTCTGTAATTCGGAGATTTGTTTTTCTAAAAATTGTGAGATACTCCAACTCGAACCAGCCCCGCAAAGATTCACAAAGTTCTTCAGGAGAACTTCTCCTTCTTCGGAGTGAGTGACTTCAGGATGAAATTGGATCCCAAATTGTTTTTTGGACTCATTAGAAACAAACGCATAACGACAATTATCTGATGAAGCTACAATTTTAAACCCCTCGGGCATTCGAACGACTTCATCCCCGTGGCTCATCCAAACTTTTGTTTTGGGAGAAAGTGACCTCGAAAGTAATGAATTTGGATTTTGAATTTCGAGAATGGCTGGACCGTATTCTTTGGAATTGGAAGAAACAACCTCTCCTCCAAGAGCTTTCATCAAAAGTTGGTGACCATAACAGATTCCTAAAATGGGAACTGATGTTTTAAAAAAACCTTCTGGTAGAAGTGGTGCCCCTTTTTCATAAACACTGCTCGGTCCTCCTGATAGAATGAT
The DNA here is from genome assembly GCF_000332455.1 of Leptospira vanthielii serovar Holland str. Waz Holland = ATCC 700522. Lineage (GTDB taxonomy): Bacteria > Spirochaetota > Leptospiria > Leptospirales > Leptospiraceae > Leptospira_A > Leptospira_A vanthielii. Next base: position 121,468 of record NZ_AOGY02000065.1, on the reverse strand, counting down.
TCCAGCATAGGACGCATAAACAGACAATGGTTCTTCATTGGAAAGGATTTCCGTATAGGCTCCAAGCCTTCTGATACGGGAAGCGATGAGGTGAGCGTATTGACCGCCGAAATCGACGACTGCAATTTTTTTATCACTTTTCATGGGATGATTCCAAAATAATTTTGCAATTGTCGGGGTAAACAAATGTCGGAAAAAAAATCAGAATCTTCTTACGAGGACAAACAAGACCATATCCCGTCCTGGAAAACCCCGGAAATCGAATGGTTTGCCAACGTTTATGCCGGAAAAGAATACAATATCGAATTTACCATCCCAGAATTTACCGCCGTCTGCCCGAAAACGGGCCTTCCTGACTTTGGATCCATTTTTATTGAATACATTCCGAGAGATCGTTGTGTGGAACTCAAATCTCTGAAAGAATACATGATGTCCTACCGAAATGTGGGAATTTTCCACGAAAATGTAGTGAACAAAATCTTAGAAGACTTTGTTGCCGCCGTAAACCCAATGTATGTGAAAGTGGTGGGTGATTACAACGTTCGGGGCGGTGTGAAAACAATTGTGAAGCGAGAGTATAAGGCCTAAATGGAAAACCTAATTGGCTATATTGCTGCATTTTTAACCACAGTTTCCTTTCTTCCTCAAGTGTTACGGGTTGTCATGACCAAACAAACTAGAGACATCAGTCGCAATATGTACATTATGTTTTTTTTAGGTGTACTTTTGTGGTTTGTTTATGGAATATTGCGATCTGATTTTCCCATCATTCTCGCAAATGCAGTTACCATTTTTTTCGTATCAATTATTTTATATTATAAACTTACAACAGAGGAGAAAACATGAGAAAGGCTTATGTAGACAAAGACAATTGTACTTCTTGTAATCAGTGTGCAGATAATATGCCAAAGTATTTTATGATGGATGAGGATGATGTATCTCAAACCCATATCGCTGGTGCTTCCATCAATGATGCGGCTATCCCAGAGGAAGATACAAAAAAGGTGCAGAAGGAAATGGATGAATGCCCAGGGGAATGTATCCACTGGAAAAAGCATTAGGTCTCAAGTTTTCACACCATCCACAAGTGATCGGATGTGATTCAAAACTCACCATCCCAAATCACAAAGGATTTTCTATTTGCTTTTAGGCCCTTTGGTTTGTTTCTCTTTAAGGTCTAATAGATCTTTCACAATCCCAAATACATCTTTGACCGATTGGAAAGTATGTTCTTTCCCACGCGGATCATAAACCAAACCAATGGTTTTCATTTCAGGGAGAGTATTCCAGTATCCATGCCCGTGAACCTGGGTTTGCGATTGGGAAAACACCTCCCCCTTTCTTGTGCCACTAAAGAATAACTTCTGTGAGGTGCGAAGGACTCCCAATGCAGCAGGAAAATTTAAATTCGATGGAGTTGCCGAAACCCACTCGGAGCCGGGACAGGCCTTTAGAATTTCAGTCATGACCCCTTCGAGCTCCGATGGCGAGATCACAGCATTCGGTGCCGGCAAAAGGATAGCAGTTCCCCCAGAACTTTTAAAGGTTAGCTGGTAGGTGCCAGATTCATCGTTGATATATCCCTTTTGTTTCAAAATTACATTCGGGGCACAAACGGAGTCTGCCGAATGGAAACCGTGGTCAGAAACAATTACAACGGCAGGTCCTTTCGGGTAAAAGGCTCCTACAGATTGCAAAAAATCATAAATGACTTTGTCAAGTTCCAACAAACGTAACAAAGCTTTTTCCGAGCCTGGACCAAATCCGTGGTGGTTGGTATCCAAATCCGTAGTATAAACAAATAGTAAATCAGGTTTTTTTTTGTGAAAGAGCCAGGTGGCTGTTTTTAATTTGATTTCATCTTTTGCCACATCGTTTAACGGAGATCCAACGGCAAGTTCTGCTTCTTTATGTAAATCTTTTGTGGAAAGCGCCCGAAGGAGTTTGTCGTCTTCTGGATTTTTTTTTCTCCAATACTGCGGAAGGTTCCAATCAATGTCTGCACCCACAGTCACTGGCCAAAATACATTGGCAGTAGTTTTCCGATTTGCTTTTGCCAAATCCCAAAGTGTAGGAGTTCGAATGTCTTCTGCATACCACATCCATCCCCCATCATTTTTCTCAAAAGGGTCCACTAGCGTATTGTTATAAATTCCATGTTTCGCGGGATCAAAACCCGTCACCATTGAAGTGTGTGCGGGATAAGTCACGGAAGGATTGACCGTTTCGATTTCAGAAACTCCATATTTTTGGAAGAGTTCGCTTAAATGGGGAAAGTATACATGGTATTTCGGATCAGACCAATAATAAGCCGGGAATCCATCGATCGATAAAACAATGGTTGGGCGAACCTTAGAAGGTTTCCTTTCCAATGAATCCGAGTTTTTTTTCGGTTTGGCATGGATTGTTCCACTTAAGACGAAGAATACCAGGATTCCAAAAAGGGAAAATTTATCATGTTGAATTTTTCCTAAAGAGAGAAATAAATCGAACACAAACTTTCCGAGTAAATAAAATACTACTTTGAATGCATTTAATCTTCGCATAAAGTGTGTTAAGCGAATTTAATCAGTATTCTTGTTCCGAACGTGTGGAGCCAAGAAGTTCGTCTGGAATATCTTCGATGCTATCCCCGATTTGGATGGCTAGACGGTTTCCCACTCTTCCCGGTGTGGCTTTAAACTTACTGCGATCTCCCACCTTTACCATTAGGTCGGTTTTAATCGGCGTATTTTCTAATTTGATCACATCCCCGACATGTAGGTTCATGAGATCATTGAGTGAGATGTCCACACTTCCGACTTCAGAAATCAAAGGGATTTTGACCTGGTCGAGTCGCTCTTGGATGACCGCACGGTTTTCATCCACTTCCCCTTTACGAATCGAGGAATACCAGTACTGAGCAGAAAGTTTATTAATGATTGGTTCAATTGTGATGTAAGGAATACAAAGGTTTGTCATCCCTTCGACTTCTCCCACTTTGGTTTCGAAGGTAATTAATACCACCATGTCATTCGGAGGAACTACTTGTGCGAACTGCGGGTTTGTTTCAATGTTTCCGAGCCTCGGACGTAAGTCGATTACCGTAGACCAAGACTCTCTTAAGTTTCCAAGGATCCTTACAATAATCCCTTCCATTACCGATAACTCAATATCAGAAAGTTCTCGGTTTACTTTAGATGATTCTCCCTTACCACCAAACAGACGATCAATGATCGTAAAGGAAATGGAAGGGTCAATTTCTAAAATGGCAGATCCGCAAAGGGGATCCATATTGATTACCGCAAGTGTAGTGGGATTGGGAATGGAACGAATGAATTCTTCATAAGTCAACCGATCCACTGATGCTACGTGCACCACAACGAGAGCACGAAGTTGTGCCGAAAGTCCTGTGGTTGCCAAACGAGCAAAGGTCTCGTGCATCATCTGTAGAGTACGAATTTGGTCTTTTGAAAATTTATCCGGACGTTTGAAGTCGTAGATTTTGACTTTCTTTTGTTCCCCAACCGATGAATATTCATCCTCGGAGACTTCCCCAGAGGAGATGGCGTTTAACAGGGCATCAATTTCGTCTTGAGAAAGGATTTCCGTCATTTTTTTACCTTTACGAGTAAGTTTTTAATCTGCCAAAATCCAACTCGGCTTCCTTCTTCTTGTCGCAAGGTGTATATATATTCGTACCTTGTTTTGAACCGACCCATCATTCTTTCTACATAGACCTGGACTCTTGCATCCCGTTTGGAGGGATAATCCACATTCATGACCTTAAAGTATTTTAACACACCGGAGGGTGTCTCCGTCAAATACTCTTTAAAATCCTCGATGATGGTTTCCCTTTCACCCACACCAGCTTCGGTATAGGCGCTGCTATAACGATCATAGGCTAAAATATATTCCGAAAAATCGATCCACTTGAAGTGGTATTCCCAGTGTTTTTTCATTTCGGCACCGAGGAAAAGGAAGATGGTCTCTTCGGGAGAAAGCCCACCGTTTTCTGTGATTTGGCGAGTGATTGTTTCCTTTCTCTCAGCTTTTGAATTCTGAAATAGAAATCCTACAGTATTCCCAGAACGAAGGAAAGCCGATTTATCTTCTGTATAATTGGGATAAAAGTAACCAGTCACATAAAACTTTTGGTCCGGTAAAAAACTATAATGTTCATCTAAATAAATGGTTTTGGAAAAGGACTCGTTGCGGTGGAGGCTCACTTCTTTGTTCTCATCCCCCACTAAATTCACAATGGTGGTTCTACGTTTGAGAATGGGGTCAGGGAATTCGGGATCCTCTATGGGTGTGAGGATACGATCATTTTCATCTTTTACAATGATTTGAAAGGAATAGCGGTAGTCAAAGGAAGGGAAAATACGAACCACTTCTTTACCGGTGTTCGTGACAGTGAAGGTCAATGGGACTCTTTCGCCTGACTGGTAACTTCGTTTTGTCAAAGACAAACTGATTTTTGACTGTAAGGAGACAAAGTTATCAATTCGTTCCCCGCGAGCATCCCTATCAGGAAATGCAAATAGGGAACTTGGCAAAAGAATTCCTAAAATGATATATGTTCGCAGAGACCGCATACACTTTAAGATTTCGGCAATAATTGAGATTTCCGAAAGAATTTTTAGGACATAAAAAGGCTTAACCAGTTCCCATTTTGGCTTCTGCCAAAATATAGTCTGCGATTCGGATGAGCCTTGTCATAACAGCACCTAGTTTTTTGTATTGATAGTAATTTTCCCTTTGTTTGTCCAAATGGGGTTCCACGAGGGCCACAGTTTTAGAGGAAACTTTTAAGTTTTTGATCTCATTGTCTGTCACCCCGTAAAGATTTGCTTCGGAAACAAACCGGTTCAGTTCCTTTACCAAACTTTCGTCTGTAAGATCTTGAATTTCAAATACCTTTTCAATTTTTAGAATAAAATCGGTTAACGTACGTTTTATTTTGGACTCTTCTTCTGTCGGTTTGCGTTTAGAGGTCACTTGGTTTAAGGTTTCATAGCGATCCAAAGAAGTTTCATAGAGTTGGCTCATTTTTGATTTCTGGCCTAGGATGAAACTGATAAAACTCAGGAGTCCGACAAAGGTATCGGGGTAACGATTGATTCCCCCCACCTCATCCAAGGCATTGGCAAATGCCTCTTCATTATGTGGTATGGTCATAATGAATTTCAACACCGGTTCCACGGAAGAACCCGATGTGTATTTTTGGATGACTTCGATTCCTTCTAAGTAGTTCATTGTCTTTTGTCTATGATGACAACCTTTCGGATGGTCGTCTGAAGGTTCCCTTTTTCAATGATTCGGTCAAGTACATCAAACCCAGAAACTAAAAATCCAAACACTGTATGGAGGCCGTCCAAATGAGGAGTGTCAACTTGGTTGATAAAAAACTGTGATCCATTGGTATTTGGACCTGCATTGGCCATGGCCAAAGATCCTCGCAGAGCTTTTTTACTAGGAAGGGCTTCGTTATAACGATAACCCACTCGGTGTAAAACTTCTAAAACCGGTAATTCCATAGCCTCTTGGTAAGCCTTTTCCACTTCGGTTCTTTTTTCTTCAAACTCAGGCCGAGACTGAATTTTGAATTCTGCAAGTACAGCCCTTTGTAATTGAGCTTGGTATTGTGGGGCATCTTTGATTTTAATTTTGTCGAGTCCCAGTGCTTTCCCGTTGATTTCATCTTCGGTTTGGTATCCAGGCCCTCCAGTTCCGTCCCCTCTCGGACATCCCCCTTGCGCCATAAAATTTTCAATGACTCTGTGAAATTTCAGGCCATCGTAAAACGGTCGTCTTTCGGAACCTTTGTCAGTTTGAAATTCTTTTTCGCCTTGGGCCAAATCAATAAAGTTCTGCACTGTTTTTGGTGCGGCAGTATCATAAAGTTCTAAAACCAAATCCCCTGCGGTTGTATGGAACACAGCGTAAATGGCTGGTTTTTCTGGAAGTTTGGCAGTGGTTTGGTCGGCACGTTTGACAATCACTTTAGAAGGAGAATAAGAAATAGGTTCGTAGGTGATTCTTTTAAATCTTTGGTCACTGCAGAATACGGCTTGCGAAGCGACTAAAAAGAGTAATGCGAAGAAGGAAACTTTATTTAAAACATTCGGATTCATATATATTTTTTACCTTTAGATTCTATTGATTTTAGCTTTTTGGTCAATTCGTTTACCTTGGCCTTGGCACGTTTGATTTGTTCTTTTTGACGAGAAAAGGAAGTCCCTCCCATCACATCTTTTTTGTCACAAGAGGTTTCAAGCGAGATGGCGGCTTCATACCCAGGATCAGTGAGAACGGCGTGGATTTGGCCCCTTTCTCCACTGGGGATATTAAACAGATCATATCCTTTGACCGAACAATGTTTCACAAGTTCCCCAACAATCTCATGGGCCGAACGGAAAGGAATTCCTTTTGCACTCACAAGCCAATCCGCAAGGTCTGTGGCCGTGGAAAATCCCAAACGCAAACTGCGGAGTGCATTTTCGGGAAACACTTGGATCCCGAGAACCATATCCCGAACCCCTTCGATACTCAACTTGATTTGTTTGACCGTATCAAATAACGGGAGTTTGTCTTCTTGGAAATCTCTGTTATACGAAAGAGGCGTTCCTTTTACCATCACAAGTAGGTGTGTCAAACTTCCAATCACTCGTCCTGATTTTCCGCGAATGAGTTCTGCCACATCAGGATTTTTCTTTTGAGGCATAATGGAAGATCCAGTAGTGAGATGGTCAGGAAGTTTGAAATAACTAAATTCTTGGGATGTATAAAGAATAATCTCTTCACAAAAACGTGATACATGGATCATAAACTGAGAGGCCGCAAAAAGGAATTTAAAGATATGGTCTCTTTGGCTTACAGCATCAATGGAGTTTTCGGAGATCCGAGATAGTGACAAATCCTTTTTCAAAAATTCCCGATCCGTTGCATAGTTGACACCAGCCAGAGCACCGGAACCTAACACTAATTCATCGGCCCTTTCATATGCATCGAGAAAGTCCTCAAAATCACGGACGTTGGCCCAAAAATGGGATAAAAAATAATGAGAGGCTCTTATGGGTTGGGCAATTTGCAAATGTGTGTAACCAGGAATGATAGTTTTGGTATGGGCCTCTGCCTTTCCAATCCAAGCGGAAAGTAAATCTAGAAGTAAAACCAAAATGGCTTCCACTTCCGATTTGATATACAAACGAACGTCTTGCGAAACTTGGTCGTTACGACTGCGGCCTGTGTGGAGTTTTTTTCCCAAATCTCCCAAAAGCTCCGTTAGGCGAGATTCCACAGACATGTGAATGTCTTCGTTTTCAATTTTAAATTCAAACTTTCCGGAATCGATTTCCTTTTTGATCTGAATGAGGCCTGTTTCAATTTTTCTTTGTTCTGATTCCGATAAAATTCCAATTCGTTTTAGCATTCGGGAATGCGAAATGGAACCTTCTATGTCGTGGGAATAAAGTTCTTTGTCAAAACTAATAGATTCTCCAATACGAATCATAAGAGAAGATGGTGGTGCGTCAAATCGACCACCCCATAATTTTTTTTCTTTCATTCAGATTCCTTGTTATTCAGATCAGCCCAAACTTTCAAAATTTCTTTTTCCTTGTCGGATAACTTGGCACTCGGATGCAATAAAAGATAGTCTTTCGGCGGCATCTCGCCTTCGTCGACTTGTTCCCAAACTTCGTATATTTTTTTATTTTGTTTTCTTTCGGCGAGAAGTCCAAATTCGGAAAAATTCAATTCACCACGCCCTTCTTCTACATGGTGTGAAATGAGTAAGGAAGCTGGAAAAATATAAGAGTATTTAGGCCAAATCGTTTCATTCGAATGGCAGTCATAACAGCTGCGTTTCAGGACTTCTTTGATTTCCGGTGTGGTTTGGATTTCCGAAGTAACGGGAGGATTCGTTCTAGCGACAGGGAAAAACTGGAGTATGAGAAAAACTCCCAGTAAGATAAGGAAAATTCGTTTCATACAAGACAAGTTCTAAGCCTTCGTTCGAATTCAAAGTATTATTTTTCTTGCCTTACATTAGAATCCAGTGTTCCTTTTCTTTAGAGGTTCCCTTTGGATTTTATTTTTGCAAACTCACCCTATGTATGGATTTTCCTTGGAATCACATTACTTTTTTCCGAATTCCTTTTGCCTGGAACCTTTGTCATGTTTTTAGGAATTGGAGCCATATTTACAGGAATTTTGACTCGTTTAGTTCCGATGGAATTTTATTCTCAAGTAGTGGTTTGGGTGGTGTCAAGCCTAGTGTCCATCCTCGTGGGTGGAACTGCCGTAAAACGTTTTTTTAAATCCGAATCTTCTGTAGATCCTTTTATCCAGGATGATTTTCTGAACCAAATTGTTCCTGTAGAAACAGATATCTTAGTCCAAAGACATGGGGGAAAAGTCCGCTTCCAAGGAACACTTTGGGATGCTATCTCTAACGATTCCAAAATCCCAAAAGGAAATTTTGTCAGAATTCTTTCCAGGGAAAATCTTACCTTCACTGTGGAACGTGTGGATTCATAACCAAAGAATTTCATTTTTTTTAAACACAATTAAAAAAACCCTTTTCTCTTTTCCCTCTCCTTTGTATGGTCAAACGTCACAGAGGAGAAACTATGGGCGCAACCGTCATTGTTGTATTTTTAGTCATTGTCTATATCATTAAAAAGACAATCATCATTGTTCCAGAACAAAGTGTTTATGTTAAAGAAAGATTAGGTGTGTTGAATGGGGTTTTAAAATCGGGATTTTATTTTATGATTCCATTTGTCGACCAAATTCGTTACCGCCAAAACCTAAAAGAACAAACCATCGATATTGATCCACAAGTTTGTATCACAAAGGACAACGTATCCGTTGAAGTAGATGGAGTTTTGTATTTAAAAGTTGTGGATGGAGAAAAGGCATCTTACGGAATCGATAACTTTATGTTAGCGACCACTCAACTCGCACAAACTACTCTTCGTTCTGAAATTGGAAAATTAATTTTTGATAATTTACTTTCAGAAAGAGATGAAATCAATGGTCGCGTGGTCTCCAATATTGATCGTGCCACAGATCCCTGGGGAATCAAAGTCACAAGATACGAAATCCGTAATATCACTCCTCCCAAACAAATTTTACTGGAGATGGAAAACCAAATGAAATCCGAAAGGGAAAGGCGAGCAGAGATTACCATCTCCCAAGGAGAAAAGGAATCTCGGGTCAACCACTCGATTGGAGAAAGACAAGAATCCATTAACATTTCCGAAGGCGAAAAAATTCGATTGGTCAACGAATCAGAAGGACGAGCTCTAGAGATCACAGTCATCTCCAATGCCACAGCAAAAGGTTTGCAACTCATCTCGGAAGCCATTAGTAAAAAAGGGGGGAAAGAAGCGGTGAGTTTACAAATCACACAAGAGTATATGGATGCCCTGGGTCAAATTTTTAAAATATCTAAAACCACTGTAGTTCCCGAAACTCTAGCAAACATAGGTGGCGTTTTTGAAGGTCTTTCTAAAATCACAACAAAAATTCCACAGGTAGGAGAATAGTATGGAGTTCGTATACTTAGCATTTTGGGCGATTGTTGCCATTTATTTGATCTATAATATCTTTCGCTGCATTCGCATCATCCCGGCACAGGATGTTCTCATCGTGGAACGAATGGGAAAATACTCTCGTAGTTTGCGGGCAGGATTTCATATCCTCATTCCTTTCATGGATCGGGATGCCTACTACCATACTCTGAAAGAACAATCGATCGATGTACAACCTCAAATTTGTATCACGCATGACAACGTGCAGGTGAAAGTGGATGGGGTGATTTATCTAAAAATCATCGATCCAGTTCGGGCTTCTTACGGAATTGAGGACTTTCAATTTGCTGCCATCCAACTCGCACAAACCACAATGCGTTCGGTCATTGGAACGATGGAACTGGATAAAACAATCGGAGAAAAAGATTTAATCAATTCTACAATTGTCGCTGCTATTGACCAAGCATCTGAACCTTGGGGAATCAAAGTGAATCGTTACGAAATTCTCAATATTGTTCCACCTAAGTCTGTCCTTGATGCCATGGAAAAAGAGAAAAAAGCGCAGATCGCCAAACGTTCACAGGTGCTTCTTTCCGAAGGGGAAAGAGATTCGAGAATCAACCGTTCCCTCGGTTTCAAAGAAGAAGCTGTAAACAAATCGGAAGGGGAAAAACAAAGAAGGATCAACTCTGCCGAAGGAAAGGCAACTGAAATTGAAGCCCTTGCCGTGGCAACTGCCAAAGGGATTGAAGCCATTGCCGGTGCCATCTCTGACCAAGGGGGAGCCTCTGCAATCAAACTACAAATCACAAAGGCTTTCATTCAAAACTTTCTACATGTTGCCAAAGAAAATACGGAAATTCTCGTTCCTGCGGACGTAATGAACTTACCCAATCTCATTGCCAACCTAACAGAACCAAGAAAACCCAAAGCATAACCTAACGGGAATTACTCCGGCGGAACCTCCGCCGGATTTTCTTCAAACAATCGAAAACTTGGTTTGGCCATGGCTTGAGCTGCGAGTGACAACAACATGGCTTCATTGTCATCCGGTCCAATGCGGTTGGCATGGATTACCCCACATCCTTTGCAACGGTGTAAAATCACCCACTCGCCTTTTCTGACCCAAATGGAGATCGCTTCCATTTTACTCCCACATTCAGCTGACCTGTCACCAGGAGCAGAGTCTATATGCAAACTCGTCAGACAGTTCGGACAATGGTTACGTTGACCAGTCCCATACCCCGGAGGAAAAACCATTTGTTTGCATTCTACACAGCGAAATTCCCCGGTATCAGAACGGAATCGATAGGATTTGGTTTTGGAACTTGAAAAAGGGATTTCTCCGTCTTCGTCATCAAAACGTTTTTTCTTAGAGAACTTTTGGTATTTAGATAAATCGGATTCACGTGACATATCCAGTTTTTGCGGCAAAACAAAAATAGGAGACCAAAACAGTGGATGAGAGGGAATAGACCGCCTGTGCGAAGATAGCCGCCTCCTAATTAAATTTAGGCGGGGGAATCCAAAACAAGTTCACCGTTTTGGCGGTCTACACAATGGCCAGGATTAACATAAATTACAGATTCAAAACAAAGGGGTAAGTTGTCAAGTGAGTTAGGTTCCAAGTTTTTTACATAGGAAATAACAGTTTTGTCCTTCTGGATAATTAGGAATTTTTCCCACTTCTGTGTAACCAAGTTTTGTATAGAATTTGGGAGCTTGGAACCCAAAAGAATAACCAAAAACAAGAGTGGCACCGAGTTTCAGTGCCTCTATTTCAATTTCTTTCAGTAACTTGGTTCCGAGGTCCATCCCACGTTTTTCTTCAGCTACCCAAAGCAGTTGTAAATTCAGTCCATTGAAAAATAAATAACAGAGGGAGGCTGCGATGAGTGTCTCCCCTTCTTTGACAAGTATGGCAAAAAATTCTTTTTTCTCCATACTCGAGTCACCTAACTTGGATACGCTGAATTCATGGAGAAGATTCCAGAGTTCTATTTGTAAATCTTCCGAAGGATTTTTGATACGTTCCAGTGTGTAAGGAGATTCAAATTCCATGGGTTTACAGATTCTTTCGCAAAAGTCCAAAGCCTATAAAAAGGCAGGGCCACCGAGTCTTTCCATGGGATCGACAATTTGTGTGATTTGAACACCGTAATAATCATCTAAGATAATGAGTTTTCCTCGACCGACCAGTTTCCCATTGGCAAGGATATCCAGTTCTTCACCGATGTTTTTATCCAATTCTACTACAGTACCTTCTGTAAGTTGGAGAACATCTTTGATAAACATGGTAGTGCGACCAAGTTCTATTGTTAATTGAAGAGTGACATCTAATAGTAAGTTGAGGTTGGCCGTATTGTTTCCAGAACCGGACTGAGACTTGGATCCAGATCTTGCTGGAGAAGGAGTGGCACTAGGACCAAGGGCTGCTGCAATGTCTGCAAAGGAGGGACCATTATCGTCACCACCACCTCCACCAACGAGGGCATCCAAATCATCAAGCCCGCCACCGCCTCCGGAACCACCACTTGCAGGAGCGTTCCCACCTCCGCTAAATCCGCCGAGTAGTGCGTCTATGTCTTCATGTGATAGTGAACCTTCACCCATTTCAGTACAACCTCTCCAATGTATTCGTCGGAGGAAATCAAAATCCTTCCTTGAAAAAAAAGGGAAAGTTCCGCATTTTGTTCCTTATGTCCAATTCTACTTCCCATCCGGATTATTTCAAAGCGAAGGAACTCTTTGCCACTGAACTAAAAAACGCCAATTATCAGTTTGTTCAGGAAAAAGAAGAGACGCTATTTCGGTTTCGGACAGAAAACGCAAGCAAAGACAGAATCCTGGATTGTTTGGGGATTGTGCGAAATTATATCGAAAACTTCCGCATCTACAATTTTGAAGAAGGATATTTAAGCATCCAAGCCTTAAATGAAAATCTATTTGACCCACAAAAGAACCTAGCTGGCAAGTTTCGGATTCGGTTTTCTTTTAAATCTGATTTAAAAGTGGAATGTTCCAAACATGGAGATTTTTCGACTAAAGAAATCCAAACCATCTTAAGCCTCTTTCATTTTTTAAAAGCGGAAGGTCAGGCAGCAAAAGATCCAAGGGTCCTCCTACACCAATTGGGAGCCGAGGTCTATGATCCCCATTTGGAAAAAGCAAAAGGGAATGATTTAGGTTTTGATTCTGTTTTTGGTTACGACCAAGTGAAGTCCCAAATTTTAGAAAGTTTGGTATTCCCTCTTATAAAACCAGAACCTTTTTTTGAAATTACCAAACTCACTCGCAAAAAACCAAGTCCGAACCTTCCCCGTGCAGTTCTTTTTGAAGGGGAACCTGGTGTGGGGAAAACCAGTATGGCAAAAATTGTCTCCCATCTCTGCGGAGTACCTATGGTCTATGTGCCGATCGAGTCCATTTTGAGTAAGTATTATGGAGAATCTTCCCAAAACTTGGCTATGGTTTTTGATGCTGCCGCCCTTTTCCCCCAATGTATGCTCTTTTTGGATGAAATTGATTCGCTAGCCACCTCGAGGGATGACGGACTCTTTGAAGCCACAAGAAATCTGCTCAGTGTCCTCCTCCGAAAGTTAGATGGGTTTGCGGAACGCAGTGGAACCATCACGATTGGAGCTACCAACCGTAAACACGACTTGGATTCCGCACTTTTATCACGTTTTGACAGAAAGATTTATTTTCCTTTGCCAAATAAGGAAGAACGTGCCAAAATTTTGGAAGGGTATGCCAAACAATTAAGCGGAAACGACCGACAAAAACTCGCAGAAATCTTAGAAGGAGCCTCCGGCAGAAATCTAAAGGACTACTGCGATTATGTGGAGCGCCGGTGGATCACAAAAAACTGGGAAAAAGCCGAAATGTTGCAGGCTCCTGGGATTGCCTTTTATTTGGAATCCTTCCCAGATTTTGGATGGAAACGCTAAAAAGTAAGAGTTTCGGCTTCAATCTTCTAGTAGATTTACCGATAATTTTTACAGGATAGTTGTTTACGACCATCGGTCGTTCTTTGGTATCCTCAAATTAACCTTTTAGGAAGATTCGGACATGAAAATAAAATTAATTCTCCCCATCCTTTTGCTCAACTTTGGGGTTTTCGCTCAAACTGGTAGTTCGGAAACAGGCTCAACTTCTGCAGGCATTGATTCCACTCAATCCGGTAAGTCCATCGCTGTGACGGAAAAAGAACTAGATGAAAATATCTCTGAAGTAAACAAACGACTTCGTTTGCACACAGTTCTATTTAAAATGAAAGTGAAAACTCTTCCACACCGCACCGTCCTTTACAAAGGGAAACCAAGTGCTGATGGGGAAAGATGTGAAGCTACAGACAAACAAGAAGCACAAGAAAACACTTGTTTGCATTTAGAAGTTTTTGACTTTGTTGGAAGTGAAGATGGACGTTCAGGAAAAAACCTGGGTGCCAAGTTCAAAAAAATGGAACTTTTTTTTGAAGGTGCCAATAACGCAGATCCAGATCCAAGAAAAGAACAACCACGTAACCTAACAAAAATTAGAACTTACATTTACCAAAACAACTTTTTGTTAGAAGACAAAATTATCTCTGTGATTGCAGACGTGGCCCCTAACGGAACTCCTGCACACGATGATAAAATTGAATTGTTCTACCAACATGATGACTATCCTGTTTGGGGAACTCCAGAAACTCCTTCTGAAAAAGGTGTTGGTAAATACATTCTCTCAAATGTTGAGAACACAAAAACAAACCCAATTAGAAATAATTTCAAAAAAACAATTCTACTTCAAAAACTTGGACTACTTCGACAAACTGTTTACAAAACTTTTCGATTATAACGATCGAGATTCCAATAAACACTACAAGAAAAACGTAGAAGCATTGAAGAGTTCTTTAAAATACTAAGAACGAAGGTTCTTAATTGAATCTCGTTAAACAATGTCCGAATTGTTCCACGATGTTACGGTTCCCTGCCACTCAGGGAACCATTTTGGTTCAATGTCCCGTTTGTTCTCATCGTTTTACATTTGTACCTGATTTGGAGTCAGCGGAAGATTCCCAGTATCCTTCCGATTCAATTCCTTCCTTTCAGTTTCAACCTTCTTTTCAGAGTTACAAAGAACTCATTCTCGATTTACTCTATGCACCCATTGATTACCTAAAATCAAAACGTGGCCCAAAGAAACGTGAGTTTCAATGGATACCCATTCTCTTATTCACCATCTTACTTTTATATTTTTGGAAATGGTCTTTACCTGAAACACAAAGATTGGATGTTGATTCGAAAGAAATACAAAACCAGATTCCGATTCCAGAAGAACCAAATCAGGAATCCGACCCCATTGATCCGCAAGAAGAATCACCTCCTCCATCTAAACCAACATACGAGATCTAACGATTGAACTGGATCCTTGTATACGAAAAGGAAATAGATACAAACCACCTAGTCCATCTAACAGGAGAAAGGCATAACCACATCCAAACCATTTTGAAAAAGGGTGTGGGAGAAACCGTTCAGGTTGTGGTTCCTGGTTCTGGAAATTATATATTTCGGATCCAATCGACAGCAGATATCTTGACAACAATACAGAAAGAAATTTCTCTTCCCGAAGTTTTAAGACCATTAGAGCTCCAAACTTTCTTTTCTCTTCCGAGGCCTCAAACGGCGAAAAAACTTTTTCATTTAAGCGGCGCTTACGGAGTGAACTCACTTTACTTTTATGCTACCGAAACTAAGAATAAAGAATATTGGACATCCCCCGTTTACTCCAAAGATACAGTTTCCTATTTAGAAACGGGTCTTAGCCAAACAGGAAATAGTCGATTTCCATCTGTGATTCAGGAAAGGACTCAGTCTTGGAAACATTTTTTAAAAACATGGCGAGGAGTCGTGTTGGTTTTAGATCGAGAAGGTGAGGATTTCTGTTCATACGTCAAAGAACAAAGCGAACGATTCAAAGAGACTCTCTTTGTGTTTGGGCCGGAGTCTGGTTGGAAACCTGAGGATATTTTGTTTTTTAAGGAAAGTGGATTTCAACTAATGAGTTTAGGAAAAATCAATCTTCGAACGGAATTTGCTTATTCTGCCCTCTTACACCAAATATTTTCGATTAGAAACTAATTCCACCAGAAACTAAAAATCGAATTTCATCAATGCTAACAAAAGACTTTTCGCTGCTATCTAAATAGTATTTACGATAATTTTGTAACCGAAGGACAATAGGACCGAAGGATTTGGAGATTTCAGCGGCTGCTTGCGTGTTGTTATCCAAATCAAAGGCTTTTCCTTGTGA
Organism: Leptospira vanthielii serovar Holland str. Waz Holland = ATCC 700522; assembly: GCF_000332455.1. Classification (GTDB taxonomy): domain Bacteria; phylum Spirochaetota; class Leptospiria; order Leptospirales; family Leptospiraceae; genus Leptospira_A; species Leptospira_A vanthielii. Next base: position 105,653 of record NZ_AOGY02000065.1, on the reverse strand, counting down.
TTCATAACCTTTTTTTGTATAATAAAAGGACATCAAAAACGAAGATCCGAGTGGGATATATGCGGCAGCAAACACACGTTTGTTTCCTTTGAGACCATAGTCTTCCACTGCAAATTCAAAACCTAAATGATAAAAATTGATATAAACCGTATGATAGTATCCCGTTACCTTAGCGTTGGATTGGTTTTCTAAATATTCATATTTGGGACGAAGCGGAGATGAAACTGGAAATTTTTGGAATCGTTCCACTTCGTAGAAACTATCAAAATACATCGGAGCATAATTTGCTGTCATCTGACGGAACTCTGGTTTTAAAATTATATTTAAATCCTTAGTTCCTAAACGAAAGACACTTCCATAATGTGTCCCTTGTGCTCCATCAAGTCCTTTGATTTTATTAAAGTCTAGATAGGGAGTGAATTCTACAAAAGGCAGATTCAAAAGTCGATATTCAATATCCATCCCTTCTACAGAGGCGCGGGTGACTTGGGTGGTTTTTGGATTGTCTAAGTTCTTTTCAGTCACAGGCGATCCATTTGTATTATAAGACATTTGCACAGGCGCCGCACGGTCCCAAGCTCTAGTATAACCGATCGTCAAACGGTTGTACCATGGATCGTTGTCAACGAGTTCCATTCTAGAGTCTTTACTAATGGGGCGGATTTCTTTTTTTCTTGCCTCTTCTGCCTTTTTGTTTTTTGCTTCTTCGCTTCCTGCTTCTTCCTCTACACTCAAACGACCCGATTCGTCGAGGACATTTCCTCGTAGGTTCATCAAATAAGCTAAATCAGCAGACTTATCAAATAAAGAAAAAAGCGATTTGCCTATGGCAAGTGGTTTGATATAAACTCTCGCAGCATTTACTTCAAAATTCACGACGGAATTGGCAAAGTATTGCACCCCAACATAGTCTGTATTCAAATCAGCCATGACACCGGGATTATAGGAATCAAACCTTGAGGAACTTTGGTATTTGTTTACGATGGTTCCGTGGCCCACATAACCATCGACCATCTTACCAGTGTAAGCTGAATAGGTAACCTTACCTGGGACTTGTTGGTTATAAGTGCCATAAGAAATATAATTTAAAACCCGCGAGTAGTCATTTTTACTGTTATAGTCCATTTCCCGGATCTTTCCGGCTTTGCTATCCATTTGGAGAGGATCCTTATCGACGGCTAATGCATTGATAGGCAGAGAAAAGGAATACCCAAAATTACTTCCATGGTTGTAAGTGAAATTTGGTGAAACATATCCGTAGTAGTCCTTTTGGAAACTCGATCCACCGGCATCAAACTGTAAGGCGGAAGCACGTCTCGATTCAGTCCCTGTGGGCACCCACACTTGCGCTTCTAATGCAAGAATCGGTAGTAGGAATAGGATTCCCAGGCCTAGAGTCAGAGAGTATTTCTTCACGATACGATCATTATCGTAAGGTTTTGCCCTGAAAATAAGAAATAATCTACAGACCTCAATATCCAATAAAACAGATCAATATTCTATTTTATTGGATATTTTCTTGACAAATAAGAGCTGTATGTCAAGTTTGGCCTGACCATCGGAGGAAACCATGCCACGTAATTTTAAACCAGAAACCATCGCACTCCACGGAGGGCAAGAACCAGACCCGACGACGACGTCGCGAGCTGTACCGTTGTACCAAACCACATCCTATGTATTTAAAGATACGGACCATGCAGCTCGTCTTTTTGGTCTTCAAGAATTTGGAAATATTTACACAAGACTCATGAACCCAACCACTGACGTTTTAGAGAAACGAGTGGCAGCATTAGAAGGTGGTGTAGCTGCACTGGCGACAGCATCAGGCCAAAGTGCCGAACTGTTAGCACTTTTGAATATCGTTGAAACTGGGCAAGAAATTGTGGCTTCTTCATCACTCTATGGTGGGACTTATAACCTTCTCCACTATACTTTTCCAAAACTCGGAATTAAGGTCCACTTCGTAGACCAATCAGATCCGGAAAACTTCCGCAAAGTTTCCAATGATAAAACAAGAGCATTTTATGCAGAAACATTAGGAAATCCCAAACTAGACACACTTGACATTACAGCAGTAAGTAAAGTTGCCAAAGAAGTGGGAGTTCCGTTAGTGATTGATAACACAATGCCATCTCCTTATTTAGTGAACCCGCTGAAACATGGAGCTGATATTGTTGTACACTCTCTCACCAAGTTTTTAGGAGGTCACGGAACCTCTATAGGTGGGATCATCGTCGATGGTGGTAGTTTCAATTGGGGAAATGGAAAGTTCAAAAATTTTACAGAACCAGATCCTTCCTACCACGGACTTAAGTTTTGGGAAGTTTTCGGAAAGTTCGAACCATTTGGTGGAGTGAACATTGCATTCATTCTAAAAGCAAGAGTGCAAGGCCTAAGAGATCTTGGTCCTGCCATTTCCCCATTCAACGCATGGCAAATCATTCAAGGTGTGGAAACACTTCCACTTCGTATGGAACGACATTCGGCAAACGCTTTAAAAGTTGCAGAATTTTTAGCCAAACACCCTAAGGTGGAATGGGTTAATTATCCAGGCCTTACCACGGACAAAAACTATGCGATAGCCAAAAAGTACCATGAACGTGGACTCTTTGGAGCCATCGTTGGTTTTGAAATCAAAGGTGGTGTGGAAAAAGCAAAAAAATTCATTGATGGACTCGAACTTTTTAGTCTTCTTGCTAACATTGGTGATGCGAAGTCTTTAGCAATCCATCCAGCATCCACAACCCACCAACAGCTGACTGGACCAGAACAAATTTCTGCGGGAGTAACACCTGGTTTTGTTCGTTTAAGCGTTGGACTTGAAAACATTGATGACATTCTGGTAGACTTGGAAGAGGCTTTAAAAAAAATCTGATTAAGACTATGCCTACCTCCGAACAGAACGAGTTTTCCCACGGATCCGTAGGTGTCGTACAGACGCAAGTGGTCAGATTTGAATCTTTTACCTTAGAGGGGGGTGAGACCATCACTCCTCTCGAAATTGCCTATGAAACCTACGGCACGCTCAACGAAAAAAAAGACAATGCGATCCTCGTTTGTCACGCCCTTTCGGGAGATGCACATGCCGCCGGTTTCCATGAGGGTGACAAACGCCCCGGTTGGTGGGACTATTATATCGGACCTGGCAAGGCATTTGATACCAATCGTTACTTTATCATTTCTTCGAATGTCATTGGTGGTTGTAAGGGATCGAGTGGCCCACTCACAACCAACGGAAAAAACGGCAAACCCTTTCAATCTACATTTCCCTTTGTTTCTATTGGAGATATGGTGGGTGCTCAAGAAAAATTAATCAGTTTTTTTGGAATCCATAAATTATTTGCTGTGGCTGGTGGTTCGATGGGCGGAATGCAAGCCTTACAATGGTCAGTCGCTTATCCTGATCGGTTGAAAAATTGTATCGTCATGGCCTCCTCTTCTGAACACTCGGCTCAACAAATTGCTTTTAATGAAGTAGGAAGACAAGCAATACTTTCCGATCCCAATTGGAATCAAGGTTTGTACACGCAAGAAAATAGACCCTCGAAGGGACTGGCGCTTGCTCGGATGATGGGACACATCACTTACTTAAGTGATGAGATGATGCGTGAAAAATTTGGTCGTAAACCGCCCAAGGGCAATATCCAATCTACAGACTTTGCTGTAGGAAGTTACCTGATCTATCAAGGGGAATCGTTTGTGGATAGGTTCGATGCCAATTCTTATATTTATGTAACCAAAGCACTGGATCATTTTAGTTTGGGAACAGGAAAAGAACTGACCAAAGTTCTATCCAAGGTTAGGTGCCGTTTTTTGGTGGTTGCATACACTTCGGACTGGTTGTATCCTCCTTACCAATCGGAAGAAATTGTAAAATCATTGGAAGTCAATGCAGTTCCTGTTAGTTTTGTAGAACTCAACAATCCCGCCGGTCACGATAGTTTTTTATTACCAAGTGAACAACAAGACTCCATACTCAGAGATTTTTTAAGTTCTACGGATGAAGGAGTTTTCCTTTGAATATCCATACCAATGAAGCCCTCGGATTAGACCTAAAAAACCGGCCCGATATTTCTTATATTGCTAATTTAATCAAACCAGGAGAAAGGGTTTTGGATCTTGGTTGTGGTTACGGCGAACTGATGTTAATCCTAAAAAACAAGGGAGTTCGTGTTCAAGGTATAGAAAAAGACGATAAATGTATCATCCAATGTGTGAAAAAAAGTTTGTATGTGCATCATGGTGATATTGATGACGGACTAAAACACCACTTGGATCATAGTTTTGATTTTGTCATCCTCAACCAAACCATACAACAGACATTAAACCCGGGTGATATCATCAAAGAATGTTTACGTATTGGAAAACAAGTGATCATTGTTTTTCCGAATTTTTCTCATTGGCAAATTCGTTCGTCTATCCTTCTCAGCGGAAAAACTCCTGTGACAGAACTTATGCCCTTCCATTGGTATGACACACCGAACTTACACTACTTGTCAGGTCAGGACTTTGAAGATTTTTGTGACTTCGAACGAATCAAAGTTTTGCACAGAGCATACTTTAATCGAACCAGACAAATTAAATTGTTTCCCAACTTATTTGCTACATTGGCGCTGTTTGTGATCCGGGCATAAATCAAAGCCCATATGTTTCTTTACTCATCTAATTTTCTGAATTGAATAGACTTCACTTTTCCTTTATCCAAAGCAATCTAATTTAACAATTATAAATCGGAAACACAGCGAACAAACCCTAACAAATCTTTATCTAAATAAGACTCACTACCCAGGTCAAAATTGATCATATAAGTTTGCCGATCGCCTGTTCCCGCGTAAGTCTGCGAACTCCAATAAAATGTTGCTTGTGCATTGGGAAAAAGAATGGGGTCGGCCTTGGCTCCTGGATAAGTTGTAGCATCCCCTACTGTTGTACACCCATCCTCGCCCGTGATTTCTCCATTGTTGGTATCACTACAACGAATTACAGAAAACATTTCCGTATATAAGGGAAGCCTCCACTGATCTCTTTGGTAAACCTTGGCAGAACTGCGACTGGCACAGGATTGATACACTGCACCAGCACTCACAAGTTGTGTATTGATCCCTCCATTACAAGCATTGGGATTCGTTGCAGAATTATATCCTTCTGCCGCCGTACAAAACCTTAATGGTTCGGCACTACCGATGGAACAATCTCCCTTCCCGATCCCAACACTCGTACCGAAAGGATTCCAGGTAGAACCGTAAGTGCAACGATCCCAAAGAAGTGTTTTTCCAGAAACGATGGTTTTTGCAAAAGGACAGGAAATATGTACATTGATTAATTTGAACCCGTCCCAATCACCTCGATCCCATACGATACAATGGACATTCGATGGTTGTGTCGGAAATTCCAATTGCAGATATTTGGGAGAGGCAAACACAAATAGGGAAAACGATCCGTTGTCTTTCACGGTGATGGAACTTCCATCAGTGGGAGATAGGATTCTTAGTGGAGATTGGTTTAAGCCAGTCACAAATCCTTCTACTAGAAATGATCGAGGGTAAGTTACGATGTCATTATCTAATAATCGATTTTCCCAATATACCTCTGTGAATGGATCTCCAGAATTGTGTTTCCAATCTGGATTACAACAAACAATAAATAGGAGAATCCCTAACAGAAAAAATACGGGTTTTGTAAAGAATCGAAATTTAATTAACAAAATCATTCTCCACCGAAGGCAATGTTTGGGACGTTTCGTTTGAGTTCAATAATAGTTTTTTAGTTTGGAAAAAGGAATCTGTGGTGGATTTAGGGAGTTGGTGGTTTTGGGAGACAACGGTAGAATTTCCCCGCCCTGATCGAACTGGGTGGGGTTATCCACCCGCCACCCAATAACGCCTGTTTACCATACATCCGACAAAAAGAAAAACTGATTTCGCAGAGATAGGATTTTTATTTCAAAAAGTTCATATTAATAAAAAAGCCCGGCAATCACTCCGGGCTTTTTAGCTGTACGACGATCATTCAATCACTTTAGATATCGAACGATTCTCAAAATTCTTTAGGGAATTCCCACAAATTTACTAAAAAATAAATCTACTTACGAAGTTTAGATACTAAAATAAATCATAAGTTTACCGATTTCTCCCGGCAAGAAAACCCACCTAACAATAAAATTCGAATCTGCGTTTTTCATTAAACCAAATATTCGAAAAGATTTTCATCCTGATTGACTAAGGTATAGTTAAGGTGGAATGCATCCATCCTTTGCAATAAGGATTGGAAGTCGTCTTTAGTTTTTAATTCAATACCAATAAGGGCTGGCCCTGATTCTTTATTATTTTTCTGAATGAATTCAAATCTGACAATATCATCGTTCGGTCCCAAGATCTCATTGACAAATTGTTTGAGAGCTCCGGGTCTCTGTGCAAATCTTACAATAAAATAATGTTTTAATCCTTCATACAAAAGAGAACGTTCTTTGATCTCTTGCATCCGATCAATGTCGTTATTTCCACCGCTTAAGATACATACCACCTTTTTACCACGAATTTGATCCGCATATTGGTCAAGGGCTGAAATACTAAGAGCTCCTGCAGGTTCAGCAACGATTGCATCTTCATTATATAATTTTAGTAATGTGGAACTAACCTTCCCTTCAGGAACGAGTAACATTTCGGTGAGAATCTCTTTACAAATGGGAAAAGTAAGATCTCCTACTTTTTTTACAGAAGCTCCATCCACAAATTTTTGAATCTTCTCTAAAGTAACTGGTTTTCCTTGTTTGAGAGCTTCTGTCATGGAAGGTGCACCCTCTGGTTCCACTCCAATGATCTTTGTTTTGGGTGAGTGTTCTTTAAAATAACTTCCGAGTCCTGCAGCGAGCCCACCACCACCAACAGGAACAAATATATAATCTATGTTAGACTCTTCCTCTAAAATTTCTTTGCCAACAGTCCCTTGCCCCTCCATAATTTTGATATGATCAAAAGGCGGAATGAATACTTTTTTATTCGCTTCGGCATATTCAAGAGCAACGAATTGGCATTCATCAAAGGTATCTCCCACAAGGACAATTTCAATCCAATCTCCACCAAACATCTTCACTTGATTGATTTTTTGTTTGGGAGTGACCTCTGGCATATAAATCACACCATGGATGTGCAAAAGTTTACACGAGAAGGCAACACCTTGTGCATGGTTTCCAGCACTTGCACAAACCACACCCCGATTCCTTTCTTCTGGATTCAAACTCTGAATTAAATTGTAAGCACCTCGAATTTTATAGGAACGAACTACTTGTAAGTCTTCACGTTTGATAAATATTTGGGCACTGAAACTTGCGGATAATTTCGAATGGAATTGAAGAGGAGTTTTGAATACAATCGATCGGAGTACTTTGTAGGCGGAATCGATATCTAATTTCATGTATTTTTGGATTTATTATGATATGAAGGAAAAAAAAGAAAATCGAGAAACCAAAGACGGGCCCCAACCACCCTGCCCAACCTTTGGTCTCTCTTATCCTATTACTGGAGCAATCTCATCACTGACTGAGACTTCATGTTTGCTTGCGCAAGCATTGATGTAGCAGCCTGAGTTAAGATTTGGTATCTCGTGAAGCTGGTCATTTGTTCAGCCATGTCAGTATCACGGATACGAGACTCAGAAGCTTGTGTGTTTTCATAAGCATTCATAAGTCCTTTCGCAGCATGCTCCATACGGTTGTAATAAGCACCAAGGTCAGCTCTTTGTTTAGAGATCACTCTTAATGCATCATCACAAAGTCCGATCACGGAGTTTGCTTTACCTGCAGTCGAAAGAGAGATGAAAGTAAGAACCGTAGGGTTTCTTAATCCCAATGCCGCAGTGTTCATTGTTTCAATGTACACGCGCTCTCTTTGGTGCATGTTAGCTCCAATATGGAACCACATACTAGCAGTTGGGTTGAGTCGAGCAAATGCTCCTGTAAGCAGTTTCATTTTATTGAATTCTGCTTGAGAAGCGATACGATCGATCTCATCCACTAGTTGTGAAACCTCGACTTGGATCTGTTGTCTATCTTCTTCCGAGTAGATACCGTTCGCAGCTTGCACCGCGAGTACACGAACGCGTTGAACGATTTCGTGTGTTTCTTGAAGATATCCTTCCGCCGTTTGAATGAGGGACATACCATCTTCAGTATTCTGTTCTGCTCGTCGAAGACCAGCAATCTGAGTTCTCATTTTCTCAGACACTGCAAGTCCAGATGCGTCATCTCCTGCTTTGTTAATGCGCATACCAGAAGACAACTTTTCGATATCTTTGCTCAGGTTCGCGTCGTTAGACTTCAAAGTTCTGTGTGCAAAGATCGCACTTACGTTGTGGTTGATAATCATCCGGGTTCCTCCTTGAATCCGTTCTCTCGCCACCCGAAAACCAATCGAGTCCGAGAAATTGATGAATTTTCGAAGAGGCCATCCTTGGCCCTTTCAAGATAAGGATCGGTCATTCCGGTAGGGAGGATAATAGGGAAAAAGAAATAAAATTTGAATAAAAATAGAACTTCCCCTTTTCTAAAATATGTCCTAGTAAATCTATGGAAGTGGATTTCAGAAAAAGGCAGGCTTTTTTAAGTGTTAGAGACCATATATTTAGCGAACCCCCGTGGATTTTGTGCTGGAGTGAAGTATGCCATCTCCTATGTGGAGACAGCCTTCCAGGAAAACCCAAACACCCCCCTCTACGTTCGTAAAGAAATTGTCCATAACCAGAGAGTTGTGGAAGAAATGAAAAAAAAAGGAATCCAGTTCATCAACGAACTGAAAGAAGTTCCAGATGGAGCCACCGTCGTTTTCTCCGCCCACGGAGTTTCTCCAGAAGTGGTAAAAGAAGCCACCCAAAGGAAAATGAAAATTGGCGATGCCACCTGCCCCCTAGTCACAAGAGTTCATAAAAAAGCAAGAAACATCAAAGACTCACACCAAATCATCTATATCGCTCACAGAGGCCATGACGAAGCCATCGGCACCATGGGAGAAGCCGATATGTTTTTAGTGGAATCACCAGAAGATGTAGAAAATCTAAAAAGTAAAATCACAAAAGACAAACCCCTCACCTATCTCATGCAAACCACACTATCAGTGGCAGATACCAAGAGCATTGTGAAAAAAATTGAAGAAGTTTTTCCTCATGTAGAACATCCTCAAAAAGATGATATTTGTTATGCGACAACAGAAAGACAGGAAGCAGTCCAATCTATGTTGGAATCAGTAGATGCCATGTTAGTTATTGGTGCAGAAAACTCATCTAACTCCGTAAGACTTTGTCAATTGGCCAAAAAAACGAGACCTGATAGTTTCCAAATCTCTCGCAAAGAAGATGTCAACCCCGACCATATAAAAAATTCTAAAATCAAAATACTGGGAATCACCGCAGGTGCTTCCAGTCCTCAAGTCCTTGTGGATGAAATAGTGGGAGAGATTTTAAAACACTTTCCCGATGCAAAAGTTTCCTTATTTCCGGAAAGCCGAGAAGATACAATGAGTTTCAAACTTCCGAAAGAACTATTGAAACAATATTAGTATGGTTTTTGATCCTTGTTCATTACTAAAGGCTTCTTTAGAAGGAGATGATTCAGGGACCTGCATTCTATCTATTGATAAGTCGTCGAAAAAATTTGAAATCATAGTTAAAAATCAGATTTTTACCTCTTTAGAAGCTGGGTTTGACTTAGATAGTTTTCTTTCGCAAAAGATCGATCACTATGATTTTTCAACCGAACTAATCTATAAAACAAATGGTACCATTCTTGAAACCTCGTTTGGAAAGTTTCAATTTCCGGAAGGGGAAAAAAACAAGGACTATACAAAATTTTGTATCAAAGACATTACCACAAAACAACGACAAGAAGAGGAAATTGCTTGGAGGTTACGATTCGAACTAGGTGTTGCCTCATCCATCCAAATCCTCATCCAACAACACTCAATACGAGAAGGTCTACCACAAGCTCTCTACCAACTCCTATACTTTACAGAAATGGATTCTATTTTCTTTCTCAAATATGAAAAGAACGAAGCAGAAGATCGATTTAAAATTTGGGTCAACGAAAGAAAAACTACCAAATACCCTCTCATACCACAAGAATGCCAAAATGAAAACTGGTATGACATAGGTCTTGGCCGCTGGATTCATAAATTAAAAAATGGAAAAACAATTCATTTAACACAAGGCAAAGCAATGCCTAGAGAAAAGTGGTTTTTTGATCAAACGAAAGCAGAAACTCTCCTTCTCATTCCCGTCCGTTTTGAAAATAAATTTTTGGGAGTGATGGGTTTCCTTAAATACAAACCAAACTCCCCCATCCAACATGAAAATCTTTTGATCTATCAGACTGTGAGTCGGTGGATGGGTCTTTTTGTTCAAAGAGATTCTGATCTTTCGGAATTGAATCGCTATAAATCCGCACTAGAGTCATTGATTTTGGAAAGGACATTAGATCTCACAAAAACGAAAGAAGAACTGGAACGTGCCTACCAAGTCAAAACTGAATTTTTGACACATATGAGCCATGAACTAAGAACTCCCTTAAACTCAATCATTGGTTTTTCGAAACTTATCGAATTGCCTGACTCCGATGCAACAGGAAAAGAATACTTAAATTATATTTATACAGGAGGAATGCGACTTCTGAACATGATCAACGAAATTCTAAATTTAATGAAAATCGAGTCAGGACAGATTAAAATCCAAATAACAACGTTTAAACCAGAAGATATATATCGCCAAACATTAGATTTAATTCAACCACAAGCGAAAGCGAAAGGAATGGACATTCGGTTCCGTCCACCAGTGTATTCAAAACCAATCACTTCGGATGCGGGAAAAATTCAACAAATCCTATTAAATACACTTTCAAATGCGATAAAGTACGCAAACCACCCCTACATTGAATTTGATTGTGAGTGGGTCGGCGATTTCCTTGAGATTTCTGTACGTGATTTTGGTCCAGGAATCTCCAAAGAAGATCAAAACCGTATTTTTCATACCTTCACCCGGTTAAACGACGATGGAAACGTGGAAGGTACGGGTCTTGGATTGTCCATTTCCCAAGGACTTGCCATCCGTCTCGGAGGTATGCTTGAACTCAGTTCCCAACTAGGACAAGGCTCTAATTTTAAACTCAAGTTACCTGAAATAATAAAATAAAGGAATTGAACCAATAAGGATTCTACCGTAGGATTTCCGATAATCTATATGGTGGAATCGAATGTAAACCAAAATCAGTCATTGAAGGCTCCAAAAAAGGAACACCTTAGGCGTCCCAAGGAACCCATCCTAATCATTGAGGATAAAAAGGAAAACCAAGTCCTTTTAGAAGCAATATGTAAACGGATTGGTATGGAAACAGAGATTGCTGAGGACGGAAAAGTTGCGCTTGAGATGGCAACGAAACGACCATATAGCCTGTATTTGGTGGATTTGATGATGCCCGTCCTTGATGGCAGATCATTCATTCAAGAGCGAAAAAAACTAGAACCTTCCGCTGTCTTTATAGTACAAACTGCTATCGATCAAACAGAAGAAATCATCGAAGTCATGAAAATGGGTGTATATGATTATCTTTTGAAACCTCTTCATATAGAAATTGCGGCCGACCGTATAGAAAAAGCATTAGAATACGTCTACTTAAAGAGAATGGAATCTCTTCTCATGGATGAGGAATCAAAGGAACTAAAAAGTCAATTGGAATGGCTTAATTACAAAGAATCACATCGCAAAACAAACGAAATCAATTCCGAACTTCATTCAATTTTAAATCTAAAGACCACTTTAATGCAAGGATCAGGACTTGGAGCTATGTCAACGATTATTGACTCTATCCAACAGATAAAAGTGGATCAGGGAAAGGATTATTCCATCAATAAAGAGTTTTGGGATCTGCTCTTTGAAAACCATGAACATAACATTGCCATGATGGGTGGTTTAGACCTTGCTGTAGGCATTATCCAAAATAATACAAATTTAGTGCGAACTAATAGCGAAGAACTACTAGGTCTTTTACCATCACTCATTGAAACTTTTAGAGATGAGATTGCTGAACGAGAATTAAAGGTAAACTTACCTGTAATCAAACAGTCAGTCTATCTTGACCTTGATCTTGAGTCGATAAAGGTAGCGATTCACGAAATTTTTACCAATGGCCTAAAATATTCAAAAAGGAAATCTCACTTTGATGTATTTGTAACTTTTGTAGATGGATATTTTTGTTTGTCTGCAAAAAACAACATTATTGACGATGAATATGCAAAACAATTAGCTCAGTTTGAAAAAAAGTTAGTAGAACCGTTTTATCGCATTCATCCACCCGTAGAAAGTTTTTACTCAAAAGAAAAGTTTAGCTTAGGACTTGGTTTAACAATGGTTGACTTCATACTTCACAGGCACAACGGGATGTTTTTTATCCGGAATGCAATTGATCACACAACAGAAGTGAAAGCCGACTGCATCATAGCCGAATTATTTTTACCAATCCAAAACGACAAGGAAACAAACCATGAATAGAAAGATATTAATTATAGATGACTCGGCGGTATTCCGAAAGATCATCTCTGTACATCTAAAGAATGCAAACTTCGATTTAATTGAGGCAGGTGATGGTTTAGAAGGTTTAAAACAACTCGAAGCCAATGCAGTTGATTTAATAGTTTCAGACATGAATATGCCGAATATGGATGGCATCAGTTTTATAAAAAAAGTAAAAGAAAATCCCAAATACAAGTTCACACCAATCATCATGTTAACTACAGAATCCCAACCTGAAAAAAAACAACAAGGTATGGATGCTGGTGCTAAAGCATGGCTCACTAAACCCTTTTCTCCAGAAGAGTTGTTAGATACCATTTCTAAACTATTAACATAATCATGGAACCGGTCCAGAATCTCAGAGAAACAAATTCAGGTTTTGCAATCACTTGGTTGGGGTATTTAACTGTACCCTTTATTAAAGAATGGCAAAAAAATTCTGTAATTTGGACCTCCGCAAAGGGAAAAATCATCCAGTTAGATCTAAACGGAATCCAACGAATCGATTCTGCTGGTATACAGTTTTTAATCTATATCAAAACTTTGAGCCAACAAAATCATTTTTCGATCAAACTAGAAAACCACTCCCTCCCTGTTTTGAAAGTTTTGGATTTGTTAGGACTTGTTAGTTTTTTTGGAGATCGGGTTAAAGTAAAAAAAGAACATTCTAACGAAGTGGAATTTCGATACGGCACAAGGAAAATTAGTTAATGGATTTAACCGAGGTTATAGATGCCTATTTAGTTGAATCAGATGAATTCCTTCGTGATATGGAGGCAATCCTTCTACGAACAGAAGTGTCCTCCCCCACAGACGAAGACCTAAATGCAATCTTCCGCGCGGTTCATACAATCAAAGGAACAGCGGGAATGTTTGGTTTTGAATCGACTGTTAAGTTCACACATGTTGTGGAGAACTTACTCGATAGGTTACGTGCCCATGAAATTCCTTTCCAACAAGAACTAACAGAAATTCTACTCAAAGCAAAGGACCACCTCTCTTATTTAGTAAACGAAGAAACAAAAGGGAAAATTCCAGAATCCAAAATTACGCATGGTAATTCTATCTTGGAACTCATGAAGCCGTTTCAAAGTATTGATGCTGATATTTCAGTAAAGAATGGAAGCCATAAAGAAATTGAAAAAACAACGCAAAACAATACTGTTACTGGATCCAATGCTCTCACTTCGAAAACAAACACAAATGATGTGATCCCAGGTTATCTTATTTCCTTTCGACCCAATCGTAATGTCTTTGCCCAAGGTTTAGATCCTATTTCTTTCATTGGATATTTAAAAAAAATTGGAAAAATTCATTCCTTAAAAACGATTACAGAAACCATTCCCATCTCCGACGAGTATGATCCCGAATCTTGTTATTTAGGTTTCGAAATTCATTTTGTAACCGATTCCGATTTAGATACTGTCCGCAAAGTGTTTAACTTTATAGAAAATGACTCCTTTTTACATATTTTACCCCCAGGTTCTAATATAGAAGATTTAGTTGATCTTTCCCAGCAGCTTCCGGAGGAAGAAATTTTACTCGGCAATACATGGAAAGAAATTAATATTCTAACGGACGCTAGTTTAATTAACTACTTTGAAGAATTAAAAGGTCGTAAAACGGGAATTGTAACCTCATCTGTTCCATCCGCAGATCCTGTGACTGCGGCTTTGGAATCTCCACTGGAAATTTTGGAATTCAAAAATCCTACTCAACTAACAAAAGACCAAAACAAATCAGCAACCATAAAAGTAGATTCCAAACGAATTGATAACCTAATCAATCGAGTGGGAGAACTTGTTGTATCTTGTGCTAACATGAACCAACTCATTGGATATACAGAAGATTCCAACTTACAAGAATCCTCTTTACTTGCGATGAGATTACTTAACGAAGTTAGGGAAATTTCCTTAAAACTCAGAATGGTTCCTATTGGTGATACTTTCCAGAAATATACGAGAACCGTTCGGGACTTAGGAAAAGATCTTGGTAAAGAGATCAAACTCATCACAGAAGGTAATGAAACTGAACTTGATCGAAACATAGTTGATAAGTTAGGTGACCCACTCACTCACTTAGTCAGAAATGCCTGTGACCATGGACTGGAAACTTCTGAAGAACGAGAAAAAAAAGGAAAACCAAAACAAGGTACAATCAAACTCAATGCATTCCATGAAGCAGGCAGTGTCGTCCTTGAAATCACTGATGATGGTAATGGGATTCAAAAGGAAAAAGTCTGGCAAAAAGGAATCGATAAAGGCCTTGTTTCTGGACCGTTACCAGATTCAGAAGAAGAAGTATTCAAACTTCTTTTCCATCCAGGGCTCTCCACTGCATCCAAAGTTACCAATGTTTCCGGTAGAGGTGTGGGCCTTGATGTTGTTTTACAAAATATAGAGTCTTTACGCGGAACCATAACGGTCAAATCCACTCCGAACCAGGGAAGTCGGTTCATCATTCGATTACCTTTAACCTTAGCTATCATCGATGGCTTTTTGGTTGAAGTGGGGAAAAACCAGTTTATTATTCCGATGGATATGGTTTTGGAATGCCTTCATTTTACAGATGAAAACAAAACTGATTCAAATCAATTCTTTCCACTTCGAGGGAATTTAATTCCCTTCCTCCGACTCAAAGATTATTACCCAACGGAATCATCAGGCGAAAATTTACGTGAAAATATTGTTATAGTTAGGAATGGGGAGAAAAAAGCGGGAATCGTTGTCGAACGACTTCTCGGTGAATACCAAACGGTAATCAAACCAATGGGATCTGTATTTCGCCATGTGAAAGGTGTAAGTGGTTCTAGCATCTTAGGAGATGGAAATGTTGCTCTCATTATAGACATACCTTCTCTATTCGAAAGAACAATAGCTGTAGAAAACGAAAGATTATATAAATGAAGAGGATGATATGAAAAATATAAAGATAAGCACGAAACTAATAGGTTTTTTTCTGGCGGGATTGTTATTTGTGGTTTGGATTACTTTTTATTCTTGGGGAACAATCACAGGTTCACAACCCTCGGAAGAAACAACAAAAGTCCAACTACAAAAAACCGAGACTCTAACATCGGTTTGGAACTTAAGCCAATCGATACAGTCCGATCTTTTCACTACCCTGCAATCGCAAGAAGTAGATAAAACATCAATTGCCAAAATCAAATATGATTTAGAAAAACTAAATTCTTCTTGGGAACAAACCTCGACATTCCCAAACTCCTCAGAGGAATCAGCGATTCTTAAAACAGCAACCATTCAAAAAGATGAATATATTGCTCTCATTAAGGCCTACTTAAACGAACCTGAAGATATCACAAAAAAAGAACTTCTCAAATCAAATCTTCCTGAACTGTGGAAACCCTACTCTGCTTCTATATCCAAATGGAACGCTCAATTAACAAAAGATAGTCTCACTGAAGTTTCAAAAGAGGTTGCGTCACCCAAAGAAATCCTCCTTCCCATTTTTGTATCTGGTGCTGTGTTTCTTATCATTACTGCGGCCCTACTATTTCTTTTACTCGGGCAAGTCGGTAAACCATTAAAGGATGCCATCCAAATCAAAACAGCTTTGGACAGTGTCTCTACCAATGTAATGATCTCTGATCCCAATTTAAATGTAGTTTATATGAATAAAGCAATTCATTCTATGTTTGGAAAATCGGAAGCTGATATTAAAACTCAATTACGCAATTTTTCGCTCAAAGATTTGATGGGTAGTAATATTGATAGTTATCATAAGGACCCAAGCCACCAACGAAAACTTCTCGGATCCTTTACCTCAGAACACAAGTCGAGCATTAAAATCGGGAATCGTGAATTCAATTTAATCGCAAACCCGATCATTACTCCAAGTGGCGAAAGATTGGGAAGTGTTGTGGAATGGGCTGATGTAACCGAAGCCAATGCGAATGCAAAAGCTATTGAAAGGTCACAAGCAACCATTGAATTCAATATGGATGGAACCATCACCGCTGCGAATGAAAATTTCCTAAATCTAATGAACTACAGTTTAAGTGAAATCAAAGGGCAACACCATAGAATTTTTCTCGAAACTCAAGAGGCAAACTCAGAAGCCTACCGACAATTTTGGGCTACCCTCAATCGTGGGGACTACCAATCATCCGAATACAAAAGATTTGGAAAAAATGGAAAAGAAGTATGGCTCCAAGCAACCTATACTCCCATTCTCGATGCTAACGGAAAACCATACAAAGTTATAAAATTTGCAACAGACATCACTGAAAATAAAAAACAAGTCCGAGAGTTTATTGGCCAAATTGAAGCAATCAACAAAGCCCAAGCAACCATTGAATTCAATATGGATGGAACCATTATCACCGCAAATGATATTTTCCAAAAAACAATGGGATATGGGTTACAAGAAATAGTTGGAAAACATCACAGAATGTTTGTGGAACCAACGATGGTCAATTCAGAAGATTACCGACAGTTTTGGGCAGGTTTAAACCGAGGTGAGTTTCAAACTGCTGAATATAGAAGGATTGGTAAAGGTGGAAAAATTGTTTGGTTACAAGCAACCTACAACCCAATCCTTGACTTAAACGGTAAACCTTATAAAGTCATAAAATTCGCAACAGACATCACGGAACAAAAAAATATTGCGATTGAAACTGCTCGTATTGTCGACGATCTTGTGATAGGATTGTCCGCATTAGAGAATGGTGACCTCACGCAACTCATTACCAATGAGTATGATGGTGGGTTTGCAAAACTAAGAGATTCCTTCAATAACACTGCAAAAAAACTTGTAGATATCATTAACGATGTAAAAACAAACACGGATGCTCTTGTTAATGCTGCCGATGAAGTAGCATCGACTGCAAGTACACTATCACAAGGTGCCAGTGAACAAGCGGCTTCCGTGGAAGAAACATCTGCCTCATTAGAGGAGATGGGTGCATCCATTGACCAAAATGCGGAAAATGCAAAACAAACTGACACCATCGCCACAAAGTCAGCCAAAGATGCAAAACAAGGTGGAGAAGCTGTAAAAAATACAGTATCAGCAATGAAGGAAATTGCAGATAAAATATCAATCATTGAAGATATTGCTTATCAAACCAACTTACTTGCGTTAAATGCTGCTATTGAAGCAGCCAGAGCTGGTGAACATGGAAAAGGATTTGCGGTAGTGGCATCAGAAGTCAGAAAACTTGCAGAACGTTCTCAAAAATCAGCAAATGAAATTGGTAGTTTGGCTGGAAATTCGGTTCAAATTGCAGAATCTGCCGGAAAACTCATTGAAGAAATTGTTCCTGCCATCAATAAAACTGCCGACCTCGTGCAAGAGATTACCGCAGCAAGCCAGGAACAATCCTCCGGTGTCAATGAGGTCAATAAAGCAATGGGACAACTGGACCAAGTCTCACAACAATCAGCAAGTGCCTCAGAAGAATTAGCAGCGATTGCGGAAGAATTACAAGCCCAAGCAGAGAAACTCCTCTCTTCTATTAGTTTCTTTAAATTGGGAAAACAAACAAACTTCCAATCTGTTGTTGATTCCAAACATGCAAAACCGGCGTCAAAACCTACTGGACGGCTTCAAACACCTAACCCCAGAAAGGCGGATTCAACCGATGAAAATAACAAGTTCCAGAAGTATTAAATAGGATACCTATATGCAGGAACTCCAATACTTAACTTTTCTAATTTCGGAAGAACTCTTTGGTCTCGGAATATTATATATCAAAGAGATCATTGAATTTGAATCTGTGACCCATGTTCCAATGATGCCAGAATACATTCCTGGGGTGATCAACCTCAGAGGAAATGTAGTTCCAGTCATTGATCTCAATATGAGATTTTACAAAAAGAAAACAGAAACCAATCGGAAAACTTGTATCATCATCACTGAAATCAAGTTGGAAAACGAAATCATAGATGTCGGTCTCCTTGTGGATTCAGTCAATGAGGTAGTCGACATTCCTCCTGATTCCATCGAAGACCCCCCTAGTTTCGGTTCAAAAATCCGATTAGATTTTATCCAAGGACTTGGAAAATTAGAAAACAGATTTGTGATTATTTTGAAAGTGAACCAAATTCTGGAACTTTCTGAGTTACAAACCATCCAAGAAACATCGTCAAATGTGATGTAATGGAATCACCGAGTGAAGTTATAGACCGTTTTCTAAACCCCGGAGAGATATTCTTCGGTGGCTCAGGATTTCGGGTCAGAACCTTACTCGGTTCTTGTGTTTCCATTGTTTTATGGCATCCCAATCGCCACTTAGGTGGGATGTGTCATTACCTCCTTCCTTCTCCTGCCGATCTCCACTCTGAAAAAACCCACAAATATGGAATCGATGCGGTTTCCTTTTTTTTAGCTGAAATGAAAAAACATAGATCGTCACCAAACGAGTATTACGCGAAAATATTCGGAGGATCGAACATGTTTCTACACGAAGAAAGAGAGATTTTAAAGGACAATTCCACTTCTCACGTTGGTACAAAAAATGCAGAATTTGCCAAAAAGATTCTAAGAGACAATGAAATCAAAATCATTTCTGAAGACGTTGGCGGGACTTTATCCAGAAAGATTTATTTTACTGTTTGGGATGGGGAAGTCTGGGTTGAGAAAAAATAATTTATGAAAAAAATTAAGGTATTTGTCATCGATGATTCAGCTGTCGTAAGACAGGTATTAGCTGAAATATTCAAATCCGACTCGAGTTTCGAATTTTTAGGCAGTGCTTCGGATCCACTTTTTGCATTGGATAAAATGAATAACGATTGGCCCGATGTCATTGTTTTGGATATCGAAATGCCTAGAATGGACGGGTTGTCTTTTTTAAAAAAAATCATGTCAGAAAGACCAACCCCCGTTGTCATTTGTTCCACCTTAACTACAGAAGGATCCGATACGGCTATGATTGCGATGAGCCTTGGTGCTTGTGATATCATTACAAAACCTAAAATCGGATTAAAAGATTTTTTAAATGAAAGCACCATTGAACTTATCGATGCGGTGATGGCAGCGGCAGCGGTTTCCTTAAAAGCACTTCCAAACTTTTCAAATCAAAAACAGTTCACCATCAAAACGGAAAAAAAACAGGACATCTCCCAATTACAGGCAACAGAAAAAATTGTCGCTATCGGGACCTCAACAGGCGGAACCATTGCCTTAGAAGAAGTTCTCACAAAACTACCCAGGGACAAAACTCCAGGTATTGTCATCGTTCAACATATGCCCGAAAAATTTACAGAGACCTTTTCCAAACGATTGGATTCCATTTGTGAAATTAGTGTTAGGGAAGCCAAGGATGGAGACCGTGTGGTTCGAGGCCTCGCCCTCATTGCACCTGGAAATCGACATATGACGGTGAAACGCTCCGGTGCCCAGTATTATGTAGAAGTTGCGGATGGTCCTCTTGTCAATCGCCACAAACCATCAGTGGATGTGCTCTTTCGTTCTGTGGCAAGGAATGCGGGAAAAAATGCCAAAGGGATCATCATGACAGGAATGGGTGACGATGGAGCCTTTGGATTATTTGAGATGAAAGAAGCTGGGGCAGATACCATTGCACAAAATGAAGAATCTTCTGTTGTCTTTGGGATGCCGAAAGAAGCAATCAAGAGGGGAGGTGTAAACCACATCCTC
This sequence comes from Leptospira vanthielii serovar Holland str. Waz Holland = ATCC 700522, assembly GCF_000332455.1. Classification (GTDB taxonomy): domain Bacteria; phylum Spirochaetota; class Leptospiria; order Leptospirales; family Leptospiraceae; genus Leptospira_A; species Leptospira_A vanthielii. The sequence goes on along the minus strand of NZ_AOGY02000065.1, from coordinate 85,481 downwards.
CCTTTGACTGAAATCTATAAAACAATTGTGGGTTACGGTTGATTAACCGAGACCCAACTCTTTTGTTACCTTAACCTTTCTCGATCGAATGTCTTCAGGAGACTCTTCCTTTAGAATTTCGTCTGGTTTGATTTTGAAGATAGGTTGTGCTTTTGTAACAATCTTTCCATCGGAATCTACCATTAGATTTTTAACAACGGTTCCACTGACTGGAGCCAGAATTTTGTTAAACATCTTCATTACTTCAATGATAAAGAGAGGTTGTCCCGCTTGGAAATGATCCCCTTCATTGATAAGTTGTGGTAAGTTCGGAGCTTCCTTAGAGTAAAACATTCCACCCATCGGTGCCACAATTTCATCCCCAGACATTTTCGGTGGTGGGTTCAAAGTTTTGATCAAAGCATCTCTAGTTTCTTTGTTTTTGAATTCGTCAGGAACCACTCCGTCCAAATCTGCATTCACATCCAAACCAAAAAAGTTAGATTTGATACCGATTTTGGGAAGTAGTAAAAGAGTTTCAAGACCTGCTTGGAATCCATTATGGCTTGCAACAGAGGCAGTCCAGAGTTCCTCAGAAAGAGTTTTCGAAGGATTTTTACCTTTGGCCAATGCATCAGAGAGTTCTTTCCAAGAACTAAGTCCTGTTCTAACTGTAAGCTCAGAATAGAATGCTTTTGCTTCTGTGAGTAGGTTCGCATCATGATCCCAAATCTTTTCGGAACTTGCTTTTTGTTCTGTTGTATCTAAGTTCAAATAGTAATACAAAGAATCTAAAAATTGAATGGGGTTTTCAGAGAAGGAAAGATTGTTTCCTGTCCTTGTCCAAAGTTTTCCATCGAAGTATCCAAGAAATCCACCGAGAAGGTGCGGGTTGGCAAGAAGGCGTTCCATAGGACGAATGACAAGAGTCATCTTTTTGTTTAGGATTTTTTTGAGTTCAGGATCAGAGGCCTTTGTTTTTTCAGACCAAAGATATTCTAAATCCAAATCATTGATGATGGATTGCAGAGCTCCGATTCCTGCTAAATAAGAAATCATAAAAGCAGTAGACGGTTTGAACATCGCATCCTTACCCAAAATCCACTGGATGAGTCCATAGTGAACAAGTAAGTTGGTTTCGAGATTCAGACCTCTAAGCTCTGTTTTGCGAAGGATGTTGCCTAAAATTTCCAAGTTTTCTGTTCTCGAATTTCCATAAGAAACAATGAGAGCCACGTTGGAATCATAAGCACCTGCTAGGTTGTAGTGAACAAAGGCACCTGTATCGGGGTTACGAGTACAAATTCCTTGGTCATCTCGAATCTCTTCCGGTAGTGAATTCGACCAGTTTTGGATGATCCCACCCGCATGTGGTTGTAACGCACGGTTTGTGGCATTGATTCGGACTTCCGCACCAGATACATTTCGCAAAATTCGTTCTGGTTTGGGAACACGAAGACCATGAATGGAAAGGACAGCCATCGCTTCCACAAGCGAATCAATATAAAAGAAATCGTTCGGATCATTGGGATTCGTGAACTTCATTTTGTACACCATCTCTGTGACACGGTGTTCCACCTGAATCCTTGTGTTTACTTCCATAAAGAAGAAACTATTTCCCTCAACAATACATTCAAAAGTAGAAACTGAATTCAAACGAATTGCTTTTCCAAACACTTCTGCTTGGTTTTCCATATCTTTTAAAGTTTGTGTGTCTTTATCTAAGATTGCGGCTTTTTTAGGATTTGTAGAACGAACGAGATCTGCTTCTTTTTGGAGTAACTCTACCGTTTGAGAAATTTCTAAAAGTTTTTGTTCATGCATCTGCAAAGAACAATCACGACCCCCAAGAGACAAAGACCACTCCCCATTACCGATGAGTTGAATCTCGTTGTGGCGTGTATTTTCAATATTGAGCTCAATAAGGAAGTTTCTATTGGATCCAACGGCTGTGACTTTAGATTCCGCTAGGATCTCCATAACGGCTGCATCAATTTCCGATTTTTCACCGATGACACGTTGTCCCTTTCCACCACCACCACCGATGTATTTGAATCGGATTCGTTTTCCTGGATATTTTTTCCAAATGTCTTCACAAAGGATCGCAGACTCTTTTTGTAAATCAGGAATGGAAGTGATGTCTATGGTTTTTTCATAAGAAAGCTGAAGTAAATCTTCCGCATTGTCTTCGAGTGATCTGGATTCATTGAAAGAAAAGGATAAATTGTTTTCTTTGGCAACTTTAAGAAGTCCCTCTTTGGAATTTCCCGTTTTACGAAGTAAAGCAAGAGCTGTGATATTATCCACACCTGGGGTTACCGATACGTTCAGACTTCTTGCCAGTTTTTTTGCTTCGTCTTTAGCGCCAGCACCTTTAGCTACATGGGAACTTGGTCCCATAAAGATAATTCCTGCTTTTTCAATGGCCTCGATAAATTCCGCATCCTCAGCCATAAATCCGTAACCGGCAAAGATATGAGTGTATCCATTGTCTTTGGCAATTCCTATGATTTGGTGAATGCGTTGTTCTTTCTCTTCTTTCCCTGCTCCCATATAGTCAGGAACACGGTGGATATTTTCCGCAAAACGGAAGTTACGAAGCTCTGGTGCCAAAGCCTTTGGATACACGATGGAATCTTTTTCTGAAAGTAGAATTCCATATTCTTTCACACCGATGGCATCAAATACATCCATGGTTTCTTTGCGAACGGGGCCACGGCAAACAATGAGGCACTTGATCGATTCTACACTAAAAGACCGGATCCAATTGGACTCGGACTCTTGGAACTGAATGCGTTTTAAATTCTTATCTAACATGGAAATTACTCAAACTCCCTTTGAGGACCGGACATTTCTGCCGGTTTGTATTTGGACATCAGGAAACTCAAGTTTTTAGATAACACATTTCTTGTGTATCCTGGCAAAATGATAGAAGAAACAGAACCAAGAGAAAGTGCCTCTTTTGGATTCATCAGTTCTTTTTCGTATCTTTGGCCTATTTCAAAAAGTTTTGTATCACGAACGGAAGCGGCTTCCTTTTCACTCATCCCTTTTTTTACATTGGCCAAAAATTCTTTTTGGACTCCGGTGATTTCGTCTTTGTAAACATACTCTTTTCCGGCAGGACCCATGACCGCAATCCTTGCTGTAGGAAGTGCAAACACCATGGACGCACCCGTAAAATAAGAGTTAAATGTTGCATAAGCTCCACCAAACGCGTTACGGATGATAAGAGTGAGTCTTGGAGTGCGAAGATCAATGATGGAATCGAGAAGTTTTCTACCCTCTAGAACAATCCCATTATGCTCTTGGTCGCGACCTGGTAAAAAACCCGTTGTATCTTCAATGAAAACCATAGGGATATTGTACAAGTTACAAAATCTAACGAAACGAGTTCCTTTACGTGAAGCACCAATATCAATCTGACCAGAAGAAACAGCAGAGTTATTGGCAAGAAAACCCACAACATGACCACCTATTCGACCAAAGGCGGTGACTATATTTCTTGCTCTTTGTGGTTGTAATTCAAAGAACTCGCCATGGTCACAGATTTGTTGTAAATACAAAGTGATATCAAACGGGGTGTTCATCCCTGTAGGCGAATTGAATGTTTTTCTAAAAAGAATGTCTTCTTCGTAAATGAATCTGTCTACAGGATCTGAAGTAGGATAAAACGGCGCAAAACTATGATTATTGTCCGGCAAATAAGAAAGAAGGCGAATGGCTGTTCTGAGAGATCCGAGTTCATCACCTGTGACAAGGTCAACCACACCGGATTGTCCATGAACTTTGGGTCCACCTAAATCCTCGGCAGAGATGTCCTCACCGAGAACCGACTTGACTACACCAGGGCCTGTCAGACCAAAGAAGGTTCCATCACTCTGGATCATAAAAGATCCTTGGCGCGGAAGGTAAGCTCCCCCCCCTGCGTTAAAACCAAACATTAACATGACGGAAGGAACCACACCACTGATCTTTCTGAGTGCGGTAAATGCTTCCGAATATCCGTCAAGTCCACCCACTCCCGCAGGAACATAAGCACCTGCCGAGTCGTTCATTCCAATCAAAGGAATCCCATGGGTTCCTGCCATCTGGATGAGGCGAGCCAGTTTACTTCCGTTCGTTGCATCCATAGAACCCGCACGAAGTGTGAAGTCATGTCCGTAAACGGCGACATCTCGTCCTTTGATATTTAAAATTCCGGTAACAATGGAAGCCCCATCTAAATTGGGTCCCCAGTTTTGGTACGTGATATTAGGTTCTTCATCTGTAAGGACTTTGATTCTCTCCCAAACCGTCATACGGTTTTTGGAGTGTTGGACGCGGATTCTATCTTCTCCGCCTCCAAGGATAGGTTTCTCAATGAGTTCCTTTCCTAATTTGAGAGCATCATCATAAATTCCGGTTTGAGTTTCCGGAGCCTTGGTTTCTTTGAACGGGTTGTTTAGGGAATACTGCTTGGTTTCCATAAGTTTTTTTCCAATGTTTTGTTTAGGACCACTTAGAAAAGTGATTTTTACTTCAGAGCAGAGCTCAAATCAGGATAAATTGTAAATAGCTGCTGCATTCCAATGATATCGAATACTTTCTCTACCGCCGGTTGAAGGCCACAGATAGAAATGCTTATTTTTTGTTCCTGGCAATGACGTAGTGTTGTGACAAGCAATCGAAGGCCTGCAGAGGATATAAAAGGAACATCACTCAAATTGAAAATGACCGGTTTACCTGCAGCACTAACTAAGGTCATCAAATCCTTTTCTATTTTATGTGTATTGTGAACATCCAAATTGCCTTGGACATGTACAACCATCTTATCACCAACGGCTTCCGAATGGATTCCAATTTTGTCTTCATTCATACGATCGATTTCTCCAAATAGGTTATGTTTTGTTTCCCGTTGAAGTCATAGGACACTTTGTCCATCAGAGTCTCCATAAGATAAACGCCAAATCCTCCCTTCCGTTCCCCTTTTACATTGGCTTCTACGGAAGGTTTAGGAACTTTTTTTCTGTCAAAGGGTTTCCCCTCGTCAATGAGTACAATCTTAAGATTGTCTCCAATCAATTCTAGCCGACATTCGAAACTAGGTTTCGCTAGTGCGGTGTCCTTGTAACTGTGCATCACAATATTGGTCGCTGCTTCATCCAAAGATATAAGAACATCATCAAAGGCAAAGGGTTTTGTGATTTTGTTTTCTAAATGTTCAGAAATAAAATCTCGAAGTTTGGGAATTTCATCGGGATGGGCCGGGAATACTTTCGAAATTTCGAAAGTCGTCACTTCCGCGAATTTTAGGATCATTACCGTAAAGTCATCGTACTGTTCCTCAGAAAGTGAAAACTTTCGGATATCGTCATATACATCTTCTACGATTTTCTGGGAAGATTCATTCCTTCTTTCGATGATAAAATCGATAAACCTGTCGAGGCCATACTCCTCTTCGTCAGGATTTTTTTCTTCAATGGCCCCGTCCGTATAAAAGACCAAAATATCTCCCGGTTCTATTTGAATTTCTCCCCCTTGGTAGTTGGTTTGCGGAACCACACCCAGTGGTGCCCCCTTCCCTTTAAGAAGTTCAAAACTTCCATCTTTACGAATCCAAATTTGGTCGTTGTGACCAGCGGAGGCAAATTTCAAAGTCCTTGTCCGTCTTTGGTAGTTCACTAGAAAAAGAGTCACAAACATTCCTGATTGGGAATCTTCGTAAATCAGTTGGTTGGCACGAAAAAGAAGTTCTGAAGGTGAAAGGTCTGTGGTCCTTGATAAAGTGCGAATGATGGAACTTGACATCGCCATAAAAATGGCCGCAGGTAAACTTTTTCCCGAAACGTCTGCCACTAAAAAAGAAAACTGGTCCTCACCAAAAGAATGGAAATCATAAAAATCACCTGACACCTCTTTGGCGGCAACAGACATCACACCCAAATCAAATAGAGGAGACTGGATGAGTGAGTTCGGAAGAATATTGTTCTGGATTTTTCTTGTGATCTCGATTTCTTTTTCAATCGATTTTTTCGTGATGATTTCTTGGTTCAGTCTTAAGTTTTCATAAGCCTTTGCAAGTGGCGAAGACAAAGTTTTTAACATCCGAAGGTCTGTTTCATTAAAGGAATGTGCGGATTGTTTACCACTGACATAAAGCGCTGCTCTTAAATTTCCACCCCGAGGGGCAATCGGCAAAATTAAAAAATTTTTCTTTAAGGTATAAGCTTCTAATTCTAAAAAGGATTCTTCCAGTTGTGGCGAAACGACAGCCATTCTGGGATTTCCCGACTCCATTAGGCTTAGGAAAAGCCGACTTTCTGGCATAGGAAAAAATGACTCCCGAACAATCCCGAGTTGTCTTGCGTAAACCTGAATACGGTTTTTGTTTTTTTCTTCAATGATGACCATACCAGCATCTTCGCATGACAACTCTTTGGTGAGAATACTCAATGTTTTTGACATCAGGCCAAGTTCATCATGGGATTCAAGGACTGCTTGGCCCAAATCAAAAATAGATTCCAAAGTACTTAGTTTTTGTTTGAGTTCTAAGTTCGTTTCATTTAGATTATCGAGCAGGCGAGTTTTTTGGATGGCTACCGCACAAGCACTAGAAAAGGACAAAAAGGTATCAATATCATCTTGGCTAAAATTATTTCTGTCAATGGTGTTGATGGCTTCAATCACACCAATCACTTCGTCCCCCACAATAAGAGGACTTGCGAGAATATTTCTTGTAATGAAATTGGAAGCTTTGTCTACATCCCGAAAGACCCGATTGTCATTTTGGGCATCATTAATGATCATGGGTTGTTTGGTGACAGCAACCGTTCCTGCAATCCCTTGGCCCACAGGAACCTTGATTTTAGCCACTTCTTCACGTTTTTCGCCAGTTACCGTATGGAAAATTAGATATTCCTTTTTATCATCTAACAAAAGCAAGGAACTTGCTTCCGTTCGGAAAACTGATTTTGCCGATTCCATTACCATAACGAGAACACGTTCTAAATCGACACTGGTATTGATTAGAACCGCAACTCGAATGATTTCCTCTAAAAAATACTGAAGTCTGTTATTATTGTTGTGGATATTGGCATTGTCGATGAGTAACAGAATGGAAGTGGTGAGGGAATTGAAAAATTGTGGTTCTGCTTCCGAGAGAACTGTGTCTTTAAATAAGGCGTTTAAGTTAGCACTAAAATAATTAATTAAGTCTAAATCTTGTTCGGAAAAATTTTGGAAGTGTTTGATCCCCTCGAGAACGAGTACTCCGAGAGCCAAATCCCCAATTTCATCTCCCACGTAACAGGCGATATATGACTCAGCAACAGGACCATCGGTATCCTTTAAGTGAGAGCCTTTTTTGATAAGGATACTCTTGCGAGTTTTGAAAACATGTTTGGCAACCAAACCGGCGCTGGATTTGTCGCCGACTAAACCAAAACGACTCAGGTTCCCTCTTTCATTTCGAAAATAAAAAGCTGCTGATTTTGCCGAAACGAGTCGTTTTGCTTGACCAAGAATAAAATGGTACAAGTCATCCAATTCGGAAGAAGATGAAAGGTAAAATCCGCCTTCGTCGTTTTTTCGAATGATTGGCGGAAGAAAGCTGGGTTTCAATGTTTTAATCGTTGTTAAATTTTAGTGATTCTTCTCTTAGTTTTCGATTTGCATCTTCTAATGACTTAATTTTGTCGAAAGCAGACATGAGTTCGTCCCGACTTAAGTTAGATACCATCGAACTTGCTTGCACAGTTTCTTTGGCTTCCCTCAGTTCCACTCGTGAATAATCGATAATTTGTTCATACATCCGAATGATCTCATCGGCGTTTGCTAATTCTTGTTCGTTGAGTCTAAGAACTTTTTCATAGCCTCTGATGATATCCGATTGGATTTTCAGTTTTTTAGTCAGTTCTTCTACTGTATCTTGTCCCATAACATCTCTGGTTCCTTAGCCATTTTAGGATTCTGTTGACAGACAAACGCGGTCTCTCACCTTGGATTAGCACAAGGGGACGTAGCTCAGTTGGGAGAGCGTTTGAATGGCATTCAAAAGGTCGGGGGTTCGATTCCCCTCGTCTCCAAAATCCCTCCCGGAATTTCACAGTTCAAAGCCTCCCCTGTCAAATTCTTTTTCATTTGGAGTGGAGATCACTTGATCAATCAGTGACCTTTTTCAATCTATTCCATATTAGATTATGGCTGTTAGAAAAATCCTCAAGATTGGCAATCCCTTACTCCGTCAAACGAGCGAAGACGTAACTGAATCCGAAATCCAAACCAAGGATTTCAAAAAACTGATTCGAGATATGTTTGAAACCATGCGTCACGCTGAAGGTGTAGGCCTTGCTGCCCCCCAAATTGGTGTGCTCAAAAAACTAGTTGTTGTTGGCCAAGACGATGACAACGAAAGATACCCAGGAACCCCAGAAGTTCCGAACCAAATCATCCTGAACCCAGAGATTACACCGCTTTCTGCAGCCGGAGAAGGATTCTGGGAAGGTTGCCTTTCGGTTCCCGGTATGCGCGGTTATGTGGAAAGACCCGATAAAATTCGAATGAAATGGCGGGATGAAAATTTTGTGGAACATGAAGAAGTGATTACTGGTTATCGTGCCATCGTATTACAACATGAGTGCGATCATCTCTTTGGTGTTCTTTATGTGGATAGGCTCAAAAGTACAAAGTTATTCGGGTATAACGAAGACATTGATACTGCCGGTAAGTTGTTAGATTAATTTTTTTTCTCCAAAAGGAGTTGTATGGGCACATCTATCGTTCAATATTTTCTTTCAAAGAGTTTATTCGTAAACCTTCTTACCTTTCTCATTCTTCTTGTGGGTGGTTTTACAGCTGCCACGATGAACAGAGAAGCTTTCCCCAATATCAATTTTGATATTGTGAGTGTGACCACGGTTTACCCAGGGGCGGCACCTGCTGATGTAGAAAAATTAGTTACCAAACCTTTGGAAGATGCCATCAAAGAAGTGGACGGGATCAAAGAATTTCGCTCTGCCTCTTTGGAAAATCGTTCAGGGATTATTGTTACTATTGATCCCAATACAAAAAATACGCAAAAAGTAGTCGATGATTTGAAATCGGCCATAGACCGAATCCAAGATATGCCAACTGAGGTTGAGGATCCGATTGTCACTGAAATCACAACAGCAAGACAACCCGTTATTGAAATCCATTTGTCTTCGGTTACCAAAGACGGCAAACCTTTGTTAAGTGCCAAAGAACTACGCGATAAAGCCAAAATTTTAGAAGAAAAACTGAAAGACCTACCTACGGTGGCAAGGATCACCAAACGCGGATGGCGAGAACGGGAAATGAAAGTCGACTTAGATCCCGACAAATTAAGAAGCCTTTCTCTTTCCTCCACCCAAGTGATCAATGCCCTTCGTCTTCGAAACATCAATTTCCCTGGAGGAAATATCAATGAAAAAACAAGAGAGATCATTGTCCGCACTGTTGGTGAATTTGATACTGCCGAAGAAATAGAAAATGTTTTTGTTCGGTCCAATGATGCAGGTCGTTCTGTACGAATTCGTGATGTCGCCCGAGTCACTGAAGGCTTTGAAGACTCGGATTATTTGGACAAATCCAATGGGGACATCGCCATTGCTTTAACGGTAATTAAGCGGGAAAAGGCAGATGCCATTACCGTTGTGGATGATTCCAAACTTGTAGTAGAAGAGTTTATAAAGTCCTCAGGGGGCACGGTCAAACATGCCTTTGTCAATGACTTATCTAAATACATTCGTCGTCGCCTCGGAGTTTTAACTTCTAATGCAGTCTCGGGACTATTTCTCGTAACGGCTTCTTTATTTGTTTTTCTCGGCTGGCGTATGGCCCTTATGACGGCTCTCGGAATTCCTATCTCCATTGCGATGACCTTTGTTGCCATGAACTATATGGGTCTGACTTTGAATTTAATTTCCATGATGGGTCTTATCATTGTGGTGGGGATTTTAGTGGATGATGCCATCATCATTTGTGAAAACGTATACCGACATTTGGAAATGGGAGAAGAACCATTTGAAGCGGCCATGCGAGGGACAAGCGAAGTGCTCGCACCCGTCACAGCCACAGTAACCACTACCATTGCTGCCTTTGGTCCTATGTTATTTATGACAGGGATCTTTGGTAAGTTCATCCACTCCATTCCGCTTGTGGTGATTTTATCTTTATGTAGTTCCCTATTTGAAGCCTTCTTTATGTTACCTTCTCACTTGTATGATGTGAGTAAAGCCACAGACATGAAAGGTGAAGTCAAAGAAGAATCTCATTGGTTTGTGAAGTTTAAAGAGAGAACTTACCTTCCCCTTCTAAGTTTTGCACTCAGGAACCGATGGAAAATGGTGGGCCTACTTGTGGGTCTTTTTGTTTTTTCTCTCGCCATCCAAATCAAATTCGGAAAATTCAAACTTTTTCCCGGTGCCATTGAAACCTTCCAAGTAAGAGTTACGGCAGAAACTGGTTTAAAATTAGAAGAAACCGATCGTTTCATTCGAGCAATAGAACACGCAGTTTCCAAACTTCCCCAAGGTGAAGTAGAAAACTACATTTCCCGAGTGGGGATCATCCAAAAAGATCCGAATGATCCATTCACCAAACGGGGGAAAAACTATGCACAAGTAATGGTGTATTTAACTCCCGACGACAATAGAGAAAGGTCCACAGAAAAAATCATTGAAGTGGTTCGTCAAAACACCAAATTTATGTTAAATGAGAAAGCCCTCCTCCTTTTAGAAGAGAAGTTAGCCAAAGAAAATATTGATAAAAAAAATGAGGAAGTCCTTCCCGTAGCGGATGTTCCGAAAGATTTTCTTCCTTTGAAGGGAAAATTAGTAAACTTAGAATTTGAAAAACTGGCAGGTGGTCCCCCTGTGGGAAAACCAGTGGCGATCGAAATCAAAGGAGATGATTTTGCCACCTTACTAAAAATTGGTGCCGAGTTCAAGGCCGCGCTCGCAAAAATCAAGGGAGTGACAGACATTGGAGATGATTTTAATGAAGGAAAAGATGAAATCCGCGTTTCTGTAGATGAAACTCTGGCCTCTTTTGCTGGGGTCAGTGTTCAATCAGTATCTCTTGCTATCAACACCGCACTTCAAGGAACAGTTTCCACTAAAATCAAAAGGGCCGATGAGGAAGTAGATGTTAGGGTTCGATTTCCTGAAGAATACCGTTCGTCCCTCACCCACCTAAACAAAGTGTATGTGAATAATCTAACGGGGAACCTAGTCCCAGTTTCACGACTTACTAGTCACGATAGAAGGCCGGGGCGAGCTTCCATTAACCATTTGGATGGGAAACGGTTATTAACGGTCACGTCTAACATTGATGAAACGGTTTCTACCTCTAGACAAGTCAATATAGAAGCCAAAAAACTTACCGAAGGGATTATCGCCAAATACCCTGGGTATTCTGTTCGTTTCTCCGGGGAAAATAAAGATACAGAAGAGTCGATGGCATCTCTTGGCCGAGCCTTCCTTGTGGGACTTCTCATTATCTATATGATCCTTGCTTCCCTATTCCGTTCTTTGGCACAACCTCTCATTGTGATGAGCGCCATTCCTTTTGCTGTTATTGGTGTGATTTTTGCTTTTTTAATCCATGGACAACCATTCTCCTTCCTTGCTTTCCTTGGAATCATCGGACTTGCGGGGGTGGTAGTCAACGACTCCATTGTTCTTGTGGATTGTGCCAACCAACTCAGGATAGAAGATCCGAGTAAATCCACTTTTGAACTCCTGGTAGAAGCGGGAAGCATTCGCCTAAGAGCCGTAATGCTAACTACAGTGACTACAGTTCTTGGCCTCCTTCCGACAGCTTATGGAATAGGAGGAAAAGACCCTTTCCTTGTTCCCATGGCTTTGGCCTTTGGTTGGGGACTTGCGTTTGCGACCTTTATCACCCTCATCATGGTGCCTGTATTTTACCTGAACTTGTATTCGTTTAAAGACTGGATGGTCGCTAAATACCATACAAGAAAGAAGAGATTGGTATAAGAAGAATGAATTGAATCCCAATAATGGTTTCTAACAAAACTAGGAACTGTGATTGGGGAATCGAAACAGAACAAAAAAGGATTAATCCTTTTTATCATTTAACACTTCAGTTAGTGTTACAAATTTATACCCTTTCTCTTTCATTCGTTCAATGAATGTGGGAAGGATATAAATCAATTTATCAAATTTTCTTGGACCACCTAAGTGCATGAGAATGATGGCACCGTTCATTCCGTTCGCATCTGCCTTTTCCCAATTTTCCAAAAAGGTAAGTGTCTCCTCACCCGTTTTGTAATGAGGATTACGAACCACTTCTTTTTTTCCCTTTGATGTTTTTTTATAGAGGAATTGTTTACTAATATAATCGGGGAGATCAAGTGACCCTTTAGAATTATTTGACCACATGATGTGGTCCGTATATCCAAGACTAGCATGAGCATCTAAAATCAATTGGCTGAGGGCACCATACGGCAAACGATAGTATTTCTTTAATTCTTGTTTGGTGAGAGAATGGAAGGTATCTTCCACTCGTTTTAACTCTTCTGCCATTCGAGGGAGATCGAGAACCGAATTGGAAAGGTAATCGAGTACCATTCGTTTTTTTAAGGAAGTTTCTGTCACCGATCGTTGGTAATTAAAATGGGACCAGGTATGGTTTCCAAATTCTACAGATCCTGTTTTTGCCATTTTTTTTATATATTCTAAATTTTGACGGATAAAGAAGGAACCATTGATATCAGAAGGCCTCTCGTTTGATAGAAAGAGAGTCACTTTGATTTTATGTTCTTTGATATAATTGTATAATACGGGAAGTTCTTCCCCTGTCGCCAAATCAAAGGTAAGCGCAATTTCTTTCTGTGTTTCATTTCCACGAAGGACATTGCGCCCTTTTGTATTTTGGCTCACTTCTTTTAAGAACTGAACATTCTCTTCTACTTGTTTGGCAAGTTCTGTATCGGGTTCACTGTCTCCCGGTAAAGCTTTTTCCTCGCGAAGTTGCTCTTGGTACATAAGAGAAAAAAGGGATTGTTCGAGTTCCCGAAGATTTTTTTCTTTTTCTTTTACCTCTGACTCGAGTTTGGTGACACTCAAACTAAGATAGAGTAAATACCCACAAAGGACAATTACTGTAATCCCAACAAAAGAAAGGGCAGAAACCAGCGCAAACTTACGAAGTTTTTTTGCGAACAACCGGTCCTTCTCGATGTCCTGGGAAAGTTCATGAACAATATCCTGAATTTCCTTTTCTTCATTTGTCGGGTCGAGGGACATGCGGGTATGGGTTTCCTTACTACCTAATATCGGATTTGGATCAGTCGTTCTAAAACGACCGACCATCTCCCTTAAGTCTTTATCTTTAAAAATTTTCCCTTCTTTCCTTGGCGGATCAGGTATTCCTTTCCCAGCTCCAAAGAGAGTCCCGGATCAGTGATTTTTTCTTCATCCAAATACAAACCACCGGCTTGGATAAGCCTACGCCCTTCCGACACACTCGGAATGAATTTTAACTGGGACAAAACATAAACCAATAGCGGTGGTTTTTCTGCAAAATAGGAAGGATCCAAATTCTCTGTCGGAATTTCATCGGGAAGAGCTCGGTTTTTCGTATTGTGAATGGCTGTCCACTCTTCCACTGCCTTTCTGTTTTCCTCTTCTGGATGGAGTTGGTCCATCACAAGAAGAGCCAGTTCCGTTTTGACTTCTTTGGGATGGAGAGTTTTAGAAGTGATCCCTGCCTTTCTGTTTTCCATTTCCAATCGAGGAAGGTCTGTCAAAAGTTCAAAGTAATTCCACATCAAATCATCTGAGATGGACATGATCTTTCCATACATATCGATGGGTTTTTCTGTCACTCCCACATAGTTACCAAGAGACTTGGACATCTTTTTCACACCATCCAAACCAACGAGGAGTGGCAGTGTGATGACCGATTGTGGTTTTTGACCGTATTCTCTTTGTAAGTCGCGACCGACTAACATATTAAACTTTTGGTCTGTTCCCCCCAGTTCCACATCCGCTTTCATCGCAACGGAATCATAACCTTGCACCAGTGGGTATAAAAACTCAATCATAGAGATCGGAGTTCCCGCTTTATGGCGTTTTGTAAAGTCGTCTCTTTCCAACATTTGAGAAACAGTATATTTGGATGTTAAAACCAAAACATCTTCGAACTTCATCTCCGAACACCAATGAGAGTTGTAGAGGATTTTTGTTTTGTTCGGATCTAAAATTTTAAAAACTTGGTTTTGGTAGGTTTTGGAATTTTCCAATACCTCTTCTTTCGTAAGGCGTTTTCTTGTTTCTGATTTTCCTGTGGGGTCACCAATCATTGCCGTAAAATCACCGAGCATAAAGCAGACTTCATGACCCAAGTCTTGGAAGTGTTTCAGTTTTCTGAGTAAAACGAAATGTCCTAAATGTAAATCGGGGGCTGTGGGATCAAAACCCGCCTTAATCGTAAGGCTAGGTTTGGATTTTATCTTTTCTAAAAGTTCTGCCTCGCTAATGATCTCGACAGTGCCTCGGCGGATGGTTTCTAATTCTTGGTTCAATTCTCTTTCAGTTTTCATAACAAATTCAAAAATTTTCGATGGTCGAAATGGTGACTTTTGACAATACTAACCTTAGAATCTCTATAGGCAACCACCAAAGTACGTAAAAACCCTTATGAATCATTTAGATGAAAGAAAACAAACACTAAAACAATTAGAATCAACTGACTACGATGTCTTAGTACTGGGCGGTGGAGCCACTGGATCTGGTACGGCATTGGATGCATCTCTTCGCGGATACAAAGTAGCCCTTCTCGAAAAACAAGACTTCTCGGCAGGAACTAGTTCCAGGTCCACAAAACTCATCCATGGAGGAGTTCGTTACCTCGCCCAGTTCCATTTCAAACTAATCTACGAGGCCCTATCCGAAAGAAAACGTCTCCTGATCAATGCCCCTCACTTAGTAAAACCTCTACAGTTTGTATTACCAACCTATGTTTGGTGGGAAAAACCTTTTTACTCCATTGGACTTACTATGTATGACATCCTTGCGGGTAGATCCATTGTTCCAGGCCATGAAAGAATTTCCAAAGCGACAGCATTGGATTATTTTGCCTCTTTAAAAAAAGAAAAACTAAAGGGTGGAATTTCCTATTACGATGCCCAGTTCAATGACTCAAGACTCAATGTCACCACAGTGCGAGCTGCCAAAGAAAATGGAGCAGATGTATTGTCTCGCATCGAAGTCATATCCTTCTTAAAAGATGGAAACGGAAAGATCACCGGTGTGACCGCAAAAGATCTAATCACAAAAAAGAAAGTCACGATCAAAGCCAAAGTCGTCGCCAATACCACAGGAGTTTGGATTGATTCTCTTCGTAAACTGGACGACCCAAAAGCAGAAAACGTCCTTGCTCCAAGCCAAGGAATCCACCTAGTCTTCGACAAACAAAAGTTACCTTGTCGCACGGCCATGATCATCCCCAAAACTGCCGATGGACGAGTGGTATTTGTCATCCCTTGGGAAGGAAAAGTCCTTCTCGGAACCACAGACACCCCCATCCAAAAAATTGATGAGGAACCTCTACCTCTCCAATCCGAAGTAGAATTTTTACTCAAAACCGGAAATGATTATTTGGATACCAAGTTAACCAAAGAGGATATCGAATCTGTTTTTTCTGGCCTTCGTCCTCTTATCTCTACTGGTGATAAAAAAGATACAAAGTCAATATCTAGAGAGGAAGCCATCCTTGTTTCCGAATCGGGTCTTGTCACCATGTCTGGTGGGAAGTGGTCTACCTTTCGCAAAATGGCTGAGGACCTTACTGACAAACTCATATCCGTAGGTAACTTGCCACCCAAGATGAATTGTGTGACAGCAAGTTTTGCCTTTCCTGGTGCCGATGGGTATTCCAAACATCTTGTAGCAAAAGTGCAAACACTGTATGATCTTTCTTATGAAACTTCCGTTCGTTTGGTGGATGCGTATGGCGGCGAAGTTTCCTTCATTCTGGGAAAAAAACCAAAGGAGATCAAAAAAGGCTCCGGTTACTTTCTAGAAGAAATCAAACATTTTGTGAAAAAGGAATTTGCACTCTCTGTTACTGATGTTCTTTCAAGAAGGTGGCGAGTTGTGTTTTTGGATTTGAAACTAGCAGAATCTTTGGCAGTTCCCGTAGCCAATGCTCTCGGCAAAGAACTGGGTTGGAAGGAAACAGAGAAAAAATCCTCTTTAAACGAAATCCTTAATCATATCAAAGATTTAAAGAAAACGATCAGTTAAAAACTAAAAAGCCAAATCTATTTTGGTTTGGCTAGTTCGTAATGATAAAAAGTTCTTCCTGATTCCTTTTCTTTTAACACAAGTAAGTAGTGAGTTTTGGGATTAAAAACTTCGGAAAACTGAGTTCCTAGTTTGGTTTTGAAGTTTTCATAGTCTTCATCACCCACTTCGGCTCGTTTGAATATCCAGGAAATATTCCGTTCGATCCCACCATTATCATAATAACTTAAATTGAGCTCCAGTCCCTCTTCTGAGGATTGGAGGATACTATAAGTTCCCACAATCGAAGGTAAAAATCCCAAAGGATCTCCCTCTCCATACATCTCCGAAAAACTAAACGTTTGGTCGGATTTAAAAAACACAGGCAGGATGGTTCCTTGGTCATAAAAGGAAATGGTTCCCTTTTCATTGGCCAAAACCAGTTGTTTGAATCCAGAAAAGTGGCGTTCCGCTTTGCCAAATTGGATGATGGTATTTTTAATTTTATCAAAGGAAACCCAAGGGTAAGATACAAAGTTATCTTTTTTTATTTCCCCAAATGAAACTTCGGAAATACAAACTCGTCCCGTGGAACCCAGACCATGGGTCTCCAAAATTTCGAATCGAATGACATTACCTTGGAACTTAGAATCTAAATCCAATACTTGAAATCCCGATTTGCCAAACTTGGGTTTCGTCAGTTCTAAATCGATTGTGGAACCGATATTCAATTTCGATTTTAAATCTTCTGTTTCCATAGTAAATGTTGTAATGCGAAGTTTTTTCACAGCATCATTCGATTTTAAATCCAAAGCAGACTTATGGAATCCATTGAATATCTGTAAGGCGGAAAACTCCGAATAGGATTTTAAATACAAAGTAAATCCAGAACCCACCTCTTTGGAATTGGCACAAAACGCCGTGGTGAGTTTGTTATCTAAGGAAAATTCTGGACTGAACCGCCACGGTTCTTCGGGACTGACTTGGCCCACACTTTGGGTTCGCAAGTAATCAAATTGTTTTTCGGAACCCTTACATTGGAAACCTGCAAAAACAGATAGGAAAATTACGAGCCAAAGAATAACGGTTGGATAGGAATTTCTAAAAGAAGGAAGAATTGTAGAAATAGTAGATTGGTTCAGACCCATGGACTGTCAAACCATGAATCTGAACGAAAGGACGATCAAGCGAAAAACAATTTCTCTTAATCGATATAGTCTTTGAGTTTTTTGGAACGACTTGGGTGACGAAGCCTTCGAAGTGCTTTGGCCTCAATCTGACGAATCCTTTCCCGAGTCACCTTAAACTGATACCCCACTTCTTCCAATGTCTGCGCATACCCATCATCCAAACCAAACCGCATCCGAATGACCTTTTGTTCCCGAGCCGGAAGTGTTTGTAAAACCTGACGGATTTGTTCAGAAAGGATAGAAGATGCCGCAGAGTTCAGTGGCGAGATCACTTCCTTGTCTTCGATGAAATCTCCGAGTTCCGAATCTTCTTCCGAACCCACAGGGATCTCGAGAGAAATTGGCTCTCGGGCTACGTTTTTCACAGCCTTAACTTTTTGAACAGGCCAGCCGAGTCGTTCGGCAATTTCATCATTGGACGGGTCACGGCCAAACTCTCGGACAAAGAGACGAGTTTCCCGAATCACTTTGTTCACTTGTTCGATCATGTGAACAGGCACTCGGATGGTTCGTGCCTGGTCAGAAATTGCACGAGTGATGGCTTGCCTAATCCACCAAGTAGCATAAGTAGAAAATTTATAACCTTTTTTATATTCGAACTTATCCACAGCGCGGATAAGACCAATATTTCCTTCTTGGATGAGATCAAAAAAATGCATTCCACGGTTGGCGTAACGTTTCGCAATAGAGACCACCAAACGAAGGTTTGCTCGCACAAGTTCTCTTTTCGCTTGTGCAATTTCTCTTTCGCCTTTGATGATTTTTTCACCCCAGTCTTTAATTTCGCCAACAGGAGATCCAGCTTCCTGTTCCATACGACGGAGTTTTCTTTCGTTGTTGCGAATGTCTTTGATGACTTCCCGAACTTCATCAATATCACAACCCATCATCTTTTCGATTTCATCTAAGTTTTCATTTTTTTCGATGAAACGGTTGAGGGCTTTGATTTCACGAACATCATGTCCGTATTTGGCTTTGATTTTAAGGAAATGCTTTTCAATTTCCTTAACACGGAAAACCATCGATTTGATCTTTTGAGAGATCTTTTGGATTTCTTTTTGAGAAACACCAATTTTACGAATGGCTTCGTCAATTTTTCCGGTGGATAAATCAATTTTTTCTTTGAGTTCTTTGAACTTCTTCGAGTTCTCAGAATACTTACGAATCCTGTTTGTGGATTCGTTTAATACTTTTTCATCCTGTTGGATGAGTTCCATATTTTCAAAGAATACTTTTTCCAATTTGTCCGCTTGCTCTTGGTTGAGTGCGTACATTTTGTCCACTTTTACAAGGTCATATACCTTGATCTTTTTGGACTTAATCTTTGGAATGAGTTTTGCAAAGTTTTGGCGTAGTATTGAAGAACTAAGAATTGTTTCTTCAATGATCTTTTCACCCTTCTCAATTCGTTTGGCAAGAAACACTTCTGTTTCTCCCGAGATAAGGGATACTTTACCAATTTCTTTTAAATATAGGCGGATGGGATCTTCGGAACTTGAAGAAACACTGGACTCTCTTTTTTTACGTGCAGGTTTCTCTTTTGTTTCTTTGTTTGTCTCTTCTTTGGTCGTTGTCAGGGAACTAGATTCTTCCAAAGATTTTTTGGAATACTCTTCTACAATTTCAATCCCCATCTCGTGCAACAAAGTAAAGACATCATCGATCTTTTCGGAATTTAAGATTTTATCCGGAAGTATTTCATTAATTTCATCATAAGAAACCTCTCGATTTGCTTTTCCGATCGAGATGATCTTTTGTACTTCTGGTAGGCTTGCTAGATTTTCCATTCTACCTCTATCCTCTTTAAACTTCTAACGTTTGGATCGTTCGGAGATACACGGATCTCTTATTTTTTTCACTTTTTAACAGTGAAAGTTCTGACAAAAGATTGTTCTTTTCTTCAATCGTTAAGTCAGGTTTGGCCATCTCTTTGACAAGTTCTTCCATCCTTGCGTCATCCAACAAATCCGCATGGTAAAGAAACATCCCTTTAAAAAGCCCTGGGCTTGTCGAATCATCGGCCGTAAAATGTTCGGCAATCATTCCCAGGTATTCCGAAGGAATCTCTTCCCTCGAAAGAATTTCTGCAGCTGTTAGGTTCTCATTCTGCAAATACTTAGTATATAAATAGTCCCAAAGAAAGGCAGATACCTCATCCCGAAACTCTAATGTCAGCAAATCATCAGCGAAACTAAAAAGTTCCAAATTCTGAATGAGCATGGCGATCATCTTTCGTTCACAAACCAAAATGGGGGAAACTTTTCCCGGTTTGGCCTGTGTTCTTTCCTTCTTAGTATCGACCACGGAGGGGGTCGAAGTTACCCCTGGTTTGCCACGAAAGTCCTGAAAAAGGGAAGAAAACGAAAGTCCGAGTTGGCGTGCCCCCTCTTCTAAATAGACCTGTTTGTCCGTTTCCTTTTCCATGGGGCGCAAAAATTCGAAGAGTTTTTTGACACTGGCTTGTTTTTCTTCGGCAAGGGAAGTAGGACCTGCCCCGCCGAGAACTTCTCGGATCATAAATTGTGAGGCAGGAGCCGCCGCTTCGAGTAAATCACGAATTTCTTGTTTGTTGTGGTGGAGGGAATAATCAAAAGGATCTTTTCCTTCCGGAATATGACAGACTTTTACACTCACCCCCTCTTTCGAAAGGAGATTCACTGCCCGAAAGGCACCTTTGGTTCCCGCTTTATCGGAATCCATCATTAAGTATACTTTGTCCGCCAGATTCTTCAATATACGAACATGCCCTTCCGTAAATCCAGTTCCGAGAGGAGCGACAACAAACTCAATCCCTTTGCGAAAGAGTCCAATGGCATCAAACACACCTTCGACGATCACGGCTTCTCTCGTTTTCCGAATGCTATCTTGTGCTAAATTTAAATTATAAAATGTGCGACTTTTGTCGTAGATCAGAGAATTCGGACTGTTGATGTATTTAGCTTCTTCTGATTCACCCAAAATTCTTCCAGAAAAGGCAATCACTCTTCCTTTCGTATCAATCACCGGAAACATAATGCGACTGCGAAAAAAATCATAAGGATCTCTATTTTGGTCTTGCCGTTTGAGAAGTCCTAACTGTTCACCTAACTTCACTTCGGTTTCTGTTTTAAACAAATCTTGACGTAAATTCCCAAATCCAGGAAGACCAAATCCAATTTTAAAAACTTTTAAATCTTCGGCATATATTCCACGAGATTCTAAATATTTAAGTGCCACTTCGCCGGCCTGGGTATTTAAATTCTTTTGAAAGTATTCTAAGGCTTTTTGCGAAATTTGGTAGAGGGCTTCTTTTTTACGATCGGACTCTTCTTCTTCTTTGGTTCTTTCTACAAGAGGAATGCCAGAATAATCAGAAAGAATTTCCAAAGATTTGAGAAAGTCTACCTTCTGGTAGTCCATCACAAAACGAAATAAATCCCCAGACGCTTTACATCCAAAACAGTGATAGAATCCACCTTCTGAATTTACATTGAAGGAGGGAGTTTTTTCATTATGGAATGGGCAGATACCCACAAGATTTCTTCCCATACGACGTAAGGGAACAAATCTGTTGATGTATGAGTCAATGGAGACTTCTCTGCGAACTCTTTCTTTAAAACTTTGGTAAGGATTCACAGTATAACAGTATTAACGGGCGCTAAGTGCTTGTTTTGCGAGGGAGGATACCTTGGAGCCGTCTATATTTTGTCCTTTAAATTTTGCCATAACTTTACCCATCACCTTTCCCATATCCTGGGCTCCGCTAGCATTCAATTCTCCAATGGCTTCTGCAACTGCCTTGGAGATTTCTTCATCGGAGACTTCTTCTGGAATATAACGAGAGATGACTTCTGCTTCCTGAATTTCTTTGCTCGAAAGATCGGGACGATTGGCTTTGTCATATTCGACTGCCGTGTCCTTTCTGCGTTTGAAATTAGATTTGAGGATCTGCATCACAGCAGTATCCGTCAGCTCGGAAGCACCGGTTTTGGTTAATTCATATTGAATTTCCGCTTTCAAAAGACGCAAAGTTCCCAGGACGGTTTCATCCTTGGCCTTTAACGCCGTCTTTAGATCGGTATTGATCGTCTCTTGAAGGGTCATTCTAAAACCGACTTAAAGATTAAAGTTTATCTTTTTTAGCGAATAGTCTTTTCTTTTTGTCTCGTTTGCGTTTCGCAGCTTCAACAGCTTTCTTTTTCACAACGCTTGGTTTTTCAAAGTATTCTCTACGTTTGATTTCGCTCATAATACCAGCGTTTGCACAATCTCTTTTGAACCTTCGAAGCGCAGCCTCGATTGATTCCCCTTCTTTTAAATAAATCCCTACTTGTGGGGTCATAGACAAACAACTGTCCTTTTGTAAAAATGGTCTAGTTTTGACGGTAACGGAAAACGCTCTGATTTGTCAATTCAGCCGAAAAACAAATCAGAAATTTTCGATAAAAATGGAAGAAAACCGGGAATCATCAGCCAAAATCTCCCGATCGATGGGAAAAATCTTCAGCTTGTAGTCCAAAATCAAATGTTTGGACGGAAAATAGAGAGATCCAAAGCGGTGGTTAGCACCATCAAGAGTTTCTCCTGGGCAGAATAGAAAGTAAGAACGGGGGTTTAGTTGGAAATTGAATTCGTTTTCCCGGGTCTCTTTGTGTAAAGTGGCTGTGACTTCCCGAAGAATCTCTTGGCTTTTGACAACGCCGAGGGGTTTGAAAAAAGGCGAAAGGTCTTGGAGATGGAAAAAAGCAATCACTCCCGAATGTACATCAGCCGAGAAGGAACGTTCCATTTTCTTTCGGATCGGATCTGTGATAGTTAGGAAATCGAGAAGGTTCTTTTCTCGTAAGGAAATCCCCGTGGCACAAAAGGTCAACACTTGGTTAGAAAGGTCTTCCCAGTTTCGCATCGAAAGTTCCGGTTCCACTTCTTGGGCCACCAGGACAAAAACGGGAACCTCTCCTTCAGGAAGACGCATAATATTGATTTTAAAGTCCTTTCCTTTTTCCGAAAAAGTCCCTAAGGATTTTGGATCCATATATTCTAGGTTTCGAACAAGATCCGAGATTTGTGTAGAAACAAGACTGCGAAGCCATTCCTCTTTTTCGGTTTGGCCAAATTCATAGACAATCTCGCCGGCAAGATACACCCAACCCAAATGGGCGCCCACACTGGCAAAACTAATGCCAAGACGCCTAGAATGGTAATCTGTCATTTGCATGGAGGGGGAAGTACTTACATGAGTTGAATCTATCATCGGAATCTAGTTTTAGTATCGGTTGGGACTTCACCAATCAAAAGGAGAAAGGATTGCTCCTGACGTTATGCCCCCAAAATGGTGTAAAAACTAATCGGGGAACCTGTGAACGCAACACCGAAACAAAAAAAACTTATCTCTCTATCGCAATTCATTCTAGAAGAGCAACTCAAAATCCCTCATGCCTCCGGAGAATTTACAGCCCTACTCAGCCACCTAGTCTATGCGGCCAAAATTGTGGGCCGAGAGGTCAGAAAAGCGGGACTTTTGGACGATATCCTGGGTGCCACAGAAGACACCAATGTCCAGGGCGAAACCCAAATGAAACTGGACCAATATGCAGACAATGCCTTCAACCAATCCCTAAAGATCTGTGGCCACCTTTGTGTCCTTGCCAGTGAAGAACACGAAAACATCATTCCCATCCCTGGGGGTTACAATATCGGAAAGTATACCATGGCGATCGATCCCCTGGACGGATCTTCGAATATTGATACAAATGTTTCTATCGGTACTATTTTTTCCATCCACCAACGTTTAGAACCCAACTCCAAAGAACCGGGGACGGAAAAAGACCTTCTCCAACAAGGCCATTTACAACGTTGTGCAGGATACATCATTTACGGATCGTCCACCATGCTTGTTCTTTCCACAGGAAAGGGAGTCTCAGGTTTTACCTTAGATCCGAGTGTAGGTGAATTTCTATTGTCCCATCCCAATATGAAAATGCCAGAATCAGGAGATATTTATTCTGCCAACGAAGGGAATGCTTCTTATTGGTCCCCGGAAGTCCAGGCCTACCTCCAAAAGATCAAATCCATTGAAGGCGGCAAAAAACCAAAAACAGCTCGTTACATTGGCTCACTTGTTGCGGATTTCCATAGGAACTTACTCAAAGGGGGAATCTTCCTCTATCCTAATGATACAAAATCATCAAAATATCCGAACGGAAAACTACGTTTGTTATACGAAGCGGCCCCAATGGCTTTCATCGCTGAACAAGCGGGAGGAATGGCGGTAACAGTGAAAGGAGAACGAATCCTAGACCTAAATCCGAAAGACCTTCATGAAAGAACAACGCTCATTATTGGGAGCAAAAAGGAAGTAGAAGAATTCCTTACGTTCATTCCCAAGGCATAATTTTCAAAACAAATACAGAAATTTCTTTCATTGGAAATGATTATCGGGTAGTTTTGGCAGAATTAAAAGATTTTAGGAGAAAACTTTCAATGAATAAAAAACTACTCGTTTTAATTCTTGGTGTCACTATGGCTTCTGGGCTTGCTTTCTGTAAAAAGGAAGAACCAGTTGTTGAAGAAAAAATGGAATCTGTTGAAGATGCAGCTAAAAAAGTAACTACAGAAGTAGAGAAAAAAGTAGATGCAGCAGTAAAAACTGCAGAAGCAGAAGCTAAAAAAGCAGCAACAGGCGCGATCAACGACGCAACTAAAGACATTAAAAAACCAGCAGGTTTCTAATCATCTTTTTCTGTAAAAGAAAACCAACCGAGTTTCGGTTGGTTTTTGTTTTTTAAGCCCACATACAGTTTCAAAATTCTCTCTACTTTAATTCAAATCTTTCGTTCCCAACTACATTTCCACTAAGAGTCAGTATACTTGATTTTTGCATGGAGTTCTTCCTCTAAAGCACATTTGGGATAGGTTCCTACATCAAGAGAGGTTCCAATATGGCCAAAAGGATCTTGTGGTGAAATGATCCGTAAATCCCAACCGTTTACAATCCAAGGGCATTGGTAATTTTTGTCCTTACAAAGAATCTGTGCTGCTTTTGGTTTTGGATAGGCCCAAGCAGAAGTGGGAAACTTACATTTGTTTTCAATTTCTGCAATCGTACGAATACGTTTGATTGCCTGGTCGAATTCTTTAAAGCGGTCAATCATTGGATCAGCCAGATCCTTACGGAAAAGTCCCTTCTCTGCATTGTAAGTAAACATAACAAGGAGTTTTTCCGAGACATGTTCCTTCTCGGTTGTTACCTTCAAATTTTCCATGATATAACGAGCAATCTTTAATGCATCTAAAGTGACAGCTGCGGTATCATCTGCATACTCACCTGCGTCTTCTTCATCATCACTGGAATCATCTTCCATTCCACTCCCTGCAAGTAGGTCCTGGTTTAATTGGTGTTTGCGTAAGTCCTCTACATTGACTGTGGCAGGAACAACACCAGGAATTTCGAATCCATTCGAACCATGGTTATTGATAGCACTAATGACTTCTTCTGGAAGATTGAGTTTCCTTGCAATTTCCAAAGAGAGGTTGACTGCAGATGAAAGCGACGAACCCAAAAAACTTTGTTTGTACAATCCTTCTTTAGATACTGCAATATCTGCACAAAGACCTGCAAGGAAACTGAAGCGGTTTACCATCTTAAAGCCGTATTGTTTTTGAATCACAGATCCTAAACTTAAAAGCCCAAAGTCAGCTAAGTGATTAAAGAACTCTTTGTGGCTGAGTAGAATTCGAAAAAAAGACAGTGCTAGGGATTTAGAATAAAAGGCATTTTGAATGATGCCTTTGAGGCTTGCCATTCTTTCCGCATTTTGTTCATATAAGTGAAAAATAAATTCATTGGATCTATCTTCGATTCGGCTAAGGATGGCTTTCGAAAGAACCATTCGAAGCATTCTCATCAAATCCTTTGACATTGCCAACTTAAAGGAAGGGATGTAGTTTCCTTCCATCCCTTCCAGTTTCTTTAAAATGTTTTCTTTTATGGCAACTTTTTCTTTGATTAAGATACTACCATTTTTATCTACAACAGGTTCACTGAGAGATACAGAACCTAACAAATCATAATCAACGGCAAAATTTCTAAATTCATTGAATTCTAAGAATTCGATACCAGCATTCGTAATTTTCATAAAGGTCCTAAGGAAACTGTCTTTAACGATCCTTCTGAGAGCAAGATTTTTGCTTTCATTCTCCGTCTAAATGGTGTAGTTTTTTACTGGTTTTGGAGGTTCTAGTTGGTTTCTTCTGTCCCAAAAGACTCACAATCTGTGAGCGAGTTGAAAGAGTTCTACAGACAAATGGTACTTATACGAAAGTTTGAGGAAGCCGCCGCCAAAGCCTATAGTGTAGGAAAAATTGGTGGGTTTTTGCATTTGTATATCGGTCAAGAAGCTGTTGGGGTTGGTTCCATTGCCGCCCTCACCCCAAAAGACTATATTGTTTCTACCTATAGAGACCACGGCCATGCTTTGGCTAGGGGTCTAAATCCAAAACCTCTGATGGCAGAGTTATTTGGTAAAGCAACAGGAATCTCAAAAGGTAACGGTGGTTCCATGCACTTTTTTGATCGCAACGCTCACTTTATGGGAGGGCACGGAATCGTAGGAGGACATATCTCTCTTGCTGCCGGCATTGCCTTTGCTTCCAAATACAAAAAAGAAGATTCCGTTACGATCTGTTTTTTTGGGGAAGGAGCAGCAAACATCGGTTCCTTTCATGAAGGTTTAAACCTAGCTGCCATTTGGAAACTCCCAGTAGTTTTTATTTGCGAAAACAACCATTATGCGATGGGTACTCCCGAATACCGTGCCCTTGCTGTCAAAGATGTTTCTGTCAGAGCTTATGCTTACGATATGGCACGGGATCATATCGAAGGCGATGAGGTAAGGAAAGTAAGAGACCACGTTCAAGTAGCAGTCGAACGAGCTCGTCGCGGCGAAGGCCCCACTCTCATTGAAGTTTCTACTTATCGTTTCCGTGGCCATTCCATGTCTGACCCGGCAAAATATAGAACCAAAGAAGAATTGGATGCTTATAAAAAGAAAGACCCCCTAATGCGTGCTCGTCACGAACTAGAGTTAGGAGGGATAAAGACAGAAGAATTAGATAAAATGGATTTAGAAATCCAAACCCAAATCGATGAGGCATACGAGTATGCGGAGACCTCACCAGAACCACCTCTCTCTCAACTACACAAGTATGTGTATGCGGAGGACAAATAGATGGCCATACTTACCTACAGAGAAGCATTGAACCGTGCTATGGTTGAGGAGATGGAAAAAGATCCATTGATTTATTTAATGGGAGAAGAAGTGGGCCACTACCAAGGTGCTTATAAAGTTTCCCAAGGAATGCTCGGCAAGTTCGGAGAGGAACGTGTCATCGACACCCCAATTTCAGAAAATGGATTTGCGGGAATTGGAGTGGGTTCTGCCATGGTGGGTCTACGTCCTATCATTGAGTTTATGACTTGGAACTTTTCTCTCGTTGCCATTGACCAAATCATCAACTCCGCAGCTAAAATCAATTATATGAGTGGGGGCCAGTTCCCGATGCCGATTGTCTTTCGAGGAGCCGGCGGTGTGGGGGGAAGACTCGGTGCCCAACACTCACAAGCCTTTGAATCCTGGTATGCCCATTGCCCGGGCCTCAAAGTGGTTTGTCCTGCAACCCCAAAGGATGCTTATGGCCTACTCAAATCATCCATCAGGGACAATAACCCCACGATCTTTATCGAATCAGAAGTGTTGTATGGGGCCAAAGGAGAAGTCCCCGAACAAGAATTCACCATACCTCTAGGACTTGGGGAGATCAAACGAAAAGGAACAGACATTACGCTTGTTACTTGGTCAAGGGCCCTTGTGTTTGCTGAAGAAGCCGCTGCCCTCTTAGAAAAAGAAGGAATTTCAGTGGAAATAGTGGATCTCCGCAGCTTACGTCCATTAGATGAAAATCTCATTTATGAATCGGTAAAAAAAACAAACCGTGCGCTGGTTGTAGAAGAAGGTTGGCCAGTAGCTGGATTTGGGGCACAAATTGCTTACCTCATCCAAAAAAATGCCTTTGCTTATTTGGACCATCCCGTCGAACGAGTGACACAAATCGATGTACCTATGTCTTACGCTGCCAACTTAGAACGAATGAGTTTGCCCAATGCAACAAGAGTTGCCGATACCATCCGCGAGATGTTACAGTAGGAGAACCGTAATGGCAAAGATCCAAGAAATGACCCAACTTTCCCCAACTATGGAGGAAGGAACCATTGTAAAGTGGTTGAAACAAGAAGGAGACTCCGTATCTCCCGGCGACATCATTGCCGAAGTAGAAACTGACAAAGCAGTAATGGAAATGGAAGCCTTTGAAACCGGAGTGATTCTAAAAATCTTGCACACCGAAGGCGCCAAACTAAAGGTAGGTGAAGCACTTGCAGTGATTGGAAAACCAGGCGAAGACATTAACTCTTTGTTAGCTGGAATTCCACAAAAAAGTTCTTCCGTCCCAAGTCCAAACCCAAAAGCAGTAAATCCTAAGGAAGATACAAATCCTACGCCGAAAAATCAAACACCAGAACCAAATGCAGATTCGGTGGTAGTTTCCTCTGTAAAAGATACAAAAGGTTTGACTTCGCAACCAAAACCGCAGTCACCAAACCCCAAAGAAAACGGTGCGAGTGTGGGAGTCTCCGCAAATCGTGGGACCTTACGAGTTCTTGCTTCCCCTTTGGCTAAGTCCATTGCCATGGAACATGGAATCGACTTACACACAGTGATTGGAACGGGTCCCGAAGGCCGAATCACAAAAAATGATGTTCTTGATACATTGAACAAAGGAACAAGCTCCAGATCTTCCAATGTAGTTGCTTCTCGGTCGGATGAAGTGGTGACACTCAATGGAATGCGTAAAACCATTGCCAAACGTCTTACCGAATCTAAACAAAATCTCCCCCACTTTTATTTGAATGTAGATGTGAATGCCAAAGCCATGGAAGGATTCCGAGCCGACCTTTTGGAATTCCAAAAACATTTAGATCCGGAAATACAAATGAAGGTCAGCTTAAATGATATCATAGTCAAAGCCACTGCGGCGGCTCTGAGACTCCATCCCAAGGTGAATGCCAGCTTCCAAGGAGATTCCATTTTGCAATTTGGTCGTGTGGATATCGGGATTGCCGTCTCGCTCGATGGAGGTCTATTAACACCTGTCATACGAAATGCAGATATAAAATCCATTTTAGAGATTTCCAGAGAAGTGAAGGAACTGGCAAAAAAAGCACGGGAACGAAAATTGAAACCGGAAGAATTTTCGAATGGAACCTTTACCATTTCGAATTTGGGAATGTATGGGATAAGCATGTTTACGGCCATCATCAACGAACCGGAGAGCGCCATCCTTGCGGTGGGTTCTGTGGAAGAAAAACCGGTTGTGGAAAATGGAGCCGTAGTTGCGGGTAGAGTTTTGTCTCTGACCCTTTCTTGCGACCACCGAGTGATCGATGGTGCTGTTGGGGCCGAATTCCTAAAAACCCTAAAGACCCTTCTCGAACGTCCGAGCCTGATTGCGGGTGTTATTTGAAACTAGGAGATGTTAAACTTAAGCGGCGAAAAAATCGGCACTTTGGATGTCAGCGACGGGAATCCGCACCACACCATTGGCTAAGTTCCCGATCACTACATCGTCCATCATTTGGCGATTTTTATCGAGTTCAATGCTTTGTCCGTCTTTGAGGTGGAGAACGATATCGATTCCCCGGTAGTGGATGTATCTTTCGAGAGTGCTTTTGAATTTGTGTGCTTTGTCCATCTGGTTTTGATTTCCTTATCTTTCTAACTTACAAAGGGTATCGTACGTTTTTATGAGACCTTTAGAAAATTTTGTCTCATTAGATAAGTTTTTTTTGACAGTATCAGGAAACCGGGAGAATTATGTCACATGAAGCCTGAGAACCCCACATCCGCCACTCCTGGCGTAAGGAAAGCCGCCCTACTCCTTTTATCCCTGGGCAAAGAGAGGGCCGCCGATGTTCTCAAACACTTAGATGATGCAATGCTTGAAGCTGTCATTTTGGAAATGTCCAAAATCAGGTCGATCTCCAAGGAAGAACGCGAAGTCATCCTAAAAGAATTTCATAATACTATCGAAGACTTGAATGAAACCACATCCGGTGGACTGTCTACTGCCAAATCCCTTTTGGAACATACGGTGGGCACGGAAAAAGCCAATGTGATTTTAAAGAAGATCCATAAAGAAGAAACAAAGAATGATTTTGAATTTTTGAACCAAGTGGATCCGGGTGTTTTGCAAGGAATGCTCGGAACCGAATCCCCACAAATCATTGCTGTAACACTCTCTCACCTAGATCCCAAAAAAGCCGCCGATGTTTTGAAACTTTTTCCCAAACCAGAACAGGCCAAAATTGCCGTGCGGCTCGCTACCACATCCAAAACCCATCCGGACATGATCCAAAACATCGCTCGGATTTTGAAGAAACGGTATGAAGAAAGGGACAAACAGGAATACTCCGAAGCCGGTGGGGCTCATGTCCTTGCGAACATTTTGAACTTTATGGAAAAAGGGGCAGAGGAAACGATCCTCTCCGAATTGGAAGAAACCTCCCCCGATGTGGCAGACCTTGTCCGTGAAAAACTTTATACCTTTGAAGACATCCTTTCCCTTGATAATAAGGAAATGCGAATCCTCATCAATAGGCTCGCCGATGATACTTCCATATCTCTTGCCATTCGTGGAGCTGGGGATGAGATTCGAAAAAAATTCTTAAACAATATGAGCCAAAACCGTGCTGAAGATATATTAGACATTCTTGATATGAAACCACGAGTCACCTTACGAGAGATCAACGAAGCAAGAAGTAAGATTGTGCAAGTCGCACGGGTCTTAGAGGATGAAAATCAGATTTTATTTAAAAAAGAGAAAGAAGAGTATATTGAGTGAGGGGAAAAACCGATGGCGGAGTTGACGGGGCTCGAACCCGCGACATCCTGCGTGACAGGCAGGCACTCTGACCAACTGAGCTACAACTCCATCGGAATAAAAACCAAGGTATAGAATCGACTTCGAGAGTCAACACGGTTTTCATTTGTTTTCTTGCCTTTCGTTAGAATTTTTAGAATCTGGCATTGGTTCTATGCAAATCGAAGAAAAAAAAGCCAAAGACCTTTTCCAGGATCGAATCTTTACTCTATCCAATTTTCTATCTGTATTTAGGGTATTGTTACTCCCCTTTTTCTTCCAAAGTACTTTCGACTATG
Source organism: Leptospira vanthielii serovar Holland str. Waz Holland = ATCC 700522 (assembly GCF_000332455.1). GTDB lineage: Bacteria > Spirochaetota > Leptospiria > Leptospirales > Leptospiraceae > Leptospira_A > Leptospira_A vanthielii. The sequence goes on along the minus strand of NZ_AOGY02000065.1, from coordinate 54,806 downwards.
CACATAACCCAGCAAACCTGCATGCTTTCTTTGCCTCCATTTTCTACGCAATGGCAGCCGTTTTCAGTGACTATTTGGATGGCCTCTTTGCTCGTCTCCTCCACCAAGAAACAACCCTTGGCAGATACCTAGATCCGGTTTGCGACAAGCTGGTAACACTGGGCGGACTCTTTGTGGTTACGATCCATTTTGATTTTCCCAGTTGGATCCTCATTGTCTATTTTATCCGCGAGGTTTTAGGTGTTTGGCTTGGTGGGTATTTGTATTTAAAGAGAGGATTACAAGGACGACCTAATTGGTGGGGAAAATTTGGAGTGGGAATCGTAGCAGTGTCGGTGATTTGGTATATGTCATTGCCATATTTTTTACAATTCGGCGCACCCTATGAATTTTTAATGTATCCTGTGATCTCCGCTTATGTTTTACTTTTTGTTCTCACTGCTGGAGTGATCGCCTATGTCGTTCGGTATTGGAATATTGTTTTCCATCCAGAATCTATAGAACTAGATCCTGAAAATAAAAAACAGGCTAGGAAATACCAAAAGATCTAATTGGATTTTGATTTCTACTCATGATTTAAATTGCCAAAACTTTCGGAGTCAAAAACAAAAAACCAAAAGTAGAAATCATATATCCTTATACTTGAAAAAGTATACTTTTTACTAGAATGTTCCTTGAATTTTTTATTTCAAAGTGCCAGTTCTTTTTCGGCGAAGTAAATACCACTCATACAAATTTTGTCCAGTTTCCACCCAAACAAATTCCGCATAATGATAATAAGCTCCATCGGCTGCGTTTAATGTAAGTGCTGAATAATTTTTAGGATTTTCATATACACCTTTTGCTATATCCAGAGACATTTCAGTCACAGCACCTGTCGCAATGTGTTTGTATTTAGTTAAAACTTTTCCATCAGTTGCTTTGGCTTTTGCATCAGTAATTTCAAGTTTTTTCATTCCCTTGGACTGTAAGTAAGAAAGAAATTCCGGTTTCCCTTGGGATTTTCTAGCATCGGCCATTTCCCAAATGGCATTTTTTCCTGAATTATTATAAACGTTCACATTGGCACCGGCTTCTACTAATACCTTTACCAATTCAAAATCAGAATTACGAACTGCATTCCATAAAGCTACGTCATAGTCTGGCGCAAAAGTATATTCGCGGTATCCGGCGATGTTTGGATTAGCCCCTTTTGCCAAAAGTAATTTTGCAATTTTTGCATTGGCTACCCGGTCAAGCGCTGTCCTAGCACCCCAACGAAATTTCATTCGGAACGGTCCAATACGATCGGTATAATCACATTCTTTAGAACGGTTATCCACTTTGGCACCTTTATCAAGTAGAAGTTTAACGAGACTTTCATCCCCTTCCATTGCGGCAATGGTTAAGGCATGAAAACAGTCCGAAGTTTCGTTCACGTCGGCACCCTCTTCAATCATTTGTTTGGCTTTATCAAATTTACGGTCTTCGATTGTGTAGGGCAAACTGGAACAAGCAATGAATCCCCATAAAACTAGGAGTGGAAATATTTTTTTCATTCCAACATCCTACTTTACTCTTTCGCAAAGCAAGTGAAAATTTGAAGGATTTGTTGGGATATGGTTTACACTTTGCCCCTGTTAGGAGAGAACTCCGGTCAATTTCCAGATTTCTTTTCGAGACAGATTAGGATTTTTTTTTTAGTTTAACTCTCTGTTTCGAAATTTTTTCAAATTCGCGAAGCCGTATTCTCAATATTTCCAATGATTCTTTAATCACCGCCTTACCGTGGTCAGTATCGATTTCTTTTGCAAATCGAAGAATCATTCCTGTTGTATGACTGAAATAGAGAGCAAAAGGACGGACTTCCGATTCTTTTAGCACTGGAAGGCAACGGATGGTTGTTCTTATAATTAAATTAGCATTTCTATATGTGTCACGATTGTCTTCTACTACCAATTCGGGAATGGCCCGGACTCCTGCCCAAAGATTTGCCAAAGCCGGATCTTTCTGAAAAAAATCGATGAACTGTTTGAAGGCTTTTTCCGCTGCCACTTCCAATTCTTTAATTGTCCGAACAGGATCCAGAATTCGTTTTGTTTCCTGATAAAGTGAATCATAATATTGATTCATGATGGATAACAATAAGGCGCTTTTTCCTGGAAAATATTGGTATAAGGAACCAATTTGAATTCCTGCAGTCTGTGCAATCTCTCGCATACTAACAGAATCGATTCCCTTTTCTCCAATTAAATCCCTAGCTGTTTTTAGAATGAGTTCGACCCGATCCCGACTCCTGGTTTGAACAGGTATTTTTGACTCAAGACTCATAAGAAAAGGAGATTTCCCGGGGTTATATTTGCACTTCTTTTTTTGATCTAAGTCTCATTTTGTATTTGACTCATTCTAAATAAAGAGCATTGATCATATTTTCATGAGCATTGCTCATGTTAAGAATGGGGACAATATGGAACTAAAAAACAACCAAAATATAGATTCCGAAGGAATCATTGATAAATCTGATACAATCTGCATCGTTGGTGCGGGTCCCGCAGGTCTTGCTATGGCAAGATCCCTTCTCTCTAAGGGAATTCCATTTCAAGTATTTGAGAGACATAGTGATGTCGGTGGCATTTGGGATATAAAAAATCCTGGTTCCCCTATGTATGAAAGTGCTCATTTTATTTCCTCTAAATATCTATCCAATTATTTCGACTTTCCAATGCCTGATGAGTATCCCGATTATCCTTCGAACAGACAAATTCTGAACTATCATAGAGAATTTGCGAAGGTTTATAATCTTTATCCTAATATCCAATTCAATACAGAGATCAAACAAATCAAAAGAGTAGACAAATATTGGTTTGTTGAAACTGGTTCTGGCGAGAAGTATCTATTTGGCGGAATTGTCTGCGCCAGTGGAATTACGTGGTCGCCTAATATTCCAACGATCGAAGGACAGTCAAGTTTTACTGGCAAAATTCTACATAGCGTAAACTATAAATCTTCCCATTTGTTTCAAGGAAAACGAGTCCTTGTGGTAGGTGCAGGGAACTCGGGATGTGATATCACCTGTGACGCAGGTGCGAATGCGGAACAGGCATATATCAGTGTTAGACGAGGATACCATTTCATTCCAAAACATATTCTGGGAAAACCTGCGGATGTTTTTGGTGATGGTGCCCATTGGATTCCCAATTGGCTCTCACAATTTGTTCTCGGGAAATTATTGAATCTACTGGTTGGTGATTTAACTAAGCTTGCTTTACCTGCGCCTGATCATAAAATTTTCGAAACACATCCTATCATCAATGATCAACTATTACATAATTTACGACATGGTGATGTGATTGCAAAACCTGATATAGAAAAATTAGAAGGTGATTTCGTGATCTTTAAGGACGGATCAAAGGAAAAGATTGATCTCATCATTTTGGCAACCGGTTATAACTGGTCGATCCCCTATATGGAGGAAAGTTACTTTCAGTGGAAACAGGGAAGACCGGAACTTTACCTTACTTTATTCAACAGAAATTACGAAAATTTATATGCGCTTGGTTATATGGAAACAGACGGCGGTGCCTATAAAATGTTCGATGAAATGGCAAATTTGATCGCTTCGTATATTGATGCAAATCGAAAGGGAAATCCTTCGGCAAAACGGTTTGCCCAACTGATTCAAAACGATCGCCCATTGCTCAATGGGAACATCCAATATCTAAATACAGGTCGCCACTCAGTCTATGTCAATCAGGTAGCATACAAACAGTATAGATCCAAAATCCAAAAGAAAATGGGATGGCCAGAATTAAAACCAGGACAATTCCAAGACCTAATGTCTCCACAAGTTCCTCCTGAAAAAAGCTAAATGGCTTAAGAAATGTATGGCGATTGAGTGACCAGATGAAGACTGTCAATTTACTTTTTGATAGATTGAAAACTAAAAAGAAAGATATTCTTTTTAAGAATTTGTAGATATGATAAAAATGGTGATTTTTGGGATAATAGATCCGACTCAATTCCAGGAAGTATATTCCTGGTAAAAAACTAAAGCTACTATCCCAAACGTCGTTAACGTCTTTTTTTCTTTCTTGCGACTTTCTTTTTCGCTGCTTTTTTCTTAGCAGTTTTCTTTTTCGCTGGTCTCTTTTTGGAAAGAGCCTTCTTAACTTTTTTCTTAGCCGCTTTCTTTTTCTTCGCTACTTTTTTCTTTGCAGCTTTCTTCTTTTTAGGAGCCGCTTTTTTAGCTTTTTTCTTCGCTGCTTTCTTTTTTGCTGCTTTTTTCTTCTTAGGAGCCGCTTTTTTAACCACAACTGCTACTTCAGGAGCAGGTTCTTCTTGAATCTGTGGAATCTCTATTGTTTCGTTTTCTTCCATACATGTAACCTTATGAAGATAGTATCAAATCTTCCTTATTGGTACGATAACAAAGCGAGGATTATTAAAAGTAAATTCATTTTTGTATTGATTGCAATAAGAAGTGTAATTTCTCGAAAAATGAATCTTTTTTTACGAATTTATTTACCAAGAAGGTAATCATATCTAAAAAACAATACAGGCAGAATTCACCTAACCCATAAGATACGATTTCACTCAGGGCCTTCTGGCCTTTCACTTTATGATTCATTCGATCTATTTTGTAACCGATGGATTTCATTTTGGTATTCTTCGGCTTTGTCGGGTCTTTTAGACTTTTTATAAAGACGGGCAAGGATTTTGATTACAGGGATTACGTCAGGTTTACGACTATAAATCCGCTCTGCCATATCAATGGCTTCTTCGATCAGACTTGCTTTTGCATATTGGATGGCACCATCTAGGATCATTTGGAGTCCTGATGGATGAGTATTAGAAAAATTCTCGGCCGCCCTACCTGCCTCTGCAGGTTTCTCCAATTTACGATACACTCGGTGCAACAATTTCCATACGGCGGGGTCGAAAGCATATAAATCAGCATACGTTGTGAGAAGGGTCAGAGCTTCGGAGTCATTGTTTTTTTTCAGGAGGCGAATTGGTTCTTCCAAATTTAGCTCTCTTGTTTTTGGATCTACTTGTGTTTGCGGTTGGAACCGAATGCTGAGTAAGGAGAGATCATCTGTGAGTTCCCCAATCTTTTGGAGGCGAAGTCCCAATCTTTCGATATCACCTTCGCTTTCTTCGACCTGCCTTAAGATAGAAGTGTGATCCATATTGATCACTCGATTCGCTGTGGCATCCATTCCCATACCCAGGTCATCTCGTCCATCAGAGCCAATGATGATTGTGTCTCCAGGCCGAATCCAACAGGTTTCAATCCGAGCTTTGTCTTTTTGCATCCCTAATTTAAAGTTCGTTGCCTCTTCCGATAAAAAATCGGCATGCCCATCACGAAACCGAATGGGAAATGGATGTTCTGCATTGATATAATATAAAAAACCATTTTCCTCATCTACCAACCCCAAAAGAAGGGACATGGACATAGAACCATCAAAACCTTCGAATACATCATTCAGATCATTGAGGGCGGTATGTAACCATCGTTCGGGAAAGTATCCCGAAAGAATTCCTTCCCTATGAGTTCGTTCAATCAAAGCACGAAAAGCTGTTCCAAAAACAAGAACTCCCCCTGCCCCTTGCATGGATTTTCCCATGGCATCGCCGTTGGCAAATACACAATAACTGCGGCCACGCAAAACAATTTGATCTGCTACACAAATATCACCACCGAGTTCATACTCTTTGTTTTTGAATTGGAATGCTTTTTTCTGTTTGATATAGGATTGGAACTGCACTGATTGGGATCGAATCCGAATTCCAGAAAGAGGACGAGTGAGTAGTGAGGTTAAATAATAATCTCCGTCTTGTTGGTATTTCAAACGACTCACTTCTCCAATCGCATCTTCGTAAGAACGATTGAGTGTGCGTAACATAAGTCCGAGTAAAAATAAAATCGATATCCCTGTGATGAGGAAATCTTCACTTCTTGCTTTCTCAGAGGAATAATCAAAAAACCATTCGGGATGAATTCCTTGGGTATAATTCACACAAAAAAGAGCCACGACAAAAAATACAATGGCCAACCAATCAAATTTATTTCCGAGGATGAGCATATTCAAAACAAGGATAGGAGCAAGTAACATCACATTGGCGCTTACAATCCCTCCACTGTACTGAATTTGTAAGAATGATGTTAAGGAACTGATGATAAAGGTAGGAAGGATAAGGATTTGAAACTGGTGTTGGAACCGTGCAAGATAATAAAAAATACAAGCAAACCCAAAGGCTACCCATAAGGCAATCAGTCCTCCGATTTCAAAACCTTCTCGAAAGAATTCTGAAGTAAGCCCGACACCCATAGCCACAATGCCCGCAAGGAGGGTTCCATTCAAAATCCGATGCCGCATTACAAAACCTTCGGTGGGACCTAGAACAAAGGAGACAAACAGAGCTAAAACCTTTTTGAACTTTCTAAAGAAAACACCAAAGTTTGTTACTAACATGAATTATCTCCCTTTTCGCAAATGGCAAGAAGTGGTAAAACCCCACTTGGCCTCTTTTAGAAATCAAAAGGCAGCGAAGGCATCACTTCTGGCGTAAGGGGTAATTTGACAAAAAACCGACAAATGTCGACTGTTTTTTACTTGGGTCTTTTCTTTTCTGCGAGGGCCCAAGGGTAAGGAATCTATTTTCTGTATTTTAAAAATTCAGGAAGATAAGATCGCAGGTAAGCCACGGCAGCTCTTCCGGCTTCACTTACCATCTCTTCGGTGATCTCACCTTGTTCCCGAAACGAGTAGCGAAAAACTGAATCAATGAGTGAAACAGCAATCCCCACCTTACGAGCCATATCTGGTAAGTCTGGAATTACAAATCGGTCTTCGACTTGGGACAAAGCCAATTTCGCAATGGTAGAATCTAGTGCCTTTCCTACATCTTTGGTCTCTTCATTGCGAACTCCATACACCACTCGCATCAGAGCTAAGTCCTCCCTGACAACAGATGCTGCTTCTCTCGCAAGAAAATGTACATAATCTTGCCAAGTTTCAAATTCCGAGGTATCCACTCTTTCTAACCTTGCAGAAACCAATTCAGAATGAACCAAACGAAGACCAAGATACAAGGCTCCCATATTAGGAAAAAAATGATAGGCTGAGGCTCTGGGAATTTTCGCCCGTTCACAAACTCTAGCAAAGGTAATGGAAGAAGGATCTTCCTCTCGCAGAAGTTCCCGAAGGGATTGGACAAGGAGAATCCGACGACTATGGTCCTTTCCTCTATCCTCATCCTTTTTTGCAACAGAGGTTTTGGTATCCTTCCCCGGTATTTGTTTTGGCTTAGAACTTAGCATCAAACTCGACAAAAGCCGAGTTTTTGGAGAATTTCAAGCAAAATCTAGTCGTAAATAGAAAATATAGTCGACAAATGCCCGATCATTGCTAATTTATAATCGACAGATGTCGGGTTTTGGTTAAAATCAATTCCTGGGGAAGAGGGAGAAAGTCATGAAAGATGCAAAAATAGAGACAGTAAAGAAGTCCATGCTCGCCGCCTGTATTAAGTTAGCTGACCTAGGATTTTTAGCGGGAGTCGGCGGAAATTTAGCAGTTCGTATTGATTCGGAACTAATGGCAGTTACTCCTTCTGCCACTGATTATTATACGATGAAACCAGAAGATCTTTGTATCTTACAAATCAAAGATCTAAAAATGGTAGGAGGTACCAAACAACCAACGACCGAAAGTGGCCTTCATGCTTCGTTTTTTAGATTGAGACCAGAAATTGAAGTCAGTTTACACACCCACCAACCACTGGCCAGTGCCGTCTCCTTACTTGGTTTGGATATGGATATCGAGTCGAGCGAAGGCAAAAAAAACATCGGACCCTTTATACGCATTGTATCTTACGCTCCTTCAGGAACTTCCTTTCTTGTCAGGGCTTTTAGAAACAGAATCATTAAAGAAACCAATGGTTACCTACTCAGAAACCATGGTCTTGTTTGTGGTGCTTTCACACTCGACCAAGCGATCGCCAATGTAAAGTTAGTGGAAAAAGAAGCGGCTCGGTTTTTACGAAACAGAATCGAAAAAAATACCAACTTAACCTCTATGCCAAACGAGATGAAAGAACAGTTACTCTCAGCACTATCACATTAGATTAGAAATATTAGAATCCACTGGTTACAAAAACCGATCAAAAAAGGAAAACGAAAATCATAATGAAAGTTAGCACTTTTAAAAAAAGAAATTCAAAAGTCGAAACATCCTCCGATAGAACCGAGTTAAATCATTTATGGCACCGCCTTGATTCCAAAGGTCTTTTACAAAAACACAAAGCGGACCTTTCCTTTCGCCTTCCAGGAAAAGGTAGTTTTCTATTGATGCACCGAACTGAGGGCAAACAATCAAAACTTGAGACCGAAGAATTTCCCATAGAAAATCCCACTGCCTTTCTGAAATTGAATTCGAAATCGGAGGAAAGATTGGCAGTGATCCGTTTCCATGCCAGCTTTTATTCCTTACGACCAGATGTAGGTGCTATCGTTTGTTTCCAACCAGTTTGGAGTTCCTTACTAAATACTCTCGATCATCCACTCCCCTTAGTTTTTGATGAGCAGTGCCGCCAACTCGGAGCACCGGTGGAAATGATTCCAAAACGAATCGATGGATCCGTTGCAGCGGGGCCCATTGTCCTTTCGGGAGCCAATGCCTTTCTCCAGGACCAAGGAGTGGTGATCACAAGTGTGACTCGCGACAAAGCCATTTACAATTGTGAGTTAATAGAGAAATGTTCCAAAGCCTATCTATTAGCACACTCCACGGGAAGTCCGATCCGAAGGATTCCTTGGTGGGTGCGTTTGATTGCAAAAAGTCGACTCATCAAAGACGAAAGAAAAGCCAGTGCCGCCTATTCTCGAGGTGAAACACCGACTGGGTTTAAGGCATATTAGGTGACTGCAATTCGGCCACTCTACAACGATAAGTCTCTACAGAATTCCGAGATAGATATCAAACTGTGAATGGTTCGGATCCTTAGCATTCGCACCATAAACTTCTAAATCGGCTTTGTAGGAACGATTTTTTTTAAATTTTTCTTCAGACCAAATGGCCTTCCAAGTTTCGATTCCAATCTCTGCAATGGGACCCCAAGGAGTGGGAACTTGGATATAATCGGACGCAGGAATTGTGACAGAAGTTAGGTGATTTGGAAGGACACCCACCGCATCGACACAAGCTCCAATCAAGATGGTGTATTCTCCATTTTCATCCGATTCAAAATCCGTATAAGTTACCATAAATTCGGAAAGGTTGGATCTACTTTGAATTTGCGAAAGAATTCCTTCTTCCCAAAATCTTTGCCAAAGACTTGCAATTTTACCATTTCCCGACATCTCCTCACGATTGGAGGTTCGGGCTTTGATCCCCACAAGAGTCATGGGTTTTAAATGAATTTTGTTTTGAGTTGTGTTTTCCATACAAAGAACATACAATGTATGGAAATTCTCTTCTTGACAATTTGTGCTTTTTAAGTGGAAATTCTGCCAACCAAGTATAGGAAAAAATCTGTTTTCTGAAATTTCAAAAATTGATCACTAGAATAGGAAAACCATAACTATTTGATCGGAATATAAATTTCTGATTCAGGGTTTGTTTCTGATTGGAACCGGTCATCAAATAAATCAAAATCATCACTAAACTCTCTTTCATAACCTGTGTTTGGCATCCAAGTTCCATAAATATACTTCCAACCATTGAGGATGTCCTCGTTTTGATTTCCAGGAATGGTAAAGACCATATATTTGGCGGGTTTCATTCGATGAGTGACAAATCCATCAGGAATGAAGGTATCCGAACTCACTTGCAATCCAATGATTACATCAAAATTTTCCGCATAATCCCAGTTTGTATAGATTCCCAAAAGAGAATGACCAATTCTATCGGGAATGGATTCGACTAGACCTTTACTCATAAATTCACCCCAAAATTTAGGAATATCAATTTCGTTTTGGCATCTTTGCATTGTGGTTCTGTATGCTTTTCCCATCAGGATGAATTCATTTTTGGTCACAACTTGTGTTTTAATTCCAGACCCATCAATTCGAATCCCATCACGTAAAGAATCAATTTCCAATTTAGGAAAATTTCTATGTTCTGGTTGTTTTCTGTAATCAGAAGGATTCACTCCGTATTCAGAACGAAAGGCACGAAGAAAAGACTCTGGAGTTGTATAATGGTATTTAAAAGCTATATCGATAATTTTCTCTTTTCCGAGGATTAAATCGTTTCCGGCTTCTGTGAGTCTTCGTTTCTTTAAATAGGTATAAACAGAGTAACCTGTGACATAACGAAATATCCTTTGGAAATGCCACCGGGATTGGAATGCATTTTTAGAGACATCTTCCACACCAATGTCATCTCTCAAATGTTTTTCAATAAAATTGACTGCCAGTTTGATATGATCGTAGTAGTCCATAGATTTAAATTCGATTCGTAAGAAGAACTTTGCCTAGACTTAAGATTCTATTTCTTCTGGCCACTGGTTTTTGATTTCTAGAATCTTTGGTAAAAAGGATTTTACGCGTATACCAATCGGTCTATCAAAAATGAATTCATATAACAACGATTTATATTTTAATTGCTTATACTATTGGCGGAATTCATTTTAGGATATGGATTTAATATTGAAAGAAAAAAATGCAATTGTCACAGGTGGTGCTCTCGGAATTGGAAGGGAAACCTGTTTACTACTCGCAAAGAAAGGTGCTCATGTCATCGTATCGGACATCAATACAATCGAAGCCAACCGAGTGATTACAGAAATTCAAAATTTTGGCGGTTCTGCCGAATTTATCAAATGTGATGTGACGATAGAAGAGGATATTATAACTCTTGTTGATAGCTTAAAAACAAAAGGCAAACGTTTGGACATCATGGTGAATAATGCAGGAATTGCTAACAAACCCACCTTTATGCATAAGGTGAGCACAGAAGTTTGGAATAAATTGATTCTTATGGATCTAACAAGCGTGTTCTGGTGCCAAAAGTATGCAACCAAACTTATGCTAGCTGATCGTATTGGAGGGTCCATTATCAATGTGGCCTCGATTGCAGGTCTTGGTGCATCGCCAAGTCTTGGTCCCTACTGCGTTGCAAAAGCAGGAGTAATTGAACTCACCACTACGGGAGCATTGGAAGTCGCAAAGTTTGGAGTTCGGATCAATGCGGTTTGCCCTGGTTGGACAGAAACAGCTATCCTCGATGTAGCGGGCGAAAGAGGAAAGGAAACCATGGAAAAAAACATTCCTATGGGAAGGCTTGGCAAACCAACAGAAGTCGCAAACTTAATTGCCTTTTTAGCATCAGAAGAGTCTAGTTTTATTACGGGTTCGGTGTATCGTGTGGATGGGGGAACAAGGAGTTAGCGGGTGTTAGATAACCTTCTCTATTTTTTTTCCGAATGGGACGTTAAGGACTGGTCACGTAGCTTGCTTTTTTTTGAAGAAAGTAATAGTAAATTTAAATTCTTTTTTAATCTAATCGTATTTTCTAATTTTATATATAAAAAATAATTAATATTCAGGAATGCAAGTTACTAAATATAAATAACATGTATACTTAAAATATCCAATCTGCATATTTCGTTCACTTCAGACCAAAGATTTCAAATTGAATAGAAAAAATACAATTCACTAAAAGTGTAAACTCAAAGTTTTTCAAACGTTAGAGGAAGAGTTTCCGGTGAAAGGGATGGGGGGCTTGGTCTGCGGATGCAGACGGGAGCGAAAGCGCACCCCGTAGCAGCCCGAAAGACTTCAACAGCAAAGTAAACGGAACTATTAATGTTATCTACCGCATTACTTCGAATAACCTACCAAGTAAACTATCTTGAGTTTGCATGGTTTTGGAATTGGCTTCGTAGGCGCGGTTCACTTCAATCATATCGACCATTTCTGTCACAACAGAAACATTGGAAGCTTCTAAGTATCCTTGCATCACTTGCGGGGCAAGAAGAGTGGGGAACTTAGTGGGTTCTCCCGATTCGGGAGTGTCTGAATAAAACGAGTCCCCTTCTTTGTCGAGGTGGCGTGGATTTTCGACGGTTCGGATTTTGAGGGTATCAAGGAGAACTGGATCTTCAAAACGGTTTTCGCTAAAGTTGGTTCCGTCTTTGGGGGCGGTTCCCAGTTTCGCATTTATATAGATCTCTCCGTTTTCTTTCACAAGAAAATTTCCTTGGTTCACTTGGATGGGACCTTTTTCTCCGAGCAGAGGAAAACCTTGCGGAGTGACAACAAATCCATTTTTATCTAAAACAAAACTACCACTCCGAGTGAGGCGCTCTCCCCTATTCGTAAGAACAGAAAAGAAAGCAGGTTTTTCCATACCGGGCTGGTCTTGGATCATCAAATCAAATATATTATCTGTTTTTTTTACAGAGCCTTGGTCGAAGCGAGTGTAAACTTCGTTCACTTCGGCACCAAACCCTAGTTTCCCGACAACGGGCGAGGTGTCAAAAGAACCCATTGGCGTTTTTCCAATTCCATCTTCAGAATAACGATGGAGTAACATTTCAGGAAAGGTTTTGAATACAGTTGTATCTTTTTTGAATGCGGTTTTATCCACGTTGGCCAAATTGTTGGCAATCACGTCCATTCTCACTTGTTGGGAAATCATCCCGTTGGCGCCTGTATAAAGTCCTCGTAACATAACTTTCCTACCTATCCTATATTTCGGTCAGATCCTGCGTTTCCCTAAGAGAAAATGCGACATAGTCAAAAAAGAGTTGAAGTTTTCGTGTAAATTACTAAAAAAGAAGGACATGAAGTTATCCATCGGAAATCTCCCCCAGTCGCTTACGGACGAAGCCCTCGAAAAACTTCTTTCCGCTCATGGAAAAGTGGAACACCTCCAAATCAAACGGGACAAAATTACCAAGGTATCCTTGGGATATGGAACGGCAGATATGGCGGATGCTGATGCTACCAAAGCCATCGCCGCCTTAAACGGAAAGGAAGTGGAAGGGAAAAAAATAGTTCTTGTGAACCAAGAAGAACTGACCAAACAACAAAACGATGCTGCCAAGAAAAAAGGAAGTCCAGCTGTTTCCAAACCAACCTTTGGAAGAAACCAAACGAGTGGTGGTGGCAATACAGGTGTCCAAAGGAGAGGCGGTTCTCGCGGTTCGTAAATGAAACAACTGACCGGCAGTTACCTCTCCATTGGAGCCGGAGAGAACCAAATCCCCCTGATCCGGGCAGCTAAAGCCAGAGGACTGAAAGTCATCTCGGTGGATACAAATCCCCAGGCTCCTGGTCTTGTGGAATCGGACATTCGCATATTAGAATCTACTCACGAATATAGAAAAATTCTCCATTCAATGAGTAAAGTACCTCTCCCCTTCAAACTGATGGGAGTTGGTTCCCGTTCTTACGGGAAAGCGGTTTACACAGTGTCTTACTTGGCCGAAAAATTAAAACTCCGAGGAAATCCTCGAGATACAGTGAATCTATTTTTGGATAAAGAAAAATTCAAAAATTCAGTAACAAAATTTGGAATCCCACTTCCTGCTTCTTTAACTTCCCATTTAGTCACCAAAGCAAAAGAAAAAAAAATCGAACTTAAATTTCCAATCATCGCCAAACCCAAAGAAGGTTCTGGTAAAAAAGGAATTACGGTTTTGGAGACTGAGGCAGAATTCAAAAAGTTCAGTCGTTTAAAAACCAGCGAAAATTTTCTCCTAGAACCTTTTATTCCGGGAGATGAAGTCACGGTTCTTGGTTTTGTCATTGCCAGACGTTTTTATTTAATCTCACTTACAGATAAAATCACCACAGGGAAACCAAACTTTATCGAAGTGGCCCATGTAGCACCATCGAAACATGTCCCGATGGCCGGGGAATTAAAGATGATCTGCCAGGCAATTGTCACGGCCACAAAACTAAAAACGGGGCCTTTTGTTGCTGAATTCAAAATTACAAAAAATAAAGAATGTCTTCTAATTGAATCAGCCCCTGAAGTGGGTGGCGAATTTTTAGCCGACGTGCTAATCCCCGAACATTATGGGTATCAGTATTTTAACGATCTACTTTCCGTCACCATTGGAGAAAAAACAAGACCTGGGTTTTTAAAAAAAGCCAAAGATGGAATCACCAAATCAGCATTAGTTTTCACATTACCCAAAGACAATCAGAAAAAAATGGGGGAACCCATAACCTTACCTGCGAATTTCGGTGAAACCGTTTTTTTCCAAAAACAATTGGTTCCAACAGGTTCTTCGTTAGAAAAGTTAGAGGGTAATCACAAAAGAACGCAAGTTTTTGGAATCACAACAAAGGCAGCAATCACCACAAAAGAGTGGTTAGATTCTATATTCGCAAGATTCAATTCATGAAGAATGTCTGGGATGAACACTACGAAAGGCCAAAATCTAAATTGGCCTTTCCAGATGAAAATTTGGTACGATTACTTTCTCGCATTAAGCCCACCAATCGAAAAGCTCTAGACTTTGGTTGTGGTTCCGGCAGGCATTCTTATCTCCTTCAGAATGAGGGTTACCGGGTCACCGCCTGCGACACAGCCAAAACGACTATTGACAATTTGAAATTGGAACCTTCTCCGATTCAATGGATTCATACACCCGACTCACATTTGCCATTTTTTTCCAAGGAATTCGGCCTGATTGTCAGTTGGGGGGTGTTTCATTACAACAGGAGAGAAGAGGCAAAAAAACTACTCTCTTCTTTGTATTCCTCTTTGGATGAGGGAGGATTTCTTTTAGGTTCCATTCGAGCCGAAGGAGACACTCATCTTGGACTTTCGAAAGGGAAAATGAATTTGGCAGACCTTAGCGGTGGTTATGCAGAAACCTATTCACTCGATGCATTAAAAGAATTCCTATCAATTTTTTCGAATATATCCATTGGGTATTCGGAGAGAACTCCCCTAGGTAAATTGGAAGAAAGAATTTGCCACTGGTTTTTCCTTGCACAAAAATAATGAAAACAAATCTTTCTTTGAACGAAGAATGCCCGTTAGACCATCTTTGTGATTGGCATCCCCTACATACAACCACGGGGAAATATTCCGGATTGTCAATTGTCGAATGTAAACATTGTAAACTCCAAGCTCTTTATCCAAGACCCAACCAAAAAGAATTATATAGTCAAGACTACTACCAAGGCAAAGCCGACTATAGCTATATCGATGAAAGAGAAAACAAAAAATTCGCATCGTATGTTTGGAAGGCTAGAATCCGAAATATTCAAAAGTTTGTTCCTTCGGGAAACTTTTTAGATATTGGATCTTCTTTTGGAGGATTTTTAGAATCAGCAAGGGAGGCAGGATTCCAAATCCAAGGGGTGGAGATTTCAGAATATGCGTCTCGTTATGCGAATGAAAATGGAATCCTAACCTATAACGGAAGTTTAACTGATGCAAAGTTTCCAAAAAACCACTTCAGTGTCATCACCATGGTAGAAGTAATCGAACATATCGAAAATCCGAACCTTTTCTTTAAAGAACTTACGCGGATTCTTAAACCAGGGGGCCTTCTCCTACTCCAAACTGCCAATTTTGATGGGTGGCAGGCCAAAAAAGAGGGATCAAAATATCACTATTATATGCCTGGCCATCTATTCTATTACTCAGACACCATACTTAAAAAAATATTGACGAACCTTGGTTTTAATCGTTTTGTAACATACTTCGGAGTGGATTTTCCATTGTTAGCGAAACTGCAAAAATCAAGGGGGACTTTCAAAAAATGGAAAGACTACTTTCAATGGTTTCGCATTTCGTATTACCATTATAGGTCGAAATGGAAAAAACACGGATACCCCATCACCTCAAGTTACGTTTTGTACGCTTTTAAAAAATAGGTAACCAAAAATGAATGATACTACCAAATCTCCCTTACTCATCCGACTGACTGCAATTCCAGAGGGAAACGGCTGGAAACGAAAACTCATCTTAAGCATTCGGGTTTTACTTGTATCAGTGCACCGGTTTATGAAAGACGATTGCCTCATCATTGGTTCAAGTCTTGCTTATACAACCATTGTGACTCTTATCCCTACCTTAACCGTGGCTCTCGCTTTAATCACAGTGGCTTCTGGAATCCAAACCAGGCAAGGGGAAATGGTAGATGAAATCAATTCTTACCTTCTTCGAAACAATATTCAGTTTGATATCACTCCGTATCTGGACACTCTAACCGATATCATCTCAACTGCTTCACAAATCGGAGCTGTGGGATTCGTTGTTTTCATCTTCCCGGCTACAGCTGTTTTGCGATCTCTAGAAAAAGCCTTTCATATCATTTGGAAAATTGACCTCCATAGAAACTTTATTAATAAATTCGTATTTTATTTTTTTCTAATATCTTTTGGTCCGCTGCTTTTTGTAGTTGGGAAAAACATTACGGATAAAATCTCTGATTCGGTTCGCCCTCCTCACTTAAAGTCTATTGTTTCTACAAAACAGGGAGAATTGTGGGTCGCAGGGGAAAAAGGAAATATCGGTACAATTAAGGAACTGAACAAATCCATATCCTTTATCCCGAATTCTAGCATCGACTTTGAGAACATGCTCTGCGTTGATTTTGATACAGTAGAAACAGGAACATGTAAAAAACCGGATATTTCTAAAGAAAATTTTTTCCGTATCAGAAGCATTGGTAATGATCTATTTACGATTTCAGAAGAAGGAACTTTTCTCTATTCCAATGATTTGGGAAACACTTGGAAACTCCACTCCCTAAAAGGAATCATCGTCTCAGACTTTGGTGCCATCGATTATGATACTCTTTTCATTCTCACCGGGGACACTCGTACTCTCCGATACGAAATAGGAAAAACACTGAAAGAAATCAAACGATTCACAGATCCTGCGATTACACCGATCCGTGTTCGGTTCTTTTCCGACAAAGATGGGTTTATTTTAGATCGTGAAGGGAGGTTGTGGAAAACCAGTGATGGAGGAACTTCATTTTTTCCTCAGGAAATCTCTCAAAAACCACTTAATGATATCGCTTTCCTAAACAGAAATATTGGTTTCCTTGTCGGTGACAGCGGAACCATTTTTAAGACCACTGACGGTGGTTATACTTGGGCGGACTTAGGACATAGAAAATATTCTTATGAACGAGTATGGATTTTTGCTTCTCCGAAAAAACAGGATTACGATGTTTTTATTTTAACTTCCCTTGGTGATATTTTGCTTTCAGAAGATGAAGGGGAAAATTGGTCTACCACCTACAAAGGTAAGGCGGGAATGATTTTAGACATGATACTTCTCTCCAAAAAAACTAAGGGAGTAGAAGTCCCAACAGACGGAACAACTTTATCAACAGAAGACACAATTGAAATCGAAACTCAAGGCGAAGGTGAAACTCTAAATGAAGGAATGTTAGGTATTGTGGGTGTGGGTGAATTCAATAAAATCATCCGTGTGGAAGATGATACAAAAGGACAGACCATCTGGAAAAAATACCAAGGAGGGAGACAGTTTTTTTCCTTATATTCCATCTTCCAAATCCTCCTGCCACTCCTTGCTCTTTGGTTATTCTTTTTGTTGATATTTAATATAATCCCTAATACTAAAGTTCCGATTAAGGCATCCTCTATTGGAGCCGCAATCACGGGGATCATTCTCATTATTTTCTTTTGGGGGTTTATAAATATCTATCTAACCTCATTTACCGAAAAAACAATGTTAGTGTATAAGGCACTTGCTGCAATCCCTATTGCTCTACTTGCTATCTATTCGATTTCACTGATCATTCTTTATGGTGCAGAAGTGACAGCAACTTTGCAGTTTCCAGATCGATATATGCTGCCCAAACATCCTTTCGATGATATTGATAGTACTCTGTCTTATGAGTTTTACAAGACGATTCAAGTATTGGCTCTTACCTATGACCACCAAATCAAAAATGGAGAGCTTATCAAACTTTCAGTTTTGCGAAAAACACTTCTTATGCCAGAAAAAGATTTAAACGATATAATAGAAAAACTCACCGATGCAAAACTTGTAGAGACCACAGAAGATAAGCGAATAACACCGGTTAAACCAAAAGAGCAAATTGATTTGGTAACTTTATATGAAAAAACATCCAGTTTTAAATTGGGAGCTCCCAAGGAACTTACAGGTGTGATACCAAAACTCAATGAAGGTTTAAGCCAAATCGAGGATAAATTAAAAGAGGAACTAAAAAAAATCTCTTTTAAAGACTTAATTTAATGAAACTAGATCGGTTGGAAGATAAAACAAAGGTATTCCCTTTTGTTCCCGATCTAAAGTTCTAAAGATAAGGATTCTTTTTTACGGGTGGAAGAGAAGCAGACATCTGTTTGTAAATCTCTTCTGCAATTCCCATAGATTCGTTTTGAGAAATGTTTTTTGCATACTCATCATATAGCATATCTTCAAAAATTTCTTCGGCATACCCACCATCGATCATTTTTTCTTTATGGATGGTGTTTTTCATTTCTTTTAGCATCATCTTCACAAAAACAGATTCAAATTCGACGGAAGCATCATATAGCTTTTTTCTATAGGGA
Source organism: Leptospira vanthielii serovar Holland str. Waz Holland = ATCC 700522 (assembly GCF_000332455.1). Classification (GTDB taxonomy): domain Bacteria; phylum Spirochaetota; class Leptospiria; order Leptospirales; family Leptospiraceae; genus Leptospira_A; species Leptospira_A vanthielii. The sequence continues at coordinate 36,292 of NZ_AOGY02000065.1, read as the reverse complement.
TCTTCTTTAATCTCCTCACGAATGTTTTGCGGCACTCGAAGCGAAGATGAACTTACCTTACCCATCAGTTCTTCATGAGTTTCTAATAAGTTTTGGAAATCATTCAGTCCCTGTTTTTTCGGTTTTTCTAAATCATTCGAATAGGATTTCATCCGGTTGAGGATGGATTCATCTTGGGACCGACTGAGCCTTCCCGAATAGTCTTGGATTTTGTGAATGTCCATATTATGTCTTCTAATTCTATCGGCAGTTTTCCCAATTACTGAATCACAAGTTCTGCTTTTAGGGCCCCTTGTTTTTTCAGAGCTTCCAGAATGGAGATGATGTCCCGGGTGGAGGCTCCTACTTTATTCAGGGCAGCCACTACATCCGACACTTGGGTGGTTTCTTTTAGAACAAAAACCGATTCTCCCTTCCCCTCATCCTGAATGGGAAAAAAGTAACGCGCCTTGTCTCTGTTGGCAATCTGGATGGTAAGACCTTGTTGGGAGATCGCCACTTCATCGATGGGAATGTTTGCACCCATCACAATCGTTCCCGTTCGTTCGTTGATGACGACCCGAGCCACTGGCGAAGAATTGACTGTTAGATTTTCTAACTTTGCAAGGAAGGCCAAATCCAATTTGGGTTCTCCCACCACAAGTTCTCCGGCTGCATTTTGGCTCGACACCTTTAGTGGAAGGGCAACCAAAATCTCCGTAGGCGACACCACCTCTGGAACCACGGAAAGCTCTGCCGTGATCGCATCGACGATGGCACCCATAGTTGTGTAGTCTTTTTCGAGTAAGGTTAGTTTGACAGATTTGGTTATAGGTGCATTGGGAACAGATTTTTCTAAAATGGCACCCATAGGAACAAGCGCCGTATTAGAGCCCGATTTTTTGTCGGCACCACCCCGTTTTTTTTCTTTCCCACCAAACACAAGTACACCGGAGCCAACAGCGATGGTTTCTCCATTTCCTGCTTTGAGTGGAGACTGCAAAAGAACTCCACCTTCGAGAGAACGTGCATCACCCAGTGAAGAAACTAGGATATCAATTTTATCACCTTCTTTCAGATTGACGGGTACATTGGCAGTGATAAGAACCGAAGCTGTGTTTTTCGCATCCCTTAGATTCTTTTTTGTATTCACACCAAGGCCTGCAAGATAGTTTTGTAAGGCTTCTTCTGTGAGGGGATTTTTTGTATCCCCCGTTCCATTCAGGCCTACCACAAGGCCAAACCCTGTGAGTTGGTTTTCACGTACGGCATCAATCCTTACTAAATCTTTCAGGCGAGTTTCCACGGCCCATAGAGGGAGAGAAAAGAAACTAACCAAAACCAAAAAACCAAAGTTATATGGGTTCCAATTCAATAGACCTAAGTTCATTTGACTCACTTCTTTTGTAGTCATTGGATCACTCACTTTCCCCTAAGAGTCGTTTGATATTTTTGAGAATAATTTCTTGTTTTTCTGGTTCTGAAAGTTCCGCTTTTTCTGTTACCGATCCATCGGGGTTTGTGATTCGTTTCATTTGGATATTGGGATTAGTGAGTTCTTTCGGATTTAAAGTTCCTTGGTATTCCACACGCAAGTTGGCAATGAGATCACTCGAAATAAATCGGTTTTTATCCAAATCCTCTGGAGAAATAGTTCCCGACAAACGAAGGTTAATCCTTTCTTCCGATAAGTTAAATACCTTACTTCCCTCAAGCTCCAAATTCCCAGTCCCTGGGTCAATTCCCGTCACAAGAACTGCCATCACACCGACAACTTTGCCCTGGGATTTTGATTTTCCCACTTTGGATCGCATATAGGTGGAATTGGAATTATAGGCCGGTAGGTCAGGGACTAATTTTTTATCGGGAACGGTTTTGATATCGTTATCAAAGGTGGCTTTGTATTCGGATTCATATTCCACTCGAAGTCCATTTTTCAAAACGACCTTTACAACCGTTCCTGGTTGGATGGTTTTTGGATACGAATACGGATCTTTGTCTTTCCACAAGGAATCGGCCGATAAAAAAGAAAGACAAGTGAGAGTCAAAAAACTAATGGCTGCTAACTCAGAAATTGAAATGACAAATTTCCTTCCAAGTGAAGTTCTCACGAAGGAAATCCTTTTTGTTAAAACAATCTGATTTTGAGTCAAATTGAATTGATCATTTGAACCTGAGTTTAAATTAGATTTTGAATCTAAATGTATATTTGATTTCATACGAACTTTAAATCTCTTCCAGAAGGCAAATCCCTTCATTTTGAACACGGGCCTTGATGATTTTTTGCGAGGCTAAGTTCAAAACTTGAATTTCATCCCCACGATTTCCAGAAGCAAGTGCCCTTGTTTTGATTTTTAATAATAAATTTCCAACAGTATACACCAATTGGACTTCTTGTCCTCTCTCTATCGTATGTAAGGTTCTCACTTGTTTTTTTTCAATGGCAGTATCACTTGTGAGAACACCGAGAGCTGTTTTTCCCGCAGGACTTTCGTCCATATACTCTTTGTTATGGTCTGCGGTAAAAAATTCTTTTAGAGCCACGTCGGCATCCGTTAACACTGCTTTGGAGGGAATCTCCCTTGTGGTGAAGTAAGTTTTTTTCTTTTCTTCAATCAGAAAGGGAATGGATTCGGAATGTACCATCTTCCCTTCAAAGTAATAGTCCAAAGGAAAGAGGCGTTTCCCTGCATGGAGGGTGCGACCGGTATTTCGCCATACGAGTTTGGTTCCAGAGATGATTTGGATGGAATCCTTTTCAGAACTCAAACGAACCGATTGGCCTTCTTCGCCGAGGGAACCATCCACATTCTCTTGCAGTTCTTTCCAAAGACTTCGTTCTAAATCTTTTTTTCCGACCACAGTGGTTCGTGGAAGTAGGATTCCTTCTTTTCCCATCACTTCATAAACAATTTCATCCCCAAACTCTTTCAAGTAACGAACATTGAGTGTCAAAGCCAAAGATTCTGGATCTAAGATTTTAGGTGCTTTTAGGTTTTCAAAAAGGATTGGGTTCCAGTTTCCTTTCCAGTTGGTAAAATCGGACAAACGAATCTCACTATTCCCCACAACCGTTTTGGGTTTTAAGTAGAGACGATTTTCCTTTTCCTTTGCCAAGATTGACAAAGAAAAAACCAAACTAAAAAAGAGGAGGAACCAAAGTTTCATTAACGTTTCAAACCAATCGCCGTAGAAAGCATGTTATCCGAGGTTTGGATGGTTTTGGAATTGGATTCGTAGGCCCTTTGTGCCACAATCATATTCACCATCTCTTCTACGATTTTTACGTTACTCATTTCCAAAAATCCTTGAAGGACACTTCCATATCCTTCTTGGGATGGCATTCCTGGAATTTCTGCACCGGAAGCCACAGTTTCTCGAAACAAGTTTTTACCGACAGCTTGGAGACCGGCTGGATTGACAAATCGGTAGAGTTCCAATTGGCCAATCGTTGTGGGACGAATGTCATTTCCAATTTTCACTGTGACTTCCCCCTCTTCGGAAACCATAAGAGTATTGAGGATGGCATTTTCTGGAAGGATGATGGGTGGTTCAAGAAGATATCCGTTCGAGGTCACCACTTGTTGGTTGGAGTCAATTTTAAAAGATCCGTCCCGAGAATAAGAAAAAGTTCCGTCAGGCATTTGGATTTTAAAAAATGCCATCTCACCTGTGAGGGCAAGGTCGAGTTTGTTTCCCGTTGCTTGGAAAGAGCCAATCTCAAATAACTTCTGTGTGGCAGCGACTTTTACACCATGACCCACATTCACACCAGTAGGAATTTCGGAAACAGAGGTGGCTGGAGTTCCCGCAAGGACTTGGTGTTGGTAAACTAAATCTTCAAAGTCCACACGGTTCTTTTTAAAACCAGTTGTGTTTACGTTGGCCAAGTTGTTGGCAACGGTATCAATATGAAATTGTTGGGCAATCATCCCGGTAGCGCCGGTCCAAAGGGATCGCATCATAAAAAGGCACCTCTACAGCTTTCTATCGGTAGAGTTTACAAAAAGCTAAGTGTCTTTTTTCCGAGTTATGTCTTATTTTCCTGTGCTCCCAAACCCGCCCACTCCTCTTTCAGTGATCGAAAGTTCTGTCACGACTTGCACTGCCAGCTGTCCTACGGCCTGAAACACAATCTGAGCGACCCGAGTTCCCGGTTCGAGGACAAAGTCCGCACCACTTAAATTGAGAAGTGGGATGAGGATTTCTCCCCGGTAATCAGAATCGATGGTCCCGGGGCTATTCGGCATAATGATTCTATTTTTGGTTGAGAATCCACTTCTGGGACGAATCTGTCCTTCATACCCGTCGGGGATGGCCATAGCAAGTCCCGTTGGGACAAAAACCACTTCGCCTCCGGTGAGGATTAAATTTTCCGTTAGGCAGGCAGAAAGGTCCATACCCGCAGAACCAGACGTTTTGTATTCGGGAACGACAGCACCGGGTTTTAAAATTTGGAGAGAAACAATGGGAGGCTTCATTAATTTTAATTTCTTCTTTGGTTTATATTTCGGAGAATAGAGATTTGATTCAGGTCAAGACAATTCACTACGTATTGTTTTTTACTACCCACCAAATTGGACAGGGATTTTGGAGAATTGACTTTCCGACATATCGCCCACACAAGACAAATGCACTTTTTTCAAATCAAACAACTGTTTTGCGGTCTCATTAATTTCCTCTAAGGTCACCGACTTAATCGATTTCATTCGGTCTTCCAAAGAGAAATATTTTCCATAATAGATTTCTTGGAGGCCAATATTGTTCATTCGGTTTTCGGGAAGTTCATACCCGATGGCAATGGAACCCATTTGGTTGGATTTTGCATCTGCCAGTTCCGATTTGGAAAATCCATTTTTTGCAATACTTTCTAACTCTTTTAGAATGAGTTCCACACAACGGGCTGCCTTCTCTTTGGAAGTGGCCGAGGAGATGGAAAAGAGTCCCGTTGTTTTGTAATAGGAAGGAAAACTGTAAATGCTATAACAAAGGCCTTCTTTTTCACGGATGTTTTGGAAAAGGCGGGAAGCCATTCCCCCACCAAGAATGGTAGAGATAAGTTGAGTGACAGTCACCGTTCGGTAGTCCCTTTTGTTTCCATTCACCCCAAGCATAATATGGAACTGTTCGATTTTTCGGCGTTCCAGATGTTTGGAATAGTGTTTCTTCGGTGCAGGGATGATGAGTTCCGTGGGATGTTTTCCCTTAGGATTTTCAAAGGAAAAATATTTGTTTGTGAGATCTAAAATTTTTTCCCAAGTAAAATTTCCAGAAACCGAGATTACCATATTTTTGGGAAAATAATGTTTCTCGAAAAAACTGCGGATGGATTTTTCACTGACCCCTGTGACTGATTTTTTGGTTCCAATGATATCACGCCCGTAAGGTGACTTTCCAAAAATGTTACGAAAGTAATAATCGTAGACAAAATCATCGGGCGCATCTTCATAAGAACGCATCTCTTCCATAATGACACCCTTCTCTGTTTTGATGTCTTCTTTGCGAAAAAGAGGACGAAATAACATATCAGAAAGGATTTCAAAAGCAAGCTCCGCTTGGTCTTTGATAGCAACTACATAGTACTGAGTGTATTCACGACCCGTAGATCCATTCAAAATTCCACCGACACGTTCAATGGATTCTGCAATTTCTTTACTGGTGCGCGTTTCCGTATCTTTAAAGAGCATGTGCTCTAAAAAGTGGAAGTATCCATGTTCGGAATTGGTTTCGGCAAGACTGCCCTGTTTCAAAAAAACACCCACCCCCATAGAAGATGCGTGTTTCATAGGTTGAAATAGAACCGTTAACCCATTAGGTAAAAAGGTTCGTTTGCATTCGATGACGGATGCCATTTGGTTACTCCCCCCAAACAATTGTTTGGGGACTGTTTAGTTGTCTAAAAGAACATCCTTTCTGGAAAGGTCGATTTTCCCCATTTTATCAACGGAAATCACTTTCACTTGGATCTTGTCCCCTTCGGTAACAATGTCACGAACCGATTGCACTCGTTTCACATCTAGTTTAGAGATGTGGCAAAGTCCTTCTTTTCCTGGCAAAATTTCGACAAAGGCACCAAAGTCAGCAATTCGTTTGATGACACCATCATAGATTTTGCCTACTTCGATTTCTTCAAAGATTCCGTCGATCATGGCAATGGCTTTTTCTTTAGCTTCTTCACTTGGAGAGGCAATGGTTACCTTTCCTGTGTCATCTACAGAAATTTCAGAACCAGATTGTTCGATGATCGCACGGATCATTTTCCCACCAGGACCAATGAGCTCGCCAATACGATCTTTAGGAATTTGTTTTAGAGTGATACGTGGTGCATTTAAACTCAAATTGCCTTTGACTGAAGAAATCGCTTTGTTCATTTCTCCAAGGATATGATCGCGGCCCACTTCTGCTTGTTCGATGGCTTTTTGTAAAACTTCCAAACCAAGTCCATTGACTTTAAGGTCCATTTGGAAGGCAGTGATCCCTTTTTTGGTTCCTGCGAGTTTGAAATCCATGTCTCCGAAGTGGTCTTCGATTCCGGCGATATCAGAAAGAACCGCAAATCGACCTTTTTCATCACTAAAAAGTCCCATCGCAATTCCAGAGACTGCACCAGAAATCGGAACTCCCCCAGCCATAAGGGCCAAGGTTCCCGAACAAACGGAAGCCATAGAAGAAGATCCATTCGATTCTAAAATTTCAGAAACAATTCGAATCACGTAAGGAAAATCCACTTGGGTGGGGAGGACTTTTTTAATCGCACGTTCTGCTAGGTTTCCGTGACCAATTTCACGTCGGCCAGGACCTGAGTTACGGCGAACTTCCCCAACAGAGAATGCAGGGAAATTGTAATGCAACATAAAGTTCTTTTCTTTCGAACCTTCCAAAGTTTCGTATCTTTGGTTGTCAGAAGTAGTTCCTAGAGTCACAACACCAAGGGATTGGGTTTGTCCTCTTGTAAATACTGCCGATCCGTGAGGTCCAGGAAGGACATCAATCTCACAAGAAATTTGACGAATTTCATTGGTTTTACGACCATCAAAACGAATTCCTTCGTTAAGCACAAGTTCGCGGACCACTTCGTATTCTAATTCATGTAGGTAATGTTTGATATCTTTTGATTTGTCTTCTGGAGCCAGTAAGGTTTTGAAATGTTCTACTGTTTCTTTATTGATGGCTTTGATGTCATCATTACGTTTTGTTTTGTCAGAATTTTTGTTTGCAGCCGACAAACGGTCGTAGGCGAACTCACGAACTTTTTTAAGAAGTTCTTTGTCAGGAGTTTTTAAAACAACTTCCTTTTTGACAGTTCCGTTTTTCTTAGCTAAAGTTTCTTGCATTTCAACTGCAACTTTTAGTTGTTCTTGGGCAAAACGGAGAGCAGCCATCATATCTTCTTTAGAGATTTCGCTTGCTTCCCCTTCGATCATAACGATGGCTTCTTTTGTTCCCGCAACTACCAAATCCAAATCGGATCTTGTGATCTCTTCGTTTGTGGGGTTAAGAATAAATTCACCAGCGATCCTTCCAATACGAGCACCAGCAATCGGGCCTGCAAAAGGAATGGAAGAAACAGAAAGTGCCGCCGAAGCCGCGTTAATCGCATGTCCTTGGACAGAAACTTGTTTGTCTGCAGATAATACTTGGACTAGAAGTTGTACTTCAGAGAAGTATCCTTCTGGAAACATAGGGCGAATGGGACGATCCAAAATTCGGGAAAGTAATACTTCGTGTTCTGCAGGTTTTGCTTCGCGTTTGAAGTATCCACCAGGAAAACGACCTACCGAATAGGCTTTCTCAGTGTATTCGCATGTAAGTGGGAAAAAATCTTGTCCTTCTTTTGGTTCCTCTGCAGCACAAACAGTGGCAAGTAGAACCAAATTTCCGGTTTTGTATACAACCGACCCGTGAGCTTGTTTCGCCCACTTGCCGGTCTCAATGGTGATAGAATCTCTACCCCAAGTACCAGTCAACTCTGTAGCCATAGGATTTATTTCCTAAGGCCGAGTTTTTCAATCAGCTTTTTATAACTTTCGAGGTTGGAACGTTTTAGGTATTCCAACAAACTCTTTCTCTGGTTCACCATTGCGATTAGTCCGCGGCGAGAGTGGAAGTCCTTCTTGTTAGCCTTGAAGTGGTCAGTAAGGTCTTTAATACGAGAGTCGAGAAGAGCGATTTGTACTTCTGCAGAACCTGAGTCGTTTGGTTTGCTACCGAAAGTAGCAATGATCTGCTGTTTTTGTTCTTTTGTGATCATAACAGTATCCAGATTTTAAGAAGGTCTCAATTAGAAAACATAATTTTTAAGGAAGGGTCAAAAAATACTTTTCTGTATCGGTAGGGAATGTGATCCGGTTTCCCGTCATAGGAACACCAGGCAAGGATGGTGGTTTCGTCCGAGTCCAGGATATAAAACCCGTTTTCCTCCGCCTTCGGGAGTTTGTCCCAAATGTATCCCCCATGGATCACGGCCTTTTTTTCCGCCCCGTCGGCAATGCGAACGGGAAGCGGAAATACTTCTTTCCAGGTTCGCAAATCCTTGTAAGTGATTTCTTCCACGGGTTTTACCCCGTTCAAATCGAACTCTCCGATCGATTCGCGGACAAGTCTTCCGAGAGACATGGGAATCCCCCATTTTTCGGATAGATCCAAAATAATTTTCCGAATGTACGTTCCAGAACTCACATGGATCCGAAAGGAAAATCCGACCTCTGTCCTTTGGATCTCGGATACTTTGTAGATCGAAATGGGCCTTTCCTTTTCTTCCACAACGGCCCCTTCTCGAACGAGATCCGATTGGCGTTTGCCACCGACTTTCAGGGCCGAAATTTTGGGCGCCTTCTGTGTTTTGAGTTTGGTGAGACCAATGAGTTCCTCTTCCAATCGTTCGATGGGATATTCAGATTCGAAACGTAATTGGGAGGATGCTCTTTCCTCCACTTCTACCACTCCCTCAGGATCTCCTGAATCGGTGCGTAGTCCCACAACTACTTCCGCAAAATAGGTTTTGTCTTTTCCAAGGAATACTTGGGAAAAAGCAGTGTAGTCGCCGCAAGGCAAAATGAGAAGACCCTCGGCAAACCGGTCAAGAGTTCCCGTGTGGCCGACAGACTTTTGTTTTAAGAGACGTTTGGTTTTGAGTACTAAATCAGAACTCGTGATGCCTTGTGGTTTATAGACAAATAAAAAACCGGATTGGTAGGATTTAGACATAGAATCATTCACCTAACGATAATTACGGCAGTAAGGCTATGAGGTTTTTGAATTGGAATCTTTTTCCGTATCTTCGGAGGATTTTTCCAAGTCCTGAACCTTGTCCGATGCGACAGAATTTGTATCCTCAAGTTCTTCGTCCCTGTCCTCATCCTCTTCGTTTTCACTTGGATGGAGTTCCTCAAACAAAGTTTTGGGGGCAGATTCATCAATCAAACGATTCACTTCCAAACTTTTGATGTAGTTATTGTCCCAGACAAAACTAAACTTGGGGTTGGTATGCAGGTGGAGATTCTTTCCTACAAAAGAAGAGAGAAACCCCGCACAAGAAACAAGTCCTTGTGTGAGTTTTTTTCTTTCGTTGTTATTACAAAGAGCAGTGAAGTAAATTTTTGCATATTTCAGATCTTCGCTGATCTCAATCCGATGGAAACTCGGCAAAAAGACCCGAGGGTCTTTTACCTTGCCTGCTAAAATCGCAGTGGAGATTTGGCGAATGATCTCCGATTCGAGTTTTTTCATTCGAATGGGATTCATTTAGGCCGCCTTAAAGTTTACGAGCAATCTCTCGGATCTCGTAAGCTTCGATCTCATCACCCACAACAAAGTCATTAAATCCATCGAGTAAGATACCGCACTCAAACCCAGTAAGAACATCAGCCACATCGTCTTTCATACGTTTGAGGTTTTTGATCTTACCTTCCCAAGTGATTTCACCAGTTTCGCTCGAGATGACCCGAACGTGCGATTGTTTGGTTACCTTACCGGATTTGACCATACAACCTGCAATGTTACCCACTTTGGAAATTTTGAATACGTCTCGGATTTCTACCTTACCAATCACGTTTTCAACTTTTTCTGGTTCGAGCATTCCTTCCATGGAAGCTTTGACTTCGTTCACTACATCGTAAATGATACTGTAGTATTTGATTTCGACTTTTTCTTTCTCAGCAAGAGAGACTGTTTTTGGATTCGCACGTGTATGGAAACCAATCACAATCGCGTTGGATGCCGATGCCAGGATGATATCGGAATCAACAATCGCACCCGTTCCTGCATGGATTACATTTAGGCGAACATCTGCCGTAGAAAGTTTCTCAAGGGCTTCTTTCACGGCTTCTGTCGATCCGCGAACGTCCGCTTTGATGATCACTTTGAGTTCTTTCAGAGCACCTTGTTTGATGATCTCGCTCATGTTGTCTAGAGTGACACGGGTCGCAGCATTTTTCGACTGGCCTAGTCTTTCATACTCTTGACGGCTATGAGAGATGGTGCGTGCTTCTTTGTCATCGATCACGACGTCAAATGGTGCACCAGCATCCGGCACTCCATCGAGTCCAGTCACAAGGGCTGGAAAAGACGGACCTGCTTCACGAATGGAATTACCAAGGTCATCATACATCGCTCGTACACGACCCGCATGAACTCCGGCAACAAAGGCATCACCCACACGGAGTGTTCCGTTTTGGATGAGGACAGTTGCCACAGCACCACGACCTGGATCGAGTTTTGCTTCGACGATGGTTCCTTTGGCTTTTCGTTTTGGATTGGATTTGTGGTCGAGAAGTTCTGCTTGGATGAGAAGCATCTCGAGGAGTTTATCAATTCCAATATTATTTTTAGCTGAGATATCACAGAAGATGGTAGTTCCGCCCCATTCTTCCGGTTGTAATCCGTAGTTGGAAAGTTCTTGTCTCACCTTCTCCGGGTTCGCTGCAGGTAAATCAATTTTGTTTACAGCAACAATAATTGGTACTTCTGCTTCTTTGGCGTGATTGATGGCTTCGATGGTTTGAGGCATAACCCCGTCATCGGCAGCAACAACAAGCACGACAATGTCAGTGACCGAGGCACCACGTGCTCTCATGGAAGTGAAGGCTTCGTGACCAGGAGTATCAAGGAAAGCTACCTTTCCCCGATTGGTTTCTACTTGGTAGGCACCAATGTGCTGAGTGATTCCGCCCGATTCCCCTTCTGCCACTCGAGACGAACGAATGGTATCCAAAAGTTTGGTTTTACCATGGTCAACGTGACCCATGATAGTAACGACTGGAGGACGAGTGATATAATCTTCTGGTGCATCCTTTTCTTCTTCGATGACAGTTTCGTCGTAAAGGGAAACAATCTTCACCTTACAGCCGTAATCATCCGCGAGGATGGAAGCCGTTTCTGCATCGATCACATTGTTGATGGTTACCATCATCCCCATTTTCATGAGTTTACTGATGACTTCCCCAGGTTTTAAATTCAGTTTTTTAGCAATCTCTCCCACTTGGATGTTTTCCAAAATGGAGATTTCTTTTGGTACTGCGGCAAGGGCCGCAGCCTGAGCTTTTTGTTTGCGAAAGGATTGTTTGAAAAACTTAGTGTTTTCGTTTTCTTCTCTTCCGCCTTTTTCCTTATCAAAGACTCTTTTTTTAGCACCACCAGGGCCGCCGGCGCCAGGAGGTCCACCCGGAGCACCGAAGGGAGAATCTCCAGGAGGTCTTCCCGTTCCAGGGCCACCTTGACCAATCGGTCTTGCACCACGATTTCCTTGGTATCCACCAGGGCCACCTTGTCCAGGTCCACGATTTCCTTGGTATCCACCAGGGCCACCTTGTCCAGGTCCACGATTTCCTTGGTATCCTGTTCCTTGGCCTTCCGGTCTTGGGGGACGAGGAGTGGTAGGTCTCGATACAATCGGATTACGATCTTCTTTTCTAAAATAACCTGGATTCCCTCCGCCTTGGCCGCCTTGTTGGCCAGGACCACCGCCTTGGCGGTAGTTAGGAGAAGAGGTATCCCCAGAGAGAATGGATTCGGGTTTGCGATCCATGGGAGGTCTCTCTCGTTCTGGTTGTGGCTCCGGTTTTCTATCCGGACGCGACACAATGGGGGATGCTTGGGAAGGAGCTTGCGGACCGGAACCGAGTCCCTGTCTTTTGGCTTCCTCACGAATGAGTTCATTCAAATCCTTTTTTTTGTCCGAAGCGGGGGAAGAAGTTTTTACTGCTTCCGCTGCTTGTGAACCAGAATTGGATTCTTTTTTCTCATCTGCAGGTGCCGCTTTCTTTTTGATGACAAGCTTTTTCTTGGTTTTGTCACCACTGGCTCCCTGCTGGAGGGTTTCTTTAATCGATTTTTGCTCTTCCATATTATGCCTTAAAACTTAACCCTCTTCTACCCATTCGATAGATTCACGAAGCAGACGTAAGATTTGTTCTGCTGTCGTTTTCCCGATTCCGGAAATTTTCGAAAGTTCCTCTTGGCTGAACTCGAGAAGGGTTTCCACGTTTTTGATCCCGCCGGCTTCGAGAAGGCCAACGATCCTTGGAGTGAGACCCGGAACTTCGGACAGTGGAGTGAATCCAGAATCCTCTTCTTCTTCGTCTGCACCGTCACCATATTGGTCTTCTGATTCTTCCATTGCCTCTTGTTGGGCATTGAAGAGTCGATCCAGTTTTTCGCGAGCTTCCGGCGAAGCCAGTTCCTGGTTGTATTGGGATACAGTTTTGATGTCTATTTTGAAACCGGAAAGTTGGGATACCAGTTTGACGTTGGATCCGTTGATTCCGATGGCAAGCGAAAGAGATTCATCGGGAACGATGACAAGGGCATCTCCCCTCTTTCTGTCCACATGCACTTCTACTGGTTTTGCAGGAGAAATCGCATTGGCGATAAAAATACTTGGTTCGTCAGAATGTAATACGATGTCGATTCTTTCGTTTCCGAGTTCTCTTACGATGGCTTGGATCCGAACCCCTTTCATACCGACACAAGCTCCCACAGGATCCACATCAGACTTACTTGTGGTCACAACCACCTTAGTTCTGTAAGATGGGATACGGGCTACATCGCGAATTTCTACAATACCGTCATACACTTCGGGAATTTCCATCTCGAAGAGTTTTTTCACAAAGTCACCCGATGCACGAGAGAGTGTGATGACTGGCATTGGTTCGCGGGGTCTAAGTTCCACACGAGAAATGATGGCTTTCATCCGATCCCCTTGGCGGTATTTTTCGCCAGGGTTTTGGTCTTTTTTTAACATGATCCCTTCGACCTTACCGAGGTCGATGGACATGATGTCTTTTTTCCAACGTTGGAAGTACCCGTGAGTGAGTTCCCCTTCTTTGGATTTATACTCTTGGTAGAGTAATTCCTTTTCCATATCACGCAAACGTTGGAAAACCATTTGTTTGGCTTGGCTGGAAAGGACCCGAGAAAGGTCTTGTGGTTTTTCAAACACACGCATTTGGGTTCCCACTTGCGCCGCAGGATCCAATTTACTTGCTTCTTCTAGAGAGATCTCTAGAGGGTTTGTTGTTTTATCTTCTACCACGTCACGAAGGACAGAGATGATGATTTCGTTTTTGTTGTCGGAACCGAAGTCTACTTGGCAACGGTCATCTGTCTCCGCTTCCAAACCGACTTTTTTGCGATAGGCGGCGAGAAGTGAGTCTCGGATGACACCGAGTACGAGTTCTCTATCAAGAGATTTGTCCTGACAGAATTGTTGGATGGCTTCGAATAGCCCAGTTTCTTTCGTTGCTTGTTTTGTCGCCATAGTCTTAAATTTCTAAATACAAATTTCCCTTTCGTATTTCTGCGATGGGCATAGATACCGATTTTTGGTTCTTTTTGTGTCGAGTTTTACGATCGTAAAGCGTAAGCTCAACTGAATCCCCCGAAACCGGTCCCAAACGATACAATCGTTTGTCCCATTTTCCTGCTTCCAGCGGTACTTCTAGTTTGACTAAAAGTCCTTGGAAACGACTTAAATCCTCCGGCAGACGCAAAACACGTTCTGCTCCTGCGGAGGAGACTTGGAGAGTGAAATCAAATTCCTCTCCCCATAAATCCAGCTCCTCTTTGAGTCCCCTGGAAACATTCTCACAGTCTTCCAAACTAGCTGAGCCAGTTTTGTCTGTGAGATGATCAAGTTCTATCTCAATGAGGGCGTGGTTTTTCCGATTCTGTACTTGGAGCGAAAAAAGCGCTAGAGGTGGAGCGAGAACGCGTAAAATAAGTTCTCTGATGTTTTCCTCGGTATATACCAAACCATTTCCAAAAGATTCCAATAGGAATCTGTATAAGTGACCCAGCTCATGCTAAAATTTAACATGTCTACTGTCAAGCTAGGAAAAGCGAGTTGTCCTGTAAATAAAAAATTAGGGAATGGATGTTGCACCATGCGAACCCTTTATCTTTTCCTCACCCTCTTACTCTCCCTATCCTGCCTTCGCTTCCGAGTGGAGAGCCTGAAAGAGGAAATCCTCTTTCGCATACCCCTTGGACAAACCAACGAGAGTTTCGAAGGTGTGGTGGTGAACCAAGTACTCACCAATGTCCCACTGACCATCCCCAATTCTTCCAATATTAGCGCCATGGCGGACAATAAACAAGCTGTAATCAAACTTTTTGACAGAAATGGAAGGCTTGATGCCACTCTTGGCAACCCGGATTTCAAATCCAATTCTGGAATTCCCCATTACCCTTTTCGGTTCGGTGGGATCGGAATAGTTGCTATGAATGAAGATGGGGATCTCATTGTTCAAAACAGAATTTCCACCAAGGGAATGGAACTTCCCCAAGGCCAAGAGAACTTATACAAAACATACAGTGGCGCCTTTTCCACCCAAGGGGCAACAGTCCTTCCATCGTTTCTTGTACAAATCTCCCAAAAAGGTGTCGTAAAGTTTATGTTAGGGGCTTCTGGAAAAAACTCCGAACCTTTTCGTTACATCGAATTTATTTTACCGGGAGATGGGGAAAAGTTATTTGTTTACCACCGCATCGCAGAAGAAATGCGACTTTCTTATTTTGAAGAAGGTGAGCTAAAGGGAAATCTAAAAGAGTCGGGACTTGATGTATTTGCCAGTAACGATGCTAAAGAATATGACATCACTCTCGATAAACTCCTGCCCCATCCGGAAGGTGAGTATGTTCTCGGATCTTTTAGTTATTACTCGAAAAAGGACAAACGTTTTAAATTCCGTAGGATCTTTCGTTTTGTTTTTGATTCCAAACAGTCTGAATTTTTAAAAGAAATCCAAGACCCCTCGGAAATTCTATTTTCCATTCGCAACAATGGGGAATTTTATATCTGGGAAACAGAAGACGGCGGAAACGCAGCAAGGCTCCAAGTCCATGACAAAGAAGGAAACCATATCAATAACAAACGGATTCCTTTTTCGACTCCTCGGGGACAGTGGAGAGAGACCTATACGGATGCTTTTGATAATATCTATTCGGTTCGGATTCGTGCAGGTGCCCTCGAAGTGTATCGTTGGATCTAAATGAAACACAAACCCTTATTCACAAACAAAGAATCTAAAACAATAGATTCTCTCACAACAAAGGAATTGGGGTTTAGCGAACAAACCTTAATGGGAATGGCGGCCCTTTCTGTTTTTCATGCCAACGAAGACTTGTGGAAAACGGCAGAATCCATCTGGATTTTTTCTGGGAGTGGAGGAAACGGCGGGGATGGTTATGCACTGGCCCATACCCTATACCAAGAAGGATATTCCGTTCGGTGTTTTGCCACATCACCTAATAAAAACGAGGCGGGAAAGTTTTACGAATCTTTAGTTTCCAAAACACTCGGTGCCATTGGAACCGTTGATGATTTTTACAAAGAATGGGAAGAGGCAGAAGAAGATTCTGTCCTTCTCGTGGATGCACTTCTCGGAACAGGATTTCAGAATACTCTTTCGGAAGAACTGACGGAACTCATTGATACCATTAATGAGTCGGATGTATTTTTTTATCGGTTGTCCCTGGATACAGCGAGTGGCTGGAATCCTTATACTCTCGGGGAAAAAGATACCGATGCCCCTAGTTTTGTGTTTGCCGATTCCATTGAGGAACTTGGGACTAGAAAATGGGAAAATATTGGATTTATTTATGAAAAGGATTCCATCATTCCGAGATACTATGAATCAATTGGATTTCCTGTACGTTCTCATTTAAACGATGTTACCTTTTCCAAACGGTATTATTTAGAACCAGATCCCGAATCGGCAATTTCTGTCATCAAACGAAAAAACAAAGACCATAAATACAGTGCGGGCTCTGCCTTATTTTATGGAGGTTCGGATGGAATGGAAGGAGCCATTTTCCTTTCCGAACAGGCCTTTTCTCAGTTAGGTGGAGGGATTAGTAAAATTTTTTCCCCTTCTCTCAAAATCAGTTCCCTGATTCTGAAAGAAGACCTTTCGAAAATGGCAAAAACTGGTTCGCTTTCAGAAACTCTAGAGGATCCTTTTTTTAAAAAAACAAAAACCTTGGTTGTGGGTCCAGGCCTTACCCAGTATCCGAATGATCTCAGTGGATGGATTGTGCCTGATGGTGTCCGTTTAGTTTTAGATGCCGGTGCCATTCCCACAAAAGCGAATCCACTTCCCAAAGGAAATCAAATCCTTCTCACACCTCACGTGGGTGAGTTAAACCGAATGACAGGCCTTACCCACCACTCGGTTCAGGCCGCATACGATTCATTAATTGAATATTGTCCACAAAACAATGTTTATGTGCTCTTAAAATCCTTTGTGAGCCTTCTTGTTTGTCCTGATGGTTCTTCTTATGTTTGGGAATCACCCAATCCGAAACTAGCGACTATGGGAACAGGAGATTTACTTTCCGGGATCCTCGCTCGGTATTTGAGTTTGGATTTACCCATTCCAGAGGCTGTCCATTTGGCTCTTTCCTTTTTGGACCATTCCAAACAATTGGAAGAACCTTACCCTTCTGCCCACCAAATTCTAAAATCTCTTGTGGAGATCCTTTAGATGGGAAAAGGATACCACTCTCGTTCTCCCGAAGAATTTCGCGAATACCTAAAACAAATTGGGGACAAAAACAAAAAAACAAGATGGAGGCAGGTTGTCCTTCTCATTGATTTGGTTCTTGTGGTTCTCATTTTTTATATTGGGTTTCGTGCTTTAAACCCAGGAAGTTTCCAAAATCGAACCCAGTCCGACAAACAGATCGTAGACGGCTACCCAACCTATTTGAGTCTATCAAGAGAAGAAGATGATTTGTTCCAAGGTTACTTTTTATTTATAGAGAATGGTACTAAGTCGGAGATCCAGGTGCCAAACCCCAATTGGAAGTCTGAGTTTCGAATCCAAACGAGACAAGGAATTTTGTGTTTTAAAGAAGAGATCCAATGGGAAACAAGAACCATCCCTGCTCAGGCCAATGGATTTTTATACTATTCGGTTTCCAAAAAAAAATGGAAAGACTTGGTTGTCGACTGTCGCAAAGAAATCTTTGATGAAGATGCCTCCATATTCCGATCGAAGTTTCGTTCTCTGGATTTAGGTTTTTATGCTCAGGTGCTTGTTTTTTCGGAAGATAGAACCTACACATTTCAAATCAAACAAAGGCCGTATAAGTAGATGCATAGATAGTGTTATGTAAACAATTACAAAATGAATCAAAATAAAAGAAATTCCAATGTCTGAAAATAGAATTGACACAAACATACTTGCGCATATACTTGCATCAAGCTTTTAATAGGAGACTGAAATGCCGCAGTTATCATTATATTTAGATCAAGATACACTCAAAAAAATTGAATTAGCTGCAAAAAAGGAAAAAGTTTCTATATCGCAATGGGTTAAAGGAAAACTACAAAGTTCCTTTGAGAAAAAATGGCCTGACAATTTTTTTCAATTATATGGTTCTATTGATGATAAATCCTTCAATAAACCTGATCCAATAAGTTTTAAAGATGATAGTAAGAGAGAAGCTTTCTGAACTATTTTTTAGATACAAACATATGTATTTACTTTCTTAAAGGCAAAAATATTAATATTGAAAATAACATTAAAAAACTTAATCCAAATCGAATCAAAATTCCTTCTATAGTAAAAGCAGAACTTTTATTAGGTGCACTAAAAAGTCAAAACCCCAAAAAAAACAGGGATATTGTTTTAGATTTCGTAGATCCTTTTGAAATTATTGGTTTTAATGATACAGAATCCGAAATCTATTCTGAAATTCGTTCCAATTTAGAATTAAAGGGATTATCAATTGGTCCAAACGATCTGATTATAGCTTCAATCGTATTAAATAACAATGGAATACTTGTCACAAATAATCAAAAAGAATTCTCGAGAATTCAATCCCTTAAATTAGAAAATTGGTTCTAGTATAAGCAATTACTCTGTATAGCAGTATTAATAAAAAAGGAAGTATCATAAATATATAAATCTTAGGTTGTTCTTATAGAACTGGATACAATGATTCCTCCTAGAACAATTAGCATTGTTCCGATGAAAACTTTTAATAAATTCAAGTCTTTCCATTCGGAAAATACAATAGCCCCCAAGATGACCGCAACGATTGCATTGGAATTTGTAAGAGGAGCAATGACTGATACGGGCATCTTCAAGACCGAAATACCATAACTCATACAATAGATGGCTGTAGACCAGGAAAGGCCCATAAGAAAAGCAAAGAGTCCCCCACTTAAAGTGACTTCTTTCATTCCACTTTGAAAAGCAAAGACAATTCCATAACAAAAAATGGATAACCCCACAAAAACCAAATAGAGGGGCAAACTAATTCCCGCACGAAGACTTAGCTTCATAATGACGGTTCCCATTCCTAGAAGCAGAGCGGGGAAAACCCCGCCGATGAGTATCATTCTAAGTTCCATATTTTTTATTATCGGTTTACCACAACCGCTGGATACTCTTCCAAATAACTTTCCCCGTTCGCACCATAGTAGACAACCTTGCGAGAAGCGAAGTCTACATCATAACCAATACAACCCGCCTCCCATGCTGCTTTTAGAAATTCGGGGAAAGTGCTTCGACCCTCTTGGTCCGTGCGAAGTGCTGTGATGAGAGCGTCCCTGTCAAATTTCGCGATCTCAAAAACACCACTAACAAGAGGAGTTCCTTGTTGTACGACAGAACCATCTTTCATCTGGTAAATTGCTTGGCAGGACGGGAGTGACCAGCGGTTCCTTTCTACTCCGGTACTACGAAGGACTTCCGCAAGGACGGGAAAACCTCCTACTTTGGGACGGATGGACATCGCCAATTTTTGTGCGTCGGTAAGTTTCGTTGTTAGACTTGTCATCGTTTTTTCCTCATTCGATTGGGTTAGTATTCAGTTTATGTAGTTCTGTTAGTTTGATGAGTGTTTCCAAGAGAAGGTCCCTTTCGGTTTGGGAAAGCTCCGAGAAAAAGGTCGCGTCATTTTCATCTGCAATCTTGGAAAGTTTAGGAATGAGTTTGGCCGCTTTTGGTGTGAGCCTGATATCTTGATAACGCCGGTCTCCAGTAGCTTCGGCTCGCGTCACAAGGCCCTTGTGCAATAGACGATCAATCAGTTTGGATACGGCACCTCTTGTGAGCCCTGTGATCTCAGCCACAATACTTGGGGATGTGTTTTCCTCCTGGGAATACATTTCCCGAAGAATGACCCATTCGGCAACAGTGACGTCCTGGGTAGCCAGTTTTTTTGCAAAGGAATGGGAAACGGCATTGGATACAATCCGCAAATGATACCCGATATGGGATTTTAAGTGGCTTGGTTCTAGTTTTTCCTTTTTCCCCATAAACAGACAATGGTTTCCTAGGAAACTATTGTCAAGGAAATTAAATCAAAGAATAATTCATTTTAATTCTTCCTGCAAACGTTCCACAACGGTTTCCAGAATCATTGTCCTGGCAAAGTATTTGTCATTGGCTGGGACTAAAAACCAAGGGGCTTTGGGGGCATCTGTTTTTTGAAACATTTGGTTTGCGGCTTCTTCGTAGAGTGACCATTTGTCTCGGTTACGCCAATCTTCCTCGGTTAGTTTCCAACGTTTGAGAGGATCGTTTTTTCTTGTTTCAAAACGTAACAGTTGTTCATCGGAATCGATATGGAGCCAAAACTTAATGACGATGGTTCCAAAACTCACCAATTGTTCTTCAAATAAAGAAATTTCTTCATAGGCCCTAAACCATTCTGATTCGGTAGCAAAACCTTCCACTCGTTCCACAAGGACACGGCCGTAATAAGATCGGTCAAAGATTCCAATATGACCTTTTTGGGGGATTCGGTTCCAGAACCGCCATAAATAATGGTGTTGGATTTCTTCAGAATTTGGTGCGGATATATTATGGACTTCGAATAATCTTGGGTCAATTTCCTGAGTGAGTCGTCGAATCGCTCCCCCCTTTCCAGCAGCATCCCAACCTTCAAATACAAATAAAACAGGTCTATCTTTTGCTTTAGAAAGAAAAGTAAGCTCTCTGATTCGATTTTTTAAGACTTTCATCTTCGCCTGGTACGCATCAGGTGGTAAGCTCTGCGTTTTATCTAACTGATTTAGATGGAGTATCCGACTTGTATTCATATTTGATTTCATGGGATAAGCTCCGTTCCGTGGTTTATCGACTGGAGTGCTGTTCTCGAGTCGAATTGTAGAACTCGCTCCAACCGTTCGAGAATGGATTCAAAGACAAGTAACTTGGTGTCTTCTTTTTTATCACTCGTGATGATTTGCCAAGGTGAATCAATGGTTCGAGAGGAACTCAATATCGCATCAAAAATCTCGAAGTAACGATTGTAATGTTGCCCTTGGTCTTTATCGAATGCAGAGAGTTCCCATTCCTTTTTCTTTTTTTTAGAATCTTCCAAACGTTTTTTTTGGTCTTTTTTTGAAATATGTAAAAAGAATTTATGAACAATGATTTTGTCTTTGGAAAGAATTCTCTCCGTGTTTAAAATAGAAAGTAATCTGTGATCATATTCAGAAAGGTTGATTTTTTTCTCAGAACGAAGGTATGCTAAACGACTGTAATAAGTATTGAGATAAAACAGAAACTCACCATACCGGGGAACCACACGCCAAAAATTCCAAAGAAAGGGATACCCTCTATCTTCTGATTGGTGCACATAAGGTGAATACACTTTAAACTTCCGAGGATCCAAACGAATGGTTAATGATTGTAAGATGGAACCTTTGCCGGTGGAGGCAAAACCTTCTAACAAAAAAATATGTGCGATTTTTTGTTTGGAACTTTCCCGCTGTAACAAAAAGAACCTTTCTTGTAAGTCAGTAAGGTCACTCGTTGAATACTTGGGAACCTGATTGGTTGGATGTCTTTCTAAAACCACAAGGGAAAATCATAGGTAAGTTTTTTAAAAAACCTACCTTTTTTTATTTATCTTTTTCATTACATTGGTTTAGGAAATCCAGGTCCGGTGGCTTTTGCAATATGATCCAGTCCCTTTTCTTGGTTCTCATAACGCGGAATCAAATGCACATGCAAATGAGGAACTCGTTCCGCAATTGCAACGATGTACATTTTTTCTGGATTGTGTTCTTTCAAAATCTCCGTGGCTTTGTGGAGAGCTCGCCCGTAGTTTTCAAACTCGCTAATCCCTAAGGTAAACCAAGACTCCAGATGTCTGCGGTGTTCCATGTACATATACCCTTCCAGGTTTTGGTCTGCTTTTCGGAGTATCCAATCTTCGTTTTGGAAGAGGATTTGAGTTTCATTTTTATGGGCTTCGCAGATGGGACAGTTCATCATTCTTCCCAATTTGGCCGATAGGTAAAGAGATGAGAATCTATTTTTTAATCATCCTGTTCCTATCTCTTTTAGGTGCTGAAAGTACATTCGCCCAGACCCAAGGTGATTCTCAAGACCCACTTACCGAATTCATTTATTCGCTTTCTGAAGTTGTATTTTCCAATCCTTTTCGCAAAGAAGAAACAGAGATTCGCAAACGAATCCATGAATCCAATACCGCCGAAGTGAGAGACCTCCGCATCCAATTAAAAAATACCCTTCGTTCCCTTAGTCTCACAAAATCGGATGCAAAAACAAAAAACAAAAAACTCACTTCGTTTGAAGGGTCATTAGAAGCTTTACCAAACCTTGGCGGTTTTCTTTGGAAAGAGGAAACGGGAACTGTTTACCAATGGGGGGACTGGTCGGATTTTTATGAAGATGGGTTTAGCAAAGAAAAATTACGACTTGAAGGCCAAATCCCTTCTTTCTCCTACGAAGGTGGCACACTTTATTTTTTTCTAAAAAATCCACCGGGTTCCTTCCCCGCCGAATTTAGCTTTATTGGCTGGGAGTCTCGTTTTTATGCCTTTGGTGATGAAGGTTCCTTACGTTATACAAACGACTTCCATTTAGATCCTTCTGAAAGACTTGGCGACTTTCGCAAAGCCTTCGACTCCATTCGAAAAAAATTCCCAGGTTCGCAGATCGTCACCGCCAATGACTTAACGATTTTTATTGTTCCAGGCGACCCAAAACCAATTTACTACGTTTTCCTTTTCCTTCGTTTTTTCCTCATCGGCTGGACCATCCTCCTTGCCCTCTATATCATTCGTATGAGCCTCTCTCCTCCAAAAAATCATTTGCCCGAAGACGACCCCCACCTATCCTGACATTACATCCGTCACCATGCCCTGGTAGTTCAACGGATAGAACATCGGTCTTCGGAACCGACAGTGGGGGTTCGATTCCCTCCTGGGGCACCAAACGATTTCGACCCGGATGGGAGGCAGGCGAACCAGCAGAAAGGGCGATTCCTTCCTGTCATCGGCTTTGCAAAATTTTCATTCCACCGAAATACAGAGTTAATGGTGCGAAGATTCTGGCAAAAGAAGAAAATCAGCTTCATCGTTAATTTCCAAATTTTGTGGTAAATTAAACACCTCGCTTTCATCTATTACAAAAATTTCCTTGGAAAGTATTCTGATGACTTGTGATACAAGCTTTCTCTGGTGAACAATTAAATGAGTAGGAAAGAGTATAAGCCGCAAGGAATTCTGAATAGTTTTGCCCACAAGGAACTGCCAAAATAGATTTATAACAATAGTTAGCATCTTTTATTGTCACATAACTGGGGCCAGCAACAGACAATATCTCTGATGATTTTGAAGCCACTCCTGATAAAATTCCTAATAGAAAGTTGTCATCGCTTCGAGAACTTTGTGAAGCATTGTCATTCGAGCGACCATCAGAATAAATACGTCCACACTCAATTACCTTTAGATAAAAATAATTTTCTGCTTGGTTTTTAAAATTCTCGTAAGGAATCACGGAAGGTCCGCCGATTCCATTGCAGTTGCTTAAAAGGAAAAGTATTACACAAAACCATAAGCCGGCATTAGAAAGTAATAAAATCCGGGTCCATAATTTATCCATCAAATTCATGCGAGTCCCAAACATTTTCCTCATATTAAAACATGACTTCCGTTTGGCGACAATTTTTCATTGTTTGTCGAAGATGGAAAATTCCTTAAAACAGCGCCCACCACTAAAGCGGGCGTTTCGAGAATTTATATTATATATCCTTTTGCTTTACCAGGGAACATGAACATTATCCCATGTTGTAAATGTCCCTGTTGGTCCATCCGGTCCAAGTAGGGCAACCCTAACCACTTCGCGCGCACCATCCTCAAGACTTTCATACCCCTCGAAATTAGTCATGGCCGTTTTCGTAAAACCTGGAGATACCAAATTCACCTTAATGGCAGTGTCTTTTAATTCGAGCATCATCGAAAGAGTGATACCGTTGAGGGCTGTTTTTGATGCAGCATAAACCGGATTGTAGAATGAACTATAACCGGAGTTAGGATCTGCATTTGCTGTCAGTGATCCAAGAGTGCTTGATACGTTGACGATACGAGCATCTTTAGATTCACGAAGGAGTGGTAACATCGCTTGGTAAAGAGTAAGGACTCCAAACACATTGGTATCCCAGACAACACGCATTTCATCAATAGAAGCAATGCTTGCCTGGGACGATGCCATGTACTCATACATTGATAAACCTAGTTTTTGCATCCTTGTATTGGAGATGCCTGCATTATTAACAAGTATGTCGAGGTGTCCAAATTGTTTCTTTATGCTCTCGGCTGCGTCTGCAATCGATGTTCGGTCTGTTACATCCAATTGGATAGCGATACTTCCCAACCCAATCTCTTTTGCTGCTGTCTCACCTCGTTTTTTATCGCGTGACCCAACAAGGACTGTCAGCCCGTTTTCTGCCAATTCTTTTGCTACCTGATAACCTATCCCTTGGTTTGCCCCAGTTACGAGAGCAATGCGTTTATTCTCTGTTTCCATAATTCAATCCCCTACTCGCATATTTCCTTCTGGCTCCTAAACTATTGGGTCTGCATATACATACGGAACCAATTGGTTTCGGAACTAGACAGTTCCGTATTTAGACACTGAAAATATGTTTGTATAAGGTCAAGAAAAAAGAAAAATTTTTCAGTAAGAATACAATTGCCAAACAACCAGAGATTCAGATACGTTTCAAAAGGCTTGGTAGAAAGCTAAATCAATGCCGTTTTTAAAAGATTTTATGTATGATATAATCTAAATTCGATGGAAAAGAAAAAAAGAGAAAAAGTTTCGACCCCCTCCCCGCAAACTCCCGTCCTTGGGAGGAAACGAGACCCCTCACTTGAGGCATCCATTCTCAATGCAACCATTGAGATGCTCGCCGAAGAAGGGTTTGATGGCATGACTATGGATAAAATTGCCATCAAGGTAGGTACGGGAAAGGCAGCCTGTTACCGCCGTTGGCCGTCGAAAGTCAAACTCGTCAAAGAAGCATTGATTTGGATGAACCGCAACCAGTTGGAACTCGAGAAAATTCCCGATACGGGTTCTCTCAGAAATGATTTTCTAGCAATACTCAAACCCCATTCGATGGAAGAAGCCAATGCTAAACTTCGGGTATTGGGAGGACTCGGAACATTTTGGTTAGATGAAGAAATTGAAAAAAAGGGAATTACTGAAATTTTTGGTCCTTGGACGGAAGTGAATCGAACCCTCATCCAAAGAGCAATGGAACGTGGAGAAATTTCTAAAAAAGCAAATGTAGAACTTGTTTGTAAGGTATTGAACTCGATGGCAACTTACCGCGCACTCATAGAAAGAAAACCTCCAGATAAGGCTCTCTTTATCGCATTGATTGACCATGTGGTGATCCCAGCATTAAAAAACCCAGCTCAGTGAGCCATCAGCCTCAGAGATGTTAGTATGTGACGAGGCACACTATAACTTTGGCTTTTGTCTCTCACTCCATTCTTTTGCATCAGTGACACATACATGATAGATAAGCAAATTCAATGTAGATCTTTCCATTTTTTCTTCATTATTTACATCTAATTGTAATATGCCTAAAGCGCCTACCGCGTAAGCCTCTTCACAAAGTTTGATTTTATAAGGTTTTGAGTTACCTATGCAATTACAAAGAATTGCCAGCATATGAAAAAACAATACAATTTTCATTATTGGCCAATTTATCATTTTTCTTTCCTGAATTGCCTATCCACCAAACAACAAAAAATTTATAGCCTTGGCCCAGGATCCCCCTTTGTTTCTGCATTATCCAGACACATTACATAACCGGTCAAAAGCACTGTTAACACCGGATTCAATTCTTCATTTGTTACACCCGCTGCTCCCATTAACAACGGAGCTTCTTCTATATAGTTTTCTTTACATGAATCACGCATAGCAGATACGCTTCGAGTACAATCAAAAAGAAGAAACAAAAAGAACAACAACGAATAGAATTTTATTTTTTTCATGGAATATATCCTAATACTTCTGTAATCATAAACATATGGATTAATCTTTCACCATATTTTTCTGTGCTAATACCTCTCGCCGCATTACCAATATTAAATAAAATCATGTTAATTATCTTCTTATTACCAGCACCATATCCAAAAGTCCCGGCTCTTTTATCTGCGTCATTTTTCGATTCTAAATCTGGATAATTTAAATCAAGTTAGAGGATTGTGTAAGGTGAATATCCTTTCTGTTCAACTGGGTTAAGAATAAGAGCGATTATTAATCGCAGAATTCAGATCGATTTTGAGCACATAAAAAGTATCCATTCAAAAAGCCTTCTGTTTTGTCTGAATTGCCAATGATACTTAACCCTAAGCATAATTGTCGTTCCCTTTTACGTTTGCCACATTCTGCATCAGTAGTCGTTGAAATCATACAACTTTCTGTCAAAAGGAAATACGCCAGAGTAAGATATTTTAGATAGATAGGCATATTTTCTTGTATCCATTTTTCCTCCGTTGTCAATCAATTTGGCTAGCTCAGTAAGGATATTTCCAATCTTTAAACCACATTGTCTTTATCTTAATCGAAAGGATCCAACAACAAACACTCGAAATTATAAATTATAAAGATTTGGAAAATCGAGTTCAAATTCGGCTCGGTCTTTAGATTCAAAATACATTGATCCCGCTTCCAAATGTTTTGTGGGATCTCGTGATTTGGTTACATCCAGATCTCGGCAGGTAAGTCGATTATTTCTGCCATCGTCACTCACAAACCAACCAAGAGCCGCATCATAATACCTAGCCTTGTAATAATACAACCCACTTTCCTGGTCTTCCTCTTGTCCCGTATATTTGAATTTAGTAATGTCTGGTCCATACGAGTCCGTTCTAAATATCTCCCCATACGGTTTATACGTGATATGACTTTTACCACCTCTTTCCCCGCCGGCAAGCACATTCCCATGACCATCGGTAATCATGGTAATGCTACCCAAATGGTCGGGATGGAAAAAATACATCCCCTCCACTCTGACGTTGCAGGTCGTAAGTTCTTTCATTTGGGCGAATCCCGAACATAGAACAGAGCTTACCATTGCATTCCGTTTGGCGATCACTTTTCTAGTGTTTGTCGGGATCAGGCTACTCTGGGGTTCGCGTTCGCTCCCGTCCTGCGGACCAAGCCCGACGTATCCTTCTCGCTTGGGTGGGATTTTATACAAACAACAGAACTTTAGAAAAATCTATTTGTCCTGAAGTAAAAATAGATGGTGACCGTACATACTAAAGACGTCTTTGTAAGGAAATAGCACACAATTTAAAGAAAACTTTCTTCACTAATATAGTTACAGCAAAGCTCTCCTATACATCATCAACCAATACATCAACCTGAACTGTCCCAAAAACAAAGTCAATGAATTCAGAAAAATTAACACCAAATCTAATACTATAATAAACTCCAAATTACATTTCTACAGATATTGGAGAATCAAACTATTTCCCAATAATTTCCCTTGAAGACGATTTTGTAGCACCTAGTGGAAAGATAATATTAGCATTAAATTTAGCAAATGCTTTCTTGCTGCTTTTTTTATCATCTTGTTTTGGAAGATGCATTTAAAACAATAAATGAATTTCCTTGGTTTAGCATTAACTATCATAGAAACATCCATTTCACTAAAGCACGACTATTTTGTGCCTTAGCAGAAATCAACGATTGAAAACAAGAGAACTTGGTATGTTTGGCGTGTTGATTATTTCATCTGTTGTACTATGAGTATCTGTAATCTTTTGAGAATCACAGATACTCATAGTAGTCTTCTTGCTTGTGAAATCTAAAATAAAACGAATTTAGCGCAAACAAAAGCGATATTTGAAAGACTTTCTAAAGAGTATGGCCGTCCGCTTGCATTAAAGTCAGACAAGGGATCATCTTCTGCGATAAACTTAGTTTATCGACTTCAATAAAATCACAAATGCTATATGTGATTTTATCGGAAAATTGAAACGACTTACTAATCCAAAGATACTTTAGAAATAGCTAATTGTTGAAACTTCAGTCGTCTTTGAAGTTTCAACAATACTTAAAGTAAAAAACTAATAAACCAGAATTGTCCCTTTTGCTTCATTATTGCATAAATTTTCGGCGGCTGTTAGACCCAACGAAGCAGGAAGCATTATTTCATTAATGTAAATGTTCTTTGAAGTAATACATTTAAAATCTCTTGGATTATTCAAAGCACATTTATTAGGATACTTAGTTAATGATTGCCACTCGGTTATTATTTTATTTGGATCTAGTCCGACTAAAGTATAAATATTCACACAATATTGAGCCAAACTCAGTACAATATTCTGACTGTCTATTACTGAATATCGGAATAACATATTATTTACCGGTAACCCAGAATTATAATCAATCAAAACACTATTAGCTATCAGAAGCAACGAATTTGCCTGGCCCAGCTTTTTGTTTTCTTCTTTCTGATCATTAATGTAGTTCAAATTTACACATTGAATCACCAAACTAAAATTAATAAAAAATAAACACAGTTTTTTCATTCATTTACCACACTTATTTTCGGATGAATTATATAGTTCTGGTTTACAATGAGACCCATTTGAATCGGTACAAACAAATTCATTACAACCACTCTCCGGAATCGATGGTGTCCAATTATATGCACAATTAGCGACTCTGCAAGTTCTCAATATCGAAGTTACTACGAGCCAGTTAAAAATATTTTCCTGTGCAAGTTTCTTCTGCCGTTCATTCATATCCGTGCGACTAAGTCTTTTTCTCTTAGGAACCCAATATCGGATTTCAGTATATCTTTCGGTAATCCAATTTCCAATGTCTCCATGAACTGCTTCTTTATACATTTGGTTCAATGATTTTCCAAAGTCACTTCGTTTTAAATGTTCAAACCTAAAATCTGATTTGCCAAGAATTCCTCTAAGATTTTTATCAATGTCATTATTATGTCTAGCAAGATCTTTCTTTTTCCCAATAGAATAGCCAGTGAGAAAGCCTTCTATTTTTTTACCTTCTGGTGCCAAAATATAACCAAGTAAACCAAAAATCAATGACTGACTAATCCTATTCCCACTCCTATCCGCCCATTTCAACGGATTCCCATCAACATACATCATCCGGTTCATCCCTTGTTCTTTATCAGGAAACACCTGACCATCGTTACTCACAAATCTGCCAAGACTCGCATCATAATACCTGGCCTTGTAGTAATACAACCCACTCTCCTGGTCTTCCTCTTGTCCCGTATATTTGAATTTAGTAATGTCTGGTCCATACGAGTCTGTTCTAAATATCTCCCCATACGGTTTATACGTGATATGACTTTTACCACCTCTTTCCCCGCCGGCAAGCACATTCCCATGACCATCGGTAATCATGGTAATGCTACCCAAATGGTCGGGATGGAAAAAATACATCCCCTCCACTCTGGCATTACCTGTGGAAGTTCCCCCGCCTCCACTCCCACCTTGTCCTGGTTCGTCGGCAACAGACTGTGTGTCTGCTGGGATTCCATTCCCAAGTCCGAGTAACCAAATCGGTGTTCCCGACTCGGCCTCACCACCACCCAGTAACAAAGGAAAACATCCTGCTGTCGTGGTAAAAGAAAAAACAACGACTAAGAGTGCCGTTCCATATCTTGGAATCTGCTTTTGGATTCTGTTGGTAAAACTTGGTAGAAGGGAGATTCCTACGAAATCATCTGAAGTTTTTTCCACATTATGATCATTGGCATCTTCTGTTTGATCCTTTGTCTGATACACCACCCAGAATAAAAATCCGAGTAGTGCCACCCAAGGAAGGGCTCTATGACCTTCTGTTAACTTCCCATCCACATAGACATTGGTATCTTCCAATGTTTTTATGAAGAAAAACCCCACCCTGTTTTTCCAGTAAGTATCACAATCGATATTTACATCTTTACAAAATGGATTCACAAGCCAGTCGTTCGACGCCATCTGGTTCAAAAGGATCGCATCCCCTCGGCTATACTGAGCCACCAACGTAAAAGTATTACTTTAGTATTTTGCTTAACAATATATTTCTGTTGAAAATCAGTCTTATATGTCTAGAGGGTCGGCGTAAATCGGTTTGCATCTTCTTCTACCAGCCTAACACAAAAATGATAATCAATTAAATTAAATAACAGACCTTCTGTTCTTTCTGACTCTGTTTGCTGTTGCTGATCGATTGCTATACCTAAAAATACAGAAGACTCTTTACAAAACTTTTTTCTGTCTTGTTCATAAGTTCCAAAACAACCACAAAAGAAGATAGGCAGGAACACTAATATTGTTCTTATTTCAGTATTCATGTAGTAAATCTATATAATGTGTAATCATTATAAATTCAAAAGCCTTTTAAGGGATCTCGGTAAGTATCTGCATTTACCATACATGCTAAATAAATTACAAAAAAAGAATTCTGTCTTTCACTAAATTCTTCGGAGGATTCATCAACTCGTTTCTCAAAGGCTGCCAGAGCGAATAAAGATTCCTTGCATAGTTGTTTTGCATCTTCTTTTGTCATCTCGCAGTTAGAAACTGAAACAACTAGAAAGGAAAATAATAAAATGTTTAAAGTATAAAGTTTCATGGTAAATAATCCAAATAAATAACGATTGCCATTGAGTTTAAATAGCTGCTAGTTTGATTGACATTGGAAACCGAAAATAGAATCGATCTAAACCTTTTTCGACTATTCACATCATAGGCAAACGTTCCTGCTCGCCGGTCAGCTTCATTCTCTCCGACTGCTTCGCCTCTTCCAAAGGGCGACGTTCCCAGGTTGCTCATGTATTTATACGCTCCCCACTCTCGGTATTGTTGTAAATGTGCAGTCTCGTGACGAAGTGTCGCCTCATCAGTTCCCTTAGTAACCGCAAATTGACCTATTGAGATACCTTCTCCACCAAAGATCGGCATCAGTGGACCACCTTGGACTACATATCCCCCATTTACTTTCTTTAACTTTGTATCACGCTGCATCAGTTTTCCAGCTCCATAATTTAACAACGCACAGGTTGCTCTTCTGCCTTACCATTTCTAAAGGGATTCTGATGACTTTCGACATACCTTACCGGACTCATCTATTGTTCTTTTAAAAATGAGTAGTCTCGCACAAAATCTGCCAACGTTATAGCCTTGGCCCAGGATCTCCCTTTGTTTCTGCATTATCCAGACACATTAAATAACCAGTCAAAAGTCCTGTCAACACCGGATTCAATTCTTCATTTGTCACACCCGCTGCTCCCATTAACAACGGCGCTTCTTCTATATAATATTCTTTACATGAAGCACGCATAACAGAAACGCTAGGGGCACAACCGAAAACGAACATTAAAAAGCACAAACGCCAATACATTTCTATTTTTTTTCATTGCACATATCCTATTTTTCGAATTATATAAATTTGCAGTAGACTTTCTCTATATTTATCTATATTAATATCACTAGAAAAGTTAATTCCACTAGATAAGATCATTTTATCCACTTTCTTATCACCAGCCCCATATCCAAATGTCCCTGCTCTTTTATCTGCGTCATTTTCTGATTCTAAATCCTTTAATTTTAATAAACTCCTAATAGGCGATGATCCAAGATTTCCCAGATACTTGTATTCCCCCCATTCTCTATATTGCTGCTTCATGTCGCAAAGATGCTTCATCCGTACCAGCAGTCACCGCAAACTGGCTGATTGAGATACCTCCGTTGGCAAGCGGACCACCAAACGGGTTATAAGTTCTTTCGTTTGGGCGAATCTCGAACATAGAACAGAGCTTACCATTGCATTCCCGTTTGGCGATCATTTTTCTAGTGTTCGTCGGGATCAGGCTACTCTGGGGTCCGCGTTCGCTCCCGTCCTGCAGACAAAGCCCGACGTATCCTTCTCGCTGGTCGAACGATTTTTTATGAAACGGTTGATGAAATGGAAAAAGATTTTCAGGTTTATCTCAAGTAATATTACAACGAAAGGTTCTACCAGGAAAGAAATATCTCCCCATACGGTTTATACGTGATATGACTTTTACCACCTTGCCCTGATTCGTCGGCAACAGATTGAGTGTCTGCTGGGATTCCATTCCCAAGCCCCAGTAACCAAATCGGTGTTCGTTTTTATTTAGTTAGTCTACTCTTGACAATATTTCCTCGTTTTCGCACAAAAAAATGCTATCTTATTTTGTGTGTATAAGCAATTCACTGTTCATACAACTTAAACATAATCAATGAGATCATTTTAATCGATTAAGTATATCTATGAAAAAAGTTACGATAAAATCCTTTTTATTTTTTAAAATAATATTAATTTGTTTTCTTATTCAGTGTGAAAGTGTCAAAAGATACTCGCGTAACCGAATTCACGACACCGCAGACATTTTTACCATCGGTATCGAAAAGGAGAATATCGGAGCAAATTTTTTTTTCTGGTGTCTAGGAGGAGGTTTAACTATCAGCAGTAGCACTCGTGGGATCGGTATGAGGGATGGACATTTCGGAATCTATGAAATAAATGACAATTCAAACCTGGATATATTCCCATTAGTTAGAAAGGATTCGCCCGCTAACAAAATTGGGATTTCAAATATATTAATCAATTCCAATGGTCATAAACAATTACACCCACAAGATAGAACAAAAGAGAAAGATTACCAAATCGTAAATATTTTAACCATCTTTCCAATACCATCAATACCCGAATCAAAGAGAAAAGTAGCATACTGCAACTCTCCTGTAAAAATTGAGGCGTCTCTCGGCTTATATTTCGGCGTAAGATTTGGATTTAACCTAAGTGAATTGCTAGACCTTATCGTCGGATATTCAACATTAGATATACTTAATGACGACGAGATAGACTAAAACTAAATAAAGTTTAGGTGTGCTAATATAGCATTCACCTGACAGTTTCGAAAATAAGCAGTGGTCACACATCCTCTAATTAGAAAAATGATTTTTACCACAAAGTCATTTCTTAGGTGGTAAAATGCTTGACCAGCACCAAAGTAGCGAGAAGAAAGCTGAATTTGTTAGAACTAGTAAATTAATTAAACAATGAAGTTCTTCCTTTCTCCGAAGACCACAAAGCAACGGATATGTGGAAAGGCTTCATAGAACCTTGTGCGACGAACACTTCCGTGTCGCTGGTAGAACAAATTTTTATGAAACGGCTGATCAGATAGAAAAAGATTTTCAGCTTTATCTCAAGTTATATAACAACAAAAAATCTCACCAAGGTAAAAATATAAACGGGAGAACTCCCGATCAATTTTTCCTCGATGGATTCCTAGAATTAGAAAAGGAAGAAGATCAATAATCTAAAATAAGTTAGAGGATTATGTAAGGCGAATACGATATCTGTACATACAATCATTGAAAAGTTAGAACACATCTACAATATCCCAATTACGCTCTTGCTTGCATTTTTTATCCTGGATGCTTCCTAGTAAACAACTTGTAACAGAGAGATTTCGAATTTTTTCCCGCTCTGCATCATCCTCTGCTGCACCATAGCCAACTACAATGCTATCACAAAATGATTTATAATCGGGCACTAAGTTCTCATAGCATTTATCCCTACTAGATTGACAACTTACAAAGATCAAAGATAATAAAACTAACAATATTCTTTTCATATCAAAATTTCCACTTCCTAAAATTAGTAAAATCTTTCGTTCTTCCAACTAGATCTCCAAGATTTAAACGCTCTCCAATATTTGGTAATCTATTGGCATCTATTTTATAACGACCGTCACGAACAAATTTTGCTAATCTCTCAACTTGCTGAACACGTATAGAAACTACTATATCGGTAGTAAACAAAGTAGTATCTAAGCCTAATACAGCTAAGTCTCCCATTGATGTATAGTAGGTATTTATTCCTGCGCAAAGATCTCTTTCATTTAATTTAACTTTCGTACATCTTCCACCTAATGCATTGAACTCTCGCTTATAAATAGCCGGAAAATAATTTGTAGAAAGCCTACTTGACCATGCATTCTTAATCCAATTAGCATACGCATTGATATTCTGATTCGATCCATGGAAAAACCCAGGATCATATGAATCATGTTCCCTTGACGCTTCATCTATAGGGGCACTGCCCGTTTTAGTAAAGGTTCTTTCTTTTGGGCGAGTCCCGAACATGAAGTTAAGTCTACAGCATATCTACCGTTTGGCGACCACTATTTCATTGTTTGTCGGGATCAGGCTACTCTGGGGTCCGCATTCGCTCCCGTCCTGCAGACAAAGCCCGACGTATCCTTCTCGCTTGAAGTGAGTTGATGCTCCACAAACCAATTTCTAGGGAAAAATATTTGTTCTGAAGGAAATATCGATGAGATCCTTGTAGAATTACATACTAAAGACTTCGCAATAATGAGATAGAAATGTAAAAAAACAATTGGTTTAACTGTACAGATACAGTAATCTCTTTTTCATCATCCACTAAAAAGGATTCTCAGTACCATATTTTTTTGCACTACTCATGCAAAAATAATATGAAAAAAGAAATCCAGTTCTAGAATTTTCATATTCTTCCCTAGTTTCATCACTTCTTTTCGGCATCCCAGCAAACGTTAGCTCCAACCTACATTCCTTTTCTAAAGATTCTTTCGTTCGACCGCAAGAATTAGCATGGAAGAGAAAGATGTAAAATATTATAATAATTATGTTAATCTTCTTCATGGGATGTAATCCAGATAGATCATAATAATTAATGCATTTTGTCCATCAAGACTCTGAGACGAATAATTAACATACCGCAAAAGCAGCGAATATCGTCTTTTATCTTTATTCACATCATAAGCAAACGTTCCTGCTCGCCGGTCCGTTTCATTCTCTCCGACTGGATCATTTCTATAGGGCGACGTTCCCAGGTTGCTCATATATTTAAAGGCACCCCACTCTCTATATTGTTGTAAATGTGCAGTCTCGTGACGAAGAGTCGCTTCATCAGTCCCCTTAGTAACCGCAAATTGTCCTATTGAGATACCTTCTCCACCAAAGAATGGCATCAGTGGACCACCTTGGACTACATATCCCCCATTTACTTTCTTTAACTTTGTATCACGTTGCATCAGTTTTCCTGCTCCATAATTCATAGTTCATCATCAAAGCTTAACTTAAAGCATCGCCTACAAAGAAGGTGTATTTCTTTCCATTGCCTCTTTCTCCATATCGATACACCATTTGTAGGTGAGTAAATTCAAAATTTGAGTATCCCTTTCTTCTTCCTTACTTATTGCTTGCTGAGATATCGCAATGGAAGCAATCACAGTGGTGGTTTGGCATTCTTCAATTCTTTGTTCTTCCAAATCTCCAGAACATCTTAAAAAATGGATCACAAAGGCGATGATCCAAGATTTCCCAAATACTTGTATTCCCCCCATTCTCTATATTGCTGCAAATGTGCTGTTTCATGTCGCAAAGATGCTTCATCCGTTCCAGCAGTCACCGCAAATTGGCCGATCGTTACCCCAGTTGTGGCAAGCGGACCACCAAACGGGTTATAAGTTCTTTCATTTGGGCGAATCCCGAACATAGAACAGAGCTTACCATTGCATTCTGTTTGGCGATCACTTTTCTCGTGTTCGTCGGGATCAGGCTACTCTGGGGTCCGCGTTCGCTCCCGTCCTGCAGACAAAGCCCGACGTATCCTTCTCGCTTGAAGTGAGTTGATGCTCCACAAACCAATTTCTAGGGAAAAATATTTGTTCTGAAGGAAAATCGATGACGCACTAGTAAATGAACAAACCAAATCTGTTCCGGCCAGCAAACATTGCCAAACTTAAGTCATATTTTCTTTATCGTCCTATTATTGATAAAACGAAATAATGAGTTTAACCTCTTAACTTGCTATGGGTATTCTGTACCGAATAACTTTGCGTTTGACATACACGCATAATAAGAAAAAATCAATCCGAACTTCTTATCCTCGTATTCCTGCATACTATCATTCCCTTGTGTTAGTGTTAAAAGAGGGAGAGCGATTAGCTTACATTTATTTTCCATAACATTTCTAGGTCTTCCGCAGGAAGTTCCGACGAATAACAAACCAAACATAACTATTATTTTAGCAGTAAAATTCATGGCATATACTTTTGTGCTAGATAAATATAAAATACAACACGCCCATCTCCTGTACTATTGCTAAAATTACTAAGGGGCAAAAGTATCTTGTTTTCATTCACATCATAAGCAAATGTTCCTGCTCGCCGGTCCGCTTCATTCTCTCCGACTGCTTCGCCTCTTCGAAAAGGAGACGAGCCCAGATTGCTCAAGTATTTATACGCTCCCCACTCCCGATATTGTTGCAAATGTCCCGTTTCATGACGAAGAGTTGCCTCATCAGTTCCCTTAGTAACCGCAAATTGACCTATGGTAATACCTTCTCCTTCAGAGTATGGCATCAGTGGACCACCCTGGACTACATATCCCCCATTTACTTTCTTTAACTTTGTATCACGTTGCATCAGTTTTCCTGCTCCATAATTCATAGTTCATCATCAAAGCTTAACT
>NZ_AOGY02000066.1 GCF_000332455.1 Leptospira vanthielii serovar Holland str. Waz Holland = ATCC 700522 | reverse complement strand
TTTTACATAAGAAACATCCTGAACTTGGAAATGACTTCAGAATAAATATAGATAATATACATAAAGAAAATATATTTGTTTCTAAGAAATACGAATCACCTTATCCTATTATTGACTACCTTTCCAAAACTATAAAACGCCACGTATAATGCTCTCAATCTTAATCAGGTCGATTTTCTTGACAATGGTTCCATTAATCTTCATAATAAAGATAAATCTTTTTCCTTTTCTAACCATGAATTTGTAAATAGATACATCAAACACATCATTCCACAAAACATTAAATCTATTCGTTATTCTGGTTTCTACAGCTCTGCTAGTAAATCTAAGTATGATCTCGTAAATCAACTCTTCGGAGAACAGAGTAAAGAAGAATCAGAATCAAAAATCAATGATGATTCGATTCTCGATGAGAATCATAAATTCCACAAATCTTGTCCTGTCTGCAATCAAAGGATGATTCTGTTAGAAGAAGTTGACGAATTCAAAGTTCCGGATATTGTTTACATCAAATTTGGAAAGGATCCGCCTACGGAAGAACTATTTACAAGACTTGTCGCTTAACTTTGACTCAATTTTGGACTATTAAATTCCTTAGTGAGAAAAAACAGGCAGCAAGCCAAACTTAGCATAGGGCACAGCAGATAACAGCGCGGAAACGCTTCGCTTCGGGACTTCGCCCTCGCTTGGCCTGCGGCACATTCCTCTCCGTCACGCTTCTTGCTCCGCAAGAAGACGCGCCGACGCTAACGCCTGCCCTGCAGGCTCAGCTAAGAGGAACGTCGTCTCCGCTAGTTCGTTATGCGTAGTCGTCTATTTATTAGTCTCAGCAAAATTTAGAACTACAGTTTTATATATTTCACTAAGATCAGAATCAGAGACTTTTTCAATAAAAAATCTATTCTTACTTTCTTGAAAGGTTCCCATTTTTCTTCCTAAATAATTTGCATACCATCCATCTTTCTCCATATAATATTCTGTAAAAGTAAAAGTTTCATTTTTATGAGTTTTTGGATAGAGGAATGTTATCTTGTTTGTTCTGATTCTAAATTTAGTTCCAGGGGATAATCCAAGTGTTATAATCATGGTAGAATAAGATAGAAAATCACTGATATTTTCTAAGGTTTTGTATTTACCTTCTTCTATATTTTTTTCAAAATTTACTATAATTAAATCAAAAAGTTTAATTTTATCCTCAGAACGAATTGGGATTAATTTTAAATTAGCTTTCTCAAGTATATTCTTAAATTCATCAATATTATTGGAAGTTGAACCTGTTTCACTTTCCTTGTTCAAAAATATTCCAATTTTTTTCTCCTTTTTGATCTCCCTTTTTTTAATATGGTTTTCAGGAAATTTATAATAGTAAGTATAAAATCCCCTGCATTGAGTTAAACTCAAGATAATTGCAAAAATATTGAGAAGTATTAATTCTTTTTTTAAATTTAATTTCATATTTTTTTAAGTAAATATTTAAGACGATTACGCATAACGAACTAGTGGAGACGACGTTTCCCGACCCTGAGTCCCGGACGGGACGTTAGGGACTGGCACGGAGTTTGCGGATGCAAACGAGTGACAGAAGGGAAATGTGGCGTAGCCCAAGCGAGGCCTTGTGCCGAAGCGCAGCGTTTCCATGCTGTTATACGCTGGCCCGGATTCTCGTGAATAAGAATATTTTATTGAAATTTGAGATAACTATCGAAAGAAAATTCATTTAGCAACATTGTATCATCTTCAAAAAATCGAATTCTATTCTAGCAGTTTAATATTTTTTTTCTTGAATAGTTTTATATAGCGCTTTCGTAAATTCATATTTTTACTTCATCACTAGAATCATTTCTAAAAATCTCTGTAGTGACTTGGTTATTTGAAGTGACTAGTTCTATTTCAACTCCATCTCTTTTTTTATCAGAAGAGATTTGAGTTTTATATTGAATATTTGTTCATAGAGATTCTATAGAATTATTTTTTTTTAAAATTTATCTGCGTTTATTCGATTCTAGAATTTATTTGTCTTAATGCATCATCCATGTAGTAAATATTTAATTGAGAATCTATACTTTTATGCTTAATACTCGATTTTTTAATCCAATTTAGAAATTTTTTAAAGAAAATTTCAAAGTTTGCAACATCATATTCAAGTTTATTCGAAAGAAAGTTCTTAGCCCAATATATTCTTCCAGCCTCTTTACTTTCGAAGTTAGATTTACAGATTTCAATGATGGGGCCTATACTTTCATTTTTTATATAGTGATAGGGTGGTTGTGTTTTCGTAATTCCATATTCTGGATTCCAAAAGAAATCTGTATTCCAAATAAGTATCCTGTTATAAGGTCTGTCTAAATTAGAAAAGTCCTTAATTTGTATGTTTTCTCTCTTATTTGAGAATGATTGATAGAATTTGCATCTGAAATTCCCTTCCAGATAAAATTGAATTTCAGCTAGATCTTTTTTAGTAGCGAAAAGTTGGATTTGTTGTCCCAAGATTTTTTCCAGTTTATATTTTTTTCATAAATTTTCCGGGCTTGCGTATAACGAACTAGGGGAGACGACGTTCCTCGTAGCTGAGCCTCTGTAAGAGGCGTTAGCGTCGGCGCGAATCTTGCGTAGGCAAGAATCGTGACGGAGAGGAATGTGTCGTAGACCGAACGAGGCCTTGTGCCGAAGTGAAGCGTTTCCCCGCTGTTATACGAAGTCGCAAACTAGACGATCAAATGAATACCGATGGTGAAACATTGAATTTTTCCGCAAGAGCTTTGATTTGTCGTACATTTAATTCTCTTTTTTCATTTAAGATTTCAGAAACAACACCTTGGCTTCCTAAAATGTTTAGATCTTTTTGAGTTAAACTATTTTCTTGCATAAGGAACTTTAAGACTTGGATAGGTTCAGCATTAGGTTGTATGAAATGATCATTTTCATATTCTTCAATCAAATTACCTACAGTTTCAAGAAGCGGAGCTAATTGATGTTTTTCATTATTTCCAACTTCATCAATTAGTTCATCAAGAACCTTAACTAATTTTTTATATTGTTTATCAGTATGAGGTACAGAGAGAATATCTTTAACATCATCCCAAACATTCTTAACTTTTTCAATTTCTAGAATCATAAATTTTCCCTTTTCCATTTACCTTTATCATATTCAGAATGTGTTAAAATGTTTCTTACAAAAACTTTTTGCCTATTGAAATGAATAGCAGCAATCAATCGAAAGTGATTTCCGCTTATATTAAAAACTGTAAATTTTCCAACTTGGTCCACGGAATTGAAAACTTTCTTCAATTCATTAAAGTCCTTAAAATGTGTATTTTTAATGATTTTAAACCAGCTTTTTAATGAAGATTCAGAATTAGGGTGTTTTGCAATGAAATCATCCAATTTCTTCCAGCTGATAATATGCACTAGTCCAGAGAATATCTCAAAATGAGATATGTCAATGGTTTTTTTAATTAATTTAAGTGTTACTCATGTTCCGAGGCATACATTTTTGCGATTTCGTATAACGAACCAGGCTAAACGACGTTCCTCGGAGCTGAGCCTACGGAGTAGGCGTTAGCGTCGGCACATCTCCTTGCTTTGCAAGGAATGTGACGGAGAGGAATGTGCCGAAGGCCAAGCGAGGGCTTGACCCGAAGCGCAGTGTTTAGCCGATGTTATGCGTAGTTGGTGTTATTTAATTTTCCAAGTGCTAATTGCTAATTTAGCTAAATACTTTTGCCTAGTATCAATTGTCTCTTTATTCCATTCATTATTTGTAACTAGTGAATTTGTCAATTTGAATGATGAAGTTTGATAAATACTTTTTTTCTTTCCGAAAGAATCATCCTTTATCCCTGAATTAATTTTCTTCTTCAATAAGCAAAGATTGCCCATTCGGCGAAAATAGAACTGGTGATCACCTTCCGAAAAATAACTCCAATTTGGACTAGGCTTTTGAGGCAGAATATGTTCTAGGGTAATTTGTTCGGAATTTTCGTTTAAAATAAATTCTGGTTCCTCTTCGTTTATTAAAGTTTTTTCTAACGATCTTAACAAATATCGAGCTACCTCTGGTTTGTTTGAAGAGTAAGTCGCAAACGATTTTTCAAATTCCTCATCTGTAGGAATTATTCTCTTCATTTCTTCAAGAAGCGAATCTGCGGTTTTTATTTTCTTATCACTAACTAATTTTGCCTTCTCAGAAAAATTTGTTTCTAGTCCCGAGCTGCCTAATCTACCACTTATTATGAATCTAATTGTCCATGATAATAATCGTTTAATGGTCTTTTCCAATTCAGACTTTTCAAAATTTTGTAAAATTGCCAGAAGTAAAGGTCTATTTTGTTGCATGCCAAGCATTTTTAAAATTGAAATTGCGCTCCTAGTTTCTTGATTATATTTTTCCCAAACTTCATGATCTGTATTTAATAAAGCTGTATAGTAATATGATGCAAAAACAAGATTTTCAGAAAGTTGAACTGCTTCAGTGCTGTTTGAAATCTTATTTTTTATTTTTGAAAATAATTCCCTATGTCTGGTTAATCCTTCTTGTGTTGACCAATAATGTCTAATAAAATCAACAAGCAGATTTTCTTTATCAATGGCTTCTAGGTAAGAATTCATTTCGATCCAGTTAGATTGGACGGATTTAATTTTTTTACCAGATTTGGAAAATAAAAGATTTTTTAATAAATCTGAAACTGTGAGAACTAATCCGCGATCATTCAGCGTTTCAAAAATGGTATAAGCGTAAGAATAATCTTCGACCTGAATCCAAATAACTTTTACGTTTTCTTTAATAAAGTTTATCCATTTCGCAAACTGTTCATTTTTTTCCCTTTTACCTATGATTTCCTTTTTTATAAACTTAACTGCCAGATTATAAGCTAGTAAAAGTTTTTCATGCGATTCTTTATTAAAACTAGATGTATTCTTTTTATTTCGTGAGACGATCTGCTCGCTATAGAAGATATTGTCTTCTGTGTTTAATTGTAAATTTTGAATTAATTCTAAAGATTCAATATCCTTCGAAAAGAGATAGTCCTTCTCAATTATGTCAGCTCTTTCCGTATCGCCAATATCAATAAGTATATCTCGAAATGCAGTTAGCAGAATAGAGGTTGTTGCAATTCTTTGTTGTCCATCTACTATTTCGCTAAAGCCGTCTTCGGTTTTTAATACTACTATTGAACCTAAGAAATAATCTTCAAATTTGTGTGAAACTGATTCATTTATATCTTCAAATAAATCATTGATTTGTTTTTCTTCCCATGAATAGGATCTTTGGAATGGCGGAACAGAAAGTTTTCCTTCGGATAATACTTTTCCGATTCCTTTGATATCAATTTGAGACTTATCTATTTTATTCATACTTTGTTTTTTAATTTATTTCACCAATTACGCATAACGAAATAGCCTTAACGACGTTCCTCGGAGCTGAGCCTACGGAGTAGGCGTTAGCGTCGGCACGGAGTCTTGCGGAGGCAAGAAACGTGCCGGAGAGGAATGTGTCGCAGACCGAGCGAGGGCTCGTCCCGAAGCGAAGCGTTAAGGCGCTGTTATGCGAAGTAAACCAGGTTTACCTTTTTTATTTCGGCGCAAAAAAGATAATCATTACTCCAATTAAGGCAATGGCTGATCCGATTAGATCATATTTATTTGGAATAAAATTATCAAATTTCCATGCCCAAGCAATTGACATTACTATAAAGATTCCACCGTAAGTAGCGTATGTTCTTGCAAAATTTGCAGGTTGCCATGTAGCCACTACCCCGTAGAATCCTAAAATAATAAATCCAAGTATACCAATTCCTACTGATTTATTTTCACGAATCCAAAGCCAAACTAAATAACCGCCACCGATTTCGCAAAGACCGGCTAAAATGAAAATGAGAGTTGGCTTTAGGTAAATAAGGAATATTTCGGAATTTAACAATTTAAGCATGAAGGTTTTTTATCAATAAAATTGCAATTAGGTGAACAAGCCGATTCAACTTTCTTCAAATCTTCTTTCAGTTTTAAAAGAGAATTAATTTGTGCATCAATAATTTCTATATTTTTATTAAGAGACTTTGAAAGATCATTACAGTCGAGAAGATTAGGATTTCTGATTCTAGTTAAATTGTTTATTTCAGATAAAGAAAAATTCAATTTTCTGAGTGTGTGAATTAGTTGCAGTTGTTCTAACACATCGGAAGAGTATTCTTTATAATTGTTGTCTTTACGAATAATAAGGCAGTTTTTGAAAAGTCCCTCCTTTTCATAGAATCGTATGGTATCTCTGGAAATCCCTGTTTTTTTAACAATTTCACCAATTAACATATTTTTTTCCAAACCCCTATTGACAATGGAGTTAACTCCACGGTTTAGACTGATTAAAAATTAGATTGAGGTCTAAAATGTTTAAAAATACGAATCCATTATTAAAATGGTCTGGAAAGTTATCAATGTTAGGAATAGGACTTTGCGGGTTATGTTGTCTTGCACCTTTAATTATAGGTATAAGTGGATTAGCTGGATTTAGTTTTCTCTTTGAATGGAGTGAAAAAATAGGATTATTTTTACTCGCTTTGAGTTTAGTTCTACTAGTTGTATGGAAATTCAAGAAGAAACCACATGCTTGTTCAATCGATTGTTCCTGTAATCCTGCGAATACAAAATAGATTTTGGTTTATTTCGCATAACGAACTAGCCTTAACGACGTAGGCTGGCCCTGAGTCCCAACGGGACGTTAGGGACTGGAACGACACTTGCGGATGCAAGGGGAGTGCCAGAAGCCTATGTGTCGCAGACCGAGCGAGGGCTTGTCCCGAAGCGAAGCGTTAAGGCGCTGTTATGCGACGTTTTCAAGATTCTAACATATTATTTTAAAATTAAATAATGTAAATTTAATTCAATTTGCTATAAATGGGAACTTGAGACAATATTGCAGAATTTTTTATTGGGATTGTCTTCACATTCTTGGATAGATTTATTAAGCTTTTCCTGAATAGAAATAAGTTCAGAAATTCTGTCTTTTATGATAAGTAATTTGTTTTCTAGTTTAATTTGAACTTCTTTGCATTTGGAATCCGAGTCATATAAATTTAAAAAACTTCTAATTTCAAAAAGTGTAAATCCAGAATTTTTAAGAGAATTGATCAATTCGACTACGCGTATTTCTTTTTTAGAGTAAACTCGATAATTATTCTCCTTTCTAGACCCTTTCAAAAGTCCTTCTTTTTCATAGTATCGAATGGATTCCTTTGATATTTTGCAAATTCTTGAAAACTCTCCGATATGCATAAAATTACCTTTTTTGAGAATAATAAAAAAATGTAAACCTTCTAGTAAACTATAATGTTGTCACATATATATAGCAAGGAAAATATATTCGGGAGAATTGCCATGTACAAGATATTTAACGATTTTAGGATTCAAGTGAGTGCTGGTTTTTTATTAGCGATATCTTCTTCATTATGCTGTGTTTCTCCTATTGTTGGAGTAATTGGAGGATTCACTGGAATTGCTTCGGCTTTCAGATGGTTAGAGCCTTATCGATCATTTTTGATAATCCTATCTATGGTAATATTTAGTTTACTATGGTATAATCTTATTACTAAATCCAAAAAATCTGATTTGGATTGTGATTGCGAAAGAAGTATCTTCAATCGTTTTTTTTACAGTAAAATATACTTAACTTTTGCCACGATTCTCAGTTTGTTTTTATTTCTATTTCCAAATTATAGTTCAATTTTGAAACCAGTAAATGAAGTAAAAGGAAAATTAGAAAGTGAACACTTGGTATTTGCCGAATTTGTGATATCAGGTATGACATGCGTTGGTTGCGAATATAGTGTGAATACTGCTTTAGTGGAATTAACTGGAGTTTTAAAAGTAACTTCGGATTATAAGAAGGGAGTTACACAAATAGTATATGATAAAAGAAAAGTCGGTATTCAAGAATTTAAGGATATTATACAGAATAAAGTTGGATATAAAGTAATAAATATAAAAGGTGAACGAAAATGGAAATAATTACATTATCAACTATAACTTGTCCAGAGTGCGGGTTTAGAAAGAAAGAAGAGATGCCTATAAATGCCTGCCAACATTTTTATACATGTGATAGTTGTTTGTATTACATGAAGCCTAAGAATGGTGATTGCTGTGTATTTTGTTCTTTTGGAACAGTGAAATGTCCTCCGAAACAAATTGAAGGATGTTGTTAATTCCTCAATTAATTAATTTAAAATTTGACTTTGAAAATGTCGCATAACGAACTAGTGGAGACGACGTTTCCCGACCCTGAGTCCCGTTAACGGGACGTTAGGGACTGGCACGGAGTTTGCGGATGCAAACGAGTGACAGAAGGGAAATGTGGCGTAGCCCAAGCGAGGCCTTGTGCCGAAGCGCAGCGTTTCCACGCTGTTATACGCTGGTTGCTAGTATAGAATTATAGTTTATCCCAATTTGGGAT
>NZ_AOGY02000067.1 GCF_000332455.1 Leptospira vanthielii serovar Holland str. Waz Holland = ATCC 700522 | reverse complement strand
TAACTGCTACGGCCTATTTGCCTAATCTTTTTTTCTAAAAAAACAGGCTTTGTTAGAAATCTGAAAGCCCCTAGTAGAGATCCAGAGATTGTTGGACCATCTGGTGGAGTTCTTTTGCCAGTTCTTTGGGACCGGTGGTGTTGGAAGTGATGGTCTCAAAAACGAGTAAAAATCCATTATGAATCCCTTCCCAACGAG
The DNA here is from genome assembly GCF_000332455.1 of Leptospira vanthielii serovar Holland str. Waz Holland = ATCC 700522. GTDB lineage: Bacteria > Spirochaetota > Leptospiria > Leptospirales > Leptospiraceae > Leptospira_A > Leptospira_A vanthielii. The sequence goes on along the minus strand of NZ_AOGY02000067.1, from coordinate 10,405 downwards.
CATAAAGTTGGGAATCGGGGAGTAAAAAAACAAGAACACTGCATTTTTTGGATCCCCAGACAAAATAGGATACATCTGGGTTTTGGACTTCGTCTTTATAGAAATAAGGAAACTGGGATTGGTTTTCTCTGTCGGTGGAAGATAACCTGAGCCACTGGATTTTTCCAGCCGAATCCAAACGGATTTCATAACTATTTCCCGTTCCAAAAATAGAGCCAGATTTAAGGAGTTCAAAGTTTTCTTTTGCCACCCAAACTGCATGGTAGGTAAGTCGCAGCTCTTTTGTTAGGTGGTACTTTTTGATTTCCTCCCCATGGAGATTCGGTTGGGTAGATTCTTGTTTTTTTTCTGATGGGGTTTCCTTTACTGACTGACAAGCGGTCATCAGGGTTAGGAAAAGAATAGAAATCAATTTAATGTCCCACTTCATATTCATCTCCTAAATAGTTTTGAAATAGATACCCATCTTTTGTTTTCTTTTGTAAATAGTCAGGTGAGAGAAGGACTTTTCCACCACCACCCGTGAGGTCTTTTACATAATTGGGGATCGTGATTCCTGAATGGAATCCCCGTAGTTTTCGATAGATTTCGATCCCTCTTTCAATGGGGACAACAAAGTCGGAACTTCCAAACACTTCATCACATTGGTGGAGGTAATAGGGTTTGATTCCTATAGAGATTAATTTGTAATTGAGTTCCGCCAAAACTTTTTCATCATCATTGATCCCAGAAAGTAAAACCGTTTGGTTAAAAACGGATACATGCCCCTTTTTGATAAGTCGCATAACATACGTTTTTGTTTCATTTGTAATTTCCTTGGGGTGATTGAAATGAGTGACCATATACAAAGGAAAGTATTTTGCAAAAACACTGCAAAGATTTTCGGTGAGCCGCATGGGCATAGTGACTGGGTGGCGGGAATGAATTCGCACTTGGTTGAGATGAGGTATAGATTTTAATTCACCGAGCAGGTAATCAATCGAAGAGTCGGAAAGGGTGAGTGGGTCGCCACCAGACAAAATGATCTCTCGTAGTTCTTCATGAGTTCGAAAGTATTCGAGAGCTTTTTCCCATTCCTGTCGGTTCGGGGTTTCTTCGGGGTCTGAAACTTTTCGTTTCCTTGTGCAAAACCGGCAATACACAGCACAAACATGAGAAATATACCAAATGGCACGATCGGGATATCGATGGGTCACACCTTTGACTGGCATGTATCGTTCTTCTGCCAGGGGATCTTCTACTTCATTGGGTTTTTTGGTAAGTTCGCCGGCTCTGGGGATGATTTGTTTGCGAATGGGACAGTTCGGATTTTCTTTATCGATCCTCTCCAAATAGTAAGGAGTGACGGCAAAACTAAATTCCTCTAGTGCAGGCGCAAAACTCTCCCTCTCTTCGGGTGTCAGAGTCAGTTTTTCTTCCAAATCCTTAATCGTAGTGATTCGGTTTTGTAATTGCCATTTCCAATCCGACCAGGTCATCGCTTATGACCATACTTCGGTTGACACAGGGCCAAGTCCCTCGGATTTTGTTTACGAGTAACGAAATTATGAACTTAGGCATTACAGAAGTAAAAAAAGGAATGATTCTCAAGATTGACAATGAGCTTTATTCCGTCGTCAAAACAGAGTTTGTGAATCCTGGAAAGGGTTCTGCATTCATCCGTACCAAACTTAAAAATATTGTCCGCGATTCTTCTATTGAAAGAACCTTCAAAGCTGCAGAAAAACTGGAAAGTGTGGATTTAGAACGCCGCAAAATGCAGTATTGTTATGCTGATGGTGACCAAATCATTTTTATGGATATCAACGATTACGAACAGATCCCGGTTTCTAAAGATTATGTGGAAGACATCCTTCCTTTTATGAAAGAAGAAACAGCTGTGGAAGTCTCGTTTTACAATGACAAACCGATTGGTGTCACACCTCCTAACTTTGCTGTGTTGGAAGTTACCTATGCAGAAGATGGTTTGAAAGGGGACACAACGGGCCTTGCACTCAAACGTGTGACTGTCGAAACTGGAGGAGAAGTCCAAGTCCCTATTTTTATCAGACAAGGGGACACAGTCAAAATTGACCTTCGCGATTTGAGTTATGTGGAGCGAGTCAACAAATAGATTTGGAGTCTCAAACGTCCCTACAGGAACTTACCAAACTCTCTCATACCTATTATGAAAGGCAGTGGATGTATGCCACTGCTGGAAATCTCTCCTGTCGTGCGGGAGATGTTTTTTGGATCACTGCTTCTGGAAAACACAAGGGAGAACTTAACGAAAAAGACTTTGTTTGTGTTTCTGTTGGCGACGGGTCTTTGGTCTCCGCAAGGGAGGGATTAAAACCCTCAGCAGAAACTAGCATCCATCAGGTGGTCTATTCACAGATTTCAGATTCGGGTGCTGCCCTTCATGTCCATACTTTGGATTCCAACTTACTCGAGTTTGGTGTTGGCAAAGAAGAGGGATTTCGCGATTTTCCTCTCCCTCCGATCGAAATCATCAAGGCTTTTGGAATTTGGGATGAAAAACCAAATTTGACCTTCCCTGTTTTTTACAACCATACTCATGTTCCGACAATTGCTTCGGAAATCAAACGTTACATAGAAACCAAAGGAAAACCTCAGGTTCCTTTTTTACTCATCGAAGGACATGGTCCTACGGTTTGGGGAAAAACGGTGGCTGAGGCCAATAAACATTTGGAAGCAGTCCACTTTCTTTTGCAAGTGATGGCTAGGCGGATATGAAGGACAGGACCCATGTGTATATTTTTGGAATTGGTTCCGGAATTGGACAAGGGCTCCACAAACGTTTTTTAGAGGACAACTCTGTATCCCTATTTGGGTTTTCGAGAAAGGGGGAAGAGATTCTTGAATCTTTCACAAAAGCAGAAAAAGGAACTTTTTCCTTTGATGCCACAAATCACAAAGACTTGCGAACGTTTGAGATTTCCCTTTCTGATAAATACGGATCAAAAAGAAACCCCGACCAACCTTCATTAAGAGAAACGGATCTTTATGTTTACTTTGCTTTGGGAGATGGCCTTTTTGGGCCCATTGATTTACTGAAAAAGAAAGATCTAGAAGCACATTTTCTATTGAATGTACAAGCTCTTCTATTGATTTCAAAAGCCTTTTCTCCCTATCTGCCTTTTTTTCAGAATACAACTTTCGTTTTTTTAGGCTCTACGGCTGGGAAACAGGGATTTCCAGATTCTGCGGCCTATTGTGCCTCCAAACATGCCGTTCTCGGAATCGCTCGGGCGCTCAGGGAAGAGTGGAAACCCTTGGGAACCAAGGTGGTGCATGTCAGTCTTGGGGCCGTGGCGACTGAAATTTGGGACACGAGGCCCCAGTTTGACAAGAATGATATGGTTTCTATTTCGGACATTTCCGAGTATTTGTGGAGTATTTCCCACTTGCCTAAATCTATCTTTGTAGATGACTTATCCATTACCCCAAAAAAAGGAATCTTATAGTTTCCATGGAATTCAAGGAATCGATTGTGTTCGTGACCGGTGGCAGTGGCGGAATTGGAAGGGAAATCGTTCGAACCCTTGTCCTTGCGGGTTTTTCTGTCTGGAACCTGGACAAAGTCCGGCCAACTTCCCCCATCCTCCAAGAGACCTATAGAGAAATCGATCTGGCGGAAACTCCTTTTGTTGTGGAGAGGAGCCTTTCCAAAATCATCCAAGAAAGTTCTGAGGCCGGGGATTTTTATGGGTTTGTCCACAACGCTGGATTTGGTGGTCCTTACCACCCGATCACCGAAGTTTCTGTAGAAGAATGGGAGTCCATTTTCCGCGTTAATTTAAATACTTTGTTCCTTCTCTCCAAATTACTCCTTCCTATTTTCAAAACCCAAAGTTTTGGACGAATTGTCGCCATTGCTTCTTCTTTATCCATTGTAGGTTCTGCAAACTCTGTGGCTTATTCCTCCTCCAAACATGGGTTAGTTGGATTTATCCGTTCCATAGCAGATGAATGGGGGAAGTATGGAATCACGGCCAACGCAGTGAGCCCAGGTTTTGTTGATACCAATATGGGAATTCAAGAAGACCAAGTATCCGACCATAAGACAAAAATCACAGAGAGGACTCCCGTTAGGCGAATCGCAGAACCTTCCGAAATTGCTCGTGTCGTCAATTTCCTCCTTCAGAAAGAATCCGGATACATATCTGGATCAAATTGGACTGTTGATGGCGGACTCACTGCCATTTAAAGTATGAGAATATCACCTCCGCACGATCATTTTTTACAACTGACAACCAAAGAGACGTTAGGTAGGTCTTCAGGGATCATCCTACAAAAAGAAGCTTTGTCTATTATGAAAACAGTGGAGGTCCAAAGTTCTCGTGAAAACATTGAAGCAGGACATTTATTTCGCCCGACAGATTCCAATTTTGAAAAACTAAAAATGGATCGTGAAACTGCTTTGGATGCATTGTGGCAACTCATTGATTATGGACTAACCACGCAACTTTTTGAAATTAAATTTGATGCCGATGTGGGGGAGTTACGTTTTGTACCCTTTCTTGTGGGACTTCCTGGGGGAATGCCTTTAGAAGAACCTTATAAATTGCTTATCTCAAGATCTACCGAACATCTATTCCAATACATACAAGCCAAACGTATTTTAACAGAAGATACATGGCGTACTGTCCTTAACAAACTTGCAGACATTGATTATAAAGAAGAGAAGGGAACAGGTGATGAGTTAGATCGGTTGTTGGAACCAAAACAGTTCCCCTTACAACCGTCAGCGGAAATGTTAAAACGATCTCGTGGACTCATGATTGATGAATTGGAAGCCGACCCGCGAATCATTGTGTTACCCCATGTAGGGTTCTATTCTTTACCAGAGTCGGAAGCTGCTAGTTTTTTGCATATTGCCAATGAGTATTTGATGACCAAAGTGGAACCTTTGGCAAAAGCATTTGATACCGAAATTCGATTGGCTTTTGATCGGATCCATTCAACGACACCTGTAAGTGGGAATACCGAACCTAGCGAAATTGATTTAATCCGTTCAAAAATTGATATGTTGTATGGATTTAAAGAGATTCTGAAAGAAAACGGTTTTTATCCTTTAATTCATAATTTGCGAAAAGTGGCTGAGATGGCGGCCAAATATGCAGAACTTGAAAAAAAACGAGAAGTGGACCGACTTCTTAAAGTTTATATGAAGATGTTGGATAGCCAGTTTGACTTTGATTCTAGACTTCTTCGAATTAATTTGGAAAAAGACAACGAACATGATACCATCATCGTTGATCTTTTGAGAAAAAATCCAAAAGTTCTTTCCGCAGAATGGCATGACCAAGATGCAAAAATTGCCATCTTTGTGAATAACAACCAAAACAATATCAAAGACATTAACCACTTAATCTTTCAAAATTATAGGTTCACAACAGAACATATTTTGTATTTGAAGGCCATCATTGAATTAAATGAAAAAGAACTAAAACCTATTTTTAAAGATGATGAGTTTGTAAAAACATACGGTAAAAATCTCCAGTCTGTTTATTTTAAATACATCCCTTGGTTTTATAAACTTTTTTACTTTTTAGGTGTCACTCCTGTCGTTAATTCTGGTTATGCGAAAGCAAAATCGATACTTACATACTCGCAGATGGACCGCCAATTTTTGTATCAAAAACGTAGGGAAAATTTCTTTAAAAAGAAACTTAGAGAAAGAGAAGAACGACTTGAAAAGGAGAAAAAACAACAACTAAAAAGAGCTCTTGTTTCGGCCCTCAGCGATGCTTATTTTCAAAAGAACTGTTTGCCTTCTGTAGATTGGCTCGGCTCTAACTTTCCTGCATTTTCTGCAGAGACTTTAGAAAAAATGATCCCAGATTTTGCTTTTGTATCCACAACAGGAAAAACAGTAAAACCAAATTCTGTCATTTTATTTCCAAATTCCCCTGAATTTGATTCGCTTAACAAACGTTTGAAGGACCTTTTTAATCAGTGGACAAGGGGAGAAATAGATCCGCCTGTAGAAGATCCAGAGTTACTTGTCCAGATTCGTGGTTTGATTTAGAATTAATACCAACGTTTGATTCTAAAATAAAGTAACATCAAAATTCCTAAAAAACCCATGGCTCCGAGAGCTGTGATAAACCCATACTCCCATTCGAGAGTGGGCATATGACGGAAGTTCATCCCATAAATCCCAGCCACAAGAGACATGGGTAACATGATGGCAGTCATGATGGTGAGGATCTTCATAATTTCATTGGTTTTACGGGTGGAAATGGCAATATGGGCTTCGAGAGCTGAGGATATAGATTCGATATTACTATCCACTTGTTCTAAGATACGAAGAGAATGGTCTCTTACATCTCGAAAGAATGCATCGGCCTCATCACTAAAAAAACTATTTTTGATTTTTTCTAAATCTTCCAAAACTTCTTTATTTTGAAGCATTCCTTTTTTGATCGATAGAAGACTTGATCTCAAACTATAAACATTACTGATGTCTAAAGACTTTGCATTCCCAAAAATTTGTTCTTCAAAATGTTCAATCCTCTCTTCTATTTTCTGAGTGATAGCAAGTGTATGGTCTGTTTCTATATCCAAAATTTTGTGAACAATAAATTCATATCCGCGAGCCAAAATTTTATTATTCACCTTCCACTGGTCGATGATGTCACCAATACTATCACGGTAGTCAAGTGTTAGAGAGATGATCTGGTTTGGTGTTAGGATGAAGTTAAAGTTTTTTTGTGTGAGTTGGTTCCTCTCAAAATGGAAACCACGAAAAACAAAAAATATATAATTGGGGAAAATCTCTAGTTTGATCCGGCTATTGGGGTTTAGAATGTCCTCAATGGTTAGTTGGTGGATATCATGTTTTTGAAAGAGAAACATCAGTTTTTCTTCATTCTCTGCTGTGATGTGGATCCAATGTTTGGGATGTCTGTGGGAGAGAGGGAGAGGCCTGTCGAGAAGCACTTCATCTTTACTGGATGGAGTTAAAATATAATTAAAAAGAGCTGGCATTTACACAATATTCCTTAGGAAAAATTCTCGTAGTTCTTTTCTGTCATCAGAGGTGTCTTCTGCTATCACAAATTTTCTTGTTTTGTAATACCCAGAAGCGGTAATCATAGATTCTTTGATTTTCCCAGCACGGGAGAGGATGAGGTGGAATTTTTCACCAGACCCTAGATTTTTCTCCAATTTCTGCAGGGAATTTGTGGTGGCTCGTTTCCCATTGATGGCAAGGATTTCATCATCTAACATCAAATCAAAGGAGTCCATGTCGGATTTATGAAGGAGTTTTTGGATGTAAAGGTTCCCATTTTTTTCCTTTGTTTTGAATCCGGTGTCACCGACCAAATCGGTTTGAATTCTTTGGATTCCGATGATATCTAAATAATAGTCCACAGGGATTGGTTTTGGATATTCTAGGTATTGATTGAACTCTGTTTTAAGATCTACTCCCGTTACATCCTTTACTGTATCAAAAAACTCTTGTTTGGTGAACCCTCTATTTTTTGTTTTAACAAATATTTCGTTTAAACTTTGGAACACATGACGAATTGTTTTTTTCTCTTTTGATTCTTTGAGTAAAAATAAATTCATACATAAGGCAATAACGCCACCTTTGGTATAATAAGAGACTGTGATATTATGACTGTTTCCATTTCTTTTATAATATTTGGTCCAAGCAGTAAAAGAGGATTCTTCTAAACTCATCCAAAAATCAGCTTCATTGTCTTCCAAAGAAAAAATATCCGATTGGAGTTTGGATAAGTATTCTTCTTTGGAGAGAAATCCGGAGTGGTAGAGAAAGTAGGCATCATAAAAACTGGTGAATCCTTCTGCAATCCACAATTCGCGTGTTAGGTTAGGTTTTTGGTAGTCAAAGGGACCAAGAGCGATGGGCCTGATCCGTTTGATATTCCAAAGATGAAAGTATTCATGGGATAAAAGTTCGAGTAACTTTTTATACTCTTCCTCATCATAAATCAGTTCTGGATTGAAATAATTGATGCTAGAAGCTCTATGTTCTAGCCCACCATAAGCAGGCAAACTCAAATTGAGAACAAATAAGTAGTAGGGATTGGGTGAGTCCATCATCCATTCAATTTGTGTTTCAGTAATTCGTTTTAGATCTAATGCTAACTTTGTTTTAAAATCAAAAGTTACATCTCCTTCCACAAGTAATTCATGTTTGGTGGTTCCTGCTGTAAAAAATACAGAATTTTGTTTGCTTAGGTGGAATGGGGAATCGAATAGTTCATCAAAATTTTCTGCTAAAAACAAATGATTGTCTTCTTCGCTACGTGTTAAACTCGAATATACAAAAGGAAAATGATTGGATACTTGGAACTGAATCTTGGAAGATTGTTCTAGTTTCCCTTCCGGGTATAAAAACAAAGCAGGGGAATTGATAAACCCAAACTCTGTTTCTAAATAATTTGTCCTTACAGTAAAGTCTTCAAAGGCATAAATGATATAGGAAATATCGAATTCGGAGGGTAAATTTTTTAATTTCCAACGGTGTAGGTCCACCATTTCCCAAGGAACTGTTTCTCCTGTTTTCGAGTTTTTTACTTCGAACTTATGTAGGTGGGTTCCGTAGTCCCGGATCATGTAAGAACCTGGGGTCCAACTGGGCAAACAAAAAGTCATCTCCGATTGGTCTGTTTTGACCCGGAGCCTAACGTGGAAGTAATGTTTGAAGAGATCAAAAATAGAAACTTCGAAATCCAACTGGAGCGAGTTAGACTGTTCGGCCCTGTCTAATGTTTTTTCCTCTTGTTCTTTTGCCATGGTTACGCTATCTTCTTTTATTTTTAGTTTTGATCAAATGTTTTCTTGACGTTTTTTCTTTCTAGTACTAGAAAAGGCATAGCTAAGGTATGAGCAAAGGAGGTGGTCTAATTGGATAGTAGTTGTTACAACAAAAGATTTTTGACTCGCGAGGTGGCTGGGCAATAACGCCTCTAGCTTTGTTGCAAAACCGACCAGACACAGTCTTTCCAAGTTCCAAACGGGTGGTCTCCTTTGGGCTTATGCAGTCGCTTGGAAAGACTCCACGTATTACTTTCTTCTCTGGCATTTCCGTACCATTGTGTATCGTCTTTGTTAATACTCATTGAAAGTGGCAATCTGATGTTTCATTAATCCACGTATAGGTTGAATTTTAATAAAATCTCTCGTAACTTAGAACTAATTCCTGTCATGCGAAGTGAATTGACGCCACGTATGTTCCCGATGGTTCTGATAAAACTTGCGAACCATTGGAAATGCTTATGATCTCTCGGAGTAAATTGAAAGGTTTTCTCAACTCATTTCTAAAAGGTTCCTAGTTTTTCTGGATATTGACTTACTCCTAAAAGATTCCCATCAATGTCCAAAAAGTATGCGGTGTAATCAGTTCGGTTTTGAATCGTAACATGGTTTAAAAACTGGATCCATTCGGATCGATCACTTTCTGAAAAAGAAAAAACAAGAGCACGCGGGGACTGTTTTCTCCTTCTCTAACATAAGAATGACTGGACCGAACCCAATCCAAACGGAACGGACCTCTCCTGATTCATAATAGAATTCCTGAATTTTTTACGCCACGTATAGGAATTTGAAGGTAAAATCTGGCTAAATGGGAAGGATGGGGCGTACCTATGGCAATATGGTGGATCATTTTTTTGTTTTCAAATCCCTTTCTAAAAAAGAAGCTATCATGAAATCTATGTATCGGAGTTTTTCATGAAAAAATCCCTCATTTTGGCGCTCGCTCTCGGGCTTTTCTTGGCTAATTGTAAATCTAAAGTGTATACCCAAGAAGAGTGTGAGTCTGCTCTCGCTAGCACGTTCACTCAAATCGAAGAAGAAGCTAAAAAGAAATCCAGACGGCAGCACCAGTTCTCGCAGGATTACAACAAGGTAAACAAAAAATGATCGATCAGTGTATGGAAGGAAAATTTGATCCTAACTGTTTGAAAAATGCACCAGGTTTAGCTGGCATTATGGGTTGTGTAAAAAAATAACGCCACGTATAGATCCTACCGGGGATGTACATTCCCGGTTTTTGTTTCACTCTCTAAACTTTCAAAACCCCCAGGTTCTGCATAACAGCCGTGAGTCCGATAAGGACCATCTTCAAAAAACCGAATTTCCTGCGCATATCGTTTCCCTTCTCTTAAACATTGTTTGCAGATAAAAGGCCGAATGGCCCAGTCTTCGCATTCTTCTGGCCGAAAACTTGGGAACACTCGCAAAAAAGGTTTGGATAGTTCCTCTGCAGGCTCTGCCCAAAGGACAAAACCAAAAAACACAAAGGTTCCCAAAGTCAAAGTTAGTTTCATTCAATAAAACTATCGGGATTTTTTGCTTTTTTCAAGATGGACTTGTGAGAGAAAAATTAAGTACAGAATGGAAAGGGGTCGTACTTGTTACTTGT
>NZ_AOGY02000068.1 GCF_000332455.1 Leptospira vanthielii serovar Holland str. Waz Holland = ATCC 700522 | reverse complement strand
TTCCGTAAGATAGATTGATTGTAATATCAAGCATCATAATAGATATAGCTAAATATATTGCATATCTAAGTTTAAAGAATATGAGAATAATGGTAAGAGGATCGAGAATGACTAAAAAAGTCCAAAAGACATTTAGAGGATAAGGTGCAAATTTATATCCGAAAAATCCAAATTTTTCAATATCAATAATATGTGAGACAGTTCCTATTGAAAATCCAATGAGTAAAATTAAGAATATTACTAAATTCTTTGTTTTGATTTTTCCTCTATTCATTATTTTTTTCATTATTTTTTAAGCCATTTCGCATAACGAATTAGTGGAGACGACGTTCCTCGTAGCTGAGCCTACGTCGTAGGCGTTAGCGTCGGCGCGCCTTCTTGCGGAGCGAGAAGCGTGACGGAGAGGAATGTGGCGTAGCCCAAGCGAGGCCTTGTGCCGAAGCGAAGCGTTTCCACGCTGTTATGCGACGTGTTATTGGATTGGATTATCTTTCTTGATTTTGCTTATGCTTTCTAAATTTTTTAGAAGATCATTTACGGATTTGTTGAGATCTTTTAGGTCAAAAGGATACGGTGAATTTTTGTTCACTATTGGTTTCAAAATATCGTCAATGCTTATAAAAAGATCTGCAATGCTTTTGCTTGTTTCATCTTTTAGCTTTGAATTTGCATCTAATAATGAGTGTAGGGAGGTTATACCCCCTCCAATAAAAGTTTCAAGGTGTTGGTATTTTGTATAAGATAATTTATAAAATCTATATTGATTAAATACGAAATATAAAATTAAGCCTGTTGGTATCGAGATAGTTAATCTAATCCCCCATTGTTGCCAATATTCAAATTCTTTTAATGGACTATAGAAAAATGGGACAATTAATATTAATCCATATAAAAAGAGTAATGACAGAAATAAAGAAAAGAATATCCAGTTGCCATATTTTGAAGACTCAACTTGTTTGCTAATTTTTTCACCGAAATTTTTGGTAAGATTTAGTTCTCCTTTTAATCTAACTAAAGAGTTAATTCCTTCTTTTATTTGATTTGTAAAGTTTTCAGATAATTCGAGAAATTTGGTTTCGATGTTCTCGTGTAATGTTTTTCTAAAGGATACATTTGAACTAGTTTCAATATCATCGAATAATTGTTGATTTTTTAGAAAATTTTCCATTTTTTCAAATATGGTGTTTCCTTCTTTAAGAAAGCTTTTGATTGCAGTTAAATTGTTGGATTGGTATGTTTGTGACCACTGGTTATTCCATTGGAGAAATTTTTCTTCAAATTCTTTTATTTCATCTTCTAATGTTTGCCATATTTCTAGACTATAAATTCTATTTTTTTTGCAAATTTGATATTGTGTTCTTCTTAGATCAAATTTTTGTTTTATTAAAACGGCGTCTTGTTGAGCTTTCGGTTGACTTAGGCTATCTATTTCTTCTTCTTTAACTATCATTTTTTATATTCTTATTTTAAGTTTTATAACATGTCGCATAACGAACGAGGCTAAACGACGTTCCTCGGAGCTGAGCCTACGGAGTAGGCGTTAGCGTCGGCGCGGATCTTGCGAATGCAAGAGACGTGACGGAGAGGAATGTGCCGAAGGCCAAGCGAGGGCGAAGACTCGAAGCGAAGTGTTTAGCCGATGTTATGCGACGTCACGTTGGTTTAATGTCCGTCGTTGAATCGTAAAATAAGATATAAGCATATATTTAATATTGTAAAATATGGGAACATAAATTTTAAATTTGTAAGGAAAAACAAAAGTATGAAAAATAATATAACATTTAATACAAATCCAATGATAATTATATATTGGTTTCTAATTTTCAGATTATTGTTTTCAGCTCGAATTGAGATTTTATTTAAATATTCTAAAAAATGGATTTTAAAGCTATTTTTTTCAAAATAATTTGTTAATATTTGGTTTTTCTGCAATGAGCTTGTTTTTACACAATCATAAAAATCATAATGAAAAACACCATTTATGTCGTAACTGAATTTAAATTTATAAAAATACATTTCTTCGAAATTTACTTTTTTGAATAAATAGAAACTATGATTTGTTTGAAGAATATATTTGTGATTATTGTATTCATGTTTATCAAATCTTGAGGCATCTTTAAATAGATTGAATTCGCAATTTTCAATTTGTATAGTTGTATTAGGTTCTATTTTTAATAAAAAGGAGTTTTCGATTTTTTTAGGATTAAAGTATACTGAATTGTTTATTTGAGTAACTCCTCCTAAATCCTTAAAATTTACAATTTTTAGAATAGAAACAACTTTTTCTGAATAAATATTTTCTTCATTAGTATTTTTTGAATCAATACCTAATAGGACTGCTATTGTTATCGAGGTGATAAATGCAAAATGAAAAACTTTCATTTTAATATTGATTTTAGGTATGACTTCAAGACATGGGTAACGATTATGCTGCAGGAGAAGGGTAACGCTTTTTGGCAACCTTTCTTGGTTTATGAACTTTGTATGAATCGTCCTGAGAATTAATCAAGAATAAATTTTGATCAATCACACCTAACATATTTTTACCGAACCAGATAGAGAGGGAATGTGATTCCTTTTTGATTCCGATATTAAATCCATTAAAAGGATTTCCAACCATGATTAGGTTACCATTGTAATTGATGTATCCTCTGTCATTGACATGCCTTTGTTTGAATCCAAAAGGATATGCAATAAGTAAGTCAGCATAAGGATCAAATTTTCTATCAGACTTAACATAGACTTGTTCTGGAGTTTTCATGTTAAGAGCTTCGTGAGGTCTTTCTCTATTGAATTCGATTCTCCATTTATCGAAAAGATTTTGGAAGAGTGTGATGTTACCAACGATTTCCTGTTGTAGTTCTCTTGCCATGTCTCTATGCATTCTTTCATGAGCACCATTTTGGTAGGGTTTCCCTGGTTGAATACGATCGAGTTTGATCCCTAGAGAGAGCCACCAAACGGAAAGTTTAGTGAGTCCCCAAAGAGACTGCATGGAAGCGAAAGGCGGTCCATTGTCAGAACGAATGATATCAGGAATACCGTAGATCTTAAATAACCTAGTAAATTCAGCCTTAACGGAAGGAATATCACCTTTCTTCAAAGTTTTGATAGCGAGAATATATTTTAGAGAAATCATCTCTGACGGTAAGAGGATTACTTTTTCTCTTTCTGGAGTATACCACCATCCTTTGAAGTCAACGGTCCAAATACGACGTATGGATGAGTGGCTTTCTCAGGCATAGAGATGCGTTGTCCTGAGTTAATGGGTCTTCTTTTCTTTTTCTTATCTAGAAGCCCGGCTTTTTTAAGAATACGTTCAACGGTGGATCTGTTAGGAGGTTTTCTGTCAGGGAATTTATTTTTGTAGAGTTCTAGGATTTTTTTAGCCCCCCAAAACTTCTTATTATTTTTGATCTTAACGATATCGAGAATGGTTTCTTCAGCAATTTTAGCCGGCGAGTTTTTTGGAGTTTTCTTTTTATCCCGAAGCCCCTCCCGACCTCTAAAATGAATCTTTCCTTCCATTTGTATCCACACTTGGTGGAGATCCCATACTGAGCACAAAGCTGAGTAAAAATTGACTCCCGTCTGGAGGCTCTCCAGAACGAACTGATATCTTAATTCCACGACATTATTCTCCTTCCAAGGCATCCCTCTAGCCCTCCTAAAAAGGTGATCTATAGGGATTAGAAACCTGAAAGTGTTACCTATGTCTTGCTACAAAAGTGTTACCCATGTCCTGAGGCATACAGTTAATGCGTTGCGTATAACGAACTAGTGGAGACGACGTTCCTCGTAGCTGAGCCTCTGAAGGAGGCGTTAGCGTCGGCGCGACTTCTTGCGGAGCGAGAAGCGTGACGGAGAGGAATGTGGCGCAGCCCAAGCGAGGCCTCGTGCCGAAGCGAAGTCGTTTCCACGCTGTTATGCGAAGGACATTTATACGTGGCGT
>NZ_AOGY02000069.1 GCF_000332455.1 Leptospira vanthielii serovar Holland str. Waz Holland = ATCC 700522 | reverse complement strand
TTTTTGTCATCCGGGAAGTCCTTGGGAAAGGGGGACTTGTGAAAATACGAATATGCTAATAAGAGATTTCTTTCCTAAAAAAACTGACTTTAATGATATATCAAGAAAAGAACTGAAAAGAGTCCAAAAGCTTTTAAATGAGCGTCCAAGAAAAACGCTTGGCTGGAAAACTCCCGCGGAAAAAATAAAGGAAGTGTTGCGTTAAACTTTAGAATCTATCTTTTCTAAAATAAGGTAGGAGTTGATTTGTGAATTTTACTGTTCCCCAAAAATTGGTTTCAAATTGTTCTCTTCCTAATTCAATCGGTGTTTCTTCGGCTAACCCTGTAACTAAATATCCTGCATTATTGATCAGAACATCCAGTTTATCAATGTGGCTGAATAGTCTCTTCGTGAAGGATTCGATGGAACTATCGGAAGAAATATCCAGTTCTAATAATTGGAAGGGTAATTTTGAACTGTGTTTTTCTGGATTACGGCTAGTGCCAATCACTCTATGCCCACTTTCGTGAAGTTTGTTGGCAATCAGAAGTCCGATACCTGAGGATGCACCAGTTATTAAAATTGTTTGTTTCATTGTTTTTGTCTCGTGTTCTATCAAAATTTTGTAGTAGTAGGCAATTTTTGGCTTTAAAGAACATTCCCAGAATTTTCTACTTCCGTATTCTTTGACTCATATTACTTGCAAAAAACAAGTAATATGAAATTAAATTACTTGTTTTTTGCAAGTAATTTAATAAAATGAATTTATGCCAGTGAATCAAAAAAGGTCAGATTGTCCGATTAGCTGCGCCCTTGATATTTGGGGTGATAAATGGTCGCTTCTCATCATTCGAGATATTATTTTTTCAAACAAATCTAGCTACGGAGATTTCCTGAAGTCGCCGGAAGGAATTGCTACGAATATTCTCGCATCCAGGCTTCAGTCGTTGGAAGAAGGTGGTCTCATCGAAAAATCAAGCCATCCAGACAACAAGGTGAAAGTTATATATAAATTAACACAAAAAGGCATCGATTTGATGCCTGTATTTATCGAAATTTATATTTGGGCTGAAAAGTATTTTGAGATTCCGAAAGATATAAAAACAAAGTTAAAAAAGGTAAAAAAGGATAAAGAAGTGTTTGTAAAATTGATGTCAAAGAATCTGCAAACCAATCGTGTTTAATTTTTTTATCAATTAGTGTGCTGTTAATTACCACACTAATTTTTATTCTAATTACTTATCTGAAAAAAAATTCCACATAACATCATTGGCTTTGATTGCTTGTGAAGGGGACGCACCACCAAAGAATAGTGAGGGTTTTTTGCCACCGGGCCATGAATGTCCTCCTGATTCCGTAACACAAAGTTTTACCTTCACACCATCTTTGCATTCACTATATTCATCACATGTGACATCTTCTGCTTCTAATACTCGTTTGGGTGTTGGATTACACTCATTAAATTTTACCCACTTGGAAATAGATTTCGGTACAGACACAAAATCTGTTACGAGTGACTTATCTTTGAAACTAGATCCAGATCCCCCATAGAATAATACTTTATCATCGTCTTTGGCATGGATATGTAATACAGAAATTGGTTTTGTGGGACTACAAGCGACCGTGTTATCTGTTCCTGCAACCGCAGTGATGGCAGCCAATTGGTCTGTCATTTCACAAGCTAGGCGGTAGGACATCATAGCCCCATTGGACATACCTGTAGAGTATACTTTGGATTTGTCGATTTGCAGTTGTTTTGTGGCATGATTCAAAATTTCTTTCACATACCCAACATCATCTATCTTTTTATCACGTGCCTCAGCGCAACAGTTGCCTGCATTCCAAGTGGCAATTTTTCCGGATTTGTATTTGCTATATCCATTCGGGAAGATAGTGATATGGCCATTCTCTTCTGATTTAGAAATCTGGTGATAGTATTCTTCGTTGGATTGGATTTCCATATCACCACCACCCCCATGAAATACGAGAAGAAGGGGGGTCGGTTTGTTTATGGAATAAGATTTAGGAACATGGACTTTATAATAACGAGGGATGTCTCCATGAGAGAATGTGAATGTGTAATCGCCTGGTGCTTCGATTTTTTTCGTTAGGTCAGAAGAGGCAATGGGAGCTGGTTTTTCTTCCATCCTTTTTTGGAACCGTTCTCTGATTTTTGTGCGTAACCAACCCCGCGAACAAGATTCTGTGGTAAAAATAAGTAATACCAAGGGCAAAACAACAAGAAATTGGGATCTAAGTTTCATAGGATCCTCCAAAAGAATCTAGGCATACGACCCAGATCTTTTACTAAAAGTTCCATCGTATTCGACTATCCTATAAAAAACCTCGGTGATCGAAAAGAATTTCTCTAAACTTTTCACAATCTATGTTTGGATCTTTAAGTTTGCTAAAATTTCTAGGGACCGAATTTTGGCATCAGTATCGTAAACAGAAGTTACTGTCATTAGCTCATCGGCCTTTGTTTCTTCCAAAACCTTGGTGATCCCTGCTTTTACAGTATCAGCAGAACCCACAACTGAATAGGATAACATTTGTGAGGCGATTCCCTTTTCTTGTTCTGTCCAATACGAGTTTATATCCTCAATTGGTGGGGGAAAGGTTCCTCGGCTATTTCTTAAGATTCGAGTGAAGGACTGTTGGGAGCTGGTAAATAGAAATTTTGCTTCTATGTCAGTTTCGGCGGCAATGACATTCACACCCACCATCACATAAGGTTTGTCCAAATACTTAGAAGGCCTAAATTGTTTTCGGTAAATGGAAATGGCCTCCATTAAGGCTCCCGGTGCAAAATGAGAAGCAAAGGCATAAGGAAGGCCAAGCATCGCAGCAAGTTGTGCACCAAATAAACTAGATCCCAAAATCCAAACGGGAACATGAGTCCCCATTCCAGGAATCGCGCGAACTTGTAATTGGTTATGATCTTCTTCAAAATATGTGAGGAGTTCCTTCACGTCTTCGGGGAAATGTTGCGAACTCATAGGGTCACGTCGTAACGCACGTAAGGTGAGTTGGTCGGTTCCAGGAGCTCTTCCAAGTCCCAAATCAATCCTTCCGGGATACAAACTTTCTAAGGTTCCGAATTGTTCTGCAATGACAAGGGGAGAATGGTTAGGCAACATGATCCCACCAGCTCCAATCCGAATGGATTTTGTATGTGCTGCTAAGTGACCAATCACTACAGAGGTAGCGGCACTGGCAATGGAGGGAAAGTTATGATGTTCTGCTACCCAAATGCGGTGGTAACCTAAGGCTTCTGCTTCCTTTGCGACTCGCACAGAATTTGCCAGAGCGATACTTGGACCATCGCCTTCGTTGATAAAAACTAGATCGAGAATTGATAACTGCACCATTAAGAACACATTCCCTTTTTCGCCTCTCACGTGTAAATGGGTAAAAATTTAAATTCACGATTTATATTTAAAAATTACATACACTTGTTATGTTGGCTCAAAAACTATTAAAGATTTTGGAGAGAAAAATTTACCTAAGGATGAAAAAGAATAGTCTAAGGACATTCATGGATTTTTTTCTGATTTTCCCGATTGGTAGATGAATGAAACGACAATACCCATAGTATGATATGAAAGTATCCCAACCCAATCTAAAACCTGATCATAAAAAACTCATCCATTCAGTATTTGTATTTGAATCAGATACTAAGGAAACAAAGAATCTCCCATTTTATGCAGATGGTTTTCCTGGAATTGTATTTTTTCATTCTGAACATCCAGTGACTGTATTTGTTGGTTCAGAATCTAAAGTGATGGATCCTGTTTTTGTTTATGGACAAACCATCGAACCCATTCGCATTCAGATCGAAGGCCCGTTTTTCTTTGTGATGGCACAACTTTTTCCTGCAGTCGTAGAAGAAACCTTAAAAATTCCAGTAGTGGAACTTACCAATTCTTGTTGGACCATTCCCTATTCAGATTGGGTTTTGGAACCTAACTTTAAATTGGCGATAGATAGTAAATCTTCTTCCTTAGCCGCAGAAGCACTTATTGATTTTATTTTAAAAAAAGGAGAAAAGTTTCAACCAGATCTGATTTTACATGCTTGTTTGGAAGAGATTTTGGATCTCAAAGGAAATTGTGAAATTGCAAAGTTATCCAAAAAACATGGACTTTCGGAAAGGACCTTACAAAGGCGGTTCCAAAATTATGTGGGGCTTACACCCAAACAATTTTCCACCATCATTCGGTTCCAAGCCAGCTTATACGAGTTAAACGATGTAAGTAAGTCTAAATTGACCGATGTTGCCTATGCCAGTGGATATGCAGACCAGTCACATTTCATTCGCCAATTCAAAACCTTTACCAAACAAAGACCATTTCGGTTTCGCGAAAAAATTTAAACTCTGTCGGGTTTGTTCAATTTTTATAATACAGTTTCCTGTATTCTGAATGGTATGAAACCATTTACACTCATCATTGGATCCAGCGGAAAAACTGGATTTAGAATCCTATCCAGATTGAAACAATTGGATTATCCTGTTCGATTGGGATCAAGAAACGCTAAGCCCTCCTTTGATTGGCTGAAACCAGAAAATTGGGAATCTGTCATTCAAGGAGTGACCCAAGTTTATATCAGCTTTCAACCGGACTTAGCGGTCCCATCTTCTCTCGCATCCATACAGCAGTTAGTGGATGTTTGTAAAAAAAACCAAGTGAAACGATTGGTATTGTTATCAGGAAGGGGAGAACCCGAAGCGAGAGCCTGTGAACAAGTGGTACAAAATTCCGGTTTGGAATGGACAATTTTAAGAGCGAGTTGGTTTTTCCAAAATTTCAGTGAAGGAATGTTTTTGGATCAGATCTTAGGAGGACCTGTTTTGTTTCCTCGGGTGAGCGCAAGCGAACCGTTTGTGGATCTAGATGACCTTGCCGATCTTGCTTTCGAGTCACTCATTACAGACAAACATCGCAACCGTTTGTATGAATTGACTGGCCCTGAACTTTGGAATTTCAAAGATGCCTTCCAAACCATAGCAGAAGTTACCAACCAAATCATTCCCTTCGAAGAATTGCCGTTAGATGATTACATCCAAACCTTAAAAGAATGGGGACTTCCAGAAGACACCACTTGGCTCATAAACTATCTATTTCGCACTGTCCTTGACGGCCGTAATGAATCGGTAGTCAAGGATTTGGAATTGGCTCTGGGTAGAAAACCAAAAGACTTTCGGACTTATGTGAAGGAAACCGCCGAAACTGGAATTTGGAAACTACCCGAGAAAGCCATTTAGTCACTGTTCGGTGGGATACCCACTGTAGGTCATTTTCCCGGTAAAATACAGCGGACTTTTTTCTTCCAAGAGAATCCTTGTGTTTAATTTGGATTGGATCTCTTGGAGGGTTTGCGCTGAATAGGAACTGCCGTTGCCATCCACAATCAAAACATAATGGTAAGAAGAGTTTGGATTTTCCTCTAGATCCAAGTCGTCCCAAATATGGACAATATTTCCCGAACCAACATCCCGATTTCTGTCAGGAACGCTAATGGCTTCGTTTGGTTCTTGGTTTGGTGAATTTGGTAGGCCTTGGTTATAAATTCTTTTTTCAGAAATCAGAATGGTCTTTGTGGGATCAAAATGAGAAGGTAGATAGACTTCTGTAGGTGCATCGGAAAACCTTCCCTTCCAAATCAGGAGTTGGAACCTTTTGTCACCAAAGTATTTGGTTTCCGTATTTCCAGGTTTGATGGCCGCCCAAGAAAACACTTTATTCCAAGTATCAGATCCCACTGTATTGTAGTGAGTACTCATCACGCGGCCTTGAGACTTTCGAAAGTAAGCACGAGCCACCACACGTTCATCTAAATTAAAACTAGTTCCATAATTTCCTACAACAGAGAAGTCTTCTTCATTCCATGCATCTTTGGTTGTAACGAGTTTAGAAGGATTTCCATTCATGTACTCAGCATGGTTGTTGTAATAATAATCCCAATGCCACTGGGTTCCTGAAACAATGGGATTATAAAAATCAGCAAACCTAGATTTCGAACTTTGGTTTCCATCGGATACTTCCATGGCTTGGTAAACAGCACTAATCATTCTGGCTGTATCTTTGGCACCCGTTCCTTTCAGCCACATTCCAAATTCGCTTAAGAAAACTGGGATTTTTAAAAACCTAGATTCCTTTCTGATTTCATCTAAATACTTAAAATACGTTGCATTATCAATTCCAGTCAGGTCAGTACCCATTCGGCCTGCATCATAGAAGTGAGAGTTAAATACAAAACCGGGGCCAGGGGGAGTGAGTAAATGGCCACCACCTGTGGCTGGGGCTATCGCCGAACCAATGTTTGTATTCCAAAATACCAAAGGTTCTGCAAATACCCATTTGTTTTCCCATCCATTTTGGTTGAGGATGGTTCGTATTTTTTTGTACATAGGCCAAAGTTTTTGGTTGTCCCACTGAGCGGGTGTTAGTCCTTCCATTCCCCCATCTACAGGTTCGTTGAAAGGATCAAGTCCCAAAACATAGGAAAACTCTTCTGCGGTTAAATTTTCTCGAATATAGGAAGTCGCTTTTGCAATTTGCCAGAGGAACTCTGTTTGCATATTCCTTGTTCCTTGGGTTGTCGAAAGCGGGGCGTTGTTCCAGAAATTGCGAAAAGCCCGGCGGACGGCTTCGTTGGTTAGATTATTTTGGCTCCAACTGGCACAAATAAATCCGCAGTATTCCGTAGGATAACTTCCTCCTTTGGTGATCCAAGCAGGAGCACCATTTCCTGTATGCCAAGAGTTTTTATTAAAGAGATGGCGAGAGAACAAATCTTGGTGGTAGTCAAGAAGGATATACATTCGTTTGGCGGTCGCTTTTTTCATCTGAGCGATGACGGCATCTAAATAAGAATAATCAATGGTATCAACTCCCGGATGGACTCCTTCCCAGGCGATAGTAAAACGAATGAGATTGGATCCTGTGGTTTTGCCAAGTCTTGTAAGAGCGATCTCAGCATCAGAATCATTCACAAAAGGTTTAAATCCGTGTTGTGCTAGTTTCATATTTCCGGAGATATTAAAACCTCGGAAAGAAACTTCGCGGCCGAGCCCATCTACAAAGATCTGGTCTGTGAATTGGTTGTTTGTTTTTTCAGAAATCAAAATCTCCCTATCGTTTGAGCTAAGACTATAATCCAAACTATGAAGGGAGCTGGCTGTCACTAGAGACCTTGTGGAAAGACTCGTTCCGGGGCCACTTGATTCTGAAACAACGCTGGCACTGGGTAGGAGGAGGGCAAGGGCTGCAGGTTGTGAATCCTTTGTGGGAGCACAAGATACAATAGACAATAGGACTGTGGTGACAGCCCCATAGAAGGTTTGGGATTTTCCTTTTGATTTCATAGATCCTCTCTTTCGCATTCCTTGGGAAAAGGAACTCTGGCCACTTGGGTCATACTAGCCGACAATTGTCGATTAAAAAATGCCATCAAATTTCCATAAATATGGATTCACGTTTAAAAATAGAAGGGAGGATCTGTTTTGTTCTGATGTAAGGATGCGTTTTTCCGCGACTCCTTCCAGAAGAAAGGTCCATTTTGTCAGAATCCGTGGAATTCTTTAGGGTAGTCACGCTCCTTTTGTAGTGAAATTCTGAACGCTGGTCTATAAAAACCGACATCTGTCGATTATTTTTGTTGCCATATTTTTAACACCGTTTAGACTCATGTTCGAATTTGGCCTGAATTAAATCCCCCCGGCCCGGGGATAAATGCGAAAAAGATTTCATTTAGAAATTTAGATTCGGAGAGAGAATATATGAATTCCAAAAGAGATTCCCGAGTGCACTTGGGTTTAACCATTGTTTGTTGTTTTCTGGTTTTGACTTGTTCAGACCAGAAATCGTCCCCGTCACCCATCCTCGGTCTCGTGAGCTCTGCTGCTTCCGACACCGCTAGTTCTGATTCAGTGAGCACAACTAGTGTGAGTCGTGCCGTCGCACCATCACTCGGTTCCTCCCCTTATCTTGTTGGTGCTGGGATTTATGACATCACAGGTCCTGCAGCGGAAGTAGGTATGATGGGTTTTGCCGAATCAGCGCAAAAAACAGAAGGGATTTATATGCGCCTTTGGTCAAGGGCCTATATCATTGGAGACGAATCCAAACGAGTGGTGTTTGTGAGCGCTGACTTAGGAATGGTTTTCCAATCCATCAAACAAGCAGTAAGTCGAAAGATTGCATTGGATTCGGAACTATCTCCTTATTACAATCAGGCCAATGTTCTCCTCTCTGCAACTCACACTCATAGTGGACCTGGAGGATATTCTCATTATTTTTTATATAACGCCACAACAGCTGGTTTTATCAAAGAAAACTTTGATGTGATTGTAGATGGAATCTATCGTTCCATTAAACTAGCTCACCAAAATTTAGTTCCCGGAAATGTATACATCAACCAAGGGAATCTCACTGATGCGAGTCAAAACCGTTCTGCCGTTGCTTATGATAAAAACCCAGCGGCAGAAAGAAGTTACTATTCTTCCAATGTAGACCAAACCATGACTCTATTGAAACTGGTTGCGGCCGATGGTCGGGAACTTGGAATGGTAAACTGGTTTGCTGTCCACCCCACAAACGTTGGTCCAACAAACAAATTGATTGGAGGGGATAACAAAGGTTATGCTTCTTATTTATTTGAAAAGGCGAAAGGAGCTAATTATTCCGCAAACCAAACTTTTGTGGCTGCCTTTGCTCAGTCGAATGCAGGAGATGTGACTCCGAACCTATGGGGTCCAGCGGATGGTGTGAACGACTATGCTCGTCAAAACATCATCGGAGAAAAACAATTCAACAAAGCTCAGTCTCTTTATTCAAGTGCCAACACACAATTGACGGGTTCTGTGGACTTCCGTCATACCTATGTTAACTTCTCTAATCTTTATGTGAGTAGTGTAGGAACTACCACTTGTCCTGCGGGAATGGGAGCTTCCTTTTCTGCTGGTAGTGTGGAAGACAATGCAGTCTCAATGGATTTTTTTGACGAAGGAACCACTGTTGATTCTTTGGATTGGAATACAAACACGGCGGATGCCTTTAAGTCTAGTTTCCTTGGCGGTTTTCTCGGGGTTCTCTGGCCGGCTTCTACAAGTGAAGCATATAAACTTTGCCATGCGGAAAAACCTGTCCTCATTCCTACAGGGGTTGCTAGTTTCGATGGGAATCCTTGGACACCACCGGTGATCCCTATGCAGATCATAAAAATTGGGAACCTAGCGATCCTTGCGATTCCAGCGGAAGTATCTACAATGGCTGGACGCAGGCTTCGTTCTCTTGTGAAAAATGTATTAGAAAACGAATACACTGTGATTGCTGGGCTTTCCAATTCTTATACTTCGTATTTAACAACAAAAGAAGAATACTCTTCCCAACAGTATGAAGGAGCTTCCACTCAATTTGGACCAAACACACTTTTTGGATATGAACAAGAATTTGGGAAGTTAGCGAGTGCTATGCGAAACGGAAGTGCCTCTCCTGCGGGTCCAACACCAGCGGATCTAACGAACAACCAAGCAACTTTCCAAACAGGCGTTGTATTTGATGATGTTCCTCTCTTTAAGAGTTTTGGAAGTGTTGTCACTCAACCCTCTGCGTCATATAGCAGTGGCGCTACTGTCAATGCCGTATTCTGGGGTGGACATCCAAAAAACAATATGCTCATCGGAAGTAGCTTTGTGGATGTAGAAAAACAAAATGGATCCACATGGACTGTGGTGGCACGGGATTATGATCCATCCACTACCTACAGATGGCAAAGAGACGGAGTTGCCAATTCCAAAATCAACGTTTCTTGGAAAACTAGTTCCTTCCCATCGGGAACCTACCGCATCCGCCACCGAGGCCATTGGAAGTCGGGATGGACGGGAGCCATTAGCGCCTACCAAGGAGTCACAAACAATTTCACAGTGCAGTAATATCTGAACGATCATTCACCTGGCCCTTAAAGAAGGTCAGGTATTTTTCTTTTACATCGGGGTTGACTGGGTTAGATTCTACGTAAGGCTCGTACTATGGATAAATTGGTAGACGCATCCTTATCTCCTGACCTTGCCTCTAGGCCTTTTAAATTTACAAGCAAACAAGGGAGAAACAGACGCACACAATTGTTAACAATTGCTTTGGAATTTCTCCGGGAAAAATCTCCCGAAGAGATTAGTTTTGCTGACATTTGCAAAGAGGCAAATATCCCCAGGCCCTCTGCTTATCATTTTTTTCCCAATGTAGAAGCCATCTTCCATGGAATCCGATTATTACACTCAGAAAGCCTAATTGAAAAATCAATTTTACTAAGAAGAGAAACATTTGTTAGTTGGGAGCATTACATTGAACGTTCTATTGATGTAGCAGTGGAAGTGACCAATAAAGAAATTGCTTTTCCACGTTTGATTTATGGATACCGAATGAGTAATCCTGAAATGCGCCAAGTAGGCCAAGAGTTGGATGCAAAACTTGCGAACTTAGCGAAGTTAGGTCTTATGGACCGGTTTGTTTTACCGGAATTAGAACAAGCAGACCAAATCTTTGGAGTTGCCTTTTCCATTGCAGATTCACTACTCAAACATTCCTACAGAACCTATGGAGACTTCACACCATGGATGGTAGGGGAAACTAAAAAAGCCACCATCTCTTATCTAAAGAATTATCTACCCGAAGTTTGCGAACCTAAGTAGAACTTAGAAATTTCCAGAATAGGTGGAGCCGTTCACTGTCCCGCCATTCACAGTTCCTATATCAGTAATGGCAGTTGTACCTTCATCAAAGTAGAGAGCCGTCGGACAATCAAAGAGACGGTTTCCATTAAAGATGAAAGGATTGGTTCCGCCTGCTTCATACACACAATACCGATTCGTTCCACCGGTAGTAAAGAGTGTATTATTTTGGTAATTGCCCAAATTTCCTACACCTCCTGGAAAATAGACTGCTCTACTGGTAATCCCTGCTCCTCCATCCATACTGTTGTTAGTCACAGTGGGATTGGAAGGCGGACTTGTGTTCAATGCATAGGAAATCATTCCCGTTCCGCCAAAAAAAGTATTCCCTATGATGGATGGAGTGTTTACTTGCGGAGCATTATAGATTCCATGTGCAGAAGCAACAGGTGCATTCCCCCCTTGGATGGTATTAGAAACAATAATCGGTGCGGAAATGTTTTGGATAAAAATTCCGAAAGAAGAAGAAGTCGCTGAAGTTCCTCCCATAATGAGATTGTTTGCAATGAGTGGAGAGGAAGCCGAAACTAAGATGGCCGCGGACATGGCTAGATTCACCGCCCCACCTTCGAGTCGGTTGTTTGTGATGGTCGGAGAACCAGAAGAACAGGAAATCGCCATGGACATTCCACTAGCATTGGGATTGGAAGGAGCTCGGATTGTAAATCCATCGACGACCGTATTTGGGGTAATGGATGCTCCTGCAATCATTGTATAAGTATCAGTGATAAAGTTCGAGTCTATTGTGGCCACCATCGTAATGTATTGAGATGGATTGCGGTTTAAAAAATCAGTACTAAGCCCTCCATAGAGTGAGACAGTTTCTGTAAGGACAATACTCGGCATTGCGGGTTTAGTAATGAAATAGTCTCCCGCAGAAACGAGAATGGCCGCGGGTGCAGTAGCTCCTGTAACTGCAGAAGCAATCGTGAGTTTGGGACTTCCTATCGATGTGCCCATATTTCCATCATTTCCATTGGTACTTACATAGTATAAATTGGTATTGGACGTTAGGACTGTATAAGAGCCAGTAACGGTTGTCATTCGAAGTCCCAATGAGTCACTGGCATCCAGCAGAAAAGGAAGGGTTCCCGTGGGAATGGATCCGGAAAGGGTCACCGTATCATTGGTAGAATTTGTATCAGACCAAATTTGTGTGAGTTGGGTTCCCAAACTTGCTGAAACTGAGCTTGGATTCATTGACCGGTTGAAAACCACAAGGATTTGCGCATTGGATAGAATTATATTTCCTACGGAAGGAGTGATCGTGGCCCTGGGGCCCGTGCCCGTAAGTAAACTCAGTAGGAATCCCATATCTCGAAGTTTGTCATTTTTTCTAGATAGGTCGAGATCCAAAATCTCTCTGACGATTGGGTTTAGTAAACAATGGAACTGTATTAATATCAGAAAGAAAAAAAGTAGTCTAGGGACTTTTAGGAATACATTTTTGTTTCGCATAAAATAACCAATGCAGGTCAGTTTATCTTTTTTTTACCCAATGAGCAATGAATTTCCTTTGTTTCCTTTCGAACATTCTATACGCTACCGAATGTTCATTGTTTGTTGGTAAAATTAAGAGACATAATTCTCGCTTTTTTATCTCTACCAACGTTTGTTTTGCGATTCGGTTCCAAGGTTCATTTCATACCAATATAAGCATATTCGGTGACAGTTTGGATGAATTTTTCCATCTCATTCAGATCGTTTTTCATCTGCAAACGCCCTTCTAAAAACAACATAGCAATTCCGTGGATCATGGCCCAAGAAGCCAGGGTTTTTTCTCTTGTCTTCCCTTTCTCTAAATGCCCAAGATTTTGGCCCATACGAATGATTTCGTGTAACTGGCGATAGGTCCTCCTGGAGACAGCCAAAAGCGTTGGGTGGGTTTTTACATCCACTCCTGTCCCACCAAACATAATCCTTGCGAACTGTCTGTTTGTCATAATGAATTGAAAATAGGTCCATCCTAGGGCACGGTATCTGCCTTTGAAGTCCTGGTCCGTTTTTTCTAATTCTTTTTGGTAGGTTTCAAAATACTTTTGGAATCCGATTTCGGCAATCGCTGCAAAAAGCGCATGTTTATTTTCAAAATGATGGTAACTGGCAACATGGCTTACGCCGGCTTTTGCTGCTACTTTACGAAGAGAAATTTCTTCCAAAGAAGTATTTTCGAGTAAGTCCACTCCGGCTTGGATAAGAGCCTCTCTAACGTTCATCCCGTTTTCTTTGGAAGGTCGGCCCACCCCCATGGGTTTCTTCTGTGAGGATTTTTTTTTCGCCACTGCCATTTCCCCATTTTTAGCTGTTACGCTTTAGATTGCCAGTAGTTATTTACCGGTGGTAATTTATGGCTTGCCTCAATTTTCCAAAATATTACCAATGGTAAATTAATTCAAATGAGGATTAAGTCAGAATGAATACAGCTTTTTCACCCATCTCTCTTGGCAATTTCACCCTTCCCAATCGGTTCATTATGGGATCTATGCATCTCGGTGTGGAAGGAGAAACGGGAACTGCCGATCGTATGGCTGCATTTTACGGCAAACGATTTGAGGGAGGAGTGGGACTCATTGTCACAGGTGGGATCAGTGTGAATGAAGTTGGAAAGGGCTCTCATACTTTTTTTAACATCCAAAATACAGAACATGCAAAAGAATTAGAACAGATGAACTCACTCCTAAAAGGAAAGGGGACAATGTGTGCCCAGTTATTTCATGCAGGAAGGTATGCTGCGAGTAGGTCTTGTGTGGCTCCTTCTGCTATCAGAGTACCAATCAACCGTTATGTTCCAAAAGAACTCTCCGAAGAAGAATGTTGGAATACAGTAGAAGATTTTGGAAAAGCAGCAAAACTTGCCCGCGAAGTTGGTTTTGGAGCCGTGGAAATTATGGGTAGTGAAGGGTATCTTTTAAACCAATTTTTTTCTGCCGTCACAAACAAACGAAATGATTATTTTGGCGGAGACTCTAAACGGAGAATTAACCTTTCTATCGAAGTAGTGCGTGCGGTAAAAAAACAATTACCCGAAGGATTTCCTGTGATTTTTCGAATGTCTGGAATTGATCTCATTCCAGGAAATCCAACCTTTGAAGAAGTAGTGGAGCTTGCACAAACCTTACGCGATGAGAAAGTTTCTGCACTCAACATAGGTATTGGTTGGCATGAATCAAGAATCCCAACCATAAGCCAACTGGTTCCGAGAGGAGCATGGGTTTCCATTGCAAGTCGTATCAAAGAAAATACACCTGGTGTTCCAATCATTGCTTCCAACAGAGTGAATGATCCTATTACCATGCAACAAGTGTTCGATGAGAATAGGGCAGATATCATTTCCATGGCAAGGCCATTTTTAGCTGATCCTTCCATTGTTAAAAAATTCCAATTGGGTATGTCAAATCGAATCAATACTTGTGTTGCTTGTAACCAGGCTTGCCTTGACCATGCCTTCCAAGAAAAATCCGTTTCTTGTATCGTAAATCCAGAAGCAGTTAATGAATTAGAATTTACAAAGCCAAAAGTAAAAGACCCTAAAAAAGTTCTTATCATTGGAACAGGTCCTGCTGGACTTGAAGCGGCCCGTGCCAGTGCAAGTCTTGGTCACAAAGTTACTTTGATCGAAAAAGCAAATGTGCTTGGGGGACAATTCCAATTAGCTTCGCATATTCCTGGTAAGTCGGAGTTTAAAGAAACCATCCGTTATTTTTCCAATGAACTTCCTGCTTTAGGTGTTGATATACGATTGAATACAACAGCAACTCTAACATTGTTAGAAACAGAAAATCCAGATGTTACAATTTTTGCAAGTGGTGTGAAACCAAGAGAGTTTTCCTTAAAAGGACTAGAAAATCTTCCCTCTGGAAACTATACTGAGTATCTCACTGGAAAGTTTCAACCAGGCAAAAGAGTGGCTGTGATCGGT
Organism: Leptospira vanthielii serovar Holland str. Waz Holland = ATCC 700522; assembly: GCF_000332455.1. Lineage (GTDB taxonomy): Bacteria > Spirochaetota > Leptospiria > Leptospirales > Leptospiraceae > Leptospira_A > Leptospira_A vanthielii. The sequence goes on along the minus strand of NZ_AOGY02000069.1, from coordinate 123,090 downwards.
GGAGGAGGGATTGGTGTGGATGTGGCACATAGATTGACAGAAGAAGAGGATCCGACCCTTGCTTCTTATGATAAGAAGTACAATATCAGTTCCTTTACCGATGCAGGCGTACAAAAAGAAAAGGCCAAAAGGGATGTGGCAGTGTTTCGTCGGAATGGAAAACATGGAGCAGGCCTTGGGCCTACAACCTTTTGGGCACTCAAACAAGAGTTAGAATCAGTGGGAGTTGAGTTCTTTCATGGACTGACATACAAAGAAGTGACAAAAGAGGGTCTCAAAGTCGAATTAAAAAACGGAGAGGAATTTTTGTATCCTTGTGATTCCATCATCTTATGTGTGGGGCAAGAAAAAGAAACTTCACTTTTAGAGGAATTCCAAAACAAATATCCGAACAAACCAACCATAGTCATTGGTGGAGCCAAGGATCCAAGAAACATCGATGCCAAACGAGCCTTTTTTGAAGGTTTAGAAGCAGCACATAGCATTAATTAGGAGAAAAAACATGATCGCAAATAATTATTTTTCAGAGGATACCGATTTACAGGTAATTTTTAACCAACTTCTCGACTGGGATTCTATCATTCGGGAAACAGAAGGGGAAGGCTTTTTTGACCACCAAACATTCATTAAAACTAAAAACCCAAGGTTTGAAATGGCTCCTTCTACAAAAGAAGAAGCTATGGAGTTGTATACTTCCAGTTTGGATGCGATGGGAGATTTTTTCGGAAAGGATGTGTCTCAAAAATCCCAAACCATGGATCGCAATGAATTGAAATATTCTAATGGAAAGGTCATTTTTCCCAAAGAAACGATAGAGATTTATGAAAAATTTAGAAATACCGGCCTTATGGCCTATTCCATTTCGAGAGAGGCTGGGGGCCTTGCTTTTCCTGCGACAGTAGGTGCGCTCTATGCCATGCTTATGGCACGGGCCGATGTTTCTTTTTGTATGACAACCACCTTACTCAACTTAGCTCAAATTGTGGCGAGGTTTGGAACACCCGAACAGATTGAAACCTATGCCACCAAAGCTGCCACTGGAGAATGTTTGTTTGCCATGTCACTCACTGAACCTGATTACGGATCGGATCTTAATAATGTAAGAACCGTTGCGGTAAAACAAGAAGATGGAAGCTATCGACTAACTGGAACTAAGCGATTTATCTCTCAAGGTTGTGGTTTGGGAGAAAATCCCGCACTCCTTCTTACCTTAGCTCGCACGGGAAAATCCGAGGGTGGAGCCAGAGGTTTGTCGGTATTCATTGTCAAAAGCCAAGATGTATTTGTCGCAGGGATTGAAAAGAAGATGGGGATTCATGCCTCTCCGACTTGCGAAATTGTCTATGAAAATACTTATGGTGAGATTCTCGGAGAGGAAGGCCTCGGGCTTACCCGGTATACAGCAGGGATGACTAACTTTATGCGTCTTGTGAGTGCTTCTGGTGGTTGTGGTGGTGGAGCTGCGGGATATTATGAATGTGTCAAGTATGCCAATGAGAGAAAACAGTTTGGAAAACCCATCGCAGAAATTCCGGCCGTTGCGGAAATGATCCATAAAATCAAACGCGAAACCAATGCTATGCGACTACTCACTCTCGAAACGGCTCGTGTGATTGATATGTACCAACACCACCAAATTCGAATGGAAAAAGCCGGCAAAGACGATAGAGAGATCAGAAAAGATGAAAAGGTTAAATATTGGTCCACTTTAGCTTCCACTCTCACTCCTATGGCAAAATACTATAGTTCTGAGGAAGGACATAAATGTGCAAATCTCGCCGTACAAGTATTTGGTGGTGCTGGTTACACAGAAGATTATGATATCTCTCGCATGTTTCGGGACTCAAGGATTAACACTATTTACGAAGGTACAAGCCAAATCCATGTGCGAATTGCGACAGGAGCCATCCTTGCGGGTATGGCAGGGGACGGAAATTTCAGAAAGTATTTAAATTCACTAAAAGCAGAGATTCCAACACCGTCGCAATTTCTCTTAGAACAAGAACGTGTTTTAGAAGAAGCCATTCGTGAAATGCGTGGCATTCAAGAGGAAACAAGAAAGGAAACCGTTGCAGAGAATTTAATGATCCAAATGTCTAGGTATCTTTGCAGTCTGTTATATGAAAAAGCGATTTTCAAAATCGCTGATTCCAATATAAAAGAAGTTTGGGAAAAAGATTGCCTCGCCTATGTCATCGACAGTGCTGCGATTGCTCAATCTTGTTTGTATCGAATTCAGAATTTTGGATAAGGGGATTTTTTTAAATCCTCTGCGCAAGCCTTAACCTAAGGCCAAGATCTCAAACTGAGTCTGGCCTTATTGTGACTCTTTCACTTTACGGTTGTTAGGATATTTTCGACTAAATCGATTGTCTTTTGGATGGAAGTTGGATCTCCATAACCACCGGCCGTAGTGACTATCGTCATATCCAAAGAGGGGATTACAAAGATCAGTTGCCCACCGTTTCCAAGGGCCAAAGACCAAGGAATTTTCCTTTCACCGAGAACGGTTTCACCGAGCCACCACTGGTATCCATAACCTAAAGACTTTTTATCTTTTCGGAATAGAGTAACATCAGAATCAATATGTCGCGATAATGATTCATCTAACCACTGTTTTGAAATAATTTGTTTTCCTTTCCAAATCCCTTGATTTAAAATAAGCCTTCCTAATTTTAGCATGTCCCTTGGTCTTAGTCGTAGACCGGCATGGGCAAGAGCTCTTCCATTTCGGTCTTCTACCCATTCAAAGTTTTGGATTTCTAAGGGATCAAACAACCATTCCTTTGCCAAAACAGTAAGAGATTTACCTGTTTTCTTTATTAAAATATCAGAAAGTAGCGATGTTCCTCCTCCATTGTATTTGAATTTACTTCCCGGTTTCTTTGTGACTTCCCGATCCATAACAAAACCAGGAATGTCCATTTTCCAAAGGAGCCTTGTTTCATCACTGAATAAAAACCCAAACCTCCATTCTTCCCAATCTAGTCCACTACTCATTGTTAGGAGATGTTTCCAGGTGATCTCAATCCTTGGGTCGTCACTAGGAATGGATAATTCCGGATAGTAGGATAAAACAGAAAAGTTCACACCTTCTATTATTTTTTTATCAATCGCAATTCCAAAAAGTAAAGAGGTTACTGATTTACTCACTGAACGTACATCATGTAAGGTGTTGGAATCGAAGGCGGTCTCTCCATCGAAAGGAAACCTAAGCCCATAGCGTTTGTTAAATGGTTTATCCTTTCTCGTGTTGTATACTTCGGTGACCAATTTTCCGTGTCGTTCGATCACAATGGAATGCAGTTCGCTTTCCTCCGATCCAATCTCTCTGGCTAAATGACAAAAATTCTTTTGATCAAATCCCGTATCGATGGAATTACTAATTTGCCAATCCTGATCCATTATGGGGATAGGGCAATCCTCAGTAGATAAGGGATTTGCTTTTAACGGAGAGGAAATCCAAAAAACCAAAAGAAGAGATGTGAGAGTAAGATAAATTTTCTGTTTCAATGGTTTCATCCACAAAATCGAATTTAGAAATGGTAACATAGATTGAAAGTTTGGATACAAAAATCTAAATGAATCTACAAAAGACGAAGGTAAATTGTAGAACCTCTCTTTTGTAAAAACCGGGAATTTATCATTCGCCTATCTCTCTTCTCTGTGCTTTGATTTTGACTAAAAAATATAAACTAAGGTCTTGACGAAAAAAAAAATCCCTCTAAGGTTAGGCCGAGGTTTTTTATGAAAAAAATTTTAACTATCTTTACAAGTGTTGCTTTCCTCTTGACGGCATCTGTTTTTGCTCACGACCACGATGGCCATGGAAAAAATGCGATGGCAGGGGATCATTTCAAAAAAATGGATACCAACAGCGATAACAAAGTCTCTAAGGAAGAATGGCAAAAATTCCATGATGGTTTTTTTACCGAAATCGATAAAGATGCAGATGGATCTGTAACTTTAGAAGAGATGAAATCTGCTCGTATGGAAAAACGAGAAGAGAAAAAATCAGAGATGAACGACAAGGCCAAAGAAGCCAAAAAGAAAAAAGACGATAAGAAGAAAAAAACTTCCGAATAACATCTATTAGGATTGGGGCGCCTCGCATTGGATGGTTCATCATAATTTAAATGAGGATCCGATCGGGCTCTCCGTTTCAATCTTTGCACATCCGTGCAAAGGATTTCCACTTCGATCCCTGGCGCTTTGGATTTTACTTTCTACTCTGGAAACGATAAAAAATCCTTTTCGCAGTTTCCTCTACCATAAGATAAATGACAACCATAGACGCTAAAATTGCATAAAACTCCATCGGCGGAGGCACAAGTCCGAAATAGGTTTCTATTTTTGTAAATGGTAAAAAGGCACCAAGAGCGGCAATGCTGATAGAAACTAATGGCAAGTAATCTACGAGGTCTACAAATTGATTGATCCATATTGTTTCTTTCGGTTGACGAGTTAAAAAAATACGATCTTGATTGGTGTAACAATCATCTTATGAAAGCGAAAAAGTCAAAAGCCAATCCCGCAAAAAAAGCGACCCGTACTTCAAAACCGGTAAACAAACAAATTACTAAATCCAAACCAAAAAATATAACCAAACAATCCTCACCTGATTTAAAGCCAGTGTTGGCTATGGAATCGAATCCAACTGTGACAGAACTCATTGATACCATTCACGAGTATTCCATCGGCCATGAAATTGCGAATGCTGTCACTCATGGGATTGGTGGGGGTTTGAGTATTGCCGGACTTTCTCTACTATTGACGATGGCTGTTCTCTATGGTGATATTTGGCATATTGTTAGTTCTGCCATTTATGGGGCCACACTCATTTTATTGTATCTTGCTTCCACTCTTTACCATGGAATCTATCATTCCGCTACAAAACGTATCTTTAAAGTGATAGACCATGCATCAATCTATCTTTTGATTGCAGGGACTTACACTCCATTTACGCTTGTTAGTTTACGTGAGCATTCAGAGTGGGGTTGGACTCTATTTCTTATCGTATGGATCCTTGCCTTTGCTGGAGTTCTATTATTGTTATTGTTTCCAGGCAAATACAGTGGGGCTCGCGTTGTAGTTTATATCCTAATGGGATGGCTTGCCATTTTTGTTGTCAAAGACATTCGAACAGCAATTGGAGTTGGGGGAATTTCTTGGTTAGTAGCAGGTGGGCTTAGTTACACTGTGGGTGTTATATTTTACCTATGGGACAGGTTACCTTTTAATCACGCTATATGGCATCTATTTGTTTTAAGCGGAAGTCTTTGTCATTTTTTTGCGATTCTATTTTACGTGTTACCACCCATTCCAAAATAGAAAAATGAGTTTGTCAATTTATTGACTTCCGATAGAATTCATCCTCTTGCTGTTTTTTCGAACAGATAAGAAGGAGATAATATGAGAACATTGGTCACGATTAGCTTTATGCTGATGACGGTTTTGGCTTCTACCACATTGGTAGCAGAAGATTGTTTTCTTTGTGGAAACGGAAGTACCAACGGTTGCGAACAGTGTAGAGGAAAGGACAGAAAGGCCTGCGAAGCAAAAGGTTGTAAAATTTCCGGTACTGCTTCTTGTTCTACCGCAGCCAATGTAAAGGTTTGTAAAGTGGATCGTTCTTATAACGATCTAACCTTTATGGAAACAGTAAAACAAAACAAAACCAAAAAAATCAATTAAACCATTTGTGATGACCTACCGCAATGATTTGCGGTAGGATTTTTGTTTATTATAGTTAAACTTTAGTTAGACCGTGATATTGATCACTACATTCCCTTTTTTGTGCCCAGCTTCTACATAACGGTGAGCTTCCACCATTTCTTCTAAAGGATAAGACTTATCAATCACCACTTTAAAGGTTCCATTTTTGGTTAACTCCGCTAAAAAATTCAAATTCTCTAAAGTCTCTGCAATTGGTCCAAATTTGATATTAATTTTCTTGGTTAAGGAAATCCATGCTGCTTGAAACATATCTTTAAAAGAAGCTCCCACTAAAACCAAAACTCCTCCTTGGGTAAGATGTTTTAGGTTGGAGGGAGTTGAAGATTTACCTACACATTCAAATACAACATCATAAGTTTTGTTATGCGATTCGGAGTGGAACCCTTCATAATCCATAACAAAATCCGCACCGAGAGATTTGACTAATTCGAAATTTCCTTTACTGCAAACAGCTGTTACAATGGCACCAAAATGTTTTGTCAATTGGATGGCAGCAGTACCCACAGAACTGGAGGCACCATATATAATGATGGTTTGGTTTTTTTGTAGGTTACATTTTTGAATGAAGTCGAGGGCAGTTAAACTTCCAAAAGGTAAGGTAGCACCTTCCGGAAAAGACATTTCTTTTGGAAGAATCGTGATTACTGAAGATTCCGGTAAACAAATGGATTCGGCGTATGCTCCCATGCGTAAACCCGTGGATCCAAAAATTTTGTCTCCCACCTGAAACTTGGTAACGTTTTCTCCAACAGCATCGACCACACCTGAGATGGATCCTCCGAGGATGGGTTGCCTTAATTTGGTGATTCCGAAAAACAATCGAACGAGTTTGGGATCAGGTTTACGAAGACGCCAATCAGCCGAATTTACAGAGGTATTATAAATTTTGATTCTGATTTCATTTTTTTTTGGAGAAGGTGTTTCCCATTCTTCTAATCGAAGTACTTCTGGGGTACCATACTTTCTTGCAGTGATGACTTTCAATCGTTTTACTCCTGATTGGAGTTTTACACTTACACTGTAAGTATGTCAATGAAATTTATTTCTTATCTGTTTTGTTTTTTAGAATGGATTTATAGTGGATTTTATGATACAAGGGAGAGGCCAAGTAATATGGATAAAAAAAAGAGCAATAAACCAAGCAAAAATCTCAAAAAAGCTAACGTAAAAAAACGAAAGACTCTCTCGAAAGAACTTGTTTTGAAGGTGGCGATCCAACTTGCTGATGAGTCTGGATTGGAAGAGTTGTCGATGCGAAACTTGGCACTTCGGTTGGGTGTCGAAGCGATGTCTTTATACAATCATCTGAAAAACAAAGATGAACTTTTGGCTGAAATGGTGGATTTAGTGGTTTCAAAGATCACGTTACCAAGGATAGGTGGTGATTGGAAAAGGGAAATGAAAAAAAGAGCAAGGTCTGCTCGTGAAATCCTGGTTTTACATCCCTGGGTCCCCATGTTGATTGTATCTCGAATCAACACAGGGAAAGCAATGTTATCTTACTTTGATGCTACACTTGGATGTCTCCATTCCGCTGGATTTTCGTTACAAGCTGCCGACCACATTATCAATACAATCGATAGCCATACTTATGGTTTTATATTACAAGAATTGAATTTTCCATTCCAACCTGATGAGTATGCAGAAAAAGCAGAAGGATTTTTGCCAACTTTGGAATCAAGTCCCTATCCTTATCTCAGCAATTTAACCAAAGAGGTGATATCAGGAAAATACAATGGACTCCATAAGTTTGATTTTGGTTTAGATTTAATTTTAGATGGTTTAGACAAACCTCCTCATTTAATTAAATGAACAGAGATTTGGTCAAATTTTTATTGAATTGGAATTGAGGACCACCTTGTTTCCTCTAAATCCAATTTTGTTTGTTTTTTAATTTCCTCAATCATTTCTGTGCTCTGATTGATTTCTTTAAAGCCAGCATAACCAGAAGTATCTGTTTGGTCAGCACCACCGGTTAAGACTGTGGAGATAATGGCAGCACCTATTTTAGCAGTTAAACTTGTTTTAAAACTTCCAATAATGGATTCTCCAACGTTGTCCATGTCAGGATCTAATTCCAAGGCTGTTTTATTGAAATCTACTACATACTTCCCTAATATTAGGATTTGGTTTGGTTTGACTGTGAATTTTGATTTTTCAAGATTTTGCCGATCCAATATGTAATAAATATTTGCTTCTTTTTGCGTCTGAACGTCTTTTTCGTGAACGTGTGCACCGACAAAAGCATAATCACCTGGTTCAATATTCAAAACATAATAACGTCTTTGTGAGAAAAAATTCGTTTCAATTATTTGTAATTCACTAATATTCTTTTTCGATTTGTCAAGTTTGACTAACAAAACCCTTTCTGGGTAAAAATGGCCCATTAAAGTTTTAGGGATTATGAGTTCAAATGCGATTGCAGATGATTGGTTGGAGGAATTTGGTAAAATATCTGGTTTGATTCTGCAATTGAACAATGTGATTGCGAGAGTGAGTATGGCAAGTGTTCTCATTTTTGTCCTGATTTTTGTTAGTTCATATTAGAAATCGAGATTTCAGTAGAAACGTCAACAATAAATGTTAAGAAAACCAGATACAAACAAAACCCAGTGCGGTATGCCGCACTCTGGGTTAAAAACTATAAAAAGATTTTCTAAAAAAACTAAATTGCAAACACACTCTGGATTGTAAAATAGCTAGAGTTAGGTTTTAAATCGTATCTATGGTATGGATCTGTCTCATACGGATTGTTCTTTTGATTTCGAATAGCTTCTCCAGCATAGAGGGAACTGGCTCCAAACCAGAACGAAACATTTTCAAAAGGTGTAACAATATATATAAAGTTAATTTCCGTTGCTACATGCCTTCCTAGTTTGGGCCGATTAGGATTATAAGCTTCCGTGTTATAATAGTCTTCTGTAGAGGCGGTTTCTCCTGTAGCCTTACTTCCGGCCACATAATTGTTGTTATCGTAGTAACCATCTTGAAGTTTAACTTTATAATACCAGTGAGGGTTTAGAATAAAAGTTCCCCATTTGGCAGATTCATATTTTATGTTGATTGAATAGTCTTTGATGTTTTGCCAGAAAACCATTCCCGAGTTACCATTACCGGCGAAAGGTAGTCCTCCACCGGCCATCCTTCTTGTGGCAAATAGCGGATTGTAAGTACCTACACTTCCGTCATTTCGATTGGGATCTCCAGAGGCCTGGACATATTGAACTCCAATCCGAAACTCTTTTACTGGAGTGTATCCTAATTGGACGGCAACAATGTTTGATTTGTATTGGACAGGTGAAGAAAGAGGCGGTGCCTGTCCTGTTTTTTTATCGGTTGAGTAGGTGCCGGTTTGGTTTAGCCAATCAGGTGAGACTCGTTCGCCTGTAAATCCAGTTTGCCAAGCGGCTTCGACCATCCAGTCAATCCCGGTTTCGCTTGCGATCATATTTCCTTTTGTACGATTTGTTAGGCGGAATCCTGAAGTGTTGAGTTGGTCTGGTCCTCGGTAATAAATGTCCGAACCATAATTGACTGTTGTATTTGTGGCTTTTTGTTTTTGTTTATAAAGTGTGAAGTTATACAATTCAATTCCTAACCATTCCCAGGGTTTGAATCCATAATGAGCACCATAGTAAGAGGCATTTCCCGTTCCGCCAACACGAGTAGAATTGTTGGAAACCATACTATTGGAATTATTTTCCGATCCAATGATGGCACCAAAAAAATCTAAACTTTGTTTTTGAATGGTAATGGTAGTTCGAATGGCATCAAACGAGTTTCCATTCAAACTATCGTTTCTGGAACCTACAATCCTTCCGTCCCCGTAGTCTAGGATTTGGCGTCCCGTTCTTACTCGGAACATTTGATTGGTAGTTTTTAAATCCAAAAATGCTTCCCGAAAGCCTGTATAATTATTAAGAGGAACTTCTTTTTGTTTGGTGGTATCGACTAAATTTCCGGAATTGGGAATTACGCCTAACTTTTGGTCGGAAGATCCATTAACGATTTCTCCGCCCCAAAGTCGAACATCCTGAAGGGTTAACTTAAAGGCAATGTTTGGAGATAAATCCCCAATGAGATAAAATTGTGTTTGGTTACTTACCGTATTGCGATTGTCAGGTGTTGATTTGTCAAAGTCAGTATTATAAAGTGAATCAGCTTTCGGTCGGATACCCAAACCAACTCGGAAACGATCAGCAAACCAAAGATTTGTATTCTCTTGTAGCGCCTTTCTTTGTTTGGCGGTGACTTGCAGGCTTTTTAAATATTCCCCCGTTAAATTGCCTTTCATCGGGCTCACGTATTCTGCCGGCTCTTCTGGAGGAGGAGGGGGCGGTGGTGGCGTAGGAGGAGGTTGTGGAGTTTCAGGAACTTCTTTTTTAACAGGAGTGATGAACTGTGCGTCCAACTCTGCTGCCAAAGGCGATAGGAAAATCCCGAGCGAAATAAGGCCTATAATGATCCGATGATTGCGAACGTACATTTGATACCACCTATGTTTGAGCCAGTGGATACAGATCGTTACAACATTCAAATCTAATATTTATTAGTTAGTGGGAATCCTAGTTTTTTATGGAAGAAATTATTTATTTAGCAGGTTGGAACACCTTATTCAGGGTTCTAGTTTCTTCCAGCCTACATGTCCTAGATTCTTTAACGTTTTTCTGTTGTTTTCAAAAATACTGTCAATATTTGGATGAGAGTCAACAATGCGACTGATGCTATCTTCACGTAACAAATGTAATGTTTGGTATGGGGATCGGCCAACGAAGTTGGTTATGTCGTCTATCTTATTTTCTGCAAACTGAAACTGCGGATGGAAATTTGCAATCTGAATGATGCCATCTAAATCCAATCGATTTAAGAGAAAATCGGTATCGTCTAAAAAATCATTTTGGTCTAAAAAATTCTCCAGAACATAAGGATGAATCAGGAGGGTGGTTTCGGTGATGAGAGGATCGGTTTCTTTTAGAAATTGTAATTCTGATTCTAGATGGATGAGTAATTCTTTTTTTGTTTTTGAGTCACTCACAATATAACGAATTGTATTCGCTTGGTATGTGGGTTTTGCAAAAGGACATAGATTGAGTCCGATCACAGATTTTAAAACCCATTCTTTGGTTTTGAATAAAATTTCTTCTTCGTTTGTTAGATCTCTTTCCGTGGACATTCAGAGAATTTCCTTTTTGTTTTCGAAATATACCGAATTACCAATATCCATTAAATGGAAACGAATGTAATCTAAGTTATGAACCTTCGATTTTTATTTTAAGGAAATCATCATTAAAATTTGACAATTGTTTTGGAAAGAGAGTTGGGAATCGAATATTTGATTTACGAAGTGACGTCTGCGTCAGAAGTTTTCAATTATCAGATTCTTATGATAGACATTCCCACAAATTTAACTCAATTCCTTTTTGAACAAACCACGGAAAAAGAACGCGAGTGGTTAGAAAAAAAAGTCCAATCAAATGTTTTGGATTTGATGACCGCATTTGTGGCGGCACCTCGATTTTTATCAAAAAAGATTGTTACTTATGATTCTAAATCTAAGGGAAGTTTGATCCCCCATCAGGTTGGATTTCAAGTGGATGGTTGGAATTTGATTCGATTATCGCGCGTTTGGTTGTTGTTGCATCTTCCTGCGCAGGACAAAGAACAGTTTATTAAAAATATAGATACCCTATTTGACACAGCAGAGTTAAATGAGCTTGTTGCTTTGTATTCAGCATTGCCACTTCTTCCTTATCCCTGGGAATGGTTGCCAAGGGCCACGGATGCAGTGCGCTCCAATATGGGATTTGTATTTGATGCCATTGCACTATTAAATCCTTATCCAGAACTTTATTTTCCAGAACTTGCGTGGAACCAACTTGTATTAAAAACAATTTTTAATGGAAAACCAATTCACTGGATTTACGGAATCGAAAGGCGAAAAAACAAAGAACTCGCAGTTGCCGTTTCTGATTTTATCAGTGAACGTACGGCTGCTGGTCGAAAAATGCCTCTCCAAATTTGGAGACTTGTGGCTCCCTTTGCAGATGAATCGATGTCTCCCAAACTCATAAGGTTATTTGCATCTGAACTGAAAACGGAAAGGGAAGTTGCAGCAATTGTTTGTTTTGAATCTACAAATCCCCAGGTTCATTCGTTATTATCGAAATACCCAGACTTAAAATTATCGATACAAAATGGAGAGTTGGATTGGTCTAAATTAGAGTCCATACCCGAATAAAATTTCTATGTGCCAAAACCAAAACGAACCATCAAAGAATCCCTCACATTTTGAATCTAACCATTCATCCGAAGATTTACCGACTCACAGAGATTTGTTGTGGGAGGACTACCAAAACCTAATCCAAGGTATGCGATTCTTCGACCCACATATCCACATGGTATCAAGAACCACGGACGACTATCAGATGATGGCAAAAGCAGGAATTGTTGCGATCATTGAACCTGCTTTTTGGGTGGGCCAACCAAGGACGGGACTTGCTAGTTTTAAGGACTATTACAGTAGCCTTGTTGGTTGGGAAAGGTTTAGATCTTCTCAATTTGGAATTAAACATTATTGCACCATGGGTTTGAATTCAAGAGAAGCAAATAACGAACGTCTTGCGGAAGAGGTCATGGAGATATTACCTTTGTTTGCTTTTAAAGAAGGTGTCGTTGGCATTGGAGAGATTGGTTTTGATGACCAAACTCCACTAGAAGAAAAATACTATCGTTTACAATTGGAACTTGCAAAAAAAGCAAAATTACCAGTCCAAATCCATACACCACATCGTGATAAAAAAAGAGGAACCGAAAGGAGTATGTCAATCGCATTGGAACATGGGCTTGATCCTTCTTGGGTGGTTGTGGATCACAATAACGAAGAGACCATGAAATCAGTGTTAGATCAAGGTTTTTGGGCAGCCTTTACTATTTATCCGTTTACTAAGATGGGTAATGAGAGGATGGTGGCCGTTGTCGAAAAATATGGTTCAGATAGGATCATGATCAATTCGAGTGCCGATTGGGGAATCTCAGATCCACTGGCGATTCCAAAAACCGCAGCTCTTATGAAACAAAGAGGGATTCCTTCCGAAGTGATTCGAATGGTCACTTACCAAAATGCCATTGATGCCTTTGCAAAAAGTGGCCAAATCGATGTAACCGACTTTGAAGTAGAGTTCCAACCAGATCCGAATGCCAAGTTTCATGGCAACTCCATACTTCGCGGTGGCCAACAACCAGTGACTAACAAAAATTCTCTCCTGATTCAATAGATGAATGTAAAAGCATACATTACTTTACTTCGACCTGCAAATGTAGTGACAGCTCTTGCTGATATTCTTGCTGGTATGGCGATTGTCGGTTTTGTTTGGACTGACAATACTCCCGTTTTTCTTCTACTTTCCACTATCGGATTGTATGGCGGAGGTGTGGTCCTGAATGATTTTTTTGATGTACCAATTGATTCAAAAGAAAGACCAGAACGGCCGATTCCCAGTGGGAAGGTGTCCAAACTATCTGCTTTGATTTTTGGGAGTTTGTTATTAGGATTAGGGACGGGTTTTGCATTTTTATACCAAATACAAAGTGGATGGATTGCCGCTGGTATTGTTATCCTAATTCTTACTTACAATCGTTTGGCGAAACATCATTCTGTTTTTGGTCCAATCGTGATGGGGATGTGTCGCGGAGGCAATTTGATTCTTGGAATGAGTTTGGTATCTGAAATCAACATTTCCGAACTTTCCCTTTCTCTACTTCCGATTTTATATATCTCTGCCATAACAATGATCAGTCGGGGCGAAGTCCATGGTGGGAAAAAAACTTCTCTAGTTTTAGCGGGTGTTTTTTATCTAACCGTTTTTCTTTGTATGTCATTTTTATCTTTTCGTTTGGGGAATATACTCTTGAATACCCCTTTTGTTTTCCTACATCTGGGGATGGTGTTTCCCCCTTTGTATCGTGCCTACCACAATCCGATAGGACCTATGATTGGTAAGGCGGTGAAGATGGGTGTGATTACACTGATCCTTCTGAATGCATCCTTTGCGGCAAGTTTTGGATTTTTTCCTGTAGCTCTCGTTATCCTTTGTTTATTACCTCTTTCTTTGGTTTTAGCAAAAACCTTTTCTGTTACCTAGGGTTGTATATGTTTGAAGATTCTTTATCACCTATTTCTTCTGAGTTCCAAGTTCCTTACCGATATACAGTTCAGTTTACAAAGGGGATCTTTCATCTAACGAATCCCAGTTTGCGTAATTTTTTAATCTCAGAACAAAAAGAGGGAGCTATCAAAAAAGCTTTGGTGGTTCTCGATGAGGGACTTACATTACACTATCCAAATTTAATGACTGAAATAAAAACTTACTTCCATGGATTTGGCTCTGTTGTCCAGCTAACAGGAAATATTATGGTCATTCCTGGCGGGGAAGAATGTAAAAACAATCCGATACTTTGGGAATCTTTAGTGGAAGCCGTAGATACTTATGGCATTGATCGACATTCTTATATAGTCGCTATTGGGGGAGGAGCCATCCTTGATTTGGTTGGGTATGTGGCTGCTGTATCTCACCGAGGCATTCGATTGATTCGCATTCCGACAACCGTACTTTCTCAAAATGATTCTGGTGTGGGAGTCAAAAATAGTATCAACCACCAAGGTAAAAAAAATTTCCTAGGAACGTTTGCGCCACCTGTTGCCGTGTTTAATGACCTGCAGTTTTTAGAAAGTTTGGATGATCGTGATTGGCGCTCCGGGATGGCAGAAGCAATCAAAGTTTCCCTAATTAAAGATAGGGATTTTTTCCATTGGATTGAATCCAATGTTTACTTTTTACAAAGTCGTAATTTGGAAAAGATGTCTTATCTGATTCACCGCTGTGCCGAACTCCACATAGACCATATTGCTAACGGAGATCCTTTTGAATTTGGATCTTCTCGTCCTTTGGATTTTGGACATTGGGCGGCTCATAAATTAGAATATCTAACTAAGTTCTCTCTCAGACATGGAGAAGCCGTTGCCATTGGAATGGCGTTAGATACGGTGTATTCTTATCAAAAAGGTTTTTTGCCGAAAGAGGATAAGGATAGAATCTTATCCCTTTTAAAAAAACTTGGGTTTGTTATTTACCACCCAGAGTTATCAGCGAATGCAAAAGAAAATTTATACTTAGGATTGCAGGAGTTTAGAGAACATTTGGGTGGTAGGCTCACGATAACGTTGTTAGCTGGTATTGGCGAACCTCGAGAAATACATGAAATCGATCTAAAAATATTGGCTCAATCTGTCGACTTTTTGGAAACGTATGTATGAAAACAAAATACGGCCACCTAACTTATTGTTCCAATATCCATCCTGGTGAATCTTGGTCAGATCATTTTTCCCATCTGCAAAAAAATCTACCTTTGGTTCGCGCAGATTTATCACCAGATGCTCCGATGGGTATCGGCCTTCGGTTGGCAAATGAAGCTTCGTTGGAACTGATAAAACCAGAGATCATCACCGAATTTCAAACTTGGTTAGAAAGAGAAGGGTTTTATGTTTTTTTGATCAACGGGTTTCCCTATGGAAGTTTTCATAAAACAGCCGTTAAGGAAAATGTATATAAACCGGATTGGGCAACAAAGGAGAGATTGGATTACACATTACGGTTATTCTCCATTTTATCACAATTATTGCCCGCAGGAATAGAAGGAGGTGTTTCCACTCCACCTATATCGTATCAGTTTTTTGATGCCACCGACTCCGATCGGAAACAAAGGATTGCAGTTGCCACCAAACATATAATCAATGTGCTTTTCCATTTAATCCAAATTGAAAAAGATTCAGGCAAAACCTTACATTTGGATCTAGAACCAGAACCTGATGGGATCTTGGGGAATGTAGAACTTTGGGTGCAGTGGTTTTTGGACGTTTTTCTTCCTTTAGTTATTCCTGAAATACAAACTAAGTGGGGACTAACAAAGGAAGTTGCAGAACATAAAGTTCGAAACCATATCCGAATTTGTTTGGATGTTTGCCATTCGGCCGTTAGTTTTGAAGACAACCAAACGATAATTAAATTGTTAAAAAAAAATTCCATACAAGTGGGTAGGATTCAAATCAGTTCTGCCCTGAAGGTAGAGTTTTCCGAACAACCAAAGGAGACAATGGATTTACTTGCCAGTTTTGATGAGCCCACTTATCTGCACCAAGTAGTCATTCGGTCGGATGATGGAAAATTACAATCCTATCCCGATTTATCCCAAGCATTACAAAGAGGTGGAAAACCATTCGAGAAATGGAGAATCCACTTCCATGTTCCCGTATTTTTAGATTCTTATGGACTTGTATCCTCAACCCAAAAGGAACTAGTCGAACTTTTAAACCTACATAAAGAATTCTCTATAACAAATTCTTTGGAAGTAGAAACATATACATGGGGTGTTTTGCCAAAAGAATTACAAATTCCTATGGCAGAATCCGTCATTCGCGAACTGCAATGGGTAAAATCAATATTAGAAAGTGAAAGAAGTTTTGGGGTTACTAGATGAAAAAGTCAAAAACAAGTTTGTTTCAAAAAACAGTTGTGATTGATGTTGTGGGACTTAGCACACATTTGGTGGGGGAGTTTACCCCATTTTTAAAACAGTTTTTGGAAAAAAGAAATACTATTCTTGTCGCACCTATGCTTCCTAGTGTGACGACAAGTACCCAATCAACGTATCTCACAGGTGAATGGCCAAATAAACATGGAATTGTGGGGAATGGTTGGTATGATCATGAGGATGCTGAAATTAAATTTTGGAAACAATCCAATCATTTGGTTGAAAGTGAAAAGATATGGGAACGTGCAAAAAAAATAGATCCTGAGTTCACCTGTTCCCAAATGTTTTGGTGGTACAATATGTACGCTAGTGCCGACTATTCGGTGACTCCAAGGCCACAGTACCATGCTGATGGAGTCAAAGCTCCCGATTGTTATTCTAATCCTCCAGAACTTCGCGATGAGTTACAAAAAGAACTTGGTCAGTTCCCTCTTTTTCATTTTTGGGGACCAAATGCCAATATCAAATCTACACAGTGGATAACAGATGCAACACTCGTCGTTGATAAAAAGTATAACCCTACACTTACTTTAGTGTATCTTCCTCATTTGGACTATTGTTTGCAAAAGTTTGGGCCGAACCTAACTTTGATTCAAAAGGAACTTTCTGAAATTGACAGAGTCTTAAAACAATTGATTGAGTATTATGAAAAGCAAAATACAAAGATCATTCTACTGTCTGAATATGGAATTACACCAGTGCATCATCCGATCCATATTAATCGCATTCTTAGAGAGAGTGGCCTTGTTTCTGTTAGAAAAGAAAGGTGGTATGAACTTTTGGATCCAGGTGCATCTAAGGCCTTTGCGGTGTCTGATCACCAAATTGCACATATCTATTGTAAGGATCTCAGTATCCAAAACCAAGTAAAAGAGATTTTAAAAAACATACAGGGTATCGATCTTGTTTTAGATAAAAAGACACAAAAAAGATATCACATTGATCACAAACGTTCAGGCGATATAGTGGCGGTAACAAATTCGGATTCGTGGTTTACGTATTATTATTGGTTAGATGATAAAAAAGCACCAGATTATGCTCGTTTGGTGGATATTCACAGAAAACCTGGATATGATCCTTGTGAGATGTTTTTGGATCCTAAAAAAGCGGGGGTTAAATTACGAGTGGGATTGAAATTACTTCGCAAAAAACTCGGGTTTCGATACCTTATGGACGTAATTCCTTTGGATGCTGGTTTGGTTAAGGGTTCCCACGGGTCTATCCATGAGAAAAAGGAATTTTACCCCATTTTTTCTGCGGATAAACCATACCTGAAAAAAGAAATTTCTGCTAATAAAGTGTACGATTTGATTTGGGATCAGATGACTTCAAAGATTTAAATGTTTGACTAGTTACCTTCTGAGACAATATTTTTGATTCAGTGTCCGTAGAAGAAATCAAAGTTGTAAATTATTCCAAAGGTGCTGCCATTGTAGTGCAGAATTCCACTAACGCAGGGAACTTTTTTATTGTGAGATCTGGCCGTGTGTCGGTCGATTCAGAACATATCGTGGTTGACCATGAGCTTTCCTATTATGAAGCCGGAGATAGTTTTGGGCTTGTCTCGGCCCTCACCGAACATCGGTTTTTAGTTACCTTGTTTGCCGATACAGATGTTGAGTTAGTCCAAATTCCGATCCGACTTTTGGGTTCTTATCTCAAAGAGAGAAAAGAGTTGGCAATGAAGATTTTGGGTCTATATTCCAGAGAACTCAGAACCTTACAAAAACATCTTTCTAAGGCAAACAAACCAGCTGATCGCGAATACCATCCGGAGCGATTAGTGCTCAATGCAAGAACCTATTTGTCTTGGGAAAAACCAAACTTAGCTGCATACTCTTTGCAAACTTTTCTGAAATGGTCCAAAGAAAATAACTCTACGGCAAACGTGGCAGAGGCTACAGATCTTCTTAGGTCCATTGGTTCCAATTACAAACCATTTGCCTGGGAAAGTATGCAGTCCAATTTAGAAGCTGGTGAAATTCTTTTTGTAGAAAGCGAAAAGAACAACGAAATCTATGTTGTGTTAGAGGGAAATGTTAAACTATTTGGAATTGTTCGCGGTTATGAATATGTAATCGATGTTTTGGGACCAGGAGAAATTTTCGGAGAGATGTCTCTGATTGATAATGCACCAAGAATGGCTTCAGCCATTACAGAAACGAAAAGTAAAATTCTTCGTGTTACTGCAGAAAATTTATTTGAATCCGTAGGCCCATCCTTATTACAAAAAATCTTTGAAAGTATTGCAAGACGGATTTGGTTTTCACACCAGCGATTGGTAATCTTGCGATTGAAAACACCTGTGATCCGGCTTTATGCTTATTTATACAATTCCATCCGAGACCAAGACATTCGATTGGGTCGGAACCTGGATGAAAGTCTTAACAATGCACATACAATTTATATACAGATGGAAGAACTCTGTAATATGTGTGGAATCATCAAAGTAAAACAGGACACCATTCAAGAATTCTTGAGTGACACGAACTTGGTCATTGAACCCAACCGCATTACAATCAAAAGCCGCAAACGATTGGAGGAAAAGTTGGGACATTATAAATCAAAAGAGGGGCAAATTGTTGCTTAATGAATCCACAAGGAATTGTATTACAAAATTGATGTAGCGGTTCATCGTTTTCTGATTCGGCCCGAACCATCAAATTTACACTTGTGGGGTGGCGAACCCTCGAAAAAAGTAGATACCATTTTTCTAACTACATAAAAATTGTAATGATTTTTTCTACCATTGTGTTCTAGTTCGGTGATGAAAAAATTTCTCGTGTATTCTCTCGGGGCGTTCTACATAATTGCAGGAATCAATCATTTCTTTTCTCCGGAATTTTACCTGGAAATAATGCCGGATTACCTTCCTTTCCATGAACTTCTGAATGTGACCAGTGGGCTTGTGGAGATTACTTTAGGATCTCTTGTTCTCTACGAACGGATGCGAAAGCTGGCGAGTTACGGTATCATCCTTCTTCTGCTCGCTATTTATCCTGCGAACATAAATATGTTGTTAACTGCTTTAGATGGAAAAGATTACGGTGTCCCCATTTGGGCCTTATATGCAAGATTACCTTTTCAGTTTTTATTTATTTATTGGGCATGGTTAGTCAGAGATTTTAAGTGGACCGAAGAACCAACCTAACCCCTGTGAGTTAATCTAAAAGGTTTCTTCGTTTACATTTTTTTTGCTCTAGAGAGAGTGAACTCATAGAATTAGATTTATAAATAAGAAATTTATGGATGATAAAATCAAAATTTCTTATGAGTTTTTATACACAAAGAATGACAAAAGAGCAAAAAAGAATACCTCAAGAAATTACCAAAAAGGGAGGCCAGTGGACCTTTCTTTCAAACCATGCTCACGTTTTGATTTGTTTGAGTAAGGATCCAGATATGCGATTGAAAGATGTTGCATCGTTGGTTGGCATCACTGAGAGGGCGGTTCAGGCCATTGTCAAAGACTTGGTTGATGCTCAAATTTTAGAAAAAAGTAAAGATGGACGACGAAACCAATACATCATCCAAGCGGAACAAAAATTACGTCATACTTTAGAAGCAAACCATTCCATCTCAGAACTATTACGTTTGGGTAAGTAGATAGACATTTATTTTTTGATTTCTTGGTTCTCTTCTAAATTTGTTATCTTGAAAACAATCCAATGATTTTTTGGTACAGGAATTCCTAAGTCATTGGCAATTTTGACTACTTCCCCATTGATATAATCAATTTCTGTCTTTCTTCCATGATCTAAGTCTTGAACCATCGAAGTTCGGATGCGAAAGTATTTCAAACCGAGAAAAATTAGAATTAGGTGACGGATCCATGTGGGCAGAGCACCCACGCCTCCACCTAATTTTTGAATAGGAAAGGATCCGGGAACCACTTGTTCTATAATGTTCAGTTGGTTCATCACTAATTTAATCTCTGTTAACGTTTCTAAGGCTTCATACCTATAATCTTTATTGAGAAATAATTCTCCTAAACTCAATTGTTTGGAGGCCGCCAATCCGTTGATGATCGAATTGATTGCTAATTTATGCCAACGGTATCCTTCCAATTGGTCTGTCAAAATCACTGGTATTTGAGGTGGTAGGATTTGGTTCCAAATGGGATCTGGTTTTGTTTTGGCAACTTCTCCAAGAATAAGGCTGCCTACATTCGCTTGGTAATAGGTTCCGTCTGGAAACATTTGGGTATTCCATCCCACAACACCGCCTATGATTTTATTTTTGTATGATCCTAAGTTTTGTTCGGGAATCCCGTTTTGTATCAGAATCCATTTTCCATTTGGTTTTAATAACGATTTTGTTTCATCTAAGTATTCGGTGAGATTTTGATTTTTACATCCAATAAAAATATAATCAAATGTTGTTTTGTTTTCTTGAACCATTGTTAGATGGTTTTTAAGATCAATATTAACAGCTTTTCCATTTGGTCCTTGGAAACGGATGGGGTTTGCGTTTAAAGATCGGTATCGATTCTCATTACGGCATAGGATTTGGAAGGGAATGGCATTTTGGTAAAGTGCGTGAATGATGGTAACCGTTACGGAACCAATCCCACTAATGGCAATGGATGGATAGGATGTTGGCATATCTTTGGAAAGTTTAACCATCTGTTTACTATGTATCTTCTCTTTTTTTTTGACCTTTTGTTTGGAATCGAGTGATCTGGAATGCTTCCGCAATCGCGTTCAAGTATAAAGATAAAATCAAAAAAAAGATAAGATTTTATTTTGTAGCTGCGTCTCCGACTAAGATTATAAACTTAGAAGGAATTTATTTCCCTCTAAGGGTAATCACAAGTTTGACGTTATCTAGTTTTTTTCCTGTCTTTTTAAAATAACTTTCTTTTAGTTCCTCTAGGACTTTTGTCTCAAGTTCTTCGTCCATTTTCACGTCAGTAATCTCACCCGTTTCTTCATTGAGCGCATGGTGGTGAGGGCCGATGTTCGAATCAAAATGAGTCACTCCGCTTTTTAATTCTAAAGTCCCGAGCATTCCCTTTTCCGCAAAGAGTTTGAGGTTATTGAAAATGGTAGCCCGCGATGCGTGGGGGAAGTGGGAATTGACCAAATGGAACACTTCTTCCGCAAAGAGGTGTTGGTGGCGTTCCAAAAGCAAGTGTGCCATCTCCAATCTTTGTGAAGTCGGTCGGATCCCATGAGATTCGAGGAGTTCCTTGGTTTTTTGGTAACTTAAATCCATTTCAGTTTCACCTTCTCTGTCTGTGTTTTTTTGTCAATAATTAGACTCAATCTAAAAAATCATTTCCTAGAAATGGAATCGAAAATTCCCTTCTTTCTATCTTCCGTTTTCTTTTCTCTCTGCGCACCAGGGTTTTCAAAGAATCGAGCAGCTTTAAAATATTCTTGCAGTTCCCATAGATTTCTATTCAATCCTTCCGGTGTTCTCCGGAGAATCTATGAAACATCAAAATTTGTTTGTTTTTCTCCAGTGGAGTTTGGTTTTGTTTTGGACTTATCGATGAAACTCTTTTTGTTATTCGCCTTCTTATCTTTTGCATCACTGAATGCAGAGGTTGTATCATTAGAATCGGGTTGGACATTCCAACAAGAGGGAGAAACAGAATCCAGACCAATTTTGGTTGGAGTTTCTTTAGTTGATCAAGGATACCAAGTTCCTATTCGCGGCAAGTATCGATTGAAAATTCCTGTATCCGTTCTGCCTGAATCCTCGCAGGCCATTTATATGGATCGAGTCCATTCGGCTGACCAAACATTTTGGAATGGATCTGTCATCGGTTCCACCGGTAGTTTCACTCCTGAGTATTATGCTTATTGGCATAAAGTCCGTTATTATGAAATTCCCATTTCTCTTCTAAAACAAGGCGAAAATGAATTGGTTGTGGATGTGGAATGCCGTGAAACACAGTTTAGGTGTGGTTTGTTTCGCTCTGTTCCCATTTTTGGCTCTCAAGATCAAATCAAAGACAAAATGATTTTTGAAGATGTGAACCAAATCCTTATCGCTGCATTATTCTTTGGGATTTTTCTCCAACAAGCGATTGGTTATGCGTTAAATCGATCTTCCAAATCTGGGTTGTATCTGGCGGGAACAGCTGTATTTTTTGTTGGCTGGCGGTTACCCGTTCTAAATAAAATTCATTTTCTAATGATCCATCCGGAAATCCTGGTGCGATTGTTATTTTTTTGTCAGTTTTTATTTCCCGTCTTTATCATGTTATTTGTTCATACTCTTTTTGATAGGCGTATCACAAAACTTGCTGTAATTACATTTTTTTTAGATATCGTTCTTGGTTTCATTCAGCTATTTTCTATGGATCCAGATAGTCGATTTTATTTAGTTTATCTTTGGTATATATTACTCGCAATTAAGGTCCCCATCCTTGTTCAGTTGTTGGCTAAAAATTATAAAAAAACAGCTGAGGCGATTGTAGTTTCTCTCGGTGCACTTGTTGCAACTTTTTTTGGGATTGCCGATGTCATCACCGACGTTGTTACAGGAAAAAACTCATATTTAACTCAATATGGGATTTTGACTTTTTTGTTTGCGGGTGTGTTTGCTATCGCTTTGCAAAGTGCAAGGACAAGAAGAGAACTTCGAAATCTAAATGAATCTTTGGAAATGCTTGTCACTCTTCGTACACAGGAGTTACACAAACAATTTAAGTTGTTACATGACGATTTGGTAATAGCAGCAGGTTTGCAGTCAAAATTAATACCTCCGATGGAATTCAGACACCATTCCCTCAGTGTCGCCTCTGTTTTTATGCCTATGGAAAAAATTGGTGGTGACTACTTTGATTACTACATTCATGAAGATGGATCTATTAGTTTTTTGTTATGTGATGTCCTGGGTCATGGAATTGCAGCGGCTCTCATTGCTAGTATGTTGAAAGTAAACTTTTTAGAGATTGCTCCGAAAGAAAAGGATCCTGCTACATTTTTATTAGAACTAAATCTTAAGATGTTACCCGTTGTTGAAAAGAATTATATCACTGCGGTTGCCTGTCATTTTGACTTAAAAAAATCCATAATCAAATATTCCGTTATGGGTCATCCAAGTCCTTTTTTTATGAATGTTGTTTCTAATTCTTTGGCACCTCTTCCTGGAAGGGGACCAATCATGGGTTGGAAAAAAGATATTTTAGTCGAAACATTTTCTCGGGATCTGAAGTCAGGAGATCGTTTCTTCTTTTATACGGATGGAATCACGGAGAGTCAGAACAAAAGCAGAGAATTATATGGAGAATCTCGTTTAAAGGAGCAGTTAGTTGGTGGATTAAACCTTTCTATTTCTGAATTGAATGAAAAAATTAAAAATGATATTCGAAAATTCGCATTTCGTTTGTCAGATGACGTAACATACTTTACGATCGATATCAAATGAAAGCAATTTTTGACCGATTAGGAATTCGTCGGTTACTCAATTTAGGAGTTACCGAACAGTTGGGTTTGGAATCCTCTGTTCGCGTACAACTTTCAAACTTAATTGCTTTTTTGGGAATTTTCTCAAACATTCAGTATTCTATTTTCTTTGTCATCGCAGGTGCACCGCATTACCAGTTTATGAATTTGATACATTTAATTGTAATTTCGTTATTGGTATTGGTTCTTTACTTAAATACGAAGGAAAGGTATTCATTATCGCGAATCATATTGGTTTTCACAATTTCTGTTCCCTTGTTCTTTGTTTCTACAATTAGTTTTGGAACTTCCGGAGGATTTTATTATTATTTTCTAATGTTTGCCATTGTTCCCTTTGTTCTTTTTTCTTATGAGGAAAAGTGGTGGATACTTTTTATCTTTCTTATGAACACTGCGTTTTATATTTGGTTCGAGTTTTTTGGTAGTCCTGGTGTGTTTGCAAAGGGAACTCTTCTTTATCATAAAAAAGTCCAAGACTTATTCCGTATTAATTCAGTTGTTTCTTGTTTGTCCTTTGTTGCTCTGTTTATGTTTTATTTTTTAAGGAACATCAATAGAATCCAAAAAGAAATGATTCGAACCAATGATCATAAGGATCGAATTTTTTCTATCTTAGCTCATGATTTAAAAGGACCTATTGGAACCATGAGTAAGTTTTTGGGTTATCTCACAAGTTCGCTACCTGAAAGAGATGAGCTGGTATTTGCATTAAACGAACTTAAAAAAAGTGCAAACCAAACTTATTTGGTATTGGAAAATTTGCTCGATTGGGTTCGGAATGAAACAAAAAAGACCCAATGTAATCTAGAAAAATTAAATCTCTCTTTGATTTTAAAAAATGCGCTGGATATACTCAATATTCAAGCGACTGAAAAAGGGATTTTCTTTGAGACACAAATTTCGGAAAAATATTCTATATACTGTGATGAACGAATGACTTCCACTGTGCTGCGTAATATTTTATCGAATGCTATAAAATATTCTCATCCAAATGGAAAGGTTTTGATTGAGGCGGAACCTGTTTCTCATTTTATGGAGATTCGGTTTGAAGACCATGGGGTAGGAATGACTCATGACCTTTTAGAAAAAATAATCGAAGGTAAACGTTTTACTTCCGGATTTGGTACTGTAGGGGAGAAAGGAACCGGTCTTGGCCTTTTAGTCTGTATAGAATTATTGAAGGAGCAGGGAGGTACTTTTCAGGTAACCAGTAAACCGAAAGAAGGAACAAAAATCATTATCCAACTTCCTCTCGCCGATTAAATTCATTTCTTTTTTTTAAAGTTCGAGTCCAATTTTAAGAATGTGGCCCTCTTTTTATTTTCGTTGGTTAACCAAATCTGTCCCGACGGGGCCTGTGGAAATTTACCCAGAACTATCAGATTCGTATGAAACGAATCTTCCTAATGTATTTATCATTGGAGATCTAACGGGTGTTCCTCTGTTAAAATTAGCGGCCGAAAGTGGAGTGAATGTTTGGAAACACATCCGAAAAAAAAAGGCCGATTGTTTGGATGCAGTGATTATTGGATCTGGGCCTGCAGGTTTGTCTTGTGCTTATGAAGCCAGTCGGTTAGGAAAAAAATATGTGGTTCTCGAAGCAAATTTACCATTCCAAACTATCCAAAGTTATCCAAAACAAAAACCAATTTTTGCTGAACCCAAAAACTTAGAACCTCTATCCAAACTTAAAATTAAAGATTCTACTAAAGAGGATTTGTTAGAATATCTCAATGAGTTATTAAAAAAAGAACCAATCGAATTACATTCAGGAAAAAGAGTTTCTTCCATTCAGCATGATGGTTCTCTTTATGTTGTAAAAACTGAAACTGGGGATTCTTATCTTACAAATTCCGTAGTGATTGCGATTGGAAAATCGGGTGATCCAAAACGGTTAGGTGTGAAGGGTGAGTCCCATTCGTCTGTTTTTTATCGCCTCTTCGATCCTTCTGATGTAAAGGATAAGTCGGTTGTGATTGTCGGGGGAGGTGATAGTGCAGTAGAAGCAGCTATTGCATGCTCAAGTTATGCGAACGAAGTTAACTTAATTCATAGAGGAAAGGAATTTCAAAGGCCGAAAGAGGAAAATAGAAAAGGTTTAGAAACGAAGGTTCGGGAGGGAAAAATAAATCTTCTTATGGAGGCAGAAGTTACCGAGATAACAGAACAGAACGTTTTTGTGAAAACTCTCCATTCATCTATTAAACTAAAATCTGATATTGTTTATATTTTAATCGGAACGACACCACCAATTTCCTTTTTAAAAAAAATAGGAATCAAAATTCAAAATGAAAAATCGTTTTCGGATTGGGTAGGATTTTTTTCTCTTTTTTCATTTGCTGTCCTTGCTTATTTCGGAAAGGCTTCTTTTTATGGGCCGGGTTGGTTTTCCCCATTAGCCACAGCATTCGCTTGTATATCGGTTCTCACTTTGTCTCTTTTTGTTTATTTGAAGCTAAAGGATGGACTCGGGGTTTTTCAACCTTGGGTTTTTATAAGAAATACTTATCTTTTTATGGCTTTCAGCTATTTTCTTTTTGTGTATTTAAGCACGACTTATTTTGGTTATACGCTCTTCGGAAAATACCCTTCCTTCCACTATACCATGTTATATTCTCTAACTATTTTGGTATTTGGGATCCGAAGGATTTTGGTTAGGAAAACTGATTATATTTTTTACCAAACTCTTAGTTTGATTTTTGTACAAGTTTTCTTTTTGTTTTTGCTGCCAGAACTAATTTTACCTGCGTTTGGAGATTTGGGTTATTTAGGTAGTCCCGACGGATACATCCGAACGGAGATTTTTCCGAAAGATGCTTATTGGAAAGCTTACGGTTTTATTTTGGCCTGGCCCCTAAGTATGGGGGTTTTGTATGATAGCGGGATCACCAATTTTTGGTTAGGTTATGGGGTTCTGTTTAGTTTTGGATTTATACCGCTGTTAGTATATCGATATGGAAAAGGGGCATATTGTGGTTGGATTTGTTCCTGTGGTGGTCTTGCTGAAACCTTAGGTGATGAACATAGACAAAAGATGCCTCACGGGAAATGGGCATATCGGTTGGAACATTCTGGGCAATACATCCTGCTTGTTGCGTTTCTCCTTACGCTACTCAAATTAGTTGGAGTGTATGGTAAGCTAAGTGATTCAAGTTTGGCGCTGAGTGAGTCCGTTGCTGATTCTGTAAAATGGCTTTATGATATCGTTGTAGATATTGGGCTTGCAGGTGTGGTAGGCGTTGGTTTTTACTTTCTTTTTTCCGGAAGGATATGGTGTCGTATGTTCTGTCCTCTAGCCTCCCTTATGCATATTTATGCTAAGTTTAGCAGGTTCCGAATATTTTCTGATAAAAAGAAATGTATCTCTTGTAATATTTGTACGAAAAACTGCCATCAGGGAATTGATGTTATGGGTTATGCCAGCAGAGGAATACCAATGGATAGCGTACAATGTGTAAGATGTTCTGCTTGTGTTTCACTTTGTCCGACCGATGTATTGGAGTTTGGACAGTTGGCATCCTCTGGTGTTCGGTATGATTCCATTCAAGCAAAGTTACGGAAATAAAAATTGAGCACTTTAAGAGAAGATATCGAAGCTCTTTTTATTGAGGGTGTTCGGGCTGCAACGCCAAAATATCTTTCTTTAGAGTTTTGGAACCAACATTCCGACCTAAAGAGAATTCTAAACAACCCAGATAAAAAAACTTATGTTTTTGCATTAGGGAAAGCGGCTTATGTTATGGCACTGTCTTTTCAGGAATACTTTTCCGTCGATGCAGGTTTTATCCTCACAAAATACAATCACCTTCCAGAAGAGATCAAAACCAAAGGCCAGATGGGAGTTTGGAAATGTAGAGAGGCGTCTCACCCCATTCCAGATACAAATTCAGAATTGTATTCTCGCGAAGTTTTACAAGATCTTTCGAGTTTAGACAAAAACCACCAATTGGTTGTTTTGTTATCAGGTGGTGGGTCCAGTTTATTCGAAATTCCAGAACTAGGATTTACTATAGATGATATAGTCCAATTAAATCAGAATTTATTAAAACAAGGACTTCCCATCCATGAAATCAATGCGGAGAGAAAAAAATATTCTGCTGTAAAATCTGGTAAGTTATTAAAACTATTAAATCCAAATTTGAAAGTTTATACTTTTGCGATTTCTGATGTACTCGGCGATGATCCATCAATTATTGCATCTGGACCAAGTTATCCTGGAAGTGAATATTATATTATGGGGAATTTATCTGCATCCCTTGCTGCGATGGAAAAAAAAGCAAAAACATTAGATTATGAGGTTAAAGTCATATCTGATTCTTGGGATTACTCTAGCGAATATACCGCAGAACGTATGTTTAGCGAATTGTTAAATGCCAAAAAAAATGATAAAAAACAAGCCATTCTACTCGGTGGTGAAATGGTTTGCCCAGTTTTTGGTAATGGTAAAGGCGGACGTAACCAAGAGACTGCACTTCGTATGGTCATTTTATCGGAATCTTTGGATATAGAGAGGGATTGGATGTTTCTTTCTTGCGGGACCGATGGAACAGATGGGCCCACTGATGCTGCCGGTGCCATTGTGGGACCCAAAACTTTGGAACAAATGAAAGAAAAAGGTTGGGACGCAGTAACTGAACTTAAGAAATCCAATTCTTATCCCATCTTAAAAGATACAAATTCCCTTCTTTTCACTGGAGCGACAGGAACCAATGTAAATGATCTTTTGATACTTTTATTGGCGGAAAGGAATTCCAAGTTTCCGATTTTGTCCTGACCAGTAAATTTGAAAGAGTGGATTTTGCCATCGACTCCTTCCGATTTTAGACTGTATCAATTCTTCATCTACTTTCTTTAGAATATTGACATGATCTTTTAAAAAACGCCATTGGACTTCTTCCTTTTTTTGAGGAGATAGAAATTCTTTTGAGATATTAAAAACCGATTCTTGTAACCCAATTAAGGCAGGGACTAAAATAGATCGAACTGCTTGGTAATCAAAATTGGATTTTCGTGCAATTGATTCGTGTAACCACCATAAGGTTTCTGAATATGCTTTATCTGAAGACAAACTAGAAGATCCTATAAAATTTTTTGTCCCAAAATAAAATGGTTTGAACAAACTCAAACAAGGGGTGGATGTCCCTGTATAATACACTCGAAGTGGGTCTTGGTTGGTTTCTGAGGTATCCCATTCTACAATAAGACTTCCATTGGTTTGGTTCGGTGTAGTGGGACCTGTTGCGTGCAAACATAAAGATTTCATTGAAGAAGAAGATGGTTCAAATTCATCAGTTTCGATGAAATGAGTTTTCAAAGTTTCCATCGCCTGTTTGGCTGTATAACTTGCTGTTTCTTTTTCTGAACTCTCAGCAGTGTCTTCGTGTAATTTTTTTCTGTCTTTACAGTGACTCATATATGTGTAAAACTGATCACTGAAATAATCTTTAAAAGAAAAATCTCGATTGGAATTTTTTCGTAATGTATCAATTAGATTAGGAGAAGAATAGTCAAAGTCGGATCCAATCGTAAGTCCATTTGAAATGGCATAAAACGAATCAATTTTTTTTGCCACCCAGTACCTATCAGCAGTTTCTAAAACGTAACCATCCGTGCGGTCAGCAATGATAAAACTGTTATGGTAGAAAAACGACTTATTTTCATACCCACCACAGGCATCCTGTCCATAAGTTTCTAAAAGTTCTGTGATTAGAAATAAACCATCTTTTGCGGACTTACATCGTTCTAAAGCTAAACGAATTAAGTCCATTCCTGTTAGACCATTATTTCTTTTTGAAATTTTTAAGTTCGTAAAAACCGCTTCATTTCCAATACAAAGACCAAATTCATTCACACCCATTTCCGCACCCCACATATGAAAGGGTTTACTTAGAAAAACTTCATAAGTAACGGGAGTTTGGGGAATTTCTATATAAGTTGTACGTAATAAAGAACCTTTTTTATGCTCTAAACGAGGAACGTGAAGTATAGATTGTGATTCGTTTGGTTCTCGGTCAGAGTTTTTGGCAAAGATTCTTTTTTGAGTCTTTGTAAATTTTTCAGTGGCAAGAGAGGTGTCACACATTCTAGAATGTTAAACAGATTTCTTTTAAAATACAAGACCAAATCAAACAAGAATATGCCTTCGATTCCAAAACAAATTTCAGAATACATCCTCATGGGGTTAACCCAGGAACAAGTCAGAAAAAACCGTACGAAGTATGGTGCTAATGAAATCAGCTCCTCCCAAAAAAAAGGAATCTTTCAGATGTTATTGGGAGTGGTAATGGAGCCGATGATTTTGCTTCTCATTTCCATAAGCATAGTTTATTTGCTTTTGGGTGATCGGGGAGAGGCACTGTTGTTATTGTTCTCTGTTGTGGGGATTATAACGATCACTTTCATCCAGGAAAAAAAAACAGAAACGGCAATCTCTGCATTACGTTCCCTGGCGAGTCCCAGGACCAATGTCATCCGAGACCAACAAATCATTCGCATCGAAGGAAAAGATGTAGTCTATGATGATTTGTTGATTTTGAACGAAGGGGACAGGGTCCCTGCTGACTCTGAACTCATATCCGATAGAATGTTTTCTTGTGATGAATCGCTCCTTACGGGAGAATCTGTGCCTGTAACCAAATCACAATCGAATCCAGTGTTTTGTGGTTCGTTAGTTGTTAGTGGAGAAGGGGTTTGTCGAGTCAAGGCTGTGGGTAATCATACCGAGATCGGTAAGATTGGCCGTAAGATTGCTGATGAGGCCATTGGTAGAACTTTGCTTGAGGTAGAAGTCGCACGTCTCGTTCGTAATCTCTTTATCGTTGCGGCCTCATTGTGTGTGATTCTTGCTCTCTACTTCGGGATTGTCAAAAACCAATGGTTACAAGGATTACTTTCTGGACTGACGCTTGCCATTGGACTCATGCCAGAAGAACTTCCTTTGGTTATGACCATATTCTTTGCGTTAGGTGCATTTAGGTTGAGCACAAAAAATGTTTTGGTAAGACGTTCCTCCATCATTGAAACTCTAGGCGCAGCCACAGTCCTTTGTTCTGATAAAACAGGAACAATCACTCAGAATAAAATGAAAATTGGAATCGTTGTGACAGAATCGGAAACTGTCGAATTGAATCCCAATTCAAATCTTTCTGAGGAAATAAAAAACTTACTCCATATTGCTTATTGTGCCTCCAAACACCCTAGTTTCGATCCAATGGACATTGCAATCTCCGATTGTTTGGTTTTATTCCATGAAAGAGAGGATTCCGCTTTACTATCAGTCCAAGATTTTCCATTAACACCAGATCATTTAACGATGGTTCGTGTTTTGAAAGAAGGAGAATCTTACGTTAGTTATGCAAAAGGATCACCCGAAGCGATTTTTGATTTGTGTAAATTTAATTCTTCCGAATTAGATTTTTGGACAACTAAAACCAATGAATTAGCAAAAAGAGGGTTTCGAGTGCTCGGTGTTGCCAAATCAAGGTCTCCTTTAAATGAGATCCCCGAGGAAAGAAAACGAATCGATTATTTGTTTTATGGACTATTGGCATTTTTAGATCCAATTCGAGAGATCGTTCCTTTCGCAGTCAAAACTGCTTACGATTCGGGGATTCGAGTGATAATGATTACGGGCGATTATCCAGAAACAGCAAAGAACATTGCAAATCAAATTGGATTAAAGGAATCTCATTTGGTATATACGGGAAAAGAATTTTCGAATCTGAGCGAAGAAGAGATGCAGAAAGTCATACGTAAGTGTAATGTTTTTTCAAGAGTGAGTCCTGAAGACAAATGGCGCATTGTTCGGATGTTAAAAGCAGATGGTGAGATTGTTGCTATGACTGGAGATGGAGTGAACGATGCACCTGCATTACGTACGGCAAACATTGGTGTTGCTATGGGTGAGAGGGGGACGGATGTAGCTCGTGAAGCGGCAGACATTGTTTTGTTAGATGATTCTTTTTCTTCCATATTAGAATCTGTCCGGATAGGAAGACAAATTTTTGATAACTTAAAAAAAGCTTTGGGTTATCTTATTGGTGTTCATATCCCGATAGTAGGTATTACTTTTTTCCCAATCATCTTCGATTGGCCAATCATCGTTTTGTCAGCAATTCATATTGTGTTTATGGAAATGGTCATTGATCCCACCTGTACCATTGTATTCGAAAGAGAATCAGCTGAATCTGATTTGATGAAAAGAAAACCGAGAAAAACCAAGGAACCATTGTTAGATCGTGAGTTGTTCATCAATTCCTTGATTCAGGGAGCATTTTCCTTGTTATCGGTTGTGTCTTCTTATTGGATCACTGAATTGTTTCTAAAGGGAACTTCCTCGCCCAAGGTGGTAAGTACAGCGACTTTTGTTACATTAGTATTTTCTAATTTATTTTTAATCCTGGCCAATCGGTCGCTGCATGAGTCCATGTGGAGCCGAATGAGAATTCCCAATCCTACCATTCGTTATGTCTTTGCTGGAACTATCGGGGTACTTGTTCTATCTATGTATTTGCCCGGAATGAATACAATGTTTCGGTTTGTCCCACTCAATTTTCTGCAGTTTTCATCAGCGATACTGGTTGCATTTGTGGGAGTGTTGTTTTACGATATGACAAAAGTTTTAGTTTCCAAATTACTTCGTGGCTGACATGGACGTAGTCTGTTTCTAAACTTAGTAAAAGCTTATGATAGAACTCTTCTTCCCTAAAAAGTATTCTGCCCTTTGTTTAAAATCTGCGTTTTTCGGTTTTTTTGCCCATACGGGATTTGTGCGTGGGTTACAAGAAATTGGCTTTAAACCCGCAGTGGTCACAGGTTCCAGCTCGGGTGCTATGATCGGTGCCTTGTATGCAACGGGGCGAGAGATGGTAGACTTTGAATCTCTAGTTTTGGGATTGCGGAAAAAAGATTTTTGGGAAGGAAATTCCCTGACTATGCTCGGTCGATTGTTGCGTAAAGGTTTAAACGGCTACAGTGGAGTTTTGACCGGCAAAGCCACACGTGACATTCTATATCCTTACCTTGGGAATAAAAAGTTTTCTGACTTACCCATTAAACTAGGAATTGCCGTATCCAATCTTTCCAAAAACAAACGAGAACTCATCATGGAAGGAAACGTGCTCGATGCAGTAATGGCGTCCATTGCCTTTCCTTTTTTGTATGAAGTCCAAGAATTTCAAGGAGAAGAGTTTTTGGATGGGGGTATCGGTGATGGTGAACCAATTAAAGAACTTATTTTAGATCCAAGTATCGACCGTATCGTAATCCACCAGATCAACAATCACAGGCCATTAAGTCGAAATACGATGAAACGAGCGTTAGATGCTTCAGTGCAAATCATTGAATCGGAATCTGAGGACTTAAAATCTTTACTGGCAAAAGAAAAAGGAAAAAAACTCATCCGATTGGAAACAAACACTCCTTATTTATCTCCGAATGATTTTTCTAAAGGTAAGTTTGCCCTTGCCGAAGGTAGAGGAACTGCCTACCGACACAAGGCTGAAATTTTGGGAGATTTAGAATTACCTGTATTTGGTTTTTTTAATCAGTAACGAATACTATGGACATTCAAAAGAAACTCAACGTTTTGATCGTAGAAGATTCTCTTGCTTCTTATAAAGCAATTGTTTCTGTTCTTCAAAACTTTGGGTTTTCTATTTTTGCAGAAAGGGCTGAATGGAAAGCGGAATTTGAACAGAGAATCAATGACGAAACTTGGGATATTATCATTTCTGATTTTTATCTGCCAGATTTTGACGGTCGTTACGTTATCTCTAGAGTCAAAGAAATCAATCCAGACTTGCCTGTGATTATAGTAACAGAATTTCTCCCAGAGGAGGCCGCTTCTGAATTTCTCAATTTGGGTGCAGCAGAATTTTTGCCGAAGTCATCTATCATTAAACTTCCGTTTGTTGTGAATCGTGAGTTAGAAGCCTATCGACTGAAAGTTTCCCAAAAAAAAGCTTGGGACATGTTGGTTCATGGTGAAGAGTTATTAACTCGTTCCCAGAAAATTTCTCATCTTGGCCATTTCGAAGTAATTTTTCCAGAAAAAAATACCTTATGGTCATTAGAGTTGTATAGGATTTTGGGTTTTGACTTCGGCGAAATCCCACTTATGGAAAAGGTATGGTCCCTCCTTGATCCAACTGAACATGATCATATTAAGGTAGTATGGGAAGACCTTCTAAAAGATAATCATTCTAAAGAAATGATTGTTACTTTGAATACTAAAGTGGGGAGGAAAAAAATTAATCTTTGGTTGGAAGCGGAAAGGTTCGAAGATTCAAGGTTTCGTATATTTGGAACCATCCACGATATATCTGATCTTTCTGAATTAGAACATTCTATCAAACTCAACGAACAGTTGTTTAAAGGTATTTTTAATAATTCGTCACAAGCAATTTTTCTTTTGGACTTACAAGGTCATGTGATTCGCATGAATCGCACTGCTGTATTGTCTTTTGAACGAGACGAACCCGATATTCAAGGATTGGAATTGATCCGGTCTGTTTTTTCAAACTCAAATCAAGAATCGATTAAAAAATTAACCTATGGAATGAAACTTGCGTTAAAGAACCAAAGTTTTGAGATATTTGTAAGTTATAGTTTGTCTGACGGGCGAGAAAAATACTTTGACTGTGACTTCTATTCACTTACAGATTCATCTGGAAAAATTTTATACATTGTACTAGAAGCAAAGGACATTACGGAAAAAATTGTTTTGGAAAGAGCTTATGCCCAATCACAAAAATTGGAAGCGCTAGGGACCTTTGCGGGTGGGATTGCTCATGATTTTAACAATCTTCTTACACCAATGTTGGCCTATGTTTCTTATTTAAATTCTGAATGGTCTAAAACTGAAACAAACGAAGCGATCCAAAAGTCTTTACCGGCGATTGAAGGAATTTCAAAATCGTTGGACCGAGCAAAAAACCTAATCCAACAAATCTTAACTTACTCTAAAATTGATAATTCCATTTCCAAACAATTAGATCTTCGAGAACATCTTTTGCAGGTTTTAAAAGAAGTGCGGACAGTATCATCCAATCAAATCACTTTGTTTACGGATTTGGGGAATGAACCCGCGTATGTGAATGCAGATCCAATTCAAATTTTTCAAATTCTATCTAATCTATATGAAAATGCCGTCTTTGCTCTGCAAGAAACAACAAATCCCAAAATCACCATTTCTCTTTCCAAAATCTTATATGAAAAGTCTGAGTTACTTCATGTGGGATTTATGAAAAACACTGAGTATTGGAAGTTAGGATTTACTGATAATGGTTCGGGAATATCACCAGACATTATCGAAAAAATTTTTGATCCATTTTTTACAACCAAAGGTGGTAAAGGAACTGGACTTGGATTGCCCATCATTTATGGCATCATGGTGAAGATGGGTGGAACTATACTTGTTAATTCTAGTGTAGAGAAAGGAACCGAATTTGATTTGTATTTTCCAGCTTGGAAAACAATGTTTTAATCAATTGTCAAATTCGTTCTTAAGTTTCTTTCTCTAAAGAAATTGCTAATATTGTAATATCATCGTCGGATCGTTTTGACTTTTGAAATTTTTCCACTTCTGTGATTACCTGATCACAAATAGTCTGCGGATCATTCGCTGCTAAAGTTTGTAGAAGGTCAAAAAAACGTTCTTCACCAAATAACTCTCCAGTGGTGGCATTTCTCGCTTCAATCACTCCATCAGTATATAATACTAAGGTTCCCGAATTGGGAAGTGGTAATGTTTTTTCAACCATTTGTGATTCGATATACTCGTTGATTGCTCTTCCATAACTTGTGATATGTTCTAGATTCCCCTTCCGATCTAAATAAACCATCGGATGGTGCCCTGCATTGGCGATCTTCATAATTTGTTTTTCAGGATATAGATATACAAAGAAGGCGCTTAGAAAATGGCCTGAGAGAGAACTGAGTAGTGACAATCGGATTCTTTCCGCAGCATAAGCGGGTCTGTCTAAAGAGTCATCCCAAATTTGTAAGGAAACCTTTGTCATGGATGCAATCATGGCCGCAGGAATTCCGTGTCCAGAAACATCACATAAAAATAAACCAATCTCATGTTCTTTTACGATGATTTGAACAAAATCACCCCCTATATCGGAAGCTGGTGAATAACGAAATCCTAAAGCATGACCATTGGCATGGGTTCGTTTTTTAGGCAAAAGACCATTTTGAAGTTTCTGTGCGATCTTTAATTGTAGATCAATTTCCTGTTTTTCTTCTGTTGCTTTTCTGTAATCAGATACCTTTAGAACTAATGCCATAGATAAAAAGAAAACTTCGGCTGCTGAACCTAATGGTAGCGAATAAGAAGACAAATGAATCGGTCGGATTAGTCCTTGGACCGTGAGTGAATTTAACGCGGCCCCGATAAGGATTGATCCAAATGCAAATAAAAAAAGGATTACCTCTAGTTTCTTTTTGCTTTTGAAAAAAGCCATCGTAGAAATCGATAATGCTAATATTATTGGGATGATGACGAGTGTTACTCCCAGTTGAATAAAGTTCCTCAGTTCTAAGAAGAATATGGAAAATATTAACGAAATAAATAGAAGGATAAATCCTTTTGTTAGTTTTGTTGCTTTCGGGAAATTTTTCTCTGTCTCTAAAAATTCAATGGTGAATAACAATCCAAATACAGAAGTCAAATATATAGTGATTGGGAAAAGATAATTTTTCCATGTATGAGAATTACCTATCTCAATGTACTGTATAAACCCAGTAGAGAACGAATTGATTAAGAGTACGGTAGCTAAGTAGAAGAAATAATAGAAAAATTTTCTATAACGTAAAGTATGTGCTAAAAATAAACTAAAAAGAAACATCATAAACCCCGCACCGAAGTAGGCGGCAAAGAAGATATCCTGTTTCTTTGAAAACGCAATAAAACTCCTGGAGTTATAAACCGAAACAAAATTAAAGATTGGATTGGCTGAGTTTATTTTTACATAGATAGTTCTTGTTTCATCTGGTGATAGTGTGACAGGGAAAGCCGGGATGTGAGAATAAATTGGCTTGTTTCTTTGGAGAACTTGTTCCCCTGAGACTTGCGTAATCCAATTTCCTTTCACCTGAGTATGTAATTCAAAAACATCTACCACTGGACTTGAGAAGTGTAAAAAGAAGGTATGGGGTAAGTTCCCGTAATGGATCAGAGTGATTCGTATCCACAAAGGATCTTTCAGGCGTGGGAAAGAAATCGTAGCTTTTGGATTAGGTCGCCAGAGAGTATCCTCTCTTAAAATTCGATCCAAACTAGATTCCCTTTCGGGAACGATGACATACTCAAAATGCTTTCCTATATCTCTATAGTTTTTGGATTCTTCTATGGAGAGTGGGAAGGACCGAAGAGGGACATTGAAAAATAAAAGAATCAGGAAGAGTGGAAGCCAAACAGCGGAATTCCTCCAAAGAAACAGTGTTTTCTTTTCCACCTTGGTCTTTCCCTG
Source organism: Leptospira vanthielii serovar Holland str. Waz Holland = ATCC 700522 (assembly GCF_000332455.1). Classification (GTDB taxonomy): domain Bacteria; phylum Spirochaetota; class Leptospiria; order Leptospirales; family Leptospiraceae; genus Leptospira_A; species Leptospira_A vanthielii. Next base: position 85,871 of record NZ_AOGY02000069.1, on the reverse strand, counting down.
GTTGGCAGATTCCGAACGGGGAAAATCAGCGGAAAAAAGGAAAAAAGAAAGGGAGATTCGGAACATTTGTACTATAATAGGACGAGTTTTGGGAAGAGAAAGTGAATTTCCGCAAAAAACTTGTATTAAGAACGCAAAATTGGCAGTCTAACCATAAGAGTGCTAAGAGAGGGGAAACACTATGAAACAGTATGATTCCAACGTCCAAGGAGCTTTGGACATTGCGCAAACAGAGGCTATAAGGAGACAGAACACAGAAATCACTCCTTACCATTTGGTTTGGGGTTTTATGACCCTACCGACTTCTGTTTCTGGAAAAACATTAATCAAATATAAATCGACAGTAGATGAATTTTTAAAGAAACAAGCAAGGGCTTCGGGAGAAATCCCTTTTGAATCACTTCGAACTTCGCCAAAACTGGCCCAGTGGTTCACTATGGCCTCATCTCGAGCCGCAGAAAATGGCCGAGAGGAATTGAAAGAAGCAGACTTCCTGAAGTTTTTGCCGCAGGTATTACCAGAGTTAAAAATCAATTATGAAGATTTACAAGTGAAGGAAACCGATGAAGAGGTTCCCAATTTTCTTGTGAATTTGAATGATCTCGCCCGCGAAGGAAAACTCGATCCAGTCATTGGAAGGAGTAAAGAAATTCGTTCCGTGATGGAAATTTTAGGGCGAAGGTCAAAAAACAATCCAGTGTTAGTTGGTAGTGCTGGTGTTGGAAAAACAGCCATCGTCGAGGGGCTTGCAGAACAAATCGTAAAGGGACGTGTTCCCGATGTCTTAAAAGGAAAAACTATTTTTTCTCTAGATATGGGCCAGTTGATGGCGGGAACAAAATATCGTGGTGAGTTTGAAGAAAAATTAACTGTCATGCTTCGCTACATCAAAGGCCAAGCAGGCGAAGCAGTCCTCTTCATTGATGAGATCCACCAATTGGTAGGTGCAGGCAAAACAGATGGGGCCATGGATGCTGCCAATCTTTTGAAGCCAGCTCTTGCTAGGGGAGAGCTGCATTGTATTGGAGCCACAACCCAAGATGAATTTCAAAAATACATTTTAGGAGACCAAGCATTGGAAAGAAGATTCCGTGCGGTTCCCGTAAATGAACCAAGTAAGGAAGATGCGATTGAAATTCTTATGGGAATTCGTGATAAACATGAAATCCACCACGGAATTAAAATTTCCGATGAAGCCATCTATGCCTCAGTGCTTTTATCAGACCAATACATCACAGATAAATTTTTGCCAGACAAAGCCATTGACTTAGTAGATGAAGCTGCCTCCGCATTAAAACTTTCTGCGGAAGCCATGCCTACGGAACTTGTGGAATTGGAAAGTGAAATTCGTTCAAAAAAAATCTTTGCCCAAGTGGAAAAGAAAAACGAAGACATCTTAAAGGAAATCGAAGGTCTTGAAAAAAAATTCCAAGAAGGAAAAGTCGTTTGGGAGAAAGAAGTCAATTCTTTGAAACAAATTGCCTCAATCAAAAATAAAATTGATCGAGTAAAATTTGATTTGGATGCAGCACAACAAAGAGCCGATTATACAGAGGCTTCTCGGTTGAAATATGCAGTCCTTCCTGAATTGGAAAAAGAATTAGGTACTTTTCAAAACAGTTGGATTTTAGAAAGAAATCATATAGCTGCTGTTATCGCTAGACAAACGGGAATTCCAGCAGAAAAGATTCTAAAAACAAAACAAGACCATCTACTCCATTTGGAAGATGACCTCAATACGGTCGTGTATGGACAAAAAGAATCCGTTCGTGAAATTGCAGATACGCTACTTACGTCTTATGCGGGAATTTCTTCTGAGTCACGACCCCTTGGATCCTTTTTATTAAAAGGACCGACTGGAGTGGGTAAAACAGAAACTGCCAAAGCGATAGCAAAGTTTTTGTTCGATCAAGAAACTAATTTGGTTCGATTGGATCTCAGTGAGTATTCAGAGAAACATTCAGTTGCAAAATTGATCGGTGCCCCGGCGGGATATGTTGGTTACGAAGAAGGGGGAATTCTGACAGAAGCAATTCGAAGGAAACCATACTCTGTGGTTCTTTTTGATGAAGTGGAAAAGGCACATCCTGATTTTTCCGATATTCTACTTCAGATTTTGGACGAAGGAAGATTGACGGACAACAAAGGTAGAACGATTAACTTCAAAAATACCATATTGATTCTGACAACAAACTCTAAAAATATTGAAGCAGACTTTAAACCTGAAGTTTTAGGTCGATTGGATGCAATATTAACCTATCATTCGTTAGATTCTTCGATTATGGAAAAACTAATCGAAAAACAACTCAGACAATTGAATGAGAGGTTAAAGGTAAAAGGGATTGTGATTGAACTTTCCGAAAGTACGGAACACATTTTACGGGAACAAGGATTTGATCCAAAATTTGGAGCAAGGCCATTGGGAAGTGTTTTTAACCGAATTGTGAATCGACCTTTGGCAAAGGAAATTCTATCGGGAACCATCGGTGAGGGAAGATATCGAGCCGATTGGAACGGCGAACAATTACAATTTGCATCCATTCCGGAAACTGTCGGATCAAAACGATAAGTTTTACTGGTCTGGTGAATTTTAAGGATCTAGACAAAATTTTTTTAGAATTGGATCGGGAGACACACAACTATAGGGCAACTATAGTTGTGTGTCTTTAGTCTAACGATTACTTTATGTCAAATCTTAAGATCACATCTACTTTACAGTCAAACCAATCCATCTCCGTTCCTCAGTTAGGACTTGGTGTTTGGAAATCCCGACCCAAAGAATGTTTGGAGGCTGTCAAATCAGCTTTGTCATTGGGTTACCGGCATATTGACACCGCAGCCATTTATGGAAACGAAGCGGATGTAGGGACTGCCATCAAAGAGAGTGGAGTGAGTCGGAGTGATATATTTCTCGTTACAAAACTTTGGAACGCTGACCAAGGGTATGATACTGCATTACGTGCGATAGACGTATCACTGAAGAAATTAGGAACAGACTATGTAGATATGTATTTGATCCATTTTCCTGTTTCTGGAAAACGCAATGAGTCTTGGAAGGCTTTAGAAAAAATAAAAGCAGCAGGCAAGGCAAAATCCATAGGTGTCAGTAATTTTATGGTATCCCATCTTGAAGAACTTTTAAAAGAAACGGGAACGGTTCCTGCGATGAACCAAGTGGAATACCATCCCTTTTTACAAGACACAAAACTAAAAGAATATTGTATCCAAAAAGGAATTTTACTCGAAGCCTATAGTCCGCTGGCTCATGGACAAAAGTTGGAAGACTCCAGGATCACAAAACTTGCGAGCCAATATAAAAAATCAAATGCGCAAATTTTGATTCGTTGGTCTTTACAAGCAGGCCACGTAGTCATTCCAAAATCAAAAAATCCAGAACGCATTCGAGAGAATGCGGATGTATATGATTTTGTTTTATCAGACTCAGATATGAAGGAAATTGCTGGTTGGAATGAAGATTTTCGAACTTGTTGGGATCCCACTACTGTAGAGTAATCGAAATCCCAATCCGAATCTCGATCTTAGACTTTTTTTATTTCTTTTCGAAGACGAGGACAGCCGACTGACGGTTGTCCTTAGTTCCTAAATACCCATAACCAAAGGGAAAGGGTAGGGTTTCGTCATTTGTAATCGCACTCAAGTGTTTCAATTCTGGTTGGACTTCCGGGACAACTGCCCCGGATAAATTCCAGGACCTTTCATACCTTCCAAAAACTTGGCGTTTCCAGCTCTCCTCCGGAAAAAACCGAATGGGGAAACCCGACTCATCTTGAACTACAAATTCTGCATTCTTTAGAAGGAGGTCTCTAACTAACTTTCGTTTTTCCCCATGAAACAAATACTCCGCAGATTTTGTAAAAATTCCAACGTTCGTTAACTCAGAGAAGTATTCATACAATCCGTCGCCGGGAACACCTTCATTGCCAATTAAGAATATTTTAAAGTAGGTAAGTGTTTCGTATTTTTTTAGTTTTGCATCATAAAGGGAAATTGTAAAACCCTTATAAGTAATCCCTTTGCCAACAATCACTTCCTCTTTTGAATCTAATATCTCTTTCCCCATTCGACGAAGGAAGGCAACAAACACTGGATAGGCTCCGTTCAGTTCTTTTTTCTTAGTTTCTTCCTTCATTTTCCGGTACGTGAAATAATTTCTGCCAGCCAAATGATCCGATAAGTTCCTTATTCCCTGTTTTACGATTTGTTTTTCTTTATCAGAAAGAGAACTGTATTGGTTTGGGTAACCGGGTTCTTCCAATCCAAACAAAATATAACGATCACAATTTGGATAAAAAGAGAATAGGTTTAGAACATCGATTCCACTAAAAGGGTAAACAACAGTTTTTACTTTTGGTTGGTATTCTTTTCCTTTCAGGTAATTGGTGATTGTATCTTTTGTATTGATTAACTTTTTCCAACTGAGATCCATTTCGTTTTTATGGAGTGGATCAGAACTACTGAGACCGGCCCATTCATCATGGAGAGAGGTTTCCCCATAGGCAGTTTCTGTTTTCTTTTCTTGGATTTGGCATTGGAGGGAAAAAATAAATACGAAGAGGATGAGCTTTTTTGTCATAGGTTTCGGAATGTCTAAGGAACAATCTCCCCGAAGACAGATTCCAGACATCCTTTTTCATAGATGGACTTCGATTTTTCTTTGTGTAAGTGGAAATTACCTTCGTTTGATTTGGCAAAAAAAAAACCGGCCCGGGAAACCCCGAACCGGTCAATGGTTCCTAAAAAGAAAGCCGTGTTTATCTATTCTCCGACAGCAACGTCTCCGTCTGCTTCGGTGGAGAAACTAACTGGTTGTTTTGATTTTGTTTCTTTAGTTTCTTTCGGATCCCTTTCAATGGATTTTACTTCCCTTGTTTGGATCTTTGCTTGGTCGACAAGCGGAAGCCCGTTGAGGTCCCGAACTTGGTTTTCAATTTTGAATGCAATGTCTGGGTTTTCGAGAAAGAAAAGTCTGACCTGTTCTTTTCCTTGGCCGATTTTTTCTCCACCATAGGAGTACCAAGAACCTGCTTTCCCAACGAGGTCATGGCGAACGGCAAGATCGATAAGAGAACTTTCTTTATTGATACCAGTCGCATACATGATGTCAAACTCTGCTTGGCGGAAAGGAGGGGCACATTTATTTTTCACCACTTTCACGCGAACTCGGTTTCCTACAGGTTCTTCTTTTTCTTTCAGAGTCTCAATACGACGGATGTCCAATCGGATCGAAGCATAGAATTTTAAGGCGTTCCCACCGGTAGTGGTTTCTGGACTTCCAAACATCACACCGATCTTCATACGGATCTGGTTGATAAATATAACTGTTGTATTGGATTTGGATATGGTTCCAGTGAGTTTTCTGAGGGCTTGGGACATAAGGCGAGCTTGCAAACCCATGTGCGAATCGCCCATATCGCCTTCGATCTCAGCTTTCGGAACGAGAGCGGCAACCGAATCGATCACGATGAGATCAATCGCATTCGAGCGAACCAAGGATTCACAAATTTCTAATGCTTCTTCCCCGTTGTCTGGTTGGGCTACGAGTAGGTCGTCTACGTTCACTCCCAATTTTTTGGCATAAGACGGATCGAGGGCGTGTTCCGCATCGATAAAGGCGGCAATGCCTCCTTTTTTCTGTGTTTCTGCGATCGCAGAAAGAGTGAGTGTTGTTTTACCAGAAGACTCTGGTCCATAAATTTCTAAGATTCTACCAGAAGGAAACCCGCCTATCCCTAAGGCAATGTCTAGATCCAAAGAACCTGTGGATACTACGTTCATTTCTGACATACGTGTATCGGCGCCAAGGCGCATAATGGAACCTTTACCAAATTGTTTTTCGATTTGGCCTAGGGCAGCGTCAATGGCCTGCTTTCTTTGGTCGGTTTCTTTTTCTTGAGCCTTGTCAGCTTTCTCTTTTTTCATGAATCAAACGTTCTCCTAAAATCGGTGTTCCGAAAGACTAGGTAGGGGACTGGGTTCGTTGGTTTCAAAAAATTCTTCTGAACCGACTCTTTCAAGGATGAACCCATCCCTTCCGCATTCCACTCTTTTTCTCTTCCGGATTGGTCTCATTATGCCTGAAGCCTGGGACAAATTAGAAGGGGGAGGGAATTTTTTCTGGATTATGTCTTTTTTTTCCGTTTTCAACACTAAACAAAACGTAAGTACTTGTATAGTGTTTTTTTGCCGTAGGAGAAAGAAAACTTTGCCGATATTCTTTCTGTATGACCCTGCCAGTTCTTGAAGTCCAAATCCCCGACCATTTCCCCCAAGCCATGGCTGAACTCTTTCGCAGTTACCGAACTTATTTAAAAATCGAAAAGAACTATTCGGAACATACTCTATTTGCATACCTCCGTGATTTGAAATTTTTCTTTGAGTTTTGTTTGAAAGAAGAAATCGATATTTTGACAGTCGATGTTTTGGATGTGCGGTCTTACTTTGCAGATTTAAAAGCCACGAAAAAACAAGACAAACGAACCCAGAGTCGTAAACTATCTTCTCTCCGCACTTTTTATAAATTTTTATTCCGAGAAGAAAAAATTGGAGCCAATCCCATCCTGCAGGTGAGTTTTCCAAAAACCAAAAAGAAGTTACCCAAAAATTTTACACAAATAGAAACAGAAGACATTCTCGACTATGAAGATGGAGAAAAAGCGGAAGTTTTAGGAAAACGAGACAAAGCTATTGTCGAAGTATTGTATAGCACGGGACTACGTGTGTTTGAGTTAGTCAATGCCAAGTTAAGCGATCTCAACGAGGAATTAACTTCACTCAAAGTTATGGGGAAACGTCGTAAAGAACGATTCGTGTTTATTGGTGACGAAGCACAAGTTGCTTTAAGAGAGTATTTGGAAGAAAGAGGTTCTGCGGGTCCTGACGAAATTTTCTTAAACCAACGCGGTGGAAAATTAACAACACGAGGGATTCGTTATATTTTATCTGAACGTAGAGTCGTAATGGGAATGGAAAAAGCCATCACTCCGCATAAATTTAGACATACCTTCGCCACTGATTTATTGAATGCTGGGGCCGATATTCGCGCCGTACAAGAGTTACTCGGTCATGCTTCTTTATCCTCAACACAAATATATTTAAGTGTATCGAGGGACCGTTTGAAGGAAGTGTATAGGAATGCACATCCTCATGCGAAGAAATAGGGATAGGATATAGTTTCGCGCGCGGATAGAATCTCCCCGCCCTGATCTGAGGGTGGGGAACTAGACCCACCGCCCAATGCGTTCCTTCTACCACAAACCCATTTTTCCCGAAACCAAATTTCCCATTTCCTTAAAAAAACTTCCCATAAGTTCATTTTTCTGAAAGTTATGCAAAAATATATAGTTGACTATAAAATTAAAGCCAGCTATATTTAGATCGTGCCTCAAGGTTTAAATAAACATTCGGATCCACTCCTTTCTTTCCCATTGAAGGAAACAAAATTTGCTAAAACTCGAACCAATTTAACCTTTGCCTTCCTAAAAGAATTAGAATCAAAACCCTTTGAAGAAATTAAAATTAAAGAACTCTGTCAGATCGCTGAAGTTTCCGAACCCACTTTTTATAATTATTTTCCGGAAAAAGGTGATTTGATTCTCCATTACATCCAAATTTGGAGTTTGCAAGTTTCTGTGTTTGCCCATGAGAAAAAAATGTCAGAATCCGGACTTGGTATCCTTACTGCTTTATTTCGTTATACTGCCAAGGAATCCAAAAAAAATCCGAGAATCCTTCTGGAAATCATATCCTTTCAGGCAAAAACTCGGAAATCCTTACAACAACCAAAACTCACAAAAGCCGAACGAGCGTTACTCTTTCCTCGGATCGTTGGCATTGAAGATTTGGTTGCCGATGGGGTCGAAGGAATCATTCGGAGAGCAATATCTGTGGCTGCAAAAAATGGCGAACTCCCAACATCTACCGATTGGAAATCATTTTCTATGGCAATCGCATCTTGTTTTTTTGGAGTTCCCGTTCTCGCTTTTCAACTAAACCAAAACTTGGAAAAACTTTGGCTTGAATCCTTGTATTATTTGTGGAGGGGAGCCGGCGGAAAAATAAAGGGATGAAATTTGTTACTAATAAGTAAATGAAGATATAATTATATAAGGAAATATTGATGAAATATTTGGATCAAAAGTGGTTTTTGTTATCTCTTGGTGGGATTTTTCTTGGCTTTACGGGTATGAATTGGAACATTCCTATCTTTGCTTGGATAACCCTTGTCCCTTTTTTACGTTACATTCGATTAGGGTATTCCATTCGAACACTACTGATTGCACTTATTTTAATTCAAACAGCATCAACCATGCGGATTGTTTCGGAACCTTTCCATATCTGGATTGCTATCCTTTCTGGTGTCCAGGGCGGAATTGTATTTACTCTCCTACTTTGGATTTGGAACCAACTTAAGATAAAATTTTCCAAACAAATTTCCCCTATCTTCAGTTTTGCCTTTTTATTTACCATTGTCGAATGGGTGGGTGGTTATAGTTCTGAGTTAGGTGTTTGGGGAATGTTTGCCAATAGTCAAATCAACAATTTGATTTTGATACAATCTGCATCCTTATTTGGAGCCACGGGAATTAGTTTTCTTATTTATTTAGTAAATGCAAGTATCGATCAATCCTTATCTGAATATATTTCTGAATCTAAAATCTCCAAGTCTTCACAATATTCTTTATTCACCTGTTCTTTATTTTTAGTGGGATTGTCTTTTTATGGAACAGTGCGTCTCACTCTCCCCATCGAAGGGAGAAGTATCAAAGTGGGAACGGTGACTTCCAAAATGGAAATTCAAACCATTTGGTTAGATCCCATCCAAAATCAAAAGAATACCGATCTTGTTTTTGATCGAACCAAACAGGCAGCAGAGGAGGGTGCGAAGGTAGTTGTTTGGAATGAAGGAGCTGTAATGATCCATCGTAAGGATGAAGATTCGTTTTTAAAAAAAGTATCTGCTTTAGCCAAAGGAAAAGAAATTGAAATCATTGCAGCCTATATTGTCCCAATCAAAGAAAAAGAATTCTTTATGGATAACAAGTTACATTGGATCGGAAAGGATGGATCCACACGCCAGATTTATTTCAAACAATTCATTCCACCAGGTGAGCCAGTTTCCCATAACCCTTCCGAAATCAGAGTCATCACAACCGAATGGGGAAAGATGTCTGTAGCTATCTGTTATGATTTTGATAGCCTCCAACTAACAAAAACACATTCTGATTTAGGAACAGGAATCACTTTTATTCCTGCTTCTGATTGGAAGGGAATCAATCCTTTCCATACCGAAATGGCCGTCCTTCGTGGAATCGAAAATGGAACATCCATCGTTCGCTCCACTCGAGGGGCTCTTTCTGGAGTTTACGATGCTTATGGTCGTGCCAAAGGAACACTTGACTACTACGAGGAAAATGATGGAGTTTTGGTAGCTTCTGTAACAGCGACTGCAATTCCAACACTTTATAGTAAGTTAGGGAATTGGATAATCGGTATAGGGATAATCTATTTCATCGTTTGTGGTCTGTCCATTTTTGTGTATGTACTAAAAAATAGGAACTAACAGAGATTTATGTAAGGGGAATAAGGGCAGATTTTAATATTAGAAGATTTCTAAATATTTGGTTGAATTAAATTTCATTTTTGGCATCATTTGTAGTCTGTGAATTCCTGATACCTACCGGGTTGGAGTTCTCAAAGGATGTTTGATGACAGTAGTCGCTGATAAATCTATTTTGTTAGTTGAAGATGAAGCGATCCTCGCCATGTTTGAGAAAAACCAATTGGAGCAAGGTGGATACGCTGTAACACATGTTACCAATGGGGAAAATGCCATCCAACTCATCATTCTTGAAGGTAAACCTTTCGACCTCATCCTTATGGACATTGACCTCGGACGAGGATTGGACGGAACCCAGACGGCTACAGAAATATTAAACCATAAAGAGATTCCCGTAGTATTCCTCTCCTCTCATACAGAAAGAGAAATTGTCAAAAAAACAGAAACCATCACATCCTATGGATATGTAGTCAAAAACTCTGGGTTTACGGTGCTTGATGCTTCGATCAAAATGGCATTCAAACTTTTTGAAGCAAACGAACTGACTAAAAGTAAAAAAGAGCATCTAGAAACCGTCTTACATTCGATTGGCGATGGTGTCATTGCAACTGATAGCGATGGAAAAGTCATTCGTATGAATCCCATTGCGGAGAAATTAACGGGTTGGACTCACGATGAGGCGGTCGGACTTACCATAAGTGATGTATTCAAAATTGTGAATGTAAAAACTCGTAGTTTAGTAGAAAATCCAGTAGATATAGTACTGCGAACCAATTCTATTGTTGGCCTTGCCAATCATACAGTCCTTCTTTCTCGGGATGGAGCCGAATATCAGATTTCCGATTCAGGATCTCCTATCAAAGATCTCAATGGTGATACAAGGGGAGTTGTGCTCGTTTTTCGAGATATCACGGCAGAATACAATGTTCAAAGTCAAATTGCGAAACAAGCCAACATGTTAAACAATGTATTGGATGCCGTTATCGGAACAGATTTTAATCATATAATCAATTATTGGAACAAAGCTGCAGAAAAGATTTATAATTGGAAAGCAGAAGAAGTGATTGGGAAATCTGTTTTAGAAGTTTTAAAAACAGATTATTTGCAGCTAACCAGCGACCAAGTGATTGAAAAAGTTAATTTGGAAGGTAGTTTTATTGGAGAAGTGATTAAGTTTGCAAAAGATGGAAGTCTCCGTAATATCGAAATCAACCAAGTACTTTTGAATGATGAAAGTGATTTACCTATTGGTTATATTACTGTTGGTAGAGATATTTCCGAACGATTGAACGCTATGAATCGCATTCGTGAATCGGAGGCCAAACTTACACAAATCATTGAATCGGCAATGGATGCCATCATCAGCATCGACCAATCTAAAAAAATCATTCTCTTTAATGGAGCTGCAGAAAAAATGTTTGGATACGAATCTAAGGATATCATCGGCCAAGGTTTGGATCGTTTGATTCCTATGGATTTCCGTAGCCAACATGACAGTCATATTGATTCGTTTTCTAAAACAGGAGTGAGTCGCAGAGCCATGGGTGCTCTTGGTGAGATCCGTGGTCTTCGGGCTAATGGAGAAGAGTTTCCTATTGAGGCTTCCATTTCTCAGATTTCCGTTAAGGGCGAAAAATTATATACAGTAATTTTGAGAGACGTCAGTGTTCGTAATCTTTCCGAATCTAAAATTCAAAAGTTATTACACGAAAAGGAAAATATACTCAAAGAGATCCACCATCGTGTAAAAAACAATATGAGTTCCATCTTTACCTTGTTAACTCTACAGGCAAGGTCCCAATCCGACACTTCTATTCAAACGATTCTCTATGAGGCTGCGGGACGTGTAAAAAGTATGATTGTATTGTATGATAAACTATATCATTCTGAAACAGACAATACTGTATCTTTACAAGATTATTTTCCGGCTATCTTTAATGAAATTGTCAGTATCTTTCCGAAAAATGTAGAAGTGAAGATGGATATCCTCGAAGAACCAATTGAGTTAAACGCAAAACTCCTTTCTTCTTTAGGAATCATTCTGAACGAACTCATTACCAATTCAATGAAACATGCCTTCAACGAAATCACAAGTGCAGAGATTGGATTAAAAATCTTTCGAGAAGGTAAAAAACTGTATTTAGAATACTCGGACAATGGTGTGGGAATTCCAGAATCCATTACTTTAGAACACTCTCCTGGATTTGGTTTACAGTTGATTGGTATGCTTATGGATCAAATCGAAGGTAAAATTAGCATCGTTAGAAATCCAATAACTAAGTTTCTTTTAGAACTAACTCTTTGATGCATTCCAAGGTATCTGCAAAAATATTTAGATTTTAAGACAGTTCTTTCGAATTCTTGTTTACCGCCTTCATGTGTCGGTTCCTATTCTCACATGGGCCAACTCCAATTCTATGTTGTATTATGTTATGCAATTCCTATTTTTGTAATTCTCTTTCCTATCGGACTATCATTCTCTTACATATTTAAAATTACTGGCCTCGACAAATGGTCCAATCGTATCAATAATTATCTTGGATATTTTTGGTATCGTTCTTTTTTCCTACTCACTGGTAGAACGTTACATTTTGAACAGGGGAATTGGGATCCCAATGGGAATAATCGTTTTTTAATTTGTAATCATACCAATGCAATGGAAGTTCCCTTAATCGTAGCTCTTCCTTATTTGTCCAAATCTAAAGATGTAAAATTATCTTATTTAGGTGGGGATATCATTCAAAGATATAAAATCATTCCCCTGATGATGCACAAAACCATTGTGGAGGCTGTAATTTATTCTGAAAAAAAACCTAATTTCAGAAACTTCAAAACAGATGTACTTAAGGTTTTAAAAACAAGATCTATATTTTTATATCCTGAAGGTGAGAGAACTTTTACGGAAGAAGTTAAACCTTTCCAAACAGGGGTTATGAAAATTGCCTATAAATTTCATGTGGATTTAGATGTTTTTGTTGTGAGTGGGATGATGGGTTATTCTGATTTTGAAGAATATTCCCATTTAAAAAAGTCCAAAACCGTATACTTCCATTTTTGCGGGTCCATCAAAGCAAAAGACTATTCTACTTTTGAAACTTATTTAGCGGCTGCAGAAACTCTTATGAAAGATAAAAAAAAGGAAATTGAGGCAATCGAAAGGTCCGCTGTTCCTGTGTAGCAGCGAACCCTTGTTTGCTTACTCTTATTTAGGTAAGGTTTTTGTATAGGCTACTAGTTGGTCAAGGGCAGTACCCCATCCATCCATAAAACCCATATCTTCATGTTGTTTTTTCGTTTCGGGGTCTTTGTGTTTTGCTACAGCCTTATACTTAGTAGCAGTTCCCAAACTTTCCATGGTTACAAAGGCAGTCATAAAACTATTTCCTGATGGCCTATACCCAGGAAGTAAACTATCAGTAAAAACAAGTTTTTTTAAAGGAACAATCTCCAGAAAACATCCGTTATTCGGAAAATGTTTTCCTTCTGGTGATTCCATCATCGTGTAAAACTCTCCTCCGGGTTGTAAATTGATTCTACAATCTATTGTTTTCCATGGAGCTGGTGTAAACCAATGCATTAATTGTTCTGGCTTTGTCCATGCATTCCAGACCAATTCCACTGGCACTTCGACTATTCGCTCGAGCACCAAGTCCAATTCGGGATTGAATGTTTCTTTTGATTCGTTACTCATATTTTTTCCCCTTTGTTTTTAATAAGAATGAGTCCAATTGGTTCAGTCTTGTTTCCCATAAAGACTTTTGAACCTGTAACCAAGATTCCATAACTGAAAATGGATTTTGATTTAGGTAGCAGATTCGCACCCTTCCGACCTTTTCGGTATAGATCAGTTGAGCAGTTTCCAAAATATCTAAATGTTGCATAAAGGAAGGCATCGCCATAGAAAAAGGTGCGGCCAAATTGCTGACACTGGCCGGACCCATACCCAGTCTTTCGATGACTTGCCTCCTTGTTGGATCAGACAAGGCCTGTAAAACAACATCAATATTGTAAGACCTTTTGACCATATTGGCATTGTATCAGATTTTAATACTTAGGTCAACACCTAAGTATTAGATTTTAACGATTTTGAAAAGTTGGTTTTCATAAGAGAATTGATTCTATTTGATGGATAGGTAAATGACGTTGGAAATTCCACCAAACGAGGAAATAAGTTCTAATTCTTTTGGCATTTTCCATCTACGTTTTGTTTGGAAATGGTTCGTTATCATTACCTTCATCGCTTTGTTTGTTGGATCTGCGTCTGCCCTTTTTTTAGTGGCACTGGAAAAAGTTACAGAAATTCGAGAATCCAAACAATGGTTTGTTTATTTTCTTCCTCTCGCTGGATTTGGAATTGGATGGTTTTATTTTCATTATGGAAAGAATGTTCATAAGGGAAATAATTTGTTATTAGAAGAAATTCATTCGCCCACCTCCATCATTCCGATTCGAATGGCTCCTTTTGTTTTTTTTGGCACACTTTTCACTCATCTTTTTGGTGGCTCAGCGGGAAGAGAAGGGACGGCAATCCAAATGGGCGGATCTATCTCCCACCAATTGGTTCGTTTGTTACCTTTGAGTTATAAAGAGCAACAAACATTGATTCTACTAGGAATGAGTGCTGGATTTGCCTCTGTTTTTGGTACTCCCTTTGCTGCTGCGATTTTTTCTATTGAAGTAATTCGGATAGGAACTTACCGTTGGAAATTATTTTTTCCCACTTTAGTAACAGCCTATCTTTCTCACTTAGTTTGTCTTTTTTGGGGAGCCAGTCATTCACATTATCCAAAAATCCCATTGGATGTTACTGGAGTAACAATCGTTTGTTTGGTGATCATTGGAATCCTTTCTGGATGGGTAGCTAAGTTATTTAGTTGGTTTGTGCATAAATTATCGGAATGGTTTTCTTTGTGGATTGAGTATCCTCCTTTACGTCCGTTGTTTGGTGGGATCATACTCGTTATCCTATTCAGTATTGGACTAAGCCCTACTTATTTTGGTTTAGGACTTCCTACCATTCAAGCTGCCTTTGTTGGATCTTTGCCATGGGAAACTTTTCTTTTTAAGTTACTCTTAACTGCCATTACAATCGGTTCTGGTTTTAAGGGAGGTGAAGTTACACCCCTGTTTTTTATCGGTGCCAGTTTGGGAAATATTTTTGGTTTTTTTGATCCAGTTCACCTAACACTATTTGTTGGGATTGGTTTTATTTCGGTATTTGCGGGAGCAAGTAATACACCACTTGCTTCTGCGATTATGGGAATGGAATTGTTCGGCTGGGAATCGGGAATCTTATTCTTTTTTGTCTCTCTAATTGCCTACATTTGTTCTGGCCATAGTAGTATCTACCCATCACAAAGAATTGGAAGGGCAAAAATGTTTAGCCCTTCTTCTCATGTTGGGAAAAAAATTTCTGAATTGAAGAAATAGATTTATGGTTTTTACTTGCCATTTTTTTTGGCATTCTATTTCGGAAGATTTGGTTTTTTGTAACTTGCTTTGTTTGGTTAAAGTATTGGCAGTAAACTCTTGTTTATTGGCCTGATTTTAGTTAGACATCGGTTACAATTTTGGTTCCATTTCTACGGATCGAGGCAAAATCGACTCAATTTCTTTAAAATTTAATTTTGTTTTTACAAATTTGAAAATGGAACTACCCTGAATTGTTTGTTCTACTACAAGGCTCAATTGGAAAAAAATATGAAAACCATAATCACTCTCTTAACTTTCGTCCTTTTCTCATTTCAATGCAATCGATTGCAGTTCGGCTCAAACCAAACCAAAGACCAGACAGCTGGCGCAGTAGTCACTTTTTTACAAGGTAACATTACCATCACATCCCAGGGAAAGGAATCCAAAGCAAAACTGGGGGATGTAGTTCGTCCGGGTGATCGTGTTCTCACAAAATTAGGTCGGGTGGATTTACAAACCTACCGAGGAGAGGTGATCCGTATTAAAGACAATTCAGATGTATTGTTTCGAGACATTGCGGGGGAAAGCCGTCCGAATACCGACATTCATTTGTGGACGGGGAACCTTCTTGTTAAATCAGTAAAATTAAAGTCGGGACAAAACCTTTCTGTGACCTCCCCAACGATGGTGGCGGGCGTTCGTGGTACTGTGTTTTCCTTTGAATTAGAAAAAGGATCGGTACCTAAGGTGAAGGTATATGAAGGAGTTGTGTCTGTTGCATTTAAAACTTCTCCCAAGTTAATTGAAATCAACGAAGGACTTTCTATCGAAAATTACAATCGTTTAGTGAAAACATTAGAAGAAAACGAAGTGGTTTTGGAACCAGGCGAACGATTGGAGGTAAACCCAAATTTAAATGAACTTGTTTATTTGATCAATGCTAAAGTTGCTGCCAATGCTCTCACAAACGAACAATTAGCTGGATTTACAGATTTTGATAATGGTTTATCAAAAAAAGAAAGTGTCGTTTCTCCACAAGAAAAAGCGGAAGCAGAAACCCTTGTATCCATAGCGCAAGAAACAGTCCAAAAACAAATCGAATCTCAAAACTCCAATCCATCGGAATCCGCTGTTGTTACCATCGAAAAAGAACACGAAGAAAAGCGAGTGGAAGCATTGAACAAAATTGCCGCTGACGCAGAAAAAATAGGTTTGGACAACGAGGAAGAAATCCATAGTCACTATAGTGTTTTGGAAACAATCCACAAATCCAATGGCGATGTGCTTTCTGGTGCCGTAGTGGCTCAGTTAGGTGATATATTCATTATCCATTCCACGAAGGGTGTATTCCAGTTGTCCGTTGATGATATCGAATATGTGGAATATAAGAATTTCAAAGTGAAAACGAAGGTTAAAAAGTAACAGTGATCGTATAACGTAACTTTATCCCATTTTTAGGTAGAATTAGATTAGTAAATCTACCTAACTTGTGGGATTGATTGCGGGAACTAGAGTTCCCGTTACCATCTGACGTTCATAATTCAAATCAGGGAAATGGTAATATATTTACAAAAAATTTTAACCACATAAGATCGATCCTTATGAGTATACGACAAAGGGTCTCTTTATCCATTGCAGGAATTTTATTTGTAGGATTTGTTGTTCTAACTTCTTTTCAGATGTATCGAACAATCACAGACCTTAAAACTGAAATTGAAGAAAATGCAAAAATCACTTCTGAAAAATGGTCCTTTGAAATCCAAGAACACCTAAATGCAATGATGGGTGTCATTCGAGGATATCGTTTTGCGTTGTTTTATACATCACCACCTCGCGATTCGATGATTAGCAGTATGAGAGAAATCTTAGAACGTAATGATGATATTTTTGCAATTTGGCTTTGTTATGAACCAAATGCTTACGAGGGTCGTGATTCTGCATTTGTTGGAAAACCTGGCCATGACAAAACTGGAAGATTTGTTCCTTATTTACATCATACTGCTGATGGTAAGATCAATTTAGAACATTTGAATGATTATGACGATCCAAATGGAGCAGGGGATTATTATCTTCAGGTAAAAAAAACCAATAAAGCGAAAGTATTTGGTCCCTATGAATATTTAGCAGGTGGGAAAAAAATCCAAATGATCTCACTTGTAGTTCCGATTTATCCTAAAGGGAAATTTAAAGGAGCCGCTGGGATTGATTTGGATGTTGGTACTTTGCAAGAGAAAATCGGAGATAGCCGACCTTTTCGTGGCCAGGGACATATTGCTTTTTTATCTGATAAAGGGATCTACGTGATGTATGGTCAGGACCAAACCAAACTTGGTAAAAAAATTGAAAATCCAGAACATTTGAAAACTTATTTAGAAAATCTTAAACTTGGTAAAATGTTTACGATTCAAAGTGATGGATACACTCATTACTTTTCTCCGTTTCATATAGGAAAAGATCCACAATTTTGGGCACTTCAAGTCAGTATCCCCGATTCAATTTTTAGAAATCAAATTACCAAGGTAATTTTTAGTTCTACTTTGATTTCTATCGTCATTTTAATTGTGGTTTTATTTTTTCTTAATTTTGTATTTAAAAAACAAATCAGTGTCAGGTTACAGAAAGCCATGGATTTTTCTTCTGAAATTGCGAATGGAAATTTGGCGATTAACGCTGAAGAAATCAATCAGGATGAAATTGGAAGTTTATTACATTCTATGAATCGAATGAAAAATAGTTTAGTATCCATTATTGGGGATATCAAACAAACAGTGGAGAAATTGGGAAATCAATCCAATAAAATGGCATCTACTTCACAGAATCTATCAGATACCTCTCAGACCCAAGCATCTGCTGCAGAAGAGTCTTCGGCTGCTGTGGAAGAGTTATCCGCATCGGCAGATAATGTCGGTAAGTCGATGGAGGAGGCAGTTGTAAAAATGAAAGAAATTGATAAATCAGTGTTAACTCTACAAGAAGAAGTTCAAAATATTAATAAAGAAATGGAATATCTAGCAAAATTTGCATCGGAATCCAGAGAACATGCAGTTGTCGGTGAAACGGCAATGAACGAATCCACTCGCGCTATGGAAGACATTGGTGAAAAAGCAGAACGGATTAGTGAAGTTTTAGATATCATTACAGAAATTTCCGAAAAAACAAATCTATTGGCACTAAATGCTGCGATTGAAGCGGCTAGGGCCGGAGACGCTGGGCGAGGATTTGCCGTGGTTGCGGAAGAGATTGGAAAACTAGCCTTACAAACGGGTGCTTCTGTAAAAGAGATTGGAGACCTTGTGATATCCACAAACTCTGCCGTGGAAAATGGAAACAAAAAAGTAACCGAAGCAGCACAAGTTTTAAATCTACTCAATAGCCGAGTCAAAGAATTTGAAACTTCTGCCACAAGAGTTCTTGGCTCTGTACTATTACAAGAAAATAACGCAAAGGACATTGCAGGGAATTCAAATCTACTAACTAACTTAAACTTACAAATTGAAGATGCAGTGTTTGAACAAAAAAGAGCTACAGAGGAAATTTCCAAAACAATCATCAGTATCTCCAATGGAACTCAAGATGTAGCCACGGGATCTGACCAATTGACAATTGTTGCAGGGGAAATTGCTTCTCAAGCATCTTACCTGTCCACGCAAGTAGAAAGGTTTAAGTTGAAATAAAGTCTATCGTTTCGAATGGGAACCAAATCTTTAGGTTCCCATTCCTTTCGTATCGGTTTCCATGAAACCAATTACCATCCATTAAATCGCAAATACGGTTTGGAATGTCGCCATTGTCGCAGTAGGGCTCAAGTCATATCTATGAAGTGGGTCTGGTTCATTGGGATTGTTTTTTTGGTTTCTAATGGCATCTCCCGCACGAATCACAGTGGCTCCGAACCAGAAAGAAACATTTTCAAATGGAGTGATGATATAAATAAAATTCACTTCTGTTGCTACTAATTCCGCTTGGCCGTAGATCGCCGAAGTGCTCATGGCGATCATCAGAAGTAAAAATAGGGAGGAGAAGGGGGTGGATTTTGAAATTGACTCGCTCATAAGTTAGGCCAGTAGGCAATGACCCACCCAAGATTACAAACAAAAAATCGTTATAGCAGATAAAGAGTCTGTAAAAACAGAAAAATGGAGCCAATCCCAGCTTCTGAATCTCAGAAGCCCAGATGTTTTTGTAAATAACGCCTCCCTTTTCCCTTCCTTGCGACGTTCCTTCTTTGGGATTTTTAGCTATAGTTGAAAAACCAATTTCTATTAAGGCAATAAAAAAGGCCCACAAATGTGAGCCTTTGTATCATTAGGTGTTAGAAGGGAAAACTGTTATCCCCAGTTAGGTAAGTTAATCCGCAAAGGAGCAACTTACCCAATCCAATCCTAATCTTATCTGTTTTAATTCTTATGCGAAGAATCGTTTCTCTACTTCGTCTGGAAGTTTTTGTCCTGTGAGTTTGGCTCTTTGGACTAGTTCCCAGAAATAGCGGTAAGTCGCACGGTCATGTAAGTCGCCGTCATGTTGGATCGGTCCCCATTCCGCATCTTGTGCTTTGATGAGAATGTCACAAGCTGTTTGTGTTTCTGCAAAGTTGGGAGCCATTGCATCCAAAATGGATTGGATTTGTGCAGGGTAGATGGACCACATACGTAAGAAACCAAACTCATCATGGGCACGTTTTGCATCTGCGTACGTTTGGTAGATATTTTTAAGGTCTAAAGTTACGTTATGAGCCGGAATCACACCATTCATAAGAGCGGCTGCGACTAGGTTTGCTTTTCCTCGGCGAAGAAGTTCGTGATCAAATTGACCAGGAGATTTCATACAAGATGCCGGAATCGCACCATGGTGGCCGGAGATAAAATCCATCAGTCCAAAATCCAAAACTTGCAACCAAGGTAATGCCGCAATTTCGAATACATCATTGAGTGCACCGTGAGTTTCAATTAGAACGTGGATGGGGATTTCTCTTTTGATTCCAGCTTTTTTACAAGCATCTTGGATATAAGTGATTTGTTCTTTCACCTGACTTGCTTTAGTCGGTTTTGGGATTGTGATGTATGCGAGTACATTTCCAGCTCCTGGAACCAGAATATCCACGTCACCTCGCCAATGTTCGTTGGTATAATCATGAATCCGAACACCACTCATTTTGTGTTTGTTCAGTTCCGAGTTTTGAATGCGAACAATCATCTCTGCGTGTTCTTTTTCCTTTCCTGTTTGGGCACCGTCTTCGCAGTCCATCGTGATATCAAAAAGTCCACCGAGTTTATTTTGTAACTCGAGAGCTTTTGTGATGAGTTTTTCAGATCCAGCGAAGTGTTCACAAGCAGGGATGATAGGGAAAGGTTTTTCTCCTGCAAAGAGAGCTGATTGCGGGTGAGTCAGTGCCATTTAATATACCTTTTTCGGATTTTTTTACCAAGTTTTGTGAATTTTGCCTATCGTCCAGGAAATAATACCAAAATCCGAATGGGGAGTTTGGGCGAACCCTCTCGTTCCTCGGGGCCGGGCCAGTCCGGGCTCCGCCTTCGGCTCCGGTCGAAAATTCGACTTCCCCTTCCTGTCCCTTTCGCAAAACTGACTATCGATTTGGATCCAAACGATATTTATACTCCTGCCGGTGGTCCCCCTCCCGCAAATCCGAATGTAAAATTTCTCTATGAAAAATGGGGCGAAGGAAACATTCGCAAACTCGTCTCTGACTTTTATGACCTGGTAGCCACATCAGAAATTCGATGGATGTTTCAAGGAGACTGGGATCTTGCCAAAGAAAAACAGGCAGATTTTATGATCCAAGTGTTAGGTGGTCCCAGTTATTACATTGAAAAATGGGGACCTGCCAGGATGCGGATGCGCCATTTTGTTTTTCCTATTTCCGAAAAAGAAAGGGCGGTATGGTTTCGATGTTATGATGAAGCCTTACAAAAGTTTGATTTCGAACACGATGATAAAATTGATTTTTTATACTTTTTAGATGGATTTAGTGGGTGGATGGTCAATCGCAAAGATTCTCCCACCGAATGATTCCGCAAGCGAAGATCATTGGCTACAAATCAAACTTTACGGAGTCGAATCAATACTAACTATGATTTTCTAATAGTTTGAGAATGACTGCTTTTTGTGCATCCAAGCGGTTTTCTGCTTGAGTGAAAATAATCGAACGATCACTTTCCACCATCTCTCTTGTGATTTCATAACCTGCATGGATTGGCATATCATGCATTACTTTTGCTTTTGTATTTTTCAAAAGTTCTGCATTCACTTGATACGGCATCATGAGTTGGATTCTTTCTTCTTTTTCTTTTTGGAACTTAGGATCATTGAAGTATTCCATATCCACCCAAGTGTCTGTATAAACATAATCCGCATTAGAAACAGCTTTTTTGACATCCGTTTCCCAGGAGATGGTTCCCTTTGTTTTCCCTCTTTCGATGGAGTTTTTAACGATCGACTCTTCAGAGGCAATGGGAGTCACAAGTGTTAAATGAATCCCTAGTGCTGCTGTGATTTCAATCAGTGAATTTGCGACATTATTATGAACGCCAATATAACATAAACTTTTCTTTTGCCAATCTTTAGGTGAGTCCATAACGATTGTAAGTATGTCTGCAAGAGATTGGCATGGATGGAATAAATTACAACATCCGTTAATCACAGGAACTGTAGATCCTGACTTTAACACAAGTAAGTCTTCATGTCGTTTGAGTCTTGCCATGATGATGGCTACGTTACTCGAAAGGTATTTCCCTTCAAAATCGATATCTGAAAGAAGAAAATTGGATGCCATCCAATCTAGAAAAATAGCGTGCCCGCCAAGTTCCGTCATTCCAGCTTCGAAAGAAACTCTCGTTCTTGTTGAAGTTTTTTGGAACAACATGGCAAGAGAACGGCCGGCCATATGTCCTGAAAAATAAACTCGATTTTTCTTTACATAGACTGCAAATTCTAGAAGTTCACGGATTTCTCCGTCACTCCAATCTTGCCAAGATATCAAATGTTTAACTTGGGACATAGCTTCCCAACTAATATCGGATCGAATCGGATTCAAATCGAGAGATTCTCGTAGGAATCTAACCTTGAATCCTGATTTTTTTCTCTTTTAAGCTGCGGATTCCGCCATGGACCGAGCAATGATAAAATTGGGAAGGATCAGCTCTTCTGAAAATTTGATTCCAAAGAGTAGGCCTTGGTCTGTTTCCTTTCTCCAAGCAATTTTCCCCTTAAAGGAAATACGGGATCTAGTTAAATCACTTTCAATGATTCCTGCCACAAGGTCACGGTCATTCAGTTCGATGTCCTTATCTATACTTCCACTCACACCGAGTTCCGAAATATTCCCAATTTTTGCTAAAAGGAATTCTGGTGTGTGATTAATAGAAAAAAGTTTTAAGACCAAATCATCCCAATCCAAAGATTCAATTCGATCGGTTCTTCTTGTATTCAACATATACAACTCCTTAAGGTCTAAAACAGTGATAAGCATAAATCGTGCCAAGAGCGAAAAAAGGTAGGTTTTTCCACTTTGTCACTGCCATAAAATGGGGGAGACATCCATTTGCCCTAAATTGTTGATTCTACAACCCAAAGAGGAGTTGGGAACGGACAAGGAACAGCCAAATTGTATCATTTATACACAATTGAAATGATTCTAAGTTTAGACTGAATTTATATTATTTCTAACTTGCCGATTCCGAGTAAATTTTAGGACTATTCCAAATATATGCTCAAACAAATATTTACACCTTTTCTTCTATCCCTTCTATTCGTATCGCTCGCCAATTGTGGGCCTTCGCCCGAAACTAAGGATTTGCAGGTGAAAGCCAAACAAATCATTGGTGCCCTTCCGGCAAAAATGCCGGGTTCGGAAAATGATACTTCGGAACTCATTTCTCTGGGAAAAAAACTCTATTTTGAGAAAAAACTCTCCCTTAATGAAACACAATCTTGTAACTCCTGCCACAACGTGGAAGGGAAAGGTGCTGGTGTGGACAATCTTCCTACCTCTCCCGGTGCTTTCGGTAAAAATGGAGACAGAAATTCACCAACTGTTCTCAATGCAGGATTTCATTTTGTTCAATTCTGGGATGGTCGCGCCGCTGATTTAAAAGCACAAGCAAAAGGTCCGATTCTCAATCCGGTAGAGATGGCTATGCCTTCTGAGAAGGAAGTTCTAAAACGATTGAACGAAGATGCACAATACCCTGCTTTATTTGCAAAAGCCTATCCGAATGACAAAACTCCTGTTACTTACGAGAACTTAGCGGGTGCGATTGCTGCATTTGAAAGAACTCTCATTACACCTTCACGTTTTGATGATTTTATCAACGGGGATCATAAAGCCATTTCGGAAGCAGAACAAGACGGTTTTAAAGCTTTTATTTCTGCAGGATGTACTTCTTGCCATTCGGGCAATTTACTCGGTGGAAATTCTTACAGAAAGATGGGCCAAGTAAATGAATACAAAACAAACGATCTTGGACTTTATAATGTAACCAAAAAAGCAGAAGATAAATTTTTCTTTAAAGTACCGAGCCTAAGAAACATCGCTTTGACTGGACCATACCTTCATGATGGCCAAGTAAAAACCTTAGAGGATGCAGTAAAGAAGATGGCATACCATCAATTGGGTATGAATTTGTCTGAGGAAGAAACAAAGAAAATTGTTACTTTCCTTGGCACTTTATCTGATAAAACCCGCACGAATTAATTCTTTCCAGTAATTTCGAATCTCCTTGGATACCTGACCCATTTTTAGTGATCCAAGGAGGTACTTCACGAAGTAGGCTATCTACGTTCCGCCTTGGACTTCCAAGGGAAACCTTGTATGCGACTCAATTAATCTATTGAGATAAAAATATACTTTCCGGACGAGAATTGGACGAATAATTGGACTATGTCCCAATCTTTCCGTGACCAACTTTTCCTTTGGATGAAATCTTACGTCTATCGCTACTCAGAAGCCCCCTTCCGACTGGCAAGTGGGCTTGAATCCCACCATTATTTTAATTGTAAAGAAATCACTCTTCACCCAGAACGACTGGCAGTCCTTGCTGAATGTTTTGTAGAAGAGATCATCCCAAAGATGGGAATCGAATTCCAAGCAGTCGGGGGACTCACTCTCGGTGCCGATCCCTTGGCTTATTCGATTGCCTTGGCTTATCAAAAAAGAGGGAAACTGATTTACCCACTCGTTGTGAGAAAGGAAACCAAAGGTCACGGGACTGGCCAACAAATTGAGGGTTTTTGGAAGGAAATAAAATCATGTTTGGTAGTAGATGATGTAATTACTACTGGTGGATCGACTCTTAAGGCAGTCCAAGTTTTAAGAGAAGCGGGTATTTCTGTCACAAAGGGAATCTGTATCTTAAATCGGGAAGAGGGTGGTGCGGAGAATTTGGAAAAGGCCGGTGTTCAGATGGAATCTATCTTTCGCAAAAGTGAGTTTTTTTAAATGAGCATACAAAAAACATTTCTATATGATGTAAAGTTATTTAGAAATAAACTATTAAAAAGAACATGGACTGTCATTTCTTTATTTGTTGTTTTTGTTTCGTATAACAGTTTGCAGGTGCCTCCTGCGGGTAGGATACAGTTTTTTACAATATTTTTCCCTTTGTTAGCACTGTTCTTTTGGTTTTTAAGAAAAAATTTCCTAAAACAAGTAGAAATGCTTTCTTCTGGAAGAATTGAACTTGAAGGTGGATCGTTAAAACAATTCGATGCCAATGGAAATTGTGCCACTATCCGGATCAAAGACTTAGAACAAATCACAACAGATAAATTCCGTGGATACAATCGTATCGTATTGGAAACTAAAGAAAAAATTTATCCTCTTGTAAACATTGAACAACAAGAAGAGTTAGTTTCAATTCTTGAAAAAGAAACGGGCCTCAAACGAATCACCGATCTCACCGAAGATAGATTATGGAGTGTCAAAACTCCATTCTACTTTTTGCCAAGTATTTTGGTTTTGATTGCAACTTATACACCGGTAATTCGGGAAAAATTTCCAATCCTTTCCAATGAATTTTTGGGTTTGTTTTTTAATGTAAACTTGATCATTTACCTTTTGTATTTACCTGAAAAGCAGAATCATACAATAAGCCAGTTTTCCTTAAAAAGAAGAATGATTTTTATAAGTTTGGTGGTATTTTTCTTTCAGGTCTACATCCAGTTAGATAAGTCAGGTTGGCTTAAAAACTAAATTTAGTTTTCTTGTTTTGATCCAACACTTTGCCTGAGCAAATTCAGTTTTGCTTGGGCATATCTTCTAAGATCAATCATTTCTGTAGAATATCTCTTCAAAAGATTGTCTTGTTCCATCCTATTTTCCATTAATTGCAGAGTGTCTCGAACATATCTAATGTCCTTTTCTTCCTTCAGCTTTCCTGATTGGATTAATTTTCTTACTACATCAAATTCGTATTTTCTAAAGTGAACTCGTAATAAAAATTCAGTGGAAAAATTTTCTTTTGCTTTAATCCAGTTTTGGTCAACCTTTTCTTTGGGGCCTTGTTCTTTGAGTTGGTCTACCGCGCGTTTTGTTGGATCAAATTCTCGAACAGCAGAGGCATTCGCTAACTCTTCTGCTGCAATTACTTCATCCTTAAAAATTTCCTGGAGCCTGCTTCTACGCCATTGGTCTGTATATTCATAACTTTGTGCAGTTAACATCCTTTGGAATTCTTCAAGCATTACGGAAACATTGATGGACCGACCTAAAGGTGTGTTGTTGAACTCTTTAATTTTCGGAAACAGTTCACGAGTGATTTGGAATGCTGACTTTCTTTTGTAATTACTTGCTTCGTAAAGTTTTTCAAGAGTTTCTTCTGAATGTTTTTTTAGTTCGTTCAAAATGAACGGTTCTGCAAAAACGTAAGCGTCTTCTCCATAAACAAATAAATTTTGGTCAGGAGCAACTACTGATACAATGAAAATGTAATGGCAGTCTCTAAGGGCAGTAAGCAACTTCCGGAGTTCTTCTTCTGATCTGGACAGTTGGGAGGACCAGATCCGTAAATGTGTATCTGAAGTCGGGATTTTTTCTCTAGATTCGAGATTCTCTTTTCGAATCATCTCTGCGAGTTCCAAACAAACTTTGATACTTCCAGCCATGAATAGAAGTTACCATTACCACTTTTTCGGTAAAGAATTATTCATATTTCAATTCCTTCGAAATTTGCATCTGTTTTAGGAAATAGAATGGAATGAGACAAATGACAAATGTGATTAAGGGAATTAATATCGGGAGTTTTACTACAAGTGTGAGTGGGTATTGGAAATCGAGTATCCATCCAAAAGCATTTCGATTGATCCCAAAAATTACGATTGGTGATAATATGAGGCTATTAAGGATTCCAGAAAAAATGCCAAAAGATACGAGAAATAATGCTTGGCAGTAAACCATTTGGAACATTTGAAATGAATCCATCCCTATTGCCCTTAGTCCTGCTAACAGTTGTGATTTTTCCCTTATGAAATATACAAGTGAGGTCGTAAGGGCCAGAATAGAAATGATCAGTGCTGAAATCTTTAAAGTATCTAATATAGAAAATACTTGGTTCATTCCTTCCATATATAATTTTTTTAATTCTGTCTGGTTAATATATTTTAAATCGAATTTCCTTGTTATGTTTTGCAGTAGGTTTGTTGTTTCTTTTTCTGAAAGGTTTTTGTTTTTGGAAATCCGTATCGAGTTTAGATACTTTATTTTATAGTTTTTCTGAAAGTAGGAATAATCCATCATGATGGTTCCTCTTTCTGAGAAAAAGTGATCTTTTTCATCCTGAATTTTCATGGAAACTCTGGAATTTGATTCCGTGTTGATTGTGATAGAATTTCCTTTGCAGATTTGATCTAAAAAACATAAATTCTTCGAAACAATTAGATCATTTTTGTTATAATTACTTGTGAAATTAAACACATGTAAGGTGTAGTATTTTCCATTCACAATGAATTTTGAATCAATGTAAAAAGGTTCTACAGAGGAAAAGTTTGGATCCATTGTCAAGGTTTCAAAAAGAGAAACGGGAACTCCTGGTTCCCCTGAATTCAACTTTTTTTCATTAATTAGGGAGTAATCCGATTTGTTTTCACCATCGACCCACCGAATCAAGGATTTTTCGTAACTATCGGTTAAACTGGTGAGAGTGAAAACAAGAGATGTAGATAACATTATTGTGGAAGCAGTGAGACCGTTTTTCCAGGGTTCGATTTGTATTTCTTTTAATCCAATTTCGGCCGCAGGAGGAAAATGAAATTTTGAAAGTGTTTTATCTAATATTCGAATTAGATATGGTATACATAAAAAATTGAGTATAACAAATCCTAAGATGACAAATCCAACCCCCAACATTCCTGGTAAAATCTGTTTTGCAAAACTAACAAGACCAATAACAATTCCCGTGATTATGAATAGAATTGAAAGAAAAAAAGTTTTTCGATGAGAAAGCCCAAGGAAAAATTTTGAATTGGAAACATCTCTTTCTCGGATCAGATCGATGGGAAGTATTTGGAAAGTTTTGTATGAATTATAAATCGATGCTAATATGGATCCAAAAACAGAAATAAAAAAACCTGATATGATAATGGATACTGGTATTTGGCGATAAGAACGAATTTGGTTGATATCAGTGATCGTATTAACGGTTGTTAGAAAGTTTGTATTGGCAATAAAAATTCCGAACAATATTCCGACAATACCGCCAAATGCTCCGATGACAATAGCTTGGACTAAAAATAATATGAAATTATTAATTTTGTTTGACCCGATGGATAACAAAATTCCAAATTCTCGTTTTCTCGATAGATAGAGCCCGGTAAACATATTGGAAACCATAAAAAATGAAATAAGTACGGATACTAATGAAACAATTGTTAGATTGATTTTTAGGGAACCTAGGGCGATGCCTGCGCGTTCTAGTATAAGTTCCTTCGATTCATAAGTCCAATCTGGGGACTTGGTATTCTCGAGGGAAGACCTAACATTAGAATTTTCATCGTGAATTAACCATATAGAAGTAATTCGATTTTTTTGATAACATAAGGATTGAAGCCTTGTTATATCCATCACCAAAAAAATACCTTCTGTCGGGATGATTTGATAATCGTCCTCTAGTATGGTAATTTCTTTTTCACAGATTGTTAAGTTTGTTTTGGTCTTTTGTGTTCGCAGCTTTTCTGAAAGGGATTGGCTTATGAAATATTTTGGTATTTTGTTTTTTCCGACTTTCGGTAGCGGCATAATCTGAGAAGACAAAAGAATGTCTTTTCCGATTATGGGAATGCTCTGTATGTGATCCTTTGTTATTGTGATGGTACCTTTGGTTTGGAATTCCGGCTCTAATCGTATATTTTCTGGTATTTGGGACTCAATTTCTTTCAGAAAACTGTCCTTTGCCCCTTGGTTTTGGTTGTTCGCTACATACCTTCCGCTAAATTTTTCTGAAGAATATGCAATCATTTGGTCAAGAACACTTTGTTCAGCCCGCCAGGAATTGATTTGTGTGCTTACAAATAAAGCAATTCCCAAGCTGATTCCGGTAATAGATAATAACGTTTTGGGAATGTTATCTTTGAAATATCCGAATATAAATAAATAATAAAGAAATTTCATTTATTTATTATTTTACCATCTAACATTCGTAAGTTAATATCCCCTGATTCTCCTATTTGTTCGTTATGGGTAACGAGAAATACAGATATATCCAATTCCTTGACACATCTATTGAATAATTTTATAACCATTTCGGAAGACCTAGAGTCTAGGTTTCCCGTTGGTTCATCAGCAAGGATTAGTTTCGGTTGGTGAACGATAGCCCTTGCAATCGAAACTCGTTGTTTTTCACCCCCAGACATTTCTTTGGGAGTGAAATCTTTTCTGTGACTTAGGCCAACAAGAGAAAGTGCATCTTTTGCTTTGGCTTCGGCAACGGATTTAGAGATACCAGAAAGATATAATGGTAAAGAAACATTATCAATCGCTGAAAGATAAGGAAATAAATGAAAAAATTGAAAGACGATTCCAATTGTTTTTCGTCTATAAATGGTAAGTTCTTTTTCGTTGGCACCGAAGAGTTTGTTTCCAAATACATTGATTTGTCCTGAATCTGCTGACTCAATCGCTGAGAGAATGTTGAGTAGTGTTGACTTCCCGCTACCGGAAGGTCCCATCAAGGTAACTAGTTTTTTTTCTGCAATTTCAAATGAAACGTCATTCAAAATGGGAAAGGCAACTTCACCTTGGTAAAAGGTTTTGTTTACATGTTGGATTTGTATGACAGATTTTGAGACTGATTCTTTTTTTTCATTGCTCACGAAAAATAACTTCCCATATATAAGACAGTCGAGAATATCAAGATTAAGGTAAAACGGATTGATAGCACGTATATTTTTCATTCTACTCCTGTCAGTTTTAGTCATCGGAAAGTCACAATCGTGGACTTCCATTGCGGAGTTTACCGAGTCTGGAGAAATTTTTTCCTGTGAGAAAAATTTCGAAGAACCTCCTGGGGAAGAAGAGAATTTTCTTTATATTCCCTCTCTTCCTGTTTATATCTCCGTTTTTCATTCCTATTCTTTTCTCATCTCTGCAACAATTTCACCTAATATCATTTCTATTAAATTCCCGGATCGTCGGGGACCTCCCAACCTTACATAACACACTTATTTCTTTAAAATTTAATTTTTGAGGTAGTTATGTTAGAAGATGAAAGAATTTCAATCTTCAGATCGATCCTAGTGGGTATATCTGCGCTTTCGCCGCTTGCTATATTCTTATTTTCTAATTATGATGTTTTGTCTGTGGACTTTCCCATTTTGGTTGGTCTTGTCATTCAGGCATATATCGGTTTTTCATCGTTTATGTTGGTTCAGTCCTTTGAGCCAAAGGAAAAAAACAAAGTCACAATCGGTTATATCATCTTTTGGTCAGCACTCGGTGTTTGTTATTTGGCGGGTAAGTCGCTTATCCTCCCAATTGCTTTGGAAGTTACGTCATTTTCTACCATTCTGATCTATTCAGGAACTGAGTTTGGGAAAAAACAAATTGAAAGTTTAGGTTCCTTACTTCTGGCTTCTGGGATTTCTGCATTATTTTTGTCCGCCTGGGTGATGTTACCTGATGGTGACAATGTGGGTATCATTTTACTGCTCATCGGCCTATTAATTAAGTCTGGATTTTCTGGGTTCCATTTGTGGATTCCTAAGGTAAATGAGGGTGGTCCATCACATGCATTGGGAGCCTTTGCTGGTGTGTTGGAAGTATTCCCACTATTACTTTTTTACAGATATGTCCTTCCCAACCAATTGGATCCAATCATATACCAAGTTTTGTTTCCGTTAGCAGCACTCGGAATTTTTTTTGGCGGTATCACCAGTTTCTTTCATAAAGATCCAAAAATATCATTGGCATATAGTTCTGTTGAATCGATTAACTTTCTTTGGTTATGTTTGATCATCGCGGGTATGTTTCAATTCTCTGTTGATTCTGAACTCATGAATCTCAGTAATTCATTTCGAATTTTGTTTTTCTTAAGTTTATTTCATCATTCCTTTTCAAAAACATTTCAGTTGTTCTCCATTGGTATGGTAGCAAGACTCAAAAATTCAAGTTCCAGTGATGAACTAAAAGGGATTGGAAGACTACTTGGGATCTCTCCCTTGTTACTTGGGGCAGGTACTTTTAGTTATGCGGTCCTACCGGGTACTCTCGGATTTGTTTCTGAAGCAACTTACTTTTATCTAAATGCTCGCATCTTGGATATGCCTATTGGTCGTTCGGTTTTTCTTTTGCCTTCTATGATATTTATTTTCTTTGGAATTGTTCTTGGTGGATTCACTCATATCAAATTGTTTATGAGTTTGTTTTTGTCTACACCGGGTAAGGATATCAATATCCAACCTTTTAGCGCCCAAAAAAGAAGGTGGGTCACCATTTCTTTATTTAGTTTGGCTTTAGTGATTTTTATCTTTCCTTTAGTTTTGCCTTACTTTGTTCGTTTGCCAATGTTGAGTCCTTTTGTGGATCCGCAACTTGTGGATTGGTTTTGGACTTTAGCATTGGTGTCCTATGTGACAATTGGTGCTGCATTTATCTTCCGTTTGTATGATCATTACCAATTAAAACGATTCGGAAAACCAAAAACAAAAAACTGGGATTGTGGAGGAGGTTACAGTGGTCATGAGCTTTCCATACCCACCTCTGTATTCTCTCTGCCATTAAGAAATTCCCTCGGTCGCTATTTTTTAAACAAAACAGGCGAATCAAAAGTAGATTCTTTTCTCATCCGAGGGATTACTTCCTTTTTTAGATTGGGCATTGGTTTTATGTCTGCCACAAACCATCCTAAGGAAGAGGACGTGAGCAAATACCTGGCTATCTCCTCTATGTTTCTGATCTTCATTTTTTCACTGCTCATTTTGGGTGACTTCGGAGGTTTGTAGATGAATTCATTTTTGTATTATTTTTATTTAGTTGTTCTTTTTGTTGTGATGCCATTTCTCTTAACGGGTATTATACGGAAAGTCCGTGCTTATGCTCAAGGAAGGCGTGGCCCAAAATTAATTCAGTTTTTTTGGGAAGTGGATAAATCGCTTAGAAAAAATCCAATTTCGCACACAAACATTTCTGATTTTACGCATTTAGCACCTAGGGTTGCATTGTTTTCGGCACTGATGATTTGGAGTGTAGTTTTGTTTGAATGGGCTCCATTCATTCTCATCCCGTTTTTCCTTGCGCTTTACCGGTTCGCATACGTAAGTTTTGCGATGGAAGGGGCTTCTTCTTTTGGAGGGATGGCATCGGGAAGAGAGATTTTACTTTCAGTAATGGCCGAACCCACTTTTATTTTAATGATCCTTGCGGCTCAGTCCCATATTGAAATTTCAGTGAGTCCTCAAGGGGCCCTTATTGGTTTACTCTTTCTTTCTTTGTCCTTTATTGCAATTCTTGCAGAGCTCGCAAAACCACCGTTTGATGACCCGAGAACTCACTTGGAGTTAACAATGGTTCATGAGGCGATGATTTTAGAGGCCTCAGGAAAACAGTTGGGAATCTTTGATTTGGCCAGTTCCATTAAACTTTCTACACTACTAGTTTTCCTTGTGAAGTTGGCACTCGAACATTCCAAGTTATTTAAAAATGAAGTTTTGGATAGTTTTGCGAGAGAGCTTATGATTGCTCCGATGGTCATACTCCTTGCGATCATTCTTGGTTTTTGGGAATCAAATAGTGTTCGCAGGAAATGGACTTGGATTCCTGAGTTTATGGGCTTAACATTCATTGCGATTTTAATATTAGGCACATTAGTTAAACTTTCTTAAGGGTTAATATGATATACGATTTTATCTATTTATTATTGTTACTCACCGGTGTTGTGGTTTTGGTTGAAAACCGGTTGAGTCGGATTATTTTTTTTCTAAGTATACAAGGATTTCTTTTGGTTTTCCCTGTTTTGCAAACTCATGAAGGAGATTGGAAACATGCCATCTCCCTGATTGTAATGGTTATTTTGTTTAAGGGAATTTTAACTCCTTGGGTTTTAAATTGGACAGCAAACAAATCCAAGATGAACGAAAGTACAGCCCCTCGTTTTGGATACCTTGCGACCTTGTTATTTATGGTCCTTGGTTTGGTTTTAGCAGTAAAGATTACGGAAGGAGTTTCTGTTCTTTCCATTCCGGTTCATAAAATTGGACTCATTTATGTAATTTTACTCGTGTATGTGGGTATTCTTTGTTTTGTTGTTAGGCGAAACTGACTTGCTCTCATCGCTGGGTTTTGTGTTTTTGAAAATGGAATTTTTGTTTTGACTATGGTATTAGATAAAGGTCTTCCCGTAGGCCTCGAGTTTGGATCCTTTTTGGATGCCATTCTCGTTATTGTTTCAGGAGGAATTTTGCAACTCTCTCCTCATATGCATACCAAGGAGAGAAAACTATGATGGCACAATTGTTTTACCTATCCGGAGTATTGGCCTTTGTTGTTATTTTTTTGGTTTCTGTTTTGGCACCAACAAAAGGACAAACTCGCATTTGGTTATGGAGCATTCTGAAGATTTGTTTTTTTTGTTCTTTGTTTTACTCCTGGTTTACTGATAATATTGTTCTTAAGTGGATCTTAATTGAAGCCTCTACACTTTTTGGGGCACTACTCATTTCCTCTAGTGGCACGGAACGTTCCTTTCATGTGGGTTGGAAATTTTTATTAATCAATTCTTATGCACTTGGACTTGCCTTTTTAGGAATTGTAATTCTTTTGTTTGCCTCCACTCCACTAGAAAATTTAGATTTTGATTCCCTTAAACAAGGGTTAGTTGGTCAAAGTGGACTTTTGATCGAAACAGGAATCCTTCTGACTGTTTACGGATATAGTGGGAAGTTGGGGCTTGTTCCGAATCACTTTTGGGTGGGAGATACGTATGCGGAGAGCCCAAGTCAAATTTCTTCCCTGATCGCATCTTTTGTGCCAGTCAGTGTAGTTCTTGCCTTACGTCCCCTGATACAGTTGGAACGTGAAATCAATCCACATATGATTAACGCAGCCAATGGAATTCTTTTTATCGGAGTTTTGACCATTCTGTATTCTACTTTAATTCTTTTTTCAAGGGAAGACATTCGTAGGATTTCAGCGAAGGTAGCACTTTTCCATACGGGTATGTTAACTTTATTTTTGTGGTTAGATGTATCTGATGATGTATTTTACTTTTTGTTAACAACGACTGTGCTCGTAAAACTATTAGTTTTTTTATCAATGGGAATTTTACGGATGGATGCAGGGAAAAGAAATATCTCGCAGATCCTAGAAAAATCTTCTCTGAGTCATAAAGCATTGTATATGTATTTATTAGCACTTCTTGTAGCGTTTGTTTTTCCTTTATCTCCCGTTTTTGTTTTAGATTTAAAAGTCATTGAGATTGCTATCAAACAAAAAATGTTCTTATTATTTTTGTTTCCTATTACGGGAGCGATATTTTTCTTTATTGCACTTAACAAAGTACTACCTTTGGTTCGGTTGCCCAATCGGAATTTTGAATCAGGTGTCTATGGAATACTACAAACTCGGTTGGTATTCTTTTGGTTTAGTTTTTTATTCACCGTATTCGTTGGAACATACGGTTTAACTTATCTATTGGCAGAACATATATGGAAAAGATAACAGGCATTACTAATTTCGATGGTGTCTATCACCAGTATGTGATCCGTGATCAAAAAATGATTCGGGAAGAAGTAGCTTCTAAAAAAAGTAATATTGATTTTCTTTTGGATCCTCAGTATCCGGTTTGGCTTGTTCGTCATGCCTTTGGTCAGGATATGGGTGTTGAAGATTATTCGGATTTAAAGGAAGAAGATTATTTATCTGACAATCGTGGAAAAAACCTTTCTTTACACCAAAAAACGGGAATCGTCAGAGACTTGGCATATCATGGTTTGCACGTTCCTTTTCAGGAAGGAACTTATTCTCATGCAGTGGGTCCAATTCACGCAGGGATCATTGAACCAGGGCACTTTCGTTTTATCGTAGAGGGAGAAGAGATCCGTCACCTAACGATTCGTTTGGGTTTTCAACATAGAGGGATCCGCGAAAAAATTCAAGGGAAACCGATGTCCGTGGTTATGCCTTTCTCTGAGACCATTTCTGGGGATACAAGCGTTGGTTATGCGGTCTCCTTTAGTAAAATCTATGAAGAAATGTATGGGATCAAGGTTTCTAATCATATTGCTTTATTTCGTTCCTTTTTAGTCGAGTTGGAACGAATTGCGGTTCATATTGGGGATTTAGGTGGGATTTCGGAAGATATAGGATATTATCCACTATACGGGGTCTGTGTTACTGATAGAGGGGCTGCCCTTGGTCTTATGGAAACATGGACTGGAAATCGTTTTGGAAAGGCGGCCGTTCGTCCGGGACGAGTTCGGGTGAACCAGCGCATTACCGCAAAACAAGCAAAAGACGCATTTTTTAATCTTAAAAAAGTTTATTTCAAACGTGTTCGTCCTCAAATCCTAAGAGCCCTTTCTGTTTCCACTTTAAAGGAAAGGATGCAGGGTTGTGGTTTTATTTCTGAACTTGATGTGCAAAAAAATGGATTTTTGGGAATGGTTGCTCGTATGGCCGGGGTCTGTGATGACTTAAGAATTGATAACCCTGATTATCCGGATTGGACTGTTTTACCTCTACAAGAAGAACATCATCATTATAATGGCGATGTTTGGGCTCGTACATACATTCGTTATACGGAAATTGAACAATCTTTAAAATGGATGGAATCACATTTGGATGACTTGGATTGGGAATCCTTATGGTCAGAAGATGATAAAATGAAAGGAACTCAATTCGAGAAAGAATGGAAACCGAAAGCAGGAATTTACACGGCTGCGGTGGAAGCATGGCGTGGTCCTTTACTTGTATCTTTGGATTTTGATCACGAAGGCCTCGTAAAAAATTCTTATATTCGTGATCCATCAGTTTTAAATTGGCATGCATTGGAATTGGCAGTTCGTGGAGAACAAGTTGGCGATTTTCCTTTGAATAACAAATCGTTTAATCTTAGTTATGTTGGGTTTGATCTATGAATTTCTTATATGAGTTAAAGAGCTTTATTTTCCCTAAGAATGTATTAAATTTTGCTACTGCCTCTCCGGTTCATCCGACAAGTCGCGGGATTCCTGTACCAACAGCGAAGATGAGGGAGGGGTCTGGTTCCTTGAGCCAATCAGCAGCGGTTTGTCCTACCAAAGCAATCCGAATAGTTTCTGATTCGGAAGTTCAGTTTGATTATGGGAAATGCCTACAATGTGGACTTTGTACAGAATCTTCGGATGGTAAACTTCGTGATTCGGGTTTTATTTATACCTTTGCCTTAAGTCGTGAGGAATTCAAAGTTACCTACGTTTCTGGGCGAATGGCAAAAGTAAGTGACTTACCTCACCCACTAACACCAAACCAAGAACAGTTTCGCAGATTGACAAAAAAACGAGGATTTCTTTATAGAGAGGTCGCCGCTGCGGGAAACAACACTGTGGAATCGGAGCTGAATGCTTCTTTTAATTCGGTTTTTGACTCGGAAAGAGAAGGGGTTCGTTGTGTTGCCAGTCCCAAACATGCGGATGCCATTGTGTTTTCTGGTCCTGTCGGTGAAAGGATGGCAGGTCCGCTGGAAACAGCTTGGGATGTTATGAGTGAACCCAAGGCGCTAATCGCCTGCGGGACAGAAGCTGTGAGTGGTGGGTTGTATCCTATGGGCAAACTTCCCAAAGAACCAGATCTTTATATTTCAGGAGATCCCCCAAGGCCAGACGTCATTCTGCAAGGTTTTCGACTTTTAATGGGAAGATTTTCCTTCCGGTTTCAAGAGGAGCTTCACAAAATTTTAGAGAATGCAAAATAAGGTGCGTGGATTTAGAAAAAGAAGAAATCGTTCGTGTCCTTGTACTCGAACCCCAAAAAAAATCGTATGATACCATCTCCCAATTACTCACTGAGTGGTTTGGGGATTACATCGAACTGACTTGGCGCTCCGTTTTTGAAAACGGAGCTGAGGAAATCAAAAAAGCTCAGTATGATCTTTTAATTACAGAAATCCAATTCCCTGAACTCGAAGATTCTCCCGAATCTATTTTAGAATCAATTATGGATTTAGCCGGTCCCTCCGAACTTCCCGTGGTTGTGTTTACGAAAGCCGAAGGGAAACAACTTCCCATCCACGCCTTCCAATTAGGAATCAACGAATACTTCGGCAAACGAAGGTTAAAGAAAAATGTATTGGAACATAGGTTTAGAAATTTGTTCCGAGAAATTTATCGCAAAAAAGTTGTCTCCATCCAAATGGACGACAGCCTAAAACGATTCCAAGATCTTTACGGTATGAACCAATCAGAGATTCAAGATTTGAATACGATGGTGAAAAAATTTAAAAAAGAATTGGAAAAGGAATACGAAGAAAAACTAAATCTCGAAACCGAAAAAAAGAAAATGCAAAATGTTTTCGGTATGTATGTTGATCCCATCATTGTTGAAAGTTTGATGAACAACACACTTTCCCTCGATCAAAAAGGAAAGGAACAAGAAGTATCTGTCTTATTTTCGGATATTCGTGGTTATACGACCTTGTCCGAAAAAATGAAACCAGAACAAGTAATTTCATTTTTAAATGAATACTTTACGGCTATGACAGAAGTGATTTTGGGTTATGGGGGAATGATCGATAAATACATAGGTGATTCCATCATGTGTTTGTTTGGTGCCCCAGTTTTCCAAGAGGATCATAGACAAAATGCTTTGGACTGTGCTGTGGAAATGGTGCAGGTTTTTGAACTTTGGCAACCCAAATGGCAACAAATTTATGGATTTACTCCACAAATTGGCATTGGTTTGGCTTCTGGTAAGGCTATTGTGGGGAACGTAGGATCCTTCCAAAAACTTTCTTATACAGCTGTTGGAGATACTGTTAACATGGCAAGCCGATTGGAATCGATTGCAAAACCGATGGAAGTGTATATGTCAGAAGGACTGTATAATTTTCTTCCAGAGGAGTATGCAAATAAATACAAGTATGAAGAATTGGAACCTGTCAAAATCAAAGGAAAAGAAGGGTTACACCGAATTCTCAGTGTAAAACCCATCTAACCGGTCTTTGTTTTTTGTTGGAATTTTTTCTCTAAAGAGTGCTGCAAAACTGATACAATTCGTTTGCTTTCAGTTTTTCATCTTTGAGGGTAAGAAATGTTTTTCGGTCTTCGATCTCAAGGCCTAAAGTTGATCTGTATTCTTCAAATTTTTCCTCAAGGCCTGGCTCCTTTTTGCCGTGGCCTGTAAACTTTGCGATCACTCCGGCAAATCCAATGATTTGTCCGAGAGTTGACTGTTCGTTTACTGGTTTGGAAAGGTCTTCAATGGAAGTAATGATAATGTTTGGCATCTTCCAAAGTTTGGCGGCAGCACTTCCTATTTCATAAGAATCCACTCCAAAGGATTTTTTTTCGAGGGAAATTAGAGTCGCATCCGATGTTTGGAATTCGGTAAGCACATCCACATATTTTTTTCTATCAATCGTATTGAGTACAATTCGTCCGAGGTCTTGCATCAAACCACAAGTGATGGCAAGTTCTGCCTCTTTTTTGAATTTCTTTTCTTCACAGAGAATTTGTGCGAAAATTCCTTTGGCAACCGAATGGTCCCAAACTTCATCCCTGAATTTTTTATAATTTCCTTGGCTAAAGAGTGAGTCTGTCATAGACATCGCCACCATACTCCGAACCGTTTTGAATCCCAAACGAGTGATGACCTGTTTCATATTGGCAACTGGGTTACCTCTTGAGAAAAAGGGAGAGTTGGCAAGTTTCAGAAGCCTTGCCACTAACACTTGGTCGGATTGGACTTTTTTTTCTAACTCTCCAAAGGAGAGTTCGTTGTCATCATCTAGGGAAAGTACGGAGAGTAAGACTGGCGGTACAATCGTCAGGTCTTTGATTTGGGAAAGGTATTCTTCTACAGTTGCCATTCGGATAGGGACCTAAAGTCAGGATCTAGAAAGATCAGACTAAGGAAACTAAAAACTCCCAACTACCTGGCAACTATTCTTGCGAATTCGATTCCTTTAAAATAGTGTTGTAGGATTTCCCTGTGGTTGAATTGGCTTTTTGCCATAGCAAAACTTCCCCATTGGGACATTCCAACACCGTGTCCAGAACCGAGTCCCTTAACATAATACTCTCCCGACTCTTCTTTACGAATTCCAAATCGTGTGGATTTGAGTTTCGTTGCGCCAATTTTTTTTCGAAATTCAGTGGCTTTGATTTTTTTGGATCCAGAACTTCCAATGATTTCCATTTCATTCACCCGAGACGAGGGAAAACGACTTGATACAATGATATCCTGGATTTCACCGACACCTAAATATTGTAAGTTGGTATTCACATAATCTGGTTTCCATTTTTCTTCCCAAGAATACTGATCCCCATCTTTATCATATTCGGATGGAACCGGTTTTAAGTATTCTACGGGACTACCCCAAACATTGATGGGATCTTCAGTATATCCACCGGCATTGGAATGGAAAAAACTTTGGATGGGTTGCCCTTTATGAATGAGGATAAGACCCTCTGTTTCAAATACAGCTTCCGTTGTATTTCTATGTTCTTTGTTTTTTCCTTTGTATACTTGGGTGTTTGTGGATGTATCAACATCAAACTCTTGTTTTTTGCGATTTAACATTTCACGCACTACATAAGTCCTTGCACAAACTGCTTGGGCTTTGAGTGCTTCTTTCGGCCAAGAGGCACTGACTTCAGAAGGAACTACACTCAAAAGGTATTCTTCGATAGGAACTAAATTGATAATATAAACTTTTCCATCCACTGGTTTTAGTAGAACGGATCCTCTATAACTCACTCCCTTGTACTCCAAAAATTGGGAACCACTCTGAATGGAGATGGGAGCTTTGAGTGCAGTCGGATTTAAGGATAAAAAATCGTATGCTTTTTTTATCGTAAGGTCATTGGCATCACGCACAATGATTTCCCCTGAGGACTTAAACGTTTCCTCCTCGGTAGCATAGCCAAGAAATACTCGAACTGGCTTGGATTTGAAATTGGATTCTTCTGGTGTCCAGTTGGTCACCATCACACTCGCACAACCGATTTGCCCTAAGATAGCGACGCAGATGAATAAAATCGATTTTTGAATCTTCATAGTACCCTCGTTTCTATTTTCGGTGGAAATTCAAAATTGGTGAAGGGAATTATGAAGACTTTCTGCGAAAGAATAACACAGATTCTGTGTGAGGAGTGTGCGGGTAGGGATCAATCAGAATTCCGTCCACAAAATCATACTTTGAAAGAAAGATCGATACATCTTCTTTTTGCGAATAAGGATTACAAGAGACATAGAACACATATTCAGGTCCAAAATCGCGAATCCATTGGTTTACCAATTTACCAGCTCCGGCCCTCGGTGGATCCAAAATCAAAGTGGCATTCTCTTTTTGTTTTAAAAGTTCTGTGGACATAAACAAATTAGCAATTTGGAAGGAAAAAGATTTGTTCGGATATTTTTCCAAAAAGGTTTTGGAGGCAATTTCAATGGAGGATTCCGTAAGTTCGTATCCATCCACATTTTGAAAGGAATCACCGTATAACAAAGAAAAGAAACCATTCCCA
Source organism: Leptospira vanthielii serovar Holland str. Waz Holland = ATCC 700522 (assembly GCF_000332455.1). Classification (GTDB taxonomy): domain Bacteria; phylum Spirochaetota; class Leptospiria; order Leptospirales; family Leptospiraceae; genus Leptospira_A; species Leptospira_A vanthielii. The sequence goes on along the minus strand of NZ_AOGY02000069.1, from coordinate 45,721 downwards.
CAAAATAAATCGATTAGATTCTCACAAGCGTTAGGAAGTCGTTCTTTGATAAAAGATAAGATTGGTAAAAAACCCTTGGGGTTCGGTTGGAAAAAGGAATCAAAGGGAATTTGAAAGTTTTGTCCGAGGACAATTTCGGTAAATGTAGATTTTCCTCGTAACACTTCCGGCCGTCCAAAAGCAGAAACTTCCGATTTTGGTCTGTTGTAACAAAAGAGTAATGATTCTTGTGATAAAGATTCCAAACAAAGTTTACGAAAACTTTCCATGGAAGGATGTGATTCATATCCATCGGTAAAAGTAAAAATTAAAATTCCATCTTCGGTGTTTTGTGCTTTTCTGATGGTAAGATATTTTAATCCACCTTCTTCTGATCTTCGATCCCAAATGACTTCCGGTTTTTGGTTGAGTACAGATTGTACGTCTTTTAGTGCCTCGTTGGCCCAGCTTGATTGGATGGAACAATTGGTGATGGGAACAACTTTGCGAAAATTTCCTCTTTGCCTTTGTCCAATGATCGGTCCAGGGAATACCGAAAAATCCATACGAGACCGGTACTCGTAAATTTGTTCAGAAGGAATGGGTGTAATGGAGATTCCTAAGTCTTTTTGGAATGCATTTAGGATGGGTGAAAATTTAAGTTCTAATTGTTCTTTGTAACTTATGTGTTGGCCCGTACACCCACCGCATTCACCAAACACATCACATTTCACCAATTTCCAATCATGGTTGCGGATGGTTTCCTTAATCCGTAAGGACCTTTGTCTTGGCCTACGTTTGACATACTCAACTTGGAGTTCGTCACCAGGATAAACAAAGAAAACATTCACCTTTTTCCCGTTAGGTGCCGTGACGATTCCTGAAAAATCGGAATCTAAACTTTCCACAATGACTTTGTCCAATGTTTTCTACTTGCCAGTTCCTTCTGATTTTTATAGGATTTCCGACATGGTTTTTTCGAAAAGACTCTTTTCTTTGTTTCTCATCTACCTAACTTTTACGGGTTTTCTCTCAAACCTGTCTGCCCAAGTCCTCCTCACCAACCAAATTTTGGACCTGAGGTCTGAGACTTCTTTTGGGCAATCCATTCATAAATGGAGTTTCAAACCAGGGGACTCACCCCTAGTCACAGAAGAGAAGGAAGATGATCTCTATTTAGATGAAGAAAACGGACAAACGAGAGCCCTACGTTTTGCTCATGCCCAACCTAGCTTGGAAGAATCAGCAAGAAATGGTTGGATTTCTGGATTCCAAATCCAAACTGCTTGGGACAAAGTGAGAGATGGGGATGGGGAATTGTATTTTCCAGACTTCAAACAATACCAAGAAATGTATAAGGGATACGCTTGGTATAGAACAGAAATTCAAATTACCGAAGAAGACATCCGTTCTAAATTCAAATCAAGGAACTTAACTGTTCGGTTGAGCCAAATCAGCCAAGCCGATGCCGTTTATTGGAACGGGAAATTCATTGGAGGAACAGGCCTTCATTTGGATACAGAAGAAGGAGCCGAGTTGGATGATAAATCTCTCTATAGTGATAAAATCAGGTTCTACCAGATCCCAATAGACCAATTAAAAACAGATGAACCCAATGTCCTTGCTGTACGAGTGTATGCCAAGTATCCTTTGAGTCCAGGACTATCTCATGATAAATTTTACCTGTCCTCTGTAAAGTATTCAGAACGGGCCGAGTATTGGAACGATTTTAAGAAGATCTTTGTGATCGTACTCACATTGTTACTTGGTAGTTTTTATTTATATTGGCAATTTTTGTTTAGGAATGAAGATGATGCGACCATATACTTCGCATTAGGTTCCATCTTTATGGCATTTAATACTTTGTTTCAAAGCCAAATCATCTATTCCATCATTGGAGATGGATTTTGGATCAAAAAAATCGAATATTTGGCTTGGATAGGCCTTGTCCATTTGTTGTTTAACTTCATTGTTCGATTTGCTCATGTAAGACAAGGTTGGATCAAAATCACCAACAGGTACATTGACATCGCCGGACTTGTTTCTCTACTTGTGGTTTTGGTTTCTCCCAATTTCTTTTTTCTATCTAAGTTTTTCTTCAGTTGGAGTTTCGTTACCATCATTCTTGGTGCAGCACTTTTTTATATTATCTTTCTCGGTAGAAAAGTTCCTTCCATGGGAACGGTGTCCCTCGGATTTTTTGCCTTTGTCACTCTCATTCTCAATGATATCTTCGTGGAAATGCAATGGGAATGGTATCCGAGCCATACTTATCTAAAAGATTATGCTTTTGCAGCTTTTTCTGTATCGGTAGCCTTATCTATCGTAAAAAATATGATCGATTCCAGGAGACTTGTGGAAAAACAAAGAGAAGAAAAAGATAGACTCTCTAGATATTTCTCACCAGCCGTGATGGAAACGATTGTCGCCGATAGTATCAAGTTAGGTGGTGAGGAAAAAAATATTGCTACTTTGTTCTCTGATATTGTTGGATTTACAACCTTTGCTGAAAAAAATCCTCCAGGAGTTGTGCTGCAAAGTTTAAATACAATTTTTGAATCCTTATCGGAATTGATATTTCATTATTCCGCCACCTTAGATAAGTTTATCGGAGATGCCATCATGGCATTTTGGGGTGCCCCAAAACAAACAGAGCTGGATGCCTATCATGCCATTGCTTGCGCCGTGGATATGCAGAAAAAAATGGAAGAGATCAATTTGGAACTAGGAGTCCCCCCCGGCACATTTCGGTTGCGGATTGGTGTCAATTTTGGTGAAGCCATAGTTGGTAACATTGGTTCTGTCAAACGTATGGACTACACCGTCATTGGGGATGCCGTCAATACTGCCGCACGATTAGAAAGCCATGGAATTCCTGGAAAGGTTGCCGTTTCTGAGGCTGCGTTTCTTGCCGCAGGTGGGAGTGAATACATTGAATATGAAGACACAAAGGAACTCACGCTCAAAGGTAAGGCTGAACCGGTCAAAGTGTATTTTGTGACAAAGGTAAAACCAAGGCCTGTTGATTAAGTTTAGGAAAGGATGGATTCTGAAATGAATTTCATAAACCTAATATGACCGTTAAGTTGGCATTTGTCATATTTTCTGCAACGGTTTCACATTCTTCCATACTGCCTTGAAAACAAACCGCTTTGCCATTGGTATGGGCTTCCATGGCAATTTTTTTGGCATCTTTTTTGGTTTTGAAACAAAGTTTCATGAGACAATCTTCTACATAAGAAAATTCATGAATCGAGTCATTGAACAATATGACAAAGTAAGAGTATACAGAATCAAAATGGGTTTTTGTTTCTTCAAATATAGAAGGTTGGTTCTGTTCTGTCATGGAAACAATGAGTCGGAGTTCCCTCTCAGTTCACCAATATACTCCAAATAGGATTTCATTTTAAACTTCTTTTTTGTGGAATCGGAGGACATAAACCGAACATTTCCGAATACATTTCGTTCGGGAAACCAGGGCCTATCAAAAAGTCCAAAACACCACAAAATCCCAGTATAAGAATTCGGATTTCGTCCATCGTATGCATATTTGTTATTTAAATGTTCTAAAATTTGAAATGCTTCCTCATAAGTTTTTGTCCATTCGATTACTTTTTTTCCCCACAACATTCGCATATAGTTATGCATTCTTCCTGTTTTCACAAGTTCCGTTTGGGCAGCATTCCATAGTTCATCATGTGTGTTTGCAGATTCAAACTGTTCTAAGGTATAGAGATATTCTCTAGTATCGGATTTATGTTTTTTGAAATTGGACTTCACCCAATCTGGAAGATTTTCTAAATTAATATTGTTTGGTTTGTCTTTCCAAAAGAAAAGATAACCAATGTCTCGCCAGGTAATGAGTTCGTCTAAAAAGTGATTGGCGGAAGAGGATTCCGAATAAAAATGTTTGCGGTCTCCGGGCTTTTGGTGGCTCATTCGTTCAGGATTCCATTTTCCCTTAGATGTAACCTCTAATACTGAGTGAAAGATTTCTTCAATTCCAATATGACCAAAGTGAAGGTAGGGGGAAAGGCCACTTGTAGCAGTGATCTCAGGTCGGTTTGGTTCGGAGCGACCTGTTTCATAGGTTTGTAATTTTTTTGTGACAAAGGATTTTAGTATTTTTAATGCTTCGTTGCGACCACCTTTCACTCCTTTGGCGGGAGGGACTTCGTTTTTAAAATCAAAGGTCTGTAAAAATGAGTTTAAGTTTTTTGGGAGTCCAAATCCGGCAGGAGGTTTTGTGTTGCCATTCAATCCAAGTAGGTCTTCTTTTTTCCATTTTGGTTTTGTGAACTTCGGCATCCCTTTTAAAAATTCTTTATGAATCCAAATTCTTAGAATTCTTGCAGCACTAGCACTTCGATCAAAACGAGAGAAAGGAAGGATAGAATTACTATCCACAGCAATGAGTGGACAATTGATTTTTTTTGAAAGTTTCTCAATTTGTTTTGGGATAATAAAACAAGGAAAGTCATCGGTAATAATCGCGACTGCATCTTTGGCAATTTCTTTTAAGATTCCCCGTGCGGGATTTGTTTTGGATTCTACAAAGGGCCAGTAGTTGACTCCTAGTTCGTCTGCCCTTGTTTGGTTGTCATACATCCCTTCCAAAATAAATTTATGGAGCCTTTCTGAATTCCAGGGATAGTCGCAGCGTAATCCCTCATACACAATGAGTTCTTTGTTTTGTTTTTTTGCAAGTGAGGCCGCATAAGCAAAGGCATGATTTGAGTCGAACCGGCGGTAGGTTTGCATCCAATAAAGGATGTATTTGCCGCTAGAAAACATAGGTTTTTGATTACAAAGCCGGATTCGTTCCTCGTTCATCTCTATTAGAGGCCGGTTGTGTTCGTTCGGGCCGTGTTTTTTCTATAGTTCTCGGAGCAAATCGATTTCCTATATGCTTAAATAATATACTTTATGGTTTTAATTGAGGCAAATTGACGTAACATTATCATCTCTAGTGACGATATTTTTCTCCCATTTACCCAGAAATCTAAACAAAATGGAGGGTTTCTAGGCATTAATTCATTTTTTTTAATCCCTTTCTCCTTCAAATCCAATTCGGGTACCAATCTTGCACTGTTACTAAGCAAATAACATGGAAAGGAAACATGGCAATATGAAACAGTATTTCAAATCAATCGCCTTCCTGCTCCTGGTTGTTCCGATGTTCCTTTTTGCAGATGATGCTGCAACCGTCGCGAACCCGGCGCAAGAAACCGCAAATGCAATCAAAACTTTAACCGTTGGTTTAGACACCTTATGGGTGCTAGTCGCTGGTATGTTGGTATTCTTTATGAATGCCGGATTTGCTCTCGTTGAATCGGGATTCGCTCAATCGAAGAACACCGTGAACATCCTTGCTAAAAACTTTATTGTTTTTGCAGCAGCAACTTTCTCCTACTGGGCAATTGGTTGGGGTTTGATGTTTGGTGACGGATCTCCTTTTTTGGCAACCGAAGGTCTTTTTTTCTTAGGTGGTGCTGATAACTCACCTGCAATCGGTGATGCATACCAAGGTGTGTATTCTTCTATGAATTGGACTGGTGTTCCACTTCTTGCGAAATTTTTCTTCCAATTAGTTTTTGCAGCAACAGCAGCAACTATCGTGTCTGGAGCTGTGGCAGAACGAATTAAATTTCATTCCTTCCTTATCTTCTCCTTTATTCTAGTAGCGTTTCTATATCCATTCACAGGTCACTGGGTATGGGGTGGTGGCTGGATTGCAGGTCTTGGTTTTCATGACTTTGCAGGATCTACCGTAGTACACTCGGTAGGTGGTTGGGCAGCTCTTGCTGGTGCTATCGTTCTTGGAGCAAGAAAAGGAAAATTTTTACCAGACGGTAGAATTAAACCAATTCTTGGTCACAACATGACTTCCGCTGCTCTTGGAACGCTGATCCTCTGGCTCGGTTGGTTTGGATTTAACCCTGGTTCTACGATGGGTGTAGGTGATGGAAGTGTTATGGCACATGTAATTGTGACTACTAACATTTCTGCAGCTCTTGGAGCACTTGCGTCAACTGTTACTGCTTGGATCATCTTAAAAAAACCTGACCTTGGTATGATTCTTAACGGAACACTTGCCGGTCTTGTGGGTATCACTGCACCATGTGCGATTGTTAGCCCAACATCTGCTGCCATCATTGGTGCGGTTTCCGGAGTTCTCGTAGTATTGTCCGTTCTTTTCTTTGATAAAATCAAAATCGATGACCCGGTGGGTGCAACTTCTGTTCACTTAGTATGTGGTATCTGGGGAACATTAGCAGTTGCCATTTTTGGTTACGAAGGTTCTCCTGCTGGAGTAGAAGTCCCTTCTATTTTAACTCAAATTTACGGTATCCTTGCTATCGGTGGTTTCACATTCGCAATATCTTTCGTGTTGTGGTTTGTGTTGAAACTTGCAGGTGGAATCCGAGTGGGTGAAGAAGAAGAACTTAGTGGTTTGGATCTTGGGGAACACGGAGCAGAAGCTTACCCTGATTTCAATATCAGAGCTCGCGGTTAAGGGAATAGGAGTATAACATTATGAAAATGATCATTGCAATCATCCAACCACATAAGTTGGAAGAAGTTAAAGCAGAATTAACTAAAAACGAAATCTATCGTCTAACAGTTTCTGACGTCCAAGGTTACGGACAACAAAAAGGCAAAACAGAAGTATTTCGTGGACACGAATACACTGTCAATTTACTCAGAAAAGTTCGTTTAGAAATCGCGGTAAATGATGAATTCGTTAAACCAACCGTTGATGCCATTTTGAAAGCAGCAAAAAGTGGTGACGGTAAAATCGGAGACGGAAAGATTTTTATTTCTTCTCTCGAAGAAGTGATTCGAATCAGAACTGGCGAGAAAGGAAAAAGCGCCATTTAAGCTTCCTTTACTGAAAGGAAAAATCGGAAAACGTGCCGGGGAAAATTCCCTTGCACGTTTTTTATTTTTATAGTAACAATAGTTTGAGATGATTGTTGTCTTCTTTTAAAAACAATTCTAAATCAGCAAATTTGATCCTAACACCACCTCTGCGGTAACGATTTTCTTTCCTAAAATAAGGAATAGAATTTTGATTTAAGTTTACAGACTCAATGGTTGCATTATCTGATTCCACTGTATAGATAATAGTGAGGTTTTTATCTAGCAGTTGTAGGTCCAATTGTAATCCATCCAAATCTTTGGTTAGAGTGGGATCGAATTCGATTCCATCAGAAAAAACTTTGATTCCAAACAAACATTCATATACTAGTTTGATATAAATTCCAGGCCCGCTAGAATACACTCTCCAACCTCCCTCTAAAGGAACGTCACCGGTTAACAATTTTTTGTAATCTTTACTTGCTTCGTAACGATCCATAAAGACTGCGTCGGAACTCGAATAATAACAGTTAGATTGTCTCCTGTTCGCCGATGGGATTTTTTTTTGGATTCCGATAGGATTTACTAAATTCAGATGATAAAAGAATTCTTCTGATTTACCCAGATGAGCAAGTGCTTCGCAATAACGTAAATGAGCATGTGTGTACATCAGTCCAATTTCTCGGCCAAAGTAACTGGCAGTTTCTGCCCGTTTGAATTCTTTGTTATCCCCATCGGAATAAGGAACGGGGGAATCGAAAAGACGGATTCCGTCAGATCCCATAAGGGAATTCTTGATAAGGGTAAGATGGGTTTCTACTTCTTCTTTGTTTAAAACTTCCGACAAAATTCCGTAAATCATAGGAAGTACACTGTAACGGATCCCCGTTTTTGTATCTAATGGATGTAAGTAGAATTTTTGCGAACCGTCGTCTGAAAAGTACCTTAAACCAGCAAGAATTCCTCCTTCCATACAATGTTCTTTGATGTTTTGTTCCAATGTTGCCAGTTCGGTTTCGAAGTTTTTTTGTCTTTCGCTTTGGTTTGTTAGGTGAAATATCGTGATCAGTGCTTTATAGGTAATGGATTGTAATTCTGCCGTCCAAGTGCTTACTGCATGGGTCCGAAACTCATTTCGGACTGGTTGTAAGGAATCGTTCCAATCTCCATTTCCATAACTTGGAAGTTTGGTGGTGGGAATCAAACGATCGTTCATTAGAGATATCGTTTTGTCAATTGCCTGAAGAATGGTCCTTGGTTCGGGTCGGTGGGGGCCACTCGTTGTTTCCTTTAGAATGTCCATGTCATGGGTTCTTTCTAAATAGGTAGATAGAGCAAGGATGGGCCAATAAAGAATATCTCCATGGGAATCACTGGCTCGAATCTTTTGATCACGTGGGTAGAGCATAAACCATTGCGGCCAATCTCCATCTTCATTTTGTTCTTGGAATACATGGAGAAGTAAACTGCGACAAGACCCAAATTCTCCCATTGCGAGTAAAAATTCAAAAGCCCCTTGGCATACATCTCTTGTGCCCCATCCGCCACCGGAATATTGTTCGAGTCCTCTCGGATTCAAATAGTGGATGCGTGCATTTTGTTCGAACCAGGGAAGGATTTCCTTAATTTGTTGTAAGGATTGAAATTCTACCTCCTCGCTTTTTCCAAGTGTGGACAAAGAAAGAAAAGGCAACGTTCGCTTTTGGACTTGTGAGTTCGCTTTGTGGGAGGGTTCCAAATTCCCTTGAATTGCAAATTGCAAACTTGTGTTCACGGAAACTCGTGCCGTTACATAAGATTGGTTTTTTGATTTCCCATCGGGGAACAAAAATCGATCATCAGAGATTTCCCAAGTGTTTAAGGATTCGGATTCGATTTGGAATCCTTTGCCATCTAACCTTTGGTAGAGGGAAGATTCGGGATTTGGTTGGATTTGGATCTTTGTTTTGTTTGTAACTATAATTGGAGGTTCTTCTAAAGAACCGTTGTCGCCATCGAGTGCGATAGGAAAGGAGAGTAGGTAGTTTCTTGATTTCTTTTCTGTCGTTTTTAATTGGAAGTTGATTTTATGATCTTCAGTTGTTTCGACTTGAATGCGCAGGATTTCAGTTTCCCATTGGTAAATCCATTCCATCCGATGAGGATCCATGACCACTAGAGAAGGTGAATCTAGTAGTGCAAAACCAGACTCTTCTTCTCTAAAAATACGGAATCCATAGGAATTAAATAAACCAATATAACTATGGTTCCGTGATAGGTATTGATTGATGCTTGTATGGCCCTCTGTGAGTTGTGATAAAAAAATTCCTTTGTAATAACAGGTTGTGGTTAGCGAAGACTCGTCTGGAGTAGTTGGCAACCCAGTCCGAAGGATTTGTCCATGGGGCCTGAGGCAAAGGGATTCCTTTTCTTTTAATACAACATGAGTGGATTCCTCAGTGAAAAAAGATAAGATAGATCCAGTATCACTGAATTCGACCTCTCTCCAAGGATTCTGGAAATAAGATTTTAGATCAAAATTCGTTGCTGAATCACCTTCCTTCCGTTTGGCGGAAGTGAAAAGACTAGGAATTGGTTTGGAAAAGGATTTCTCCAATTTTTGGGTCTCGTTCCATCCCGTTCTGGTATTTTGAATGAATCCCTCTATGTCGTTGAATGATTTCAGGGATTCTAAATTAGAGAATAGAGACCCAAAAAAAGTAGAACTTTGTACATCTTGTGGTTTAAGAGTCAATGGTTCCATTTCTAATCCTAGTATAGAATGTTCACCTTGCCTTCGTTTGCCGAGGAATGGGTGGTATAAACCATTCGGAAATAAATCCAGGCCATCGGTAACATAAGACCTAATGCGTTCGGAACCAAATAAAAAACTGGCAGGATGGTTTCCTGATACCAATTCATTTTGTCTAGATAGGATTCCATAACCAAAATCTTTGGAAAAAATGGGTTCGTGATGGATGTAGTGGCAGACAAAATATTCATTCAGTCGTGAAGCAGAATATTCGCAAATACCTATATCTTGGACATAAATCAAATCACAAAGAACCGAGTGATCATTTTGGTTTGTGAGTTCGATTTTGTATCTCCAACTAGGTTGCTGAGGATGGAGTTCTAAAGATAAAGTATAATCAATTTTGTAGCACGTTCCTTGGGAAAGATAAGTCGACTCGAAAATTTGGAACTCAGAATTTGATTTTGGTCCGAGTAAAGGGAAAACTAAAAGTTCTTTTTTTGTATGAATCCTCAAATAAATATTACTCACACTAGGTTCCATCTCATTGCCGAGATACAAGTTTACGAGAAGTTCATGAAAACGAATGGAATGTACATTTCCATTGAATAAAAATTGAAATCTTAATCCGGATTGGTTTTGAATGGTTTGGATCATAAATTTGTTTGTGTTGGATGGAGTGGAGAAAGAGTCCATTTCCCAAAATGAGAAATGTTTAGATGGTAGTCGTATTCCAAAACAGTTTCTTCATCTTTTGCGATGACTACCGTGGTCACTCCCAGTCTGTGAAATAATTTTATGAGTTTTGAAATTTCAAATTTACCCAAACTAGACCCAGGCCTGTCGAGAATGAGAAATTTTGGTTTCACAAAAAGAATGCGGATTACTGCAATTTTGTATTTTTCAGCTAACGAAAGTTCTTCGTCCCATTCTTTTAAGGCTCTTAAGCCCCCAAACCTGCGCACCAAAGATTCAAGCCCCATATATTTTAGTTCCTTCAGAACCTCTGCATCCGATACTTCTAAATTCAAATAGGCAGGCACAATGATATTGCGAAGTCGTCCAGGCGGCAGGTAAGGTTGTTCGGGAAGAAAAAGGATCTCTTCCCAATTGGGTTTTGTGATCCTGCCTTCGGAGTGGTTACTGATGCCTACAATGGAACGAAATAAACTAAGTTTTACCGTCTCATCAAGGGAAGTGATAAGCCAACGTTCTTTTCTATGAATCTTCAGTTGAAGATTGTCGACAAGGAGTTTGGATTTGTCATTCGAATACAATGTGAAATTTTCGAAACCAATTTCATCGGTGGTGTAGTTAGATTCTCTTACTGTTTTAGATTCTGTTTCTGCATGTAACATAGCCGTATCCAGGGAATGTAAACGTTTGACAACGGCAGAAAATGCAGAGATGGATTGGAACTGCGTGACAATTAGAGAAAAAGCATTAAGTAAGGTGGTGAAAGCAAGAGCCGCTTGTGTAATCACACCAAATTCAATTTCTCCTCTCATATAACTTGGCGCTATGATGAGCATTGGAATGATTTGTATAAAATAATTATAACTATTGGTGAATAGGCTTAGTCTCAGGTTTACTGAAATGAGTTTTCTGAAGTTATTGACTAACTTCCGAAGTCTCGATTTCAACCGTACAGACATTCTTGCTTCCCTATGGGTGACGGCAATAGACTCTGCATGTTGGCGTATATGGAGTAGGTCAGCTCTGTAACTTGCTTCCATATCCAATTGATCATAGTTGATACGAATGAGTGATTTCCCAAGAAAGATAGTGGAGATAGTTCCGGCCACAGCATAAGCAACGGCTACAAGAAAAAGAATCGGGTTTATACTCCATAGAACTCCCGAAAAAGAAATTGCTGAAAATACTCCACCTATAAAGAGTAAGGTGAAAGAGATTGTAGTTGTGGTAAAGGCTTTGACATCATCTGTGATCCTCTGGTCGGGATTTTCAATTCCTGGTTTACCAATAATTTGGTGGTAAGTTCGTTCAGTTAGATAATTTTCTGTCAGTCGCCACGTGAGTTGTTCGCGCCAAAGGATACCAAGCCTTTCTTCCGCATACCGATAGACTGATCCAATGGCAGAAGAAATGATAAATACAAATGCATACAATAATGCGTTGGTATAAAATGCATTTGTATTTTTTTGTTCGATGGAAGAGATAAAGTCTCTTCCCACATAACTATTGATCACATTAAAAGCGTTAAACAAAATAACAAGTATTACCAGTGTGATCCCATAACGAATGGCTGTTGGTCCTTGTTTGGACTGGATGAGTTGCCGAATGATATTTGATAGCCGTAACCAGTTTTGGGATGGATTGGATTTTGATTTGGAAGGCATTGATACTTACCTAATTAAAAGGCATGGTTCCTTTCCCAAGGCAAGGTCATTTTAAGATTCAATGGTTTCTATGGTCAAATCCGTGATGACTTGGGTCCAAATGGCTTCTAAACTTGGGTTCCACTCCGAAGGAAGGTTTTCTCGGAGAGTTGAGAGAAGAATGGGAACCAGTTTTGGAAAATCTTTTTTAGCTATACCAAGGGATTGGTAAATGTCCGCAAGTTTTGAAACTTCTTTTTTTAAAGAGATGGGGTTTCCTAATTTTTCAATGATGGATTCGATGGAGTTTAGAAACTCGGCTTGCGAAATGGATGATTCTTTTTCTCCCTTAACTTGGTCCGACGTTGCATTTCCCATTGTAAAGTTTTTCAATTTGTCTATATAACTTTCGATCCAATGAGGATTGTATTCTAAAACATGATCAAAAGATTTTTGAATTTCTAAGATGGGATCCGATATCCTAAATCCAAGGACAGAGTAGGCTGTCATCTTTTCTGACTTACCCCGTAACCTCGTGATCACTTTTTTATTCACAGAAAGGGAAGAACCAACCAAATTGTAAATTTCATCTGAGACTAAAAACTGAGTGTTTGTTTTTTTATTCAATGCTTCGAGGCGGCTTGCTACATTCACTGTATCGCCAAGAACCGTTTGACTTTTGTATTCCGAATGTCCAATGTCTCCGTAAATCACATTCCCCGCATGAAGGCCAATGCGAATGTCAAAACTAAAATTAAACCTATCTTTCATTTCTAAATTGAATTTTTTAGTTGGTCAAACATACGAAGACAAGCTCGGATTGCAGAATGAATGGTCTCACGTTTTGCTTCTTTGAGACTTTCTTCGGTTGCCGTTTTTAGTTGGTCTTTGTTTTTGATTTGGAAAAAGGCTAAGATCCCATCTCCGATAAATTTATCGATTCCCCCTCCATTGTTTAGGATGGGTTCACTCATTTCTTGAAAAAAACGATTGAGAACAAAAACCACGTCATAAGGAAGACTTGCTTCGGTAAATGCAGTGAACCCTTTGATATCAAGAAAAAGAATTACCGCGTAACACTCTTCCCCTGTTTTTGAAGATTTGGATTCACTGGTTACTGTTTTTAAATCTTTATTGTCTTTGATGATCCGTCTGAGCGATACATCACCAAAAACTTCTGTTTGGCATGCGAGCCGAATTTCCGAAGGCCAACCTTTCCGATCTGCTAGGGTTTGTTCTCTGTCATTTCGATGACTCAGATGGTCTAGACCTTCTGTGATAAACACCCGGCAGGTTGTACATTTAGCATTTCCTCCGCAGAGGTGGTAGAGTGGGTAATCGTGTTTGAGGGCCGTCTCAAGAATCGTGGCTCCCGGTTTGTTTGTTTCTAAGGGAAAATTTTCTTTGTCTTCGAAGGTAACAATGGACATGGATCACCGCATTTTCTAGGTAATTGAAGACTCCATTGTTTCCGAGTCCAGGGCAAGTCAGAAAAGTAGGAAATATCCGAAAATTGACCTGATTTTTGTCAAAACATTTAAAAAACTAATTGCATTAGTTAAATAAACTAATATCATTAGTTTTATGAAAAAAATCTACCACAAACTCGGCCTCTTCTACCTAATTTTGTTTCCTTACCTTTTTGGGATGAATGGTTCACTGCTCGGATCTCCAATCACAACTTCTTATTTTCAGACAAAAGAAGGTAAAATTGCTTATTCGAAGACTGGTGATGGAAAACGAAACCTGATCCTACTGCCTGGAATTGGTGACAGAAAAGAAAGTTACTTTGAATTGAGTTTGCTTTTAGCAAAAGAAAATTCTGTTTATAGTTTTGATTTACGGGGGCTTGGAGAATCCGATGTTAGTTTTTCTTCCTATGGTCCCAAAGAAACTGCAGAAGACATTCTCACTTTTATTCGAGAGAAAGACTTACAAAACGTATATATCATTGCCAATTCGATGACGGCAGCATCGGCCGTGTACATTCGTTCTCTGGAAAAAAAGAGAGTTCTTGGCCTTGTTTTGTCAGGCCCCTTTGTTCGAGAGAAATCTCCTTTGTCTTTCGGGATGAAAACATTAATCCAACTGGCTTTTCGTGGTCCCTGGGGACCAGGAACTTGGGTTTCGTTTTATGAATCTCTATTTCCAGTGAATCCTCCAAAAGATTTAAAGGAACGTTCTGAAAAACTTAAAAATAATTTGTCGGAAGATGGCCGTATGGCGGCTGTTAGATCTATGTTACTGGCACCAAAAAAAGAATGTGAAGCTGCTTTAAATATAGTTTCGGGAAATGTAATCGTAGTGATGGGAACAAAAGATCCCGACTTTGATTCTCCCGAAGAAGAGGCCGAATGGATTGCCAAAACTCTCGGTGGTGAAAAACGAATGTATGAAGGTGCAGGGCATTATCCTTTTGTGGAAGATCCTACTCGGTTTCATTCCGACGTACAAAAGTTATGGCAAAAAAAATAAAACACAAACCGGGCCGTCCCAAAAAAGGCCAAACACAGATCACTCGTGATTTGGTTTTGGACAGAGCCTGGGATTTGATAACACAAGAGGGATGGAACGAATTTCGTTTAGCAAAACTTGCGGAAATTTTGGGAATTCGAACCCCCTCTCTTTACAACCATATCCAAGATATGGAGGAAATACGCCGTGAAATGAAACGCAGGTCCATGCAGTTGTTAGGGGACAGGCTGTATCTTAAAATTAAAAATCAAAATTCTGCCGAAAATCGAATTTCTGATTTTCTGAATGTTTACAGAAGTTTTGCGAAGACCCATCCAGAGTTTTATCCACTCACCATTGAATCCACCGAGTTCGATCCAGAACTAAAACCACTAGGAGATCGTTTTTTGGATCTCTGTCTGGAGGTCTTCCGGTTCCCGGTTTTGGACGAATCGGCAGTTCACAAGATTCGTATTTTACGTTCCCTTCTCCATGGGTTTATTGTCCTAGAAGAGGCGGGAGGATTTGGTCGCAAAGAATCGATCGAGGAAAGTTTTAAGAAAATAACAGAATCATTGGAATCCGGTAGACTCTGGTAAAACTTTACTTTTCGGGATAGGGTCAGTGCGAAAACTTGGGTATAGAATTATGGCAGCAATTACAATCACACTACCAGATGGAAGTTCCAAAGAACTAGAATCCGGTAAATCCTTTTCTGATTTCATCCAAGCCCAACTGCCTTTCTTGAAAGAGAAAGCTCTTGCCGTTGTTTTATCCGATGGTCGCACTGTTGACCTTTCTTTTGTCCCAGAGGCAAACACCACGGTAAAATTTCTCACCTTTGATGATCCGGAAGGAAAAGAAGTTTTCCATCATTCTTCTGCCCATTTACTCGGTATGGCGGCACAACGCCTTTGGCCAGAGGCACGCCTAACGGTAGGCCCAGTGATCGATAACGGTCCTGGTTTTTTCTTTTATGATATCGACTTTGGGGATACTGTTTTAACACAAGAAGACCTTCCCAAAATCGAAGCCGAAATGGCAAAGATAGTTAAGGAAGACCTCGTTGTCAAAAGATGGGAACTTTCTAAAGAAGAAGCCATAAAAAAATTCCAAAATGAAAACGAACCATATAAAGTAGAACTCATCCAAGGTTTCGATTCCGCATCGGTTTCATTATATGGACAAGGCGAATGGTATGACCTTTGCCGTGGACCTCACGTGGCAAGAACTGGCCAACTCAAGGCTTTCAAACTCACTGCCATCTCCGGCGCTTACTGGAAAGGGGATTCCAAAAACAAACAACTCACTCGTATTTATGGTGTGTCTTTTCCCACCAAAAAGCAGTTAGACGAATATATCTTTCTTATCGAAGAGGCTAAAAAAAGAGACCATAGAAAACTCGGGAAAGAACTCGATCTTTTTAGTTTTCAAGACGAAGCTCCTGGATTTCCTTTTTGGCATCCCAAGGGAACTGTAATTTGGAACACTCTTGCTTCCTACATTCGAGAAGAATGTTTCAGGCGTGGGTATCAGGAAATTAAAACTCCGGCCATCTTAAATTCCAGCCTTTGGAAGAAGTCGGGCCACTGGGACAACTTTAAGGAAAACATGTATTTCACTGACATCGATGAAAGTGAATTTGCAGTCAAACCCATGAACTGTCCTGGATGTTGTTTGATATATAAATACCATATGCATTCTTACAGGGAACTTCCTCTAAGGTTTATGGAACTGGGAAATGTCCACAGACATGAAATGTCGGGAGTATTACATGGACTCTTTCGGGTACGTGCCTTCACCCAAGACGATGCCCATATCTATGCTCCCCTCGAAAAAGTAGAATCGGAAGTGGAAGACATCATCGACTTTACTTTTGATGTGTATAAAAAATTTGGATTTACCGAATTCAAAACCTTCATTGCCACAAGACCAGAAAAGTCTCAAGGGAGCGATGAAGATTGGAATCTCGCAACACAAGCGTTACATGATGCCTTAAAGAAAAAAGGAATCGAATACGGAATCAAAGAAGGGGACGGAGCTTTTTATGGCCCCAAAATTGAATTCAACATTAAGGATTCCCTCGGAAGACTTTGGCAATGCGGAACGGTTCAAATTGATTTTTCTATGCCGAGTCGCTTTGAACTCGACTTCACTGCCTCGGATGGAAAAAAACATGCACCTGTGATGATTCACAGAGCCATCTATGGATCTCTCGAAAGGTTCATTGGAATTCTTATCGAACACTTCGAAGGAAAGTTTCCACTCTGGCTCAACCCAACACAAATTCGTGTCTTAACTGTGGCAGAAATTCATAGTGATTATGCGAAAGAAGTATATCAGGATTTGGTAATGCAAGGTTTCCGAGTCGAACTAGATGTTCGTAACGAAAAGATCGGCAGTAAAATTAGGGATTCCATCCTAAAACGTAGCAGTTACACTTTGATTTTAGGTGATAAAGAAAAAGAAGCAGGTTCTATTTCCTTCCGACGTATGGGTGAAGAGAAAACAGAAACTGTTTCTCGTGATGGATTTATCACTCTTCTAAAGGGCGATCTTTAGATAAAGAAATTTCTTGACTAACACTTGGGGGAGAGTTACGCTCCCTTCAGTGTCCCCAAACCTGATCTTAACCAAACAGATTGATCCGGTCGCATACTACCTGGATCTTCCTATACATCCACCGTATGACGCGCGTGATGCGTTCGATGCTATCCCTATGCAACTTCTTCCCTTTGCGGAAGGATTGACTGTGGGTTGGAAGGTAAGCCCTATGCAGTTTGTGGATGGGCTTGGTCGGGACCTTAAGTTAGATTGCCCAAATATAGTCATCACTGGAGGACAAAACCAGGGTGATTCTCCTGTGGCTTTGTATGTAGTTGCTGCCTTTTATGATGCCAGAAACCGGCTTCTTTCTTGTCAATCAAGTGAACACATCATCCAACCTTGGGAGAGTTATGATGTTCCTGGACTGTGGAGTCGGTTTCCTTTTCCCATTACAGAAATTGCGCGGGCTTCCGTAAGTATCACTTCGTACGGTTGGGAAGATCCCCGACCGAAAGAGGCCGTAGTCCTCTCCAAACAAAAACCAAAAACAGAAACAAGGTATGATTGGGTGCGGGATGGCGGAGTTGTTGGATCCTATAATTTCCAAAAATGGAATCCCGGTCAGGGGGATCTTCTCTTTGCGAGTGAAACCCTCACCAAAGAAAATTGCCTACGAATTCGCTTAGAACGCAGGGAAAGTGAAGGATTGACCTACCTGGCTCTCATTCAGTCCCAATCCCCAAAACAACTGGTCAAAACCTTCGATAATTTGATTCAATATGCATTCTACAATGAAGCGGGCCAACTTTGTCACGGCGGCTCCTGTATGGGAATGGGAAATCATGGGGACTTAGTCTCTCTGATACCCATTTTACCCGAAATCTTAGAGTCTCCATCCTTGTATTTGGAACTTGTGGTTTGGGAAGGCCCTTCCGGATCGCTTTAACCCCAGATACCTAACATTTCACAAAGAAATGTACTTGCTCGCCTGGATTTTACGCCGAAATTGGAAATTGAAAGAAATTTCGGAGACTGAATGCAGAAACGGCCCAACCCTAGAGGGAACCCAAACCAAGATAAATTCGCCCACATCAGAATTAACGAACAAATTACCAATGTAGCATCGATCCGACTCGTCTCTGACGAAGGGTCTGACATCGTTACTCTGGAAGAAGCTCTGAAGAGAGCTAAAGAAGCTAACCTTGATTTGGTGGAAGTCTCGGGTGACCAAGATGTTCACGTCTGTAAGTTGATCGATTTTGGAAAATACAAATTCGAACTTCTTAAAAAAACGAAAGAAGCGAAAAAGAAACAACACGTTGTCACGGTGAAAGAAATTAAAATCCGCCCGCGGATTGATAACCATGACTTCGAGATTAAGAAGCGTCATGCTTTAGAATTCTTGCAAAAGGGTGATAAGGTAAAAGTGACACTTCGATTCCGAGGCAGAGAGATGGTTCACTCTGAAATTGGAATGAATATTGTTAACCGGTTTGTCGAGGACCTAAAAGAGCATGCCTCTCCCGAAAAAATGCCGGTACACGACGGAAAGACGATAGTGGTCGTGATGAACCCAATTGGTGAAAAACCTAAAGGATAAAACAACTATGTATAAGCTGAAGACAAATAGGGCAGCAGCCAAACGTTTTAAGTTTACCAAATCTGGTAAAATTAAACGCGGTTGCGCGTTCCGAAGACATATCTTGGAGAAAAAATCTCCTAAGATGAAACACCAAAGCCGTGGAATGCACCTCATCCATGAAACTGATTATAACCGTGTAGAAAAACTTCTACCTTACGGAGGTTAAACGATGCCACGCGCAGTCAACGGAACCATCCATAAGAATCGTAGAAAGAAGATACTCGCGAAAGCTAAAGGTTTTAGGGGCGGACGTTCTAAACTTTTCAGAACAGCAAAATCTGCTGTGATGAAAGCGGGTCAATGGGCATACCGTGACCGTAGAAAGAAAAAGTCCGAATTCCGTAAACTTTGGATTACGAGAATCAACGCCGCAGTGAGAGAAAATGGAATGTCTTATTCTAAATTCATCCATGCACTCAAAACACACGGAATCAACTTAGATCGTAAAACTTTGGCTGACCTTGCTTACAACCACAAAGAAGTATTCAACGCCATCGTTGAAAAAACCAAAGTCGCTAAGTAAATTAGTGCTTGATTGGAATAGAATGGCTCGGCTATTCTATTCCATCGGATTGTTATCATGTTAAAAATCGAAACCATTGAAGAGCTAGAAAGTAAAGTTGTTAAGGCTTTGGAGTTAATCCAAGACCTGAGAACAGAAAATGCACGCCTGGAGACGGAAAACGAATCCCTCCGTGCGGAAAATGACCAAATGAAGCTCGCAATGGAGGAGAAAGAGCGCGAATTAAAAACACTTCGCACTCAGCTCCAAGAGACAACGGATGAGTTAAACCAACTCCGAGAAAGAGAAGGACTTTTGGAATCCAAGGTTCACCAACTTCTCGGTCGATTGGACGGTCTTCCCACTACAGGAAGTTCGACACCCAAAGCACAACCAAGTTCTGATTCTTCTCCGGTAGAACCTGCGGTTTCCGCTGCTGTGGTGCCTAGTTTGACAACAGACGAGGATGATGAAATCATCCTACTGGATGAAGATGAATCTGAATTCCAAACAGAAGATGTTTTGGAAAAACCTCCTGCATCCGCATCCTTTGAAAAAGAAGAACTCGTTGTGGAATCGGAAGAAGAGATTCCAACAGTTGATATCGACGAAGATGATGACATCATCATTGACGACGAAGACGAAGCAATCAGTGTTTTTGATGCTGATGACGACGATGATTTTTTGATTATCGAAGACGATCCTAAGTAATTTTTATGGCAGAGTCTGCCCCACAGCCACAGAAAATAACCAAACAAATCTTTGGTGAAACCTATACCATTGTCGGCGAAGCCTCCTCTGGATACATCTCTGAGGTGGCCGATTTTGTGGAACAACGCCTAATTGATTTGGCAAAGGCTCTCCCTACGGCATCCAAAACCAAATTGGCAGTTTTATGTGCCTTAAACTTGGCGGACGAACTGTTCCAGATGAAGGAAGTTTCTGCCAAGGCAAATGAAATTCCTGAACTGGAAGAGCGAACAAAGAAGATCATTTCTCTATTAGAAGAGGGGATCATTGGGGACAATTTCTGAATCCAATTTCAAAAAAAGACGCTAGAGAAATTCTAAAAAAAAATCTTCCAAACTTACCGGAAAGGGAAGACCATGAAGCGGCCATCCTAAGAAGGTTATTCCCACTTTTACAGGGGAAAACCAAAATCATCACTTATTCTCCCGACTTAATCTATGAAGTGGATGTACTTCCTATCATTGAATCCTGCCCTCTCCCAAGACCCACGAGTTTTATCGAAGCGAGGCATTCTGCAGAATGGTACTTCCCCCGGATGGAAGAGGGAAAAAAACTTCGTTTCCTTCGTCCCTATTCTTTTGAGAAGAACAGCCTTGGACTTTTTGAACCCATAGGAGATGAGGAGATCTCCGTAGACGAAGCCGAATTGATTCTTGTCCCTGCCCTTGGATTCAATCAAAAAGGATACAGGTTAGGACGAGGTGGTGGGTATTACGATCGCATTTTAAGTTCAGAATCTGTTCAAAAGAAAACAGTAGGCCTTAGTTTTTCTAAACTTTTTCCCGTCCCATTCCTTGCAGAAACTCACGATTTAAAAATAGGAAAAATGATTACGGAAATCCAAATTCATTCGTTTTTAGATTGAATCCACGAAGGATTCTGACACGATTCCAGGTAGCATAATATGGACCAAGAAACACTACTCACATCCCTGGCGGAAAAAACCAAAATGGAACAAGAGTCCGATCTGGGAGACTTGGAACAGTTCCTTACATTTACCATTGATAAAGAATTCTTTGGGATTCGATTGCTCTTGGTTCATGAAATTTTAAAACCAGTTTTAATTACTCGGATTCCCAACGTAGATGATTACATCTTAGGTGTGATCAACCTTCGTGGAGAGATCATTCCTATTGTGGATCTGAAAAAAAGATTTCACGGAACTGATTCTGAAATTTTTCCAATATCACGTATCATCGTCATTATGTTAGATGAAAAGCGAATTGGTGTTCTCGTTGATGAGGTCAAACAGGTGGTTAAAATCCAAAAAGATTTTATCAGTTACACAACCGATGACTTGTCGTTAAACTACAGTAAGATGGTTGAATCTGTATCTAGATACGAAGACCATTTAGTTTTGAATTTGGATTTGGAACAAATCGTTGATTTTGTTTCGTCCGCAAAGTAAAGAGAAAGGGATACGACATTGGCTGGAATTTTAGGCGAATACACAGAAGTTTTCCTGGAAGAATCCGAGGATCAAATTGAGGAATTAAATTCCAATTTGGTGAAACTCGAAAAAGATCATGAAAACCCGGAAATCATCAATGACATCTTTCGTGCGGCACACTCCTTAAAAAGTTCCTCTGCCTTCGTCGGACTCTATAACCTGTCCGATTTGTCACACACGATGGAAAACCTTCTCCAGAAAATTAGAGAAGGGAGTTTGGAAATCAACGTTAAGTTGGTAAATTTATTATTTGAATGTTTTGATTTGATTAAACAAGTGATCGAAGGTGTTGCTAATGGGGTAAAGGTGGAAACTCCCTTTACGGACATGATTAAAAAACTCCAGGACTATGAGGCTTCTTCTACTCAAACTGGCGTTAGTTCCGGTCCTTCCAAACGTAGTGAATCTAATAAAACTACAGATAACGCTAATTCTTCCATCACTCTCACGGAAGAAGAAATTTCTGAAATTCGCCAATCCTTAAAAGAGGATAGTGACCTAACTGCATTCTCTGTGAATTTGAAGTTGAAAGATGACACTCCGATGCAAAACTTAAGGCTTCTCCTTATTTTGCAATCGGTCAAACAATCGGGTGTAATCATCAAATGTAATCCTTCCGAAGATGCTTTAGACAACGGCCAAGGGAGTTTTGCTCTTTCCTTCGTGACTGTTACAAAACTCAATAGGCACGAGTTACATGTTCAGTGTAATATTGATATGGTAGACTCCCTTTCTGTAGAAGAAATCAAACTTCCAGAAACAGAAATGGAAGCCCTGGAAAAAAGGTCTGATTCAGCTTCTATAGAATCGGGAAATCATCCATCAGGTCAGTCTGAGTTAGAAGATAAACATGCCGCTAGAGGTTCCGCTAATTTTGATAAGGCGGTAACTGATTCCAAAGTGGTGATGAGAACCATTAAAGTTTCTTCTGATAAACTGGACCAACTAATGAATAACGTTGGGGAACTTGTGATTACAAACTCTGGATTCCAAAAAATCTATGATGATTTGGTAGCACAGTTTGGGGAAGATTCATTATTCAATGAACTCAAAGGAAAAATCGATCAAATCAATCGAATTTCCAAAGACTTACAAACTGGTATCATGAATATCCGCATGGTTCCAATTGGATCTGTATTCAACAGGTTCACAAGACTCATTCGTGACCTTTCCTTAGAAACCGGAAAACAAGTAAACTTAGTCTTACGTGGTGAAAACACAGAACTCGATAAAAAAGTAATCGATGCCATTGGTGAACCACTCATCCACCTGATTCGTAATTCGGTAGATCATGGAATTGAATCTCCTTCAGACAGAAGAGCTTCCGGCAAACCAGAAGAAGGAACGGTGGAACTCAACGCATACCAAGGCGGGTCCAATATCCTTGTGGAAATTCGGGATGATGGGAAAGGTTTAAACAAAGATAAAATTCTGAAAAAAGCCATCGAACGTGGGCTTGTGAATGAGTCCGATGCACAGAACCTTTCGGAATCAGATATATTCCAATTTATCTTTGCTCCTGGTTTTTCCACTGCGGATAAAATTTCCGATATTTCGGGACGTGGTGTGGGGATGAACGTTGTCAACAAACTCATTGAAGAGTTTAAGGGGAAAATCCTCATCCATTCCGAAGAAGGAAAAGGTTCTTCTTTTACCCTCTCTTTCCCGCAAGCACTTGCCATCATTCCATCTATCCTCGTGATTATGGAGGAAGAAGTGTATGCGTTTCCGTTGTCGGAAGTTTCTGAAACCATCAAAGTTAACTTGGACCAAATCACCACTCTTGAAGGTCATGAGATCATCAATTTACGGGGAGAGGTATTACCAATTTATCGTTTGAATCGTATCCTTGGACTTGCCGACAAACAAGAAATGGTGGAAGTTCCTGTAGTCATCGTAAATTACAAAACGAGAAAACTGGGATTTATGGTGGATGACCTGATTGGAAAACATGAAACTGTAATCAAATCTCTTGGCAAAAACTTTAAAGACATCCAAGGCCTAACAGGTGCTACAATTATGGGTGATGGAACCATCATCCTTGTGTTAGACATTCCTGGTCTTGTGGAGATTGCTGCCGATAAAGTGGATTGGACTGACCAGTTAGTTGCCGGTGAGATGATGAAACGGGCATCTACAATTCGTTCCCTTGAAATGTCGGATTCTGAGTTTATGTTCAAATCCAATCACCCTACAAATCGTTACAATGCGAAGTTGATTGAGTTACGTGCAAAAGACAAATCACGTGTCAAAAAAGATAAACATAAAATCGAAAAACATATCATTGTTCCGAAAGAAGAGGTGTATGCAGAAGAACCTGCCACCAACCTCAAAATCACAACTGAGGTGATCAAAACGGAAACCGTAGTGAATGGAGATTTCGATGGAAATTCACATGCTTCCACAGCAACTCTTGTAATTGATCACAAAACAGATGAAATCCATCGTTTGGCAGATGTTGCAAAAATTGACAATGTCAAATTGACGGAAAGAGAACAGGCCGCAGAAATTATCAAAGGTTTTGTGGAACAAAAAGAAGAACGATTGAATCAAGTTGCTGCTTTGAATTCGGAAGCTATTAACGAGATCATGTCTTCGAAAGATATCAAAAAACTTGAGAACATTGTTAATACAGGCATGATGAATGCCGGTGTCGTACTTTCTCAGTTAGTTGGTAAAGACGTAGAGTTATTTATCCCTGAAATCAAACTTACTGATCGTGAAGGACTGGCAAAAGAGTTTAGATACTCTATGGATCAGTTTTTTGGAATGAAAATTCGTATGACAGGAGATCTCAACGGAAATCTTCTTATGATGTTTTCTGAAGAGAACGGATCTGAAATTGCGAAAGAACTTTTGGGTTCCGAAGATGCAAAATATGCAGAAGGTAGTCTTCATAAACTATCAGAGGATATGGTTTCTGTATTATCGGAAATTTCCAATATTGTTTGTTCAAGTGTGATGAACTCTCTTTCCAATAAATTGAAAAAAGAGATTTTGCCTTCAGTTCCTGAAATGATTACAGGTAGTTTTATGGATGTGATCGACATTGTAAAACCGGAACGAACAAAGTTTTTATCCATGCACACAGAATTTAACCACCAAGGAAGTAACCTAATTGGTGTTTTGGTATTCCTACCTGATTTTGACGAACTGGTAGATTTAATTCATAAATCATGATTAAAAAACCAACCGTTGCCATCATAGACGACTCACTTCTTGTGAGGAATATATTGAGTGATGCCCTCACCAAAAAGGATGAGGTGCAGGTGATCGCTACCGGTAAAACCGGAATGGATTGTATTGATTTGGCTGGAAAACTAAAACCAGACTTTATCGTTTTGGACATTGAGATGCCCATCATGGATGGTCTCACTGCTCTTGCGGAAATCAAAAAATTAAAACTACCAAGTCATGTGATTATGCTTTCGGTGCTTACCCAACATGGTGCTGATGCCACATTCAAAGCATTGGAACTCGGTGCTGTAGATTTCATTCCGAAGCCATCCAGTGGAAATCAGTTCTCACCGGAAGATATTGCTGCGGTATTGTCCGCAAAAATCAAAGGATTTTCGGATTCTAGACTGCCTAGTATCGAAACTTTGGTTCGACCAGAGCGAATTGAACGCCAATTAAATAAAAGTTTTCAAAAACCAATCAAAGTAGAGGCTATCGGAATTGGAACCTCGACCGGGGGACCAAAAGCTTTGCAGACTGTTTTTGCCAGTCTTCCAGAAGACTTTGCAAAACCAATCTTTGTGGTACAACACATGCCGGCAGGATTTACGAAGGCATTTGCAGACAGATTGAATTCCTTGTCGAAAATACAAGTGAAAGAAGCGGAAGATGGTGATATTGTACAATCGGGAACCGCATACATTGCTCCCGGTGATTACCAAATGAAGGTAGTCATAAAGGGAAAAGATCATGTCATTGAACTCACCCACGCAGGGCAAGTTAATGGGCACAGACCATCGATAGAAGTATTGTTTGATAGTTTGGTTGATGCTTATGGTGGAGATCATCTTTTGTCCATGATCATGACAGGTATGGGAAAAGATGGGTCACACGCAATCAACAACATTCACGCCAAGGGAGGTATTACTCTGGCGCAGAATGAAGCAACATCGGTTGTGTACGGAATGAACCGTGTTGCAGTGGAGCTGGGAGGAATTGATTTTGTTCTTCCTGTGGATGAATTAGTACCAAAGATGATTGAATTATTAAAGTCGAGAGGGAATTAACATGGCAAGAATTTTGGTTGTAGATGATGCAAAATTCATGAGAACGCTCGTAAAAGATGCGTTAGTTGGAGCAGGTCACGAGATCGTAGGTGAAGCAGAGAATGGTAATATTGCGGTGGAACAATACAAAAACCTCAAACCGGATCTAGTCACTATGGACATTACCATGCGTGAAAAAGATGGAATTGAAGCGACAAAGGAAATTATAAAATTTGATGCTTCTGCCAAAATCATTATGGTAACGGCCCTTGGTCAAGAGGATCTACTTGCGAAGGCAATTAAGATGGGCGTAAAGGATTTTGTTGTAAAACCTTTCCCTCCAGAAAGATTGCAACAAGCAGCGGCAAAAGCACTGGGTTTATAAACCGTGTCCCAAACCCCGGAGTTTATCGTCCGGTGGCAGAACCAGGACGGAGGATTGACAGAAGGACCGTTAACGGTTCTGTGGTCTCTGATTGATAGTTATAAGGTTGATATTTTTGAAGTCTCCCTTTCGCATATCACATCCGATTTCATTCAATTTCTGAGAACGAGTCAGTCTTTGTCGATTGAACTTACATCTGAGTTTGCCGTGATGGCAGCTCATTTGGTTTATTTAAAATCCAAAGCCTTATTGCCCGATCCCGGTTTTGAGGAAGAGGATTATAATCCTCCTCTTCCGAAGGAACTAGTAGACAAATTATTAGAACACAAAAAGTTCCAAATGGCCGGGCAACGCCTGGCAGAACTGGACCGATTGACTGCGGGAATGTTCACTCGAGAAACCAACCAAGTTTTGGATGAAACGGAAGTTTGGTTGGATGTAAGCCTTGTGGATCTCATCTCTGCTTTTAATTCCATTTTAGAACAAGAAAGTTCGAATGAGGTAGAGGACCTTCTACCGATCTACGAGGGTGTGGCCCAATACTCCGTAGAGGACAAAATGGAGTATTTACGAAATCTTTTAGATAAAAACGGGGAAATCCATTTTATGGATTTGTTTGAAACAGAAAAACCGGAAAAAAAAGAAATCGTCGCTGCCTTCCTGGCAGTACTGGAAGTTGTTAAAATCCGAGTTTGCAAAGTTCTCCAACATGCAGTTTTCGGTGAAATCAAAATAGTCAAGGTTTAGATCAATTTGGAAGAAAGAACTTATACCAAGGGCCTTCTTGAGGCGCTTCTCTTTTTGTCTTCGGATCCGATCAAATTGTCTGCACTTGCAAAGTCCGCCGGGATAGAAAAAACAGAAACCCGAGAACTCCTAGACGAACTCATCCTCGATTACCAAGAAAAAGAAGGCGGTTTTTTACTCAGAGAAATTGCTGGTGGTTATCAATTCATCACAAATCAAAAATATAGCGAAGTTCTCTCACATATCTTTAAAGATAAAAAAAGAGAAACCCTCTCTCGGGGAACTTTGGATACTCTTGCTATCATTGCTTACAAACAACCCATCACACTGACAGAACTAGATGAAATTCGTGGGGTCTCTTCTCGGGCAATGGTTGCAAGCCTCATGTCCAAAAAATTGGTGAAGGCTGTGGGACAAAAAGAAGTCCCCGGTAGACCCACATTGTATGGAACCACCAACGAATTTTTGTTACACTTTGGCCTTAGTAAACTCACAGACCTTCCAACCCCTGTGGAAGTTAAGGAACTAAAGTTCGAAGAATTTTCTCCCGAATCCATCATTGTTACGGATGATACGGAAATGAATCCCGATTTTGATTTGAGCACACTACCAGAAGAATTACAAGAAGAGGCCTAAATGAGTAGTGCAGAAGAAGAATTAAAAAAACTCCGCGCTGGGATCGATTCACTTGATACCGAAATTATTGGTTTGATTCAAAAACGGGCTGGTTACGCACAAGAGATTGGGCGAGTCAAAAAAGAATCTGGTGGACCTATCTACCGACCCGATCGTGAAAAAGATGTGTATGAGAAAGTAACCAAGTTATCTGGCGGGCCACTTCCCGCATCGGTGATTCGTGCGATCTACCGGGAGATGATGTCTGGAACCATTGCCTTAGAACACCCGTTAAAGATTGGATTTCTGGGACCTGAAGGAAGTTTTTCTCATTCGGCCATGCGTTCCAAATTTGGAACCTCTATCGATGCTGCTCCACAAACATCCATCCCAGATGTATTTCGAATGGTAGAAGAGGGGAAGTTGGATTACGGAGTGGTTCCTGTAGAAAATTCTACAGAGGGCCAGGTAAGTTCTACTCTCGATATGTTTTTAGAAACAGACCTCATCGTATACTCTGAGTTATACCAAAAGATTTCCTTTTTTTTGCTCGGTTTTGAAACTGATCTTGCAGCCGTTAAAAAAATCTATGGAATTCGTATTGGGAACGAACAGTGTCGCAATTGGATTTCTGCAAACCTTCCCAATGCAGAAGTAGTGGAAACCTCATCCACAGCGATGGCGGCAAAATTAGTTTCCGAAAGAAAAGACGGACTTGCCATTGCCTCTAAAATTGCCGGTGAAATTTATAATCTAAATATCATAGCAGAAGGAATCGAAGACTATTCGGGAAACACCACTCGGTTTTTGGTGATAGGGAAAACAGAATCACCGAAAACAAAAGAAGATAAAACCTCCATTGTGTTTTCGATTCCAAACCAAACGGGGTCTCTGTTTGCGATTTTAAAAACTTTCAATGAGGTTGCGGTCAACTTAACCAAAATTGAATCCAGACCCTTAAAACGAAACTTATGGGAATACCATTTTTTTGTGGATTTTATTGGTCACAGAGAAGATCCAAAAATTGCAGAACTTCTAGAAAAAGTAAAATCACAATGTACCTTATTTAAACTTCTCGGTTCTTATCCAACAGCTGGATCCTTTCCTACATGAACCTTCACAGAGTTTTGATTTACGGCATGGGGCTTATGGGTGGCTCGCTTGCTCTTTCGTTACGCAAAAAATTTCCAGATGTTCTCATTACGGCCGTAGTTCGTTCCGAAAAAAGTAAAACCACGATTCTATCCAAAGACCTTGCAAATGAAGTTTATTTGTTATCG
Source organism: Leptospira vanthielii serovar Holland str. Waz Holland = ATCC 700522 (assembly GCF_000332455.1). GTDB lineage: Bacteria > Spirochaetota > Leptospiria > Leptospirales > Leptospiraceae > Leptospira_A > Leptospira_A vanthielii. Next base: position 17,216 of record NZ_AOGY02000069.1, on the reverse strand, counting down.
GAGTTTATGAAACCCGATTGGTCTAATTATGATTTGGTGGTCTTTAGCACCCCTGTGGAATCCATTCTGCAAATCATTCCTACTTTACCCAAATCGGGAAATACCATCTTTATGGATTTAGGATCCACCAAAGAAACCATTGTGTCGGCGGTAGAGAAATATTATGGGAAGGAAACACATCATTACATTTCGACCCATCCCATGTGTGGGTCCGAACAGGTGGGCCCAGAGGCAGCAATCCCTGATCTTTATGTAGATAAACTTTGTATTCTAACCAGTCCCAAATCAGCATCTAACACTAGTTTGGAGTGGGTGCGTGTATTTTGGGAAGCGATTGGCTCTTGGACGATGGAGATGGATTCAAAATCTCATGATGAAACTTTGGCGAATTTATCCCATCTTCCGCATGTGATCTCCACCATTCTTGTGAATGTGGCGGGTGCCAATACCACAACCATGAGAGAGGTGATGGGGATTTCAAAACCAATCACCGGTGGTGGGTTTCGGGATATGTCAAGAATTGCTGGATCCAATCCTGATATGTGGATTTCTATTTTCAAAGAAAATAAAGATTTTTTGTACCAGTCGATTGATGATTTCATTCATCAATTGACTGAGTTTCGTGATTTGTTGAAACCGGATCATCCCTTTGATGAAGAGAAAGTTCGAAAACTTTGGGAATTGGCTTTGTTAAACAAAGATCAGATTCGAAAGTCAAAATGAAGTTTTTAAAAAATATAAATAAGCTAAGCGGCTGTAAGGCGGCGATTCTTACAAACCAAAGTGCTTTTGGTTTTCATGGAAAGTATCACTTCCAAACCTATGCTGAAATTTTTGATCTAAAAACCATTTTTTTACCGGAACATGGACTTTTTGCGGAGTTACAAGACCAGGTCAGCGGGGATGAACTGCAGTATCTATTCGGTGGTATGCAGGTTGTAAACCTGTATGGAAAGGAAGAGAAAAGTCTAATTCCGCCTCGGGATACGTTGACCAATGTTGATGTAGTCATTATTGATATCAAAGACGTGGGTTCTCGTTATTATACTTTTTTAACTACCGCTTATTATATATTAGGTGAGCTTTCGCGGTTAAAAAAAGAAACGGGAAAGGCCCCATTATTTTTGGTGGTAGATTCTCCCAATCCCATCGGTAAAAAAGTAGAAGGCACACCCCTACAAAAAGAATTTGAGTCCTTTGTGGGAGTACCAACTGTCCTACATAGACATGGGCTCACTCCTGGGGGACTGTTATCCTATTATAATGAGACTTTTCAGTTGAAAGTGGATGTTGTGGTTGTACCTGTAGGCGTGATCCATCCAAAATCATTATCGCACTTGGAGTGGGTTCCTCCTTCCCCTAATATTCCTACACAAAATACTTGTTTGGTGTATCCAGGCATGTGTTTGTTAGAAGGCACAAACCTTTCCGAAGGACGTGGAACGACAAAACCCTTCGAAACCTTTGGTGCTCCTTATCTTCTAGGCAAACCAAAGGAAGAATTAGACAAACGAATGTTGACCCACCAACCGGGAACCTATCTTTTGCGGAACTTACGTTTTTTGCCCACCTTTCATAAATATGTTGGTTCGATTTGTGAAGGATACCAATTGATGGTTTTGAAACCAAAACAATTCCACTCCCTTTATTTTGTTTTATATTTTTTAAAACAACTGGCGGAATTGTTTCCAAGCGATTTTGAATATTTGAAAGGAGTGTATGAATTCCGTTCGGACAGGCCTGCCATCGAACTTCTTGCAGGAGATGTCACTCTTTTAGACTATTTGAACGGAAAACTTTCCGATTCTGACCTGGAAATCTATTTGAAGGAATCAGAAAAACGTTGGGCGAAGACCATAAAACCCTTTCGTTACTAATTTTTTTAACAAATTGGTGTTGCAGACCGACTAATGCGTAGGTATACAATCACCATGACAAGAATGTTTCGAACCGTTTTTCTAGTTTCCCTTATGGCAATACTGCTTACCAATTGTGGTTACAACCGTATCCAAGAATTGGATGAAGAAGTGACTGCTTCTTGGGCGGAAGTTCTCAACCAATACAAAAGAAGAGCTGACTTAGTTCCCAATTTGGTCTCTGCAGTCAAAGGATTTGCAAACCAAGAAAAAGACATTATGAAAGGGATTGCCGATGCGAGAGCCAGAATTGGTTCTATCCAAGCAACGCCGGAACTTGTAAACAATCCAGAAAGTTTAAAACAATTTGACCAAGCTCAAGGCCAGTTGGGTTCCGCATTGTCTAGACTTCTTATGATCCAAGAAAACTACCCACAATTAAAATCAGACCAACACTTTTCTGATTTAATGGCGCAGTTGGAAGGAACAGAAAACAGAATCACTGTAGCAAGAAATCGATTTATCAAATCAACGAAAGAATACAATATATACATTCGCCAGTTCCCAGCGGTTCTTACTGCTAAAGCATTTGGTTATGCTTCCAAAGCAACCTTTACAGTAGAAGACCAAAAAACAATTGAGAATGCGCCAAAAGTAGAATTCTAAATCGATAGAAGATAATCAAATTTGAAATTCAGATTGTCTTGTAAATTAGATCTTAATTAAGATCAATTCCGAAACGAATCACTGAATTTTTCAATGGAAGCCGGCAAACTTACTTGCCGGCTTTTTGATTTAGAATTGGAAGTAGAGGAAAGGGCTGGAAACTGTTACACTATAAATAATAAACGAAGTGATATAGAGTAATATACAAGTAGGAATTAGAAAGTAGAGATTGTCTGTGATAAAGGCAAACCGGTCTTCGTTTCTGTCTTGGAGGATGTCCACTAAAAACAAAAAACCAACTAAGATCACCAAACTAACACTCATTTGTGGAAAAGACCCGCTTGCTCCAGTAAAAGCACGTTCTAACATGATTTTGGTGATTCCCATTCCTGTGGGAACTTCAGGAGTGGCCTTGGCTCGAAAGAAAAAACAAGACAATACAAAAACTCCCACTGGATATATGGGTTGGATGCTTCTTGGTACTCGCTTCCAGGCAGTACGCATGGTTTCAAATTTGAATACAAACTTTTCGACCACCATCATTGTGGAATGGAGAGTTCCCCAAAAAACAAAAGTCCAATCGGCACCATGCCAAATTCCCGAAACAAAGGTTGTGAGAAAAAGATTCACATAGGCCATAATCTCACCCCTTCTGTTACCGCCGAGAGTGATGTATACATAGTCCCGTAACCAAGAACTAAAGGAAATATGCCACCTTCTCCAAAGTTCACTGAGTGTTCCCGATAAAAAAGGACGATCAAAGTTTTTGGGAATATGGAAACCAAGAATCCTTGCTGTTCCAATCGCAATGTCAGAATACCCAGAAAAATCACAATAGATTTGTACTGCAAATAGTGAGGCGGCCATCCACATAGCAATCCAATTGTATTCCGTGGGATTGGCATACATGGGATCGATCACGTAAGATACGGGATCGGCAATGAAGGTCTTTTTGAAGATTCCCCAAAAGAGTTGTTTCAAACCTTGTTTGAGGTTTTCTTTTGTGAAGTCTTTAGAATCTAAAAACTGATGGAGGACATCACTCGCACGTAAGATGGGACCTGCCACAAGTTGGGGAAAAAATGCGAGAAAGAGTCCGAAATGAAATATGGACTTGGCCCTAACCACCACACCCTTGTAAACATCCACAGCATAGGATACCGCTTGTAAGGTGAAAAAACTAATCCCCATGGGAAGTAAGATCCCAGACTTTTGCACAAATTCAGGATCACAAGGAGTCAGAGAAAAAGTTTGGTTCCAAACTGTAATAGAAAAATCCAAATACTTAAAAACAAAAAGTAAACTTAAATTACTCCAGACGGCAACATTCAACCAAAAGAGTTTTTTTGATTTGGAAGAAGTTAGCTCCATATAGTCGACAGCAAGTTTTGTAATGACAAAAGAAAAAACCAAAAGGATAAGAAAAGGAATCCTAAAAATGGCATAGAAGTACAAACTAACAATGAATAACCAAAGTCCTTGGAATCGTTTGGGTATAAGGAAATAAACCAGGATAACAACGGGTGCAAAAATTAAATAATGAACGGAATTAAAAAGCATGTTATTTTATTTCCTTTAAGGCATAACTGATGGATTCAGCGGCCCATAAGTTTCCTAATTTGGTTAGGTGGCCGTCACCAGGAATGTAATAGTCTTGGATTCCTGCTTTTTTTGTTTTTCCATGGTAGGTAAATTCGCGACCGCACATTTTGTCCGTATAAGGAAGGATATCGAGTGTTTTGACTCCTTTGGATTCCAGATAACGTTTGGCGCGCATAGCATAGGTTCCGAGGGAGTTGAATTTTCCCATTTGCCTACAATACACTTCTTCGATCTGCATGGGAAGGATGACGGGAACAAACTGATAACCTTTCTCTTTAGAAAGCCCAATCATTAAATCATAAGCCCTCGTTGTGGTTTCCGGTAGCGGTTCTAGGGAATTTGGATCAATGGGAGTGTCCGAACAAACTATATTTAAGTTTTGTAAAGGGCTAGGACAAATAAATTCAGCAGCATCGTCGCATTTTTGTTGTTTGACGGGAAGAAAAAATGTTTCTCGTAAGTAAACCAAAGGAGAGGTCGAAAGTTGTTCTGTATCAGCAGAAACTAAATATTTGGTTTGTGCTACCTTAACTTTAGTTTGTTCATAAGCAAGTTTTAGAGCTTGCAAAAGATAAGAAACCCTTGTGAGTTCAAATTGAAGCCGGAAGTTTTTTTTCCATAGGGGATCATTTTCATGAAGGGCATCGTTTTCATCATCGGGTAGAATGCCTTGGGCACGAAGTTCTTCTGGCATGGTAAAATCATTGGGTGAGATAAAAAATAGAACAGTTTGGATGTTGTCAATTTTTGTAGACATGTCTTTTAGTCGTTTGTAAGATCCGAGGGATCCGTAAGCATCCACACCCAAATTGAGACTTTGGTAAACCATTCCTTTCTCTTCAAATCCGCCGAGCAACGAACAAAAAGTATCTGCATCCGAAACACCAAATCCCATGACCAAACTATCGCCAAGGCAAAGGAGTTTGGGTTTTCCTGGAATTGGTTCTTCAAGTCCACGAAGGCCAAGCGAATTGGTTGTGAATTGGCCCTGCCATAAGTCTGCATAGTGGCGGACAAAACGACTTTCCTTGGGTTCTAAAGTTACCCCGTAATCTGGATGGTAAGCGTGGAGGAGTTTGACATCGCGGTAATAACGTAAGGCAGGCGGATTGGAAAGGCGCAAAATCAATTCCAAAGACAGCAAGACGAACGGGAAAAATAGGACAATGGCTCCCCATCGTTTCCAGTTTTGAATCATATCCCTCTAAACTTTAGAATTCAGGCTGGGAATCAAGCATTTCTAAGGCAAATTTAGGAAGGCCTTGGCTATGGCATCGGCAAAAAGTTCTGCGAGTGCTGGACCTGGGTGGCCATCATTTCGGATATAAACCTGTTTTTGTTCTTTAAACAATCTTTCTGTCCTTTGTCTTAGGTCGATCGTTTTCACACCCTGTTCTTGAAAGAATGTTTTTGCCAATGTATAATTGGGATCTTTGGTATCAGGGATTCCCTCTCTTGACATTCCCCAACTGAAGAGGACTGAGATTTTACTCTGCGGAAGGGAAGGGTCGGTAAAAAACTTTTCTAAATTGTTATAAGTGATATGATTTTGGGGATAAAGGATGGGATCACCGTACGAAGTGTACACATTGGTGGGGGGAGAGGGAAGAAGATACCGGTAAAGATAGGAAATTCTTGTGAGTGAAAAATGGATCGGATAAAGAAAATGTTTTAGACCCGTTTTTTCTACCGTATCATCAATAAAGTCAGATGGATTCCAAATCCAATAGATTTGTTTTGGATGGTCTTCTTTTTTTGTAGAAGCCAATGTTTCTTTTAGAAGTTTCAATATCCCATTCGTTCCAATGGCATCCACTGCAATGACACGGGTCTCTAAATTGTATTTGGATTTTAGATAGTAGGCTTGAGTTTCTTTTGATGGCAAACCATAACCCATAGCCATGGAATCACCGATTAACCATAAATTGGCGGTCTCCGATTTCTCAGAGAGGATTCGTTCTCCCAAAACATTGGTTTGGATGTCCCAAGTTTTTCCATCTTTACGGGTAAACTGATCCTTTATATTGGGGCAAAGGCGAATATCCGAAAGTCCATATAAACAATGGATTTTTTTATACCGAATTTCTTCAGAATCAGTTTTTGATTGGATTCTTAAGACTACCTCTCCCAGAAAAAAAACTAGGAGAAGGGAAAGAACAATCGATAGAAAAAATCTATAGAATTTTTTCAATGAGGAGGTAAAAGAAAGAAAGATTTCCAATATAAAGAATCATCACTAAAAATCCAATTGCGATTTGGAAAATATAGGCCGAATACGAAAAACCTTGGTAGGCAAGATAGGTGGTAATACCTAAAATCATTTCAGGGATTAACACATAGTATGCGACTTTCCCCCACATTTTTACATCCTGGGCATACCAAGAACCTAAAACCCACATAGTAGCTTCGGAAGTTCCAAAGATCACTAAAGCACAGATTCCAACCCAAAGGCAAGTTCCCACAATGGATACCGACATTTCTTCTAGTTTGATTCCTGTATAAACGCAGATAAAAAGGGGAATGGCCCAAAGCCCCGCCATATAACCAGAGACAGTTCCGATCTTTAAAAATCCGTCTTCAGGAAATACTAATGTTTGTAAGACGGCAGAAAGAAACCAATCAGGAAAAACCATAAGGATAGATAAAGGAACGAGAAATTTCCAAATACGAAAAGGAGTGTGCCAGCGTAATGCCAAACATAAGCCAGCAAAACTGATATGGAATAGAAGGGTGAGTGAGGCAAGTTTAATTCCTGCTTGTGTTTGTCCCAAATAAAGAACAAGTCCGGAAACAATGCTAAATACCAAAAAATACAAAGCCAATAGGAATTCTTCTGCTAGGAACTTAGGTTTCATCGCTTCGAACTTTAACGATTCAGCATTAGGATGCAAGTCGAAACTGAAAGAGAGTGGGCTTAAAAAATGAAAAGATGCGAGAGTCGAAGATACTTGGGAGATACTGGGTTCGAACCAGTGACCTCTACCATGTCAAGGTAGCGCTCTAACCAACTGAGCTAATCCCCCAAGGTAAAACCACTTCACCAGAGCCGAGTCCATCGTAAAGTACGATTTCTGAACCGGTTCCTGATTGAGAAATCCCCACTCATTCGATCCGCTAAGCGATCGGGTTTGGTTGTATCAGGGATTAAGAGAACCAAATTGTCTTTTGCTCTGGAAAGGCCGACATAAAGAATCCTTCTTTCCTCGGCTTCGTTTGTATCTTCTATGTCCTCACTCCAACCGAGAACCAGGTCAAGAATGACGGTTTCGAATTCCAATCCTTTGGCACTGTGGATGGTCATCACTTGAAAGGAAGGAACACCACTTTCGATCCATTCCCTTTTCCTGAAATTGCTTCGAGTGAGGATAATTGCATTTGGATCTTTCGCTGACCACTCCTTCCAAATCTCAATGGGCCTTGATTCGATATCTTTGATGCGCTCTACTTGGAAGGTCCCTTTTTCTTTGCGGAAAGTTTGGACTTGTTTTTCGATTTTGTCTTTGTTGTGTTTTAAGGGAAGTAGAGAAGACCGAATGATGGAATCCTTCGAACGATAGTTAGTGGAAAGAAAATATTGTATTACATTTGGAAAATGATTTGAGAACTCTAAAAATGGTTTGGGAGTGGCTCCGCGAAAGCCGTAAATTGCCTGCCAATCATCGCCCACAACCGTAATGGACCCAAAATTCATTTTTTGTATGATTTGAAGTTGTACTTCATCTGTATCTTGGAACTCATCAATGATCAGTGCCTTCCATCTTTCTTTCACGGCATCTGCAGATTTTGTGTCCAAAAATTGAAGGAAAGCAAAGATCAAATCATCAAACTCGAAGTAATGATTTTTTTCTTTCCAATTTTGGAAAGCAGATTGGAAGGTTTCGTAATCTCCTAAAGAAAGTTCCCGGAAATGTTTTCCGTTATTTTTGAATAGGATGGGAAAGGGGATCCCTCCAATCGTAAATTGTAAGGGAAGGAGGAATTCTTTTGTGATTTCCCATTTTTTCGAATCACTTAGCAGTTTGTAACGAGACCAATTTTTAGAAGTATCATAGTGTTTGAGGGCAAAAAAACAAAATGCGTGAAATGTGGAGATATGATAATTTGTAGAGAGATTTTTTTTATGACACCGTTCTTTAAATTCCTGGGTGGCTTTTTTGGTGAATGTAACAATTAAAGTATTTTCCGGAAGAATAAAATTCTTTTTTTCCCTTTCTTCTAAAAGTCCAATCATCGTGGCAGTTTTACCAGATCCAGCACCAGCAATCACTTGTTTGATGGGATGATCTGAATGTATGATGGCTTTTTGTTCTTCACTCCACATACAATGTTGGCGGAAAGAACGTGACGTATGGTTCTAAATTTTTAGATTATTGTTTGAAGACTGCTGTATCTTCATCCTCTTCTTCTTTGAGGTCATAGTATCCATAAATAAAACTGGAACTTGCCTTTACTTCCATTCCGTAAAAATGTTCTGAAATTCGGCCAGATTTGGTGACTTCCAATTTATATTCTTCTGCCAAAAATTTCATTTTGTCCATGGATATCTTTTCATTGATTTTGGGACCAAAACCAGATTCTGTTTTAGACCAATCGATAATAAACAACCGGCCTCCCGATTTCATAGAGCGTATAAGGCCATCCATCGCCAAACCAGGGTTTGGGAAAGTAGAAAGAGTTAGGGATGCAAAGATGATTTCAGGAACGGGAACCCATTCTGGGAGAAGGGGATGATCGGACTGGTCGATATGGAAAGGTGTGAGTTGTTCAATTCCTTCCATAAGTTTACGGCGAAGGATCATATCGATGATATCTTGTTGGCATTCGGCAGCCCAAATCCAGACATGGGGAAACCACTTTCGAAATTCTTGAAAGTAGAACCCAAGTCCACTCCCAAAGTCCACTAGGTTGTTTAGGCCCTTCCAGTTGAAAAATGCATATACATCTTCCGGTGGGCATACCTCTCTTCTGTGGCTCGAGAGTAAATAATCCTGGTAACTTCGGGAACGGTAGTATTCCGTTTCGGACATAATGACAATTCTCAGAGAAAAGCGTGGAAAGTACAAACGAAAAATTCAATTCGCAGGCCTCAACCACCGAAAATCTAAGTATGAAGTTCTCGATTCAACTCTGGATGGTTGTGCTGCTACTCTCGTTAGTTCCGGTTTCGGCAGACTCCGGATTTGAGGAAAGTCGTTATCCTACTATAGCGAAGGCAATTCACGTTAACCTCCTACCTGATAAAAAATCGATTCGTTTGGATTGGGATCCACCCAAACAGGATGGGGAAATCATTGTGGCTCGTTCCACTGTAATGATTGATAGTCCAGACAAATTGTACATTGCGGACTCCCTCGGCAGGTACAAAGCTTCTGGGGCCAATGCAACACGCGTATTTTTCGATTATAATTTAAAACCGGGAACTTATTACTATGCTGTCGTGATGGTAACGGACGTTCGCCGCCGTGAAGTGAAACTTTTTTCGAACCAAAACTACACAGTGACTCCTGTTCACATTGCAGAAGAAAACGGAACTCCTGTTGTGGGACAAAATCCTGACTTCCCCGCTTTTCCTGCGGACGCTGGGATCCAATCTATGGTGGGTGGGGTTTCTGGGATTACTGCAAATATTGAAAGAAAATTTATCCGATTGAATTGGACACCACCAAACGGGGCTACTGCGGGAAGAACTCTGTATACAGTGTATCGATCGAACTCTCCTCTCACAAGTTTACCGTTGATGCAAAAAGCAGAAAAATTGGCGGAACTCACTCATCCTGTGAATACTTTTTTAGACCAAGATTTGGAAAAATCCCAAACATTTTATTATGGAGTTTCTGTAAAACAAGTGGGTGGTGAGGAAACTCTTCCTTTGGAAGATAAAAAGTCCACCTTAAGAGCGTTTTATATTAAGCAGACTGAAAAAACCAACGCAGAAGTTATTGTAGAAGAGTCTCCTAAAAAACCAAAACAGGAAGTCGCATCAAACGACACACATACCGATTATGGCGGTACAATGCATGTTAGAGGACTTGGTTACGAACGTGTAGGGAAAGGAGCAGTGATTAGCTGGATTAGTCCAGAAGCTGCAGACGAATCTACAATCTATAGTTTGTATGCTTCAGTAAAACCATTAAACCAAGGTTCCTCTTCCTTTGGGCAAGGATCGGTTGTGAAAGTGGCAACTGTGGTGCATCCTAAAACAAATTTTTTTATCAAAGAATTAAAAGAAATCGATGAACTCTATTTTGGTGTAACTGCGAAATCTAATGGAATTCCAGAAGATTATAATTTAAAAGAAAATGTCTCTTACTTCAAATATGATTTTTCTAAAGATATCGCTCCTCCAGAGGAACCCCATGTGGTTGCGGAGTCCCATCCCAAAAAAGAACCAGAAAAGTCAGATATCAATAAAAATGAACATGCGGTAACACCTGCGGACAGTTTGCCACCAAGAGAAAATGCAGAACAGGCAAACGACTTCAAAGAAGAAACATCCGCAACTGTGAATTATGATTTAGGCCAAACGGACCTGAATCGAATCATTAAAGAAACTGTGATTAGAAAAAAATATGAAATAGCCGTGTATCGGTTAGAAGAATATTTAAAAAATGAATCCAATGCATACTTACGAGGGAAGGCTATGTTTTTCCTTGGAGTGAGTGCATTGAAAACTGGTGATACAAAAAAAGCCTTAAAATGTTTTTTGAAAAGGGAAACTAAATCCTATTCACCTTCTCGAGTGGAATTTTGGACGAATCAAACCCTAAGTTATGCGGGTAGAGGGAATTTATGAATCGAATTATTGTAACTTTAGCTGGGTTTTTGTTTATTGTTGCGGGTCTTTCTACCGCATACTACCAAACCAATATTTCTGCAAAGGAAGACCAATCACAGGTGATTTTGGAAAAAATTGCAGAAGGGGAAGAATACTTAAAACAATCTAACCCACATAGTAAAGAAAAAGCAATTGCCATCTTTTCTGAGTTAGCTGGAAAACGTGGTGCAGAAAAATATGAATTCCAAATCAAATACAATCAAGCAAGAGCTCTAGAAAAAAATTCTGATTTTTATCCGGCACTTGATATTTATAAAGATTTAAAAAAGAATCCGAGTTTAAAACCTGAAGAAAGGGAACGACTGAGTTACTCTCTTGGAAACTTACTTTTAAAGATTGGAAATGAGTCGGAAGGGAAGGCTCATTTGGAGTCCGTTTTGCAATCAAGTTCTGACAATAAACTAAGATCCAAATCCTTTCTTTCCCTTGGCGATCATTTCTATAGAACTGGAAATTTTGAAACAGCACGTAAAAATTATACTTTGGCCTTACAGGAAGATCCGAACAATACAGAATCCAGAATTGGTTGGGGAAGATCCTTACGTAAACTTGGAAAAGACTGGGCGTCTTTTGACGTATTTGATGAATACATCGAAACGGCTGATCAATTAGCTGGTGCAGATGAAAAGGTGGTTGGGGAGTATAAAGATTCTGTTTTAAAAGATGCAAAAGAAAATTATACAAAAAAACAATATACCAAAGCAGTAGAACTTTTCCAAAAAGTAATTTCTGTTAACCCTACTCCTAAAAAAGAAGAAGAAGCTTTGTATTACATTGCTTTGTCTTACGATGCTATGGGAAAACAAATCGAATCTCTCACTTACATCAATAAAGCTTTGAATAACAGCGATTATTCGCTCGACCAAGCTGCTTTGTACAAAAAAGGTACGATTTATTTCAGACAGGGTAAGTTTGAAAAAGCTGCCGGAATATTTCAAACGATCGTAGATAAATACCCTAAAAACCAGATTACCGACAAAGCGATTGCATGGAAAAAAGAATCACTCGATCAGTTTACCGACCACAATGATCTAGATGGTTCAGATGTAACGTCTGATTCTGATTCACCTAAACCAAGTTCGGTTTCGACAAGACCAAATTCGGGAAGTGATTTAGAGTTTTAGTCGGACTTAATTAGAAATTCATTCGTTTTTGTATTCTGGAGGGCCTCCTCCATTCCGAAAGTTTTATAAATTTCCGGAACAATGTCTGCAAGCGAATGTATATTTTCTGCGAAGCGGTCAGCATTCTTTCCATAGAGGATGGTGGCCGCCGGGTTTTCCGTATGGTTTTTTTGACTTAAGTCTTCCATGTTTCCATGATCACTCGAGACAATGAGTAAATCCTTTTCTGGATCGAGAGTCTCAAGGATCCCACGAAAAAAATCTTCTAAATTTTGAATCACACGTTCTGCTTTTTCCCAGTCCATCGCATGCCCCACTTTGTCAGTGAGAAAGTATTCATACAAAGCCAATTGGTAGTGGGAAAATCGAATTTTGGATTGTTTTCCAAGTTCGTAGGGATCTCGCCTTTCGAGGAGTGGGTCCCCTTGTTTCAACATATCGATTCCCATAGTCCCCATAATTTCATGAGTGAGATCCATATAAAGACCTCTTTCATTTCTTAGGTCCTCAAAGTTCTTTAAAGGGCGACCACTAGCTAACTGAACTAAGGTGGAGGCAGAAACAAGTTTGGGCTTTTCTTCTACGTGTTTGAGATAAGGTGGTGAAAAACAATTTAGAAAATCACTGAGATATCCATGTTCGTTTAGGACTTTGATCATGGAATATTGGGCGATGATTTTGCGAAGGGTGATGGTCGGAAATCCACTCACATGACGATCAAGCACTTTGGGACCAGGAATTCCCGTCCAAAGAGCCGTTTGTCCTGTAGCGGACTGGGGAAGACCAGGAACTCCCATGTGGGCGTCAGTTTTGATATAATGTAACCTTGATGGCAAAACCGGTAGGTCTGCATCAGACTTCGGAATCCCTCCGACGGGTGCTAAAAATCCTTTGGCAAAACGACTGAATGGATTGGATTTTGGGTCGTAGTTTGCGATTCCCACTCCGTCCAAAAATACATAAAAAATCATTCCTTTCCTTGGACTGATTGGTTTTTGCCAATGACAACCCGATAATTAGAATGATGAAACGGAATTTCGGAAACCTGTCTATTCTTTTTGGATACTTGCTCGTTTCCCTTCTTGTTACCTCACTCCTTTTTGGGTATTTCGAATGGATTCGCCCCCTTCGTATGAAATCCAATTTAATTTCTGCTTTGAAGCGTTTTGATGAAGATAGGACAAAAGAGTATTTGAATACACTCGAGTTCTTTTTTCGAGAATCTGCCTTACCTTACCGTGCCTCCCAAGTAACCACTCGCATCAAACAAACCTTAGGACTGAACTATGTACGATTGTATGATGACTCACTTCGCCTCATCCATAGTACAAATGAAACGAGTGAAATTTTTCAGGAGGAACTTAGGCAAGACCCCTCTGGACTTTTAGAGGGAAAACTTCGCACCCTTGCTAACGGCGATTATGTGTATCGGGACTTATCGGGAAAATTCTTTGTGGTTTTCCCTCCGGGACCTGCATTACCGAGACAAATTCAGAATGCCAACTTAGAATATGGATATCTTTATTGGGCCTTTGATCCCAAGTCACAAAAGATATTGTATACCAATGATGAATCGATTTTGACAGGAGATAGAGAAAGTAACCAACTCCTTGGACTTTTTTCTGGCAAAGAAGGTCAGGTCATAACATGGCAGTTAGATGGTGAAAATTCAAAACTAATCTTAGAAACTACAGATCATTTTTCTATTTATTTACTTCGTCAGTCGGATTCAGAATCCGATGAAATCAGGTTCGGTTGTTTTATACTTTTCCTAATTACGTTTACTGGTCTTTTTTACATCCGGTTTATTTGGATGGTCATTCATACCCATGGGTTTCAATTCAAACGAAGAATTCTTTTGCCAGTCATTGTTTATTTGATTTTGCTTTTGTTCTATCAAAAAAGTTGGGAGCTTTTTCCTGACTATCGTTATTACAAACCATGGACCAAACATAGGTTAACTCAGTTTGAAGAAACACTTTCTGTTCTTGAGAAAAATCTACTTCGCGAAGGTCTGGGAGAAGGTGGTGGACATGGTGAAGCAGAAAGAATTGTTTCCGAACTTTACCTTTGGAAAGAGGGCTCTATCGAAAGTAAAACCATACAAAATCGATTTGGAACAGAGATATTTGGATTATTTGAAAGGATACAAAGTCATCCAATTACGATGTTGCTCGAGTCTGAGTTAGATTTAGTTTATCTCATTCCAAAACGGAACTTTGAGAATGGTTCGATTGATATTCTGGTTGCTGTCCTCAATTCCAATCTTTTGCAGGCAAAAAAAGAAAAAGATCGCGATGAATTTTACTTTCCCTTGGTTTCTGCTAAACTATCGGATAACAAAAGTAAGGAACAAGTTTTATTCAATCCAAGAACTTGGAAGGGTGAGGATAGTTCTAAGTTTGTCCATCTGGAATCAAAAAAACAATCGGTAGGATTTTTACACCATAAATTCCATTCTTATTATACTTCTAAAGAACAAGGGAAACCTGGGTTTTTGTCAGGGTTATCCGTATATCGTTATTCTTCTTTCCCTCCCTATCTATTTAGTTTTGGATATTTATTTATAGGACCTTGGATCTTCTTTGTGATTTGGGCGACTGTCAAACGTAAGTGGGAACAACATCATCCCAAGATGTTAGGGGAATCCCCTTTAGTAAGTGAAGTGAGTGAAGAGTCATCCGTAGTAGAAGTAGAGATAAAAAAAACTCCGATTCGCAAAGAAGGAATTGAAACAAAAGTGGAACCCCTTACAAACAATACAAATCCTGTGAAAAAAACGAGTTTTAAAATTTTACCTCCAGCGACTTGGAGACGGGTTGCGATCTTAGATGCAGTACAAAAAAAACGAGAAACTATTTTTAATCCTGAGTTAGAAAAACTCGTTCATTCCGTTACCAAAAGAGAAGAATCACAAGAAACCCCAAAACCAACTGCTGAAAATTTTCTAACTTTGGTACCTGAAGAAAAACGAGTGGAGTATGGTTTACTTGATAAAATTTATCGAGAGAACGAAATTTCTTATGATGGGATTGTGGGTTATACAAAAAATTTCATTTCACGACTTGGTTCACCTAGGTTTTCTTATTTATTTTTAAATGATTCTCTTGGTTCTTTTCATAACCAAATTTCTTCGGGATTAGACTATAACACTCGTTCTAATTTGATTTTTTTGCATCATGATCCTTATTTACCTTTTGATGAAATGGGATTTGCTCTGCTTGAAGTGGATGATGCTGTCAGGCTTGACCGTTTTATTGCTAAGAAATTTTCTTGGGAAATTCTTTTGCAAACAGAAGCTATCATTGCCTTTCATATGGAGTCTCTTGGATTTCCAGGAATTTTTCTTGTACTTTTGAATAAAGAAGAAAGAAGTAAATTTCTTGACTCTCACAAACGAATGATTCAGGACAAACTCCGCCAAGTGATTCCCGCCCTTCACGTTCTTGTGGAAAAAGAAGAAAGAAAACCTGAGTTTCTAAAGGATAGTTTGTCTTGGATGATTCGTTCCTTTATGCAAGCTACCTTTGGTGGGAAGAGGGCAACCTCGGTCCTTCGCATCCAATGGCCAGAATACCATCCCTCGCAAGAATGGGAACGTTCCAAAAAACATTTTGTAGATTCCATTCAAACCTATTTGGAGAGCAAAGATCGATTGATTGAAACCTCACCCAATTCTATGCTGATTGTAACGGCAAAAGATTTATACCTCTCTGTGATTCAAAAATTACAGGAACTACCATTTCGCCATGAAATCAAATCGATGAAATTCCCTGACGATGGACAAAACTTCTACTTATACTTTTAAATTTGTTTGTATTTTTCTCTTATCCATCCAAACTCTATGGGCCGGTGGTAGCAAAAAAAAAGAAGAAACTACGGCTCTAAAAAAACAAATTTACAATCTCCACAAAGTAGATGAAGAAACCTCGTCCATTCCTTATTTGGAACGTTATCTTGATCTTAGCCAAAATGAACTCTATTTCAAACTACTTTATGCGAAGGCTCTTCTTTATAGAAACGATTTGTCTGTACCAAGACCCGATGAACCCGCAGAAGACCGAATCAATAAAGCAAAACTAATTCAAAAAAATTATAATCTCTCTTCCAAACTCTTCCAAGAAAATGTTCTGCATTTGGAAAAAGTAAGGCCGAGGGATCCCAATTTGGGTCGTTGGTATTACCTTTGGGCTTTTAGTGAATGGTTCTCAGATAACAAAGAGAAGTCGATTAAACTATTTCAAAAGGCAGTGAAGTTGGATTATCGTTTGACAGAATCGTATTATAATATTGCGTCCCTTTATGAATCCCTGGGGCAGTGGCAGGATGCTAATTTGTATTGGCGTAAGTTTGAAAAAGCCGAAAAAGAATTGGAAGAAGAAGACTAATGGCAAAAATTGATAAACGGTTTCAAATCCTACTTTCGGAAGAGGAACAAATTTTACGCCACGTATAATGAGGCATCGAGAAGAGGGGTTTCGCAAGGGGAACTCATACGTTTGGCTCTAAAAAACGAAATCATCCAAAAGTCAGAACTTTTGCGAAGACAAGCTCTTATGGCACTTACGGAGTTACTCGATTGAAACTCTATTTGACTGCGTCTGTCCTCTTTGCTTTACTTCGTTCTTCTCGTAAAACAAAGATCCAAAAACGATTACTTGAAGCATTAGATAAACACGAGAGATTTTTTACTTCTTCGCTTTCCATTTTTTTATTATTCCAACTTTTAGATCCCTTGATGTAGAGAAAAAAAAACATATCCTTCGTTACCTCGAAGACCTCACGGATTCTATTTTTGATTTGGATACAGAAGGACTTAGAACACAAATTTTTATGCCAGAAACTTGTGATATCGAAATGGCAATCGCTTTAAAAGAGGGGATGGATGTGCTGATAGTGGACACAGAAAGGGAGGTGGCCTCCCTTCCTCTATTATTAGTTAGAAACTTCTTTGGGGAAACTAAAGATAGATTCTAAAGTTTAACGCAACACTTCCTTTATTTTTTCCGCGGGAGTTTTCCAGCCAAGCGTTTTTCTTGGACGCTCATTTAAAAGCTTTTGGACTCTTTTCAGTTCTTTTCTTGATATATCATTAAAGTCAGTTTTTTAGGAAAGAAATCTCTTATTAGCATA
>NZ_AOGY02000070.1 GCF_000332455.1 Leptospira vanthielii serovar Holland str. Waz Holland = ATCC 700522 | reverse complement strand
ATTTAGATTTTATAAATTTTCGTAAATTTGGATGTTTTTGCAACTTTATTTTACCAGAATTTCTGGAACTTTCATTCTTCTGTGAAATGATTTGAGCATTTGATACTGAATAATTAATGAAAGAATTTCTTGAATAACCTTTAGATAATTCTCTGGAAATGCTTGAAGGACTTCGATTCAGTATCTTAGCTATACTTCTAATACTTTCCTCTTTAAATCGCATCTCAGCAATTACTTCCCTTTCTTTCAAATTAATTCTTGTATAATGATTCATTTATTAACACCTTATTCATTAGATTATCGGTGTTGCGTTAAAAATTTGATTCTACCGGATGATAAAATCCAAGAATACAAAAAGAAAAAAATAGGATCTTTTATCTATTACCCTCTGTTCATACAAATGAAAGACATGCATTTTTTTGCATATCTTTCGCTCGAGACCGAAAGACCAGGGATTCCAGGTGAAGTATTAGATTTGTTTAAAGAGGTTGAACGTACGTTTCAAGAAAGAATCATGGACTCAAATACCCATATTCTTGATATCAGACAAAACGTACTCAACGTTTCCAGAGGTGGAGTTGCCTTGGAAGTTAACGATATGGAAATTATCAAAGCATTGAAAGTGAAACCTACATTTACATTAGATATCAATTTCAAATTGCAGGCACCCATCAGGATGGCCGTAGAATTACGGCATTTGGAAGAGGTGAATGACTATTTTAGATTGGGTGGAAGGATCACAGGTGTCAGCGGAGATAAAAAAGCCAAAGAGATTTACCATAGTCTTATTGAATTTTTTGGCTGATCTTCTGCGCAGCGCAAGGTTCCAGGGGCCATACATTGAAAGAACAAAAACTAACTACAGAAAACTATAAGGGCACTCGGGATTTTTATCCTGAAGATATGCGCCTTCGCAATTATTTATTCTCGGTAATGAAAGATGTCGTCAGGTCTTATGGATACGAAGAATACGATGGCCCGATGGTAGAATCTCTGGATTTATACCGAGCCAAAACCGGCGAAGAAATTGTAGGAAAACAAATTTATAATTTTATTGATAAAGGGGATCGCGAGGTAGCGATTCGCCCGGAAATGACGCCGACCGTCGCAAGGATGGTGGCAAAAAAATTACGCGACCTTCCTCGTCCTATCCGTTGGTTTTCCATTCCTAACCTTTGGAGATACGAACAACCTGGCCTCGGGCGACTGCGGGAACACTGGCAGTTGAATGTAGATATGTTTGGTGTGACAAGCCAGAGAGCTGAATTAGAAATTTTGTCTTTAGCTTGCGATATTCTTTTTGCCTTTGGTGCACCGAGGGATAGTTTTAAAGTTACCATTTCCCATAGATCCCTTCTCGACGAATTTTTGTTAGATGGTTTGAAAGTAAGTCCAAACCAAGCACATGAAGTATCAAAAATTTTGGACAAAAAAAACAAAATTACTGAAGACGAATATGTAACTCTTGTTTCGAAAACGATTCCGAACGACCCAACAGCTTTATCGAAAATCAATTTGTTTTTGGCAGCTACGACCGATACACTGAATCAAATTCCAGGGATCAAAGAAGAAACTTCAAATGCCATTCGGACTTTGTTTGAAGATCTTAAAACCATCGGATTGTATGACATAGTCTATTTTGATCCGTCGGTGGTTCGAGGGTTTGACTATTATACAGGGTTTATTTTTGAAATTTTTGATACTTCTCCGCAGAATAAACGTTCGTTATATGGCGGTGGAAGGTATGACAATTTAATTGGTCTTTTTTCTAATGAAGAACTTTCTGGAATCGGATTTGGACTTGGGGATGTGACTCTTCAAAATTTTTTGACAGCGCACAATTTGTTACCAAAATTCTCCAGTGATTCCACGGTTTATATACCTCTACTGGATGAGTCATCTTTTTCCGAGAATCATAACTTTGCGAAAGAACTCAGAAAGGAGAAGATTGCCGCAGAAGTGTCTTTAGTTTCTCAGAAGATGGGAAAACAACTTTCTTATGCAGAAAAAAAGGGATACCGTTGGATCCTTCTTCGCGGGGAAGACGAAATCAAAGCGGGGACAGTGACTCTGAAAGATATGGTTGCACGTAACCAATGGACTTCCTCATTTCCTGAAGCACTTCAAAAGATAAAAGAAGAGCTTTCTAAATGAATTTGATTTCTGCTATCGATTTAAGGTTATCGGTTTGGATCCAAAAAAATTTACACCATCCAAAACTTAGTTGGGTTTTATCTCGAGTCAATCGGGGTGAAATGTTTGCACTTGTTTTGTTACCACTTATGTTTTTAAGTGATTTATACAGACCAGTATACTTTAGTTTGCCCTTTGTACTTATATTCACCTATGTAACGGATCGTTTGGTTTTGGTGCTAAAAAAATACTACGCAAGAAAACGTCCCCTTGTCAGTGTTATGGGAAAAGTAGATTCCAATCCCGATATGAAACATTCTTTTCCCTCGGCACATAGTGCTAATTCGATTGTTGTATCTACTATTTTAGTTTTTGCATTCCATGAAACGCCATATTTCTTTTTCTTTAGTTTGTTTGCGGGTGTGGGTAGGTTAATTACCTTACATCATTTTGTAAGTGATATTGTGGGAGGATGGATCATTGGTTTCGGAATTGGACTTATTGCAGTTCTAATTCATTATTACCTTTGGCCTTATTGTTTAATGTTATGAAACATATTGGATATTTTTTCTCATTTTTAATTGTTTATTGGTTCTATTTTCCTTTTAAGATCCTTCCGTATAAATGGTGTTTGGCGTATGGAATTTTTTTAACCAAACTGATTTTCCCTTTTGATAAAAAACACCGAAAGGTAGCCGCCGATAACATTCGATTTGCTTTCCCGAACTATTCCGAAGACCAAATTCAAAATTTAGTGAAAGCTCATTATAGACATCTGGGGATCTTACTTGCGCATACACTTTGGGCTCCACGGATGACAAAAAAATGGTTGGATGAAAATTTGATCATAGATGCAGAAAGCCTACAAATTGAAGAAGAAACCAAAAAACAAGGAGTTGGAGTGATTTTGATTTCCGGTCACTTTGGTACTTGGGAAATTTTAGTTCAATTTTTAGGAATCCGAATGAAAGGCGGGGGGATCTATAAAAAGGTAAGAAATCCCTTTGTGGACCAACTTTTAAGGCGTATGCGTACGAAAAATGGTGTGGTACTTGTTCCCGTTCAAGAATCCACCCAGGTCATAAAACTTCTCAAACAAGGGTATTGGATTGGTTTTGGTGCTGACCAAAACGCTGGGAAAGCAGGGATTTTTGTTCCCTTTATGAACAGGCAAGCCTCTACTTTTGTGGGTCCTGCATTAATGGCTTACTTAACCGGTGCTAAGATGTTATATTACTCAGTATTAGCTGGAGAAGATGGTAAGGTGATTGTTCGAGTTAAGGATTTGGGTTTTGTAAATAAAAAACTTTATCCATCGAAGGACGATGTGATCAGACATTATACGGAACTTTGGACGAAAACTTTGGAAGAGGAAGTGAAGTTGTTTCCGGAGCAGTACTTTTGGGTGCATCGTCGTTGGCGAACCCAACCGCAAGTCACCGGAAACGAACCGTCTTAAAATTCAGATAATCCGAATTTTAAGACTTTAAATGTAAAATACACAAATCTCAGAGTTACTCTCCGAGAAGTGCCAGTGTAGGTTTGTGACGAACCGCACCATTTTCTGCAATCATACATGCATTTATGATTTCGTCTTCCAAGTTGATGTTGAACTGTTTTTCTTTATTCACAAAAAGTTTTAGAAAGTTCACAATATTCTTTGCATACATCTTACTTGCATCCATTGGTTGGGTACTTTGTAGATTAGAATTTCCAATGATTGTGATGCCTTTGTAAACAATAGTTTTATCGTTTTCTGTTACTTCACAGTTACCACCATTGATTGCTGCTAAGTCTACGATCACAGAACCTTGCCTCATTTTATCTACCATCTCTTTTGTAATAAGGACGGGAGCTTTTTTTCCTGGAATGAGAGCTGTTGTAATAATGATATCTGCTTTTTCAGCAAATTTTGCAATGGCTTCTTTTTGGCGTCTTTGGTAGTCTTCTGATTGTTCTACCGCATAACCACCAGTATTTGATGCATCGGCTGCACCTTCCACTTCCACAAATTTTGCACCGAGAGACATACACTGTTCTTTCACTTCGGGTCTTGTATCAAATACATCCACAACGGCTCCCAATCGGCGAGATGTTGCAATGGCTTGTAATCCGGCAACACCAGCACCAAGGATGAGTACTCTTGCTGGTGTGATGGTTCCAGCAGCTGTAGTCAACATGGGGAAAAAACGGCTGTAGTTGGAAGCGGCAAGTAAAACCGCTTTGTATCCAGATACAGTTGCTTGGCTACTAAGAACATCCATAGATTGTGCACGAGTGATTCGCGGAATGGTGTCCATAGAGAATACTTTAAAGGACGCATTGGCAATTTCTTTCACTTTTTTTGGGAAAGCAAGTGGCGAGAGTGTGGCAATGTAGATTTTATCTTTGCCAATTTTTTTGGCACTAGTTTCATCCAAAGCATGGATGGAAACAACAATGTCCGATCCAGAGAGAATTGCATCTCTTGATTCAACTGTAGCGCCAACATCTTTATAATCCTTATCGGAAAAAAATGCATTATCGCCTGCTGTAGTTTCAACTGAAATAGTGAAACCTAACTTTTTCAAAGGTTCAACAACATCCGGAGTGATTGCCACTCGGTTTTCATAAGATGGTTCTTTGATTACGCCTATTTTCATTTTATACTCTTTTGCTAAAATATTCGATGGTTTTTTTTACGCCTTCCACTAATGGAACGGTAGTTGAATAATTCAATTTTTCTTTCGCCAAACTTAGGTTTGGTTTTCTTCTGGTTGGGTCGTCTTGAGGAAGTGGAAGATAAATGATTTTGGACTTACTTCCTGTTTCTTTGATCACGAGTTCAGCCAATTCTTTGACGGTGAATTCACCTTCATTTCCTAAGTTGACTGGTCCAACAAAATTGTCAGTATTCATCATTGAGATGATTCCACGAACTAAATCATCGACAAAACAGAAGGAACGTGTTTGACTTCCGTCACCGTAAATGGTTATGTTTTCTCCACGTAACGCTTGTACAATAAAGTTACTCACAACCCGACCGTCATCAGGGATCATTCGTGGACCATAAGTATTAAAAATACGGATCACTCGAATGTCCACTCCATGTTGGCGATGGTAATCAAAACATAAAGTTTCAGCAACTCGTTTCCCCTCGTCATAACAACTACGAATTCCAATTGTATTAACATTTCCCCAGTATGATTCTGTTTGGGGGTGTTCCAGAGGATTTCCGTAAACTTCAGAAGTACTCGCTTGTAAGATTCTTGCTTTCACTCGTTTGGCGAGCCCCAACATGTTCATCATTCCCAAAACATTCGTTTTGGTGGTTTTGATGGGATTACTTTGGTAGTGAACGGGAGAGGCAGGACATGCCATATTGTAAATCTCGTCCACTTCCAATTTGATAGGATCCGTAATATCGTGGCGGATCAGTTCGAAATTCGGATTTCCGAGAAGGTGAGTGAGGTTTTCTTTTCGTCCGGTATGGAAATTGTCCAATACGATGATTTGGTTCCCTGCGTTCAAAAGAGTTTCTGCTAGATGGGATCCGATGAATCCGGCTCCACCTGTGATAAGGATTCTTTTTGCCATTGAGATTCTATATTTATGAAGTCGGTGTCCTACGCAAATGAAAATTTGCGAAACACCTTAAGGACTGTTGTCTTTGGGAGGGAAGTCTTGGAACAAATTGGGGGGCAAAACGATTCCACTTTCGGGATCTACACCTCGTTTTTCCAACCAAAGTTTTGCCTCGGGAGAAAGGTCCCCAGGAAACCGCTCGAAACTTTCTTCCATACCAGGAAAATCATGGATTTCTTCGTGGCTGAGTGAACTGCGTAGGGACATAAAAATAATTCCGATGCTGAGGAGTGACCAAAGAGTAGCGATCATATAACCGAGTACTACAACAACAGTAGGGACTTCCTGATTTTGTAGGTCTTCGGGGCCAAGTCCGGCCATCCAAAAGGCAAGGATTCCCGCATCAGTTTCTGTTAGTCTTTCTGCAAAGTCAGAAAGATCATATAATGAATAGAGGGAAATACTTGTACCTAAAAAAACTAAGGAAAGGATTGATATGGTTTCGCCTAACATTCCGGTAACGAGAATACCCACTCCCCAAAAAATTCCGGTAAAATAAGCAAGGTCTCCCAGTTTAGAATATAATACACTGACAGAAATCAGAAACAAACCAAACAAAATCATTGTTTGGCGGGCATGACGCCCTTGGAATCCTAAACGAAGTAAAAACGCACCAACAAGGGAGGATCCAATGTATCCTGCAGAAACAACAAGGATAAAAGAACCGCGGAAAGAAGCCGGAACTGCGATGGTTTCCCCACCTTCATTTCCATGCAGGGCGATTCCTTTCACAACTCCACCGCTAAAGAGGGCGGCTGTGGCATGGCAAATTTCATGGATGAGTACAACAAATTCTTTGAGGTAAGATGTGAATTGGTGGTCCCAAAACGCAACTAGGCTCAGAATCAAAGATAGAAAAATGACAAACTTAACTGGTTTTTCTGCCATCATCGATTTAAATATCGGCTAGTTGGGTGTAAAAGAAAGACCAATAAATGTAATATCATCCGATTGTTCTCGGTTCCCGCGAAAATTTGTCATCTTGGCGTCCAATAGGGGCGGAATTTCTTTTACGGTTTTTTCAGCATTAAAATGCAAAAAATCTATCAAAGTATCTTCACCAAAGATTTCATCTCTTTCACTGAAGGCTTCCGTGATTCCATCGGAGTAAAGAAAGAGTTTCGTACCTGGAAGTAATTTTAATTCTTGGGCATGGTAGTCGGTCTCTAAAATTCCAAGCACTCGTTGTGTTTTGGAATGTAATTTGATTTGCCCATCGGCTCGCATCTCTATCAAAGACAAATGTCCTGCATTGACATATTTAAAGATATTTTGGTTTGAATCAAAAATACCACCAAGAAGAGTCATAAACTCGTTCCCTTTATAACGAGCGCGGAAAAACGAATTGATTTCTCTAAACAATCCCTCTAAAGAAGTTCCATTCCTGAGTTGTTCTCTGACAATTCCTTTGATGGCGCTTACTAAAAATCCAGTTCCGAGTCCATGTCCGGCAACGTCGCCTAACAAAACGATCATTTTGGTTTGAGAAACTGGAATTATATCGAGATAATCTCCAGAAATTCCAACTGCTGGTTTAGAAATATAACCATAATCAATGCCTTTGACTTCACTTGGCAAAATCAATCTCAATGTATTGTCTACAATGGATGCGGTTTGGATATCTCTTACGATTTTACGTTTTTGAATTTCATCTTCGAGTAAACTATAGTTTTCAAGTAACATACCTGAAATTTTCACAACTTCGTTGATAAATTTTAATTCACCAATGGAGAAATATTTTTTATCTAATTTCTCGCCGATGAGAATCATTGCCTGAATGTTTTTTTTGTTTGAGGAAGAATCAAAAGCTGGAAATGCCAATTGGACGTTCAAACCTTTTAAAAAATTATATAGAGTTTCCCGAAGTCCAATTCCATATTCGAGGTGTGAGGTTACGGTTACTCTGTCTGTGCTTCTAAAATAGTTCCAAATTTCTGATTGGGGTGAGATACGAACAAAATCAATATTCTTTAGATCGGTACTGGCAAATTGATCTCCAGGAATTAAGATAATGATATTGGAAACATTTACCGTATCCTTTACAGTTCGATTGATGGTGAGAATTGTTTTTCTCATCGAAAGTGGTGAGGATAGAAGTGCTGTGATTTTGTTGATTCCTTCACTTAACTTTGGATTTTGTTCAAAGAACCAATAATCAAATAATTCTTTGACTCGCAATTTCAATGGAATGAGATATGCAGTAACGAGAAAAAGGTAAATAAGGTTAAAGACCCAACGATCCTTCAGATACCGAATCGGAAGAATAAAGTCTAAAATAAAAATAGAACCAATATAGGTTCCCAAAATGATAGAAACTAAAATCAAAGTCACAATACTCGGAGTAAAAATGACTAAAGAAGGAACAAAGGTATATCGGTAAGTTCCATAAAAGAAGGAAAGAATAAATAATAGATATGTTATGATAAAAAGAGAGCGATGCACAAAAAACCAAGGATACCCATCAAAAAACAGGATACTGATCGGAAGTGCTACATAAAGAAAAATAGAAAATACTAAAACAATTCTTTTAAGAAGTGCTTCTTCTTGCGGTTTGGAACGAATAATTTCATAAATATTTGCTATGATATTGATGGAACCAAATAAAACCGTGATCGCATGGGCAACTAACACGACCCTTTCGATCAGAATCATATCGTATTTTTCTTGTGAGGCGATCATCGCCATGATAAAAGAAATCAATACTTGAGGTAATAACCACTTGGAGTTGATTTCTTTTCCTCGAAGTCTGTAAATTAGATGGTATTGAAGAAAACTTCCTAAATAGAGTGTTAGAACAAAAAGGAAAATCGAATTCTTGAAAGTTAATACAAAAACATTGGATAGAATGATAAGACCAAAATTAAAGAAAAAACCGAATATCAGCGCATCTCTTGTAGAATAGTAGAAATATACAGCGATGGCTAGGCTAAAAAAAGCTAAGAATAAATCAGAAAAAAATACTCCAAGAACATCCGTTTTCCGGATGGTCGTTAACTTAAAATCTTCTTCATAAATATCACCTTTAGTATCTTTGATATGCAATCGAATGGACTCGGTATTCGAAAAATCGGATATGGATTCAAACTTTTCTAAGTCTTCTTGAATTACAGAATTTCCCCAGTGGACCCGGTTCCCTTCGCCAATATTTACAATGAGTCCAGAAGGGTAATGGTAAAAGGGAAGTCTTTTTGTATTGTTTTGAAATCCAATAAATGCAAAGAGAAGAATCAAAAAAAATAAAAGAGAAGAAAGTATGGTGATCGCAAGTTCTCTCATTTGATTTCCGGCTCTTCAAAACTAAACTTAAGTATGGCTTCTCCCCGTTGTTGGATGATGATTGGACCTTTATCCATATTGATCATATTTTTCCATCCCATACTCGCAACGACTTCTTCTGAATTTCGGGTAATGCGGAATTGTTTTCCTTCCTGAACAATATAAAGTTCAGAATATCCGATTTTTCCAATAATCATTTCGTAGTTTTCTTTCCAATCTAACTTTTGAAAGGTGGTTTGGATTAAAGACTTTATATCGGAGAATCCTTTTAAAATACGGAGTTTAGATTGAGAATACACAACTCCTAAGATATAAGAAAGGATGATTCCTATATGTTGGTAGGACTTTCCAGCATTCAGAATGACAAAAAACCAACTTCCATCTTCTACCTGAAAAAACTCGATTAAGTTTCTGTTAGTCCTTTTGAATGCAGTAATTTCCCAACCCATAAGCTTTGGGATGGTACCTGTTTCTAAAAGGTTTTGGACACGCACAGCATAGGCCGCTTCTTTCTGGTATTTTTTATTTTCTGAAATATGATAGGAAAGGATATGGTTGTGGATCGTTAAGGCAGATTGACCAGCGAGCAATGACAAACTGTGCGTTGCGTCTGTATTGGGAATGTTGGAGACGGCTATAAATCCAAATAGTTTTTCCCTGAAAATAAAAGGATAAATATAGTTCGCATGAAGTTCCATAAAGTCATTATTTATGTTTTCATGTGAGTATGTTTCCGCAACAGAGGCACCGTTTCTTTTGCTGAGTAAAAAAGATTGAAAACTTGATTTTACCGTAATGTCTTTTGTCGGACTCAATTTTTTTTGCCGTCCTCGGAAGTAGGAATGGAAAGCAAAGGTTCCGTTATGGGTTAATACGGCCATAGTTCCCGAATGGCTTCCTGTAATTTTCACCATATCGGGAAAAACGTTTTTGATGAGAGCATCAAAGTTAAATCTTTTGATGGCCTGCCTGTAAGATTCCGCATCTTCTGTGAGATACTCTGATAAAAATCGTGTGCGAATGTAACGGGTGAGTCTTTCAATAATTGGAAGATATAAAATTAAAGCGAAAGCACTAGTTAGCAGTAATGCGAGTTCCAAACGATATGACATCTGCTCTGGAATTTGTGAGAGAATTAGAAAATAAGTAAGATACACTAGTAAAATAAATAAAGTACGCGTTAAGGTATTGGTCACCGACAGTTTTAATTGATAACTGGAAGGTAAAAAATATTTGAGCGAACTTTTGAATTTATTCGAATTCATGTTGTGTAGTAAGCATTTTCCTGAATGTATCCTTCGGTAAAATCACAACTCCAAAACGTTTTTTGGAAGGAACCTGTATTTAAGATTACCGAAATTTCTATTTCTTCATTGGATTTTAAATATTCAGCTAACTTTGTTTTGGTGTCGTTGTCGGCTCCTTTGACAGAAATTCCACCCAATCGGATTTCAAGAGTATCATAGGGAATGGGTTCATCAAAAACTTTTCCAATCGCCATCACAAACCGGCCCCAGTTTGGGTCTCCTCCATAAATGGCAGTTTTGACTAACGGAGAATTAAGAATGGACTTTCCAATTTTTGTCACTTGCAGATCATCTCTTCCCTTGGAAACCGTCAGTTCGATGAGTTTGGAGGCACCTTCTCCATCGCGGGCGATCATTTTTGAAAGGTCCGTTGCAATTTCTTTTAAGTGGGATTCAAAAACATCATCGGGAAGGTTTCCGAGAACTCCAGAACACATAAGAACCACAGTGTCACTAGTGGATGTATCTGAGTCAATAGTCACACAATTATAAGTTAGGTCTACAACTCGTTTTAAGATTCCTTGTAAGTTACCTGATTCGGGAAGATAATCACAAAGTATATAAGACAACATGGTTGCCATATTAGGTTCTATCATTCCCGCACCTTTCGCAATTCCAAACATCACTCCTTCACTCGTTTGCGTAGTGATGGTTCGATAGGAGATTTTTTTGCGAGTGTCGGTAGTCATAATGGCTTCGGCCACTTCTTCTAAATTCCCAGGTTTTAAATCTGCTTTTGCCGTAGAACAGGCGTTAAGAATTTTTTCTATGGGAAGAGGAACTCCAATCACTCCCGTGGAGGAAGGAAGGATGTCTTTGGCGGGAATACCTAAAGATTTTCCAAGTTCAGTACAGATTGCGTAGGAATTTTGGATTCCTTGTTCTCCCGTAGCCACATTCGAATTTTTTGAATTGATGACAATGGCTTGGAGGAATCCGTCTTGAATATGGTCGCGCCCTACATAAATGGGAGCACCGGGAAAATTATTACGAGTGAATACAGCTGCTGCCTTACATCGATTTTCTGAATAAATGACTGCAAAATCTAAACTTTCGTCTTTGATTCCTATGTTTTTGCCGAAGGAATAAAATCCCAAAGGAAACTTCATAAATACCTACCGGATACCAATATTCTATCCGGTGACTTCTCTTACGAGAATCTATTTTTTAGGGAATTCAAAGGTAAAAATGGAGCCACCTTTGGGGTTGGGAGAGACCGAAACTTCACCAGAATGTAGCCTTGCAATGTGTTTTACGATGGAAAGTCCAAGGCCAGTCCCCCCTTCTTTCCTGGAACGGTTGGTATCCACGCGAAAAAAACGTTCGAAGATTCGTTCGGCATCCTCGCCGGAAATTCCAATACCATGATCAACAACTTGGATTTGGTTTTTGTCCTCTGTAGAAGACGTTCTTACAATGACACTCGATCTTTCGGGGCTATAGGCGGAAGCATTGGAAATTAGATTCACGAGTAGATCCTCGAGAAGCAAACGGTCGGCCCTAACGCGAAAATCGGATGGGATATCCAAAACCAAACTTTGTTTTTTTTGGGAATAGATAACTCCCAAGGATTCGGATACATTTTTTACAAGATCTAAAACGGATACATCCGTAAGATTCAAAACAGTTTTATGATTTTCTAAACGAGAGACCGTCAACATATCTTCCACAATTCGAATCAATCGATCCGTATTTCTAAGAATGGCATCTAAAAATTTCCTTTCATTTGAATCTTGTGGAAGTTTTAGTTTATATTCCAAAGTTTCTGCATACCCTTTAATCGATGTTATGGGAGTTTTTAGTTCATGGGAAGCATTTTGAAAAAACTGTTCTCGGATGAGTTGATTTTGTCTGTCTTCTGTGATGTCTGACAAAACTCCAATATACAATTGAATCATGGAATCGGATTTAATAGGATAAATGCGTGCAGTATAAAAGTGAATTCCGTCCTGAAACTCTGTTTTTCCTTCC
This sequence comes from Leptospira vanthielii serovar Holland str. Waz Holland = ATCC 700522, assembly GCF_000332455.1. GTDB lineage: Bacteria > Spirochaetota > Leptospiria > Leptospirales > Leptospiraceae > Leptospira_A > Leptospira_A vanthielii. The sequence continues at coordinate 111,112 of NZ_AOGY02000070.1, read as the reverse complement.
ACACCATGATGGATTTTATCTTTGATGAAAGTTAAGAGTTCTTTGTTTTTGATCGAAGGAATATAATCTTTGTACTGCGAATTTTTTTCAATTAAGGTATCTGAAATATTACGATTTAAAAATAGGAATTTTTCAGTCCTATCAATGGCAAACACACCTTCTTTTAGATTTTGTAGTAAGTAATTAAACTTTTCTTTTTCGACAGTAAGATCCAAAAATTGGACTTTCAGTCGTTTTGCCATTTCATTGATAGACAAGGCAAGGGTTGCCAACTCGCGAATGTCAGGCGAAGAAAGTTCAACACCAAAATCTCCCGCATTGATTTCTTTTGTTTTTTTCTCTACAGTGGCCAGCGGATCTGTGATTCGCATCGCAATGTTTGTGGAAGTATAAAAAGTACCAAAAATAGCAATTAAAACAAATCCGAATAGGATAAGAGGGCGTACGGCAGGTACAACTAGATCGTAAACAAAAAATACTCCCAAGGCAAGGGTCAGTAAAACGAGTAAAAGACCCCAGTTGAGTAAAAGTAATGTAGAAAAAAAACTACGCATCTCGGAATCGGTAACCGACCCCGCGTATGGTTTCTAGTCTTTCTTTTTCGGAGAGTAATTTGTCACGAAGGCGTTTGATGTTTACGTCAACAGTCCGGTCTGTAACAAAAACGTCTTTTCCCCAAATTCGATCTAGAAGTTTGTCCCTAGAAAAAGCAACCCCCGGATTGCCAGCAAACAGTTGTAAAAGTTTGAACTCAATTAGAGTCAGATCAATTTCCGTTCCTTCGACAAAAACTTTGTGGGCGGTTGGATTGATTTGGATTTTTCCAGTGGAGATGGTTCCTTGGACTTCCCCAGCAGGATCAGTTGATCGTCGTGTAACGGTTCTTACTCGAGCCACAAGTTCCCGAATGTTAAATGGTTTACGAATGTAATCATCGGCACCTAACTCAAGGCCAAGAACGATATCGGTTTCTCCAGTTTTTGCCGTTACCATTAAAATAGGAATATGAGGGTATTTTTCTTTAATCCGTCTGCAAAGATCCATCCCACCAATGCCCGGTAACATTAAATCCAAAATGATTCCGTCCGGGAGGTGTTTTTCTAAACGGGGGAGGACTTCCATCCCATTGTGACATACTTCGGTCTGAAATCCTTCTTCCTCTAAATGGAATTGGATGAGTCCTGCAATGTCTTCTTCGTCATCTACAATTAGTATTTTCATGAATTATTCCAAAAGTAACAGGGATTCATTACAAAGAGAATACAAAATGATGACAATAAAGCGATATCTATCTATTTGCCGAGCATTTGGTTGATGTCTCGGATGGCTTGCCTTTGGCGAAGTAATAAAAAGCCAAGGAATCCGAAAAACAAAAAGAAGGCCAATCCATAAACCCAAAGTAGGGAACGTAGGCGCGCCTGTTCTTTTTCGATGGCTTGGATTTCTTCTAAGTGGGAAATGAGAAAATAAAAATGGTCTGCCTGGGAGTAAGATTTTTTGATTTCCGTTCGGAGTTCCGAAACAAGAACCTTTGCATCTTCTTTGGAAAGGGATTCAACTAAAGGCAGTGCGCGATCCAAATCCATTTTTAAAAATTCTTCACCAGAGGGCAAAGCGTCCGCAGAGAGAGACAGGGCAAAACAAAAAAACGGGAGAACCAATAGACCTTTCACGAATACTTTAGACCTCTTCAAATCCAAGTTTCTCCTTCCATTCATTCAGAAAAGGAATTCTTGTGTTGAGGAGTAAAAAGCCAAGGACAAGAGAGTAGAAACAGAAAAACAAACTAGAACTAATCAATAGGGGCAAAAGTAAACCCGTGTTCTCGTGGTGAAAAACAGAGAGAAACATGGTGCCGAGTGGGATCATAAATAACAAAAAGGATAGACCCACAGAAGAAAATAAAAAACGTAAAGGCAAAATTTGGCCTAACACTCGCAAACGTATTACAGCAGGTGCGTCCGAATGTTTTAAAAACGGATCTGGATGGCCAAAGGAATGGGAAGTTTCAAAATCAACCTTCGATTTCATGTGACCACCATTTCCTTAAAAGGTCCTTACCTCTAGAGATATGACTTTTGATCGTATTCAGTTTTATATTTAGATCTAATGCAATTTCTTTGAGAGGTTTGTTTTCAAAGTAATGTAAGAGAATCGGCATTCGGTAAGATTTTGGTAATTTGGAGATGAGGGACCGTAAAGTATGACTTGTTTCTTCTTTGTCTAAAATTTCGACAACAGAAGGTCCTGTTTTGTCTGCTACAAAGGAAATGTCTTCTTGCCAATCGGCAATAGGTAGTTTTTTCTTTTTAAAAACTTTTGTTAGGCGAAATCTAGCAATTTGGAATAACCAAGTGGAAAATTGTGATTCCCCGCGAAACTTACTCAACGATTCGTAAGTTTGAATAAAAACTTCTTGAGTGAAATCTTCCGCTTCTTCTTCTGTTAGAAAAGCTTTCCTGGCTTGGGAAAATACCATTCCTTGGTATCGTTTCATCAGTGCCTCGAATTGGGACACATCTCCCTTAAGGATGGATTGGACAGAGTTCCAATCTTCGTCGTTACAGATCCTTGTTAAAGGCTCTACCGATGCATTTTGTAGAAGGTCAAGAGACCGAGTCCAATTGCGAATGGGATTAACCCTCCTAACATCGCCATAGAACTTCCTAAGACGAGTATAAATACAAACGATAAGGCAAAACCAGTGAATGTCAACAAAAGACCAAGGAAAAAGGAATACAATCTGATGTCAAAACTCCAAGGTTTGTACTGACCGGATTGGATGAGGGCCATCTTTTGTTTATGCCACCATTGGAACAAAAAAAACAAAAGTGTGGTGCCAAAAATAATTCCTATGTTGGGGACTAAATAAAGAACCAAACGATAAGGATCGGATCCTCCCGTTTTTTGAATTTCGGTGAGTAGTGTTATGATTGTTTCATATTGTTCTTGGGTCATACACAGCCGCTCCAATTAAATTTGATGCATAAGAACTAAGATAAGACATTCCTTCTGGTTTGTCACATTGGAAAATTTGTAATCCAATATTTATAGAATCGGATTCTCCTTTTTTTATACTTCTGAGGCTTCCGTAAAAGGTATAAGGGGAAGAATTAATTACCATCTGGAAAGATAGAGGGGATCCTAACGGTCTGCTTTCAATATTAGTTCCTGCGGGCAAAGTCATACCAATCCCACGCCCATCTTGGCTTATATCTCTAACGGGTGTTGTGCGAATCACAGTTTCCCAATCCTTTGCATAAGCAAATTCCAATTGAAATACAAACTCCTCCGCTTTTTGATCTAAAAAAGCAAGTAAGGGTCCAATCCCTTCCGGCCCTTCGATATTTGATTGTAAAATAGGGTTTCCAAGATCTGGTAAATTACTGATGATTTCAAAATAACCGAGTAAAACTTTTCCATTTGAGAAGATTGGAAATATCAAAGTGGATTTTGCATTGTTTAAAAGAAGAGAGTCCAAATAGGAACGAATGTACATTTCGCTCAGTTTTTTGGGGCTGAAAAAACCTCTGTCAGTATAAAAAACTCTACGATTCGCATCACGCAGATAATATGGTGCTTTGGAAGTGGCAAGTGCTTCCATTAACTGGGTGTCTACGGCATAATAAAATCCAATTTGAATTTTTTTGATAAAATAACCATAATTCGTTAACACTTGTTCCAGGTGGACTTGCCATTCATTCAAAATTTGGTTGATAATAGAAGTTTTTCCATAAATAGAAATGACAGTTCCTAAATCTGCAGTCTGCGCCATTTTGAATTCGTAGGCGGAGATATCTTCAATGTTTGCTCGTTTGGCGGAACGTTCCAAAGGTTCTATGAGAATTTCATATACTTGCTGTAAATCATCTTGGTAGGGGTTGGCTGGTTTGAGCCGAAGTTCGACTCTGTTTTCTTTAAGAACACAAACGAGAGATTTTGGTTTGGAGACAATTGGTTCTGTGGTAACAATTGTAATATGAACTGATTTTAGGATATCGTTTACTGCTACTGGATTTTGGAGTGTAAACTTTTGTTTGGTATCCTTGTCTTGGAGAACCGTCGTAGTCAGTTTGGAAACAATTCCCAAAACCGTCCTTTGGTCAGTCAGTCTATATTTTTTCATGGTCTAATCAGTATGATACGTAAAATCCTAATTTTTGCCATAGTTTTTCCATCTTTTTTACCTTTGTGGGCAGAAAAACCAAAATACCAATACTTCGGAAAAGCATACGATCTGAGCACTGGAAAGTATATATACTCAGACAATCATAAAGAATATTATAATAATGGAAAGCATACCCATTCGGATATCGTTTATAAAGACGCAGAGGGAAGGGTATTCGGTACCAAACATATTGAGTTCGACAAAAACTCGGAAGTTCCCACCTTCAAAACAGAAGACTTTAGAGATGGTTATACAGAAGGTGCGGACGTAAAAGGTAAATCGGTTCGTCTGTTTTCTAAACGAAAAAAAGAGGATCCTCTAGCCGAACGGACCTATACTCCCAAATATCCTGCAGTGATGGATGGGGGATTTGATTATTTTGTAAGAAACAATTGGGAGACTTTAGCGAAGGGAGAAAGGATGTCCTTTCATTTCCTCGCACCTATCCAGTTGGATGATTATAAATTTGCCGCTGAAAAAATCAGAGATGGGGAATGGAAGGGTAGGCCTGCGTTATATCTACGATTGGAAGTGGATAATTTTATTTTGAAACAGGTTGTGAAACCCTTTCTTTTGGTTTATGATGTTCAAACCAGGAGAATTTTACAATTCGATGGGCTTTCTAATATCAATGATGAAAATGGGAAAAGTTTGAAAGTAAAAATTGTTTACGATTATCCAAAGGAAGTATTGGAGCCTTGACACAAAGAAGTTTAGACCAGTTCTTTAAAAATCCACGTACTTGGAAGGAAGACCTTGTCGCCGTGGGTGGAGATTTTTCCGTAGAGCGTTTGTTATATGCTTACAAACGAGGAATTTTCCCTTGGTCAGAAGATCCTATTCGTTGGTATTGTTTAGATCCCCGGGCCATTTTCGATTTACAACGAGTTCATTTTTCAAAAACAGTATTACGTAAAGTGAGACAAGGTAAGTTTCGTATCACTTTCAATGAAGCCTTTCCGATCGTAATGCAAGGTTGTTCTTATAGAGAAAAAGATAATACATGGATTACTCCTGGTTTTATCGAAGGGTATTTGGAATTACACCGATTGGGATGGGCGCATTCTGTAGAAGTGTGGAATGCAGAAAATATTTTGGTGGGTGGGGTGTATGGAGTGGCGATCGGCAAGTTCTTTGCAGGGGAAAGTATGTTTTCTTTTGAATCGGATGCGGGAAAGGTTGGGTTATACCATTTATTTGTATCATTAAGAAAGTCTGGGTTTGAACTTTTTGACACCCAACAACTCAATCATGTGACCTGGCAATTGGGTGCCTACGAAATTCCAAAACATTCCTATTTGGACCGCTTAGAGCGTGCATTAGGTGAATGTGATCCCTGGATTATTCCACCTTCACTCGACTAAATTCATCCAATTCTACTTTCCACAATTTCTGAATCTCACCTGTTACACTTTCCCATTCTTTATCACCTAACTTTGGTGCCTTAAAAGGATCAAAATTAGGATGGGTTTCCCAAAAAACATCCAATTCATGTTTGGAAATGGTTGTTCTGAAAATTTCTGCTTCTTGGATTTCTGTGTCAGGATTGTTTTCTCCCTGAATGAAAAAAGGTTTGGAAAAACTTAGGGAAAGTCTGTGAAACTGGTGCAGGGCCAATGCATAACCCACTCGCAGAAGGACCAAACTATGGTATTCTGTATTGGTTTTCCGGTAGTCCGATGCATCATTGAAGGTGAGTGCTGAGTTACTGCCATAAGTGATATGAACTTCGTTTTTTTTGTCCGCATCCACACCGGATTCGAATCGTTTAAATTCTTTTCCTAAGATTTTTGGCAAAACTAAATTCGAAAAACTGACAAGGTTATCCTGATTTCCATCGCGAAGAGAAGTGATTTCCTGAATGGAAACTTCTTTCGGCTGGCAACCAATGAGTAAAACAGCAGTTACAAGCAAATTGAGAACAAGTTTCATCTTAACCTTTATTTGACTTAATTTTGGCAAATTCTACATCAATACGACCAGTTAACATTTTGAAATACATGATCCAATCCGATACAAAAGAATAAAATGGATAGATAAAGGTTGCTGGTCGGTTTCTTTCTACGAAAAAATGTCCGATCCATGCAAAGAAATACCCACTAACAAGGGCGCAGGCTAAGATATAGAATTTACCAGTGGATACAAATCCAAGGATACATCCTAATGCTAGGCTTGATCCAACAAAGTGAAGAGCTCTGTTGAACGGATGACTATGTTCTTCCAGATAAAAAGGGAAAAAATCTTTCAGTGTTTTGTATTTCTTTTCCATATATGGTTCCTCACGTTTGATCTTAGTAGATATTTTAACTTTGCCAGGACAAAAATGATTCTAAATATTAGAGTTTATCCCTAGTTTTTTCGGCTATATTCGATAAATCTGATATGATTTTAAAATTGTGTTGCGCGTTAGTGGGTACTGCCTAATTTGCATTAACATTTAGAATCTAACAGAGAGTTAAATTTAGCAAGAAAGCAGGAGAATGTATGAAACCTAAATCGATTAAACCGGATGAGCTGAGTAAGATTTTTGCCGAACTAAAAAAAGGTGAAGAGTCTGCAATCGGTAGCTATTTGGTAAAAGGGGTTCGCCTTCAAATCAGTAAGTACAATCTTTCCGGTGCAGAACGAGTTCAATTGTTATACAAACGAAGAAGAACCCAAGGGATGTGTATTGTATGCGGAAAAAAAGTTACAAAGAAAAATCCATCTACAGACCAACTCTATAGATTATGCGAAGAACACCGCAATAAGATTGATAAAGGTTCGAAATAACCAATTTAGTTGAGAGAGCCTCCCGCCTTTCTTTGCGGGAGCTCACTCCAAATTTTTTCCCTTTCTTCTTCACTCATCACAGACCAATTCCCAATCTCTTCAATAGTGCGAAAACAGCCCGCACAGAGCCCTGAATCTGGGTCCATCATACAAACTTTCGTACAAGGTGATTTTAGTGACATAGACCTGAAAATAGTAAATTTTTATAAATTTTCCTAAGCAAGTTTCGGAATCCGTCGATCCTTCCCATAAGGGAAAAGGAATTCGCATGTTGGATTGGGTAGAATCACTTAGAAGTTTATTTACTAATGAAATAGACTGTTACAAGCGCCTTCTGGAATTGGAAGGCAAAAAAAGAGCTGCAATCCATTCTGCGGACGGAAAATCCCTGGAATCTTGCGTGAAAGAAAGTTATCATATTATGGTAGAAGCCTCCGAATTGGAAAGAATTCGAATGAAGGCCATCGAAGATGTCTATGAAAAGGAAAAATTCGCGAAAGACGAATCTTCCATCACACTTACAAATTTTTTAAACCAATTGGATCGTGAGTCCAATTTTAAACTAAAAACCTTTGCTTTAGAATTAAAGAAGGTAGTGGCAGATCTTAAAGACGCCATCATCACCAATGACAAACTCTTAAAAACAAGAAAAGAGTTTTTGCAAACAACTGTTGACTCTTTGCAAGAGTTATCGAAAGAAAAAGTTTATACCTCACACAAACAACCGACAAGGCGTGGGCAGGGCCAAAAAGGCGCGATCATTTTGAACGCGACTGCCTAGGAGAATCGTATGGGATCAACATTCCAGGGAATTGAAGTAGGGAAACGAGGACTTTCGGTCCACCAACAAGCGATCCAAACCACAGGTCATAACATATCCAATGCGGATAACAAACATTATGCTCGCCAACGAGTGGTAATGAACAGTATGGATCCTATTTATGATCCTGCATTCAACCGGGCAGAAGTTCCCGGTCAAATTGGACAAGGTGTGAAAATTTCCGAAATCGAAAGAGTTCGTGATAATTTCATTGATGATCGTATCATTGATTCTTCCTCTCTCAAAGAATATTGGGGTAAAAAAAACGATTACTTATACCAAGTAGAAACAGTTTTTAACGAACCAACAGGAACGACACTTCGTTCGATGATGGATCAGTTCTGGTCTTCTTGGGAAGATCTTTCTAACTATCCAGAAGAAACCGCACATAGAGCTGTGGTCCAAGAGAAAGCAGAAGCTCTTGGATCCCGTATGGAAGATGTGTATAGAAAACTTTCCCTATTAAGAGACCAATCCAATCGTGAAATTGAATCGAAGGTGAATCATTTAAATACGGTTGCTGAGAATATCAAATCTCTAAACGAAAAAATTACAAAATCACAAGCATTAGGTGACAATCCGAATGACCTTCTAGATAGAAGAGACGAACTTTTGCAGGAACTTGCGGGAATGGCGGACATTACTATTGGTCGCAGTGATGAAGATGAACTGATGGTTTTTATTGGCCAACAGATCCTTGTCCAAGGACAAAAAGTTCATAAAATCGACCTCGTTGGAAATCCGAATAACGATGGACTTCTGGATTTGAAATGGTCGCAGACAGGGGACACTGTTTTACTTCGTCAGGGAAGTATCCAAGCTCTCTATGAAATCCGCGATAAGATCCTGGTAGATAAAATCAATGCTGTCGATGCACTTGCGATCAACGCCATGGATGTCATCAATGAAATCCATAAAGATGGATTTGGTTTGAATGGAAAAACTAATTTAAACTTTTTTGAAAGTCGTGCTCTTGCCACGAATACCTTTGGGGAAATTGATACCGACGGAGATGGACTAAACGACAAAACCGCTGTGTTCCGAGTGACGGGCCGTACCTCCATTGATGCGGATCGTCCCATTGGAATTTCAGGAACTATGCGTTTTTTAAAAGCAAGTCCTGGTGGGGAAACAGAGGTTCTTGTTCCCTATTCCAAAGATGACACTTTGAATGCGGTGATCAAACGGATCAATCGTTCGGAAACGGGTGTGGTTGCTTACATGTCGCATGACAACCAGTTGGCGCTAAAGGCGACAACAAACCCACTGGATAAAAAAGAAAACTTTATGATCCGTCACTTAGAAGACTCCGGAGAACTCCTTGTCGGTCTTACCGGAATTCTAACAGCAACGGGAGTGGCAGGATCTTTTGATTACCGAAAAGTAGGTGAGATCAATAAATTCCAAGCGAATGCCCAGGACCTCACTCTCACACCAATGTATCATCCCTCTTCTTTCTTTAAAATGTCGGAAGATGTAAGAAACAATCCGGCAAACATTGCCGCAGCTCGCGGTAAGGATGTGAATGGATCTGGGGATTACAATTCACCTAACGGGCAAAAAGACGGATCCAATGCCCTTCTCATTGCCGCAGCTCTTCGAGAAAAACCGGTGATGTTTGATTATTCCAAAACAACGGATGATTTTTACAACTCACTGATTTCAAGACTCGGAACAGAAGCTCGCGAAGCAAAACAAGAATATACAACACAAAATGAACTGATGGTAGAACTTGAGAATATGCGTCAGTCCGTGATGGGTGTGAATTTGGATGAAGAGATGGCCAATATGGTTCAGTTCCAACAGTCCTATAACGCATCCGCAAGAATGATCTCAACACTCAATGAAATGTTGGATACCATCATCAATAGGTTAGGTGTATAAAAATGATTCGAATCACTAACATGATGCAGAATAATTCCTTGGTGCGGAACTTAAACCGCCACCAAGTGGCTATGGACGAAACCCAAACCCAACTTGGGACTGGATTAAAAATTCGTAAACCCTCCGATGATCCGGGTGCTGCCACAAACCAAATGTACTTTCGATCACGCCTGAATGAACTTTCTCAGTATGAGGAAAACATTGGGGATGGATACCAAAGGTTACAACAGATTGATGGTGTTCTAGACAAAATGGGAGAAATTTTCCAAAGAGCTCGTGTTCTTACGGTTCAGGCCGGAAACGGAATTTACCAAGGGGACAAGGGATTTGAATTGGAAGTGGCTATCGGTAAAGAGATAGACCAACATTTACGTGCAATTGTGGATTTAGCCAATGCTCGGGATGCTACCGGGCAACCTTTGTTTGGTGGTCATGTGATTGAACGTCCTCCCTTTGAACCGATCGAATCGAAAATTAAGGGATTACAAGGTCTTGAACTCAAAAACCAATATGTGGGTGTTGAGTATCGGGGTGATATTGGCGAACAACTTCGTGAAATAGAAAAGGGAGAATATATCCCGATCACCATTCCTGGTAACAAAGTGTTTTGGGGAACAAACGTCAGTGTCACTTCCAAAGTGGATAACTCGGCCTACCAAGCTACTTCCGACCAAAAGTTCAAAATTGATGGAGTAGAAATTCATGTTTCTGTGGGTGATACCATTGATGATGTGATTGATAAAATCAATAATGCTCCTCTCGAAGTAAAAGCAAGTAAACTGGCTCAAGATAACGTTTCTATTTCTTCCACAGCACCTCACCAAATTTGGTTGGAAGATGTGGATGGAGGAACTGTGTTACGAGACATTGGACTTGTAGAACCAAGTGCCAGTGAACCACCTAACAACTTTTCTAAATCAGCAACAGTGACTGGCCTTTCCGTATTTGATGTTCTTATCCAACTCCGAAATGACCTGATCCAAAAAGACCAAGAGAGAATTGGGGGAAGGGATTTGGGGGATTTGGACTTAGCATTGGAAAACATCCTTCGTCATCGGGCAACGATTGGTGCTCGTATGAATCGGTTGGAACAACATGAAGATCGAGTCTCTTACGACAAAATGTATATGACTGAACTTCTTGCGAAAAATGAAGGAATCGATTTTCCAGAGACCATCATGAATATGAAGTGGTTAGAAACGATTCATAGTTATGCGCTCAATGTCGGTTCTAAAATTATCAAACCCACTTTGATGGATTTCCTTCGGTAAACGAAACTAAATGACGGAAATATTAGAAAGATTAGAAACTACAGGAACTAGAATGTCGGTAACGATTCACACAAAACCTTTCGGAACCATCCAAGTGGACGCAAAACAAATCTTAAAATTCCCGCAAGGATTGTTAGGGTTTGATGAATTTGATGAATATGCACTCATCGAAGAAAGTGCCGAGAGTCCTTTCAAATGGTTACAATCTACAAAAGAATCGGGACTGGCATTTATCGTAATCCAACCTGAACTTTTTATGAATGATTACAAACCGGCAGTTTCTGATGAGGAACTGCATGATATTGGCCTTTCCAGTTGGAAGGAAGGATTAATTTTTTTAATTGTGACCATTCCTCATGACAATCCCAAAGGAATGACTGCGAACTTGCAAGGCCCAATCATTCTGAACGGAAAAGAGGGTAAGGGAAAACAATGTATTTCTCGTGATGAAAATCACCCGATTCGTAAAAACATCATTGAATCGATGGAAGAGATGTCTTCCGAAAAGGTATAATCCGTGTTAGTTCTTGCAAGGAGGAGTAACCAATCGATTATGATCGGTGACGATATCGAAATTGTCATCGTTGATATTAAGGGTGACCAAGTAAAGATTGGAGTCAAAGCTCCGAAAAATGTTTCTGTTCATCGGGCGGAAGTGTACAAAGAAATCCAAGAAGAAAACAAAAAAGCTGCCGGAGCTAACATCAAACCGGAAGATTTGGGCAAACTTGGAGATTTGTTCAAAAAGAAAACTTAACTTGATCTTTCTTTAGATTTGCGTTTCCCTGGAATTTAACTCTCGGGAGTATCTTTACTTTGAAACGTAAAATTTTAGTTTGGTTATTGCCTTTAATCGTCGTTTGGTTCCAACGTTTGATTGGACTCACTTCAAAATTTCGTTTTCTCACAAACGATGCATACGAAGAATTATTTAAAAATAAAAAACCTTTTATCTATTCTATTTGGCATACGAACGTTTTGTACTCTCCTTATTTGCATCGAGGTAAAAACGTTGCTGTTTTGATTTCTGAATCGAAAGATGGGGACTACATCAACCAAGTGGTGCACAGGTTTGGAAACACAAGCATTCGTGGCAGTAGTTCCAAAGGTGGATCTAAGGCTTTAAAGGCAGTGATCCAACATTTAAAAAAAGGCTTACCTGCTGCGTTTACACCCGATGGCCCTCGTGGTCCAGCCTTCATTGTCCAACCCGGACTGATTGCAGCGGCCCAAGTCACTCAAGTTCCCATCATTCCTTTCCATTATGAATGCAGTCGGCAATGGATTTTGGAAAGAGCCTGGGACAAACATAGAATTCCGAAACCTTTCACAACCTTTGTTGTTTCTTATGGAGATCCCATTTCGGTTCCTAGAAACTTAAATGAAGAGGAATTTGAAAAGGTACGTCTAAAAGTTGAAGAAGCTATGTTAAACAATCGCAACCGCGCGATTACAGAAGCAGAACGAATTTATAAAGGAGAATCCAAATGACAGCAGTATTCGAAGACAAGGTGGTAGTATCTACCGCTAAAACAAAATATGAAACAAAAATCTCGTCAGGAAAACATAGTTGGATTGCCGATGAACCAAAAGATAAAGAGGGAACGGATTTAGGACCTATGCCTACCGAGTTACTGGCTTCGTCTTTGGGTGCTTGTACTTCTATTACAATCAGGATGTATGCAGATAGAAAAGAATACCCTTTGGATGCCGTAGAGGTTCATGTAACGCTTGATAAACGATCTGCGGATGATCACAAATTTGTGCGGGAAGTAATACTGTCTGGAAATTTAACCCCCGAACAACGAGAAAGATTACTTTCTGTAGCTAATGCTTGCCCAGTGCATAAAATCCTTTCTGGAAAAATTGAAATCGAAACCAAACTAGGGTAGATTTACTTAGTTACACCCACAAAGGAATCACAGTAGCAGATCCTCCGTCCCATTCGATTTTTGTATGGAAATGTTTTCCTTCACGAATCCTTGGGACTTTGGCACCGTTCACATAGAAAGTTCCGCCTGTGTATTCATGGGTTTCACGTTCTCTTTTTTTACTAATGGAATGGTGCATATGTCCTGAGAGAACCAAGGGAACTTTTTTCCCGATGGATTTGGCGTAACTTATGGCTTCGGTCAGATCAATATCTCCCCAGTCTCCACCTTCTTTTTTGAATTCTGCTCCATACATAGAATTTTTTGCGCCACCCAAACCAAAAGGACCGTTATGCGAAAGGAAGAATAAATTTTTCTCCTTTGTTCCATCGATGAGGCGTTTGTATTTTTCAATCGATGTGTCCATATTGGAAACCATATAGGTTTTTTTCATATTGGGTGCAAAACTTAGTCCTCCACCCATAGCATGAGGACGACCTACAATCAAACTTAAGTCTAACTCCTGTGATAAAACTAAAGAACTGTAACCAAGTAAACTAATTGGTTTTACGAGTTCAGAAAGTTTACGTATCCTTCTGTTTTGACCAAATTGCCCTGATTGGATCAGGATTTTGGATTGGATTACTTCTCCAATGATGGATGTGAGACTTGTGCCATCCCAATTTCCTGGAATCATATACGCTCGTTTGGTGAGACCTTGGAAAGAAAGTTTGCTTAGTTTTGGGTTGCCACGAAGGTCACCAGTGAAAAACAAAAAATCGTAATCCGATGTATTAAAATACTCGATATCAAGATGGTTCCAATACCCATGGATGTCTCCAATCAGTGCAAATTTCATAAGAGTTTTGTCCTTAGTCTTTATTCCGAATGTTACTGAGGGAAGAACGAATGAGAGCTTCCGACTTTCCACCGATCCGAAGGAAGGCAGGTGGTTTTCCGATGGGTGCAGGAACTTGTATCTTCCTATAACCATCATAAGTGGTTCCCGTCCAAAGATGTTGCCACCTACCACGAGGGAGATAAACATCCTGAACAATTTCTCCACTTTCTACAACAGGAGCTACAAGAACGTCGTCCCCTAAAAAAAACTGATATTTGTATTTTAATAAATTTTTATCTTCAGGTTCTACTATCGCATTATGTCGGACAACTGGAATTCCTGTTTGGGATGCTTCTTCCACCAAACTTTGAATATATGGTTTTAGGGCAAAATGGATTTTAGCAATTTTTGCAAATAGTGCCACTGTATCTTCATCACCGAGGGATTTGGTTCCATCCGGTTTTGTGTAAGTGTAAACTTGCCAATTTTTGAGTGGTTTATTACCTTCGTGGGTACGAAAAACCGGTGTAAAGGCAGAGGCTTCTGCCCAACGCAAAAGGAGTTCCTTGGATCTATGGTAGTTACGAAGTGGATTGGAAATCGTAGTGTATCCACCTATGTCACTGTGATTGAGCGCATAACCGCTGATACCCGATGTTGTGAGACCAATGATAGAAGAAGGAAGGCCGTCATTGGTTCCAAAACTCACCATTTGGTCTCCTTCCCAAAAAAGTGTAGAGTGGGCATTGGAATAACTATATCCCGCACGTGTGAAAAATACAATTTTCCCTTCCATACCCGCTTCTTTGATAGCCTCTCTATTGATCTTTGCCCAATCGACAGGATAACGGTTATGATAGATTTTGGCATCGACACCTGATGCAAGTTTGGCGTCGTAGGGAAGCCATTCTCCAAAATCGGCCATCCAACCGGAAAGACCCATTCCAATTAAGTTCTTCTTAATTAAGTCCTTGGTCCAACGCACTGCCAAAGGATTGGTTAGGTCAATTAAATAAGCAGGAAATCCAACGGTTTGGATTAGGTAGTCTTCTCCATTTTGATTTTTGACAAGATATCCTTTTGCCTTTGCTTCTATTAAGAGGGGGTTTGTAAAATCATCTCCCGGTTTTTTCGGATCCGTGTCCGCAAGGAAGGAATTGATATAACCTAATACCTGTACATTTTGATTATTCATCGATTTTACAAATTTTTTAAAATCGGGATAAAGAGTTTCATCGGCATACCAACGCCATTTGAGTTGGTCTCCAAAATTGGTCACACGGCGGCCACACCAGTCTTGGATCCAAAGTGCGGTCACCGGATTTCCAACATCTTTTGCTTGTTTGACGATCGCCGAAACTTTTTCCGTTCCGCCTTGGACACCGAGCCAAGTTCCATAAGCCCAATCAGGAAGTTTCGGAAACCTACCCGTTTTTTTAGTATAGGCTTCGATGAGTGTTTTGGAAGAGGTTCCAAGCCAAATGGTTCCCGTAAGAGATTTTTCTGATTGGAAATCCCAAAATTCTACCTTTGTTTTTTTCGAATTACTAAAATCAAAGTTCGCATAACCACTGTTTTCAAAAAATACGGAACGATTATCGGATGTGATGTAGTGGGGGATTGGTGCATAAGTTGTGTAAACATTCCCACCGGCACCAGCCAGTAAGTTTGCTCCTGTTGTGATGGGTTGGTCTCCCCGACCAATTCCTTGTTCTTCCGTAAATAGGAAGGGTTTTTTTCCTTTGAGTTCATCATAGGTAAACTGTTCCCCAAGGCCATAAATCCGTTCTTCTGGATGGGAACCGTATTGGAATTGGATTCTGTTGAGAGTGGGATCAGTTAACGTGATATTGAATTCTATTTCAGTTTCGGATTTGGAAACAAAAACGATTTGGTAATCGCTAGAACAATCACTACCAGTTAACTTTCCTTTGATGGTAACTTTGCCGGTTTCTTTTTTGATTTCGTCTATGGACTGTTTTGTGCAAGATTTTTGGAGAGTCTCTTCGAATTGAAAGGAAGCCATTCTGTATTTGGCTGTAGTTTCTTTGGTGAAAGATTGGAGAAAGGGTTCCTCCAAAGAAAGTTCAATAAAGTCCTTATCAAGCGACTGGTTTTTTAACCTGAGTTCATTTGCGGATTGAATCCATAAAATTTGTTTGCTAAAAGGAAACGATTCTTCTGTCGGAGGAATGTGAGAAATGACGCGCGAAGCACAATCCCAAAAGATAAGTGAAAATAGTATGAAAAATAAACGAGATGCCATCGACCCCTCCAGGAGCAGGAGTAAGTGGATCGATGGTTTTGGGTTTCGTAAATCTTTTTTTAAACTTTCTTGCGATCGACCCCGCCAACCCGAGGAGGAGCTGCTGCTACCCCTTGTTTGGCACCAAAGATCGCAACGGCTTGTTTCGGTAGGCTCGACTTTCTCCACTCAAACCAAGAACCTTGGTAGGTAGTTACATCAATGTACCCTGCTTCCCTAAGCATAAGTGCTAATAAACAAGACCGAGCACCATTGTAATCATAGATGACAGTAGGTCTTTCTGGCATGAAGGGAAAACCATTTAGGCGTTTTTTGAAAATAGAACGTTCGATGAGGTTTGCTTCTCCATCGTACAAGTTTCTCCAATCCCACAGGAAGGCACCTGGCAAACGTCCACAAAGAGTTCCCTCTTCTGGAGCAGTAAGCCTTGGCAATCGGCCTTCGTATTCGTCCATTGTCCTTGCATCAAAGATTTGGAGTTTGGTAAGATTTCGTTCCATAAAGGCTTTGTCTACGACACCTTCGATGGGTTTTACTTTGTCAGCGATCGGTGGTTCTACTTTCAGCTCACCTTTGGATTTATTTCCGGTGGCAGGCCATTTTTGACCAAGAACATAGGTTTCTTTGATTCCCATACCGCGGAGTAAATACACCATACGAGTGGAAAACATTCCCATTCCCTCGTCGAAAACGATGATTCGAGTTTTTTTTGATTTTTGAAATTCTTGTACGACTGCCAACATCGGTCCGTACAATTTCTTTTGGGATTCTGGATCAGATCCGAATGCTTTTTTGATAAATGGATAGTAGTAAGCACCTTCTAATGTTTCTTCTTCATATGCTGATTGGGAACGACAATCGATGAGGAAGTCACCAGGTTCTATTTCGGTTTTAAGAAAGCTCCAGTTCAAAAAAGTATTCTCCTATTTCTTACATTACTTTTCCCCCCCATGAATTTTTGAAAGTCTGAAAACCAAAAAAAAAGTTCATCCTCGGTTTGAGACATAATGAGAAAAGAAATCAATTGGATGCCAGTTGATTCTTCGGGGTAGATAAGCCGATAATCACCATAATCGGTAATCCATGATTAGGCAGTTATACATATACTTCGCATTGATTTTGTTATTTTTTGTGTCAGGAGTTGCATTTGCGGACCGCACAAAGACAAACCTAACGCTACAATCGCTTGCGGAGGAAGTGAATGTTTGGAAAGAAAGAAAACCTTCCCAACTGATCAGAAAACAGATCCAATCAAAACAAAGTTTTCCTATGGATGATGGAAATTGCCATTTAGAACCCGCTTCCCGCATTTCCTCTGTCACATACTTTCGATTCAGTTGCCAGAAAGAACCCGAACCGATGTTGATTCAATTCCAATCCCATCAAAAAAAGAAGTTGGATCCTGGCAAGTTCCGATTAAGGGCTGTTCATCGTATTGGAAAAAAACAATACTTAGAAATTGAAACAAATCTTGGTATGAGCGAATCAAAAGTGGTTTCGAGAACTAATACAGATGATACGGATTTAGACTATCCTTCGAAAAAACAAATACCAGTTGTTATCGAAGGAAAACAACCAGTCAGTTCGTACAAACCCATCCAAAATCCGAACCTATTCTATTTTAAATCCGTTACCGAAAACCCGCGCCGAAGAAAAGAAGCCCCAAGTAGTATCGAGGTGTTTTTTGATTCTTCTTGTCCCTTAGAATATATAGAAAAAGATGAAAGTTTTTATTGGGATCAAACAGTATCTTACGTTTTTCGCATAACATGTATTCGTGATTCTGTTTACAGTTTGATTCGAGTACCATCTAATTCTTCGGGTGATTTGGTATCATCAAATACGATATGGAAAGATCCAAAACCTGGGGATCGAGTTTTAGGAAATGCCATCCTAAAAAAAATCACAGAAACTCAAACCTTTTGGGAGAAAATCGTTTTGTATTATGAATAAACTATCTAAAATCTACATTTTATTTTTTGTATTGAGTTGGTCATTACTCGCTCAAGAAGATCCCGCACCTGCTGTGGATTCAATTTTTCGTTCTGTGGTTCTCATTCGTAATGAAGGATTCAATACCGAAAACAAAACGCAACCTTGGATGAAAAAGAATTTGTATACTGGATTTGGATCAGGACTTGTTTTACCCAACCAAACCATTTTAACGAATGCTCATGTGGTGCGTGATGCCAAAAGAATCCTAGTCAAAAGTAGTTTTACAAAAAAAGAATATTTAGCAGATGTTAAATTTATCGGTTATGACTGTGATTTGGCATTATTACAAGTTACGGATTCTGATTTTTCAGAACAAACCACCACTCTTTCCTTTTTGGAAGGAATTCCCAATTTAGGTTCTGATGTATTACTTTTAGGTTTTCCCAATGGAAACGATAGTTTGTCTGTTGAAAAAGGATCGATCCTCCGGTTTGAAAAAAATCGCTACACCTATTCTGGGTTAGATTATCGAAATGTATTAAAAATTACTGCGAATATCCAACCTGGAAATTCTGGTGGACCTGCTGTACAAAACGGCAAAGTGGTGGGCCTTGTGTTCCAAATTAGTACTTTGGAACAAGGGATTGCTTACTTGATATCGAATGATATTGTCCGCCACTTTTTAGAAGATATCGCTGATGGAAAGTATGATGGCTTTCCTAACATCGGGTTTACTTTTCAAAATGGAAATCCCAAAAGTTTGAAACAAGCAATGAAAGTTCCGGCAGGACAAACGGGGATTTTTGTAAATCGAATTTATCCTTCTTCTACATTTTCAAAAGTTTTAAAAGAAAAAGATTTTGTAACAGCAGTGGATAGTTTGCCACTTTCTAATGATGGTGAAATTTCAGAGTCCAACAAAAAAGAATTCATCATCGATTGGATCGAAAATAAACAACTCAATACGAAAGTGACTGTGAGTTATTATAGAGCTGGAAAAAAGTATGATGCCGAAGTGAATCTTCAAAAAAACTATGCTTTGGACTTATATCGAGATTCAACAGAAGACTATTTTTTGCAGGCAGGGTTTGTTTTCCAACCCATCACTCGGTCTTTTTTTCATTCGGAAGATGGGGACTTAGATAGTTCCTTAAAATACCATTATAGTTATTTTATCCAAGATCTGTTGTACAGGTATACTACTCGGGACATTGTTCTAAGTTATACATTTAATGATCCTGAAACATCTAAATACAAAAAGTATAAATACAAAGTGGTGGAATCGATTAACGGCCGAGTTCCGAAAGATCTAAATGAGTTTAAAACCATTTGGAAAGATGGGAAAAAAGGTTTTATTGTCCTTCGGTTTCGCGGCATGGACCTACCGATTGTGCTAAGGCCTGAGTCTGTCTATCAGATGAACCAACGTGTGAAAAAAAGATATGGTGCGAATTATGAAGAGTTTTAAATTTATTTTTGTAATTTTTTCGATTTTTGCCACCTTACTTCCCCTTGGTGCAGAAGACTTCGAAGACAAACGTGTAATCGAATCAAGGATTACATTCCAAAAAACAAGCCATCAAAACCCATGGCTTGTAGGAGAACCATTCTCTCGAAAGTTAAATTTGATTTATATAGGGAAAGGTCTTTTTTTCGGAGTCACACTTCCCAAACAAAATCCCGTGTTTGCTGAATTCGAATCTTTTGATTATTCCGTTCCCAAACTAGGAATCAAATCCTATGATGAAGAAACAGGCTTTCTTCTTTTGGAAACAAAAGAAATGCCAAAACTTCCGAAACCAGTGGTTTTGGATTCCAAATCTTCGAATAAACATTGCCCTAGTGGGAAGTCTCGTTATGTATTCCTCCCCTTTTCTAAAACACCAATCAAAGTGTTGTTACTTGAGAAAAAAAAATCGGAAGAATCTGATTTTTTCTTCAAAGATCAATTGTTATGTGGTGTTACTGTCTCTGAATATTTGATTCCTACCGAATATGTGGAAACCTTCTACAGAACCGGTGGAAAATCTTTTCCCCATCCAGGTTTAGTTTTTGATATCAACCTAACTCCTTCCGAACGTGAGTATTATTCCAAAACTATATCCAATCCACTGTTAGTCACAGAAGTGGTTCCTGGTGTTGGTCCAGCATACAATTTGTTTCCGGGAGACTTGATCACAGAGGTCAATACAATCCCTCTTTCCAAAATTGACGATTGGGACCGGACAGATAAAGTATATGATTTGATTTTACGGAAACCAAATGGGACTTTACGCGAATTAAGTGAAACCGTACAATTAAAACTACACCGTAATTTTCAAAATCAATCGGTGAGTTACGATTTGAGAGCTTATGATTCCAATGATTTTCTAATCCCCGAAGAAGCCAAAAAAAGAAAACCCCTGTATTTGATTGTCGGTGGTTTTTTCTTTACCGAACTTACGAACGCATATTTGAAAGAGTTTGGTTCGGAATACCGGGTGAAGTCGGAGAAAAAACTCGTTTATCTTTCCGATTACTACCAGAAAAAAGTCCACCCCGTCCGAGAAAAGATAGTGATTCTAAGTCGTGTTTTTCCCCTAGAAGGGAACCTAGGATATCAGGAATTCCAGGATTTAGTATTAGAGAAGGTAAACGGAACACGAATCACCTCACTCAGCCAATTGAAAACACTGCTCCAGTCGGAGGACACCACCTATTATGCGTTTGAGCTATCGGGTGGAAAAATTGCATTTTTTACGCGTCGCGAGATTTTGGACCTCCAACAAGAGTTACAATTAACTTATAAATTGGGCCGAGCCTACAACTTAGAAGACTAAAATCCAAAAATAGATTTACAATTGTTATAGATTGGAGTTCCCTTTACCCTAAGACTCCACTCTATGAAAATCCTTTTTGTTGATGACGAAGATACAATCCGCGAATTGTTCTGGGAATACTTCAAAGATGAATTTAATGTCACTCTTGCATCCGATGGACTAGAGGCTCTCGCGATCTCCAATCAAAAAACATTTGATCTTATTATTTCTGATATCAGCTTACCGAAATTAAATGGAATTCAATTCATACAAAAACTAAGAGCCGATGGAAACCAAACTCCGTTTTTGGTAATCACCGGTGATAGCGATATTCAAATTGCCATCGATGTTTTTCGAATGGGAGCTGTTGATTTTTTTCTGAAACCATTCCGAATGGAAGCCCTTCGTTCTCGGATCAAAAAATTTGAAAATGCAGATGTTGATTTAACTCTCCTTTTTAATAGCGGGGAAATCATCCAGTTTAGTTCTGATTGCAGAATGAAACTTCGGCCACAAATTAAAAAATTAAATTCATATATTGCTTTTATCGTAAAACAAATTTTGAATTCTCCTTTGGCAACTCAGGAAGATTTGATTTCCATTAAGATTGTTTTATATGAACTATTGGCGAATGCAATTGAACATGGTGTTGCTGGTGTGAGTTATGCAGAAAAACAAGATTGTTTGGAATCAAACGAAGATTACTTTAAGTTAGTGGATTCACGTTGTGCTAAAAATAATACATCTGTGTTTGTAGAAATTTCCATGGATGATGTAGGGATTACCATTGTGATTCGAGACGAAGGGAACGGATTTGCTGTCAGTCAAATTCCAAACCCAGTGATCAACCCTGCCGCCAACTTAGTGAGTGGGCGGGGCATTTTTCTTGCTAAGATGAATATTGATTCCATTGTTTATAATGAAAAAGGTAACGAGGTCCGATTTTTCAAAACTTGGTACAAATTAATGCAATCCTAAAATTGTGTTCCTAAAGAAACATAAAATCGAATGTATTCTTTTTTTGGTTCCTCTTCAGTAAATGGTTCTGTAATCCAAACTCGTGTTCTACGAGGATCCATTACTGTATAAGAAACACTCAATTGTGCAAATAACTTACCGTAGTCATTGGATAAAAAACTTACTTTCCCTATCACTTCATTACCTTTGCCAAGTATGGAATCAGATCGGTTGATAAAGAGATCAGTGCGAAAAAAGGAATACCAATCCATACCCATTTGGACTCCATAAATACGGTTCCCCTTGTTTTCAAAGTTGGGATTTTCTTTTGTGGGTACATCTCGGAACTGGGGTGGATGGATCAAATCTAATGATTGGTATAAAAGAAAAGAAGAATAACCCCCTAATACTCGTGGCTCGGCAAAGTTAGACGCATAACCATTGCTATTTGAATCTAATCTATCCTTTTGGTCTTTTTTTGTAACAAGACCCGCTATGGCAAAACTGAATTTTTCCCCTTGAGAATGTAGGGATAAATAACCCAAATAGGAATTGGTCGCCGTTTGGTTTTCGGACCAAGGATTTGAGGAAGATTTAGATTCTCCTAAAAGTCGGATGCCTGCTAGATCGATAATCCAAGTATCCCAAAATTTCCGTGATTGAAATTCCATTCCACTATAGGAATAACGTCCAGATAACCTTTGGCCAGATAGAATTTGCCCATTGGAATTGTGGTTGGGATCAGAATATACATAATGGAAAAAACGAAACTCTTCCCAAAATAAAGTTTTTTCAGAACTGATGAGGCCCCCGTAGATTTCTCTGCGGTATCCTGTCCAGGGAGGCCCAAACCAATTTTCTAATTCTGGTTTCGCGTTTAAGTGAATCCCTGTTATGCGAAAACCGGAAGAATGAGAAATCGACACAGATCCATAATTGGCCATTCCGACAAAGAAAAACCCATACCGATCCAACCTGTTGAACCCTCGACCCACTTCGAATGCCACTTGGATTCCAGAAATTTCTTTGGAAAGGAGGGCCGTGGCTTCAGAATCGTAAATTGTGCGGACTTCCTTTTCTACCACCCTTCCTTCGGAAAGGACAACTCGTGGTGCGAGAAGGATTCCTAGATTCCAACCTTGGCCCGCATAATAAAACAAACTAGGCGTTGTAAAACTTCCTTGTGTGTAGTAGCGATTGGCTTTTTCGGAATCAACGCCACCTTTTTGGGACTGGAACCTTCCCCCACTGATAAACTCTGTTTGGAAACCAAAACCGGCGTTTTCAGAAGCCGTCGGTATCTTTTGATTCCGTTCTCCTACAACGACTCGACCAAAATTTCGATTGGCGCGGTCGTCATCCATTACCGAGTCGGAATAGGACTCAGCAGAAAGTCTGGAAAAAAAAGAAAGAAAGAGAAAGGAAACTATCCCGATACTTGTAGGGATGAAGAAAATACTTTTGAAATACAGACATGGATTTCTTCTCATTTTCCCTCTTCTGTTGGTTATTTTTTCTTATAGGGAAGCTGACACTCGTTTTTCTCAGGATTTGAGTCGGTTTTTTGAAAAGGCTGACCATAGTAAAGAGGAGGTAGTGTTATTTGCCTATCTCACGGAAGCAGAAAAAACCAATTTTTCTGTTCGTCGAAGGAAAGAACTTTCGAGGGCGATAGTTCGATTTTCGCAAAAATTACAATTCCCCGATGGCACTTTGTTAGGTGGATATCCAACAAATCCGTCTTTATTTTTACTCGCTTGGGCAAAAACAAGATCGGAGTTTAGAACAAATCACACAGAGGGTTATGGAATTTTGAGATTGCCGGAAATCTTTGTTCGGGAATTTGAAATGTCTTCTGGAACCAAAATCAATCGTGACTACGACATCCAAAACGATTCCATCCAATTGAAAATGGTCATTCTGAAATTAAAGGAATTCCTTTCTGAAGGAAAATCTGTTAAAGACGCCTATCTGAAGTTATATGGAGCAAACGTTTCTCCTAAGGAATGGGAAACTTTGGAGACAAACTATAAAAAAATTTATGAGTTTGTTACTTCCGAAAGTAAGCCATAAAGTAACCAGTTAATAATAACCAAGAAACAATCTGCCCAAGAAACAAAGATATGGCGGCTCCATTGGCACCCCAATCGGGAATGATCCAATAGTCAAAGATAGCACCAAACAATAATCGGAGCAGTGCTAGGCCTGCCAGAAGTCTTGGCAGACCAAGCGCAAAAAGTGCCGTTCCCAATGGAGCAAAGACCAATTGTAGCAGAAAGTTCGGGTATAGGATTTTGAAAACCGAAATGGAATTGGTATATTTTGTTCCAAATAACAGTGTTAAGATAGGTTCTGCGAGTAAAATTCCAGGGGATAAGGCAATGGCAATCATCCCCCCTAAAAAGACAGATTTTTTGAGGACATTGGGAAATTCTTCTGTTTCCGCAAGTCGTGCTAATTTTGGATAAATAATAGAATTAAAAGTAGCAAGAATGATGACAAATCCGCTAAACAATTGCAAGGCGGTGCCATAATCGGCCACAATTTCTGGCGGATGGAATTGGTTTAAAAAGAAAATTTCCAATCTGTCAGATAGGATGGCACAAATAGAAGCGGCAAAGGCCCAAAGATTAAAGAGTAAAAGTTTTTTTTCATTAGTTCGAACGTCCGAAGCATCGGCGGTAAAAGAAATTTCTTCTTTACCAAAAAAGAAAAAGAACAAAAACAAAACAAAAATAGGGGCGATACAAAAAATAGCAAGTATGTCCATGTAGGTTAATGGATGAACACTCGACTCAGACAAATAAATTAACAACAAAAGTCGAACTACGTTTGGAAGTGGGTTCCAAAGAGATAAGGATTTATACTTACGGTAAGAAACAAATAGACTTTCGAAGTAGGAGATAAACGAAATGATAATCCCACCGAATAACAAAAGTAATAATACGAAGTAGTTTTCATCACCTGTAATGTAGGCGACTAAACATACTAAGGATAAAAACAAAAAGGAATAAAACTTAATCCGAAGAGATGCATTTAGAATGGCACCCGGATTTTCTTTTCGATCTGCCATTGGAGAGATGTATTTGATAAGTGCATTGGGAAGCCCAAATTCAGCAACAGCTAAAACGACAGGTAAAAAACCTAAAAAGTATTGGAGTTTTCCGTTTTCTGCTTTGCTTAACAAATTTACGGAATAAATCATAAACACCAAATTGGTGATAGCTGATATGGCTTTGGAACTGCTAACAAAGAAAGAGTTTTTGAGGACTCCTTCTTTCATCAGTTCTGTTTTTAAAATCTGAAATATCTTTTTTATTTTTTGCAAAACCAAAGGGACGATTACCACGAGTGCAAATCCAACAACTAAATAGCGGATGTATCTCAGAAACAAATCATCTTTCCAAATAGATTTTTTGATAAGAATCCCCGGTAGCACATAGAGTAACGAGATCACTATGACTAATACTAACAAGCGAATAAGAACCGTATTCCAAAAAATGCGGAATTCTTTAGTTCCGAATGAGAAACTAAATTGAGGAAGAGACCAATCCAGAAATTGTGGTTTACTAAATCTCGGATAAAATAGAATTCCTAACCAAAAACCTGCAAGGGCACCACTGGCCATAAGCACTCCTGACAAACTATGGTGGTGTTCTACCGAAAGAAAAGGAGAATCCAAAGAAATTGGGGAGAGTGTAACAACAATTCCAAGTAAACCTATGGTTCGGTATTTATCTGTTTGTAGGAAGGTTTGAATGGAATCCTTATGATAGAATTTGTTCAGTAAGAATAAAAGAATGATTAAGTGAACAACACCCAATCCAAATCCAGAACTGACATCTCCTAAATAATGCACCTTGAGATACATCCTGGAAAAAGGCATACATAGTATGATGAGGATGGACAAAATACGAAACCAAAGTTTGGGAATTCGATAGGCTAACAATCCCCATACGACTACGGCTGAATAAACATGCCCTGAAGGCAAACCAAAGGCTTTTTCATCGAAAGCTTCTGGATAAGGAAAGGGCCTTGGACTTTCAAAATAAAACTTTAAAAGAGAAACCATCACGGCTGATGTGAGGAGTCCCAGAGATAATTCAAAAGCGAGTTTGGGTCGAAAGTAAATATAAACAAATGAAATCAGACCGAGGAAAAAACTACTTCCTCCCAGGTAATGGCAGATTGTCGAAATTGTGAGGAAGATTCCGCCGAATGTTGGATCCCAATTGTGTAGGGAATCCAGAGGTAGGGGGGAGAACCAAAGGGAGTTCTGTGCGAGAAGGAGTTCTTTCATAGGAATTTCCATCTAAGATGAAAATCCAACTTGATTTCATAAAGTTTTATTTTGAAATATGTGATGTTTCTATGGATTCAAACCAAAACGCCTCTGATATATTAGAAAGTCTCTTTGTGATCCCCCGGGAAGTTCCCAAAACCATCCTTCGTAACCTCCTCGAGCTCATTTATGATGTCCGAGTCGTCGGATCTGAAAATCTTCCCGAATCTGGTGGGGCTCTCATTATCTCCAATCATACAGATTATTTGGACATTGCTGTTCAGGGGGCCTTTGCCGACCGTAAAATCGTCTATTTAGGCAAATATGAACTTTTCCATCCACAAGAAGAGATCATGGCCATCATCAATCACAAAAACTCTCCCTTCCAATACCCACCACTCAGTCTGACAAAACCAGTCATTGAAGTTTTGTTAAATTCTCTCGGGGGAGTGGTGAAAAAAAACCTCATCAATTGGGGGAGTATGCCCATCATTCGCAATGCTGCTAAGGAGTCAGAAATGGACAAACGGGCGGTTATGGACTATTACGAAAAATTGGAAACGTATATGGTAGACCTTATGAAAGAAGGGGAACTTCTTTCCATCTATCCAGAAGGTTCGCGTTCGGAGACGGGAGAAATCCAATCCTTTCGAGCAATGGCGGCAAAACTTGCCATCCGGGCTGGGGTTCCGATCATTCCTTCGGGAATTGTGGGGGCAACCAATATGTCCAAACCAAAGGCCTTCCTGACAGGGGATGCGTTCAAAACAAAAATTCGCTACCTGATCGGGAAACCCATCCTCCCTTCCGAGTTTCCTACGGGCCCTGAGAAAAAAGCAGCCAAAGAACTGACAGAAATTCTGGAAAATCGGGTGCGAGAACTGATGAAAAAGGCAGAATCCATACTTTAGTCTCGACCTTTCGGGAAAATATGGCATAATTTCAAAAGCTATGTCATTCCCGTCACATTTTCCAATTGAATCCGTAACAATCATTCTAGAACGTTGTTCTCTATGACGACCGAAATTCTAACTTACACCCCCAAAAACAAAATTCGCTTTGTGACGGCGGCCTCTCTCTTTGATGGCCACGACGCCTCGATCAATATCATGAGGAGGATTTTGCAACAGAGTGGGGTGGAAGTGATCCACTTGGGACACAATCGCAGTGTCCAAGAGATCGTCCAGTGTGCGATCCAAGAAGACGTCCAAGGAATTGCCATCACGAGTTACCAAGGTGGCCATGTGGAGTACTTCCAATACATGATTGACCTTTTACAAAAAGAAGGGGCAGGTCATATACGTGTGTTCGGTGGTGGTGGCGGAACCATTCTTCCTTCCGAAATTGAAATCCTTCATAAATATGGTGTGGCACATATCTATTCTCCTGATGAAGGAAGAACTCTTGGCCTGCAAGGTATGATCAATGATGTGGTCAAAAAATCAGATTTCCCTACACCACTCTCATTTAACGGAGATTTGGCGTCACAGATTCAAAAGAAAAATTATTTAGCACTGGGGCAAGCCATCACTCAGATGGAATTTTCTCTCCTACAAGAAAAAACAAATTACTCTATCAATTTAGAATTTCCACCACCTAAAAAAATAATTCCAGTGCTTGGGATTACGGGGACTGGTGGTGCCGGTAAGTCTTCCTTAACGGATGAACTGGTTCGTCGTTACTTACATGATTTCCCAAATCAAACCATTGCCATTTTATCGGTAGATCCATCCAAACGAAAAACAGGTGGGGCATTACTTGGTGATCGAATTCGAATGAATTCGATTTTTAATGAAAAAGTTTATATGAGGTCCTTTGCAACAAGAGAAGCAAACATTGCCCTCAATCGTAGTGTCAAAGGTGCCATTCAAATTTTAAAGTCTGCAGGGTATGACCTCATCATTGTAGAAACTGCGGGTATTGGACAAAGTGATTCCGAAATCACAGAAGTCGCTGATGTTTCGTTATACGTGATGACACCGGAGTATGGTGCGGCCACTCAATTAGAAAAAATCGATATGATCGATTATGCGGATGTGATTTCCATCAACAAGTTTGACAAACGAGGAGCACTCGACGCACTCCGGGATGTAAAAAAACAGTACCAACGATCTCGTAATTTATTCAACGATCCCATTGATGCGATGCCGGTTTTTGGAACGATTGCTTCTCAGTTCCAGGATGCAGGGACAGATGAACTCTACGCTCATTTGATTGGGGTTGTGATTGAAAAGTGCCAATTGGATTGGAAATCGAAATATTTAAAAAATCAAATCGGAAGAGAAGCCTCGGTTGTTCTTCCTCCCGACCGCATTCGGTATTTGACAGAAATCAAAGAAGAAATTGATCGCAATGGAGAATGGATTCAGAAAGAAGCAGAGACTGCCAGATCCGCCTATCAATTGAAAGGTGCAATTGCAGTTCTTTCTAAAAAAGGAAAACCAACAGTCGACTTGGAGTCCGAATATCAATTGTTATGGGACGCTTTGTCTTTAGATTCACGAAACATTCTCGATACATGGTTAGAGAAATTAGAATCCTTCCGTAAGGAACAGTATTCCTATTTTGTTCGTGGCAAAGAAATTAAAGTAGAAAATTATACCGTTTCTCTCAGTCATTTGAAAATTCCAAAAATTGCCACTCCTCGTTTTGTGGATTGGGGTGATATTTTACAGTGGTCTTACCAAGAAAACTTCCCCGGTTTTTTTCCTTACACGGCAGGTGTTTATCCATACAAACGAAGTGGAGAAGACCCGACTCGTATGTTTGCCGGAGAAGGTGGACCTGAACGAACCAACCGTCGTTTTCATTATTTGAGTTCGGGAATGCCTGCCAAACGTTTATCAACAGCCTTCGACTCAGTTACGTTATACGGGGAAGACCCTGATGTCCGTCCCGATATTTATGGAAAGATTGGAAACTCCGGTGTGAACGTAGCCACTCTCGACGATGCTAAAAAACTCTATTCTGGGTTTGATTTGTGTGATCCATCCACTTCGGTTTCTATGACGATCAATGGGCCAGCACCTATGGTACTTGCTTTCTTTTTGAATGCAGCCATTGACCAGGCCTGTGAAAAGTATATTCGGGCCGAAGGAAAAACAGATGAGATTCGTTCCAAAATCAAAAAAATTTACGAATCCAAAGGACAACCGGTTCCCCGTTTTGATGGGCCTTTGCCGGAAACGAACGATGGTTTGGGTCTCATGCTCCTCGGAGTCGCAGGTGATGAAGTCCTTCCATTTGATGTATACGCAAAACTTAAAAAAGAAGCACTATCACAAGTTAGGGGAACGGTGCAAGCGGACATACTCAAAGAAGACCAGGCCCAAAATACTTGTATATTCTCCACAGAATTTGCCTTAAAGATGATGGGAGACATCCAAGAACATTTCATTCAAAATGCAGTGCGGAATTTTTATTCGGTATCCATCAGTGGTTATCATATTGCAGAAGCAGGAGCCAATCCCATCACCCAAGTGGCATTTACTTTGGCCAATGGATTTACGTATGTGGAATATTATTTAAGTCGAGGGATGGACATCAACGAATTTGCTCCGAACCTTTCCTTCTTTTTTTCCAATGGAATTGATCCTGAGTATTCCGTCATTGGTCGAGTGGCAAGAAGGATTTGGGCCAAAGCCATGAAGTTCAAATACCGAGCCAATGAACGTTCTCAGATGTTAAAATACCATATCCAAACATCAGGACGTTCTTTGCATTCTCAAGAAATTGATTTTAATGATATAAGAACTACCTTGCAGGCGTTATATGCCATTTATGACAATTGTAATTCCCTTCATACGAATGCTTATGATGAAGCGATCACCACACCAACAGAAGAATCCGTTCGCCGGGCTGTGGCCATCCAACTCATCATCAATCGGGAGTTAGGTCTAACCAAAAATGAAAATCCGTTGCAAGGTGCTTTCATCATCGAAGAACTCACTGACCTTGTGGAAGCTGCTATCTTAACGGAATTCAATCGTTTGACGGAAAGGGGTGGTGTTCTTGGTGCCATGGAGCGGATGTACCAAAGGAATAAAATCCAAGAAGAATCGCTTCATTATGAAACTTTAAAACACACAGGTGAGTATCCTATCATCGGTGTGAATACTTTTTTAAACAGCAAAGGTTCCCCAACCGTTATCCCAGGGGAAGTCATTCGTTCGACCGACGAAGAAAAACAAACTCAAATTGGAAATTTGAAGGCGTTTCAAAACCGAAATGGAGTCAAAACCATTGATGCCATTACAAAATTAAAACAAGTGGCTCGAGCGAAAGAAAATATCTTTCACGAGTTACTAGAAACAGTGAAAGTGGCGTCCTTAGGGCAGATCTCCCATGCCTTGTATGAAGTGGGAGGTCAGTACCGCCGCAACATGTAAACAAAGGATAGGGTAGTGTATCTGCCCTTGGTGAATCTATGATTTCTTGGGATTTGATCAAAAAACACAAATTGGGAATTCCATTACTTTGGGACATAACCATGGTCTTTGTTGTCCTTGGCAACTTAGCCCTCATTCTTTTTGATCTGAGTTATTTGAGTTTACGTCCGTTTTACTTTCATAAGTTTCCTGAAATTTTAGAATTGTATGACAAGCCGATTTTAGGCATTGAAAATCACCGAACGACAACCGCTTACACCGATTTGGTGGATGATTTAAAATATCTCACCCAACTGCGAGAGGATACATTCAGAGAAAACCAAAGAAAAATCACAAGAGAAGAAATTTATAAAGTTCTCACATCATTAAAATCACAAGTATCCAATGAAAGGTTCGAATTGTTATACGCCGAATTTGAAAAAGCAATTCAGATTGAGGATGTCCAACTTCGTAGAAAAAAAGTAGAAGAAATCTTAGTCCAACTCAATGTTTTTTTTAGCGTTTTGGAAGAGACGGATGAAATCACTACTCTCAGTGAATTGTCAGAAAAATATGCCTTTATCAATCGTTTGAGTGTTGAATCCAACGAGTCGAAAGAAATTTTATCCATTTTGCAAAAGATGGATAAACGTATGTTAGAGATCGTGGAATCAAATCCATTTGCGATGTCGGGACAAACTAAATTTTTATCTGAGATCCAAACCGGTATCAAAACGGAATACCAAACTCATAAAACCAAAGCTCGTGATATCAAACTAAGACAAGAACTGGATCCAGTGCTCAATAGGGATCGAATCCCTTCGACTGTTGTGGCTTTTGCTTGGTTTTGGCGGGACCAAAACAGGTCACTCGAACAAAAAATAGATTTTTTTAATTCAAATTTTAGAGAGTATTTTGCACTTAATTATTATCGGGCCATTTCTTCTGATGGAAGTCCTGTGAACAACTATTTATTGTTAGATGCTCCGTTTCTCTTTTTCTTTTTGGCAGAATTTATCCTTAGTTGGCTAATCGCCATTCGTAATAAATCCTATATAGCTTGGTTTTTATATCCTATTTACCATTGGTATGATGTTTTGGGACTCATCCCACTTGCGCCGTTCCGTTTTTTCCGTTTAGTACGTGTGTATAAAATTTATCTAATGTTACAAACCAATCAATTCACTCGTATTTTAGGGAATGATTTGATTAGTAGAACTTTACGGTATTATTCCAATATCATCAAAGAAGAAATCTCGGATATTGTTACCATTCAAATCCTGACTGAAACACAAAATGAAGTGAAGTCGGGGAACTCTCTTGACCAATTGGTGAATGCTATTGATCAAAATAGGGATGAATTAAAAAAAGTGGCGATCAAAAATATTGCTAAGTCGGCCCAGAATCCCAACTTACAGGCATTAATTCAAAATTTGGTGACAGAAGTGTCGGAACGTGTTTCTGCCAATATGAAACCAATTTCTCTTCTTCCAAAAGAAATGCAGGCCAATTTAACAAAACAAATTAGTTTAACCATTTATTCTGCGATCTCACAAGCAACGGTCGCTATGGCCACCGATCCATCGGGAAGAAAGTCCATTGAAAATTTGATTGATTACCTCATTGATGAAATGATTCTGATTGCGCAAGATCCCGATATGGTGAAACTCAATACCAATATCACTGTGGCTCTCATTGAAAATATGAAGAAGTCGATCGGTGAGAAAAAATGGCTAAAAGCAGAAATTGCAAATAGTTAGTACTTAAAACAACAGGTATCAGTTAATCTTTCGAACACTGTTTTTCAGTAAAAAAAGTCTTGTTTTCGTAAGAAAACAAGATGAGATCGATCCACTTTGATTTCATTTTCTAAATTTTTTATCCTTGTTTGTTTGGTTTTATTTCCGGGATTGATGGCTGTTGCAAATTCCAAAACAAAAAAAGTCAAAACACAGGGATGGAATCTAAAGAATCAAAAAGGGAATTGGAAACCAATGGACCTTGTATGGGAAGAAAGCTCTGGTGCTGTTGCCCCTGAGTTTCGGTATGGAAAACAATACCACCTAGTTGCGGGACAAAATAAAATTTTACTCACCCGTAAAGTATTCCGCGCGAACAACCAAATACTCAATGAAACAAAAGAAGTATCTTCGAAACTTTATGAATCGTGGATGCAAAAACTGTTTCAAACAGGGATAACAACTTTAACTTTCGAATCTCCACCAACAGAGATAATTACCGGTGTGAGTTACAACTATGTTTCTTTTCAGCTGGGTTCCGCCAAATCGAGGTTTTATTATCGTCTAGAAGAACGTAAAGAGCCAAGTTGGAAACAAAAAAATACTATCATACATATCATAGAGAGGATGAAACCATGAATTTAAAATTAAACAGAATGATCGTTGGAATTTTGCTTTTGTTTGCGAGTGCAATTCTCGCGGAAGAATTTGATCCAAGTAGTGTTCGGTCTCCTGGATGTAAACCGGGTACTTTTTCTTGTGGATACATTCCGAGTTCCAAGGAAATCCAAGATAGTATCCCTCTCAAAAGAGATTTTAACTCGTTTGAGGAAATACCAAAATCTATAGATTTATCTTCACAAATGCCACCTGTGGGAAACCAAGGCCGACAAAATAGTTGTGTGGCATGGGCGACTGGTTATGCGATTAAATCCTATCTATTAAAAAACAAAGGACAGGTTTCGGAATACGATCCTCCTTTTGCTGGCGGAAAGGGAAATTATGTTTTTTCTCCTGCCTTTATTTACAACCAACAGAATGGGGGGGAAGACAAAGGGTTGTATTATTACAAAACAATGGAGTTTTTAAAGTCAAGTGGTGTCGCTCCTTGGAGTAGTATGCCATACACAGATAAAGACTATCTTTCCCAACCTTCGCAAAGTTCTAAAAAAGAAGCTCTCAAATACAAAATTAAATCCTTCTCTAGATTAAATTATAAAAACCCCGATGAGATTAAGCGGGTGTTAGCCGGAAAAAATGTGGTAATGGTAGGAATGATCATTGATGACGCCTTTTATAAAGTAAAAGGTTCTGCCATTTATGATGAAAATGGCGGCCAAAGTTACGGTGGTCATGCCATGACTATCGTTGGATATGATGATAACAAAAAATCCAAATCAGGGAAAAAGGGTGCGTTTAAGTTACAAAACTCTTGGGGAACTAGTTGGGGGGATAAAGGATTTGGTTGGGTGTCTTATTCCATGCTTGCCAAGGTAGGACAAGAAACCTATGCCATAATAGATGAACCAGCACCGCAAAATGCACCGACAGTGGTGGTGCCAGTAAAAAAACAGATTCTTCCTCCAACGGAAATCAAAGTTTCCAAAGGAGAATTTGATACGAAAGTTTTATTAAATTGGAACCAGCAAGATTTGGCCGTTGCTTATTTGGTCCAAAGAAAAGAAGAATCTGAATTTTATGATCTCGGATATTCGGATAAACCAAGTTTTACTGATTTAAATGTATCACCTAACTCTACATATGTGTATCGAATTATATCTGTGGGTGCGGAAGAAGTTTCTGTTGCTTCCTTGGAAGTGGAGGGCTTTACTTCAGCCGAACCTCAGTCAGAGGGAAACTTGGGGCAGGTGGCCGGTCTTACGGGAACGGTTTATGTGAATGGAAATACACCCAATGTAGAACTGAGTTGGTCCGAATTGGAAGGGGCGACGAGTTATACAATTGCCCGTTCTGATTCCTCTTTAAAATGGAAAAAAATTGGATCCACCAAAACTGCGAGTTTTATTGACCCTTCTCCCAAACTAGGGGAATCCAATTTTTATCGAGTGAGTGCTTCTTTACAATCGAAACCATCCGAGGACTGGAGTGATTCAGTGGCCATTGATGTGGCAGACCAGACTTTGTTACCTAACCAAGTGAGCCATCTAACTGCGACTAGTGGAGATTATGCAAATAAAATAGTTTTAAATTGGAATGCGGCTCCTGGAGCAAAAATTTACTATCTATATCGATTTGATGAAAGGGCCGAACCTTCTGGACAGTTTGAAATATCTGGAACTAGTTATAATGATTCTGATCCAGCCATTCAAAATGGGAACCAATATTTATATACGATCATTGCTGCAAATGATCTGGGTTATGCGGAGCCAAGCGAAGTAGCAATTGGAAAAACAGATCCTGGCCTTACAAAAAGAGCTGGCGGTGTGACTCTAGCTCCGCCAAAACACCTGGCTTCGAATCCAGTTAGCAAAGACAAAGTTATTACTTTGAAATGGGATTCTGTAAAGGATAGTTTTGAATATTATATTTATCGTAAACAGGTGAAAGGAGGGAAATCGGGAAAATTAGAATTTCTATCCAGTGTTGACGCTAAAAAAACTGCATTCAGTGAAACTTTCCCTGGGAACTCGGGAGATTTGTTTTTGTACTCAGTTCGTTCCAAATCAGAATTTGGTTCGGAGTCGAAAGATTCAAATTTTGTATCAGTTTTTTGGAATGAACCAAAGGTTCAGGTGAAAAAGAGAGCCATGTCTTTGGAAGAGTTACCGACTTCTTTTGTCGGAAAGTGGACGTCGATATATTGGAATCCCAAATCGGGACCTCAAGAGGTTAGGATTGTAATCCAAGGAAATGGTTTAGACTTCATCGCCAAATTAAAGGTAAATGAAAAAGAAATTCGAGAATTCAAAGGGACATGGTCTCCTGGTAGTCATACTTTGAAGGCAAATGGATTTTTATTTGAGTTATCTAAATCAATGGAAGGAAACTCTTTGGCTCAGTTCCAAACCATCAAAGATTTTAGTGATGGTACAGAGCTGAGTTTTACCAAAGAGTAGGAAGTTGGAACTTACCTATATAGATAGAGAGTTACCGAGTCATAAGGTTATATTGTTTGTAGATACTTCCAAAGAGCTTTGAGTTCGGTATCAGTCAATTGGCCCAAACTTTTCCAAGGCATCGGAAATTTCATTTCTGAACCATCAGGACGTTTTCCTGTTCGGATAGTTTGTATGAAACTAGCTTCCGTGTAATGTGTTAAACCATTTTTACTGATGTCTTGAGCTGGTGGCCATTCAGGAGGAGCCCCTTGGATCGGACCACCTTTCAAACTAAAACCATGGCACCCCGTACAAGTTGATGCCACATACTTTCCATATTCTAACGAAATAGAAGGTGTAATATTTGTTAGATGTATAGCTTCGTGATTGATGATCTCTGCGGATACAAAAACAGGAATTTCTCCGATTAAAAAAAGAAATCTTCCGAGTGGACCTGCTTTGAGGTCTCCTTGTGGTTTGTTTACAACAGGTAAAGAACGAAGGAAGGCGATTAATTTTCCAACATCCTCATTAGTGATTCCTTGGAAGTCGGTAGATGGCATAAACAACAATGCCCTTCCGTTTTTGCCAACACCGTGACGAATGGCAATGGCAAGTTCTTCATCCGTTCTCTCTGTTAGAATTCCGCCTTTACCCGATGTTAGGTTAGATCCTGAAAATCTTCCAAGGGCCGGATCTTCAATAAATGTTCTTCCGCTTCCGTCAATGTCATGGCAATCTCCACAACCTCGGGATTGGTAAAGTCGTTTCCCTTCAGCTAGATCAACTGGTTTCGAAAACTTGGGAATGGGAACTGATTTTACTTCGTACGTTTTGTTCATTCGTGCTGAACTTAACGCATAAATAGTCGTAACTAACACTACAAGGATGCCCACTAAGGAAAGAGAGGTGATCGTAAAAATACGGAAAATTTTTTTCATTGGTGGAGCAAAGAGATCGGAGAAGTTGATTTTGGTCAAGGGGGATTTGGGGTGGGTGAGTGCGTTAAAGGATTGGATATTGGTATCCCCGCCCGATTAGAGGGTGGGGAACTAGACCCGCCGCCCAATGGTTTCCTTCTATCACAATCCGCTTATTCCCGCGAGTATATCTTCTTTTTGATAAAAAATTCTCTAGGAAAGTTCGTGGTTTCACAAAGAAATTGAGGTTACTTTCATTATACTATGTTAGGTGCCTGAGATTGAATGTAGGAAAACTGGGAAAGTGTGTTTGTATTTTTTTAAATAGATTCGGCCACCGCATCGTCACTGACGACTAGGTGTTGGTATTTTTCTGGTTGGTTTGTTTTTAGATAAAATTCCAAAATGGTATCCACGTCGGCTTCTGTTTTCATGGCAAACCACTTACCTTCCGGGTAGGAAACTTGAATGGGACCCAGTTCACACCGGTCCAAACAACCAGACTTTTGGACTCTAAATTTGTATTCGATTCCCGCTTTCGCTGCTTTTTGTTTCAGGAGTTTTAATAATTCGATAGAACCTTGATTTCCGCAAGACACCCGTTCGCCGGGTGCCCTTTGGTTTTCGCAGACAAAAATATGTTTTTCATAAAACATATACTTTGGTTTTCCTAAACGGCGTAGTCTTCCATAGGAATACAGGAACAGATTAGGTTTCTATCTCCATACACGTTATCCACTCGACCCACACTCGGCCAGAACTTACGTGTGCGTAACCAGGGAAGTGGGTATGCTGCTCGTTCTCTTGCATAGGAATGTTTCCAAGAATCACTAATCACCATGTCCGCTGTATGAGGAGAGTTCTTTAGAGGATTGTCTTCTTTAGAAAGTATACCTGATTCAATATCACTGATTTCACCGGCAATGGCCAACATAGAATCAATAAATCTGTCGAGTTCTTCTTTTGACTCTGATTCTGTGGGCTCTACCATAAGAGTTCCCGGAACAGGAAAGGACATAGTCGGTGAGTGGAATCCGTAGTCGATCAATCGTTTGGCGATGTCTTCTACTTCAACACCACTTCCTTTTTTGAAACCACGCATATCTAAAATACATTCGTGAGCCACAAGTCCTTTGTTTCCTCGATACAATACGGGAAACGAAGATTCTAATTTTTTAGCAATGTAGTTGGCATTGAGAATCGCCACCTTGGTTGCAAATTGTAAACCTTCGAATCCAAGCATCGCAATGTATGCCCAAGAGATTACAATGATGGAAGCAGATCCCCAAGGGGCAGCGGAGACCGCCCACTGGCTGTTATTCGATCCATTTTCTACAAGGCTGTGTCCGGGAAGAAAAGGTGCTAGGTGTTCTGCCACTCCAATGGGGCCAACTCCTGGTCCACCACCTCCGTGAGGGATACAGAACGTTTTATGAAGGTTTAAATGACAAACATCGGCACCAATATCAGCGGGCCTTGTTAACCCCACTTGGGCATTCATATTGGCTCCATCCATATACACCTGACCACCGTTATCGTGAATGGTTTGGCAAATTTCTTTGATAGAGGCTTCAAACACACCGTGAGTGGAAGGATAGGTAACCATAAGGGCACCTAAACTATCCTTGTATTCGTTTGCCTTTTTCTTAAGATCGGTTACGTCGATATTTCCATTGGAATCACAATTCACAGGCACCACTTTGAATCCAGCCATCACTGCGGATGCGGGGTTTGTTCCATGTGCAGAGATCGGAATGAGACAGATATCTCTATGCATATCATTTCGACTTTGGTGAAAGTTTCGAATGGCAAGTAAACCTGCATACTCGCCTTGCGAACCAGCGTTAGGCTGTAGAGATACTTCTGCAAATCCAGTGATTTCACAGAGCCATTTTTCTAATTGGCTAAAAAGAGTTCGGTATCCTTCTGTTTGGTTTTCAGGAACAAAGGGATGGATATTGGCAAGTTCTGGCCAAGTGACAGGATACATCTCAGTTGATGCATTGAGTTTCATAGTGCAAGACCCAAGCGCAATCATAGAAGTGGTGAGAGATAAATCTTTGGCTTCGAGTCTACGAATGTAACGTAACATTTCTGTTTCTGTATGGAAACTATTGAAAACAGGATGGGTTAGATACTCGGACTTTCTTTCCAAAAGTTCTGGAATTTTCCATTCTTCTTTGGCGGTAAGATCTTCTAATTGAAAATGAAGGGTTTTGTTTTCGTTAAAAATTTCTAGTAGGTCTTTGATATCTTTTAGATTGGTAGTTTCATCTAAAGAGATACTGATCACGTGACCTGAAACTTGTCTGATATTGATTTCTCTTTCTTCTGCATAGTGAATGATCTCCGCAGAGGAAATTTTAGACAACTCCACACGAATGGTATCAAAGTAGGGATTAGAAATGATTTTGTATCCGAGTTTTTCCAGTCCAGTGGCAAGGATAGTTGTCATCCGGTGGACACGGGAAGCAATTTGTTTTAAACCTTTTGGCCCATGATACACAGCATACATAGAAGATAAAACGGCGAGCAGAACTTGCGCTGTACAAATGTTAGATGTTGCTTTGTCGCGACGGATATGTTGTTCCCGTGTTTGTAGGCTTAGGCGGTAACCAGGTTTTCCTTGTGAATCTTTGGACACACCAATGAGACGACCAGGCATGTTCCGTTTGTATTCTTCTTTGGTGGCGTAGTATCCGGCATGCGGTCCACCAAATCCCAGTGGCAATCCAAAACGTTGTGTACTTCCCACAACCACGTCTGCATTCATTTCACCAGGTGCTTTTAAAATGGTAAGTGCTAAAAGGTCCGCTGCAACGACAGTTTTGGCACCTACTTTATGCAGGCTTTCTATAAATTCACTGTAATCATAAATAGTTCCATCAGTGGATGGGTATTGGACAATGGATCCAAAAAAATCATTGGAAGGAACCATCTTCTTAAAAGATCCCACAACGATATTGATGCCGAGAGGAATGGCACGTGTGCGGATGACATCTAATGTTTGAGGATGCACCGATTGAGAAACAAAAAATGATTTTCCTTGTGTATCTTCTTTGAGAGAGAAGAGCATATTCATCGCTTCGGCAGCAGCGGTTCCTTCATCGAGAAGGGAAGCGTTGGCAATTTCCATTCCTGTCATGTCAGTGATCATCGTTTGGAAGTTAATGAGAGCTTCCATACGGCCTTGTGCAATCTCAGCTTGGTAAGGAGTATAAGCAGTGTACCAACCTGGGTTTTCTAGAATATTCCTTTGGATCACGGCAGGAGTGATACAAGAGTAATATCCAAGACCCAAGTAGGATCTATAGATTTTATTTTTAGAAACAATTTTCTTCAGTTCTCTTTGTAAAGCATACTCACCGATCGGTTTTGGTAGACTGAGTTCCTTTCGCAAACGAATGTTTTCGGGAACTGCATCGTTGATAAGGTCGTCCAATTCCTTGTAACCAATGGTTGTAAGCATTGAAGTGACTGTCTCTTCTGTCACACCGACATGACGGCGTAAAAAAGTATCGCTTGGTTCCAATGATTCTTCGTAAGGGGAATGGAGAGGTGATGTAGATTTTACGGAACTCACTTTAGAAAAACTCCTATTAATCCAGTTTGGATACGTATTCTTTATACTGTGCGCTTGAGAGAAGGCTTCCGAGTTCGGAAGTTTGGATGTTTTTTAATTTTACCATCCAGGTATCAAAAGGTTCTGCATTTACAGCTGCGGGGTTGGAACCGAGGTTTGCGTTTGTTTCTACTACTTCGCCAGAAATAGGAGAGTATAAATCTTCTGCAGCTTTTACTGATTCGATAGTTCCAAGGCTGTCTTTGGCTTTGATTTGTTTTCCCGGTTTTGGTAGGTCAATAAACACAATGTCACCGAGTGCGTTCTGTGCAAAGTCTGTGATTCCAACGAGAGCCACATCACCCTCTATCTTTACCCATTCATGTTTTTCTGTGTAATAATAACCGTCTCTTGCTTGTGTATCTGCCATGGTTTTTCCTCTTCTTCTATGTTCTCGGTTTAGCGATTGTTTCGGACACTGCCTTGGATAAAGGCCCCAGTCTCTACTTTTGCCAATTTCTTTTGTCCACGAATCTCCACAAATACTTCCGTTTGGTTTTTAGTGAATTCGGTTTCGAGAATGGCAAGACCTAGGGATTCTTTGCGACTGGGGGAGTGGGTTCCTGAGGTGGATTTGCCAATTTCTTTACCATCGCTCGAAAAAATCGGGAAATTTTCTCGCAAAACCCCAGGTTCCATCAGGCGAATCCCCACAATTTTACGTTTGGGACCATTCTTTTTGTCAGCGATAATTCGGTCATATCCCAAGTAAGGAGTCGGTTTTTCTTTCACGATAAAGTTGATTCCCGATTCTACCGGTGTCCATTCTGCATTCAGTTCATGGCCATAGAGTGGGTATTTTGCTTCGAGTCTGAGTGTGTCACGAGCCCCAAGGCCAACAGGTGCAAGTCCAAACTCTTTTCCTATTTCTAATAAATCTTTCCATAAGGTAACACCGAGTGTGTTGGATGTATAAATTTCGAATCCATCTTCTCCCGTATAACCAGTGCGAGATACTATGATGGTTTCCCCTTTCCAATTCATTTCTTCAAAATGATAGTAAAGGATCGAACTTAAATCCTTTCCAAGATATTTAGAAAAGATTTCATCCGCTTTCGGACCTTGTAATGCAATTTGATGCCAGTTTTTGCTATCATCAACGACAGTTACGGTTCCTTTTTTATATTTTTCTAAATGTTTTGTGACTGCAGGGTAGTTGGAAGCATTGGAACAAATCATGTATTTGCTATCGCTAAATTTATAAACTGTGATATCGTCCACAAGACCACCGTCTTCATTCACTACAGCATTGTACTGCACTTGGCCGGCTTTCATACTAGAGATGGTGTTGCAAGTGACTGATTCTAAAAAACTGAGAACCTCATCTTCTTTTCCCGTCACAAAAATTTCACCCATATGCGAAACATCAAAGAGTCCCGCGGCCGATCTAGTTGCTAAATGTTCTTGGATGATGCCAGTATATTGAACAGGCATGTCCCATCCGCCAAAAGGAACCATCTTGGCTCCCATTTCTTTATG
Source organism: Leptospira vanthielii serovar Holland str. Waz Holland = ATCC 700522 (assembly GCF_000332455.1). GTDB lineage: Bacteria > Spirochaetota > Leptospiria > Leptospirales > Leptospiraceae > Leptospira_A > Leptospira_A vanthielii. Next base: position 70,061 of record NZ_AOGY02000070.1, on the reverse strand, counting down.
AATTGTATGTAAAGGGGTTTGTTTCAGTTCCACGGTTTTCTCTCGTTCAGACTCTGGAACCATTGAAAAATGGTTTCATGGTTATGGAATTGAATTTTTTTTAAGATATTATGTTAAGAGAAGTCTATCGCATCGAAAAAACCGGATCTATCGATCACCTTCATCGAAAAAAAGAACTCTTAAGGCCACCCGAAGGAGATGAAGTCACCATTGAAGTGAAAGCCATTGGACTTAACTTTGCCGATGTATTTTCGATTTATGGTTTGTACTCAGCAACCCCTAAAGGAAGTTTCATTCCTGGTTTGGAATTTGCGGGAAAAATCGTAAAAATAGGCCCAAATGTTAAGGATTTTGAGGTCGGAGACACAGTGTTTGGTGCAACCAGGTTCGGAGCTTATACAACACATCTTAACATTTCAGAAAAAACAGTATTCTCACTTCCTAAGGGATGGTCGATGCAAGATGGTGCGGCTTTTGTTGTACAAGCACTCACTGCATACTATGCTCTCGTTCCACTGGGGCAAGTGAAAGAAGGTGATCATGTTCTGATTCATAGTGCTGCCGGTGGTGTGGGAATTATGGCAGGACACATTGCGAAGAAAAAAAAAGCAATCCCAATCGGTCTTGTAGGTGATTCCGTTAAGTTTTCGATCTTAGAAGAGGTTGGTTATGATTATTTTCTCATTAGATCTCCTCATTTTAAACAAGAGATGCAGAAAATTTTATCAGGACATCCATTAAAAATAGTTTTAGAATGTTTAGGTGGTCGTTATTTTCACGACAGTTATGATCTCATGGCACCAATGGGAAGGCTTATTACTTATGGCAGTGCGAACTTCACACCATCACATTCATTCCGAAATTGGCTATCGATTGCATATTCTTACCTCACAAGACCAAAAATTGATCCATTATCGATGATTTCAGAGAATAAATCAGTGATGGGATTCAATTTAATATGGTTGTGGAATGAAATTGATGAACTTAGAAAACATTTTTCCGATTTAATGATGTTATCATTACCAAAACAAACCATTGGACATGAGTTTGCGTTCGAAAAGATACACGATGCACTCCGTACATTTCAATCGGGACAAACAATTGGTAAGATCGTTATCAATGTTCCGTAGAATGAGTATTAGTCTGTTTTTTTATTTTGAATAAAAATTCATGCAAAAAATAAAATTTCTTTACATTTAAAATGATCTGATTTAATTATGTCGTATCAATTCACTCTCTGTTTGCCAAGGACAGCCGTGTTTTGAAATCAAAAGATAAGGACGATCACAATGGTTGCTAAAAAGAAAGCCGCAAAAAAGAAAGCCGCTAAGAAAAAAGCTGCAAAGAAAAAATCTAAGAAATAACTTAGATTTGATTCTTCCTTCGAAACTATCGAAGTAAGATTGTGTAAACCCGCAAAACCTGCGGGTTTTTTCATTTATAGGCACAAGTTCTGGGAAAATTTAGGCAATTGCCCTTGTAAAACCCCTTCGACTCATCGAAAACCCCGATTTTTTATCAGAATTGACTCTTTCCATACCAATAAATTGAAAATGATCTTTCTTATTGATCGAATCAAAGAGTGATTTCATCAGCGATTCAATGTTAGGATGGATCACATTTTTATAACTCTTACGTGAATGATCCTTACTCCAGATTTCTAAATGGTCTGACTCAGGCATTTTGAGAATGAGAGAAGGTAAATCGTATCGTTTCATCAGTACATTGCATACATCTTCGAAACCATACTCAGTGATGGAGTTAAAATCAAAAAAAACAAGTAAGTAGAGGATATTGGTAGGTTCCAACCTTCCGTTTTCATCGGAAATTTTCTGAACCCCATCCAAAACAATATAACGCAGATTTTTTGTTTGGATCCAAAGTTTTTGGTCCTCGTGGCGTTTGAGATTCACTTCTTCCGAAAACCGTTTTTGAAATACGGTAGAGAGAAAAAAACCAGTGGAGTCTTGTCTTTCTTCGAGAATTCGTTCTAAGGAAAAGGGTTCAAACTCTAAATTGAAGTACTTTGTATACGTCTCTGCCATATCATATAGAGTAACGGCCAGATTTTAGAGTTTGAATCGGTTTTTTTTGAAATTAAAATCTAGAATTCTAACATTCTTCGTTCGCTGTCATGAAAGAAACTATATCCTTCCTTCTTCCAGGTCTCCCAAAACTTAAATGATCCTTCGCGCATAAAACAAATTCTTTCTTCGGTTGCGATCGGAGTTAAGAAAAGAAAATTAGCGCGTTTCCCGTTCTCTGTGACGAGTCCATGAAGATTTGGTAGAGATTCTGCTATACCTTGCTCTATTTCCTCTGTGACGTTACGTAGAACGAACCAATTGAAGTCTAAATAGAGTTGATCGGGATCTTTTCTCGGATTTTGAATCGTATGAGAATGTCCAAACCAAATTCCTGTGCTCCAAGGAAACTTTACCATCTCACCAAGTACATGTTGGATCCATGTTTCTGATTTATCTTCTGCTTCTTTCGAAAGTTGGATGGCGAAAACAAGTTCAATACGAGAAAAATTTTCATAATCTTTGTGATAGAGTTCAATGGATGGTTGATTTTGTACACTCATCCCAATCGTAGAAAATATTTTGATTCCAGGAAATTCTTTCGGTAAAAAGGATGCGATCCCAAGCGAAGGATACTTTCCACCATCGGCAGACCAATATTTTTCATGTTTACCAAGTTTTGATTCTAAAAAATCCAATCGAAGTTGTTGTGCTTTTTTCCAATGGTCTTTTTTCGCAACGGATTCCCAAAACTTTCGATTGGTTCTGACTCGTTCGGCAATCACACCATTTTCTGGATCTCCGAGAGGGGATGCTGTTGGTGCTTCTTCTTTTGCAAATTTTGCATACCCATGAATGCCTTTGATCCCTGACCAAGAGGGAAGATAGGCTTGTAGTTCTTCATCTACAAATAATGCCACTGCATCTCCTTCTTCTGACCAAATAAAATGAATTTGGTCTTCAGTGAAGGAACTTTGTGCATTTGGATCTGTAATTTCGGATTTGGTGAGGACCGGTGCAAGGCCAACATCAAAATCCTCATCCACTCGTAAATCGGGGGCATCAATTAAGTTACGCACCCAAAGTGTTTTCATTGGCCACTCAGGATTGTTATGTGATTGTAAGTAGAGATAAATAGTTCTTCCGTCATCTTCTAAAAATGCAGTAAAAGAACCGTATGGATTTGCTTCTTGGTATAAAACTTTAGGAGTACTCGGATTCATTAAAATTTATGGGGGACAACTCTCTCTTGGAATTTTGCAAGTAGTTTCGCTATGGTTTCATCCATTCCGGCTTCAAAATAAATATCAGGATAATAACCAGAGGCATTGCGAAGACCAATGAGTTCCGGTTCATTCCATTTCCGAAATCCTTTCAAAGAGTTCCAAACTTCTTCCGAAGGGGAAAGGTTTTCCTTTTTTGCGTCTATGAAAGATTGTATCGTGCGAGTTGGGGTCATACTATCGTATAGATTCTTTGGTCTGGAAGGGAATCCAACTAAAATTTTAGACGGTCGACTTAAAAACCAGTCCAGATTTTCATTGGATTTTTTTCTCCCGGCGGTCATATTTACTAGTGAATTCATTTTTTTAGGCGATCCATCCATCCATACATTCCAAAATCTATGTATCTATTCCCAAGTTCCGAATCTGAAAATTTATTACCTTATGATGGGTTATTGTTGTACATCCCTCATTTTCTCCCGGCAGAAGAATCCCATCGGATCTTTACTTCCTTAATGGAAGAGATCGAATGGAAACCGGATGAAGCCATCCTCTATGGAAAACGCATCACCACCAAACGAAGTGTCGCTTGGTATGCAGAGAAAGGTTTTTCCTATCGGTATTCAGGAACAACCAAAACAGCTCTTCCTTGGTCTCCTCTCCTTTTAGATTTAAAAACAAAAGTAGAAATGGCCTCTAAAGAAGTTTTCAACTCTTGTTTGTTGAATTTATACCATGATGGAAGTGAAGGGATGGCTTGGCATAGCGATGATGAAACTTCCTTGCGTCCGAATTCTACGATTGCTTCTGTGAGTTTTGGTGCAGAACGAATCTTTCGTTACAAACATAAAAAAACTGGAGAGCAGGTGGAGTTACAGTTAGAACATGGGAGTTTACTTTTAATGAAAGATGTCATACAAAGGCATTGGTTGCATTCTCTTCCCAAAGCAATGAAGGTCAAACGACCCAGGGTCAATCTAACCTTTCGTCAATTTGGATTGATTTGATATCCTCTTTGGAGAAGTAATTCCAGAAACTGGTCATCGGTTTTTTGATTCCATTGGACGAGAGTTTTATACGGATCCCCTTTCAAATCCAATACTTTACAAAAAGCAGGTTCTGTTTTCATCCCTTGTTGTTTTAGGTGTCGAATTTCCGCGCGGAGCGTTGGATCAGCCAATCTTAAGAACCGATTTTCAACCATCATGTGAATCCAAGCATATTGTTCTGTCGGTTCCACTGATTGTCCAAAAATTTCATATTGAAATTTTTTTGTTTGGAATCGACAAACTAAAGTTACTCGAAGAGCAATTGTTTTTTCTGAAAAACGATAATTTGGTAAATTACGAAATTTGGCGTAACAAATTTTTTGTAAATGGGCAGGGATGTTAAATTTGACAAGGATATCGACATCACTTGTGTCTGTATCAACATCTAAGGGGATGGTGCCCGCAAGTGTGGGTTTGAAACCATGTAAGCATTTTAGAATTTTCCATTCTTCTAAATCACGAAACAATTCCTGTTGTTTGGCTGTTCCGAACTGTAAGTAATCTGTTTGGAGGAACGGATTGGTTTGAAGGGAATGCATATTATGTCTCGTGCGCTCGGTCTCGGCCCCCACCCTGAATGGGTGGTGGAGGTGGGCTTGTGGGGGTTCATTCCCGGCCCAACTCCTACCATAAAACATAACACTTGTCTCTTGGAAATCGAATCTCTTGAAAAATTCTAAAGAAAACTTCGCAGTTTCAACAAAACCCGCAAGTCATTCTCTAGAGTAAATTTATAATAATCCAGAACTTTCCATTTGATTCACATGATCCACAAAAGTCTCAGTCAGTGGACGGTAGGTTAAGCTCAAATCGGTTTTGCTAAACTCATGATTATAGTTCAATGGTTGGCCAATATTATTTTTTGTATAACCCCAACTCAATCCAAAGAATGGCCCAATCACATACACAAGCGCCTTAGGAAGATTTCCTGTAGGCACAGAGTATCGTTTACCAAACTTTTCTTTAATGATCTTTGCAACACCTAACATTGGCATGACTTCGGCTGATGTGATATGCCTTCCTTTTGCACTCGGAGTAAATCCTGCTAAGATATGTGCCTTTGCCACATCTCTCACATCCACAAATCCCATCTTCGTATCGGGAACACCTGTACGAAATACTCCCTTCAACATATTTTTCATAAACTCAACACTGGTTCCATCAAGTCGTTTGGAAAGAGAAGGGCCCATCACAAAGGAAGGATTGATCACAACTAAATCCCAACGTGTTTGTTTACTTTGGATCTCCCAAGCTTCTTTTTCAGCCAAAGTTTTTGAGTAAGCATAGGGTTGGTGGATGAGGTTACTTGTTGTATTCCAATGTTCTTCGGTAAAGGTATTGTTTGAAACTTTTAAGGAATCGATATTGTCGCTGTGAATGGCTGCAACACTCGACGTTAACACAACTCGTTTAACAGGAGAAATGCGATTGCATGCGCCCAGAATATTCCTTGTTCCTTGCAGTGCGGGATCAACGAGTTGTTTCTGCGCATTTTTAATTCCTGCCACAAAAAAGGGAGATGCCGTATGAATTACAAGTTCAACACCTTCTATCGCTTTATCAAAACTTCCTTCTGTTAGTAAATCAGCTTCGAATAATGTGAGTTTGTCTTTAAACTTGTTTTGTAATTCCAGTAGATGTTCAATTTTTTTCGTATCTTTTAAACTACGCACGGTAGTTCGCACTGATTTTCCATCTTCTAACAGATACTTAACGATCCAAGAGGCAATGTATCCGGATCCTCCCGTTACAACAACGGGCAACTCTGAGTTGATTGTTTTCATATTGTTTCTTAGACTATCTTCCACCTAAAGAAAACTGCCAACCAATCCAAAACAATACGCTCATTTGTTATCTTTTGTTTGGCGAGACCCGTTGGGTCCGGGCTTTTCCGGAGTCCGCGTTCGCTCCCGTCTCCGGCCGCCTTTCGTCCGGAGACCAAGTCCTGCAAATCCCTCTCGCTCTGGAGGATCCAATCTATTATGGAAATAGAAATAGTTTGCCATTTGGATTTCTTTCTGTAAATTTTGTATCGTTATGCTAAACAAAACGAGTCTTCTCAAAAAACCAAAACCTTTGTTTTCCATTCTCTATTGTTTACTCATTCTCTTTTGTTCTCATTGTGCCTTTCGTCCTTCCGGAACCTTAAGCCATTATGATTCTTATTTCCCACATGAAAGTAATACGAACCCCATTCCCAAAGGAAAAATTCGTGCCACCTTTCTCGGCACCACATCGATTCTGTTAGATGATGGAGAAACACAAATTTTAACAGATGGATTTTTTTCTAGGCCTTCTTTATGGAAAACTGCTTTTTCCAAAATAGAATCAAATCCATCTACGGTTCAATCTGTAATCGACAAAGCTAAAATCGAACGACTGAAAGCCATTTTTGTCTGTCATTCCCATTATGATCATGTAATGGATGCACCCCTTGTCGCCAAACAAACACAGGCGAAGTTATTTGGTTCTTCCTCTACTCTGAACGTAGGCCTTGGAGCCGGACTCACCAAAAATCAAATGGAGAAGTTCCAACCAGGAAAACCCATTCAAATAGGAAAGTTTACCATCACCGTTTTAGAATCCAAACACACACCTCCCTTTCGCATATTTGGAAAAACAAATGCAACCGATCCGAACCATCCCAATATCGAATCTCCACTCATCCCACCAGTCAAAGCAACAGACTTTATCGAAGGAGGGACTTTTGACTTTTTTATCCAACATGGAAAAAATAAAATTCTTATCAAAAGCAGTACAAACTTTGTAGAAGGGGCCTTGGACAAAGTAAAAGTAGATGTTTTGTTTTTAGGAATTGCCCAACTTTCCTTACAACCCATTCCATTCCAGGAACAGTTCTATAGGCAAACTGTACAAACTCTAAAACCCAAACTGCTCATTCCGATCCACTGGGATAATTTTTTCAAACCACTTTCCGTTCCTTTGGAACCAAACCTCCAACTAGGAGATGATTTTGAATCGAATATGAAATATATTTTGAAACGAGCTCAAGACGATAAGGTCGAAGTCCAATTATTACAAGGCTTTGAAACGATTGATTTGTTTTAGAAAAAAGGGAGGGTATGACCCGCAAGGCGGGTAATTGGATTTTGCCATTTGTAATTTATACTTTTTAACTTAGGTTAAAAACAAAGCCCTGGTTCCGCACCTCTATTAGAAAAGTTCCCGCCTGTTTTGGTGGGGACAAATTTTGATTAGAAGTGAGAGTTTTTTCCTGCCAGTGGATATGCCACTCGTGATCGAAATTTAGTCACCTCACAAAATCCATTTTCTGGAAATGAGTTCACCAAACTTTATTTAGATGCTATTTCTGATTATCTAAAAAAGTTCTCTTTTTGATCCGACTGAGGGCAACATTGGTAATTCCCAAATAGGCAGCTTGGTCTATTTGGGAAATCCTTTCTAAAGCGGAATGGTATTCTAAAATGAACTTTTTATAACGTTTTTCAGGCTCTAAGAGTAAAAAGTCTGCAACTCGTTCTTCTTTTTTCAAATACAAAGTAGAAAGGAATTGGATGAGAAATTCTTTGTATCGGTCTTCTTTCTCCATTTTTGTTCTCAATTCGTTTGCGGTGAGAACAAATACTTCGCTAGGCTCTAAAGCTAATATGGAATAGGTGTTTGTTTGTTGGTTTAGTATATTTGGCAAACTTCCTAAAAGCCCACCTTCAAAGATAAAAGATTTGATCCATTCTTTTTTCCCATGTTTATAAACCAGTTTGAATCCACCCGATTCCACCAAACCAACGCTAAATAAAGGAATTCCTTGTTTGGCAAAAAATTCCTTTTTTTTAAGTTTGATTTTTTTTCCATGAGTCAGGAAAAGTTGCCGGATCCCTTGGGGGTCAAGATGTACTGGTTTTGGAACTTTCATCAAATGGATACTCAATGGATTCCAATGTTTGTGACATTGTCTATTGATTCTTTTGAAAATAAAAAACAAAAAAATTTAGAAAAGTTGATTTTTCTTTTATACCCCCATGGGTATATTCGTCTAAAACTTAGGAGAATAGGATATGTCAGAAAATTTACCAAAAAGTTTTGAGGAACTGGTCCAAACACATGATAAACCTATCCTAGTGGATTTTTGGGCACCTTGGTGTGGTCCTTGTCAAATGGTGGCACCAGAGCTTGAAAAACTAGCGAAGGACTGGAAGGGAAAGGTTTCCATTATCAAAATCAATACGGATGAAAAGCAGGAAATCGCTGGTAAATATGGTATCACGGGAATCCCTACAATGATTCTTTTTAAAAATGGAAAAGAGATTCATCGTATATCTGGCGCTATGCGAAGCGAGGAGATGAAAAAAGTATTCGGCGGCCTGATCTAATCGTGATCAATTTTTTACTTGTCTAAGTCGGAAGAGTTTTGGATTCTTTGTATCTGCCGAGGTACAACCTTTGAAAAAAATAATCCTGTCTCTTTCCCTTCTATTTTTCCTTTTCTGTAAGGGTAGTTCGATTGAAAAGTCCGTTGTCATTGAAAGGATCCAAGCTGCGTCCTCTGCAGACGGAACCAGTCCCATCAACGTCTTCAAATCGGGTAAGTACTGGAAACCAGAAACTAGTTTGGATGGAATCACCATCTTTTTTTCCAATGGTGCACAATGGAACCAACCCGGCAAAACCGATGGCCGCGCTTTTTTCAGTGAACTTTCAATCGAATGTAAGGACAAAAAAGGATATGTTGCTCTTTACAAGGATGGAAGTTATGCGACTAATTTTGACTGCTCCAAAACAGAAAATCAAAAAATTCGTTCCAATGGTGTTCATGTAATTTATCTACTTCCTGATTCGGGAAATGGAATTGAATCAGTTTCTTTTTTCCAAGATGGAAAAAAATTAGATGTAACTTATCCAGAACCAATCCAAGGCGAAGTGAAAGCTAGTAGCACACTTCCTAACTATCCCGCCTATGGTTTGTTTGATGGGAGTATTGACTTTGCTTGGGTCGAAGGAGCTAAAACAGACGGAGTGGGTGAAAACTTCCAAATTAATTTAGAAGATAAAATTGATTTATCTGGTATTGAAATTTTTAACGGATACCAAAGATTGGATTCACTTTTCCACAAAAATGGATCAGTAACCGAATTACAAGTATCCAATGGTTCTGATTCCTTTACTCTCAAAGTGGAAGACAAACAAGGTGGACAACGAATTTTCTTTCCTAAAACAATTTCAGGAAAGAATTTTACGTTTAAAATTCAAAAAGTCCGTCCCGGAAATACTTGGAGTGATACAGTCATCGCTGAAATCATTTTGTTAGGTGAAAAAGGAAACCGATTCACTGTCATTGACCAAAATGCAGAGAAATTCAAAGAGTCAATCCTTTCGAAAACAAACGGTACCATTCTTTCCAATTTAGTCAACAAAGCAGTATTTGGTGACATGGCGGAGGGTCGTCTGGATTATGTATTTCGCTCCAATGGATCTTTTGTTATTTGGAAAGATGATACTATCGAAAAACGCGTATTAGATGGTAATTGGGTATTACTTGATGCAAATTCAAGTGAAGCTAAAATTAAAATCTTTGGACGAGATCATAAGGTAGTCACTACGAGTTTAGATGCAGACAGTCCTTACTCGCAAACTACTGAAGAAGAATCTACTTTGATTTTCAGTGATACGTTGACTATAACTCCTGCAACTATTGGTGGTTTACAATTGGTCGGAAACAAAGTCCAGATTTCTAACTAAACCTCCTTTGTTCGGAAAGGATATTTATTGGTATGGCGTTCAAGCAATTTCCCTATTAGAAACGGGGAAATTGCATTCGCCAGATTCTTCTCCCGTTTTTCATATTGTTGCCCTTTTTCTAAAGATTTTTGGCATCCAAGACTATTCGTTATTATTATTTCAAATTTTAACTTTCGTTTGGTTACTTTTTTCCATTTTTCTCTCTCGTTGGATTCTTTTGCAAAGAGAATTAAAATATAGTTTTCTTTTTCCCGGTTTTGTTATTTTGTTACTCGGATTTTTGTATCCAAAACAAAGTTGGGCTTTGGGATTTTTAGTTCTAAGTATTGGTTTTTATACTTCTTCGTTTTCCCGAATTCGGTGGGTGGCCGCTGGACTTTTGTTTTTATTGGCACTTTGGTTTCATCCCATGGTGGGAATTTTAGGACTCGGCATCTGGATTCTCTATCAAATTCCTATAAAGTTTTATCCTTATATTTTTATCCTTTCCCTCCTGCTGCCACTTCTACTTCCCAATGATCCCAATGAAAGGTTCTACAGTGAAAGAGAAATATTCCCACTAACGGCCGCTTATGGAATTGTTGGTTTAGGGATTCTCTGGGACTGGGGATATTTACTATTTGGGAAGAGCGAAGAAAAGGTCCTCCAAATTCGTAAGGCAATCGCATTTTTTGGTTTGATACTGGTGTTGCCGATCTTTCATTTTGCAGACATTCAGCTACGCATCCTTTTGAGTTTGATCCTCGTTGTACAGGTTTTTATCCCTTGGGGTAAAATACAAATTTTAGTTTGGAGTATTAGTAGTATTCTTTGGATTTTTACTGTTTATACAGAACCCCATCTCTTTCGGTATTCTTATGAATTGATGTGGAATCCTGCAGAAAAAATGGCTTCTATCTCTAACAATGGTTTGCTTGTAGCTCACCATGGATTTTGTGAATACTATCATTTCCAATTTCGTAAAGATTGCCTCTCTTGGGAACCAGATGCAAAAGCCATTGCTGAACTACCAAAGGGGACTCAAATCTATCGTGCTGTTTATGGAATTCGTTATGAAAATTTGTTAGCAAGTAAGGATGAAAATAACAATCCTATATTTTCTTATCTCAAACCGTTGGGAGAATACCAAATGGTATTAGAAGAGGATTGGAAACGTTACCGTTTGTGGTTAGAGAAACGAAATTCAAAACTGCTATCATTGGCCAAGTCCTGGAAAAATCCTTACCGCGAACGCCCCAACTTTATAAAGAGAAAACAAAGCTATGGGATTTAGTTTCAAAAAAAAATCGATCCTGGGTATGAACCGAAGAACAATGCGTGGAAATCTACGTTTGTTTCTCGGAAAAATCTATTTCCAATGGAAACGTTACTGGGTTTGGTTTCTCGAAAGAAATACTTTTGCTGTTACCAGAATTCCGTTGCAGGAGATGACTTTTACCTTTCCCATTTCTATTTTCAAACATTCATCGCCCATCTATCGCAAACTAAAAGATGTGCCCATGTATCTCCAAGAGAACAAAAAGGTAAACTTAGAAATCGCCATTTCTAAGTTAGATGGAACTGTTTTATATCCAAACCAAGTGTTTTCGTTTTGGTATCTCGTGGGCAAACCAACAAAACGGAAAGGGTATTTGCCTGGAATGCAACTGCGGAATGGCGGGTTTGTGGAACGCACTGGAGGTGGACTTTGCCAAATGGCAAACCTCATCTATTGGATGACACTACACTCTCCCTTAGAGGTGAAGGAAAGATGGCGGCATAGTTTTGATATTTTTCCTGATTCCGGAAGAACCCTTCCCTTTGGATCAGGTGCCACTTTGTCCTACAACTACATTGACTTACAAATTAAAAATACAACCAAACAACCGTTTGTTTTGCATCTTTGGATTGAAGATGGATTTCTAAAAGGGGAATGGCGCTCAGATGTAGAAATTCCTTTTTTCTACCAAGTTTACGAATCCTACCACGGGTTTCATGCGGAACCTTGGGGGGGATATACCAGAAGGAATACCATCCGCAGAAAAAAAATTTTAAAAATCACAAAGGAAATTTTGGAAGACCAACTCGTGACAGAGAATATAGCTTGGATGATGTACGAACCACTCCTAGAATCGAAAGAACCTAAATCCGATCCTACAAATTCTTAATGGGATTTAGGTTCATTTATAAATTGTAATGCGAATTATCAAAACATAAAAAAAGGAGAATTATATGAAACTAGTTACAATCGCAATTTTGTTAACAATTCCTTTTATTTCTTTGATATCCCAAAACAAGGAAAACAAACTCATTGTTTTGGATCGCTTGGCTTATGAAGACTCTGTAAAAAAAATCCCGAGCAAAGAACTGATTAACTTAGGAAAGAAAATTCCAAACATTGTTTTGGATATCAAATATGCTACTCCAAACAACTTTACCAAACAAGTGATCTACAAAGAAGCCAAAGCATTTGCACGAAAGCCGGTGGCGGAAGCTTTGGACTCGGCACAAAAAGAATTTTTGAAACATGGATACTCGATCAAAGTTTTTGATGCCTACAGGCCTTATACCGCTACTGTAAAATTTTTTGAAATCATTGGAGATACAAGGTATGTGGCTTCTCCCAAAACGGGATCTCGGCATAACAAAGGTTGTGCGATAGACCTAACTTTGATGGATTTAAAAACAAAAAAAGAACTTTCTATGCCAACAGAATATGACTCCTTTCGGAAAGAGGCATGGGCAGAGGCACCGGTAAGTGACTCGGAAATTCTAAAAAACCGAACGATATTAATTCAAGTGTTGACGAACCATGGATTTCGAGTGAACAAAACGGAGTGGTGGCATTTTGATTTTGTTGGTTGTGCGGGTTTTGAAGTTTTGGACATTCCCTTTGAGGAATTGGAGTAGGCGAAAGATTATACCTCGATCCAGATCACGTCGGTTTTAGAATCCGGTGTTGGTAACCCATCTTCTTCGTAACCTTGCAGATGCAATTGGATTGCTTCTTGGATGAAGGTCTCCACTTCTTTGACAGAATCACCGACTGTAAATACACCAGGTAAGTCAGGTACATGGGCCGAGAAACCAGTATTAGTTTTTACAATCTCAACCGTATATTTCATTCTGCTTCACTCCTTACCCTCGCTTGTTTAAAGATACTTTTTTCTGTCTTAATATCAACTTCTCATCCAAGGCCATGATTTGGAACCGTAACCATTCCCGCGCCAGCGATAGAAGCGGAAATCCGAAGGATTGCAGCGAATAGCGCGGTCGTTATAGTTTAATATTTTGATCTATAGTAAAATTCGAGGCGCCCCACCTACATGGAGCCAACTAAAGGATTGTTTTGGGAATGGAGTAGTTTAGTGATTTAATTCATGGTGTAATATTCGCATTTAGTTTGTTATGCGAGTGAAATCTTCAGATTTTATAAAAAATCTTTCAAATAAGGAAGGAAAAAACTGTAATCTTTCCTACCGATTTGTAACATCCGAATGGTGTTGTCTGGTGTAACAAATTGAATTTGGCCAAAAAACCAACCGAGTTTGGTTGTGATTTTTTTAATATTGGAAAATTCTAATGGGATGTGTTGGTGGCTGGATCGCATTATGGGATTTTGAACCAAATGAAATCTTTTGTTGGTGAGTAAAACGAGCCATTTTCCTGGGCTCAATTTCTCTTTGGATCCCTCTAGTAAACCTATGCAATACCCTTGGATGATTTCGTCTTCTTCGATTATGTGGTGGAGGATTTTAAACTCAGGTACATACAAAAATAAAATATCAATGTTTATGTTCGGATGATTGGAAAGTAAATCTTTGATTTGCGAAACGATGGTTTCTTCGGATGGCATAGTCTGTTCCTTGTTTGGTGGATTTCTCCCTTCAAATGATGGAACGTTCTCATTCAAAGGGAGAGGGTGTAAAATTTATACTGCGTTGACGACTAAATCTCCACCGGCTTTTACTTCACCAGCTTCGTTTTTAGCTTCTACAAGAACAGTTACCGTTTTTTTCCCATCTTTTTCAAATTTCTTTTTGATGGTTCCAACGATAGTTAGTTTTTCGCCAAGTTTTGTCATGGCTTTGAAAGTCACACCAAAATAAGCGATGTCTTTTTGGTCAGCCCAAGAAGTACAAAGTCTTCCTACTTGTGCCATAACATACATACCGTGAGAGATAGTTCCATCGAGGCCTGCTTTTCTTGCAAAATCAGGATCGTTGTGGATGGGGTTAAAATCTCCAGATGCTCCCGCATAACGAACTAAATTTGCATGTTCGATGACCGGGATGTCTAGTGGAGGAAGAGTTTGACCAACTTCTACTTTATCAAATTCGATTTTTGCCATTGTTAGCCTCCTGTATTAATCCTTACGAATGAAGATCGCCATCTCAGCGGAGAGGATTGGATCATTTTTTTCATCATAGATGGTCGTTCTGAAAGTTACGATTTCTGCTCTTCCGGATTTTACATCGGCAATCTCTGATTGTGCGTACACTTTGCCCGGATACAGAATTTTGTGATACGTATACTCTTCTTTTAAGTGAAGGATTTTGGAAAGGTCGATACCGAGTTCGGCCATATCGTTCCAAATCTTTGGGTATCCCCAAAACATAATGACTGTAGGGAAAGTAGGGGGAGCAGGAACATCTGAATATCCCGCTTTCTTTGCTTCTTCTACATCAAAATAGATTGGGTTTTTTTCGTTGATGGCGAGGCAGAATTCTTTGATCTTTCCTCGTTCCACTGTGAAATCAAAACGATCTAGTTTTTTTCCAACTATATCCTTTGTTATTGCCATTGGCATTGTCTCCTTAGTGTTTATCGATCCAAGATACTAATTCTTTTAAGACGAGAGTTCTGTCTTTAGGAAGTTCGTTCATGGTCTCGTGGTATAATCCGTCAAAAATCTTTATCGTTTTGTCTTTCGATGCAACTCGTTCGAATGCATCAATGGTTCCTTGATGGAGGGCAATTTGGTCTTCCTTTCCATGGAACATATAAATTGGTACAGTGATTTTGGTTGCGGCTTCGAGTCCTAAGTTGTAGCAGTTAAGTAAAAAATCTCCTAGGTAAGCAGAAATATTTCCGTGAACCAAAGGATCTTTTACATAAGCTTCCACCACAGACTTGTCATGCGAAATCATGTTTACATCAAGGCCTGCAGGAATGGTGAGTGAAGGAAGTAAACTCGCCAAAAACCCTCCGGCTGCTTTTTTTACATTCATAACTAAGTCGGTTTGGACTTTGATAGGAAGGGCACTACAAATATAAGCGTCCAAATCGTTTTGGTAGTTGTCGGTTGCAGTGTACAAAAAGGTGATCACAGCACCCATAGAGTGACCGAGTAAGGTAACTTTCTTAACACCTTCATTGCGTTTGGCGATGTCGATGAGTTCTTTTAAGTCGGCAAAAAAATCAGATACGTGATTTACGACACCACGACGTCCATCGGACTTACCATGGCCTCTAGCATCGATTAGGTACACAGCAAAGTTTTTGTCGGCTAACGCTTCCAATAAATGTGTGTAACGGCCTCCGTGTTCCCCAAATCCATGGTGGACAACGAGTACACGTTTAACGCCAGACTTAGGTCGGTAGATTTGGTAATAAATCGATCCGCCGTCTTTATTTTGAAAGGTAGACTCCTCACGGGAGTAGGCTTGTTCCCAGATACTCATAGATGTCAAACATGGACGATGGAAACCTAAAAAGAAAGAACTTTTCCTGTTCGTCGGAAACCTGTTTTCCAAACTGGTTCCAAATGCGAGCGACTGTTCCTTTCGCCCTATCGATCTGTTTTTGTCTCTTAAGCTGTTTGAACAAATCGGAAAGACGTTTCCCCGTGGACTTGGTTTTGGAGTTACGAAATGCCAAATCCAAAATTTCGATTTCCAAAGATTTGCTTCCCTACCATTGGAAAAAAAATCCCGGTCGCCAAAGTGGCCTTCCTCTTTCTCGCAAATGGGAAAATACTCAAGTTACATTCAATACAGATAAAAAAATCTTTTTAAACCATTCTCTGGACTCACTTTTTTTTCCCCCGGGTCAGGAGTATGAATTCAAAATTCCCCCAGGCCAATATGAATTTTCTACACTTGTCGGATTGTTAGGTGGAACAGAATTCCAATCCCAAGTTTCAGGAAGTTTTAAAATCTATTCAGGTGAGAATTTGCTTCGGGAATGGAACCTTGCCGGCTCGGTGAAGGAAAGGTGGACTGCCAAAAAAGAGATTTTGGAAATCGGAGAATTTGGGCCCCTTCGGTTAGTTTGGGAGAGTCAGGATAGTTATCTTTTTGTAGGCGAACCTTTGTTATATCCAAAAGAACTAATATCATCGTTTGCCAGTTCTCGGAAACCAAAGTCCGTGATTCTCATTGTGATTGATTCCGCTAGGAAAGATTTTTTTGGTTCTTACGGGTATCCTTATTCTGTGACACCGGTAATGGACCAAATGGCAAAGGAATCTATTTTCTTTGAAAATCCCTTCGCTAATGGAAATTGGACAAAACCATCCATGATGTCTTTTTTTCATTCCGAATATTCGTCTAACCTTGGTTTGGGGAATTCTTGGTTTTCGACAAAACCTTACCAAAGAAAAGTATACTATGGAAAAAAAAGAGACAACTTAGCCAAAACGTTTCGCGAAGCTGGCTATTTTTCCAAGACGATTATGAATAATGTTTTCTTTTTGGATTATACAACTGTGGGTTTGGATTTAGGATTTCATAATTCTTTTCAAGTGGGAATGGACATTGTAGATACAGAAGTTCTCACAAACCACGCAATCCAATTTGTAAATGAATCCAAAGACAAACCTTATTTTTTACATTTTAATTTGAATACTCCTCACGCTTCCTATTCCCCACCGCCAGAGGATTTGGCCGCTGTTCGTTCCTTGGTTCCAACTGAAGTTTTTTACCGGTATGAATCTCCCGTGCAGCGTTACTTAGGTGAGATGCATTATACCGACAGAGAAATTGGTCGGCTTGTGGCGGCTCTGAAAAAACAAGGAACCTATGACGAAACTTTGATCATTGTGACCGGTGACCACGGCGAACTTTTTAGTTCTCATCACGATTATAGTTATCATTTCATTATGCAAACTCGGTTTGGACATGGGGAAACCCATTATGATGAAGAAATAGCTGTGCCGTATTTTATTAAACTTCCTAAGTCCATCCAAGAAAGTTTAGGATCCGATTTGTCAAAAAATGCAGGTAGTGGCGGGCAGATTCGCATTCCTGGCCAGTCATCGTTGTTATCTCTCGCACCAACCATTCTCGGCTTTTTAGATTTATTGCCAAAAGAGTCCACCTACCGAGGTATCGATTATTCTTCGTGCATTCGCACAACGGATGTTTGTCCCAAGGAAAGTTTTATTTATACAGAAGGAAGGATGTCGGAATCGGTTCGGACAGAAAATTACAAATACATCCGCAGATACCCTGGTTTTACGACAGTTAGGCGAACTGCAGCGGGAGAACCCCATACCATGGCCGAAGAATTGTATGACCTAAAAAAAGACCCAGAAGAAAAAAACAATTTAAGCCCTGTGCCAGAAGGAGAAAGGCTTTTACAAATCGCAAGGGCCGACTTCCGACGGGAAAATTTTTTAAGACGAAATCATTTACGAATTTTGATTCCACCTTGTTCGGAAGCCCTTTGCCGAGACTTCCTTTCCTTAAATGTCCAAGGATCGATTTATGATTGGGAGGTTTCTGACTCCATCCAACTCAGCTCTGGTTCTGCAAAAACTGTCTCTTTACAAAAAGAATCTAAGGCAACAAATGCCACTCTTGGGGAAGAGGTAATACTCAAAACAGTCAATCCAGAACTGGGTGCCTTTTTTAGTTTTTCACGAAATGGAAAAACGATTCCTGTTCGTTTTGGTAGGTATGGGTTGGAATTCCAAAGGTCCATCACCAACTTAGAAGACTTAATTGTTTCGGAAAGACAACCCGAAGGATTTCCATCCTCTGCCCTTCCGTGGGTCTATAATGATGGCGCCTTCAGTGGAACCAGGGAATCCGAAGTACAACGGGAGATGGGTAAAGAAGTGAAAAAAATATTAGAAACCTGGGGATACATCCACGAATAATTGCTCGTATTGGCAATGGGGTTCGTCTTACTCTAACAAGATAATTGTATGAAAGATCCTTTTATTTCTCCTCGGTTTGAATTTCCCATTGCATTGGGATTGGATATCGGTTTTCCCATTCTTTCCAAACTTCTCTTCAATATCGATGGAGTGGAGATCGCAAAAGAAGACGAACTTCGCTTAAAAGAAATCAAAAACAAAAGGGTCCTGTATTTATCCAACCAACCGAGTGATTTGGAACCCATCATTGCTTATTATGTAGCAAGTAAAATTGGAACAAGATTTCATTTTATGGCCTCTCGTAGTATTTTTAATTGGGGATTTGGTTTGGTGGGTGAAGTAATCAAACGAGTTGGTGCTTTTTCTGTGATCACAGGAAGGTTAAATCGCAATGCGATCAAAACCGCAAAACAGATATTAGCCGAAAAAGATGGCAAATTAGTCATGTATCCAGAAGGAATGGTGTCTGGAGAAAATGATAATTTAGTATCGTTTATGCCTGGAGTGGCGCAAGTGTCTTTCTGGGGATTGGAAGCCGCTTTGGAAAAAGATCCTAATGCAGAGTTATGGATTCAACCCAGTTTCGTGAAATATAAAATTTCAGGATCAAGGGATTCGATCCTTGCTGAAATTGAAACTTCTCTTTCTCGGATTGAACGTAAACTCAAACTTTATCCCGGTGGACGAACACTCCTGCGAAGATTTCTCACTGTTGGTCGAGTGATGTTAGAAGAAACCGAATTTGAATTGGGTATTCCCAGATCAGAAACGGAAGGCAAAGATTTCGATTATCGTTTAGGAAGGGCAAGGCACACAGCTCTGAATTTGACTGCTTCCATTCTCCATGTGAAGTTTCATGAATCCGACAATGCCATTCAAAAACTAAGGCTCCTCTTTAGGGCCTTGGAAAGTTTGGAAGCAGGTTCTCCCCTTTCCTCTACTCCAAAAAACTTGAGCGACCAAAATATTCGCAGAGCCAAACAATTGGTGGATACTGCTTATGCATTTATCATTACCAAACCAAAGAACTTAATCCAATGGCCGTCTGCGGAACGTTTGATGGAATGGATTTGCAGTTTTGAAAAACATGTTTTTGGAAAAACAGAAGTTAGAGCAAGAAAAGCTCATGTGGTTTTGGCCCCAGCTTTTTCTGCGGCACCTTATTATAAACTCTATAAGTCCAACAAAAAAGAAGCCATCCAGAGTCTCCTCACTGAAATGCGTAAAGAAATGGAAGTCCTATTGGAACGTGGAAAAAAAGAAAGTGAACCGATTGTTCCTCCCTATTCTGTGGGTTTGGATTTACAAATCGGTTAGTTGTTAATCCAAAACTAAAGTAATTTCCACCCGACGGTTTTTGTGTCGGTTTTCTTCACTATCATTCGGAACAATCGGCGCATCATCGCCATATCCTTTAAAGGATATGTGTTTTTCATCCATTTTGTAATTATCAACTAATGAGTGCAATACGGCTTTAGCTCTCTCTTCCGATAGTTTTTTGTTGTATTCTTTTTTTCCAATATTATCCGTATGACCAGAAACTCGAATTTCCCTGTCAGGATATTTTTTTAGGATTTCAGCGATTTTTGCCACTGCGGTTTCGGCATCGGTTTTGAGTTTGCTATCATTAAAATCAAAAAGGATAGAATCCAAAGAAAATACAATTCCATCCTCGGAAGTGCGAACGGAGATAGGAAGTTTTTCAGGAACAGAATTTTTTTCCGGGATAGGAACTTCTCCCGTATCAGTGATTCGTCCTAAATTTTCTTTGTTCGATTCTTTTTCATGGATTGGATCTTTCTTTGGATCATCTAACTTAGATCGAATTGGATTTCCTGTATAACCAACAATTAAATCTTCGAGGATATCTTCACGAATCGATTCTTTGTCTTTGGCATTGACTTGGTTACGAAAGAAATAAATTCCTTTGATATGGAAGTTGGCTTCTTGCACCGTTCCATTCGGATAAATAAAGGTATAAGATAGTTTTACTTCTTTGAACTCGGGAACACCTTTTGTTGCATTAAAAAAAACAGTACCTGAAGCAAACCCAAAGATTTTATAAGGTACATTTGGTACCATCTTTTCATTTTCTGGTTTGTTATAAAAAATGGGATAGGTATAAGTAATTTTTTCACAATTTCCTTTATAATTTCCTTCGGACCAAGGGGCTGTGCCTTGGAAGGTATATTCGGGAACCACTTTCACACGAATGCGTTCTGCATTAAAATCAAAGGATTCTTCTGCCGGTAGTTTCCATACATCGGAAACAGAAACCGCTTCCTCTGGAAAACTGGGAAAACTGCGAAGGTTTGGCATTATGAATTCGTTTGGAACTTCATACCTTCCATTGCGAAAAAGTGTAAAATCAGAGACAAACTCTTTGTCCTTCCAAAAAGGGCCGGATGTTTTTCCATACCGAATGTATGTATCAAAAAAAGCGTTCACCAAACAAGAGTCAGATGAACATTTTTTAGGTTTCATCACAACTCGGTTTTTGTCTTCCCTTTCGACAGTTTTGGCGCCGACCCGGAAAAAAACATCATGGTATTCATTTAATTCCAATACCTGGTTTTCTTTCCATTTCCACTGGAAGGTGGTTTTTCCCGGGGGAACTGGGGTAGAACCAACAAGGGGAAGAAATGTTACAAAACAAAGTATTAACAATCGGTGGCGAGTCATCACAAAACAAAGATCGGGGATTTTTTTGAAAAACTGATAGGGGAAATGGAAAAAACTAGCGGTTTTTGCGATTGACGAAGGATGGATTTTGGGCTTTACCTGAATAACCATGAAAAACCTTTCTCTGCTTTTTTACATTTTGATTACAATCAACTTTGTCGCTTGTAAGGACAAACAAACCCTGAAAGTGGCAGGTTCTGAAACCATGAACAGTATGATGCGATACTTAGGAACCGAATACGAAAAGGTAAATTCCAATGTTCGTGTAACAGTCGAAGGTGGTGGATCTGAATCAGGAATTGACAGGTTACGAAAAGGCGAAATTGATATGGCAGTTTCTTCTCGCGACTTAAACCAGGCAGAATTTGATGACCTTCGCAAAACCGGTAACTTAGAAAAAGTAAGATTGGCTTACGATGGAGTTGCTCTTGTTGTCAATACCAAGAACACAGTATCCAAACTGAACTTGGCCCAAACTTCTGATGTTTTCTCAGGTAAAATTAAAAACTGGAAGGAAGTGGGAGGAGTTGATGCTCCTATTGCAATTGTGATTCGTAATGATAAATCGGGAACTCAAGACTACTTTCAAAATCACATCCTCAAACGAAAGGATTTGGGTTTGAATGAGTTTAACCAATACAAAACCAATGTTTTTTCACCAGATGCAAAAATTGTAAAAGACAATGCTGAGATGTCAAAATTCATCCAAGGAAATCCAAATAGCATTGGTTATATGGGAATGGGCTCTGCACTTGTAGAAAACAAAGACAAACTAAAAGCCCTCGATTATGCCAGAACCAATAAAGATCCTTATGTGTCTCCTTCAGTCAGAAATGTTTATGATAGAAAATACAGATTGGCTCGGGAACTCTTTATGATTTATAAAACTGACCAAGGTGATAAAATTGATGCCTTTGTAACTTTTCTTACCAGCGAACAAGGGCAGGTGGCAGTGTTACAATCGGGATATTTAAGAGCTTCTCTTCCCGAAGTAGAAGTTTCTGCGGAGCCGGTGAAATAGTAGTTTCGGTAATTTGATTTAATATTACGAAGAGCTAGCTACCTTTTAAATCCTGGTAGGGATCCTTCTTCGTTGGTGTCGCTTAGTAAACTAACACTCTGTTATTCGATCGGTCAGCTACATAAAGTTGGCCGAGTTTGTTGAAAAAAATTCCCGTAGGTGAGTAGAGGCTTTTGGGACCAACGGCTGAACCTGCACAACTTCCGCTATTATTGTTCACGGAACAATTCAGATCATTAAACTGACCAAATACACCTACAGCCGCTATCCCTTCCGTTTGTGTAGTCCTTGGATACATCACCACACGGTTGTTACCCGTATCAGCTACATATAAGTTTTCACTTTGGTCTAAAGCTACCCCAGTGGGACCAGAAAGCCCTGTCGCACCAGGCCCCCCAGCGTTCGTGATAAAGTCCGGTTGGCCATAAACTCGAGTTGCAGTTGTGGATCCAGAAGGAAAATAAAGGACACGACTATTGCCGTTATCAGCCACATACAAACCGCCTTCCGAATCCAGGACCATTCCATTGGGACTACTCAGTTTTATATTGGAAAGCCCAGAAGTACTAGAGGTGAAACTAGGTTGTCCATAAACGCGGGTAGCAGTAGTGGAACCTGATGGAAAATAAAGGATGCGGTGGTAGGCAGATTCTGCAATATACACACCTCCATCGGAAGCAGAAGTCACGGCAATGGGAGTGCTTAAGGTAGTGGCACTTGCAGCTCCTGCAGTGGCAGTAGTAAAGCTCAGTTGGCCATAAACTGTTGCCGGTAAGTTTGAGTTTTGGGGAAAATGCAAAACACGATTGTTTGTCATATCAACTGCATACAATTCGTCCTCTTGATCCAATCCTAACCCTCGAACATCACGTAAGGAATTCGCACTAACAGTATTCCCAAAACAGGTACCGCTGGAATCAACATTCGGTAAGTCACAATTATAGTATCCAAATTGTCCATACACTCGTGTCGATACCGTTGAGTTTGGTGGATAATATTGGACTCGGTGGATTCCTGAAATATAAACTCCTCCTGAAGAATCAGAAACCACTCCATAGGGAGAACTTAGACTTTTATTGTTAGGTGATCCAGAGGCACAGGATCCAACGTTATATGCGGAATTACAAGTAAAAGAACCGAATTGTCCATAGACCATTGTTGCAGTTGTATCCACAACTTGGAGTGTGATTGTATACACTGCATACCCAGGGTTACTTCTTGTGATGGTAAGAGTCGCATTTTCAGTGGCAGCAGAAGTTGTCCCTTTGATTTCTCCTGAGAAGGTATCGAAAGTGAGCCCCACAGGCAAAACACCTTGGATCGAATAACTAGAATTAGATTTATATTTGGGTATGATGGAAACGGGAAAGTTTAAATACAACCGATAACTCGAAAATTTATATTCAAACGGAGGAACGTTGACTAAATTATATCCACAGTATTTTGACTCAGCAGTTGTCGCCGATTGGAATAATAAAGAGGTCAGATAGGAATCTGATTTTGGATCACAGTGGTTGGCCAGAGATTCCGGTTTGCAAGAGATCGATAGAAAAACAGGAAACAGTAAAAATAAAATTTGGATTTTGGATGGGGTTTTCATTGGAATGGGTTTTTTTTAAAATAAAATCGAACAAGATTGTATCTATTATTTATTATATAATGCTTAACTATTCCTAAATTTAAAAATAATTTATCAACAAGAAATTGGATTTGGATTCGTTAAGGCAAAATACACTATGAAAGAAATGGAATGTAACGGTTTTATGACCAATAAGATGATCTGTGTTTTCCTTCTAAGGATCATTGTTTCGGGAAATCCTTAAATGAAAATTCAAAGACCACCTTCGATACTTGCTGATACGATTCGTTGGGGGAAAAAAACTTGTAACCTGTTTTTTTAAACTTTCAGTCCGTCACTTCCAGTTTTGCCACATAAGGCAAGTTACGATACTGGCCTTTGTAGTCTAAACCGTAACCTACTAAAAATTCATCTTCGATAATGAAACCTGGATAATGAACAGGTATATGGGGATTTGCTTTGTTTTGTTTCCAAAAGAGTGCCGCCACTTTTAAGTCTTTGGGATTTTGTTTCCCCACTTCTTCTAAAAGATATTCCAAAGTTTTTCCTGTATCTACGATATCTTCCACAAGCAGAACCGATTTGTTTTGAATCGATTTTTTTAGTTCTTTGGTGATTTTTAAATTTCCAGAAGTAGTTGTGTCTCCATAGGAAGAGGCAGCCATAAAATCCACTTCATGAGGGATGGCAATGCTACGACAAAGATCTGCTGTGAAGATAAATCCTCCGTTCAAGATCCCGACCACAACTAAGTCTTTGCTTAAAAAATCCCGAGAAATCTCTCGTGCCAATTCTTCAACGCGGTGGTGGATTCGTTCTTCTGAATATAATGGTTTCATTCTTTGCCTATTTGCCCAGGGATCCAGAATACTGCCAATTGGCAACTTCCCCAACTAAGATTTTTCCACGATTCCTCAGAAAAACTCAAGCCGAGAAATGAGGCCGTAGGAAATTTCTGAAAGCGGGAAACCTCTGTTTCCCCAAAGAGGAGGGAACTTCCTAAATCTTCTAACCCAGGATTGTGGCCCACAAGGCAGACCGAACGAATGCTTGGCGAAAGCCCCTGCAATAAAAAGAGGAGATCTTCTTTGTCCGAGTCATATATGGCCTCACGCAAGTCAGGTTTTGGGAAACGAAGGATTTCTTTGCGGAGTGCAGCGTAGGTTTTTTGCGTCCTCTCGGCAGGTGAGACCAAACATTGGTCAAATTCAAAACGGCTTTCTTTTAAGTAATCGCGTAGGGCTTTGGATTGTTCTTTCCCACGACGAGAGAGAGACCGTTCCAAATCAGAATCATAGGGTTCATCCCATTCTGATTTGGCATGGCGCAGTAAATAAATTTGTTTCATACGATTAGTTTAGTCGAAACAAAGGGATGGGAAATCACGAAATGACTATTTTTGTATTTCTTTTTCGTATTTGGAAATGAGTTCGTTGTTATTTTTGCAAGAGAATTTGGTCCTCATTTGATTGAGGTGGTATTCCACTGTTTTTCTCGACTTTTGGATCCTGTCCGCCACTTCGTTTTGAGAAAGTCCCTGCACGAGTAAGTTTAGAATCTCCATTTGGAAAGCCGAGAAAGGAAGTTGTACTTTGCTCACACCTTCTGAAACAAAAGACCCACCTTTCATCACAAGTTCAATGACTTCTGGAAGTTTGGAGATAGGATCTGACTTTAACATATACCCATCGGCCTTAGCTTTCAGAGCATCTTCCACATAAACTCGACTGCCATGCAAAGAAAAGATAATGACTTTTGTTGGTTGGTGTTTTTCTTTAATCTCACGCAAAACATCGATACCATTACGATCTGGTAAGTCGATGTCCAAAACCAAAAGATCAATGGGACTAGATTCTAAAAAATGAAACAAATCGGCAGCCGTTCGAAATTCTCCGGCAAGAGAAAAGAAAGGATTGGATTTCAGGATAGATATGATTCCTTCAGTGACAACGGAATGATCTTCTAAGATGGCAATTTTAACGGATTCCACAGCCTTATGATTCTCAGAGTATTCTTCACATCCATCCAAAAATCTTTTTCAGGCTTACTTATTTTTTGTAGTTATCCCTTAATTTTGATCTTAATCCTTCTTGGCACCACCTCCTGCCGGTTTGATGCCTATCCAACCTTACTGGCAAAAGATGGTGTTCTTGATGCGAGGACGGCTGACTTTTCAGGGGAAACCATAAACTTCACTGGGAAATGGGAATTTTATTGGAATGAATTTTTAGATCCCAAAGCAGAATCTCCCGAAAACAAATCTTATCTAAAAGTGGGTGTACCTTGGTTTTCTCAGGAAAATGAAGATGGAGAAGTTTATCCAAGTTTTGGATTTGCTTCCTACCGCCTAACAATTCTTTTGCCAGATCCACCTGTGGAGAACCAGACTTTTGCTCTTTTTGTCCCTGTACTCCATAGTGCCTATAAAATGTATGTGAATGGTGAGTTGGTTGCTGAAAATGGAGTCATCTCAAAAACAGAAAAGAACTATCGGCCCTCTTTTCATGTAAAAATCATCCCTCTCAAAACTGTTTCCCAAAAGTTAGATTTGGTCATCCATATATCTAACTTCTCACATAAGTATGCTGGTATCCAAGGAATCATTCGATTCGGAAAGT
Source organism: Leptospira vanthielii serovar Holland str. Waz Holland = ATCC 700522 (assembly GCF_000332455.1). Classification (GTDB taxonomy): domain Bacteria; phylum Spirochaetota; class Leptospiria; order Leptospirales; family Leptospiraceae; genus Leptospira_A; species Leptospira_A vanthielii. The sequence continues at coordinate 44,064 of NZ_AOGY02000070.1, read as the reverse complement.
TACAAAACATCATCAATGTTTGGAACGTAAATTTTGCAGTTTCTTGGATCCTCATGATCTTTATGTTACTACTTTCCATCTATCATGCGTTAGTTTATTTTATCAATCGGTCGGAACGAAATGCACTGCGAATGGCATTCGTCTATTTAGGAATTTTAATTTTAACTTCTACTCTCATCGAAACAAGAATTCTATACAATTTATTTTCAGATGAATATTGTGTTACCTTGTTTCGACTCTCTCGAATCGGATTTGTATTGGTAATGTATTTTGGTGCTTATATTCTTCTCAATATGACTCAACTACGTTTCTTCAAACGTATGTTAATTTTTTTAAAACTATATGCACTTACATTTCTACTTGTCGCTATTTTGACACCAGTCTCTCATCTTGCGGATATATCTTTTTATTTTGAGATTCTTTCAGGTGCATTTGTATTTTTGGGGCTCCTTTCTGTATCACTTGCATTATACTTTCAAAGAAAGGAAAGTAGGTTGTATTTTTTCAGTTTGCTTTTGGCAATTATCGGTGGGGCGATTGATTTGTTTTTGATTGCCAATCCAACTTTTGGATATAGGCCTTTGGGTCTTGTATCTTTATATTTATTTATTTTTCCGCAGACTTTAGGTGTTACTTTAGGACTTGTTCGTGTTTACAAACGGTCCGAATCTTTATCAAAGGAATTGTACAAAAGAAAAGAAGCACTAGAAAAAAAAGTCAAAGCGCGTACATTGGAATTAGAAAATGCCAACCGTTGGAAGGCAAACTTTGTATCTCTTATTTCGCATGACTTACGTTCGCCGCTAAACAGTGTGAATCAAATTTTAGATGTTATCGATTTTAGTTTTAGTGAAACGACCGAGGAAGAAAAAAAGAAGTTTTTAGAAATTTGTAAAACAGGTGTTACCCAATCCTTACGAATGTTAGAGCAGTTACTTGATGTGAGTCGATTTGATGCTTTTGGTGCAAAACTCATTCAAACTCGCTTTTCAGTTAACGAACTACTGAACGAAATCATAGAATCAGTAGAACCACTTGCGACACTCAAAGGAATTCGAATCCAAAAGGATACATCCATCCAAGCGGAAATCATTGCCGACCGAACTTTGATTGGAGAAGTGTTTAAAAATATTTTAACTAACTCAATCAAATATTCTTATCTCAATTCTGAGGTATGGATAGGTGTTTCTTACAAAGGAAAATGGCTTTCAGTGGAAATTCGCGACCGTGGTTTAGGAATGAGCGAAGAACAAATTCATAAATTAACCGGGGAAGAAAATATCAAAAGTATGCCGGGAACAGCTGGAGAAAGAGGAACGGGGCTTGGTTTACAACTCTGTACAAATATCCTCGAAGCTCATTTTGGAAAGTTGCGAATCAAATCTGTGCTTGGGGTTGGTTCTTCCTTTGAAATTTCTCTATCGAAGAGTACTAAGTCCGTACTCCTTGTGGATGATTCTGGTAACTTTAGATCGGACCTTGCTGAAGTTATGCGAAGAAATCAGTGGATTGTGATTGAAGCCGGAAACGGGGAAGAAGCACTGTCCCATCTATCCAGAATTACACCATCGCTGATTATTACCGATTTACAGATGCCCGGAATGAATGGGATTTCTTTGATCCATGAATGGGAAGGTCGTCGTCACCAAGACCAAAAAATTCCAATCATCCTGATTAGTTCGGATGCGCCTCTTTCCGGAGGTGATAAATTTTTGGAAGAAGAAGGACTAGAAACTATCGTTTCTGCTTATTTTTCAAAAATGTATAAGGCAGAAGACCTCTGCCAACAAATAGAATCTATTTTAAGTTAACACTCGTTCCATGTGATTTTTGATATGAAGACTATGTGCTACTTCGTATTCTTCTTTGGTGAGATCACCATAAGCAAAATGAGGTCTTAGAGAAGACTCTTTTGCTTTAGAAAAATCATCGATGGCTTGGATCAGTCTTTTAATTCCCACTTTTAATTCGGTAACATTCGCAATGTCTTCAGCACCAGGAATGGGTTCTTCCAGTCCGTGATTCATTTTGTTTTTGAATGCAAAAATGGAAAAGGCAACTTTGCCAACAGAACCTCGAAAGAGAGAGGACTTTATTTCTGGATACCCTTTCAATGAATACTCTATACTTTGCGCACAGTGGGCAAATACCTTACCTGGACTCCAGTTACCTGAAAGTTTAAATTCCCTCGGGTCAGATTGTAATTGGATAAGTAAGACACGGAAGTCAGAAAGATCATCGGCTTCTAACCAAGGAGATTCTGTAACGGTTGTTTGGGGAATTGTTTCTTCTTCCGATACGGATTCGCTGAATAAGGGAAGTTGGAGTACAGTATACAACAAAGCAGATCGTTTGATAAATTCTTTTCGTTTCATTAGAATTCTCCTTTAATGCCTTTTTTCTGGATTGGAACGGAGTTTCATATTTAAGAATTCAACCATCACAGAAAAACACATCGCAAAGTAAATGTATCCTTTTGGTATGTGTAATTCTAATCCTTCTCCAAGAAGTGCCACACCAATCAAAATTAAAAAACTAAGTGCTAAAATTTTAATGGTTGGGTGTTTGTCTACGAAGTCGGAAATACTCCCACTGGATAACAACATAAATCCTACAGACAAAACGACGGCTGTAATCATCACACCTAATTGGTCAGTCATACCCACTGCTGTAATGACCGAATCCAAAGAGAATACAATGTCCAAAATCATAATCTGGATGATAATTTTGGTAAAGGAAACTCTTTTGCCGGTGTCTTCACCTAACTCAGATTCTCCTTCCAATTTGTGATGGATCTCTGTGGTTGACTTTGCGATGAGAAAAAGTCCTCCCAAAATCAGTATGATATCACGGCCACTGATGGAATGGTTTAGGATCGTAAAAATGGGAGCTGTGAGTTTCATAATCAAAGAAAGGGAAAATAATAAAAGGATACGAGTAAACATGGCTAACATCAGTCCAATTTGGCGCGCAGACTTTTGTTTGGTTTTGGGCAGCCGAGAAGATAAGATGGAGATAAAGATAATGTTGTCAATGCCTAGGACAATTTCCAAAGCAGTTAAGGTAAACAGGGCAAGCCATACCGATGGGTCGGAGAGAATTTCTATCATACGTGTCCTAAAGTCTTAAAAATAAAAAAGGAATCAATCCAAATCCTAAACTTTGGTTTACAAAGCTTGAGACTACCGTCGGTAAAAATACCAACCTTCACATTCACCCGCAAAATGAACTCCCTTCCAGAGACTTAGATTTTCTTTGGATTCTGTGATTCCCCAAGAAAAGTTTTCAAAAGATTTCTCTCCCAGTCCTTTGTCCCAAGTTTTGTTAGAGATCCAGGGATAATACACGGCTTCTTTTGTGAAGGGAACCAAAGTCCAATCTCTATCGGAAAAAACATAGATGTATTTGATCGGCCAATAGGTCGCAGCACCAGGAATTTTTTCATCAAACTTGGAAAGACATTCTAATTTATGAGTCCGTTTGGTTTCGCCTTCCTTGATTGCATTTGCCAAAAAGGGATATCTTTCATTATAAAAGAATACAAGCCCAATAAACAAAACTAAGGCGGTGACAGATCGAATGAACGGAATCATTGCCACCAACCTGAAGATAAGATAAAAAACACAGAATGGCAAAAAATATAAATAACGAAAGTTAAGTTCTATTTGAAAAATAAAAAGAGCCACCACGGTTAGAATGGGAGATAAAAGAAAGACAAAATCTATGAATCCTTTTTTCCATTCGAAACGAAGAAACAAAATTAGAACGTAAATACCGAATAGAACAAAATACCAATAAAACCAATCAGCGAATACGGGGTGTTTGGTGATTGATTCCACAAGTGCAGAAATCCAAGAACTTGGATCTTTCAAAATCCAAATTGTGGCTGAGTGGATTCGTTCCACTGTGGGCAAGTCTTTGGAGGTTATGATTCCGATCCCTAAATGGCGTAAACCCAGTTGCCAAACCTTTCCCAAACCAAAACCCAAAAGAACTAAACCAATGGGATAGATGGACTTCTTACCTAAACGAATTACTGCATATACCAAGAGGAAGGGGGCAATGTTTACAAAGAACCAATACTCAGAAATCCAAATGAGAGAAATCACAAACAAAAACTTTAAACCTTGGCTTCGATTTTGCGGATCCCAGCGGTGGATGGCATAGAGAGTGTAGGCTGCAAAGAAAAAGATCATTGCGTGGAAGGCGGGTAAAAAAAACTGTCCGAAGTCGTTCGGCCAAATTCCTGCGAGAGCCAAAAATCCCAAAGAAAACAAATACGATTTGGTGTTTTTGATCCCTAAGGCCTTGGCCAAATAATAAGGCATCACAAAAGATAAAAATCCAAAGGCCCAATGAAAGGAATACACTGATTTCAAAATAGGATAAAACAGGATCGCAAGTCCAATTTCTGGAAATAAATAGGAACAGGGGGGAAGATTCCAACCTCGAATCCCCGCCCATCCTCCCATCCAAAAATCTTTGGCAAAAAGATAGGGATACAAAACATCACTATCCGTTCCCACACCCAAATGGTTTTCATAAGTGGCATCATAAAACAAATGAAAGGTGCCAAAAAGAACCAAAAGGATTAGGATTGGTTTTATGTTTCGGAATTTCATTACAAAATTGAATTAGATTAGTAACTAGGACATTTTCGTTCGAAGGTTTTGAATCTCTCAGGAAAATCCAACTCCACTAAGATCCGTTTGTCGGCAATGAAGGGATGAGGAAACTCTAGTCGTTTGGCAAAAAGAAGGAGTCCATATTGAGTATAATCTTTTGCGGACCGAGAGTACAAACTGTCCCCCACAACAGGGCAACCCAACTTCGCCATATGAACACGGATTTGGTGGGTACGACCCGTTTCTAGTCCAAGTTTCATCAGACTAAATTTACGACCCGTTTGTGTTTGCACAATTTTTTCGGTTTTGTAATGAGTGATGGCCATTCGTCCATCTTCCCGCACACACATCTTCACTCGTTCTACGGGATGGCGACCAATCGGTAAGTTGACAGTTCCTTCTCCTTCCACCGGGGCTTGGAGGACCCAAGCATAATAAGTTTTATCAACCAACCGGTCTTGGAAAAGTTTCGAAAGAGCCGCATGCGCGCGATCGGTTTTAGCAATGATAAGAACCCCTTCTGTGGGTTTGTCTAACCGGTGCACAATTCCTGGACGACGTTCACCACCTGTGGCTGATAGGTTTTGGAACTGGTGTAACAGTCCATTAACGAGTGAAGGTTGGTCATCGCCCGGTCCACTGTGACAAGCAATCCCTGCTTTTTTATGGATAACCATAAATTCTTCTTCGTCATAGAGGACAGGAATGTCCATAGGGATGGGTTCGAGCCGGGAAGGGGGTCTTGCAATCACATCCACGACATACTCTTCACCAAGAGTCACCTTATACCCGTTTTTAGAGGCGAGTTGTTCTTTGGTTTTGTTTGTCACAAATCCAGAATCAATCCACTTTTGAACGGTAGAACGGCTGAGATCGTCTCCGGCATTGTCTTTTAGAAAGACATCCAGGCGACTTTGGTCATAATCTTCGGAAACGGTTAGAAATATTTGCATTTTCGGTTGTTATCTAATGAAAAGAACTAAACTATGGAAACATTAAGGTAGGTCAACTGATGAAAAAAGGATTTTTTTTAAGCCTCATCCTCCTCGCAGGTCTTTCGCTTTCATTAACGAATTGTTCGTCTTCTGAAGAAAAAGAGACACCAAAAGAAACAACTTCCACAACAGGAACAACACCCACTGTTTCTTCCAGAGATCTCAATGCAGCTCTTTTGGACGAAATCAATGTAGCACTCAAAGACTACCGTTATCCAGACGGTGTTCGTCGCAGAGGTTTCAGCTACAAACAAGCGGACATCCAAGCAGAAGATTTCAAAACTTGGGCAAAAGACAATGTTTCTTACATCAAAGATGCTCTTGCAAAACTTCCTGAAGGTTATGCACTTGAAGTGACTGGTCACGCAGATGCTTCCGGACCAGAAGAAGCAGAAGGTGCTAAAAAAGGAAACGGATACTACTCACAAATTCGTTCTGACGCAGTCAAAGATGCTCTTGTAAAACAAGGTATCCCTGCTGACAGAATCGTTACGAAAGCTTCTGGATCCGCAAAACCAATTTCTGGTTTTGATGAAAAAGATGCGATCAACCGTCGAGTGACTTTCCAAGTTGTTTCTAAATAAGAAAGTACACTTTTAAACAAGAGATTTTTCTCTAAATGAAAACCCACCCCTTTGGTGGGTTTTTTTATACCCAATTAGGTTTTGTAAGTAATAGAGATTGATTGGCTTAAACGTTTGGGCGCCTCGGACTTGTTATGCGAATGTAAATTTTTGTCTGTACCGACCGCGCTTTTCGTTCCAATCCTTCGGATTTCCACTGCAATCGCTGGCGCATGAGTTGGAACTTGGAATCTATTTTTATCAACAAAATCAGGACTTAGTAAAATTTTTCTACTGCTTCCCTTCGGAAACCTGGTAAACTCACTTACCATGGCAAATACCATCGAAGAATATATCCAATCGTTACCAGAAGAATGGACTTGCCCTCTATCATATGGGAATTTATGCCGATCTAAAATTACTCAAGTGGTTCCAAACAGAATATCCAAAACACTGTAAAACCAAACTGGATATGGGGAAAAGTTGTATTCGTTTTAAAAAGAAAGAGGAGATTCCCTGGAATTTGATTGGAGAGTTAGCCAAAAAAATAAGTCCCAAGAATTGGATTGCACTTTATGAGAAAAATTTAAAAGAAACAAAATCGAATCAAAAGAATTCTCCAAAGTAGTAAATTTAGAAATAGATAAATAATTTAGGAACAAAACCAAAAATATTAATTCAATTATGTTATATCTCATTATAAAATATTTAGTCACGGCAGCACTTATTGTCATCATATCGGAAATCGCAAGAAGGAATGATCGTATGGGAAGTCTCATTGCTTCTCTTCCTTTGGTCACCATCCTCACTTTGTTCTGGTTAAAATTTGAAAATGCGAGTGCAGAAAAAATCTCCAACCATGCCTATTATACGTTTTGGTTTGTAATTCCGACCTTACCTATGTTTTTGTTGTTTCCAAAACTGAATGCGAATTATGGTTTCTGGGTTGCTATCTTAAGTAACATTGTTTTTACGATTGTTTTGTTTTATCTGTATCAGTTGGTTTTGAATCGATTGGGAATTCGATTGTTTTAGATTATATAGTCAAAGAACAAATTCAGTTTAGAAACTAAATTTATTTTTCTCCTGTTGCTAAAAACAGTGAAGCATCTTCATTCATAAAAATATTTTTACCATGGTGGAAGGTTCTTATCTCTATATTTTTGAACCCAACTTCGGTTAATAAGGATCTAATTTCAGTATTTGTAAATCCATTGTGGACTTTGGGGTGGTTTATCCTTTCGTTTTTATCAAAATCTACAATCATTAACTTTCCGTTAGGGTTTAAGATTTCATAAAAATAGTTTAGAATTCTTTTTGTATCAGGGATGTGCAGAAGGACAAGAGAAACAAGTATAAGATCAGCTTTTTTATTTTTTGTATTTTGCAGGAAGTTGGAATGGATCACTTCTGCATTGGTAATATTTGTTTTTTTGATTTTCTCTCTGACAAGATCCAACATTGGTTCAGAGGAATCGATAAAGACAATCCGACCGACTAAGGATACCAAACTAAAACCTACAAGTCCGGTGCCACAACCGTAATCAAATAAGGTTTTTGATTGGCTGTCCTTACATTCGTTTTGGATTGCACTAGTTATGACTTGGGCTAATTCTTTCCGTTCGGCTGTATCGTATTTATTGGCAATTTGGTCGAAAACATTTGGTTCCATATTGGTATTGTATTAGACGGCGATGGGGAACTTATAAGCATACTTTCCAAGTAAGAAAGTCCGGAAGCGAAGCCGGAAGTGCAAGTTTTGCATTCGAAGTTTCTAATCGATCGTTATGCTTTCAACTGTCGGCTTATAGTAAAGAATGATTGCTCCATTTTTAAAAACTTTTGTTTTAATAAGCTTAAGGTCTGTTTTAATGTTTAAGTTCTCAAATAATTGCAAACCGCTTTCTGCAATAACTGGGTGAATACAAAGCTGAAGTTCATCAATCAAATTAAGCTTTATTAACTGAATAATTAAACTCCGACTGCCTACAAAAATATCTTTGCCCGATTGTTTTTTTAGTTCTAAAATTATTTCTTCTAATGGTTTAGTCGAAAGTTTCGCACTATCCCACCCCGTCTCTTTCAATGTATTCGAAAAAACAATTTTTTGTATTTTGTCTATAGCTAAAGCAAAATCATCCATTGATTTTTCACCTGAAGGATTTTTTAGAAGCGATTGCCAAAATTGCATAAGTTGGTATGTAATTCTTCCGTATAGTATAACTTCAGCAGTATTGAGTAAGTCAGCATAATGATAATGTATTTCTTCATCAGGAATTCCGGCATTATGGTCGCAATTTCCATTAAGGGTCATATTGATTGCTGCAATTATTTTTTTCATAATTATTCCTTTAGTGAATTATTATCAAATTCATTCGGTAAAATTTATTCTAAAACAGATTTTTGGTGATTTCCAATGTTTTTTTCATAATAATATTTGAATTCTTTTCAAATAATTTTTGATTCTTATAAACGATACTTCCGTTTGAAGTAACAATATCTGAGATGCCTCTCAAAATAATTACTTGGATATTGTTTTTGTGACAGATCCTTGCAATAGAAGCTGACTCCCAATCGGCAGCTGAAGCATTATATGATTTAGAAAGCTTATTAATTTTGGAAGGATCTAAATCTTGATCTGCAGAGATGATATTCGACAGAACGATATCCTTAGGAAATTTAATAGAAGGGTCGATTTGAATTTCGGTTTTATAATTATCAATGGCAGATTGAGCGTTATCGATTTTTTCAATGATATCATAAACAAAAGTGGTTTTTGCCAAAACAACATCAAATAGTTTAACCCTTTTGTCAAAACTGTCTTAGTTCAGTGAAAAACAGAATTTTGGGATTCAAAATTAAGCTAAGCAACAAGCCTTATATTAGCCTTTACCGAGTATTGTTTTCTCTTCAATTTTGCTTCAAGTAGTTTTTCTTTTCTTTCTGCTAAAATCTTTTCCTTGCGACCATAAAACACATCCATAGGTGTTACGTAACCGATTGCAGAATGAAGTCTTAGCGAATTGTATTCTTCAATCCATTTACCAACTTCTTCTCTAATTTGTTCGAGTGAATACATTGGTATTTCACGGATTAACTCAGTCTTAATGGTTCCATGAAATCTTTCTAGTTTCCCGTTGGACTGAGGATGATTTACAGAAGTCCGAACATTATGGATAGAAAATTCTTTCAAAATTTGTTTGAATTCCTTAGTCAAGAATTGAGATCCATTGTCAGTTATAAGACGAACCGCTAGACTTATCGCCTCCAAGCCATTTGTCGCATGCGTCCCATAAAACTAACTGTGTATCAAGTGACTCCATTCGGTACTGATTGACCATGCAAGGACTGCACGTGAAAACCGTCTAACACTGATACAATAAACAAAACTCCTTTAAAATTGATATATGATATGTCCATATGCCAGTGTTCATGAATAGCTTTAGGTTGATCAAAACCTGTTTTCTTGATCTCCCAAGGGCTTTTGCCATCTGCGGTTTAAACCACAGTCCACCAGAATGCGATATACACTAGAAGGAGACATATATGCTATGTTTTCATCAATCATCATCCATGCCAAAAGAACATATCCTTTGAATGGATGATTTCGTTTGTAATCTTCAACTGCCTTTCGTTCCTCTGGTGTTATCCAATGCGATTTTGGAATTACTTTCTTTGGTGATTTGTTTTTACATTTTCTCCAAACAGTTAACTTGCCTGGATTTACATCTATTTTACTACACAGGTATTTGATGGGGAGACCTGACGCCTCTTTCAGCCGATCTAAGGTATTTACAATCTCATGCTTTAATGCAGTCGAAACATGTAATCCTGTCAGAGCTCCCCAGCTTCTTTTTTTAGGTCGATGATCTCCCCTGTGAGTTCGGCTATGATTCTGTTTTTCCTCTCCAGTTCCTTTTCATACTTTTCTATCAGTTTCTTGTTTTCATTGGATTCTTTTTGATTCGACCCAGCCAATGCTTCGCGTCCTGCTTCCAATACTATTTTTAACCAATTTTGCATCATGGTTGGATGAATCCGATATTCATCACAGGTGTCTACCAACTTTGATTTTAATAGGTGTTTTCGGATGATGCCTATCTTGTCATCCGCTTTGAACGTACGTCTTTCTCTTACTTGTTTTTCCATCTCTAATCTCCATTTTCGGCTTGGAGTATTAGCTTAATTTAGGTCAGCAAAATTGCGTTTTCATCTGAACTGGAATAAAACCACCAGCAGTTCCAATGTTAATAATATACTTAGGATTGAGATTAGATATTACCCATTGCGTAGAAGCAGCAGAATCAATTTTTCCCCAACCTCCATGAAAAAAAATGACATTTTGTTTAGATAAAGAGAAAAAATTGTCTACTGAGAAAAATTCTCCGTATGGAGAATACTGAAGAGTATCGGCCTTTATTTGAAGGATATTTTTTGCAGAAACCCATTCCGTATTTGCAGAAATAATTATTATAATGTTTTTTCTTTGGGAGCAGTTACAAAAGAAAAATTGGAGGAGAATATATAAAAGTAGTTTTTTCATTATTTAATTTAAGGCAATTTCTGCTAACAGACCAGACTTACTGACGTAGGCTGGCGCTGAGTTTCGAATCGTTTCCATGCTGTTATGCGTTGGTGAAAAATTTACTTAATAATTAGATCCTGTCTTGAAAGAGCCAACTCAATAAATTTTTTCTTTTTTGCTATTAGAGGTAATGGTTCAAATCCTCTAACTTTACAAACCCTTGCTAGTTTATATTTTAATCCATAAGACTGGATAGTTTTTAATACGTTAATTTTTCCGTCATAAATTCTAATTATGTGATTAGTTAAATTAGAGTAGACCATATCCTCTTCTGGCAGATAGCAACCTACTGCAATATCAGCAGGAGTAACATTTTCATTTTTATTTATTTTATCTATGGGCAAAATGACCATAGGTATTGCTTCTGCAAAGGCAGAGCTAATTGCAGTATATAGGATATAGCTTGATGTATTTGTATTTTCTTGATACTGAACACCGCTATTTAATAGAAGCTTTATTATTTTAATCTTTTCACCTTTCCTTTTTTCATAACAATCAGCGAAACAATTGTCTCCAAATCTGTAAATTGATACAGCTAGATCTAACAAAGTCTTTTTATCGTAGTTACTCAGGTCCTGAACTTTTTTGTAAAATGATTGAAATGTGTCATAATCGCCGAAGGAAGCTGCTAAACCAATTGGACTATTTTCTAAAGGACCATCTTTTTTTAAAATTTGCTTTGAAGTTAAAAAGTTTTGTTCAACAAAGCTTGGTTCAATTTTTTCATTTTTGTAATATTTATCTTGTAATAAGTCTCTATTCGTAACGCATGAAGCGGTTGTAATTAGTAATGCTGAAGTTAATATTTTTTTCATAATTAAAATTTCTGTTTTTCGAAATATAGTAAAGTATTTTTTTACGTGCGCCTAACGAACTAGGCTTACAGACTTATGCTGGCGCTGAGTCCCAAACTGGCGTTAAGAAACTTAAAACAGATTCATTAGTATTTATGTCAATGAGGCAGTTCCATTTCTGTGGAATTGATCTATCTTTTGATTCAACTTTCTTGTAATCTTCAGAGCATTATAAATCAATTTGATGTTTTGTATTTGTGATTATACTTAATGAATTAGATTTTTTCTAAGATTATTGGTAACAAGTATCTCTTTATACAATTGATTACTTTTTCAATCTATTGGTTTTTAGTTATATAGATTATTTTTGGGCTTCATTCAACGTAATACATTTTATAATAAGAGTTTTCTGGAAAAATTTGCTTGATAAAAAATTAAAAGTAGTCTATGTAAGTATTATGCTGAGTCAAAAAAAGCTAACTAAAGTTAAGTTTCCATATTGGGTTCTTTATATTTATATTTTTTGTTCATCATGCGTTATGATACGGTTTATAGATAGATCTTATAATGACTTTAATTATTTTAGTTTTTCGAAATTATTGGGTATTATTGGTTTGATGTTGGATGGTTTTGGAGTGATATTAACTTTTTCGTCCATGCCTAATATTGGTGGAATCTGGAATGAGGGGATTATAATTAAAGAACAAGAGAAGAAATTAAAACCATTTCATATTTTGGGTTTAGTATTTATAGTCGTTGGGTTTTTTTACAAGCTTTAAGTATAGTTATATCCTAATTTCGCATAACGAAATAATGGAGACGATGTTCCCCGGCGTTTGTGCCTCATAGAATTGAGTTTAATACTTTTGCTTTACTCTTATTGAAAGGATTTCGCGTTTATTGTTGTTGGCAAATAATTTAGTGCAATTTTTGTCGATTCTTCATCATTTGGAGAAGAGCCTCCATTCGTTTTTCTCTTGTCTTTAAAGTCTTTGCTGTTTGTAATCGCCAAGCAATTGCATATACGTTCGTTTTATTCAGTGTTTTAAAGAATTCGTGGGCGTACTGATCTTTTACTAATTTTTCTAGAAAATCAGGGGGAATTTCCATTTGGCTTGGAGAATCATAGGCTTGGTCCCATCTGCCATCTTTTTTTGCAGTCTCTATTTCTAATAATCCGCTTGGTTGCATTCGTTTTTCTTTGATAAGCAGATCTGCTCGCTCTCTATTTCGCTTTGACCATTTGCTTTGTGATCTGCGTGGAGTAAATTTCTGAATCCACGATGTTTCATCGTATTTATTTTTCAGACTATCGATCCAGCCGAAGCAAAGAGCTTCATCTAGTGCCTCATCATAGGTTATTGTTTTTTTTCCGGAGTCTTTCTTATAAATTCGAAGCCAAATACCATTAGGAAATGTAGCAAAATTTAACATAAGCCATTCCTTCCATTTCTCTGAGGAAGAAAAAGATTTGATGATTATTTCATTATTTTTATTCATAGAATTTCCATTCATCTGAAATTTTTCATTTACTTATACAACAAAATTTGTAGCAGACCGAGCGAGGGTGAAAATCCCGTTAGGCGGAGTCTCTTATTATGGCGTAGGGATTTTCTTCTTCTTTTCTAAATCTTTTTTTCAATGATCCTGGTTATATAGATCTTATGTAATATGTTGTGCTTTTTGAAAATTAGTTCAAAATCATTTTTACAATCTTGCTCCAATTTAGTTTTGATTTATCTGGAATATTTAATTTGGAAAAATATTTTTCTGCAAGTGCCATTATTTCACTAGATTCAGCTGAAATTGGCAAATTTTGCGAAGCTTTCATTCTTTTCTCTGCTTCGATGACAGCAAGTGAAATATAACAGTCGAATTTGTTCATTTCCTCTTCCCACCAGTCAATTGTAGTCTCCTAACGTGATAGAGTACGAATATCTTTGGATAGTTTTGTATAATAACTTATTACTGATGTTTCGATGTAGACGCGACTTTTCATCTTGTTGGTAGTCTATACTCAGTTATCTCCCTGTAAAGATCAAAAACTCTGGATTTTTATCTCTCTTTTCCTTTATAAATTATTTTAAGAGATTTCGCGTAACGAACTAGGCTTACTGAAGTTGTATGACCCTGAGTCCCGAACGGGAAGTGCACGTAGCTTGCGGATGAAAGCGAGTGACGGGAGGAAAATGTGGCACAGCCCAAGAGAGGCCGTAAGTGTCGAAGGTGCTGTTATGCGAAGGTTCGTATTTACTTCCAATTATATATTCCGATATTTAAACCATCTTTTTTAGCTGCAGTTGCTAGATTATCGTCTGCACTAAGAAAGAAAGTTTCTTCTTCTAATTCTCTGAATAGAAGAATCGCAGAAACGAGGTGAATAGCATCGAAACCTCTAAGTAAATATTTTGAATGAATTCTATCTAATTCAGAATTTATTGAATGATCTACGTTAATTTTGACAAGTTGATCCCAATCAGATTTAAATTGTTTTATAATAGATTCTTTTATTTTTTCAGAGAACTTATCAATTTTTTGTTTTTTATTAATTGTGGCTAGGATTTCTGAATAGCCAACTTGTGATATTGCAATATATCGATTATCTTTCCATATTTTTAATACAGTATCAGAAGCAAATTCAGCAAAGTATTTTTTTACAAGAACGCTTGAATCTAAATAATAAAACATTAACGATCGTTAAGTAATATATCAGATGCAGTCATTTTTGACTTTGTTTTAAGCGGAGTAGTCGATTTACTTTGCTTATCCTTACTTGGAAGTTGTATCATACCTTTTTCAGCTAAAAGATACATTTTCTCAATAGTAGATTTTTGTTTTATTGGTTCTTTTATTAGTCTAGCAATAGGTTTTCCGTGATCAGTAACGATTACTTCGTCTCCAAGCCTGGCTTTATCGAGATATTCGCTAAGTTTTGCTTTTAGATCTCTTACTCCGACATAAATCATTCTTTTAACTCCGAAATTGTGGTTACAATTGTAGGATAATGGTTACTTTCAGAGAAATCAAGACGAAAAAATGCCAAATTTATGCTTTTCTTCGTTTCCATAGAAGTTATGCGAACTTTCACATAACGAACTAATAACCGCCCCTCTCACCCTATCTCAATCACAAGCAAATCCAGGTTTGAAGAAGCTTTGGCAGGATAAGGTCACTGGAATTTTATCGGCATCTCTCAAGTTGATTGCTGTAAGAAGGAAAACCTGCAAATTTCTTTTCCTCACAGTCATTTTCTGTCGAGATTCGCACGCGACAATTAGATAGAAAAAATAAACTCTATAGGATTACGATAGGAAAGAATAATTTCATTTTATCTTTAAGATCAAAATAGAGGCAATCGACGGTTTTTCAATTTTGATCGATTCCTTCACATATCACTTGTTATCGTGTATTTGTCAAGTAAGGAACCAAAATTCCATTGACTTTAGAAAGAAATCGGAAACCTAACGTTAACTTCTAAGGTCCTCTTAAAAACTCACCATCATCCCCAGATAAATCCCTCGAAGCGTATCAAAGTTTTCCGATTTTTTCGGGAGGTTCATCTCCCAATTTCCTGTGAGAGAGGGACTAGCAGAACCCAAATTCTCTGTGCTGCGACTGAATTGAATTTCATTATAATGGTAGTAGGAGAATTTAGAGACGATCATATTGTATCCCACAAAGAATTTCATGTTGGGAAAAAAAGAATAGGCTAGGGAACCATCAAATTCATATCCCCTAAAGATTCCTTCTGTACCTGCGGTGGATAAAGAGTATTGGAACCGGTCTTCCGTTAGGTTTGGTTGTTTGAAAAACCGAGTGCCTTGTGTGTAAAACACATCCATTGTTAGGTGGAATGCTAAGTCATAAGGAAGTTCGTAGATACTTTGTACAGAGACTTGTGGGCCATACGTGAAAAAATATTCTTTGAAAGTCCCTTGCCCTAGATAATTTCCATATAGGTAACGATTGATATTACGAATCCCCCCTCCTAGATAAAGTTTCCAATCCTTTCTGGGGCTCAAAGATTTGTAAGCATTGAATTCAAATTCCGAACGAGCCATTGGTGAAAGGTAATACCGGGAAATATTGGGTCCTTGCGATGTTTGTTGGTATAGAAGAGTGTTAGCGTTTACAATTTCAATTTCAAAGTAGGAGAGTTCTAATTTTAAACCTTTTGCGAAATTTTCATAACTGAATACAAAGGGAATGAGAACCTTTCCATTTTCCTTCAATGCCGAGCTGGAACGAGAGGGAACCAAGGATTCATTTTTATCTGTGAGAGATGTGTATTCATAAGGCAGATACTGGTAGGTCTGTCTTTTTAAGAGTAAGCTGATTTTTGAGTTTTTACTTTTTTCTTCAGGCTCTTGTCTGGCTGTCGCTGTCTCCTCTGCAAACAACATCGAAGGGAGAAAAATAAATAAAATGTAAATGAGGCTTTGTTTCATTTTCCTTTGTTATAGACTGTTTTTGAAAAAAGAGAAACGATTTTTCCATTAATCCTTTCGCATTGTTTTGGGTGTTTCCTAAACACTTCGTAAAAATTCATTTACTGGAAAGAGAATTCCCTGAACATAGAAGGATAGTTTAGAGGTTTCCATGCCAGAATTCTTTTATGCCGATCCCTTCCCACTCGGGGAAGATACAACTCCTTACAAATTGTTAACCAAGGACTTTGTAAGCACCGTCCCATTCGGGGATAAAGAAATTTTAAAAATCGAACCAGAGGGTTTGACCTTCCTTGCCGAAAAAGCCATGGAAGACATCGCTTTTTACCTCCGCCCAGGCCACTTGGAAAAAGTTCGCAAAATTTTAGATGATCCAGAAGCCACTAAAAATGATCGGTTTGTGGCAATGGCCCTTCTCAAAAATGCAGTGATTGCCGCAGACAAACAACTGCCTTCTTGCCAAGACACGGGAACGGGAATTGTTATGGCTAAAAAGGGCGAGTATGTCATCACCGGTGGCGATGATGCCGAAGCCCTCTCCAAAGGAATTTATAATACATACGTAGAGCGTAACTTGCGTTATTCGCAGGTAGTTCCTCTTTCTATGTATGAGGAAACTAACTCTGGTTCCAACTTACCGGCCCAGGTCGATATTTATGCAACACCTGGTCAAAAATATAGTTTTCTATTTATGGCAAAGGGGGGTGGGTCTGCTAACAAAACCTATCTCTACCAAGAAACGAAAGCCCTCCTCAACCCGGCATCTCTCGAAAAATTCATTTCGGAAAAAGTGGCGAGTCTTGGAACTTCTGCCTGTCCTCCCTACCACATAGCAGTGGTGATTGGGGGAACATCTGCCGAGGCAAATCTAAAGACCGTCAAACTGGCGTCAGCTGGTTATTTGGATCATTTGCCCACAAAAGGAACCAAAGAAGGAACTGCTTTTCGTGATATCGAACTCGAAGAGAAGATGTTACTTGCGGCTCAAAAATCGGGAATTGGAGCGCAGTTTGGTGGAAAATATTTAGCTCATGATTTCCGTATCATTCGTTTGCCAAGGCATGGTGCTTCGTGCCCAGTCGGACTTGGGGTGAGTTGTAGTGCCGATCGCAATATCAAAGCCAAAATCACAAAAGACGGAATTTACTTAGAACAACTCGAATACGATCCGGCACGTTTTTTACCTACAGTCGAAGAATCGGATGCGGGAAGTGAAACCGTTCATATCAATTTAAACCAACCCATGAAAGAGATTCTCGGAATTCTAAATAAATATCCTGTCAAAACACGGGTTATGTTGTCGGGACGACTCGTTGTGGCTCGTGACATTGCCCATGCCAAACTCAAAGAAAAATTAGATAAGGGAGAACCTCTTCCGGACTATTTTAAAAACCACCCTGTTTACTATGCGGGGCCTGCGAAAACTCCAGAAGGAATGCCATCCGGTTCCTTTGGTCCAACGACCGCAGGACGAATGGATAGTTATGTTCCTCTCTTTCAAGAAAAAGGTTACTCCATGATCTCTCTTGCCAAAGGGAATCGTTCCAAAGTGGTGACTGATAGCTGTAAGAAGAATGGGGGATTTTATCTCGGATCCATCGGTGGACCTGCGGCCTTACTTGCCAAAGAAAACATTAAAAAGGTGGAAGTTCTCGACTTCCCCGAGTTAGGTATGGAAGCCGTTTGGTCCATTGAAGTAGAAAACTTTCCCGCCTTTATCGTAGTCGATGACAAGGGAAATGATTTTTTTCAAATGTTGAATTGAAAATTGATTTCTTAGAATGAACTGTATTAGGTGAATCCAAAACTTGTAACGCGGTTTAAAAAGTGCAGATCAGAATTTTGAAACTGATACAAGGCAAACTAAGATGTGTAAAACGATCCAACAAAAAGTAAAATTTAAGGCTTCTCCAATGACGATCTACCAGTTTATTGCAGATTCGAAGAAAGTCACGGCCCTCACAGGGGAAACTGCGATGATCAGTAAACGGATTGGCGGTGACTTTTCTACCATGTCTGGAAAGGTATCTGGAATCATTGTAGACCTTGAACCTTCGAGAAGAATTGTGCAAGCCTGGAGAAGAAATGATTTTCCTGAAGGGATTTTTTCAATGGCTACGTTTACATTCAAAGAAACTACTGAAGGTGGAACTGAATTAACTTTAACACATCGCGGTGTGCCAAAGGCACTGATTCCTGATGTAGAAGAAGGTTGGCGAAAAAACTATTGGGATATGATTCGAAATGCTCTCAAAACTTTGTCCAGCAGCGGAGAACAAAAGAAATGATACAATCATTTCAAATCATCTCTTCCGGTTTCACCCATTCATCAAACTGTTCTGCCGTCAATATTCCCAACTGAATTCCTGCTTCTTTCAAAGTGGATTTTTCTTTATGGGCAGTTTTTGCAATCTTTGCAGCTTTATCATAGCCAATATGTGGGTTAAGAGCCGTCACAAGCATCAGTGAATTTTTTAGGTTGTGTTCGATTGTTTCTAGGTTTGGTTCAATTCCCCGTGCACAGTGTTCTTCAAAAGAATTTGTAGCATCGGCTAACAACCGTATAGAATTAAGTACATTAAAAATAATCAGTGGTTTGAATACATTTAGTTCAAAGTTTCCAGAAGATCCACCTACGTTCACTGCCACATCATTTCCTATCACTTGAGCTGCCACCATGGTCATGGCTTCGGATTGTGTGGGGTTTACTTTCCCTGGCATAATGGAAGAGCCTGGTTCATTTTCAGGAATGGAAATTTCTCCAATCCCACATCTTGGTCCGGATGCCAACAGGCGAATATCGTTTGCGATCTTCATGAGGGAACAGGCGATGGTTTTCAAAACTCCACTCACTTCCACAAGGGAATCGTGTGCGGCGAGTGCCTCAAATTTGTTTTCCGCCGTGACAAAGGGGAGCCCTGTTTCTTTGGCAATTGTAGCCGCGACCTGCACTGCAAATTCGGGATGGGTGTTGAGTCCTGTCCCTACAGCAGTTCCCCCAAGTGCCAACCGGTATACAGAAGGTAACACTCGTTCGATTCTCTCTATCGAATACTTTAATTGTTGGACATAGCCAGAAAATTCCTGACCCAGTGTGAGAGGGGTGGCATCCTGTAAATGAGTACGACCAATTTTGATGATACTGGCAAAGTTTTTTGCTTTTTGATCCAATGTGTCGTGGAGCGTTTGTAAGGCGGGTATGAGTTTGTGAACCAAACTTTCCACACAAGCAATATGCATGGCTGTGGGAAAGGTATCGTTGGAACTTTGGGCTTTGTTCACATCGTCATTGGGATGGATGGGTTTTTTAGAACCGAGAACTCCACCGGCCATTTCGATCGCTCTATTGGAAATGACTTCATTCACATTCATATTAGTTTGGGTTCCCGATCCGGTTTGCCATACTGAAAGGGGGAAGTGGTCATCTAACGTTCCAACAACGACTTCTTCCGCTGCCTTCACAATGAGTTCCATTTTTTCAGCCGAAAGGATTCCTAGCTCTTTGTTTGTCAGTGCTGCTGATTTTTTTAAAATCCCTAGAGCTCGAATCATCTCTCTAGGAAATTTGTCTGTTCCGATGCGGAAGTGGTGGAGGGAACGTTCGGTTTGGGCACCCCAATAACGAGATGCCTCCACTTCAATTTCGCCCATAGAGTCGGTTTCGATTCGTGTTTTCATATTCCCTCGAGAAATTCCTGGTCTTAGATTCTAATTTCAGACTCGGTAAGTGGGGGAAAAGAAAAAGAAAAAGTGGGAAGGGAAAATGGACTGCCCCCTCGCTTGTGAGAAAAGGCAGATTTTTTAAAAATTAAAAAGGTTGGTAGAACGCAAGGTAGGCTGCCAACAATCCTAAAAGTGGAAACACATACCAAAGGATTTTGGCAAATTTCTCTTTTTTGGAAGCAAGGGCCAAAAGTCCACCAAACGCAAGCCAGATGACAATTTTCAAAATGACCCAAACTGGCATCGCCGAATGGGAGATCCCTCGAAATTTCATGAGGCCAAATCCCGCAACGAAAAGAAGAATGAGAGCCACACCGTGAGTGATGGCAGCTACCGTTTTGAATTTGTTTTCCGATTTTTTTCCACCGTTGATGGTGTAGAGGGTAACTCCTCCCAGAGATAAAAATAACAAATACATTCCGAAAATATGGATGAGTTTATAAGCTTCGTATGACACAAAAGTCTCCTTAATTCTGTTCTATTCTTTCAGATAGAAGTATTCCTTGCGAGATTTTTCTCTTTCCAGATAAGGAAAAAGAATTAGGGTTTGGAGAATGGAATCTAAGAATTTGCCAGACCAAAAAACCAATCCAAATTCCATCCAAATCAAAAAAACACTCCTTGCCTTACGAGGGATTCCCGGATCGGGAAAAACTACCTTAGCAAATACGATTTCGTTGTCGAACGGAGCACCCATCTTCTCGATCGATTCCTATTTTGAAAATGAATCGGGAGAATATAACTTTGAGTATCAAAAAAATCACCTGGCCTACAAAGAATGTGAATCAAAAACCAAAGAGGCTTTGCAAGAGGGAATTCCTTTTGTCATCGTTGACAATACCTTTACTTTAGATTGGGAACTAGAACCTTACGAACGTTTGGCGAATGAATTTGGATATTTGTTTTTTGTGGTAACTGTGGAAAACAGACATGGCGGAAAAAATATTCACCAGATCCCAGAGGAACAGATAGAAAAGATGAGGGCGAAGTATCGGGTGGTTTTGTAGGGGGGTGAACGAAGGATCCTCGAATCAGTTTTTCTTTTCGAAAAACTTCACTCCTGGTAGTCCTTGAAAATCATTATCTTGGGTCCAAAGGGTTGCTTTGTTTAATTGGGCCGTTGCATAAATGATGCTATCTGCCATAGGTATTGATTTTTCCACACTGATCTTTGCGGCATAGATTGATATTCTAGAATCTAAATTGACGACCGTGCCGAGTTGCATATGAGCAACCATTTTCAGAGCAAGGTCCTCACCTCGTTCTTTATAAACTTTTTTGAAGATTTCAAATAAGGACAAACTGGGGACAATTAAGATTTCTGTTTTTTCAATGGCTTCAGCAAATAGATTGGCTCGACTCGTTCCACTGAAATATTCTAACCACCCGGAGGAATCAACGACATTCAAATCCGATCTCCATCCCTTTCTAATTTTGGATCCATCCCGAATAACGAACCTTTTAATTTTTTAATGGGTTCTATGGGAATTAACTCCATACGATTCCCAAAGGTTATGATTTCGAGTTTCATCCCAGCTTTGACACCGATTTGTTCGCGAATTTCTTTTGGAATGACTACTTGAAATTTTGGTGAGACAGTTACTTTTCCCATATCGATACCCTTATCGTAATACTATATGGTGATCGATCGAATGTCAATGGGATTTGGTTTTGTAAAACCAAATAGGCAAAAAAAATCCGTCACTTAAACAACGTTAAGCGACGGATTTTTGACAAACTAGATTATCTCCAGTTGTTAGTTTTAGGTTTTGCGATGTTTACTTTCATCTCACGGTTAAGGATGTTTTTTCCGTTAAGATCTTTGATCGCGTTATCAGCTTCTTTTCCATCTTTCATTTCGATGAATCCGAAACCTTTAGAACGACCAGAATACTGGTCAGTGATGATTTTTGCAGAAGTTACTGCACCGTGTGCTCCGAAAAGCTCAGTGAGTTTACCTTCAGTCATATCGTAAGAGAGGTTGCCAACATAAATGTTTACTGACATAGTTTTTGTCCTGTTTGTTAAAGTCGACTCGGGAATTCTAGATTTACAATCGTCGGAACCCTTTACGGGATTTTGGGTAAGAACTCCAGAAAAATGCAGGGAAAAACTTGGGAAAGCTACCAGCGTGCAAGCTTGAAAGGACTACTTCGGCGGTGAAAATCAACAATACTCTGAATCTTCCGTCAGTCTAATTACCCTTTAAAAAAAAAGCAATCCGAAAGAAGACTCAGAGGGAAAATATCGAAAAAAGAAAACTATTAATGGTGGTGGTGTCCGCCTGGACCGTGCACGTGACCATGTTGTAATTCTTCTTCAGTCGCTTCGCGAATGGACTTAATTGTCACCGCAAAGTGGAGAGTCTCTCCAGCTAACGGATGATTGCCGTTCAGAATGACTTCGGCATCCCTAACTTCTTGAAGATATAGAACCATTCTACCTTCTGGAGTATCCGTTTGGAATTCCATTCCCACTTCTAACTCAGCATCCGGTGGAAGTTCTGTTTTGGGAACTTGAAAAATAAGTTCTTCGTTATATGTCCCATAACCATCTTCAGGTGGTACAGTTACATTTTTAGAATCGCCGTTCACTAATCCTTCTAGTTCTTTTTCCAAACCGGGAATAATATTTTGCCAGCCGTGGAGGTATAATAACGGTTCTTCTGATTGGTCCAGAGTTTCTCCCTGGGCGTTCTTTAGGTGATAGGAAAATCCTACAACCATTCCTTTGCTGATGGTTTTTGACATATTCATTACACTTTGCCAATGGAAAAAAATACTGCAACCGAATAAAAGGTTGGTACCAAATTGTAATCGAAGAAATTGAACCTTGGAAATATTACATCTATGAATTGGTCACTACTCATTCAGGTTTTAGGCGGACTCGGGATTTTCATCTATGGGATGAAATTACTAAGTGAGTCCTTACAACGCGTGGCGGGAGATCGGCTTCGTTCCTTTCTTTCGTCGATGACGAGAAATAGAGTGTCTGCTGTTTTTAGCGGACTTTTTATTACATCTACAATACAATCCAGTTCTGCAACCACCGTTCTTGTGGTTGGATTTGTAAATGCCGGTTTAATTTCACTCGCCCAAGCCATCGGTGTCATCATGGGAGCCAATATTGGAACCACCATCACCGCATGGATTGTTTCTTTTTTAGGTTTTAAGTTCAACATTGCCACCTTCGCCTTACCGGCGGTTGCCGCAGGGGTGATCTTAAATTTTTCAAGAAAAGAAAGCAGGTCCGGTTGGGGAAGTTTCCTCATCGGGTTTGGATTTTTGTTTTTAGGATTGGATTATTTAAAAACTGCCGTTCCTGATAGCGCAAAGGATCCAGAAAGTTTTCTATTTTTGCAACAATACACAAATATGGGATTCAACACCATATTGTTATTCGTTTTGATTGGGGCCTTTTTAACCATTGTCATCCAATCTTCTTCTGCTTCCACAACCATTACCATCACTCTCGCATTCTCAGGTTATATCCCGATTGATGCCGCTTATGGTATGATCCTTGGTGAAAACATAGGAACTACCATTACAGCAAACCTTGCTGCCATTCCGGGAAATCGGAATGCTAAAAAGGCTGCTTTGGCGCATACGATGTTCAATGTGTTCGGAGTTTTATGGGCCTTACTATTTTTTAAATTTTTCACAGGCATTGTAGATGATTTGATTCCAGGGGATCCACTTACAGATAAAGAATCTACAAGATTCCATATCTCTCTTTTCCATACAATGTTTAACATTACAAACACACTCGTTCTCATTTGGTTTGTGAATACAATCACCAAAGTGGTGAGTGCCATTGTGGATGGACTTGCGTCGAAAACAGGAAAAGACAAAGATTCCATTCGTTTATTGCAAGCTGGGGCTGTGAAAACTACAGAGCTTGCGATGGTGGAATTGGTTGAGTTCACTAAAAAAATCATTCGTGATACTTATGATTTCCTTCGTTTGACAGAACAAATTTTATTACAACCTTTTGATGCCTCTCGTGTCCTTCAGGTATTAAAAAAAGAAGAAGAGTTAGACCAAGTTCGATCCGAAGTTCTTACCTACCTAAACCAAATCCAAGAGACCGGTATTACTGGTAACTACGCGAAAGATGTTTTAGGAATTATGGAAAGGGTGAAGGCAGTCGAAGAGATGGGGGATAACTTTGCATCGATTGCAAGAAAGATGCGTAAATCTCACCGTCAAAAAGTTTCCTTGGACAAAACGTTCGGTAATTCCGTAAAAGAACAAATGGATTTACTCAAACATCACTACGACATTTTGCTCGTGAACTTAGAACAAAGTGAAACTTTTGATATCCTTGGTAATCCACAGATTCGTAACCAAAGTCGTGAGTATCGTTTCCAAATGATTCGTTCCATCAAAAAGAACGATTCTAAAGTGAAAAAGAAAAAGTATCAGAAAAAAGAGAATTTGATGCCAGCTCTACTTTACCGCGATATTTCTCGTAACTTAGACAATATTTCCAGACTATTAAATGCGGCAATTTATGCGGACGTTTAGTCCGCATTTTCTGTTATGTAATTTCGAATAGAATAAAAGTTATATCATCGTCTGCGGGACCTTCTTTGTTCCGTAGGCGAATGTGTCCATCAATACCGCCATACAAAGCTTCCACCGATTCTTTTTTTCTGACGAGTAACCAGTCCAAAAGCTCTTCTTCCCCTGAATCTGAGTCTCCATTTTCCCATAAATCCCAAATTCCATCTGTAAATAGTAAAATTTTATCACCAGGAGATAGTTTGTGAACTTCTTCTGGGTAATGTACTTCTTTGGAATATCCGATGAGTTTCCCTTTGGGTCTGATCACCTCGATTGAAGTGGAATTTTCATTGAACTTGTATAAGGCGGGATGACCTGCGTTTGCCACTTTTAATTGTTTTAGTTCCAAATCGATAAAGATAGCACTAGCCGTCAAAAATTGATTTTTATAATTTCCGGCAAGGGATACATTGATACTTTCCAAAACCTTTCCTGGTTTGTTGGCAAAAGCTAACGTCTGCATGTAAGCGATCTTTAACATGGCAGCTTCAATGGCGGCCGGTACTCCGTGTCCAGTCACATCGGCAATCAAACAACAGATCTGGTGTTTCCCAAAAACGGAGATATCGTAAAAATCACCACCTACCAAAGAAGCAGGGAAGTATCCTGTTTTGATGACGAGTCCTGGAAATTTGGGAAGGATTTGTGGGAGAGTGGATTCCTGGAGTTTTTGGGCTAATTTTAATTCTCTGCCATAAGCGATTAACTTTTGTTTGTTGATTTCTGCTTTGAATTGAATTTTGTCTTTTTCTTTGCGAACAACGGAAATTCTATCTCCCAGACCAAATGCCATGAGTAACACTTCGATAGCCATTCCTACTTGGAATGAATTTTCTGTGAAAGCATTCACCGGAAAAAATCCCATATATCTTAGAACGGTGGCGAGTCCTCCAACAATCACCATCAAATATCCGGAAAAATAGAATCGTGCTGGAGGAAATTTTTTTACGAATGCGATGTAATAAGAAACAAACAAAGCAAAGAATGCGAGTAAAAAGGAAAAAATATCTCCAGCTTGGTTCATTAGGCGGTACGGTAAAAAAGGAAGTAGGCAAATGCTAATGATAGGAATGGTTGCTAATGCCAAAAACCATTTGTAGATGAGAGGTGCATTTTCCTTTAGGTTCATAAAGGTGATGCTCATCGGAAAACAAGTGAATAAAAATAGAAAGTAGAGAAGGTTATGCGAATTATAAACGAACTCAGGTGAGTTCGGGAAAAATAAAACAGGTAACAAACCTTGGAGCGAAAATTGAAACAAAATTGCTGAAATAAGTAAATACAAAACATAAAAGATGTATGCTTTGTCTCGCACCATAAAATAGACAAAAAGATTGTAAATACTCATCACACCGACAATCCCAAAAAAAATACCTTGGAGGAGAGTATCAAAAGAGACAAAAGTATAAAAATTCTTTTCTTCTGCTACCATGAGGGGGACCGACATGGAACTATCTGTTTTTACTCCTACAAAATAAGTTACGGTTTCTTTTGTTAATAAATCCGTTGCAAAACTAAACCCTCGATAATCAATGTCTCGGTTTTCGAATGGGAATCGTCTACCTTGTTGGTTTTCTGAAATTTCACCTGATTCCCGTAATGCGAAAAATTTGACATCATCTAATAGTGGATATTTGATGTAAGTGATGATTTGTTTGGACTCGTTTTCATCATTATGAATGACAAAACAAAACCAATACTGTTTGTCGGTGTTTCCGAAATTGGGAATGACTCCATTTGATTTTTGTAATGCTGTTGTTTGGAATTGGTGAGAAACTTCGGCCACCGAATGGAGGGAAGGACTCGCAGTGAAATAAACCAAATGGTCGGAAAGGTCGTAGGTATTTCCATTCGTGACAGAAAGCGGAACTGGACTTGTGTTTGGACAGTCTTTTGGGTTAGAAAATAGGTTGGTATGAAAGAGACATAACAGAATGAAGGTGAAGGTCTGTTTCATACAGGAAGGTCACAAGTATGAGACGAAGACCTTCCGTTGTAAATCTGTTTGTAGCGGAAAAAAAGGAATTAAGCGGTGACGGCAGGAATCCCTGCAAGGATACGAAGGGAGTCGTAAGCCTTTTCTTTTTGTTCCACTTTGGTTTTATTCACAGCCTTGCGAATGATTACATCCCATTGTTTTTCTGGATGTTCCATTTTCATGTTTTCCAGAATTTCTAGAATGTTTTCATCTTCGGCTGCATTAAAAATCTCATCCGAATCATAGCGAAACATTCCAAAAAGGGTATCGATATAGTCGCCCACGCTCATGGCTTCTTTTTCACCAGGTTGGATTTTTTTCTTTTCTGCTTTTCGCAGTTCTCGTTCCCTGCGTTCTAGTTCCGTGCGTTTCATCTGATGGCCTCTAGCTCGTTTGCATTGGTTCCAATACCATGTTTTCAAAGGGCAGGAGGGGCGACACTAAATTTGTCCAAAAATTGGCTCGATTTTTGGGTTGGGTGGCTAAGTATGGGGTAGATGTTCTGCAAACGGTGGATCGCCGGTAGTTTGGCCTTATTCCTTTGCACTCAATTCCTGTTTTTAGGGAGTGGGTTACTTGGGTATTGCCTCGAGTCCAACTCAAAAATCTGTCATTGCAACCATGGATCCAAAAAGGAAAAACATGCGAATGGGGAAGACAAACTCTTTTCTGAAGGAAATGGAACATCTGTTACCTCAAGCGACTCGAATGACCACCATACCACAAAAGAACTCGCCCTGAAACCCACCTGTCATGACGCCAAAGATGGTGAGGCCCACCTTTGTTCTTGTAAAAAGAAAAAAAGGACGCACTTTCTTTACGATCTCACCACCAAACTATGGACAGACCCAATTTAGCTTTTGGTTTTGCGAATCCTTCTGTAATTTTTTATACGATTTATGAGTCTCCCTCCACTCTTCTGGATGGAAGAATCCCTACTTTACTGCGACCACCCTGTATCTAAATTTTTTAACTACAATCAAGTCTATTGGTAGATGATGATTTTATCTACTGATTCAAAACAACAATCGTATTTTAGAATATTAGGTATTTATGAATTTATTTAAAACAATTATTATTTCCATTTCGGTTATTGGATTGGTTTCCTGTACTCCGAAATCCAAATCTGAAGACACAGAAACATTAACAGCTTTGGCTTTGGCATGGCCCCAACCTGTCACTTTAGAATTTGAAGCATTGGCAAATGGGCAAAAGTTAGTTACTGGTACGAATATTACTGCCGATAGTCGAACAGTCCAGTTTCGCGATTTCCGATTGTACATTTCCGATGTAAAGTTAATAAGGGCAGATGGTTCTGCTGCTGATGTATCTTTAAGTGCTGACAATGTTTGGCAATCCAATGGTGTGGCTCTTGTGGATTTGGAAACAACTCAAACATCAGAAACAAATACAAAAGTTACTGGTGGTGTGGCACCTGGCACATATACGGGAGTCCAATTTTCTGTAGGTGTTCCGGAAGCATTAAACCATTTAGATAAAAATGTCCAGTTGGCACCACTTAATATCGGTTCTATGTATTGGTCTTGGACTGGTGGGTACAAACATGCGAATCTTGAGTTCAGCGTTAATTCAGGTACTAACTTTACAAAATTGCATTTAGGCTCGACGGGTTGTACTGGTGCCCCTAACTACGGTAATTGTACTGCTAAGTATAGAGCTTCCATTCAACTAACAGGACAATACAATCCAGCTGGTCAAAAGATATCCTTTAATGTGGACCAGCTGATTCATGGACACAATCCGGGAGCTGATGCATCATGTATGCCTGTACCAATGATGGGTGGGACTGCATGTGAATCCTTGATACAAGCATTTGGTTTGTCGAATGGTGGAGCAACAGACAGTTCCATCACACAACGAGTGTTTAGTCTCAAATAAATTTATATCACTAGGTTGGCAATTTTTTGCCAACCTAACTTTTAATAGGATACATTTATGAAGTTTATTCATTTTTCTATATTAGTTTTATTCAGTTTTCTTTTGGGTTGTAACATCCTCCCATTCCAGAAGAAGGAAAAAAACGATGATATGTTGTTATTAGCACTGGGAATTTTGGCCAGTGGTTCGGACTGGGTATGGGATTTACCACCAGGTTTTCCTGTGCCAAATGTTCCCGCAGACAACCCCATGTCAAAAGCTAAGGTCGAACTCGGCAGACATTTGTTTTACGAAAAAAAATTGTCAGGGAATGGAACGATGGCTTGTAGCGGTTGCCATTTTCAATCTTTGGCGTTTGCCGATGGAAAAGATTTTCCTAGTGGAATCACAAACCAAACACATCCGAGAAATGCCCAACATCTATCGAATGTTGCCTATATGCCAAGACTTACTTGGAGTAATCCTAAAATGACGAGTTTGGAATTACAAGCTCGTGCTCCTATGTTTGGTGAATCTCCAGTGGAACTAGGATTACAGAATAATAATTTTATAGGTGCATTGGCCTCTAATTCGATCTATCAGCCAATGTTTGAGCGCGCGTTTGGTGGCTCTGGGATTACTGAACAAAATGTGCGTTATGCTCTTGCGAGTTTTCAGAGAACCATGATTTCAGGGAATTCCAGATATGACCAATACACATTTAGAAATAACAAATCAGCATTAAATGCTTCCGAAATTCGTGGATTGAACATATTTAATGGTGAAGTCGCAGAATGTTTTCATTGTCATGGGGGGTTTAATTTTACGGATACCTCATTCCATGGAGGAGCCAAGGAAGAATTCTTTTACCATAGCAACGGGATTCATGATGATGCCTATTATGCGGGGCAAGTTAGTAACAAAAAAGGTTTATTTGACCTAACTGGTGTTGCATCCGATACAGGAAAATTTCGAGCACCATCTTTACGTAATATTGGTGTTACCTATCCTTATATGCATGACGGGATTTTTATGTGTGCGGATGCGAATAATCCAGACAAACCGGCTGGTGCCGGGAAGACCAAAGTAGACTGTGCAAGGGATGCACTCACCCAAGTTGTGAATCACTATCGTTCCGGTGGTCAAGCGCATATTGGAAAAGATGGGGCACTCATTCGGGCTTTTACAATTTCAGATTCCCAAAGGGATGATATGGTGAATTTTCTATTGGCTCTTACTGATGAAGAGTTTTTATCCAATCCTAAGTTTGCGAGTCCCTTTTGATGAAACATTTGGATAGTCGGCTTACCTTAATTTCTGGTTTTTTAGTTTTCTTCACTCACTGTACCTTTGGTTCGGTGGGTGATAGTAACAAAGACAAACTTGCGATCTTGCAGAATTTAATCTTTTTTAACAACAACCAAACGGTCGCCGTGGGAACAAATCTTCGATCTTACGATGACCAAGCGGATGATAATCTAAACCAGTTTAGTTTGACGAGTAATGCTGTTGTTTATAATATCACAATTCAAAGTAACACTGATATCAATTGGGAAACGGGAACCTATCGAATCAATCCGCCAAACCAGGTATTAGGTGTTTCTACTTCGAGTTCAGAAAAAAGTTCCACAGCAACAGCTAAGACCCATACCCCGTATACGGTTCCTCTGGATTTGCCTGCGGATGATTTGTATGGTAAATCGTATCCGTTTTTATCAGCAGGAACTGTGACCAACATAACTCAATACAATAGTACGGTGGATACGGGAGCTAGTTTCCTTTATCCCAACACTAGGCTTTCGAACATGCCACTGGGAGTGGTGGCGGTGGCCAATGTAAGTTGGGAAGAGATTTATATTCGAATGACGGTGAATGGAAACGATATAACAATCCTTCTGCCGCAAGGAAATAAACTGATTACACCAAAATGTAAAATTCCAATCAAACAGGGGCGGGCGAGTAATATAGAAATTCTAATGTCTCTTTCTTCATTGTTTCAAGATCGTTCCGTTTCAGGAACTCCTGTTCGATTTTTACAACAATTGGCCTTATTGTTTCCGGGAACTGTTGTCATCTCCAAAGTTTCGAATGTGCCCTTATACAATATCCTTCTCCAAAATCTCCAAGCCGAAGATATTGTTTTTAGTTTCCCTGGATGTTTTCCTGGAGTGGAACGATGAAACAAAGTTTTATTATCTTAATTATTTTATTACTTTCCATCCAGTCTCTCTATTCGCATCACACGGGTTCGTCGGATAGTCCCAATGCAACGGCCAGGTTTGTGGATCCGTTTACTGGAAAACGAGAGAAACCAACGAACTATTTGGTAATCACTCAGGATTATTACCAATCGACAAGGGAGAATAGTCACCTCTTCACAACCACAGCTTTTGCGGAGATGAATTTTTTTGATGGAAGGTTTGCTCTCAATGCTTCGGTTCCTTGGAATTATTACCAACAGAGAGGGAGAGAGGATGCGGCAAGGATTGGAAAAACTTACCTGGGTTTTAAATACCAACCCTTCTTTGATTTGGACAAACCTTACTTTTTTGTGATCGAAGGTTCTGTTGGTTTTCCGAGTGGTCCCGACACAGATCGGTTTACTGGTGGAAATTATTATACGGGAACAGGGTTTATCAAACTTGGCTATTTGTATGAGAAGTGGTCCTTTGTTACAAAAATCGGTGGACTCAGTCCGCTTTCGAGACCACAACCGAACAACTTACAAGACAACGACGGAGTTCCTTTTTATTTCAGGAAGGCTTCCGCTTCACCACCAGAACCAGAATATGAATTTAAAAAAACCGCACTTGTTTCGGCTTATGTGACGTATTATTTGATGCAAGAGATTTCTCTTTTTACCGGACTCTTGTATCGCAATCCCTATAACGGTGTTGATTATTCCAAAGAAAAAGATAAAGCCAATCCTTCTTATTTTACGGAAGCCAGTGCAGGGTTTTCTTGGAATTTTTCGGAGAAGTATAATATGAGTCTCGCCTATAGATACCCATTACAAAGGGATCGTGAGTACAGGCTCTATCAATCTGCGTGGACATTTGCCTTTTCTATGGAGTGGGGAAGCGATTGACAACTGATGCCTTTTTTAAAACGTTCTAAGAAACTCTATAAATTTTATTCGTAAAAGGTAATCTATGAGCAACGTAGAAATCGTACCAGTAGGGGAACTTCCTCCTATTGGAGTTGTGCCCAAAAAAATGCACGCGCAGGTCATTCGCCCGGAACGTTACGGCGAACCGAAAACTTCTTTCCAAGCAGAAGTCATTGATGTTCCGGAGATCGGTCCGAACGAAGTTCTCGTGGCCACAATGGCTGCTGGAGTCAACTATAACAACGTTTGGGCGGCCCTTGGGTATCCAGTTGATGTGATTGCGGCTCGTAACAAAAAAGGCGAACCGGAAAAATTCCACATTGGTGGATCTGATGCATCTGGTATTGTCTATAAGGTTGGATCTGAAGTTAAGAATGTGAAAGTGGGTGACGAAGTTGTTGTCCATTGTGCAATGTGGGATCCAAAAGATCCATGGGTTCTTTCTGGAAAAGATCCAATGTATGCACCTTCTCAAATCATTTGGGGATATGAATCCAATTGGGGATCGTTTGCTCAGTTTTGCAAAGTACAAGACCATCAGTGCCTACCACGTCCTCAACACCTAACTTGGGAAGCATCTGCAGCTTATATGTTAGTTGCTGCGACCGCCTACAGAATGTTACACCACTGGAAACCAAATGATGTAAAACCAGGAGATGTAGCCCTCATTTGGGGTGGAGCTGGTGGACTCGGTGCCATGGCGATTCAAATTGTAAAAGCAGCAGGTGGGGTTCCAATCGCAGTTGTATCATCTGATGACAAAATAGATTTTTGTAAAAACTTAGGTGCTGCTGGTGTGATCAACCGTAACAAGTTCAAACATTGGGGAGCCCTTACTTCCGATATCAACAAACCAGAAGCATTTGTTGAGTGGACCAAACAAGCTCGTGAATTTGGAAAAGCTATTTGGGACATTGCAGGAAAAGGCAAAAACCCTCAAATCGTTTTCGAACATCCGGGAGAAAGTACACTTCCTACATCCGTATTTGTCTGCGAAACAGGTGGAATGGTTGTGATTTGTGCAGGAACCTCTGGTTTCAATGCAACAGCTGACCTTCGTTATTTGTGGATGAGACAAAAACGTCTGCAAGGTTCACACTTCGCAAACGACGACAACTGCCGTGATTTGAACCAACTAGTGATCGATAAAAAAGTGGATCCAGTTTTGGCAGAAACTTACCGTTTCGAACAAACTGGTGAGTGCCATCAGTTGATGCGCGAAAACAAACACCCAGCAGGAAACATGTCAATCCTGGTTGGTGCAAAAACTACAGGTCTTGGGAAGAAGTAATTCTTTTCAGGTGAGTATTTAGGTACATGTCCCCGCCCTATTTAGACTGGGTGGGGTTAACCACCCGCCACCCAATGGTTCCTACTACCACGGAACGTCCGTTTTGTGAAGTCCGTTTCTGTTTTCTTAATTTTTTATTTTTATAAAGTTCATGTTTTAACAAGGGAGAGTCGTTTATGTATCCAAGAATCAACTTAATTACCTTAGGCGTGTCCGATTTGCATCGTTCCATCGACTTCTATGAAAAAGGTCTTGGTTGGAAACGATCAGAAGAAAGTAATGATAGTGTCGCTTTTTTTCAAATAGGGGCTGTCGTTTTTGGTTTGTTTGGTGAAGAAGATTTAGCCAAGGACATTGGAATCCCTTTCCAAAAACGCCAAGAGTTTTCTGGGATTACTTTGGCACAAAATCTCGCTAGTGAACCTGAAGTTGATTCTGTAATAGAAAAGGTGCGGACCTTAGGTGCCAAGATCCTTAAGGAACCTCAAAAAGTTTTTTGGGGTGGGTATAGTGCTTATTTTCAGGATCCAGACGGGCATATATTTGAACTGGCATACAACCCATTTTTTCCGTTAAATCAAAAGGGTGAAATTGTTCTTAGTAAGTAGTCGCGTTTAATCGTTGTTATATTTTGTAGTTTAAGATCACTCAGGGGAATAGATGAAACAGGCACAGATCCTTCGTTTTGGTTTGGATCATTTAAAAATTATTGATGTTCCTGAACCTACAAGTCCAGGTCCAACAGAGGTTTTGGTTCGTTTGCGAGCCGCATCTTTAAATTACAGAGACTCTTTAGTTGTCGAAGGAAAGTATAACCCTAAGTTCCCACTTCCGTTAGTCCCTTGCAGCGATGGTGCAGGGGAAGTGATTGGTATTGGTTCTCAAGTGACTGAGTGGGCTGTGGGGGATCGTGTTCTATTGACTTTTGCTCCCAAGTGGATCGCAAGAGATGCAACCCATGCAGAAATGCGTCATACCATTGGGGGCCCACTTCCCGGAACCTTGCGGGAGTTAGCTTTAGTGCCAGAGACAGGTCTTGTCCGCATTCCTTCGCATTTATCTTACGAAGAAGCGGCAACCTTACCTTGTGCAGCCCTCACTGCTTGGTCTGGTCTTTTTCAATTCAGCAATTTAAAACCTGGGGAATTTGTCGTTGTACAGGGAACAGGTGGTGTTTCTATCTTTGCTTTGCAGTTTGCTAAGTTTGTTGGTGCCAAAGTAATTCTTACTTCTTCCAGCGGCGAAAAGTTGGAACAAGGAAAAGAATTAGGTGCTGATTATTTAGTTAATTATAAGGAAACACCGGAATGGGGAAAGGAAGTCCGGCGGATTACGAAAAAAGTGGGAGCCGATCATATCATTGAAGTGGGGGGAGCTGGAACCTTAGAACAGTCCATTGCCGCCTGTCGCCCGTTTGGTGTGATCCATTTGATTGGAATTCTTGCTGGTAAATCTGGTGAACTGAATTTACTTCCTGCAGTTATGAACAATTTGAAAATCCAAGGTTTAGTTGTTGGAGGAAGAAAAGCCTTTATCGAAATGAACCAAGCCATTGAAACCTCTGGATTACGGCCTGTCGTAGATAAAGTGTTTTCGTTGGAAGAATCTGCGGATGCAATTCGCTATTTACGATCAGGATCTCATTTTGGAAAAATTGTGATTCGAATTTAGGATTCACCACTAACTTCTAAATAAATTCACTTTTAGAGGTAATTTTTTTTATTTAGATACAGGATTCAATACAGAATTTCTTTCTATGTCTAATGCGATAACGGATAAATGGATTTCAATCAGTGCCAGTATGAGAGAGATTACCATAAACAAAAGTGAAGAAGCAAATAAAATCCAAGCTACTATGTTATAAAATGGAATCATACCCATGGAGCAAGTGCACAAAATCAAACTAAAAATTCCGGCACTTTGAGAATACAAAATCAGAGAAATTCGAAACCTTAGGTTATGAATTTGTTTTTCTAGAATTTCTGATTTTGATTTTTCATATTCTGATAAGAGTTGTCTCGAAAGTTTTGCCAATCCAAAAAAACGATTGGTATAAGCTAACATAAGTAAGGAGATCGCTGGAAATAGAAGCCCAGGTATACTATAAGTTAGGTTGTCCAATCGAATTAACCTTGTCTGAGCTGAAGATCAACTAGCAAATCTTTGGTGGAGAAACACGAGGGCCACAATTCGGGCCCGGTGGGAGTGAATTGTCTTCTATTCTTCAGAAAAAAGGTTGTTCAGTGAATCGATGAGAGTGTCTACTTCTACACCGTAACCCATACAAACTTGTTCAATAGTCTCTACTTCATTGATGGAGCAGTGTGAACATCCACCTAAATGGTAGCTGGAGAAAACTAGACCTGCTTCTGGGTGGATTGCGATTGCCTCGCCCACAGTCATTTCTTTAAAAAAGCGCGGTTTTGTCGTTTCAGTCATCTTAAGAACCCTCGAAAGGAAATTACTATACAAATATTGGACTATGCTCTATTCGTCAATGGAATGTTTACCCAGGAAAACGGGAAATTTTATGTCCGAATTGAGGGACGGTTTGAGTCGGCCCATTTCCTCTACCAGTACTTTGCTGATGGCTCCGATGAGCCTATCCACGGCCATTCCTGGAAGGTAGAGGTATTTTTGGAAGGAAATACAAACATTCGCCCTGACGGCATTTCTTACGATTTTCTAACTGCCCGCACTAAACTTATGGAACTTGTGCATTCCATTGACCACATCCTAATCAATGACCATCCAGATTTTAAGGGGATCAATCCGACTTCCGAGAATGTGGCGCGTTGGTTTTATTTTGGTTTGAAGGAAGGTGTAAAATCCTCAGAAGGGCGGATCCGGCGGATCGTGATTCATGAAGGGCCAGAAAATCTTGCTTTCTTTGAACCCTAACCTAAATTCTCACCTATCTAATTGATAACAATAGTTAGGTACTACTCCTGATTTTTTAACCTTTCTCTAAGTAATCACTTACAAAACGATTTGTTCGGCCTAAACACCTATGTTTGTTTGTAAGGGGCTAAAACAAATTTGCTTCGAAGCAATTTTAGGTATCTGAAAAAAGAACATCTGATAGAAAAAACGATCCGTAGTTCGGATCCTTACGTAATATTTATGTCAACAAACATTCGTTTGTGCTTGAAAGTCGACATAATCCTTTTGACCACTGGACTTTTTAGAAATTAAGAACTGACATTCGTTCAACATTTGCCTTAAAATTTTATTGCACATGTTTTAGA
Source organism: Leptospira vanthielii serovar Holland str. Waz Holland = ATCC 700522 (assembly GCF_000332455.1). Taxonomy (GTDB): domain Bacteria; phylum Spirochaetota; class Leptospiria; order Leptospirales; family Leptospiraceae; genus Leptospira_A; species Leptospira_A vanthielii. Next base: position 8,262 of record NZ_AOGY02000070.1, on the reverse strand, counting down.
TTTTTTTCATTAAATTTTATCGTCTTAATCGATTGCTTTTCTATCGGCTAATTATGAAGATCGATAGAACACTCCATGCCACTTACGGAACTCAAACATAGTTTAGGTCATATTCTACTTGTGGAAGATGAAGCCATCTTGGCGATCTCACAATCAGAATTTTTGAAAAACAAAGGGTATTCAGTGCAGTATGTATCAAATACAAATGATGCTTACGACTATATAACATCGGGTGAGAAAGTAGATTTAATACTCATGGACATCAACCTTTCTGATGGTATGGATGGAATCCAACTTGCAGAAAAGATTCTCTCATTTCGTGAGATCCCTATACTTTTTGTCAGTGGTTATTCTGATAATAAAATATTGGATAGGGTTTGTAAGATAAAACACTATGGTTATGTTCCCAAAATTTCGAGTCCAGATATAGTAGAATGTATGATTAGATCTGCGCTTCAACTTTATAGGGCTGAACAAACGTTAGCTTTTAGGGAAAAAGAACTTCGAATTACTTTTGAGGCTATGGGTGATGGAGTAATTGTTCTTTCACCGGAAGGATTGATTCGAGAAATCAATCATAAAGCTTTGGATATGTTAGGGTATCAAAAAGCCGAAGTATTAGAAAAAGATCTCAACTCTTTTTTATATTTGGTTCAAGCGGATGCAAGGACCAGAGTGTCCTATCCTTTTTTTAACTCATCTAATGAATTACTTCAGACTGAACGTAGAAATGATTTGATTATCGTCTCTCGCACTGGTCGCGAAACGCATGTTACAGAAACTATATCTCCTATTTTAGATACTGAAAAAAATCTAAACGGAATTGTAATTGTTTTTAGAGAAACTCCAAGTGCGTCTGTGATGGTTCCCCCAAAGGATGGGGAAAGCCTGTATGCAAAGGTATTCCAACTGAGTCCCATTGCTATGGCCATTTCTACAGTCAAAGATGGAACTTATCTAGATGTAAACTCTTCTATGGAGACTATCTTTCAGTTGGAAAAATCCAAGGTTGTCGGCAAAAAAACAGAAGAGTTTAAGGCCTGGAGTAAGCCGGATCAAATAGAACAACTAAATAAAATCTATCAGGCAAACGGAAGGTTGTCTGGGGAAAGGATGTCTGTCGAACACACCGATGGAACCAAGTTTGAAGTTCTCGTCTTTAGCCAAGCCTTTGAAATTGCCGGGGAACATTTCAATTTATGGATTAACTTAGATGTCACAAAAATTTTAGATATCGAAGGTCGACTCGCAAAATCTTTAGAAGAAAAGGATGTTCTCCTAAAGGAACTACAACACCGAGTAAAAAATACTCTCGCTATCATTTCTGGTCTTTTGAATTTAGAATCTTTTAAAGTTGAAAATGAAGTCGCCAAACAATCGTTTTTGAATGCGCAATCCAGAATCATGTCTATGTCCAAGGTTTATGAAAACCTTTACCAATCGGAAGATTTGGAGTCTGTCGATCTACGTAAGTACATTGAGGATTTGGTATTTAGCCTTCACGATATCTTTGTACTTAATCCTACAAAAATAAGATTTGATGTGAAGTTAGAAGAGGTTCGATTGGATCTAAAAAGAACATTGCCACTTGGATTGATTCTCAATGAACTTTTAACCAATGCTTTGAAGTATGCCTATCCTAATGACAAAGGTGGAGACATCCGCATTCATTTGTCTCGTTCGAATGAAAATATTATTTTATCGGTTGGGGATGATGGAGAAGGATTGCCCGATTCAGTGAATATCGAAAAAGGAAATCATTTCGGATATGAGTTGATTCGTAGTTTGACCTCCCAATTAAAAGGAGTTTTCTCTTCTGTTTCTAAAAAAGGAGAGGGACTGAATATAATGATTTCTTTTCCTCAACATACCAAGGACAAAAATAGTTAAAAGAGTTTTTGTTTCCTTATCTTTTTTTACCTTCGTTTTCTCCCCCGAATCGTTCCAATAAAAACCAACCGAACTTGTTTGATCGTTTGTAATTTTAGTTTTCTCATTTCTGAATGGGCATCGGTCGCAAGATCTAAAAAATCAGAGGCCATTTGAAAACAAATACTAACAATCAACTCGGACGCAAATTGAATATCGGCTTCAGGAATCATTTTTGGCATTCGCATATCTTTGGCCAGTTCGGTGGCAATGGCCTTCATGGATTCTCGGATCTTTTCTCGGATTTTTTGATTCCCACCTGTCCGTTCCCTAGCAATGAAACGGAACTGGGATCGGTTGTTTGCTACGTAGTCGAAAAAAAATCCAATGGTCAGTCGGAGGGCTGATTTATAAGCGCCCTTATTTCTGGCGTCCCCCACAATGGCCTGGATTCGACCCCCGCAGTCATCCACCAAGGACAAACCCAATTCCTCCATATTTTTGAAATGTCGGTAAAAAGCTGCCGGAACAATCCCCGCCTCTCCAGCCACTTCTCGTAGGCTTAAATCTCCAAGCCCCTTTTCCTCACCCATGAGTCGTAACGCGCCCTCCAGCAGATTGCTGTGGGTTCGGAGCTTCTGGGCATATCATTTGTTGAGTTTCATGGGTTGAATTCAGTAAACGATTGTTCACTTTTTTAAAAATGCAAGGATTTAAACCCTGTTTTAGTGTTGACGTACCTAACGATGTAAATTAACACTATTAGATATGTCCGTGAACGAGTGTTCACTTAAATGCGAAATACGAGGCGAAAATGAAAACATTTCCTTTTATCTTTAATGAACCCAAGCAGTTCCTGAATTTCCTCCAACCCAAAGAGTGGGCGGATTTTCTGCTTGGTGAAATCAATCCGAGGTTCTCGGTAACAGCCATCAAAGCAAAGGTTGTCGCTGTCCGGGAAGAAACTGCGGATGCAAAAACTTTGGTTTTGAAGCCCAATTGGCTTTGGAAAGGATTTTCCGCAGGCCAACATATTCCTGTCACTGTGGAAATTGCAGGAAGGCGAGTGACAAGGTTTTATTCTTTGTCTTCCACTCCAGGTGAAAAGTATTTATCGATTACCGTAAAGCGCCAGTCAGGTGGTCTTGTTTCTAACTTTATTAATCAAAATATCAAAAAAGGTGATTTGTTGGAATTGGGCGAGGTTTCTGGAGAGTTTGTCCTTCCAAAGACATTACCTTCTAAGTTTTTATTTTTGGCGGGTGGAAGTGGAATTACTCCAATTCATTCCATTCTCAAACAACTTCAATCGTTGAAATACAATGGTAAAGTTACTCTTCTATACTTTGTTAGGTCTTTTGAAGATATCATTTTACGTTCTTCTTTAGAAGAGATCGCAAAAGCCACAGGTTGGTTAGAAATTCGTTATGTTTTTTCAGATGTTCCTAAAGACGGTTACGATTCGGGTTTTTTAACCAAAGAAATTTTACAGAAATATACTGATGATTTGAAATCTTATTCAGTTTATGTTTGTGGTCCAGCACCAATGCAAACCAAAGCTCTTTCTCTTTTGGAAGGAAACGAAGTGAAGTCGGAGTTATTTATGTTGCCTGGCCAATCTTCCGTGAAGGTAAAAAAAACAGGAACAGTAGATGTATTTCTTTCTCTCAGTCACAAAACCATTCAGGTGAAAGGGGAACGTTCCTTATTAGAAGAATTAGAAGAACAAGGAATATATCCTCAGAGTGGATGTCGAATGGGAATTTGCCATACTTGTGTTTGTAAAAAAGCGGCTGGTTCAGTAACGGATTTATCAAAAGACGAATTATCAGAGTTAGGTGAGGAGAACATTCAGATTTGTATCTCTCGTGCTGAATCAAATTTGGAATTAGAACTCTAGAAATTTAAAGAAATAATCATAGGAATAAAAAATGAGAACAATTAGCAAAAAATTAAACAAAGAAGAAATTGAATCTTTTGGAAAAGAAGTGGATGCACTTAAGGAAGAAGTGATGTCCAAAGTAGGAAAGGAAGATGCAGATCATATCCGATTCATGTATAAAACCTATCGATATACTGAAATCTTAGGTCGTGGACTCATTCACTTTAGTTTTGAACCAATTTCTTTTGTAGCAGGTACATTGTTACTCTCCATATCAAAAATCATAAACAATATGGAACTTGGTCATAATGTTCTACACGGACAGTATGACTGGATGAATGACCCTCGTTTCAATTCTAGAACGTTTGAATGGGACATTGTAAGTGATGCTCACCAATGGAAGTTTTATCACAATTATATGCACCATACATATACAAATGTTTTAAACAAAGACCATGACTATGGTTATAATTTTACTCGATTGACCGAAGGACAAAAATGGAAACCGGTCCATCTAACACAACCATTCACCAATTTATTCCTTGCGATGAACTTTCAGTGGGGGATTGGGGCACATGGATTCCGTGTAGAACACTTGGAAATTCCCAAAAAACAGAGAAATAAAAGAACTTTAAAAGATTTTAAGGCTGTTTTCTTTAAGAAGATTGAATTACAACTTGTAAAAGATTATATTTTGTTTCCACTTCTTGCCGGTTTAAATTTTCCAAAAATCATTCTTGGGAATATGATCGCAAATTTAATCAGAAACCTTTGGACTTATGCAGTGATCTTTTGCGGTCATTTTACAGAGAATGCAGAATCCTTTTCTGTAGAAGAAATTGTTGGTGAATCGAAAGCGCAGTGGTATTTGAGACAACTCAAAGGTTCTTCTAACTTAGATGGTAGTAAGTTGTTTTATACAATGACAGGACATTTGAGTCATCAAATTGAACACCACATGTTTCCTGGTATGCCAGCAAAACGTTATCGTGAAGTGGCTCCTCGTTTGAAAGAAATATGTGCTAAATATGGCCAACACTACAATACGGGAAGTTTTGTGAAACAGTTCGCTTCTGTGTGGAAACGTATCATTGCTTATTCTTTTCCTGATTCAATTGCAGGGAAATTAATGGGGAACCGTAAAGTGTATTTGGAACCAAAAGGTATCATTACTCAACCCAGTTTTCAAGTTTCCCTTCCAACTGGAGAGAAATCAGTCACCCTCACTTAACCTGAACCATTTTGGATTTTCCATTGGCGCATCTTGGAAAATCCATCCCTTTCCATGTTTAGGGGTCCTCAGTTTCGAGGACCCTTTTTTTTTACTTCATGTAAGTCTGATTTTATTTGCGGAAAGGATCGCCAAACTATCGTTATGAAATCCTTTACACCACTGGGTACGTAATTCCTTTCTTTTGGTAGATTTGTTTTTGGCTCTCTCCATCAGATAACCCACAACCACTCTTGCAGCCGATTCTACCACTTCGAAACTATATGTTTCTTTGGTTTGTTGATCTTCTATGGATTTGTATGTTTCTACAATGGATTCAAAGAGGTTTCTGATTTCTTGAAGTTTGGGATTGGATTCGCTTCCTTTTGCCAAATGGTCAAGGTATGCGCGGAAAGTACCTGTAGGACTCATTCCAGAAGTGACTCCTCCTATGGCTGCATTTACTTGGATTTGTGTGGTCCCATCGTAGATGTTGGTAATCCTTGCATCTCGGTAAAGTCTTGAAAGATCATAATCTTCTGTGTAGCCTGCGCCACCTAATACTTGTAATCCGTCGTAAACTAGGTCGTTACACATTTCGGAGTTGTAGTATTTGGAAATGGGGGTGAGGGTGTTTGCTACCTTTTCCCAAAACTTACCGATTTTGGATTCTTCTGGAGTTACCGTTCTTCCGTCTTCATACCAATAGTATTTGTCCACTGAATAAGCTGCCTCTACCATAAGGCAACGCATTGCGGCCAGTTCCCTTTCCATTCGATCCAACATACGACGTACTGCCGGAATTTCATAAATTGGTTTTCCAAATTGGATTCTTTCTTTTGCGTATTTGAGTGCCTCTTCATAAGCAGCAGTAACAATTCCTGTGCCTTGGGAAGATACGCTGAGGCGAGCACCATTTAACATTCCCATTACATACTTCACAAGTCCGAACCCTTCTTTGCCAACTAAGTGGCCTTCGCTATTTTCAAAAACAGTTTCACATGTAGCAGATGCTTTGATTCCCAGTTTTTTTTCAATTCCTTGGACTGCATAATTTTTGTTCTCAACAATAAAGAAAGAAAGACCTCTCGCTCCACTTTCTTGTGTTCCTGTTCTTGCTAGTGTGAGTGTAATGCCTGGACTTCCATTGATACCGCAAGCTACCGTTTGGAATCTTTTGGTTCCATTGAGTAACCACTTATCATTCGTTTTTGTTGCTTTGGTGGTTACATTCGGTAAATCAGATCCAAAGTCTGGTTCTGAAAGCCCCATAGTGACTGTATAGTTTCCTGAAATTAATTTGGGGATCCATTCTTCTTTCATCTCCTCTGTTGCACATACTTCTAAGATGGCAGCAAGGCCCATACTTCCGACAGCAATGGTGATTGAACTATCGGACCTGTACATGAGTTCTGCAATCATCGCTTTGATGATACTGGGTGTTCCTAGTCCACCATACTTTCTTTTAAAGGCAGCGGGGCCTAGACCTGCGTCATGGTACATCTTGATTACATCTACCATTTCTTGTGGGTGGATTACATTTCCATTATCAAATTTAAGTCCTTTAGAATCAACAATGGCTGCAACTTGAGATACATACATACCGCTGATTTCTCCACAGGATTTTAGAATTTCTTCATAAAATGATTTCGCCTCATCCACATTAGATGGTGCATACTCTAATCTCGGATTATTTTTTTGATAGATTCTAAAGTTTAACGCAACACTTCCTTTATTTTTTCCGCGGGAGTTTTCCAGCCAAGCGTTTTTCTTGGACGCTCATTTAAAAGCTTTTGGACTCTTTTCAGTTCTTTTCTTGATATATCATTAAAGTCAGTTTTTTTAGGAAAGAAATCTCTTATTAGCATATTCGTATTTTCACAAGTCCCCCTTTCCCAAGGACTTCCCGGATGACAAAAATATACTTTCATTTGAGTATCTTTTGTAAATAGCTTATGGTTACTCATTTCTTTACCTTGATCATAAGTTATCGAAAGTCTAAGCTCTGTTGGCATTTTTTTTAGTTCCTTGGCAAAACTTTTTCTGACGGTCTCAGCATCTGTGCTTGTTAAAGGAACCAGTATAACATTTCTAGTAGTTCTCTCTACAATTGTACCAATTATTGCACTTTTGTGATTCTTTCCAATTATCAAATCACCTTCCCAATATACGTGGAATTGATCTTTTTCTAACTGATTTTGGTCGTTCTTCAATGCTTATCATGTCTGGTATTTTACCTCTATTATCAGTATTTTCGACTTTTTGTAGGGTTTCATCTTTCGGCGTAGATAGCTTTGCAATTCCTTTTTTAGTTCGCCTCTCGGTAAAAGATAGATATAAGTATAAATAGTTTGATGGGAAACTGATTCTGTAATTCCGCTTGGCAGATTTTCTTTTAAAGACATCTCTATTTGCTCTGGTGACCATTTAAGTTCTAATTTAGATTTTATAAATTTTCGTAAATTTGGATGTTTTTGCAACTTTATTTTACCAGAATTTCTGGAACTTTCATTCTTCTGTGAAATGATTTGAGCATTTGATACTGAATAATTAATGAAAGAATTTCTTGAATAACCTTTAGATAATTCTCTGGAAATGCTTGAAGGACTTCGATTCAGTATCTTAGCTATACTTCTAATACTTTCCTCTTTAAATCGCATCTCAGCAATTACTTCCCTTTCTTTCAAATTAATTCTTGTATAATGATTCATTTATTAACACCTTATTCATTAGATTATCGGTGTTGCGTTAAAAATTTGATTCTACCTTTGTATTTATGAACTGTATTCCGGAAAAGGCATCTGACGACGGTTCTGCGGCTGCAATGTTGATTTTGGTGACAGAGGCAGTTTCTGCTTCCGAAGGAACAACAATCAATGCCTCTTCCACTACAACCTGGGTTTATGTGAACTTAAAAGCAAATGCAGCAATTGTTGGTGCTGGGGATGTTTGGGATTTAAGATTCAAAAGATATAATATAGGAACAAACAGCGGAACGAGTGGGACTGGGAATGGGGGAGCATGTAGTACTGGTTCAACAGATTTTTCTGCAACATATACAGGTTCCGAGTGTACGAAAGTGGTGGATATGCAATTGTCTTCGAGTGGTGGTGGGCCAATCTCTGGCTCAACTGAAAGTATCAATCCTGTAATCTCAGCCCCTTTGGATTTGGATCCAATGCCAGCAGGGTACGGCACTTGGTATAGTTATTCAAATACAATTCTAACTGCAAAAGCCACCGTTTACATCATCACCGGAGAAAACGGAGCCAAATATGTTTTGCAAATGTTAGATGAGTAT
>NZ_AOGY02000071.1 GCF_000332455.1 Leptospira vanthielii serovar Holland str. Waz Holland = ATCC 700522 | reverse complement strand
ACGCCACGTATATTTTGGACTATTAAATTCCTTAGTGAGAAAAAACAGGCAGCAAGCCAAACTTAGCATAGGGCACAGCAGATAACAGCGCGGAAACGCTTCGCTTCGGGACGAGCCCTCGCTTGGGCTGCGCCACATAGGCTTCTGGCACTCGTTTGCATCCGCAAACTACGTGCCAGTCCCTAACGTCCCGTTGGGACTCAGGGCCAGCCTACGTCGGTTAGCCTAGTTCGTTATGCGTAATTTTTCAAAAAATAACTAGAGAAAAATATGAAAATAATTTTTACAATAATACTTCTATCAATTTCTTCCTGTGCTTCACTAACTCTAGTTTCTCCAGGTATTACTTCAGAGCATCGGTTAAACAATAACTCTAGTATCAAATTTGAAGAAGCTGCATTTTATGGATCTAACTTCTACCAATTAAACTCTTTCTACATTGAAAATGAGAATATAAATCTAGTTTTAAATGACCCAAATAATATTTTAAATTCGAAGTATATGGAAGATTTTGAAAAAAATATTACAGAAAATGATTTTCTGCTTCTGACAGAAATTTGTTTTGATGAAGAAAAATTTAAAGAAAAAATATTAGATCTAGATCTTTATGATTTTGAATTGAACGGAAATATGTTTAATGAAAAAATTGAATTCATTTACCCATATTCATATATTTCGAAAGGAAATAGATTTAATCTAGAAAGACCTTTGTTGATTCACGATAATTATCCTAATCAACATAAAGTAATCAAAACTGCAGACAACTTCGTTACTTGTTCAAGATCTATTCTAAAATTTAAAAAAGACTTCCAAATTGAAGGAAAAAATATTCTAAAAATCGTTACTCCAAGAAAATCCAATATTTACTTTCAATTCCATATCAAAAATGGTAAATTTGAAATTCAAAATATAGAAGAAATGGATATTAAATTAAAAGTCAAAAGTGAAGCATGAAAAACTACGCATAACAGCGGGGAAACGCTTCGCTTCGGCACAAGGCCTCGCTTGGGCTGCGCCACATTTCCCTTCTGTCACTCGTTTGCATCCGCAAACTACGTGCCAGTCCCTAACGTCCCATTCGGGACTCAGGGTCGGGAAACGTCGTCTCCCCTAATTCGTTATACGCCATTTTAAAAAAGGAACACAATTATGACGCTACTCATTTCTTGGATAGGAGTTGATCAAAGGAAAGAATCTTCTATTTATATTGCTAGTGAAAGCAGAATTAGCTGGAACAACGTTGAAAATAATTTTATCGAAAAATATGATTACGCTCAAAAAATTTTCAGCTGCCGAAATCACCCGATCATCATTGGCTTTTGTGGAGAAGTTATTTTTCCGTTAATAACAATTAACCAAATTGCCCAATTAATAGATCAAGGTTTATTTTACAATAACAGCTTTGATTCTGCAAAGAAACGCTATAATCTATTCTTCGAATTTTTATCGGAAAAAAGACTATTATTTCCTTCAAAGACGAAATTTTCTGGATCATTTCAAATTCTATTTGTTACAAGGGATCAAGATAAGATGAATTCAAAATTCTTTATCAGATTAATTGAATACTCCGAACATGAAGGAATTGGAAAATGGAATGTTGCTGAACCTACCTATAATGATCATTCGGAGAAATTATTTACTTTGGGAAGTGGTAGAAATGAATTTTTGATAAATTATGAAAATTATAAGAACAGTAAAATTCGGAATACTACTCGATCTATTTTTCAATGCTTTTGTGATACACTAGAGAACATCAAAGATCCAGCTTGTGGTGGCCCTCCACAACTTGCCGGTATTTATCGAATACAAAACGGACGAAATTTTGGAATTATTTATAATGAAAATCGTTACTTTTTAGGTGCTCATATAGATAGATTAAACGAATTCTCAGAAATTGAATGGAGAAATGACTTATTTGAAAGAGTTGATCCTCAAACTAAAGAAATTTTGTCTGGAGCACAAAAGCAACCAAATCCATTAAAATATTATTGATTAAAAGCAACAAAAGTAATATATTATCATCAATTAACAAGCTTTATTGCCTTAAAGCAACTCTCCACGCTCCCCAAATTTTGATATGGGAGTGCGAGGTGCTAAGGCAGCTCTACCAAATAGAGCTGCCAAGTGGAGTGTTTCTTTAATGCAATAAAATGTTTCATTGCCAAAAACAACAATATCAAAATCTTTAAAACGGCGTATAACATCGGGGAAACGCTTCGCTTCGGCACGAGGCCTCGCTTGGGCTGCGCCACATTCCTCTCCGTCACGCTTCTCGCTCCGCAAGAAGGCGCGCCGACGCTAACGCCTACTTACCGCTACGCTTCGGCACAAGGCCTCGCTCGGCCTGCGGCAAATTCCCCTTCTGGCATTCGCCTTGCTTACGCAAGCTACATGCCAGTCCCTAACGTCCCTTCGGGACTCAGGGTCGGGGAACTTCGGTAAGTCTAGTCGTTAATTGCAATAGGTTAAATCATACAAAAAAAGCGCGGCCGAAATTGCAAAAAACTAAATTAACGGATAACCAAAAAATTATTTGACATATCTCATTTTGAGATACAAATGGCAATGGTGCACGTAATCAGCTGGAAGAAATTAGATGATTTTATCATTAAACATCCTAATTCTGAATCTTCCTTAAAGAGCTGGTATAAAATCCTTAAAAATACTAGCTTTAAAGATTTTAATGAATTAAGAAAACTATTTAATTCTGTCGATCTGGTTGGAAATCTTACCGTTTTTAACATTAGTGGAAACAACTTCAGGTTAATTGCAGCTATTCACTTTAATACTCAGAAAGTTTTTATTAGATACATTTTAACTCATTCAGATTATGATAAGGGGAAATGGAAAAAGGAGATTATATGATTCTAGAAATTGAAAAAATTAAGAATGTTTGGCATGACCTAAAAGATATTCTCTCCGTTCCTCATACTGATAAACAATATAAAAAAATAGTGAAAGTTTTAGATGAACTTATTGATGAAGTTGGAAATGATGAAAAACATCAATTAGCTCCGCTTCTAGAAACTGTTGGAAATTTGATCGAAGAATATGAAAACGATCATTACATACAGCCCAATGCTGAACCAATCGAAATTTTAAAATATCTAATGCAAGAAAAGAACTTAACACAAAAAGATCTAGCTATTCTGGGTAGCCAAGGTGTTGTTTCAGAAATATTGAATGGAAAACGAGAACTAAACGTAAGGCAAATCAAAGCCCTTGCAGATAAATTCAAAATCTCTCCTTCTGCTTTTATTTAAACTATATATTTGCAACTTCGGCTAACAGCAACTAACCGCTTCGCTTCGGGACTTCGCCCTCGCTTGGGCTGCGCCACATAGGCTTCTGGCACTCCCCTTGCAGTCGCAAGTGTCGTTCCAGTCCCTAACGTCCCGTTCGGGACTCAGGGCCAGCCTACGTCGGTTAGTCTAGTTCGTTATACGCTATTGTGCAAAATTAAATTAAAGAATAATTTATTAACAAATGAGTGAAAATATAATGAAAAATGATGATGAAATTCTATACGGAGACGAATATACACCCGATTTTTTTGATGAAGATCCCAGGATTTTTTATACACTAATTTATGCTCTTTCGCGAGCAGGAGAAGAAGAACTACTTTCTAAACTGGAAGTTTTAGGCGAAAAATTAGAAAATGACGAGGAACTATATCTTCCCGAGTTTAAGGAACTTATAACGGAAATTATCCTAAAACTACGAACAAAATATTCTACAACAGACATTTTTACAAAGAATTATCCAAACCCTGACGTTGAAAAATTAATGCTTCGATTTGAAATTCTTCATTTAATAGATCAAATTGATGAAGAAGAGGAGTCGAAATATTTAAAAGATGCAGCCGATTTTCTAAAATTAGCATCAAATGACTTCCACACTGCAATTGAAAAATGGGATGCTACATTAACTACATGGGAAGATTTAATTGTAGCTCATATAATTGGAGAAAATGAAGATTTAGAAGAAGACGCCGATATCAATAACACTTGATATCATAATAATTCGGAATTGAAAAATGCACAACAGCGTATAACAGCGGGGAAACGCTTCGCTTCGGCACAAGGCCTCGCTTGGGCTGCGCCACATTCCTCTCCGTCACGCTTCTTGCTCCGCAAGAAGACGCGCCGACGCTAACGCCTGCCCTGCAGGCTCAGCTAAGAGGAACGTCGTCTCCGCTAGTTCGTTATGCGACATGAGCTAAAACTTTATTCTATTACAAAAAGCTATATAGAAAATGTAAAAATTAAGAAACTACAAGATTGCAACTGATTTCTAGTTGCTTTTCTGATGCCCTTATTTAGACTAGCAGTAAGTGTCCAAAAAAGATAAACTTTTAGCTAGAATTTTAACTAAACCAAAGGATTTTACTTACGATGAACTCAGAAAACTTTTAAATGGGTTTGATTACATTGAAGATAATTCAGGAAAATCTTCTGGTTCAAGGGTAGCATGGATACATGAAAAGGGAAAACATGTGATTCGTCTTCACAAACCTCATCCTGGTAATATTTTAAAATCCTACCAAATCAATCAAATTTTAGACGAATTAAAATCTGAAGGGTATATAGAATGAAAGATCTAATGGAATATAAAGGATATCTTGGGTCAGTGCATTTTGATTCCGAAGATGAGATTTTCTATGGAAAAATTGAAGGAATTGAAGATTTAATTTCTTTTGAAGGTAAATCTGTTAATGAAATTAAAAAGGCATTCATCGAATCTGTTAATGACTATCTTGAATTATGTTTAAAAGCAAAGAAAGATCCAGAAAAGTCTTTTAAAGGTTCATTCAATGTCAGAATTCCTACAGAACTTCATAGAAGAGCCTATCGAAAATCATTGATAGAAGGAATTTCCTTAAATCAATTTGTTCAAAAAGCAATAGAAAAAGAAATAAAAGAAGAAAAAGCTCACGTCGCATAACAGCAACTAACCGCTTCGCTTCGGGACGAGCCCTCGCTTGGGCTGCGCCACATAGGCTTCTGGCACTCCCCTTGCCTGCGCAAGTGTCGTTCCAGTCCCTAACGTCCCGTTCGGGACTCAGGGCCAGCCTACGTCGGTTAGTCTAGTTCGTTAGCCGAAATTCACAAATTGAAACAATAAAAAAGAATTTAAAACAATATGCCAAATTATCAATATACGGAAAATCAAAGGAGATTTTTTATGAAACTATTACTGCCACTTATTCTTTTCTTTATTGGTTGCGCAAGTATCCAAAAACAGCAAAATCCAATCATTGATATCAATCTAAAACTTCCTATTTCTATAGAGTGGAAACTCATTACGGATAAAAACGAACAAAACGAATCTTTAAAAGAATGGATTCCTAGCGATAAAGATATCCAAAACGTTGAATGGATCATCGTTAAGCAATCATTCAGAAATACAAGCTCCGCTTACTCTTTTCTAAATTCTGTTCTAAATCTTGCAAAATCAAAATGTACTGACATTTTAACAAATCCGCCCCAACAGATTGATTTAAACGATTACGAAAGTTATACCGCTAGATTTATGTGTTCTCAACAAATTGATAAAGACTATGGAACTATCACTGAAATGAGAGTTATTTCTGATAACTCAAAAATCTTTGTTGTTACTAGCGAACGAAGACTTCCTCCTACTACAAAAGCTGGGCAATACCAATTCAAAAATCCTATGGAAATCGTTGATTTTTCTAAAAAAAATAAAGAATCTACGGATTTTATTAGAAATTCGATCGAATTATGTAGTTCCAATTGCAATTAATTTATCATTTTTAATCTTAAATTCGAAAACTAAAAATGAGTCAAAAGTGAACTTCGGCTAACAGCAACTAACCGCTTCGCTTCGGCACAAGGCCTCGCTCGGTCTGCGACACATAGGCTTCTGGCACTCCCCTTGCCTACGCAAGTGTCGTGGCCAGTCCCTAACGTCCCGTTCGGGACTCAGGGCCAGCCTACGTCGGTTAGTCTAGTTCGTTAGTTGCAATTGGGTTAAATTTAAGATTAACTATTACAAATTAAATGATTGACTACTATATCTGCAGTAGAGATATAGTAGGAATGATTCTTTCTTTCGGAGACAGAGAAAATATTTAACCAAATATTCTCAAAAAGGATTCCTCCGGAAATTCAAAAAAAAGCTCTTACGAAACTTATCTTAATTGATAATGCAGAAAAAGAGGAAGATCTAAAATCACCTCCCTCTAATAGATTAGAAAGTTTAAAAGGTGATTTATCTGGATTTTATTCTATTAGAATCAATGATCAGTGGAGAATAGTTTTTAAATTTGATCAAGGAAATTGTAAGCAAGTCTCTGTTACTGACTACCATTAGAGGATAATACTAGAAGATGAAAAATAACAGAATCCCGACTCCTACTGTTGCAGAAATTTTAAAAGAAGAATTTCTTGAACCTATGCAAATCACTCCTTACAAATTATCAAAGGAACTTCATGTTTCAACTTCTACTATCTTAGACATTTTACATGGAAAAAGAAAAATAACCGTCGATATGTCTTTACGATTATCCAAGTTTTTTGGTATGTCTGAAAAATTTTGGATAAATTTGCAAACAGATCTTGATATTAGAGAAAAGAAAGAAAAATTAAAGACTAAATTAGATTCTATAAGAACTCTAAAATTATCTGCTTAGTCAAAAACCCAACTGCAACTAACAGCGACTTACCGCTACGCTTCGGGACTTCGCCCTCGTTCGGGCTACGCCAAATTCCCCTTCTGTCACTCGTTTGCATCCGCAAACTCCGTGCCAGTCCCTAACGTCCCG
>NZ_AOGY02000072.1:17500-225336 GCF_000332455.1 Leptospira vanthielii serovar Holland str. Waz Holland = ATCC 700522 | reverse complement strand
TCATAATTCTTTAGATATTTATAGCCAGTCTTTCTCGATATATTAAAGTCTCGGCAAAGATCGGCAAAACACCACTGACCACTTTTAACAGCTGCTATGAACTTGATTCTTTCTTCTATCACTTTGGTTTCCTTCCAAGGCATCGGATTGTCCTCCGATACACAATGTAGGTGTTACCCATGTGAGTTGTCTCTTTTGTTACCTATCTGACCTCCTCATACCTTTTTTGATTTCGGAAGAAGAAATTTTAAAATATCTAAAAGGAAAAGAGGATGAGTTTATAAAAAGTTACTCTGATGAATTGATTCGGAATTCACCTTACTTTAAATATGCGGAAGTGAATGCAGAGAAAGCGGAAGCAGAGGCCAAAAAAGAAGAATTGTTACACTACCCTGAAACAGAAGTCTTCATAAGTTACATGCAAAGGAGGAGAAAACCTTTTTTGTTGGATAGTGGGCCACTGAATGTTTCGGTTATGGACAATCCTGAGTTTTCCGGTGATTTATGGAGTGCTGGAATTACACTACGAATTCCCGTTTGGTCCCTAGGAAAATCAGCTGATTTGAATCGAGCCAATTTACTCAAAGTGCAACGGATGCAGTTGGAGAAAAGAAAACAAACTCATTTGTTGGAAACTGAACTGAAAACTTCGATCCAAACTTGGATGGGTAACAAACAGAGAGTAGAAAATTTTCAATCCTCCTTACTCCCCACACTGAGTAGGAGTATCACCACTTCCACTTCGGCTTATACAAAAGGTGATATTAGTTTGGCCGACACCTATCAGTTCTTAAACGAGTCCATCGAAATGAAAGCCACATTTCATGAAGTGAATTTAAATCGTTGGTTATCTCTCTTAAAAATGCTCGAGATCACTAATAGTATATTACCGGAGGAAGATTCTTATGAAAAATAAAATCGTAAAATTTATTATTTTGGTGTTCGTTGTTTTTGGGTTATCGTGTGCAGATAAGGGTGTGGTAACAGGAGATATATACACTTGTCCGATGCATCCACAAATTGAAATGGATCATGAAGGGGAGTGTCCTATTTGTGGGATGACCTTGGTAAAAAAAGAACCGATGATTCCTTCCGAAAAAACGAATGGTAAACTCAATAGAGAAACTCCTGAATCGTTTTCACTTTCAGAAGATAAACAAAGGTTAATCGGTATAGAAACGAGCACAGTCGCTAAAGGGGATATTGTCAAAAATAGTTCCTTTAGTGGGAAGGTCGGTTATGATCCGGATTTGTATTCCACTTACAGTGAATATCGATCTCTTTCGGGTAGTATTGGGCCGGAAGCTTTCATTCGGAAAAGTGCGAGATTAAAAATAACAAAATTGGGTTTGAGTGAATCACAAATTCAATATTTGAATCGGAAGTCCGAAGATATCCTTCTTACCGGAAGATCAAAAAATCAAGTTTTGATTTTTGTACAAGTGTATGAGGGAGAGATCAATCAGATCGTGAATGGAACACCAATGGAGGTTAAGGCAGATTCGATTCCTAATTTTTCGTTTCAAGGAAGAGTGGTTGCTTCTGGAAATTTAGTAGATGAAACCACAAGAACCCTTTCTGTTTGGTGCGAAGTGACAGATCCAGCCAATCGATTAAAACCGCAGATGTATGTACAATCCTCTGCAAAAATAGAAAAGAAAAATGTCCTTCGTATCCCAAGAGAAGCGGTGTTTCCTACAGGGAAACGAGAGATTGTTTATGTAAAACAATCGGAAAACCGTTTTGGTCCGAGAAGTATTCAAACTGGATTTGTTTCTACGGAATGGATTGAGGTATTGGAGGGATTGGTGGAGGGAGAGGAGATTGTATCAAAGGCAAATTTTTTATTAGATTCGGAAGCAAAATTAAAGTTAGGTGGGATTCATGATACGCACAATCATTAAATTTTCAGCAGAAAATAAATATTTAATCCTTTTTGTCACAGTAATCCTTCTCTTTGTATCTTACTTTTCTGTTAAGAATATAACAATGGATGCTTTACCTGATATGTCGGATACCCAGGTAATCATTTATTCGAAATGGGATCGCAGTCCTGATATCATTGAAGACCAAGTGACCTATCCTATTGTTACCTCACTACTCGGGGCACCCAAGGTGAAATCGGTTCGTGGGTTTTCTGATTTTGGATATTCGTTTGTGTATGTTATCTTCGAAGATGGAACGGATTTATATTGGGCCAGATCGAGAGTGAATGAATTTTTATCTCAACTACAAAGTAATCTTCCTAAAGATGTAACTTTGAATCTTGGACCAGATGCAACAGGTGTTGGTTGGATCTTTCAATACTTCCTTGTTGATGAAACAGGGAAAATGGATTTATCTGAACTAAGATCGTTACAAGATTTTAAATTAAAGTATCTGTTTACTTCAGTTCCTGGTGTTTCTGAAGTTGCGAGCATTGGTGGTTTTCGGAAACAATACCAAATACAAATTGATCCTTTGAAATTACAAATGTATGGAATTGATATGGATACGGTGATTGATCGTGTCCGTGAGTCGAATGATGAAGTTGGTGCCCGCCTTTTAGAAATTGGTGGAGCCGAATTTATGATTCGAGTGAAGGGTTATGCAAAATCGATTGAAGATCTAGAAAGGGTATCCATAGGCTCAGACCGAAATGGTACTCCCATTTTTTTATATAATATAGCAAAAGTTATCACAGGTCCCAATTTACGACGGGGAGTTGGTGATTACAATGGTTTGGGAGATAAAGTCTCTGGAATTGTTGTTATGCGGCACGGAGAAAATGCATTACGTGTCATCGAAGATGTGAAACTAAAAATGGAATCTATTCAGTCTTCTTTGCCTGATGGAGTCAAAATCATTCCTGTATACGACAGATCAATTTTGATCAACAAAACGATTCGACTTTTAAAAGAGAAACTCTTAGAGGAAATGATTGTTGTTTCCATCATCATCCTTATTTTTCTTTGGCATATTCCCTCTGCCATTGTTCCCATCTTAACTATACCCATTGCCGTACTTTTGTCCTTTATTCCGATGTATCTTGCGGATATCGGTTCTAACTTGATGTCGCTTGCTGGAATTGCTTTGTCGATTGGCGTTCTTGTAGATGGGGCCATTGTGGAAGTAGAAAATGCATATAAAAAATTGGAAGAGTGGGAATCGGGAGGAAGGATTGGAGATTTTCATGCAGTAAGACTGGAAGCTCTTTTGGAAGTCGGACCTTCTGTATTTTTTTCTCTACTCATCATCGCTGTTGCATTTTTACCAATATTTACTTTGGTGGATCAAGAGGGGCGACTATTTCGGCCGCTTGCTTTGTCTAAGAACCTAACAATGGCTATTGCAGCTATCCTTGCCATCACCTTAGATCCGGCTTTTCGAATGATGTTTACAAGAATGGATCCGGTTGTAGGATTTACTCCTTCCATAAATAAAATTCTTACTTCTGTTTTTGTTGGTAAATACTTACCGGAAGAAAAACATCCAATCAGTAAACGACTCTTTCGTCTCTATGAACCGGTAGTAAAAAAAGTTTTAGAATATCCTCGTCGTACGGTTTTTGCTGCCTTTGTTCTAGTCGTTCTGACTTTGCCGTTTTTTTTAAAAATTGGAACGGAGTTTTTACCTCCTTTAAATGAAGGAAGTATACTTTATATGCCAACAACTCTTCCAGGATTGTCCATTGGAGAGGCGGAAAAGATTTTAAACCTAATGGATGCTAAACTAAAAGAATTTCCGGAAGTTGAGTCAGTGTATGGAAAAGCGGGTCGTGCAGATTCATCCACAGACCCTTCCCCTCTTTCTATGTTTGAAGTCATCATCAATTTAAAACCTGAGTCGGAGTGGCGAGAGGGAATGACGAAAGATAAGTTATTAGAAGAGATGAACCTTTCTTTAGATTTCCCAGGGTTTACCAATGCTTGGACACAGCCCATTCGAGCAAGAATCGATATGCTTTCGACAGGAATCCGAACTCCCATTGGAATTAAGGTGCAAGGTGAGAACAGCGAGGAAATACAGAAAATCGGCATAACCATAGAAGAAACTTTAAAAAAGGAAACAGGCGTGCGATCGGTTTTTGCAGAAAGGACTTCTAGTGGATATTATTTAGACATTAACATCAAAAGAGAGTTAGCTGCCAAATATGGATTAACGATTGAAGGAATCCAAAAAACAATACTTTCTGCTTTGGGAGGGGAAACAATTTCCACATCCATCGAAAAGAGAGAAAGGTATTCCATTCAGATCCGGTATCCAAGAGAGTATCGTGATAATTTAGAACGGATTATGAAAGTTTTGATTCCGATTCGTGGCGGTGCTCATATCCCATTAAGTTCTGTGGCAACTGTGGAATTTGTAACGGGAGCCGCCATGATCCGAGACGAAAATGGATTTCTGACTGGATATGTTTATTTGGATACTACTGAGACGGATCTACTGGGATTTGTATCGAGGATGCAGAATATTGTGGAGTCGAATGTAAAAATTCCGAAAGGAGTTTTTTTGGAATGGAGTGGCCAATATGAGAATATAATACGCGTTAGAAATCGAATGAAAATTGTTTTGCCGATCACTCTCGTATTAATATGCCTTCTTCTTTATTGGAGTACAGGGTCACTTATGAAAGCAATGATTGTCCTAACAGCAGTTCCTTTTTCTTTAATCGGTGCTATCTGGCTTATTTATTTTTTAGGATACCAAGTCTCTATTGCAGTTTGGGTCGGGATGATTGCGCTTTTAGGATTGGATGCCGAAACGGGTGTTTTTATGTTAATGTATTTGGATCTGTCCTATGAAAAACATCGAAAGGAAAACGAAGTGATGACAATCCCTATTTTGAAACAAGCAATCATGGAAGGTGCTGTACAGAGAATTCGCCCCAAAATGATGACAGTGATGTCTGGATTTATTGGGTTATTGCCCATTATGTGGGCAACCGGATCCGGAGCAGATTTAATGAAACGAATTGCAGCACCTATGGTTGGTGGTCTTGGTACAAGCTTTGTAATGGAGTTAGCTGTTTATCCCGCCATATATTTGCTCTGGAAACGAAAAACTAGTACATCAAAATAATCTAATATTTTTCTGGTATTTTATTTCCAGAAAATAAGTAGATTCACTAATATCGAAAATGGAGCCATAAAAAGTGTGTAGGCGAAAACTTATAGTCTTGATCTGTGGATCGGTATTCGCTTGCACTTTTTTTTGTAACCGTTTTAGTTTCAGGAAATAATGCAAAATTTGATTCCGAGTGAAGTTTACTCTTCTCTTATTCTACAATACTTATATGATGCGGTAATCGTTACTGATCTAGAATTCCGAATCACTAGTTGGAATTTAGCGGCGGAACGTATATATGGATTCACTGCCGAGGAAGTAATCGACCAGTCCGCAATTTCCATTTTAAAAACGGAGCAGGAAAATTCCACAAGGGACGATCGTTTATCAGAACTTCAAACTAAAGGGATTTGGCAGGGAGAAGTATTTCAATACAATAAGGAATCCCAAAAGTTAAAAATTCGATCAGCAGTAAGTCTTCTAAAAGACAAATCTGGAAAAACCATCGGAGTCATTGCGATCAATCGTGATATTACAGAAGAAAATAAAATTAAAGAAGAACTTACTGATAGCGAAGAACGTTTTCGGATGAGTTTTGATAATGCGGGGGTCGGAGTTTGTATTTTAGACTTGGATGGAAGGTTTATTCGAGTTAATAAAAAACTAGAATCTATGTTAGGTTATAGCGGGGTTGAGCTCATTGGAAAAAGAACAAACGAGTTCGCTTATGAAGAAGATAAAATACTTTTTGATTCGTTTCGAGAGTCGGCACTCAGTGGTTCGAAAGAAAATATGATATATGAGAAACGTTTTTTCTCAAAAGATAAAAGTATTCTATGGGTTGAAATATCCAATACCTTGGTCAAGGATAGAAGTGGTAGTCCTTCATATTTTGTAGTCCACATGAATGATATTACTGGTCGCAAAAGTGCTGAGTTTCATTTGCTCAATGCGATAAAAGAAGCCGAAAGAGCCAACCAGGCCAAATCAGAATTTGTTGCCAATATGAGTCATGAAATTCGAACTCCACTAAATGGGGTAATTGGTTTTAATGAATTGTTATTAACTACAAATTTAGATTCTGACCAAAGGGAATACGTGCGAAATGCCATCAGTAGTGCCCATGGCCTTCTTGGTATTATTAATGATGTTTTGGATATTTCTAAAATCGAAGCCGGTAAACTAGTGTTAAATGAAGTCACTTCCAATTTGAAACAGATCATAGATGACTCGTTAGGTGTTTTGAAGTGGAAGGCGAACGAAAAAGGAATTGAACTCAGACTTGAAGAGGGGCCTGGAATACCAGAAATTATTTTAGTAGATGCAACTAGGCTTCGCCAAATTCTCATCAACCTACTGGGGAATGCGGTTAAGTTCACAGAAGTTGGCGGAGTTTTATTGAAGGTAAATGCATCCGGCTCTACCCATCAAAAAACTAAACTAGAATTTATTATCAAAGATACTGGAATTGGAATCGCAGAAAAACATAAATCGCATTTATTCCAATCCTTTTGGCAAGGGGAATCCAATTCCACGAGAAGGTATGGCGGTACTGGCCTTGGACTTAGGATCACCAAATCATTGTTAGATTTAATGGGAGGAGAAATAGTTGTCGAATCCGAAGCAGGTGTTGGGTCAGAGTTTGGATTTGTAATCGAATGTAGTTCTGTTAGTGATCATTCCAATCAAGTTTTACAAGGCGAAGACGAAATCCAAAAAGAAGTGATGCTAAACTTCAACCAATCTGCTTTAACTAAGATATCACCCAAAATTTTGGTCGTGGAAGATAACGAAATGAACCGTGAGCTTCTAAAACGGATGATCCAAAAATACATTCCCAAAGCTAAAATCAAAGAAGCTGTGGATGGGTTGGAGGGGGTTCGGTTTTTTCGGGAATCGAAACCTGATTTAGTTTTTATGGATGTTCAAATGCCCAATATGGATGGTTTGGAAGCAGCAACCGAGATTCGTAAACAACCATCGGGCGCTCAGGTTCCTATCATAGCCCTCACGGCGGGTGCTTTGTATGAAGAGCGCAAAAAATGTTTCGATGTAGGAATGGATCAATTTTTGACCAAACCGATCGATATTTTAGCCCTCAATCAAATTCTATTTCGTTATTTGAATCGATAATCTTTCGAATAGAGTAGCAAAAACTTTCTAATGACTACATTTTGTCCAAAATGAGACGATTTCCTTTTTTAGCTTATCTTGGTCCTGGGCTTTTGTATGCCGGTGCCGCCGTAGGTGTTTCTCATCTTGTGCAATCGACGCGTGCAGGAGCTGTCTATGGTTATGGACTCCTCTTTGTTGTGTTATTTGCCAATTTGATCAAATATCCATTTTTTGTTGTGGGAACCAGATACACAATCATTACCGGTAAATCATTGTTAGATGGCTACGAGGCACTGGGTCGTTTGCCTGTGTGGATATTTTTCTTTATATCGATTGGTACGATGTGTATCATTGTAGCCACTGTCACACTTGTCACTTCAGGATTATTCTCCAATCTCCTTGGAATTACCATGGAACCATGGTTACTTTGTGCGATCATTTTGGTATTTTGTTTTCTTTTACTGGCAATTGGTAAGTTTGCAGCCCTCGACGGGCTTATGAAGTGGATCGTAGTTTTGTTAACCGTCTCTACAATTGTTGCGATGATCCTTTCTTTTTATGCAGCCATTCCCAAATTAGAAACCGAAGGAAAATCTTTTTCCATTTCCAACTTGGGTGATGTTGCATTTCTCATTGCCCTTATGGGTTGGATGCCTATCCCAATTGAAGCTGCCGTTTGGCAATCGGATTGGACTCTTGCCAAAAAAACTCCCGATGGGAAACTTCCGCCAATGAAATATGCCATGATCGATTTTAACATCGGTTATATTGGAACCACTCTTTTAGCAGTCTGTTTTTTGGCGTTAGGATCTAATATGATGTACAATACCGGAGCTGAGTTTTCGTCGCAAGCGGTTAGTTTTGCCTCTGAACTAGTTAAGTTGTACACTTCTGCCATTGGATCTTGGTCATATCCCATCATTCTCATTGCCGCATTTTTTACCATGTTCTCAACAACTCTTACCTGTTTTGATGCTTATCCAAGAGTAGTATCCAATGCCAGTCGTCGTTTGTTCAAACCTCTCGAAAAAATTCCTACAGAAAAACTTTATTGTTATTGTTGGTGTAGGTTCGATTCTCATTTTACTTTTTTTTAGAACCAATATGAAGAGTTTGGTAGATTTTGCCACTACTGTTTCCTTTTTAAATGCACCAGTTCTTGCTCTCATTCACCATTTGATTTTATTTGGAAAAGAAATTCCCAAAGAACAAAGGCCAAAACCTTGGATGAATTTACTTTCATGGTTTGGTATTTTATTTCTTTTTGGATTTTCGATTTATTATATCAATATTACATTTCTTTAAAGTATGGAGAGAGAAAAAACGCACTCTATTTTTTTCTCTCTTTCTCCACTTTTATACTTAATCTTATCCATACTTTTTTTCGTTTTGTTTGGGTGATCCCATACCCTCATCCAGTGGCTTTGTTTGTAGCTGGTTTCCTCTCTTTTTTACAACGAAGGAATCGAAAATTTGTATTTCTGAAATCATCCTTTCGTAAAAATTTTCTCTCTGTTTTACCAGCGATGGAAATCCTATTTTTTGTAGGAATGCTTATTGCTTCTTGGGCTTATTCGGGAGTCCTTTTGGCAATGATTCAAACAGGAATTTTATTTTTGCAGCCGGATTATTTTTTACCTTCTTTGGCGATTGTCGCTGCTATCGCCGCTATGGTTTCTGGTTCTTCTTGGACCACCGCAGGAACTCTCGGTGTGGCCCTTATGGGTGTTGCCGAAGTAATTTCTTTTCCGCAAACGATGGCAGCCGGCGCTATCGTGAGTGGGTGTTACTTTGGGGATAAACTCTCTCCGCTTTCCGATACAACCAATTTAGCATCTAGTTTAACACATGTTCCTATATGGACTCATATCAGACATATGTTAAAGACAACTTGTATTAGCTTCGGAGTTGCCATCTTTGGGTTTTACGTCTTAAATATGTTTGTTTGGGATTCTAAACAAATCGCAGATTTATCTTTACAATCTGGAAGTTTTTTATCTGGTGCAAATCATCGAATTTCGTGGATGAAATTCATTCCTGTGGTTTTGGTATTTGGATCATCTATATTTAAATTACATATCAGGTTATCGTTGTTACTCGGGATTGTTTCAGCCATTGGATTTAGTTTTAGTGAATTAGGATTTCAACTTTCTATTGGAAAGACTTTGGTTTACGGGTTTGAATCCCATTCAAGCAATGAAGTGTTGGATCGTTTTCTAAGTGGAGGAGGAGTGATTGCGATTTTACCTACGGAAATTCTTATTCTCGCCGCTGTTTGGTTTGGTGCCGTAGTCGAAGGATATGGATATTTAAACGAAATTTTAATCCATATTAAAAATTGGGCCAAGGACAGGTGGGATATTTTACTTTCCACAATGGGAACTTCTTTTCTTTTAAATTTGATAACGGCAGACCAGTACCTATCATTAGTAATTCCAGCGCGGGCATTCCGTAGTCTTGCAGAAGAAAAAGGAATTCCTGAGAAAGATATCTCTCGTTCTTTAGAAGACTCAGGCACAATTTCATCTCCACTCATTCCTTGGAATAGTTGTGGAGCTTTTATGTCTACGTCTCTTGGTGTTTCAGTATTATCCTTTTTTCCATTTGTCTTCTTTAATTTATTTCATATCATCTTATCCGTATCACTCTTACTGATTGCAAAAAATAAATCTAAAAGTTCATAGTTGAACAAACCAAGTTCATAGAATGGAAAATCTGATCTGACTATAATCGATAATAGAGTTTCTTTTCTTTTCGGATGAAATATAAATTCCATCCATGTTACCAAAAATATTAGATGAAAAAATTCTACCTCTCATTGAAGAAGCTCGCTCCAAAAATGATCCAAATATAGTAAAAGAACATTTACCCATCTGGATGGTGGATCGTTTGGCTAAAAAAAGAAAAATTACCGATGATGAAAGTTGTGAGATGGTGGTAACTATTTTGGAAGTTTTTTCGAAGATGTGGGCTCTTAGTCTAAATTACCATATAACTAATGTTCTTGGGTTTTTTGTCACCTATGCCTTTAATCAGTATCGGAATCGGTTTCGCCGAACAGAGATTTCTGAGTCCGGCGAACTTTATTTGCAATTGTGGAACTACGACCAACCAGCAAACGAGGAGGTCCCTACTGAACTTTGGGAAGAGATAAATCCAGTGAAAGCAGAGTTGGAAAAACTACCAACGCTAACTGCTTTGGTTTTGTCCTTACAGTTTGATTTACCTATGAAGCAGAATTTAAACCAACTCCTTCTTTGGAAGTTACGTGAGACCAATCACGATGTGGAAGGATTCTTTCGAGACTGGGAAGAAAAACGTTTTCGCCAACGCCAATTGTTATCTCGGCTTTCGGGTATGATCACTCGGTATACAAGAAAACTTTATGAGGCCACCGATCCGAATCGGCGGAAATGGTATCTCAAACAAAAGAAAATCTGGATTTTGCGAAGGTCAAGAGCCACTGATCGAAGTTTTTTTTCAGAACGTGAGATCGCAAAACTCTTAGGTATTTCCAGAAAGGCAGTTCGCAACCATTTGTCACAGGGAAAACATGAACTTCGTAGAGTCGGCAAAGATTTATTGCACTATGCATAAAAATTTGCTTTACATTCGGCAAAATCGAAGGATTTTAATGGCAACACCACCTTCCGAAGGGTTATGAAAATCAAAGTTACTAGTAAAAACGACGTGCACATCATTAAAATTGAAGGTGCCATCAAAGCCGGAAATGAGTTCGAGCTATCTGAAAAGATTGAACAGTACATCAAAAAAGGCCAAGTCCCTAAATTTATTATTGATTTGAAAAAGGTTCCCTTCATCAACTCAGCTGGTTTAGGAACATTTCTCAATATATATAAACATATTGATGGCCTGAATGGTAGACTTGTATTTGCGAACTTAAATTCCGATATCGAGAACCTAATGGAAATCACAAAACTTTCTAGCGTTTTCGAGATATATAAAACTCTAGAAGAGGCTGAAGACTCCTTCGAATATTAATCGCTCGAGGCGATTCTGCTAATGAATCCAATCCTGAAGGTAAGTTTAGGAGTCGCCAAAACAAAAACCTTTCGCGGACTCCTAGTCCTTTTCCTACTTTATAAATCTGTCTTCAATGCCTTCACCGCAGACCTGCTAGTTCCCAAATTAGTATCTCATTTTACTATGGGAAGAATGGAGGGAAACTTTGGTTGTTTCTCTCTTTTTTTTGGGATTGAGGTGAATGACTTTCGACTGTATCCAGGGTTTCCTTTCGAAAAGGTTCCTTTGGCAGAAGCAAAACAGATTCGTCTTCGTTACAACCTTCCTCTCCTAATTTTCGGAAAAATTAAAATTTCCGAAATTGGACTCCAAAATGCTAAGATTCAAATCGAAGAACGTTCGGGTCAGTGGAACTTTGCTTCGTTATTGAAGAAGTCCGAAACTCCTATACCAGAACCAATCCCAGAGCCAAAACCACCACTTACGGAAATCAAAACCTATCTTCCGTTACAGGCCAGTGCTTATATCAACTTGGATGCGGTCGAGTTTCAATTAAAACGTGATGCGGGTTCATTGCATTTTTTTTCCATCCAAGATCTCTCTTTACAAACGGAACTGGAGACCAACCGGTTCACATCCATCCCTTTTGATTTTTCTGCTGTCAATCAGATCGATCATGTCCTTCTTTCTCTCAATACATCCAAACCAATTCCATTAGATTTAGATTCAAAGGAATTACGATGGAAACAAACTATTCCTATGTCTTTGCGATTTGAATGGGACCGAACTGTTTCTCCAGAGATGTTTTTGTTTACCACGGATATTGGAAAGGATGATATCCTACTTGAAGTAAGAGAAAAACCTGCCCAACTCGGATTACGTCTGTTATCTGATATCCATTATGACAATCAATTGGATCAAGTTAGTATCAACCAATTAGACCTTAGAGTATTAGGTCAATCTTGGCTGAGTTTAGCTGGTTCCATTCAAGATGTTTCGAAAGATACATCCAAGGTTGCGATTGTTGTAGGAAAGTCTAATATGCAGTTAACTTCATTTCAAAGGTCAATCGACCAACTTCATGGAATTGTTCCAGAAATGAAGTTATCGGGAGACCTCTCGCTCGAAGGAACGGGTGTAAGCGGAGATTGGAAAAATGCAAATGCAAATTTAAAATTAAAGGCTTCGCAGTTGTATTTAAAGATGGGGAAATCAAAAGCCCATTCCCTTCCTTCTGCTTTCTTGGACATCTCTTCTCATTTAAATTTTGCGGATATTAAACCCTTAACTGCGGGAAAGCCATTTCCCTACGTAAAATCTCTCCAAATTTTCCCTTCCCATATAAATTATAATGGGTCTTCGTTATCTTTATTCGGTGAGTATCTAGAATCTAAGGGGTTGGATATTCATTTAAACGTCGATAAGCTCCAGTTAGGTGAATATGTCTCAGGACTTGGTGGAAAGTTACAGATGGAGCTCGGGGTATTTGGTGAATCATTTGCAACATTGTCCCTCCATACGAAGGCAAAAATTGATGGGTTCCGATATCAATTGGATCGTTCCAGGTCACCCTCCTCTTTATTAGGCTTGGATCTAAACGCAGTTTTGTTATTTGATCGTCCCTTTGGACTTTCTGAAGTCAAAATTTCGAATCTGAAACTAGATCAAAAGACAATTACTGGAAATAAAGCATTAGAATTAGATTTGAAAGGAAATGTGATACCAGGGTCAAACCTTGTGGCCAATGTACAACCGTTAGGTTTAAGTGTTTATACTCCCAATCTATTACTTGTGTTTCCTTTAGTATTAAAAGAAAAAATTTCTCCAATCCAGAATCTTCTTGGGAACCATCCAAGATTAAAATTGAATGCTCGTTATGCTGCTTCAGGGAATACAAAAAAAATTAAGGCAGAGGTGAATGCCGAATTACCTGGTTTGGAAATGAAAGATCTAAAAATATCAGCAGATCTATCGTTGTCCGGAGCTGATACAAATGAAATTGTAATCAAAACTCTAAAAATGAATGCATTTGGTGGAATATTCAACTTAGCAATTAACGGTCAGTTGAATAAAAATGGAAAACCAAAACCACCGTTAGGTCCTTATTTTGGAAATTTGGATCTAACATTTGGTTTGCTATCTGCAACTAAACAGTATTTGGCCAAGGGACTTAGTTTTCAAGGTGACTTGGGTTTAAACTTATCAATTCGTGATTATGATATCAATGGTGAATTCCATTCAAAAGTTCCCGTAATATCATATAACAACCAGAAATGCCCCGGAGAACATTGCCAGGCGTATCTTTTGGAGGAAGTCATTGCAAAAATTCCCATCCAACACAACTTAGCGCGAGCAAGTGAAGATAGTTTGATAGTTGGTGATAAATCTATTTTCATAAAAAACTATGGCCGCAATAACCCTCCCAACCTAACCATTGGTCAAGTTCTTGGAACTCATCCTAATATACCCAATCTACCTTTTGAATATGTAAAACGACAAAAAGACACTCCAGGTCTTACCGCATTTATCGAATATAAAGAAAATTATGCGAACATTGAATCCTTACGATCTTATTCTTTGGATGGATTGGTTTTGGGGAAAAACATGATTTTCAATTTAGGAAATTTGGATCCTAAATCTATGGAGTTTCGTGGCAACTTTCTCATCCGAGATATTGACTTAAAACAACTAATGGCTCCAAAAGTCAGAGATAAAATTGATGATGGAAAATTAAAGGCGGATCTGAATATTTCGGTCCGAGATTTGAGTGAACCTGTCGCCAATTTGGATCTGTTTTTTTCGATCTTTCAGATTGGCCGTGATTTTGGTAAAAGTGCCTTGAATGTAATTTCTCCCCAAAATTTCCTTATTGATCGCATAACAGATAGTTATTCGATTAACAAAATAGACGTTTCTTTATCCAAGGGACTAGTTTATGCAGATGTATATTTTAACCGATCATTATTGTCTTTGTTGATTAACTTAGAAGATGGTAAAATTTCTCAACAACGAATGCCACTTGCAAATTTTTTGAAACGTGCGCAAAGCGAAATCCAAACATACCAAGAGTGAGGTATTTATGAAACGTCTTATATTTTTATTTCTATTATTAGGATGCAAATCCTTCGTCGACTTAAAAGTTCCGCCGATTACAATCACCAATGCACAAACAGCAGCCGAAAAACAGATGGTAGGTGAAGATAGGGAGTTGGAAAAAGAGGGTTGGATGATCGCATCCATTCAATCTTCATCAAATGGCAGGTCCAATCGTGAAAAATCAGCAACAGATGATTTGGATCCTGAAATTAGAGCTCATAGAATTCGTTTAAATTATCTGATGCCTGAAGTTAAACAGTACAAAATGCACGGTATTGTGGGAGAAACTCCATCTGGTTTTATCAAACAAAATCCATTGGCTTTGGGGCTACCTACTTTTGTCCAGTATGAACTCCCGGCCAAACGAAAACGCGTGGAAGACGTGATCGTTTATTTGAATGAATCAAGAAAGGCCATTTGGGAAAAAGAGGTTTTGAATCAGAAGAAAAAAGGTAAAAAGGACGAGGAAATACTCAAATACAAACAATCTTTAATTGAAGAATATTATAAATCTGTGTCGGTAGGAGAATACTTTGAAACGACTGCTAATAGATGGGAGAAATTACAATGAAACCTTCCAGGTGGTTTCTTTTTCCTTTTATCATTCTCTTTCCGTTTGTTTTCTTTCAATGTATTTTGTTTCAGAAAAGTGTTAAGATGACAAATGTTGATTTTGACTATTCGGCAATTTCAAAAAACTATTTTTCTCCTACTCAATCGAAACCTTTCCCACTAACTGTACAACGCGGAAATAATATCTATAACTCGACAACAAAGGACGGGAGGTATTTATTCTATGCAACAGACCAAAAAGGAAATTTCGATATTTGGTTTCGTGATTTAAAAAGTTCGGTTGTTGTACCAGTAACTAATCATCCTTTTTCAGAAACAAAACCTTCCATTTCTCCAAACGGGAAGTATTTAGTTTTTGTTTCTGAAGAATTTGATTCAGAAGGTGATTTGATTCTTTTGCCAATGGACATAGAGGAGTGGACTCACGAATTACTCAAAGGGAATCGCTTTATTGATGACAACTTTATCAACCTAACAAACAAACCAGACAACAAAGGTGAATATAAAAAAGGAATTATAGATACTGATCCTGTTTGGTCTGCCGACGGCGAAACAATTTATTTTATCTCTGATAGGTTTACACCTGGTTTACCAAACCTTTGTGCTTTAAAATTAGAAAATCCAAATCAAGTGATTCAGATTACTTCTAAAGGTGCAACCTCGCCGTATGTTTCTTCTGATGGAAAAACTGTGTATTTTATTTCTTACTTTGAAGAACCCAAGGGCGAAATTTATAAAATTAATCTTAGTAGTTCTGCAATTCAAAGGATAACAACAAATACCTATCTTGATTATTCTCCTACAGTCGATTCTAAATCTAAGAATTTATATTATGCTTCGATCCGAAAAGACACAAACAAAAATGGAAAATTGGATGAAAGGGACCATAGTATTCTTGTAATGATGAATCTGGAGTCTGGTGAAGAGAGAATTTTATCCTCTGGCGAAACATCGAATTTTGATGTTCGTTACTCTCACTTCAATGGGGGTTCCATTCTTTTTTCTGCATCCTATTTCAATGCAATTAATATATATTTTATTCCAGAAAACGGAGCGATTCCCAAACAACCAAACATTCGTGAGCAGTATCAGTACGCAAAAACCTTCACTAGTGGACAAAGTTTAGAAACATATTTTTTGGCTTTGGATTCGGTAGAATTGTTTTATTCAGAGGATACTCTGTTTCCGATTTACTCTGCAAGAGTTTCTGTTTTGAAGTATTCTTCACTTCTTAGAGTTGGAAAACGCGAGGAAGCAAAAACATTTTTAGAATCCTATCGAAATCGATTAAAGTCAGAGCCTAATAAAAATTATTTTGCACTTCTATTGATACAGTGGGAAGAATCAAAACAATCGGATAAAAAGTTTAATTTTATAAACGAAATACAATCGGTCCCACAAACCAAATGGACCAAAGATGCTGAAGCTATGTTGTATCATCTTTATGCGGATGAGTTGGAGAAAGAAAAAAAAGATACATCTGCTTTTGAATCCTTAAGGTTAATTTATGAAAAATTTCCGGATTATCACCAGATAGGCGAAGTAAAACGAAGATTAGGTGGTTATGAGTTTAAACCAGATTCTTTGAAAATATCAACATTATACCAAGAAATGATTGAAGGATGGGAAAAGGAAAAAAGTAGATATATGTCTAATCCTTCTGTCCCGTTTTCAAATGATCACAAAAGAGATCTTCGCTACCTTTTGGAAGATGTAATTCAAAAAGTCTCAGAAAATCGGAATAGCGAAGCACTCGTTTCGCATTTAAACGTAATCTTAGCAGATCCGAATACTAAGCAGATACCACAATTCATAATTACTTTGAAGTATCTGAAAGCAAAAGCACTATCAGACCTCCGTAAATTTAATGAATCTAATGAAATTCTAGATTCAATAATTCCTATTCCGATTAACATTGATTTAGAACCTCCAGGAAAACCTTCCGTTTTTGAAACTCCATCGTTTATCTCCGAATATAAAACTCCCATTTTGTTACGCGCAAATTTATTGAAGTATTATAACCAAAAGACAACTGGGAATACTACAGATGCACTTCGTAACCTAAAAATTTATCTAGAATTTTATGATCCCATTCTTGGTGTTGATTTGGGTGAGGAAGATATCCAAAGTGCGTTTTTTTATTTTGAAAATAAAGCGGTTGAGTTTGAACGGATTGGGGACTTGTTACAATCCTCCTTTCACTATTTTTTTAACAACCAGAACATGTTCCTCGTAAAAACAAGGAACCTGTATTTAGATTCTCTCTATAAAGAATACGCGATTTACTATCAACGTAAGATGGTTGATACAATCTTTCGTTTTGGAAAAAAGATTCGTGAAGAGGAAGAACGTGCACTTTTAAATCAACTAAATATTTTGAGTAAAGATAAGTTGAATGTTGTTGGAAATTTATCCGGTGTAACTTCCATTATCACTGACAATGAGCTTCTTCGTGGAGTTGTTGATATAAAGGATTTTGAAAAAATCGAAGTGTTGTCCGAAAAAGCTCTTAGTTGGACTGAACTTTATTATAAACAAGCAGTTCCTCGCGCAAGGCCTTATTTGGACCTTGCAACACTCTATGGATATTCTTATTACCTCATCAATAAATATGTAACTTTCGAGTCTTATTATTATTCCACTGGGACCATGACAGATGTTCGTAAGACTGAAATTTTAGAAAATTTCAAAAGAGCCGAACTAGAACTTCGTTGGATTATTTATGCGGATCCAACTCATTACGATGCCTATCAGTTACTTGGATGGTTGTATCAATATGTCGATCTAATCAAAATGCAGAAAAATCCAAAATCAGGAAAAATTGATTCTGAAGTTTATGAAGATCTTTATAAAAAATATTTTCCTGACAAAAACTTAGAAGCTAATATTGAACTTTATAATCAAATTTTGGTGTTTTTAGGAGAAGACTATCGAGATCGGAAAGTGGTTTCTGATTTGAATCTCAATTTAGGAAATAACTACTTCCTATTAAGTAATTTCCCGAAAGCAAATGAAAGTTATCGTAAGGTAGAAGACGTTTCGCTTTACCTATCCGTTAAAAATCAATTTGAAGGATACAAACAGGAAGCTATCTATCGATTTAATTATGGTAAATCTTTGATTTATCAAGGCCAATATAAAAAAGCATCCGAACAATTTTCAAAATCTATAAATATTTATTTTAAAAATGAATATTACCAATCAGTAAATGAATCTGCTTCGGATCCAAATTCTGTTTCTTTGGGTAAGTTGAATGAAGTACGCTCTAAGCTGGCATTACTATTCTCTTTGAAAGGCCTTTCCGAATTAGAGTTTGGAAATTTTGAAGAAGCGATCTCTTCTTTTCAAACTGCGATAGCCTACAACAAAGATGTAAAATTTATAAGTCCTGTAAATTTAGCAAATTATCTAGCGATTGCGTTTCAGAAAAGTGGTCGTTTTCGTGATTCCTATCAAATGTTAAATGCCGCTGAAATGGAATATAAGTCAAACCCAGATTCGATTTTACAGCGATACAGAAAATGGAGTTTCTGGAACGTCATTTTTGGCGATAATTTGCGAGTCATAGGAGACGGTCGATTTCCAGGTGAGTTTCCCAATGACTTTAAATACCTACTAACACTAGGTATACGGATTGAAAACCATATTGAACAAGAAGAGTTTTCTGCTGCATTATCAGAGATACAGGTTAGAAATGAACTGATCACTTCTAAGGATTTGGATGATACAATCATTGGTAAAAATATCCTAGCTAAGTCCAGACAAGTAGAAGCGCAAATTTATCAAAGAAGCCAATTGCAAGTAGAAGCAGTTAATCATTATAAAGAATTGGCCGACATTCTTTTGGGAAATTCTTCAAACAAAGGTTTGGAAAATTTATTCCAAAATTATGCATATTCTATATTTTCTTTGCAAGAGTCTTCGGAATACCAATTTGACACCAAACAAATATTACTGAAGCAGTTTTTTGAGCAGTTAGATCTTTGGAAAAAAAAGGAAACATCTAGTTGCTCTGAAACTAAAGAATTTTGTGATAATCGTTTTAGAATTGAAAATCCAAAGTTTGATATTGTCTACGGAACAGCCCTGTATTATCTTTCTCTTCTTTTGGAAAAGGAAGAGAAAGACTATCAATTAACTTTAGCAAAAGCTGCTGAAATATTGGAAAACCCAGGACTTGTAGATCCTCGAGTTATTGGTCTTTCGAATGATCCAATTTCTCGCCAAACTAGAGTTAGGATTCAATTGAATTTATACACCATTTATATGAAGCTAGGCGATAGTTACATGGCTGAAAAAAAATGGAAAGAGGCATCTGAACTTGCTTACGAATTTCGCTTGGATGAAGAAATGTTTTGGGCCAACGCACAAAAATTCAAATGGGGGCAACTCCATAGTAGGTCAGAAAAAAATACAAATTACCTTAGTTACGGTAAAGAGGCAATTCAAACTTACCAAACCAATCTCAGTGTGCGACTTTTTTCTCCGAAACATCGATTGATTGATTTTTTGGAATCCTATTCGGAAGTTCATTTGGCTTCTCATCAGACAAAAAATCTTGTCAACCATTGGGAAAATTTCAGAAGTTTAGAGTTGTTTCGCGATTTGATTTCTGCTCAGTTTGAATTTGAAGATTCTAAATCAAATTTATATTACCAGGACTTAATGAAGTGGGTAAAGGGATATCGTAAACTGACAAACGTTATTTCAGAAAAAGCTTTGAAACGCGAGCCAGTCACTATTTCACTAAAACAACAGATAAATGAAGTTCAGAATTTAGATGGAATCATAGAGAAACTAAAGAATGTATCTCCAGAACGTTCTGCTTTTTTGGAACCCAAAAGACCTGTAAAAGATGAGTTTTCCGATGGATGGATTGGGTTATACCCGACCAATGAGTCGTTATTCTTTTTTCATCTCCAACAAGGGAAACTTCAAACTGCGGTTTGCAAATCTCTGACGGAAATTAGTGATTGTATACCGAAACTCACCGAACCTTCCCCCACAATACAAATTATTGGACCGAAAGTTAGCGGCAGTTTGGTTAGATCTGTTGTCAACGAATATCATAAAATAAATTCTTCTCCTGTCCTTCTTTTTGATAGAAACCATAATGAGTTATTTCTCGAAAGGAATGAACGCCGCTTAAAGTGGGTAACGGCTTACGGTGAAACAGAAAAAAATAAACAAGATAAAAATGTCCGCACTCTACGCTCGGGAAACTTAGGTGTTTATCTTTATGATACTGATTATTTGGTAACAAACCGTTCTCTCGATAAACAAACCAGTTTGTTTGGAGATGAAAAATCTTATATTTTTCCACTTCGAGAAATTTTCCAAGGAAGTGGATCTGAAATTTCGGTGATAGGGTTGGAAGATTCCAACTTCAATACGCAAAAACAATGGCATCTAATTAGTAAATTGTATGAAGTTTTGCGATCTAAACGAATTCAGAATATTGTTTCTTATCAGTCTCAAAAAAAGGAAGATTATTCATCGATGAGACTGGACCTTTTTGCAAGGGATCCGAACCGTTTGTTGATTGGTAACTGGAAAGAGTTTTCTGTTTCAAAAAATGGATTAGGGGAAAAGGCAAACCAGTTTATTAGTGTTGGCTTTCAAAAAGAAAAATCCAAAGAATTTATAGACGCATACGAAAACTATTATACCGCATCGACTTTGTTAAATGATGAAGATGAGTTATTGCCAGCCCTTGAGTTGAAGTTAGCAAAATTAAAAACCGAAATATTCCCAAATGTTCCAAGAAAATCTATTTTCAAACCACTTTGGATTAAGTATGCGAAATCTTCTTTTCAAAATCAAATTCGTTATGAATATTTGGTTTCCTGCCTTTCTTCGAAGGACAGAGAGGATTGTAAATACAATTCTTCTGATTTTATTGGTGAAGATGCAGATTCTTATTTGGGAGCATTGGACTTTTATTTCGAACTCCGTAATGGAAATGTAAAAGATATCGCCGCAAAAAACGATCTCAGGTCCAAAGTGGAAACAAAAGAGGATCCTTTTTTGCAAGCATATAGGTTGGGATCTTTATACATTCAAAATTATTTGTTTTATGAAGCAGAATCGGAAACGAATAAACTTACTCGACTCGCAAAAACACCGAAGGAGAAAACTGTCGTTAAAAACCGTCTTTTGGAATTATACTTTCATAAAGGATTTTTGTTAGGTGATAAGGATATTTACTTAACGCCACTTACTTCCACTTCAGCGTACAATTATGGATTTAAAAAAGATTGGAAAAATTTCGATGATAAAGTGCTTTCGCGAGATTTTACAAAATTTGGATATTCAGATTCTATTTATGATTCTTATCGATTGAGACTGTATTCCGCATGGAAAGAACAACTCCAGACCGGTTACTTTGAATCAATGTCATTAACTCCTGAATACTTGACTAGTGGTGAGTCGGTGCTTACTAAACTATCTCACCTAAACCGGACATTGTTTTTCCATTTACTTTTGAGTTCTGTCCCTTTTCAGAAAAACCAAGAAGTAAATTCTTTGATTGAACTTTTGGTATCTGAAGAGCTGAAAGAGGGACGTAGTTATCGCACTTTATTCTTTAGATTAGAACTTGCAAAAGCCTTGTTACTTCGCGGTGAATGGGAAATGGCAGATTCACTCGTATCAAAGATACAGTCTATGGATAAAGAACTAGGTGATGGGAATCGCTTTTGGCAGGAAAGATGGAATGATTTTAAATGGAAACGCGATTATCTTAAGAATCAATCTTCGACATCATCTCTTGTAAATCCGTTCTTAAAATTCTTTCAAGTGGCTAAATCCAAAAAACCGGATGAGTTTATTTCTCTTTTGAATGAATTTAATAAAAAATACCGCGCTGAGTTTTTGAGCCCAGAACTTCGGGAAGAGTATGAGTTTTTGTTCCATTTTCTTTTACAACAGAGTTTGGAAAAAAATAGTTCAGAGAGTTTTTTTGACTTAGCAGTTGCAAGAGAAATCTTTCGTTTTACTTCTAGTCGATTTTCAAATAATGAACTATATGTGAAACATATTCCTAACTTTGAAGTTTATTCCGAGCGATTGAAAAAGAAGATGATTGGCAAACAGGAATTTCACGGCCTATTTGACCTTGGTAAAAAAACATACTTATTGAGTTTTGCTTCTGGTAAGTCACTAGGTCGAGAGATGTTTTCTGATAATAAATCCATTTATCGGGAGGCAGTAAAATACTTCCGTTCAGCTGAATCTGGTAGCCAAGAGGTGATTTTGAGAGAGTCATTAGCCGATAAATATCGAACTAGTTTAAGATTAAATAAAACAAATAGACATTATATTTATAGCTCGGGGCTGCATGCTGTTGTTCCCATTGTTTTGCCAGATACAGAATATTATTCGGTAGCTTCGGTTTCCGATTTTCTTTCCAATCCTGTTTTGAAGTTTAATTCGATAACACCAAAAAAACCAGATGTATCTGTCGTGGGTTGGAATTCCTCATTGGAGAATGAAATAAATGCAGGTCTCATGGTTTGGGAAACGAATGGGAAAAGGGATGGTTATGCGCCGTTTAACGTTGATTTTACGGAGCTTGGTTGGTGTCAAAATAATTATTTGTGTAGTTCCGAAGTTCCCTTATTTGATGCAGCAGTTAAGGGTGTAAATACTGCCAAAATTTATGCAAATCAAAGAATTGGCACTTCAGCCCAATACACGAATGATTTTAGCGGCGTTGCTTATTATCTAGCAAGGGAGAACACGGGACTATTCGTATTACATTCTGGAATTCAAACAGGAGTTCATAATTTGTTTTTTTTGAAACAATTTTTGCAAGCGAATGATTTACCAAAACCTTTACATATCCGTTTAGCCGAGGGAAAAGAAGCAGCTAGGAACTCTGCAATCGATGACCGCTTTTGGATTGGATATAAACTTTATACATCCGCAATGATCGAAGATTAAAGATTTTTGTTTAAAAATTGTTTTCGGTCTTCTTCCGGTAAATCAAAGAGTTTTTTTACTTCTTTATGAAACTGTTGGAAGTTTTTTCCTGATTTCAGAAATAAAGACTCAAAACTGACTTCTCCAGAATGGTAACGAAGAGCGCCTAAAAAATCTTCGTTATTCCATTCGCGTGCTAAAAATTCTTTGGATTTTTCTTCTGGAACTAATTTTTTCAAAATCACTTCTTCTTTGAATTTTGCCGTAATGGATTTTTTTTGGATCCATTTGTTTTCTATATCCAATGTAGATGAGTAGAGAGTTTTTAGTTCCTCTGCATATTTTTTTAAAAGATTTAATGTTACTTCTCTGCGAACCTTTTCTTTTTTAAACTTTTGTAAATGGATACTAGCTTCACCCTCTTTTTTTGTATAATATATTTCGATACCTTTTTCTTCCACATAACTTGCATAAGATTCATTTAGTGTAGAGTCTCCGGGTAAATAAACGGTGGAATGAGACATTTCGTGAAAGACAAGACCAACAAGTCTATGATCAGGCCAACTGAGTTGAGGTGATAATACTGGATCAGAAAACCAACCAAGTGTCGAGTATCCACCAATAGCACGGATGCGAGTATCAAATCCTTCGGATTGTAATTCTTTTTCGAGTGCGATTGCCATTTGTTTATCAAAAAATCCTTTGTAGGGAACAGTGCCTGCTATGGGAAACCACCATGTATAGGATTTTAATTCTAATGCTTCCGAAGCGCTAACATTCCAACCGATTTCTTCCCTTTCTAATTTTGTATAGTATTCAAACCCTCCTTTTTCATTTAGCGCTAGTTCCCCGATGGCAAAATTTCTGGCATCTTGGATTAAATATAATTTTTGTTTTGTTTTTAAATCCAAGCCTGGTAGGTTTAGAATATCTTCGATTTTTTCACGACCCAAGATAATGGAAGATTGTTCCTTACCTAAGTGAAATAAATACGGCAAACACCCAGAAAGAAAAATGGGAAGTAGTAAAACCGTAAATATTCTTGGAATCTTTTTGGTTCGACAAGGAAGGGGAATCGACAAAAGTGGAAGGGGTTTTGGCATTCTATGGAAAGAAAAACTTCGATTCCGCCAGTCGTCTACATTAACTTTGCTTTAGTTTTTGTACTTTTGTTTGCGATCTTCTTTCCGGAGATTCGATCAGCTGTAACAAAATTGTTTGCTTCCCCAAAACCGATTTCTTCTAGCAAACAAAGCCAAGCCATCCAAATCCAAACCAGTTTTCGGAACGTTTACCGTGAAGCCCAACAATTTGTAGTCTCAATACGTACGAAAAAAACGGAGATGATTTTCCATCCTTATGCATTTGGAGAAAGTCGAGAAGATCGGATTTCGTCCATTGGGAGTGGATTCATCATTGATGAAAGGGGGTTTGTTGTCACAAATTACCATGTCATTAAAAATGCAGAGATCATTGAAATCATCATGTCAGATGGTCGCATTTTCCCGGCACGATACGTGGGAAGCCATGAACGGGCAGATATTGCTCTTTTGAAAATCCCAAGTAACGACCGTTTTACTCCAGCCTTTCTTGGAAATTCCGATGAAATTGAAGTGGGGGACTGGGCTATTGCTGTAGGTTCGCCTTATGGACTTGAAAAGACTTTTACTGTGGGTGTGGTCTCCGCCAAGTCCCGGGAGGATTTGGATGAAACGGGCCAAACCCATATCCAAACGGATACAGCCATCAACCCCGGATCCAGTGGTGGTCCGCTACTCAATATCTATGGGGAAGTGGTGGGAATCAACCGTATGATCCGTTCTTCTTCTGGTGCGAGCGCCGGGATCGGGTTTGCCATTCCCATCAATTATGCCAAAAGGGTGCTTCGTCAAATTGAACAAAATGTAGGACAGAACATCCGTCCGGCAACGCTTGGCGTGATGGCTACGGCTCCCCTCCCAGACCATAGGAAATCACTCGGAATTCCTGGGGAAACGGTGGGTGTTTTGGTCTATGATATCGAACCCAATTCCTCTGCGGAAAAAGGGGGACTGCGGCGTTACGACTTTATTGAGGGGGCCAATGGCCTTCAGATCCGCCATATCAATGATTTGCGCGAACAAGTGGGACTTGTTGGTTTGGGAGGCGTCTTACGGTTGAAGATATTAAGGGATACCCAAGAGATGGAATTATCGATCCCTTTGGTCGAGGCCGCCTATAAAAAAGGCCAGTAAATTTTATGAGAAGAAATATAGTCCATTCGGGTGCTGATGCACTCATTTATGAAATCCGCCAGATTGTCGCCCTTGCCAAACAAATCGAGGCAATGGGAGTTACTATCACCTGGGAAAATATTGGAGACCCGATCCAAAAGGGAGAATCCGTCCCGAATTGGATGAAGGACATTGTCAGTGGACTTGTCGCCCAAAACAAATCTTGGGCCTATACGGCAACCCAAGGGGATGAAACCACTCGCAAATTTTTAGCAACCAAAGTGAATGAAAGAGGTGGGGCCCAGATCACTTCCGAGGACATCCTTTTTTTTAATGGCCTTGGGGATGCGGTTGCAAAAATATTCGGATTTATGAGACGAGAAGCAAGGATTCTTGGACCTTCTCCCGCCTATTCTACGTTATCTTCTGCTGAAGCGGCACATTCTGGATACGAACACCTAACTTATGAACTAAATCCTGACAACGATTGGATGCCTGATTTACAAGACATTGAAAACAAAGTAAAATATAACGATTCGATTGCGGGAATTCTTCTCATCAATCCAGACAATCCTACTGGTGCTGTATATCCTAAGGAAGTCATGCGAGAGATTGTCAAAATTTGCGAAAAATATGACATCATCTTAATTTGCGATGAAACCTATGCCCATGTAAATTATTCGGAATGGGGGAGTATTCACTTATCCGAAGTCATTGGCGATAAAGTTTGTGGGTTTGCTTTAAGATCTATCTCCAAAGAATTTCCATGGCCTGGTGCTCGCTGCGGTTGGCTTGAAGTTTTTAATCGTAAAAACGATCCAACCTTCGAAAGATACATTAAATCATTGTTAGATGCAAAAATGTTGGAAGTTTGTTCTACCACCCTTCCACAACTTTCCATTCCGCTTGTATACTCTCATCCTGAATTTTTAAATCATTTAAAGTTTAGAAATGAAAAGTTCAAAAAACGTGCAGAGAAAGCAACAGCATTCCTTTCGGGAATTCCTGGAGTGAAAGTCATCCAACCCAAGGGTGCGTTTTATTTAACTGTTTTATTTGAAGACGGTGCTTTGAAGCCACAGATGACTCTTCCTATCTCCAATACAAAGGTTCGTGACTTTGTGGCTCCACTCATGGATAAAGCAGCTCTTGATAGAAGATTCGTTTTACATCTGTTAGCCTCTGCAGGGATTTGTGTGGTTCCACTTAGTTCTTTTTGTTGTAACCGAAATGGATTTAGGGTCACCTTACTTGAAGAAGACGAGACAAAATTTGAATGGATCTATAAAACTCTCGCAGAAAATATCAGGAAGTATTTAGCATCCTAAATGAATTCTCGCGGAAGATATAAAATTGGGATTTTTGATTCGGGTCTTGGAGGACTTTCTGTCCTTAGAACACTTTGGAAGGAAACATCCAATATTGATTATATCTACTTTGGCGATTTGGTAAATTCTCCTTATGGTCAAAAATCTAAATCCGAAGTTTTGGAACTTTCGAAAAATGCCTTTGAGTATTTATTAGAAAAAAATTGTGAAGCCGTTTTGTTTGCCTGTAACACGGCAACTTCAGCTGCAGCCGATTTTCTTCGAGCAAAACATTCGATTCCGATTTTTGGAATGGAACCTGCCTTGAAACCGGCGGTAAATCAGAATCCTGGAGTCAAAATTGCTGTGTTTGCCACAGAGCTCACCTTAAGGGAAGATAAATTTAAAAACTTAGTCTCTGGTTTTCCTGTTGGCACAGAGATCCTTCCTGTTGCTTGTGAAGGTTTAGCCAAACTCATTGATAAAGATCTTTGGGAAGATGCTTGGAATTTATTTGAATCCAAGATCAAAACTGTAGTTAAAGACTGTGATGTTTTTGTTTTAGGTTGTACTCACTATGTTTTTCTCAAAGAAAGAATTCTTTATAATTATCCTAAGGTAAAAGTATATGACGGAAATTTGGGAACTACACAAAATATAAAACGAGTTTTAAATTTACCTGACTTCCAAGAAAATAAAAACCAATTAGATATTCTTTTGAACACTTCGGATTCTGATTACGTACATTTGGCAGGAAGGATTGCTAAAACAATCACACCGAACCATACTCTTTCCCTTATCAACACTACTACAGGAAAACTCCATGTCTGATGCAAATAAAATTACATATAAAGAAGCAGGTGTTGATACCGAAAAAGGACAAGAGTTTGTAAAAAGAATCAAATCAAATGTAGCATCGACTCATAACAAAAATGTTTTGGGTGGGCTTGGTGGTTTTGCCGCCTGTTACGATGTTAGTTTTTTGAAATCATATAACGAGCCAATTCTTTTGTCTGGAACTGATGGTGTTGGCACGAAACTTCAAATCGCACGGTTATTAGACATTCATGATACTGTTGGAATTGATTTGGTTGCCATGTGTGTGAATGATATCCTTGTCAATGGTGGAAAACCATTGTTTTTTCAAGATTATATTGCTTGTGGTAAACTTTTTTTACCACGTATGGAAGCCATTGTATCGGGAATTGTAAGAGGTTGTAAATTAGCTGATTGTGCACTTGTTGGTGGAGAAACTGCAGAACATCCAGGTGTTATGCCAGATGATGAATACGATTTAGCTGGTTTTGTGGTTGGTGTTGTTGAAAAACAAAAGATGATTAATGGACTTACCATCAATCCTGGTGATTCTATTATTGGTCTTGGATCTTCTGGGCCACATAGCAACGGTTTTTCGCTCATCCGAAGAATCTTATTAAAAGATGGAAAATTGCCAACTTCCTCAAGTGATTTGGATTTTTTGAAAAATCATGTCTTCCAACCCACTAAAATTTACGTAAAAACAATTTTATCATTAATTGAAAAGTTTTCTATCAAAGGAATGGTTCATATCACCGGAGGAGGATTTTACGAAAATATTCCTCGGGTGTTACCTGCAGGTATTGGTGCAGAAATAAGTAATCTTCCAGAAAGTTATGTTTTTTCCAAACTAGAAAAGGATCATTCATTGGATCGTCATGATATGTTTGGAACTTTTAACATGGGAATTGGTTACATTCTTGTGGTAGACCCATCTCAAGCGGATGTGGTGATGAGTGAACTACAAACTCTTGGTGAAAAAGCTCATTTGATTGGTAAAACTAATACCACTGGGAAAATTACCATTAAGTAGTTAATGGAAAACTAACCTTAAAAATGGTTCTACCTGGCGTAGATTCAAAGTCTACGTTTGCATTGTGCCTGTTTGCTATTTCTTTTACAAGATAAAGTCCAAGCCCTAAGCCATCGCCTGTTGTTTTCGTTGAGAAAAAAGGCATAAAGATTTTTGAATGGTTGTCTTGAGGTATCCCCACACCGGAGTCTTCGATTTCCACAAAAACAGTTTCTGATTTTTTGAAACTACGAATTTGTATTGTACCTTTGGATGCAACAGCCTGTATAGAATTCCAAATGATTTGGCCCCAGAGTTGGACTAAATCACCTTGTATACACCGAACATTTCCGCTATACTCCAGATTCAATATCAAATTAATATCTCTTAAAAAATGGTCTTTATAAAGGGAAATTGCAGAATGAATTGTGTCGGTTAATAAATAATCAGTGAGTTCTAAGTTGGATTGTAAACCAGCAAAATTTTTTAGT
Organism: Leptospira vanthielii serovar Holland str. Waz Holland = ATCC 700522; assembly: GCF_000332455.1. Lineage (GTDB taxonomy): Bacteria > Spirochaetota > Leptospiria > Leptospirales > Leptospiraceae > Leptospira_A > Leptospira_A vanthielii. The sequence goes on along the minus strand of NZ_AOGY02000072.1, from coordinate 196,760 downwards.
GTATAGGTGATCTTTGAAAGCCTTTTCACTGAGTATAAAATATGTTCGGAAGATTGTTTAACGAGTAGTAGTCTTCTTAATGTTTGAAAGTCTTGTTTGTTTCGAATTACATTTTTGATTTTTGAAATCATCGGGTTAGAAAGGTTTCGTATTCCTGAATCGACAAAAAGTTCGGCAAGTTCTTCTTCAAATGGGACCGAGTGTTGTTTGAAGCTTTCGGTAAGAGATTTACGTGCTTGTCTGTTAGAAAGTCCAGTTAAGATACGAAGGCCACCGGAATCTGTATCTAGAATGGATTGGATTAATTCGCTAATCCGTATACTTGAATCATGGATACTTTCTTCTTCCCATTCAGATACTAATGTTTCAACAGAAGACTTAATCATTCCAATAGGATTGTTGATTTCATGGGCAAGTCCTGATACAAGTTGTCCCAGAGAGACCATCTTTTCATTTTGAATTAACTTTTGTTGAGCTTCTCTTAAAGCATAGAGTGCGGAGTTAAGTTCAAAGTTACTGGATTGGAGTTCTTTGGTCCTCGCTCTAACTTTCTCTTCCAAAGATTTGTTTAACTCTTTGAGTTCAATTTCCGCAGCACGTTTTGAAGTTTGGTCAATTCCAATCCATATAATTTTTAACGGTTCGTTTCGATTATCACGAATGATACCAAGTCGCCATTCTAAAAAAAGAACTTGGTTAGAATTTGTAACGCAACGTAAGATTAAACTTTCCGCGATGTTTTGAATTTCATTCACATCATCCAAAACATCTTTTAAGTATCCTCTGTCTTCTGGAAGTAAAATGACATTCTGGATGTATTTCCCTATGACTTCTGATTTTCTCATTCCTAAAATGGTTTGGGCTGCTGAGTTGATACTCTCGATTAATCCATTTGCATCTGTTAATAAAATTAAATTTGCTGCATTGTCAAAAACAGTAGAGTTTAAGTTTTTCTCCTGAAGTAGAGAGATTTCAGTTTTTTTAGATTTAGTAATATCAAGGGCAACCACATCGATTCTTTTTTCAATTTCCAATATATCAAACGATACATTTACATAATGTTCAGTCCAAATCAAAGACCCATTTGCGTGGATCATTCGAAGTATGATTGGCGAATGGCCAGCATAAAGTTCTGAAATCTTATGTTGGTCTTCCGGGATGACTATATCTTTAAAAAAATCGGGATTTTCATAGAAAAAATTCAATCCATATCCTGTAATTTCTTCCATTTTGGGGCTAATGTAGGAGGTTCTTGGTTCTGGTAAAAATTCTATATTATAAATAATTGCTGGAAGTTGATTATACATAATCAGAAGACGAACATTTACATCTTTAATAGTTTTTTGTAATAACTCTAGTTCTTCGAGTGATAGGTTTAACTTTTTGGTTTGTATGTTGAAGTTGAAGAGGATACACCCAACTCCAAATAGAAACATAAATAATGTATTAATGATATAACCCAGAGGCCTATACCATTCCAAACCAAAAAGATAGGGGAAGGTAATCCTTTGTAGGGCTATGATCAAACAAACAGCTAAAAAATAGAAACGAAATGCACTTGGGTATGTATTTAACATAAAAACCGTGATTCCAAATAAAAAAAGAACTCCCGCATTAAAAATGGAAGAAGGCAAAGTCATCCAAAAAAACGAAATTTCCGTTAGGAGAAGAGATACAAATAAAACGTATATTGAAATACATAGAGCATATAAATAAGGTAAGCTGATTCTTTTTGTAATGATGGGGGATACGGCCGCAACCAAAAGATAAGAGCCAAAAATGGCGAAACTTTCAGAAAAGAAAAAAAATATTTTCTGGCTACCTTCACCAAACAAATAGAGTGCAAAGTTTCGGAACACGAGAACCGTTAGGAAAATGGCCGTATAACCAAGTTTAACTTCTGATTTAGAATGTTTGGAAAGAGAGTAAATAATGAATGCCATCGTAGTGTTGAATACTACGGAAATGACGGTTATGGAATAAATCACATTTACTTCAAAGGGAAACATCTTCCTCGAAAAGCTCCGTTACCTGTTTGATTAATTGTTCGTTGTTAAATGGTTTTATCATCCATGCGTCTGCACCATTGAACAATGCATTAGAAATGATTTCGGGTTTATCTTCAACGGAAAGAACCAGTAGTTTAAATTTTTGATTCTGTATGATTTTTTTTGTTTCTCGGATTAAGTTGATCCCGCTAATTCCAGGCATATTAAAATCGAAAATTCCCAAACGAATGGACGGATCCGATTTTATTATCTCTAGTGCTTTATCACCTGTGTTACAAGTGATCACAGTATGGCCCTGGCTACTTAAAGCTAACCTAACAATTTTTAAAACAGCAGAAGAATCATCTACCACAAGAATCGAAGCCATATTATCTTATATTAGTTGAGAAATTAATTTGATCAGTGACTCGTTGGCAAATGGTTTCACGAGCCAGCCAACCGCACCAGCAGCCTTACCTTTATTTTTCATTTCATCGCTAGATTCTGTGGTTAACATTACAATTTTCATAGCTTTGCCATTTTCTGATTTTAATGTTTTTTCAGTTAACTCAATCCCTGTCATCCCTGGCATATTCACATCAAAGATACCAATATCAAAACTTGATGTCTCCAGTTTTTGGAGTGCTTCCATTCCGTTTGTTGCCGATGTCACTTCATGACCTTCTGTTGTTAATACCAAGTTTAGTATTTTTAAAACTGCAGGTGCATCATCTACTGTAAGTATTTTTGCCATTTTATTTCTCCTCGTCCAATAATGGGAACCGAATTGTTAAACAAACATCTTTTGTATTCTCATTTCTAAAATTATTTTCAATATTATAAATTTGAACATTGGATTGGTGTTGGTCCATAATCTTTTTAACAAGTGATAACCCGAGTCCAAATCTAAATTGTTCGAATTTTGCATAACTATCATCAACGACGGAGGAAATTCTAAAAAAAGGTTCGAATACAAAAGATTCAAATTTTTCTGGGATACCGCTTGATCCATCGCTATTTTGGTAGGCAGGATTGATGACTTTTAATTCTAAGAAATTTTCTTTATGGAAGAAAATTAAATAAATTACGTCTTTTTCCTTTGAATACTTAATTGCGTTTAAGAAAATTTCACGAATTACATAAGATAGTTTTGTTTCATCAAAACGGATTTTTTTTCCGGCTGCGGATATCGGGATCTGGCTTAGGTTGATTTTTTGAGATTTGATTGCCAGAGCTTCACTCAAGGTTTCCATTTCTTGATTTATGATGGTAAGTAATTTTGTTGAAAATTCTATATTTTCGATAATCCTTTCGTCATCTATCACTGATTGTGAAATGGACATACTATCGAACATACTTTTTGCAGCCTCATAGTTTTCTGTTAATAGATCCATAACAGGTATGGGTATAGAATAATTTTTTCCTTCTTGGTCCAATTTACTTTTTGAAATTAATATACTGACAACACTCATTAGTGTTCCTATCCCACTTCCTTGGAATAAGTTGATGTTCATTTGGTGGATAATATCTGCGGCTATATTCTCGTTTTCTTTATGCAAAAGAGATTTTTTCCAGTCGAAGATTTCCACCATTCGTTTGTATAAATGGTTTTCGGCTTCGTGGATGAATTGGGATTTAAGTTTTGTTAATAAGTATTGAAGCGATCGATCCAATGTGAATTGGATATGGCTTGAAGAAAGCGGGGTTTGGATATAATCGTAAACGGAATGTTGTTTTAGTAGGGAAGCGGTGATATTCCAATTTGATGTGTCTGTAATTAGAATAATAAGTGTTTGTGGAAATTTTTTCGAGAATTCGGAAAGTTTTTCCCTGGAAACAATTGGTTCTACATCATTTACGTGAAAGATTAAAAAATGAAATTTTCCTTTTTCTAGTGATTGCGATATTTCTTCCAAAAGATTTACTCTTTCAAATGTATAACCTATTTCCTTAAGTAGATCTGCTATTGGTTTTGTGCTGTCACTTTCGAGTATTAAACAGTGCGGAATCATAATGATGCAATATCCTTAATTTTATCTACGATCCCATTTAAAGGAACTTGGTAGGTGACTGCGCCTAGTTCATAAGCTACTTTGGGCATTCCATATACAACGCAAGTTTCCTTGTTTTGACCAATCGTTAGGCAACCTTGGGTTTTAAGTTTTAAGAGACCAAAAGCTCCATCACTTCCCATGCCGGTTAGTATGATACCTATACTATCGCCAGCTATGTCTTGTTCGGTTGCTGATTCAAACAAAACATCCACGGAGGGTCTGTGTCCATTTTTCTTTTCAGATTGTGAAATTTGTGTATAATATTCATTGCCAATTTTTTGAATTCCTAAATGGTAATTCCCTGGCGCAATGTAAACATGTCCGGTTTGTAAGATTTCTTTATCTTTTGCTTCTTTTACATGGATTTTGAGATCGGAATTGAGTCTTTGTGCAAATAATGTGGTGAAGTTTTCTGGCATATGTTGTGCGATTAGTATTGGAGGAAAAGTCTCATCTACTTCGCTAAGTAACGTTCGTAAGGCGGTTGTTCCTCCCGTTGATGATCCAATCAATATGAATTTTCGTTTAAACGTTGTTTTTGAATTTGTTTTTTGAGGTGAATGAGTTTCCAACTTTGAAGGAAAACTTAGTTTGGTGACATTGTAATACAAACTTTCATTGAGTTTAGAAAGTAAATCTTCTTTTGCTTCGACTAAACTTTCAGGAGTGCCGATGGGTTTTGTCACATAGTCAAAGGCGCCAGCTTCTAAAGCCTCTAAAGTTATATTGGCACCTTCCGTTGTGGAAGAACTAAACATAATGACTGGCATGGGATATTGAGGAAGGAGTTTTTTTAAAAAAACAATTCCGTCCATACCCGGCATGTGAACATCTAAGGTCATTACCTCTGGCTGTTTCTCTACAATCAAATCCCTTGCTTCATAAGGATTCGCGGCTTCCCCAATCACTTCCCAGTTTGGATCGGATTCAATCCAACGTTTGATCATACTTCTCACAGTTTTTTGGTCATCGACTACAATTACGGTGTGTTTTTTCATATTGTAACCGAGGAGAGATGTTGGCTGATCAATTTTCTTACGTCTAGAATTAAACCTGCATGACCATTCCCTAAGATGGTGCAACCAGCAAGTCCGTTGATATTTTTAAAAATAGGTGAAATTGGTTTGATCACGATTGATTGACTACCAACAATTTCATCAAAAACAATTCCCATTTGTTTTTCGTGTGATTCAGTAACGATGACATATTTTTCTTTTAAAATCCTCTGATCGTTTAAATCAGAATCTTTTCCAAATAACAAATTGATATCAACAAGAGAAATTTGATTGGTTCTGTGTTGTATACTATGATTGTTTTTATACAATTCGTTGATTGGTTCCTTCGAGATGTAAATGGATTCTTTGACATCGATAGAAGGTAAAATAAAATAAGTATCTGCTTTTCGAACCACAAGTCCTTCGATAATGGCTAGAGTTAAGGGGACACGAATGAGAAAAGTAGTTCCTTGGCCAAAAACAGAAAATACATCCACAAAACCTTTGAGAGTTGTGACATTTTTTCTTACTACATCCAATCCAACTCCTCTTCCCGAAAGATCGGTTACTTCTTTTGCTGTAGAAAATCCTGGATGGAATAAAAATTCCCAAACCTCTTTGTCCTCAAGAGTTTCTGCATCGGTATGAGCAATGAGGCCAAGAGAAATTACTTTATTTAAGATTCTCTCTCGGCTAAGTCCTTTACCATCATCGCGCACTTCAATCCAAACCTCTTTACCTGATTGTGTCGCTGTTAGTAGGATGGTTCCTTCTGGTTGTTTCCCGGCTTCTTTTCTTTCTTCAGGAGTTTCTAAACCATGATCGATGGCATTTCGAATGATATGAACAAGAGGATCATACATTTCTTCGATGATTGATTTATCAATTTCTGTGTCTTCTCCTGAGATGATGAGTTTTACTTGTTTCCCTGTTTTTTTTGCTGTGTCTCTCACAAGGCGTTCCATACGAGAAAAAATTCCTGCAATGGGAACCATACGAAGGCTCAGTGTGATTTCTTGAAGGTTTCTGATTAATTTTTTTAATTGTAATGCGGTTTTCTGAAAATTTTCTAACTTAAGTTTGCTGATGTCTTGATGGTCTGTTACCATTGGTTCTGTAATGACAATTTCACCAACGATATCGAGTAAAGAATCTAACTTATCTGTATCAATACGTATGTCTTTTTTTATGATGGTTTTCTTTTCATTTTTTAGATTCTCTTCAGGTTTTGGGTTTTTTTCTTTTGTTAAATCAAAATCAGGTTTTTGAAACAAACCGAATTCTTTGTTTGGTTTTGGAGTGGAGTCGTCTACAAAAAGACCAAATTCTTTTACTACTGTGGGTTCTTTTGCATTCGTAAACAAACCAAATTCTTCTTTAGGATTTTCATTCGTTATATCATCACCAAACAAACCAAACTCGTCGTTTGTTTGTGCGGAGGGTAATTTTTCGGGATTCTGCAAGTGCAGAACTCGTATGGACTCATTTTTGTTGTTTAATTTAGTTAAAAATTGAATTTGTTCTTCGGAAAAAAAATCCCCACCCGATGGAGAGGATTCCTCATGTTCTACTAATTCATTTAAGTAATCAAGGGCAGTGATTAATAACTCAAGGGTATCTTCATCTTGGTCTTCTGGATTTTTTCGTAGATAATCCAAAAGGTTTTCTGCTGCATGTGCCATTTTTACAATGGCAGTAAGTCCAAAAAAACCAGAACTCCCTTTGATCGTATGAAAATGCCTAAATAGGGTATCGAGGAGGTCCCTGTCTACAAGACTACCATCTAACGTTGATTTCTCGAAATGAAGTAAATCCTTTTCGATATTATCCAGTGTTTCTCGTGCTTCTAGTAAGTATTCTAATACATCATCTCTTTCCATGGATTAGTTTCCCGGAATATCCTTAATCAAATGTGCCTCTTCTTCTGTGAGTAATCTTTGTAAATTGATTAAGATTTTTACTGAATCTCCCACTCTCCCTGTGGCATAGATAAATCTTGAAGATTTTGATTCCCCGATCTTTGGTGCTAAATCAATATTTTCTTGAGGGATTCGTAATACATCATTTACTGTATCAACAATTAATCCGAGTGGTAACCCGTCTAATTCAACGAGCAAAACACAGGTTCTTTCGTGATAAGGTTTAAATGGCATATCAAATCGCAATCGAACATCCATCACTGGAATGATTTTTCCTCGGATGTTGATTACACCCTTCAAAAATGGTGCTGTTCCCGGAATCGTAGTGATAGCAGGAAGCGCTAAAATTTCCGTTAGGTGACGAACTTCAAATGCATAGTCTCTTTCTTCCAAGCTAAAACAAAGATACAAGTCTTTCATGGTATCTTCGTCTATATCTAAATCCCATGATTTTAAATGTTGACTCATTGTTAGCCTACAATACGATTCTTGGTCTTTCGACCCGAGTGAGGGCGGTTGTTTTGGAAGCATCTTCTTTGAGTTTGAAACCCATAATGACTGAGCGCATGATTTCCACTTGGCGTTTTAAGGTTTCGCTTGAGGCAGCTACTTCCTCTGCGGAAGCTGCTGTTGTGGAAGTAACTGTTGTTACTTGGTCTATTCCTTGAGTGATTTGTAGGACGGCGGATTTCTGTTCGTGGATAGAAAGAGCTAAATCTTTTGTTAAGCTACTTACATTGTCTGCGCTTTCTGAAATTTTTCCAAGGACTTCGGCGGTTTTTTCCGTTGCTTCATTTCCTAGTTTCACTTTTTTCATAGAAGACTCTATAAGAAGAGTTGTTTCGTCGGCAGCATTCGCACTCTTTTGGGCAAGGTTTCTCACTTCTTCTGCTACAACTGCAAATCCTTTTCCATGTTGTCCTGCCCTTGCTGCTTCTACTGCCGCATTGAGTGCTAATATATTGGTTTGGAAGGCTATGTCGTTAATGACTTTATTGATTTTTGAAATTTGATCAAAGGAACTACTAATTTCGCCCATAGCAGAAACCAGATCCTTCATTTTGGAATTTCCCTCAAGCGCCTGTTTGGCGGTTGACTCTGAAAATTCCGTCATCCTTTCTGCATTCTCAGCATTTGCTAAGAAACTATTACTGATCTCGGTGAGTGTTGCCGAAATTTCTTCAACCGCACTTGCTTGTTCGCTAGCAGCTTCAGACAAAGAAGTACTGGCGTCAGCCAATTGTTGGGCTCCCAAATCTACTTCTTGTGATGTGAAATATAATTTTTCCACAACATCGGATAAGTTAATGAGCATTCTCCGTAGACTTAAACCCAGTTGATCACGTTCCGATTTAAGCGTAACATCGGCACTGAGATCAGAATTCGCAATTCGTTCTAAGTGTTCGGCTCGTTCTTTGATAAAAGAAACAAGTTCCATAAAGGCTTGCGAAAGTTGTTGGATTTCATTTCCCTCTAGATTTTTTGCATTAGCTGATCTTTTATGTTTGGTATCTAAATCTACATCCAAATCTCCAATAGATACTGTTTGTGCAACTTCCACAATTTTTTTCATCGGTGCGGCAATGGAATCAGAGAAAAAAATTGCAATGAGAAATACCGTAACGAAGGCAAGGATGACAACGCCAGAAACAATGACTAAAGAACTTTTGAATTGTGCTTCTGATTTATGGTATTCTTCTTTAGCAACTTTAAGTTGCACTCGGATCAAATCGTCTAAGTGGTGGGTGAGGGGTTCGAAGATAGGATACATATCCACAGTGACAAACTTTTCTAACTCTTCTTCGTTTCTGGTTTCCAAAAGTATACGAAGTTGTTTGACACCAGCTTTCAGTGGTGGAAATTCTTTTTCCATCTGATCGATGATCACTTTTTCTTCAGGAACAAGATAGGTTCCTAAATATACTTTCCATATTTCATCTGCTTTCGTTTCGGATTGGCGTATGGACTCGAGAGCTTCCTCAACAGTAATCTTTTTTGCGCGAACTTTATTGGCTGAATCGACAATTCCAATGAGATACGCATCAGATACTTCTTTGATTTGGCTAATCGGAACCACGCGGTCTTCAAACACAGTGTGGAGTGAGGCTAAAATTTGGCGTGCCGAATAGAAACTTGCACCAGCAACCACAATCATCAAGAGAATGGTTACCATAAAAGCCAAAAGTAATTTGACACGTATCTTTAAATCATGAATCCATTTCATAGTTTTCCCCTAGAGGTGGACGGAAATATATTCAATGCGCTGCATTAGTCAAGCCTTTCCTAATATTAAAATACAAAAAACTAAATTGTTTAAAACTAGAATTAGAAAACTTTGGAATAACCTAAACTAACATAAAATAAATGGGAAGGGATTTTTTGTAAGGTATAAGTTTCTCTTAGCCAGGTTTTTACAATCGAATCACCTAGGGAATTCCCAGTATTGATTTGTTCGATTGAATTTAGAATTGAGGAATTGTACGCACCATAAATACGAGAAGGGTTTGTTACCTTTCCATCTTCGGAACTACGGTTCCAATGCGCTTTGTTTGGATCTCCCCCAGCATAGCCATAATAATTATTTGTGTCCCAAAGATATAAATCGGGTCGAAAGATATGAGCGAACTTAATAAAAAAATCCCCGAAGAAGAACGAAGTTGAAGTTGTGATGTCTTGGATTCCGTTTCGATTGTCCACAGCATTGTTTCCCATGGCATAACCAAGATTGAAATGAGGCATAATTCGAAAGAATTGATTTTCTCGAAAGGTATAGGATCCGCTAAGGGATAAATAATTTTTGCCAGCGAAGAGTCCGCCGTTCTCAGTGGAATATTGTGTGTAATAAGAGAAAGTTGGTTTTACCATTTTTAAAAAGGGAAGTTTCCAATGTAAAAAGTATTCATGCCAAACCAGTCGGCTTATGGCATCTGGATTGTTCGCATTGAACGTGTTATTCGGTCCTCCGGAAACATACTGATTTTGTTTTTGAGTACCTGGGCTAAGTAGTGAGTTTGGAGTTTTTTGAAATGTATTATAAAACCAAATCCCAACGGCAAAATCACCAAATCTGCTCGGGTCAAAATGATAACTCATGGAAAAAAACATTCCATCAGATCGTTTGTTGCCATTTGGCTCTTTTTTTGGGCCAAAACCTTGGTTGGGGCTGTAACCCAAACAAGGATCAGATCCATCCCGACCCGAAGAGATTCGATCGTGAAGGGAGCGAACACATGGATCTTGGCCATAAGGATCAAAGAATTTTGTTTCTTCACCCAAGTAGGAAGGGCCCACAGCTCCGGGACTGGATTGCAATAGGCGACGGTCTGAATCTCTATCGTCTCGATTGGTTAGTTGAAAGTTTCCGAAAAGAGAAAATTGGAATTTTTTTTCCGGGGACCAAACATTGATGGAAGGTTGGAGGGCGGGAGCATAAGTATAACTTTGGTAAGTCGCACCATTCCTTCTGCTTTGCCCCTCTCCTGCAAATGAGTTTCCTCGCCAAAGAAAGTCCGATACAATTTCCGTATTGGTTTCAATGATGATTGGCTTTGGTTCCTCTGTTTTCGTTTGTGATCGTAAGGGGAAGGACAGTGATATAAAGACAAATAAAAAGCTAAGGTTTTGGCGGATAAAAAATGTTTTGGAATAAATCACGAAATCTTCTGCCTCCTTCCTTTCTGATCGGGTCTTGTAGTAGAGTCTCCGAACTTCCATTTGAAGTAAGGATTACTTTGTATTCTTTTTTAAGTAAAAAAACATGAATGTATTGGGCAAAGGCTTCCGCATAGGTATCGTCTGCATTAGTTGCCGCATATAACGAAACAAATTGTGTGTTATTTAGTTTTTTATAAAGAAATTTACCTTCAGGAAATAAAGAAATAGGAGGATTACTTTGGTAAAATTTGATTTTATTTCTCTCGGGAAAAAAAGTGGCCTCATAAGGAGAATAGGTTTCGGACCACCAAATCCCTTCATAAAGAGGAAAGTTTCGAAAGTCTCTTTGGTTTTCCGAAAAATCCGGGGCGTGGCCTTTGACAATAGATACAATATGACCTAACTCATGTAAGATGATGAAACGAATGGCCGATTCTTTCGAGTTGGAATCATCCAAATGAATTTTGATTGAATGTTCTTTGGATGGAAGAAATGCTGTGGATTCTTTTTTGGATGCCCAATCATTTCCCCCGTCTCCTAAGAGATCAGAATCTAAATAGATAATCCCACCAATGGGTTTACCTGACTCATCCCGAACGATACCCGTAAGTCCTGTAGAACCCAAGTTTGTTACAAAGTAAATTCCATAAACGAGAGTGTCAGTCAGTGCATTCAGTTCTATCGGCAAGGTTTTATAAATTTGACTTAGTTCTAATTTCCAAGGGGAAAGATCCTTGGTTGGACCCGGAATGTCCTCAATTCCATCAATGGCATTAATAGCAATTAATGTATCCAAACGTTTGGAATCCAAGGGAAATATACGTGTATTCCATGTTCCTTGTAAGTGAGGAAGGTTCTTTGACTGTAAACCACCACTTTCTTTGGCCCAACCTGCATATGGGTTTTTTGGAAGAGTAAACGAACTGGGTGTACAAACCCAAAAAAGGAAAGGAAGTAAGGATATGAGGTAAGGATTCGATCGCATTTGCCGATTGTATTTCTATATGAAAGGATTTGTTGGTCTATGCTTTTTTTTACCAGGATTCCTTTTCGCCGAAATCAATCCGTGGAATTTACGACCTGATGTCCGTATTTTAACTAGGAAAGAAGTTTCGCATATTGTTTTGGAAAGAAGGCCTGACCATTATCGAGTGACTCTCCTTGTTTGTGAACGATTCCCCTACAATTACAAAGCATTATCCCATCCCTTTTTCTTTCGGATGGAAGATGAGAAAAAAGCATTCGAACTTGCGAATCAAATGGACAAGTATTTGGATTCTGGAAAACCTTTCACCATCACCTTGAATGGATCAGAGATCCAAACTTTGGTATGGGGAGAACCCTGATTGATCCGATCCTTTTACTTATACTTCAAAGAAATCTTTCGAAAACCCACAAGATCAGAATGGGAAATTTTAAAGTTAGTAGAAGCTCGTTATGATAAAGAATATACCTATTATATTTTTATCACGCACCTTATTGTATATTCCTTACTCATCGCACCACCGTTTTCTGAAATTCGAGTTCAAGTATTACCTTATTTACTTGGTGTGTCCATTGCAAGGCTCGTTTTACTTTTGCAATTTTATACCAAGAATGTTCCTATCCAAAGAGTCATTTACTTCAGTGGATTTGTTGCGGACGGACTCGTTTATCTTGTCTTTATGGTGGGAATCCATTCCTTCCCCTCACTTGGAAGTTTTTATTTATTAAATTCTTATTTAATGTCTTTTATTTTTCCCATTCTTTTGTATAGCACGAGACTTGATCCAAAGGCATGTTTCCTTAGTGCGTTTTATTTTTCTATTTTACATATTATTTATATCTTAAATCTTCCTTCTATTGTATCCGAGCAGTTTTCTTTTTTTAGTAAATATTTCTTATTGTTAGTGTATTGGGGGAGTGCTGTTCTCGGCACTGTATTTGTTCTCAACAAACGAAAAGACACCACAGATATGTACAATCTGTCCGAAGAAAAAAGATTTATGTTACATGAGTTGGAGCTTGCAAAAAAAGTACAGGATGCACTTTTCCCGGGGAATATCAAAATTCCTAGTCTTGCTTTTACTTATTATCGCAAAAGTCCAAATGTCATTGGGGGAGACTTTTTTGATTTTGTACAACTCCGGGAAGGAAACGTAGGTGTGTTTTTAACGGATGTTGCGGGGCATGGAATTTCTTCTGCCATGGTTGCCTCCATCATGAAGGTACTTGTTTCCACTATTCCTTACCGTTTCAAAACAGCACCGGCCAAACTGATGGATTATTTAGATGATCGTTTGGCAAATGATTTAAACAAATACCACGCTTCAGCAATTTATCTATTTTTTGATTTCATTGAAAAAAACTAACATTAGGGAATGCCGGTCATCCTTATTTAATTTTAGCACACAAAGACGAAGACTACCAAGAGTTGGAAACCCAAGGTGCCATCCTTGGTTTTAATATTAAAATTCCACCTATTGCCGAAAAGACTATGTCCATAGCACCGGGGGATCGTTTTTTTATTTATACTGATGGGCTCATTGAATCCACAGATTCGGAAGGGAATAGTCTAGGAACAGAAGGACTCCTCGCACTCCTCAATCGGCATAGACGAAGTGCAAACATCAAAGAACTCGAAATCAACCTTCTTACCGAATTAAAATCCAACTACGGACTCGACAGTTTTTCTGATGACACCATGTTTCTAATCTTGGAAGTAGAAGAATAAGGAGAAATCATTTGTCTTTTTTAGAGATTCAAATTAAATCCAATTTTGCTCTTGTCACCATCAAAAGGCCAGAGGCCCTCAATGCACTGAACGATGTAGTCATCACGGAAATTGGTGCCATGGTGGATGAACTGGAATCCAACCCTTCTGTTCGTGGATTCATTCTGACTGGCGAAGGAAAAGCTTTTGTTGCCGGTGCCGACATTGCCAAAATGAAAGAGTTCAATGTGCGAGAAGGACAGGCATTTTCAGAACTTGGACAAACTGTTTTTCGTAAGATGGAACTTTCCGGCCTCATTTCGATTGCTGCCATCAATGGATTTTGTTTGGGTGGGGGGATGGAACTTGCTATGGCATGTGATATCCGTTATGCGGTTTCGTCTGCCAAATTAGGCCTCCCGGAAGTCACACTCGGTTTACTTCCAGGATTTGGTGGGTCGCAAAGACTTCCTAGGCTCATTGGGGTCGGGCGCGCCACAGAACTCATTTTATCTGGTGATATGATCTCCGCTGAAGAAGGATACAGATTAGGACTGATTAATAAAATCACCGATCCTGCAGAACTTTTAAACGAATCCGAAAAAACCATCACTACCATCTTATCTCGAGGACCTAACGCGATCAAGGCGGCAAAAACGGCCATCCGCCAAGGTTTGGAAACCAATATGGAAGGCGGTTTGGAGTGGGAAAAACAACTATTTGGTGGCCGGTTTGCGGACGAAGAAACCAAAGAAGGTCTTTCTGCCTTTTTAGAAAAAAGAAAACCAAACTTCAAAGGTTAATTGTGATGAAAATACGGATTGGAATTCTTCTTGTTCTTCTGACTTTTTCTGTTTGTAAACAAGCAGAATCCTTTCCGTCTCAAACCAACACACCGGAGATTTTATTTGGTAGTGTAGCCGATCGTGCTTTAAAATTAGAAATTGCCAACACTCCTTCCAAAAGGGCCACGGGCCTTATGTACCGAACGAAACTCGGAGAGGATGAAGGAATGCTTTTTGTTTTTCCTCGCCCTGATTTTTTAAGTTTTTGGATGAAGAACACTCTCATTCCTTTGTCGATTGGTTATTTTTCAGAAGATATGCGACTTTTAGAATCATTCGATATGAAACCAAACCAAACAGAGGAAGTTTACAACGCTAGAAAACCGGCAATGTATGCTTTGGAAGTCAACCAAGGTTGGTTCGCAAAACACAAAATAGGTAAGGATGCAGTCCTCACTTTGGAAAGAAAGGTCTCTGCCAGAGATTAAAAAATTTCTTTTTACTTGAATCTCTCACAAGGTTTCGATACCATTTTAACCCATGGTTGTCACGAATCCTCGTTTAATTACCCTTTTATCAGAAGAACAAAAAGCCGACTTGGCTTCGATGGAAAAACAATTTGCCCATCATTTAGAATATACCATTGGTAAAAACAGGTTCAATCTTAAAAACGAAGATATATACAAAGCACTCGGTCATACCATAAGGGACTTTCTCATTGATCGATTGAATGTCACTCACGAACGTTACAGAAATGAAAATCCCAAACGAGTTTTTTATTTTTCCTTAGAGTTTCTTATGGGGCGCACTCTGATGAATGCTCTCATCAATCTCGGGTTATACGAAACCATCCAAGTGATGCTTCGAGGGATCGGCTTTGAGCTAACAGACGTTTTAGAATTTGAAACGGATGCGGGCCTTGGGAACGGGGGACTTGGGCGACTGGCGGCTTGTTTTTTAGATTCCATGGCCACTCTCAATGTTCCTGGGTTTGGTTACGGAATCCGCTACGATTATGGAATCTTCAACCAAATTATTGCTAACGGAAGCCAACTCGAAATGCCCGACCACTGGGATGCCGACGGAGTTCCTTACGAAGTGGTTCGCTCAGACATTTCCTTTTCTGTTGGTTTTTTTGGACATACGGAAACTCGTGTTTCTGGAAAAGGAAAAATCCAACACGACTGGGTTCCTGATGAAACAGTCCTTGCTTCTGCCCATGATTATCCAATACCTGGATTTAACACGAGTACGGTGAACTACCTTCGTCTTTGGGCTGCCAAATCTTCTGAAGAGTTTAATTTGGATTATTTCAATCATGGCGACTACATGAAAGCCGTGCAGGACAAATCCATATCAGAAAATATTTCCAAAGTTTTGTATCCAAACGACACCACCGAACAAGGGAAGGTGCTTCGTCTCAAACAACAGTATTTTATGGTCTGTGCATCTCTCCAGGACATCTTAATTCAATTTCGAGAATCCACTTACAACCTAAAAGAACTTCCAAACTACGTTGCCATCCAATTGAATGATACCCATCCAAGCATTGGGATTGCGGAACTCATGCGAATTTTTCTGGATAATGAAGAGATGGACTGGGAACCCGCTTGGGAGGTTGTCACAAAAGTTTTTTCTTATACCAACCATACTGTTTTGCCAGAAGCTTTGGAAACATGGAGGGTGGAACTTTTTGAAAAACTTCTTCCCAGACATTTAGAAATTATTTATGAAATCAATCATCGGTTTTTGTCAGAGGTTCGTGGCAAGTGCGTTCTATCAGAAGAGGAAATCCAACAAGTCAGTATCATAGAAGAAGGCCACGAAAAAAGAATTCGAATGGCAAATTTAGCAGTCATTGGTTCTTACCGTGTGAATGGTGTGGCGGAACTCCATTCGGAGCTCATAAAAAAAACCATCTTCCAGGCATTCACCAAAGTATTTCCTGAAAAGTTTAATAACAAAACCAATGGAATTACACCACGCCGATGGTTACTCCAATCAAACCCTGGTTTGGCGAATCTTATCTCCAAACGAATTGGAAATGATTTTACAACTGATTTGTACAAACTAAAAGCACTAGAATCTTTTGTAGATGATCCAGATTTTCAAAATGATTGGCGTAAAGTAAAACAAGTCGCCAAAGAGGATTTAGCAAAACTGATCAAAAGTGAAACCGGAATCACCATTGATCCAAAGTCTTTGATTGATGTACAAATCAAACGATTCCATGAATACAAACGCCAACTTTTAAATATTCTTCGAGTGATTGCTTTGTACAGAAGAATCAAAGAAAATCCATATCGAGTGGTCACACCAAGGACAGTAATTTTTGGCGGAAAAGCTGCTCCCGGATACTACATGGCCAAACTCATCATCAAGTTAATCAACAATGTGGCTTGGGTGGTTAACCGAGATCCAGATGTAGCTGACAGGTTAAAGGTAGTGTTTCTTCCGAACTACCGAGTGAGCCTTGCTGAAAGAATCATTCCTGGTAGCAATTTATCTGAACAAATTTCCACTGCTGGAACGGAAGCCTCTGGTACAAGCAACATGAAATTTATGTTAAACGGTGCATTGACCATTGGAACTTTGGATGGTGCCAACGTGGAAATTTTGGAAGAGGTGGGAGCCGAAAACATTTATATTTTTGGTCTTCACACGGAGGAAGTTTTTCGTTTGAAGGAAGCGGGATACCAACCTGCCGATTTCATTCGTCGCAATGAAGACCTTCACCGTGTTCTCCTTATGATCCGTGAAAATTTATTCTCCATGGGAGAACCTGGAATTTTTGGCCCCATTTATGATAGCCTCTATTATACAGATAATTATCTGCTGATGGCTGATTTTGATGCGTATGACGAGACCCAAAACCTTGTGGCCAAAGATTATTTGGATGAAACTACTTGGACAAAAAAATCCATTTTGAATGTGGCAAGGTCTGGCAAATTTTCTTCTGACCGCACCATCCGGGAATACGCCAAGGACATCTGGAAGGTTCCCCTTCTTGACACAGTTCCTCCTAAAACTATCTATAAATTGCCACAAAACTGAATCGACATAAAAGAACTAAGGTTGTATCGTTCCAAGGAAAGGGTCCCAAATGAGTAAAGGTTATATTATATGTGTCGATGATGAAGTATCGGTATTGGAAACGCTTGCAGAACAACTTCTGGCTCGATTTGGCGAATCCCATATCATCGAGACCGCCAGTAGTGCAGAAGAGGCACTTTCCCTCATCGACGAAATCATCAGTAGCAACGACATCGTGGAGTTGATTGTTTCTGACCAAGTGATGCCTGGAATGAAAGGGGATCGGTTTTTGGAACAGGTGCACCATCGCCTTCCTGATGCGATCAAAATCCTTCTCACCGGTCAGGCAGGACTTGATTCTGCAATCTATGCCATTAATAACGGGGGACTCAGTCGGTATGTCGAAAAACCTTGGAACATTGACGAACTATCCAAAGACATCAAAGACCTACTCGATAAGTTTCGGCAGAATTTGGAAAACCAACATCTCATCCAAGCTCTCAACCGTCGCATCATCGAATTGGAATCTCAGTAGTAACAAAATACAGTCGCTCATCCTCTTTTTAGTTTTCCTTTCTCTTTCTTCAGTTTTTGGGAAAGAGAAAGAACTCACTCCCGAACAAATTTCCAAAAAAAAAGAAGTCCTTTCTAAAATCATTCGTTACGGAACAAGCCAGGAAAGGAAACAAGCGTTAGGTGAGCTAACTCGGTTTCCCAAAGAAAATGCCGGTGAACTTTATGATCTCATTGGTGAACAATTAAAATCTGAAAAAGATATGGGGATGAAAATTGTTCTCCTCAAAACCATTGGGGATTTGGATCTAAAGGAAAACAAAGATACAATCATTACTTTTTTTGAAGACCCCAATGAAGATGTCGCCAAACAAGCCGTAAACTCTGCTAAAAAAATGAAATTAGCGGAAGCAACAAACCCCTTACTTGAAAAAGTAAAAAAGGAAGATTTTACAAAAAATAGTAATTCGCTCAGTTTGTATATTAGTACTCTGGCGGACTTACCGGATGGAAAGGTGGCAGCACCCTTTCTCGAAACCAAATTTCGCGAAAAGTTTAATAACGCCGATATGCGTGGCCAGATTGCATTATACTTTGGAACTGTTTTGTATACCGAGGCTGAATCGGCTCTTATGGAAGTTGCCTTTGATGAAATCCAACCCACAACTTTACGATGTTATTCGATGAATACACTTGGTAAGTTAAAATCGGAAACAGCCAAACCAAAGTTATATGAACTTTTGGATTCCTTAAAAAAAACTGCCGGTAAGTTGGATGCCAAAAAAGCCCAATCCTTAAAAATCTATGCTATCGGTGCCCTTGTTACCATGGGAGATAAAGAAGTATTCCAAGAACTGAATGAATTTGCCCGTGATGATGATAGTATGGTGCGACTCCGAGCGATTGAATTTATGGGCAGTTTGAAAGATCCAAAAGCATTGGAACTTTTAGAATACAAACGCGATCGTGATCCAAGTCCGAAAGTACAGAAGGCCGCTAAAAAAGCCATCGACCAAATCAATGGAAAAGAGAGTCCCATAGAGGAAGAAAAATCCATAGAGGAAAAACCAGAAGAAGAACCCAAATGAATTTAAAGTTCTTTCTAACATCGTTCCTAGTAATCTTCTCTTCTGTTTCTGTAATCCCGCTTTATTCGGAAGAGGATGGAAAATACACAGGTCCCATTCCTCGTTCCGAAAAAAGGATCTTAGATGGAAAATCAGAATTTCAAAAATTGGGAACTTTTCCCTTGGAATGGAAGTTGTTTTATAAAGGGAAACAAGGGGATTTTGTTGTTTTTTATGACCTAAATGGAGATGAAATTCATTACCGTTACAGAAGAAATAAATTTGATTTGGATGCGGAAATTTTTGTAAAGGATTTGTTTCCAGGAAATCCTTACCGGGTGAAAGGAGAGTGGATTGGGTATTATTTTTATTCTATCGATGAAAGGGGGAAACGTTCCTCCCTTCCCACTCCAAAAAAGTTACCAGCAGAACCTAAAGAATTTACGGATAGGCAATCGGTTCCTATTTTTAAATTAAAAGAATACATCGAAGTGCGAACCGACGATCTCCTCTATTAAAGATCAATTTTTTGTAATAATTGAAAGTTGATAAACAAAATGGGATTTGGATCATTTTCTTTTTCCGAATAACTTATGTTTAGTGAAATAAAGGGACTCACCCATTTTAGTTTGATGATTTCCTGTCTATCAGTTAAGTTGATATTAAAATCAGTAGCGTAAGTCCAGTTTTCAAACCAAGCCCTGGTTTTGGGATGGCCTTCTCGAAAGATAGCGCTGAATTCCAGTAAGTTTCCTGTATTTATGGGGAGGGCGAGTTTTCCTTCCCATTGGCCTCCATTCTCTCTCGATTCAAATCCAAAAGACACCACGGTTTTTTCCTTTCTCCATTCGTAAAACGCAGCTCGACCTATTTCATTGTATTGGTAATTCCCAGATTCATTGTATTCTCTATACCGATAGAGTAGGTTTCCCCATTCACTAAGAAAGAAGGGAAAAAATCCCGACCTTCCACTTTCATACTTATGGCCTTCGATAGAACTTAAATACTCAAAACCTAGGAAGTGTTTGAAACTACCACGAGTGTATCCTAATGTTTGTGGGATTTGTGGTCTAACTTCCTCTGGTGATACCATTCCATATAACAAGGGTGAATCTCTATATACAGTGGCATCTAAAAAGTATTTTGATTCAGGAGATTCGGACTTTAAATAGAAAAAGCCAACGGATTCTTTTTTACTAAGTATGGATTCTGACTGGACTCTATGGTTTCCCCAGTCTTTGGAATTCCAAGAATCATTGACATACAAACTCGATTTATTTTCTCCCGCTGACCAAACTCCCGAATAAGATTTGTTTGGTGATACAAAGTAAAGTCCAGGATAGGCAGAAAATGCATCTGCTTGATAGATTCCAAATTCGTAATCCTTCCCTTCACGGAGATACCTATATCCTAAAAAGTGAGAAAGTAATAAAGGTTGGGGTAGGGGAGATCCTGTCCTTTCCAACTGGGAATAGAAGTTAGGATCTTTGGCAAAGTAAAAATGGGGAATGGGTTTGTAACGGTTTCCTGAGGTAAGTCGAAATTGTTGGAAGGTAAGATTGGCTCCGTAAGAAAATTCTTCATCTCGTTTTTCCAAAATCCAAATTTGTCCTTTCCCCCTTCCTCCTAGAAACACAGAGGAATGATTTTTTTCCTTCCTTGGCAAATACCGTACATCTAAATTTTGATAACTCATTCCAAAAAAAAGTTCATAAAGTGAATCGGATCTTTCCAAAGACTTGGATGTTGTTTCTTTGGATTTTTGATCTTTTGTATTCCGAGGGAACTTTACATTTTGTTTGGAGGTGTTATTTTCGGCTAATCGATGTTTGTTGGTATATAGGGTGATTTGTTGTTCTTTCCAAACTTTCGAAACCAGGGCAGCGTCCTTTCCTTTTAGGGACCTTTTCCATTCTAAGAACTTTTCTGGGGATTGTTTGGATTTTTCTTTCCAGGCCGCCACTAAATGGGGAGGAAAACCGGCCTTAAGAAGTTCCGGGACCGAGACTTGGTCTGGCTTTTTCTCTACAGCAAACAAAGTCTGTATGAGAGAAAGCCACAAAATGATCCCAAATTTCTGCCAATTCACCAGGATTGGGGTTTAAAATTTCGTTTTTTTGCCCTAAGTCCTGTTGCTTTTTTTAAAGAAGGGACATATTCTAAGCCTCCCAATAAAAAAAATCCATCTGGGGGCGGGTTTTGTCCCAGGGGAATGCTAAATTTATATATAGTAACCGATAAAAACGTGAAAAAATATTGACTTAACTTCTCATCCGTTAAGTAGTGTAAACAAGCGTTTAGTATATTATTGGTATTATTTTTAGTTTTTATGTCGTCTAAAAAGACGACGGGGAGGAAAAACCTATGATCGTTCGATCCATCCAACAACCCGCTTACAACCGCCACAAGGACCAAGGCCTCACAGGGCAAGGTCCGAAGAAGGGATTTTCCCAGAACCAAACAGGGAAGACCTTTGAAGATTATTTGATGGAAGCCTTCCAAGGGGAAGTGGTCCAAAATGGAGAGTGGGTGTCACCAAACCTCTCTACCCTTGGCCAAAAGAACCTGAAGAGGATGTAGTTCCAAATTACCGGCTTTCAGTTCTAGAACTGGGAGCCATAGGCCGACAATCAAAGTATGGAGAAAATATCCATACTTTGGGCACTCGTTCGCCGTGACTACGCACTTCAATATGCAGGATCCTTTTTGGGGATCTCCTGGATGTTCCTGCAGAATTTAGTACTCATCAGTCTCTATGCACTGGTATTTCTAGTGCTGAACTTAAAAAATCCATCCACACAAGAAGATTTCACGGCCTACTTACTTACCGGTCTTTTGTATTGGATTCCCATCCAAGAACTCCTTGTTCGTGGTACAGGAATTCTTACCGACAATCGTAGTTTGTTAAAAAGATCCAGTCTTGGGATTGATTTGTTTTTATGGATTCCCTATGTCCAATTTCTCATCCATAGCCTAGTCACATCCATCCCCGTATTTATCTATTTGGCCTATTCGGGGAAGTTAAATCTATCTGGAATCCTTCTTGGGTATTTGATTTTAGCATTTTCTGGGCTTTATTTGATGTTACTTCTGCATTACCTTTCTCGGTTGAATATTTTATTAAAAGATATCTCACCTTTGATTCGTTTGGTGAGCCAACTCATTTTCTGGGGAATTCCTGTTTTGTATTATCCAACGGGATATTTAAAAGAGTGGAACCGTTTGAATCCATTTACCATACCTTTGGATATCTTTCGTACCTCCGTGATTCCTGGATACACTCCCCAATTTGATTGGATTCAAGTTTTGCCTTTTTTGTTTTTTTTCTTTCTTGTTTACTTACTTGCCAAACGTAAATTCCAATCGGTGATATTGGACCATCTTTAATTGTATGGCTTCCGTTGTTTTAGAAAATCTTTCTAAGGATTACCATGGATTTTCAAAACCTTGGAAACGAATCCTTGCGGGTCTTAGTTTTGGATACTTCGGTATTGATTCTAAATTTACCGCCTTACAATCGATAGATTTGAAAGTTGGGTCTGGTGAAATTTTAGGAATCATTGGCAGAAATGGTGCCGGAAAATCTACACTTCTAAAACTGATCACTGGGGTCATCAGTAAAGATAAAGGGAATTTATTTGTCAATGGATCGGTTCGTGCCTTACTGGAGCTCAGTGTTGGATTTAATCCAGAACTTTCTGGGGAAGAGAATGTGTATTACAATGGACTCGTTTGGGGATACAAACCATCTGAGATCAAGGAACTCACAGATTCCATTTTTGATTTTGCTGAGCTTAATGAGTTTCGAAATTCTCCTTTAAAGAATTATAGTTCGGGAATGGCGATGCGCCTTGGCTTTAGCCTTGCCACTGCCAAACGACCGGATATCTTAATTGTAGATGAGGCTTTGGCAGTAGGGGATGCTAGTTTCCAACAGAAATGTTTGAAACGAATCAAAGAGTATTCCGTTCTCGGGTCTTGTATTTTGGTTGTAAGTCATGATCTTGGACTTATCTCTTATTTTTGTTCAAGAGCCATTCTTCTAAACAAAGGTCGTTTGTTATTTGATGGGAATCCAAAACAAACAATCGAAGAATACATGCATGTGTTAGCTGGAAGTCTGGAACCTTCTTCCATATTACCTACAGAATCCGTTAATGATCTTTATGTTTCATTGAAAAATTCCAAGGGATTGGATACTCGCCACCATTTTCTGGGTGATACAGTTACTCTTCGGATCGAATTCCAAACTACAAAACCAATCACAAACGGAACCATTGGATTTCATATTGATAGTGAAAAAGGAATTCGAATTTTTGGAACCAATTCCTACCATCTGGGAAAACAAAATTTAAACATAAAAAACTTCGAACGTTCGATCGTAGAATTTCAATTCCCTATCCAATTCAGTGACGGGAAATACAGTTTGGGGGTTTCTATTCACAAAGGTGAGTCCCATACCGAAGGAAGTTATTTTTGGGGGGAATCCGTTTTGGATTTTGAGGTCGAACGAGGTAAAATTGAAAAATTTGTCGGAGTTTGTCATTTACCGACCGAATTTACATTCCAAACTCTTCCCAAATCCGAATAGAAAAACGGTTTCCTTCAAAGGAAAAAACTAAATTCTGGAAATCCTATGAAAGTTTGTGTAGTTGGAACCGGATATGTGGGCCTCGTTGCAGGAACCTGTTTTGCTGAATATGGCAATGAAGTCATTTGTATTGATAAAGATGAAAAGAAAATCAGTGACTTAAAACAAGGGATCATTCCCATCTATGAACCTGGACTTACTGAACTTGTGGAACGAAACCACAAAGAGGGAAGACTCCACTTTTCCACTTCACTAAAAGATGGTGTTGAATCTTCTGAATTTGTATTTATCGCTGTAGGTACACCCACTTCTGATAACGGATCCGCTGACTTAAGATTTGTTTTTGCTGTTGCAGAAGAAGTCGGCAAAACAATGAACGGATACAAAATCATCGTTGATAAATCTACAGTTCCAGTGGGAACCGCAGACCAAGTAAAGGCCATTGTGGCAAAACACACAAAACATCCGTTTGATGTCGTTTCCAATCCAGAATTTTTAAAAGAAGGTGCTGCGATTGATGACTTTATGCGGCCAGAACGTGTTGTGATTGGTGCTGAGTCTGAAGTCGCTGCTAAAAAAATGAGCGAACTTTATTCTCCATTTGTGTTAAACGGAAATCCAATCATTACCATGAGCATTCGTTCTGCGGAACTTACTAAGTATGCTTGTAACGCTTTCCTTGCGACAAAGATTTCCTTCGTCAATGAAATCGCAAATCTTTGTGATGCTCTTGGTGCTAACTATGATGATGTTAGAAAAGGGATGGGAACCGATTCAAGAATTGGACGCCAGTTTTTATATGCAGGGATTGGATACGGTGGGTCTTGTTTTCCAAAAGATGTAAGAGCACTTCTCCGCACAGCAGAAGAAGTGAATGCACCTATGCATATCATTCAATCGGTGGAAGATGTAAACGAAAAACAAAAAACTCGGTTAACCGATAAAATTTTTGAACACTTCAAATCTACAGATATGAAAGGTAAAACTTTTGGTATCTGGGGTTTATCCTTTAAACCAGGAACAGATGATATGCGAGAAGCACCTTCCATTCCTCTGATTTATGAACTACATAAAAATGGTGCCAAAATCCAAGTGTTTGATCCTGCTTCCTTGGAGACATCAAAGTATTATTTTGATGGAAAGGTTGAATACAAAAAGGATGCATACTCAGCTCTTCAAGGGGCAGACGCTATGTTATTACTCACGGAATGGAGAGAATTTAGGGAACCTGATTTTAATAAAATCAAGTCTCTACTCAAATCCCCGTTAGTTTTTGATGGAAGAAACCAATACAAACCAACTCTTATGAACGAGTTAGGTTTTACTTATTATTCTATCGGTAACAGATAAATTATTTAGTCCAACCGAGATAAACTTAGGTTGGACTAAAATCCTCTTTCTATTTCAGACAATGCCTCATTACACATTGTTTTATCGGTTTCGGTTGTTAGTTGTGGCTTGATTTCGGTCAAAATCGATTTTGCAAGTTTCGATTCTCCTGCATCCTTTAATGTCAGTCCATAATACAGTTTGGCAGTGATTTTTCGATTGGATGTTGGATACAGATCCAAAAATTCTTTCCAAGACTTTGCCGCAGATTCTTTCGGGCCATGAATGGATTTGACTAAGTTCAAGTTGAAATATGCGTTTTCTTTAAGTATTGAGGCGGCTTTGGATTTTTGAATGGTTTCAGTGAACTGAAGTTCCGCCTTCTCAAATTCTTTATTTTGAAAATACAATAAACCCAGACGAAAATGGATATCGGGGCTATTTACATTTCGCCTAAGCTCTGTTTTTAGATACGACTCAATATTCGGTTCTTGGAGGATCCTTTTGGAAACACCCAATATATCTTCCTTTGTGGCGAGTCCAGATATCTTAGTCACATAGTTTCCATCCCCATCTAAAAAAAGAATCGTAGGATAACCTTCGATACTATATTTTTTCCGTAGATTAGGAAATTCTTCCCCATCTAACCTGACTTTTACGAAACTATCCAAAACTCGGCTCACTTCTGGATCAGGAAAAATTTCTTTTTCTAAAACCAAACAGTAGGTGCACCAATCTGCAAATACATCCACTATGATAAATTTTTTGTCTTGTTTTGCCGATTCAAATCCTTTCTGAATCGAATTTCCCCAAGGGGATTCAGAAAATACGGCACTCGTGCATAGGAGGAAAAAAACAGGTAAAAACTTACGAACCATCCATTGAATTCTATTGGATTCTCTTTGTTTGAATAGTCAATTTTCGCTTTTTCGAAATGGAATGGGCAGTTTCCATGGTCGCTAGAAGGTCAAAATATGGAATTTTTACTGAAATTGGAAGAACTACTCCGCAAACGTAAGGAAGAATTGCCTGAAAAGTCTTATACAGCTGAACTCTTCCGCGATGGTGTTGACCGCATTCTCAAAAAAATTGGTGAGGAAGCAGGTGAGGTTATCATTGCAGCAAAAAATCCCAATGAAAAAGAACTCATTCATGAAATTGCCGATTTGGTTTTTCATTTAGAAGTGCTTATGGTGGAAAAAGGCATCAGTCTATCTACCATCGCAAAAGAATTGGAAAAACGCCACAGCTAAGTAAGTAGGTTTCCCGCAGGAAACTAAATGAACATATTTCTGTATTTACTTTACCCTTTGAGTTGGATCTACCGTTTCCTTTTCTGGTGGTCCAGACAAAGGACTTCTTCGTTCCACCTACCGAATGTTTTAGTGATTAGTGTTGGCAATCTCACTGTGGGGGGAACTGGCAAAACACCATTTGTCCAATATCTGGTTCGTTTTTTTAAAGAAACATACCCTGGTTACGCGATAACAATTTTATCCAGAGGTTATAAAGCAGCAAAAACTATAGAAGGGGCAATTCTACCGAGTGGTCTCGAACCAAGTTTGTATGGGGATGAACCAAGCCAACATAAAGAAATGTTTCCTGATGTACAGGTAATCATTGGGAGAAATAGAAAAAAATCCTTTCTATTATACAACCAAATCCAATCCAAAAATCATATCGTGATTCTGGATGATGGATTCCAACATAAATTTTTACATAGAGATTTTGATTTTGTTTTACTCGATGCAAATTCCCCTTTTGGGAATGGTTTGACTCTCCCTTTAGGTTTTTTACGAGAACCGATTCATCATAGCAAAAGAGCCAATGCCATCGTCTTTACTAAGTTAACTTTGCAAAACAAACAACAATTGGATCCATATAAAAAAAACCTAAGCCAAAGCGGAGTTACTGTTCCTATTTTTCATTCTAGTTTCCAGGCTACCATTAGAGAAGTTTTGCTGAATCAAAATTTGATCCAAATACCATTTCCATTACACTTAGATTTGCCTTTGAAATATTTTTTGGTAACTGGTGTTGGAAATCCTAAGAATGTTTACGAAACAGCAAAATCTACTTTGTTCTCAGAATCTATCCGAACCAAATTTTTTCCGGATCACTTTGAATATACAACAGGTTCCTTATTATCATTATTGAATGAAATGAAAACAAGTGAGATCCTAATCACCACCGAAAAAGATTGGATTAAGATGCGAAGGGATGTCAGTTTTATAGGAGAACTAGGAAAAAAAAATATCCGAGTCGGTTTGTTACTAATCCAAGTTTCCGTTGAGGAAGATAAAGAGTTGAAATCTATGTTAGCTGGTCTCGTTTCCACATACGAATCAAAAAACGGTCTGGTTTCAAAGACTTAAAAGTTGTTTCTGATATTGGACTTGTTTCTTCCAACATAGAAGAAACAAGTATCTCTGCCGAATACAATGCATGGGTGAGTCCTCGTGATCCAAGTCCATTGAGAATTCCCACAGATTCATAATAAGGAATATTCATCTTTTTGTCTGCATTCCGAAGTAAGTTTTGGTATTTAACAGATAAGTCTAGTTTAGAGATGTTAGGCAATTTCCCTACAATGGGATGGCGGTCTTGCGATTGGGTTCTGTAGCTGACCCTAGTTGCAAACAAACGAGGGTTTTGTGGCTCCCATAAAGAAGAAAGGTTTGGCAATCTGGTCAGTAGTTCTTTCCACATAGATTCGGATTCTTCTGGCCTT
Source organism: Leptospira vanthielii serovar Holland str. Waz Holland = ATCC 700522 (assembly GCF_000332455.1). Classification (GTDB taxonomy): domain Bacteria; phylum Spirochaetota; class Leptospiria; order Leptospirales; family Leptospiraceae; genus Leptospira_A; species Leptospira_A vanthielii. The sequence continues at coordinate 169,409 of NZ_AOGY02000072.1, read as the reverse complement.
GGTTCTTCTTCTAATTTGAATTCATCAAATGTGGCACCTAAAACCTGATATCCATCAATCGCTGCAGTGATATAGTCGCCATATAAAATTCCATATGTGTTGGTCTGTTTTTGCTCGGGAATTTTCACAATTTGTCCTCTCACTTTCCGTAAGGGAAGCCATTCCAAATGAGGATCGTCAGCAAATTGGTATCCTTGGGTTAGAAATAAATAATCACATTCGATTTCGCCTTCCGAAGTTTGGCAGAGAACTTTGGATTCATTATCCTCTTCCTTCCAGCTAAGTAATTTACAGGAATATTTTGTAAGTGGGTTAGATAGAGTCAGGATTTGTTTTGTCAGATCTACGGGAGAGACAGATTTCCCTTCGGGAAAAAAAAGGGAAGGGGAGCCAGAAAATGGTTCGATACTTTCCTTTGCGGTATGGTTTTGAATCTGATTAGATATGATTGCATTCGAATAACGATCGTAAGATTCTTTTGTATCCATAAGAAAAAAAATACCATCTGCATGAGGAACAAGTTTTTTTAAATGAAACTTATCCCAAATTGATAGAAAGTATTGGAAAGCAGCTAGGGAAAATTCTGACTCCGTTGTTTTGTGTTTGGTGAGGAATGGATACACCACGCCAATGGGATTTCCGCTGGCATGTTTTGCAGGCCCTGTGTCTGAATCCAATAAAATCGTTTTTATGTTTCTTTTGTTTAGCGCCAAACAAATGCTGGCACCGGCGATTCCTGCTCCTACAACGACTGCAATTTTTTCCTGATGATCCATAAGTTTTTATTTTAAAAATCCGGATATCATCTCACGTTTGCGGCCGAATCCTTTTTTCTTTTCTACAACAAATCCAAGTTCTGCGAGATTCCTTCGTAAAAAACCGGCAGAGGAGAAAGTGGCAAAACTAGTTCCTTTGACGGATTTTTCACGTAACTGCTTAAGCACATCTGAAGACCACATATCTGGATTTTTCATAGGTGAAAAACCATCTAAATACCAGGAATGGATTTCTGGAAACTTAGGTAAACAATCTCTGATATCCCCAAAGTAAACTTGTAATGTAAATGGATGTTGGTTGTTAGGATGATCCCATGTATAAGTCCATAGATTTTCTGAAGGATCCTTTTCCCATATTTGGATTGCAGATTCATAAGAATGAATCAATTCTTCAAACCAAAGGTTTTTGTTCGGATAACTCGTATTTAATGTTAGTAGAATGTTTGTCGTTAAAGGATATCCTTCTAGGCTAATGAATGCAACGGGTGGAGGATTATTGGTGAACTTCCAAACCTCTAAAGTTACAAAAATATTGAGCCCTGATCCAAATCCTAATTCGCCAATGCGAAAGGTGGACGTGCCGCTTTGTTCCCACTTCGATTGGATTCCGTTTCCTTCTAAGAATACAAAATGTGATTCTTCCCACCCACCTTGTTTTGAGAAATACACATCGTCGAATAATTTAGAAACCGGAACCCCGTCTTTGAATTCAATGGAAGTTTCGGGATGATTTTTTGGGGTAGGGGGCATAATGGAAAAGTTATCCCCTAGTTTTTGCAAGAGGCATACCTTGGAAACCGAATCTCGAAATCCACTCACTAAAATAGAATATCGCTAGCCATTTCAGCCAGACAGTCCTAAAATTCCAAGTTCTCACCCAAAACTATCATAATTCACTTGAATTTATTATGTCTCATAAAAAAGGCTTTCCAAATCGAGGGTACTTTGCATATTTTTCCCAGGTTCGGGGGATATTCTATGGATTTTGTAAAAATCCGAGGTAAAGACTTACAAGACTGCATTATGCAGATGAAGATGAAATATGGTCCTGAGGCACATCTCTACGACCAAAGAGTGATCACAGAAGGTGGGCTCTTTGGCACAGGTCTTATGGCGCAACGTATGTATGAAATCGATGTGGGTGTCCCCGAAAAACAAAATTCCAAAGAGAGAATTGAACGTAAGTTAAAGGATCTCAAAGAACTCATCAAACAAAAACAACGAACGGATTCTATTCCTGAATCAGGCCTTGTGGGGATTGGATCCAATCATTCGGTATCTATTGGAACTGGGGGAAACCTGCATGTCCGGAAAAAGAATATTGATGCCGTGCGTCCTTTTTCCGAGCGACGTCGTAGACAGAATCCGCCTGTTTATGCAATGGAAGTCCATGAAGAAAGACCTGTAGGCCTTTCTCTATCTGAAGCCAGAGACTCTATCTTAGAGGTTGCACCCTCCACCAAATCGCAAACCCCGGAACGTCACCCTCATATTCAAAAACTCGTAGATCGTCTGTTAAATGAAGGTATGTCTTCTGGATTTTTGGAAGAGATGGCCGTGGCTCTGGAGCGTAGGTTATCGGCGGTCGATCTCACACGTTATGCGAATGTTACCGACAAAGCAGTGACTTATTTAGAAGAAAGGATCCAAATTGACTCGGATCTTTTTAGTGGAACTCCAAGGGGAAAACGTAAAATCATTTTTTTTGTAGGTCCTACTGGATCAGGAAAAACAACATCTATAGCAAAACTGGCCGCTAAATACAGTTTGCACATGGGTAAAAAAGTTTCCCTTTATACAACGGACAACTACCGGATTGCCGCTATTGACCAACTTAAGTTTTATGCGGATGCGATGGGATTGCCATTTTATGCCGCCAAAGATTTGCGCAAAATGAAAGAGACAATTGTTCGTGATGGATCTGAACTCATCCTTGTCGATACGGCTGGTTATTCCCATCGAAAGTCGGAAAACCTGGAAAAACTTCAGGAATTCTACCAAGTTTTTGGGGAAAAGGATTATATTGAAACCATCTTAGTGCTTTCCTCCACTGTTTCGAAAGACAATGCCCTTGCCGTCGCCAACGCTTATGAATCGGTCGGGTACAAAAGAATTTTATTAACGAAGCTGGATGAAGCAGAATTTTTAGGTTCTGTAGTGGAATTAGCCGATACTATTCACAGGGAATTCGCATTTTTAAGTGTAGGCCAGGATGTTCCTTTTGATATCCTAAATGCCTCGAAAAAACTTCTTGCCGAATGTGTAATTTTTCCGGAAAAATTGAAAGGGATAGCGGGCGAGGTCTTCGAAAAGACCGTGTGACGAGCGTCGTTATCCTTTAACGCCTAGGGGTAACGATGGACCAAGCTGCAAATCTTAGAAAGCTCACTGAATCTGGTGCTGGATTAAAACTTGTTCAACCCCAGGATACAGTTAAAAAAACCAAAATCATCGCGGTAGCTTCGGGTAAAGGTGGTGTGGGTAAAAGTACTGTATCTGTCAACCTCGCCATCTCCATTGCAAAAACCGGACTCAAAGTTTTGATCTTTGACGGTGACTTGGGTCTTGCGAACGTAAACGTCCTTCTTGGAATCATTCCGAAATACAATTTATACCACGTGGTGAAAGGCCACAAATCCCTCAAAGACATCGTGATCTCCACTCCAGAAGGTGTGGACATCATTGCAGGGGCTTCTGGTTATTCCCAACTTGCCAACCTAAATGAAACACAAAGAAATAATTTAATCAAAGGATTCGTAGAGCTGGATCGTTATGATGTAATGATCATAGACACCGGTGCTGGGATTTCTGCCAATGTCATTGGCCTTGTGATGCCTGCCGATGAAGTGATTGTTGTCACAACACCAGAACCTACCTCCATTACCGACTCTTATGGCCTAATCAAATCGATTGTTTCTCAATCCAAAGACAAAAATCTCAAAATCATCGTGAACCGTGTGCGTTCTGCGATTGAAGGGAAAAAAGTAGCCGACCGTGTCATCGATATCTCTGGCCAATTTTTAGAAGTGCAAGTAGAGAACTTAGGTTTTATTTTCCAAGACGAAGAGGTTGAGAAGTCCATCAGGGAACAAAAACCATTCATCATTGGAGCTCCTCGTTCTAAGGCAGCAGCTTGCCTTACAAGAGTCACACACACCCTCTTACAAACCGAAGGTGGTTATTCGGATGAGGAAGGACTCACTGGTTTCTTTAAAAAATTCTTTAGCTTCGTAGACACCAAAGAGAAGGAAATGCAAGAGGACATGGAGGAAGACAACTAAGTGCAGATCGGGTTTGTACTGGGGTTTGCGGTTCTCGGAGCCATCATCAGTACCGTCTGTGGGTTTCTTGTTGGAAACCGACTCGGTTATATACTCTTTGTCTCCCTTATCTCCACGTTTGCTTTTGGTGGATTGGGATTTGGTATTTTTTCTGTCTTACAAAAGAAAGTCCCTGAATTTTTAGAGTTCTTATCTACATTTTCCATTGGTGGGTTCGGTGGCACAGGCCATTCGGAAGACTATGACCAGGAACACGGTGGGATGGAACCTTCTCGGTCTGATTCTGTCGGGTCTGATGATTATGGAGTCCAACAGGTGGGGGATAGCGCCGTGGATGCAAAACTTGCTATGGCGAAGTCTGGAAAATTTGGCGATCATATCATTGTGGACAAAATTGCGATCAAAAACGAGCCAAAACTCATGGCAGAGGCCATTCGTACCATGATGGCGAAGGATGATACCCAGGAGGGTTGAAAAATTACTGTTTTTAGAGGACATAAGAAAAAATCCTCTTGTAATTTCCCTTTCTATACGATTTTTTCTATAAAGTAAAGAGATTCCGTACTTCGGTTCCCTATGTCAAGATTGCTAGACAAATACAATCAGTTTGATGAGACAGATCTTTGGAAACAATACCGCGTCACAAAGGATGCGGAGATCCGAAGTTACCTTGTTGAAAAATATTCACCTCTCGTCAAACACGTGGCTGGGCGGATTGCCATTGGCATGCCTCAAAATGTCGAATTTGAAGACCTTGTCAGTTACGGCGTTTTTGGCCTGTTAGACGCCATCGAAAAATTCGACCCTTCTCGCGAAATTAAATTCAAAACTTATGCCATGACCCGGATTCGGGGGTCAATTTTTGACGAACTTAGAAGTGTGGATTGGATCCCTCGTTCTATCCGCCAAAAAGCAAAACAGTTGGAAAACATCATTGCCATGCTTGAGAACAAAGAAGGCAAAAAAGTGGAAGATGAAGAGATCGCTAAAGAACTCGGTGTCTCTATGGAAGAATACAACTCGTTACTTGCCAAACTTTCTGGAACCTCTCTTGTCTCTCTAAATGATATTTGGTTTCTTGGTGATGAGAACGACGAAGTTTCCTTTATGGAAACTTTAGAGTCTCCGATGAATATGAACCCAGACAATATCATCGAAAAAGAAGAAATCAAAAACGTTATCGTAGAAGCTATTCAATCCTTACCTGAAAAAGAAAAGAAAGTCATCGTACTCTATTATTATGAAGACCTCACTCTAAAAGAAATTGGTGAAGTTTTAGAAGTTACGGAATCTCGGATTTCGCAGCTCCACACAAAAGCAGTCGCAAGACTTCGCAGCAAACTCTCTAAAGTAAAATCCGCAATCCAAAAAAGGTAAACAGATATGTCTCTCACTGAATTTCTTACAGAGGAACTGAAAGAGTTCGACCGTAAGGAAAAAGAACAAGTGGAAGTTATAGCCGATACCATCGAAGAGTGTCTGGCAATCGCATCACAACATCTTGGCCGCAAAGTTCATGAAATTGATTATACTGTTTTAAAAAGAGGAAAAAAATCTTTATTCTTTTCTGAACCATATCATATCCGGGCCTCCATCATTCCTGATGATATGCTTTTGGATGAACTCAGCCTTTTAGATGAACACCTAACGGGTGGTAGTGGAAAATTAGTTTCTAAAGACTTAAAAGAACTCGTCACACCAAAAAATAAAGATGGTCGGGTCACAGTTAAAATTTATAGAACCGGTGTATTTATTACCGTATATCCTCCGAGTGGGGAAGGGCTTGCCATGACCACAGCGGATGTTTCCAAAAAACTTTCGTTTCGGGGTGTGGCGGGTGTTGATCAAAACTTAATTAATAAAATCCTTAAAGATAAAAAAGGGGAACCCGTTCTCATATCCAACCAGAAACCTAAAGCTGGAAATGATTCTAGTTGCAACGTAGAAATTGCCCAGGAAAACATGAGAGCCTTTGTGACTGTGTTTCCAGCAAGACCCGGTGGCCGTGATTTAGAAGTTTCTGATATAGTGGCAGCTCTCAAAGGGATGGGTGTGGCTCACGGACTCAAAGAAGATGAGATTCGCAAAGCCCTAGATGAAGACATTCATAATAAACCTTTCATTGGGGCTGAAGGTGATTTCCCGGTAAACGGTAAAAATGCGGAAATTAAATACTATGTCCGTACGGAAAAGAAAATCAACTTCAAGGAAGACCAATCAGGTCGAGTCGATTACAAAGACTTAGATATGATTGAAAACGTTGTTGTGGGACAACTTCTTGCAGAAAAACTCCCTGCAGAAAAAGGAAAGTTTGGGCGCAACTTGTTTGGGATGGTACTCGCAGCCAAAGATGGTTTGGATACCGAACTCAAACAAGGAAAAGGAACCATTCTTTCCGAAGACAAAATGCGTCTCACTGCCGAGGTCAACGGACAGGTGTTATACGCGGCCGGAAGACTTTCTGTGGAAACAGTTTACCGCATCAATGGAGATGTGGGAGTTCGCACGGGAAATGTTACCTTCCTTGGTTCTATCATCATCACAGGAAACGTAGAAGATAATTATTCAGTAAAAGCTGCCGGTAACATCGAAATTTATGGAACGGTTCAAAAAGCCATAGTGGAAGCGGACGGAGACATCATTGTCCGCCAAGGGGTAACGGGAAGGGAAGAGGCACGAATCGAATCTACCGGTGGAAACATTGTCGCCAAGTTCATCCAGAACGCCACTTGCATTACAGAAAAAGACATCATCGTCCAAGAAGGAATTTTACATTCGCATCTGATGGCGGGGGGGAAAATTTCCTGTAAGGGAAAACGGGGACAGATTGTGGGGGGAACCATACAGGCCGCCCAACTCATTTCTGCCAAAATTATTGGATCCCAAGCCAACCCTCAAACCGATCTTATCGTGGGAAACAATCCCAAGATCTTAAAACAGATTCAGGAATACGAAGAGAAACGAAAAGAAAACCAGGACAAACTGGACCAACTCACAAAAACCTTGCGCACGCTTAAAGCGCGTAAAGATGTCGATCCTGCCAGTTTTACTGCCGAACAAGACGCCCATTTGCAGAAATTGGATGCCGGTACCAAAAAACTCGAAAAGCGCATTGCTGAGGCAGGAAAGGACATCCAAACCCTTACCGAATATATGGATGAACAGGCCGCCAGTGGCCGTATTTCGGTCGAGAAGACCATTTTCCCCGGTGTTACCATCCGCATCCGCAATGCGGAGTTCAAACTCCGCCACGAGACCAAAGCAAAGACTTTTTACGAAGAAGAGTCCCAGGATCGCAGCGCTCCCTACGAAGATCCAGACGAACAGAAAAATGACTGGAGAAAAAAGAGAGGGCGTGGTAAGTCTAAGAATTAGGAGGCATTCCGATGATTCTAAACGAAAACTTCGCGAGCATCGCCCACCACTACGATTTTGCACGTAGGGCCCAGGCAGAGAATCCCTTCACCCACCAAAACCAGGTGGTGGAATTGCAAAAGGTTGTGATCCAAACCCAAAACCGGGCCCAAACGGTTCCTGATACAAAATCAGGGAGCCAAAGTTCGGCGGCAAAACCGAAACAAGACAAAGAAAATTCGGTTTATGCTTATTCCAAAGAAGGAGTCATTTATGACCGCCCTAGTTTGGAAAGTGGATTTCGTTTTGATTTAAAAGCTTAAAGTTCTCACTCGGAATGTTGTTGGAAATGTTCTGTAGGAGAATGGCATGGAACTTTTTTCCCTTGTTCTAATTAATTTATTATTTTGTGGGATGATGTATGTATTCATCTCTGCGAAAGTCCAAAAAGCCGTTGGGGAGTATTACGATAAAAAACTGAATCGGGCCATTGATATGGCTACTCAGGAAACCATACGCGAGTTAGATGCCACAGTTGCTGTCATCGAATCAAAAATGGTGGCTCTTCGTTCTATGATGGAACGTGGAGAGATACTTGTCAAAGAATTCAAACATTACCAAAATTCTGGCCTTTCCATGAAATCGGAGTTAGTTCCTGAGTCGGTTCTGGAAGAAGAACCAGTTCTCGATTTGAAAGAACAAAGAACAGGGATAGGCAAAATTTACCAAGCCAACCAAATTCCAACTCCATTAACGGAAGCCGAAACCACGGAAGGGGCCGTGAACCAAGCCTTTGGAAAATTAGGCAAAGCGGTAAAAGGAATTTTTGGAATGGAGTCTATGAATTCTCCTTCCCCAGAGGCACTCGATAATTTAGAAGTGCAAACTTTCCAACCTAAGATGAATTATACGGTCGGTGGAAATCCCTTTACAGAAGAAAAACCAACAGAAGCCATTCGCAATGAACTCATTGATGGATCTAAAAAAAGAGATTTTTTAAACGAAGTATCAAAAGCCAATGATCCTGCCTTTGCTTCTTACCAAAAAATGAGTATGGATAAAGTGGATCTTTCCATTGAGTCTGCACTGGAAGAGCTTCCACCGTCAGCAACAAAGATAGATAAAGTGGTGCATCTCATCAAAAAGGGATACAAACATGATGAAATTTCCGAAGCCATGAATATTGGCATTCATGAAATTCATTTAATTGAAACGATTCGACTTGATCGATCTAGAAGAATCTAAAAATATGTTTCCATGTCTTCGTTTCCGGTACTCAATGTAGGTTTTTCGAACGTAGTATTTGTATCGAAAATTTTGACTATCCTGCAGGCAGACTCTGCCGGAGCCAAACGACTTCGCTCCGAAGCCAAATCGGAAAGTAGGCTGATTGATGCCACTGGAGGACGGAAAACAAGATCTGTTCTCGTTTTAGATTCGGGACATATCCTTCTCTCTGCCATCCGACCAGAAAGTTTATCCAAACGGTTAGAATCCGGGGACAATCATTTTGCGGAAGGAGAAGAGGAGTCTGAAGATTGAAAGCAAATCCTAATTTGTATATTATTTCTTCTGTTGCCGGAGGTGGAAAGTCTACCATCATCTCTGCCTTACTTGCCGAGTATCCCGATTTCTATTTTTCTATTTCTTGTACCACGAGAGAACCAAGGCCTGGGGACGAGGAAGGCAAAACCTATTATTTTCTATCGGTTCCTGAATTTAAAAAAAGAATTCTCGATGGTGAGTTTTATGAATGGGCCGAAGTACATGGTAATTATTACGGCACTCCCAAAGGGCCAATCCTTGCTGCCATTCGGGAACATAGAGTGGCACTACTTGATTTGGATGTACAAGGTGCCAAGTCTGTGAAAGAACTTCGGCCAGAGTCCGTGACTATTTTTATTGAACCACCGAGTCGAGAGATTTGGATTGAACGATTGATTCGCAGGGGAACCGATTCCAAAACGAGTGTGGAAAGGCGGATTGAAAACGGAATCAAGGAACTGGATGAAGCACCTAACTTTGATTATGTGGTTGTGAATGATCGACTAGAAGACGCCATTGAAGACGTCAAAGCCATCCTCTTTCGAAAAGAATCTTAAACAAAAACAAACCATTACGGTTCGTCGTTGTCCTCGTCGATGCTTTTGCCGTAATTGGGAACGTTCCTTGCTCCTGCATCCAACCACTTATTAGAGATCACAGACCTTCGTTCTGCGGGAAATAGTGTGAGTAGGTATGTAGTGATGGTTTGTCTACCGTCTTCTTCTGCATCTCTGTCCATTTGTTCAAACACTTCAATGATATCGTAGTCCGGCCAATTGATTAACATGTCTCTAGCAGATTCTGGTGGCATATTGGCCACTTTGTTTGCGAGGACCTTCACTTTCTCTGCGCGAGCATTGTCTTTTTTTAACTTGTCCGCCATTTCTTTTTCTTTTCGTTGGATACCTTCTTTTAGTTCCTCCAAACGTTCTTTATCGGCATGAAGAGAAGAAGATTTTTCTTCTAACTCGCGTTTCATTTGTTCTAGTTCTTCGCGGTCAGCAATCAGTCTTTCTTTTGCTTTTTCCATCTCCAACTTTTCTAACTCGGTAGGAGAGAGTAGGTCTTGGTTGACGAGCCCAGCTTGTTTTTTTAAAAAAGGTAAATAGTCCTCTGCATTGATGACTTGGAAGTAATCAAAAACGAAAAAACCGATTGCGATTAAAAAGAAAATGAGAACGATTAAAAAGAAGGATCTTGTGCTATCGGTTACACTTGCCATTATGATTTCCCTTGTCCTAGGTAGTATTTTTCATAAAAATCACGAAGAGATTTGAAGTCGGATGTGAGTTCGTCACCCCCGTCCTCTCGGTTCAGAATTTTGAAAGTTCTTGGAATCTTTTTAGATTTTGCCGGCCCGTAACTTTCTGTCGAATCGAATAATGATTGTTTGCTTAGTTGAAGATTAAATTCTTCGACTTCTCTTCGTTCCATTCGGTTTCGCTTTTTTTTCCACTCAGCAAATCGTTTGTCCTTTAATACCTCGATCACCTTTTTATTCATTCGGGCAAGCATCACATCTTTACGAACCAAATTGACTTCGTCATTTTGCGTTCTGATCCGTGTTTCTAGTTCCTCATTGCGCCGCATTAGGCCCTGGATGTATTGTTCGATGGAAAGGTAATCGGAAAGGCTTGTTCCTACTTTTGAGGAAGCAAGGATGGCTTCGTAAGAAGATTCAATTTCCCTTTCATTGGAATCTTTTTCGCCAATGAGGGAATTGAGTTTGGAGACAACCAAAGAGAGCCTGCGGATTTCTTCTTCTTCCCGCCAACCTCGTAATTTGAGAACTGTCTCTAAACTAAAACGAAATCGTTTCACACCTGTCTATTTCTTCGGTTCTGAATAATTTTTGTACTCTTTTTTACTCGTATTTTTAAAAAAATGAGTAAAACTTGCAATATTGTCCTATAAACACTTACATCTCTTGGTTTCGGCCTCTGTACTTTTTTTTCTTATGGCACCGCCGTTGTTTGCGACTTCCCCGGCCGAGATTGTGCGAAAAAGCCAAGGAAATCCAGTCCACTTAGAAGGAGAATGGGATTTTTATCCCCATACCTTCCTTTCAGAAATGGGTGAAGTGCCAAAGACCAAACTCCAACTTTTAGTTCCTGGGATTTGGAATTCAGCACTTGGGACCGGGAATGGGTTTGGGACCTACCGGTTGGTTTTGGAAAGGCCAGAGGGCACAGATCCAGACACAGTGTACGGAATCAAACTTGTAGATTTAGCTACTGCATCCCGAGTCTACTGGAATGGGAAACTCCTCGGGTCCTCCGGTGTGGTTTCCAAAAATCTCGAAGAATCAAGACCCTCTTACCAATTTCAATTTTATCCTCTTCCATGGAAGGAAGGGCCTAACGAACTTTTGGTGGAAATTTCCAACTTCCATCATGACAAGGGTGGAATGTGGGAGCCGCCTTACGTAGGTGAGTGGAACAAACTCTTTAAAGAAAATGAAAAAGACTTAGCTTCCTCTCTGTTTTTAGCAGGAGCTGTGTTTATCATTGCCTTATACCATTTTGGATTGTTTTATTTTAGACATTCCGATAAAGGAAATTTGCTTTTTGGGTTTGCCGCACTTCTTTTATCGTTACGCACTTTATTTACTGGGGAAAGGTTTGTGTTTAATGAATTATCTCCCTATATCGGTTGGAACCTTTGCCTTCGCATTGAATACCTAACTTTTTATTTATCACCTTATCTATTTTTTGCTTTTTTTCGTGAATTTTATCCTAACTTTTATCCGCGTTGGATGGATCGACTTCTCCTCATTCCCACCTTAATTTTTATTAGTTTTCTTTTGATTTTGCCAACACCCGTTTATACAGAGTTAAATGGATATTTCCATATCGTTTTTTTATCGGGAATTCTTTTGATTTTACAAGGGGTGTTTCGTGCGGTTTTAGGTCGAAAAGAGAGTAGTTTGTTATTTGCGATTGGGATTATTTCTGTGGTGACAGCAGCCTTCATTGATTTACTCAACGCCTACCAAATTGTGTATACAGTGGAAGCGATTCCTATTGGAATTTTTGTGTTTATTTTAGTGCAGTCATTAACACTTTCCAGGCGGTTTAGCCGTGCTTTTTCAGAAGTGGAAACCCTTTCTAAAAGACTTCTTGCTCTCGACAAACTAAAAGATGAGTTTTTAGCAAATACCTCTCACGAATTAAAAACACCTCTCAATGGAATTATTGGAATCGCTGAATCTATGTTTGATGGGATTGGAGGAAGATTAAACCAAGAACAAAGACAAAATTTAGGAATGATTGTGAGTTCTGGAAAACGTCTCTCTTCCCTTGTGGATGATATTTTGGACTTTTCCAAAATGAAAAATAGAGATTTGGATTTGGATCTTAAGGCAATAAATCTACATCAAATTTGTGATTTGGTTCTTGTGATCTCACGTCCACTCTATGTAACCAAAAATCTAACGGTGCGAAATCATGTTCCTATGGATTTTCCTCCGATTTTAGGAGATGAAGCAAGGCTCCAACAAATCCTCTTCAATCTCATCGGAAACGCGATCAAATTTACAGAAAAAGGCCGGATTGATGTTTCGGCTGAAATTATGGAAAGGATGTTGGTTCTTTCGATTAAAGATACGGGAATCGGCATTCCAAAAGATAAATTTAACGATATTTTTAGGTCCTTTGAACAAGTGGATGCGACCACCACACGTAAGTTTGGTGGAACGGGACTTGGTCTTGCGATCTCCAAACGTTTGGTGGAATTACATGGCGGAACGATATGGGTGGAATCTACGGAGGGGCAAGGTTCTACTTTCCGATTCACTCTTCCTCTGGCAAGGGAAGGGGAAATTCCAATGGAAAAACCTCCAACCAAAAAATCAGACTTATGGTTTGGTGGTGAGTCTCCCGAGTTTGAACCCATTGAAGAAACCACCGAAGAATATGATGGGGAAAAAATCAAAGTTCTTGTTGTGGACGATGAACCCATCAATCGCCAAGTTCTCAAAAATCACCTAACACTGATTGGTTGTGATGTACATGAGGCATCCAATGGGGGAGATGCCATTCGTATGGTGCGTGATGATGGCCCATATGAGCTAATGTTACTCGACATTATGATGCCAGGAATGAGTGGATACGATGTTTGTTCTGTATTACGAGAGTCTTATTCTTTATACCAACTTCCTATTTTGTTTTTGACCGCTAAAAACCAAATCACCGATATCATAGCTTCTTTGGAAGCTGGTGGAAACGACTATTTAGTAAAACCTTTCGACAAACGAGAGTTAATTTCTCGTGCTAAGAACTTAATTACTTTAAAAAAGGCAGTAGAAGAACAAAACAAATTCATTGCCTTCCAAAATGAATTGGGTCTTGCGAGAAAACTCCAAAGTTCCATCCTTCCCGAAGAAGCCCCTAATATTGTTGGTATCAAAACAGAGTTTTATTATGAACCAATGGACAGTGTGGGAGGGGACTTCTTTGATTTTCATGCCATTTCGGAGACGGAACTAGGTGTGATGGTTGCTGATGTTTCGGGGCATGGAATTCCTGCAGCTCTTATCTCTGCGATGTTAAAGATTGCTTTTTCCACGCAAATCCGTTTGTCCAGAGAACCCGCCCAACTGATGACCCAAATCAACTCCACCTTACTTGGAAAAATGAAAGGTGCCTTTCTCACTGCGTCCTATATTTACATAAATTTAGAAACAAAACAAATGATCCATGCACGCTGCGGCCACCCACCTCTGATCATCAACCGCAGAGGAGAATCCAAATCGAAACTCAGTTTGCCACAAGGAAAACTCATTGGTTGGATTCCTGAGTTAGATATTCAGGAAGATATAGTTTCTCTTCATACTGGGGACCGGATTGTTTTGTATACAGACGGGATTACGGAAGCCACTAACGCAGAAAAAGAAATGATTGGTCAGGAAAATTGGGAAAGTGTTGTACATAGGTACAGCGGGTATCCGATTTCCGAATCCAAACGTTTGTTACTCGAAAGAATCAAAGAATTTACGGGAAATCGTTCTCCAGATGATGATGTGACTCTAGTGATTTTAGAGATTGAATAGAATCCCGATCAGTTTAGTTTGAATTTAGATACAGTTTATAGGTAGTTTGAGATTGGAATTGTGTCTGTTCGGAATTAGGTCCTATCTCTAGAAATCAGTTAGAAATCGTCCTCAGTACGAGTTGCAGATTGTAAAATTTTTGTGAGTCTGTTTGTTGAATCGTTGTAACTAGACTTTTCTTCAATCCTTTGTTTCAGATAATCATCAATTTGAGATTTTTTATCTATGGCCATGTCCACTTTTTCATCGGCACCACGAACATAAGCATTGAGTAATATGATATCTTCTGAGTTTTTATATTTGGAAATCAATTCTCTGACTATGGAGGCACGCATATAGTGGTCTTCGTTCACAATCTTTTGCATAAGCCTAGAAAGGGAAGCGGGTACATCAATCGCAGGATAGTGACTTTGTTCGGCAAGTTTTCTTGTAAGAACAATATGGCCGTCAATGAACCCGCGCACTTTATCTGCCACAATATCATCCATATCATCTTCTGCATCAGTTAATACTGTATAAAAACCGGTAATTGAACCACCGTTATGTGAAGTACCGGCTCTTTCTACAAGTTTTGCCATTTTGCTAAAAACACTGGAGGCATAACCTTTGGTAACCACCGGTTCCCCGATGGAAAGTTCTCGGAGGGCTTCCGCATAACGAGTGAGAGAGTCCATATACAAATTTACGGACATTCCTTTTTCTCTGAAGTATTCGGCAGCAGAACAAGCTAAATTGGCGCAACTGACTTGTTCCATTTTGGAAGAGTCTGATGTTGCCACAAACACAACAGATTTTGCCAAGGCTTCTTTTCCAAGTTCTACGTGTAAAAATTCATTTACCTCGCGACCCCTTTCCCCAATGAGAGCTACCACGTTCACATCAGCGTTCGTATAACGAGCGATCATTCCGAGTAAACTTGATTTACCCACACCGGATCCAGAAAAAATTCCGATCCTTTGGCCACGTCCCACAGTCAACATTCCATCAATGGCCCGAACTCCTGTTTCCAGAATATCTGTGATTGGTGGACGATCGAGTGGATTTAAGAACCGAGGTTCGGAAGGTCTTTCTTCTTTGGTAATGAGAATCCCTTTGTTATCGATGGGTTTGCCAAGACCGTTTAACACTCGTCCTAAAAGTTCTGGACCCGCATTCAGAGTGATTTGTCTACCGGAAGAAAATACAAAAGCATGAGGAAATATCTGTTGGGTGTCACCTAATGGCATTAAGGTGTAGAGATGGTCTTTAAAACCCACAAGGACACAAGCGAGGTATCCTCTGTCCGAACCACGTTCGACTTCTAAAATTTCTCCCACCTTGGAATCGGGAGGTCCTTGGGAGTAAATGACATTGCCTACCACGGATACAACGACCCCACTTTTGCGAATGGGTTCAATTTTTTCGACGACATTCAGGTACTTGGAAATGGCATCGATATGTTCCGTAAATTTCTTTTCAATCATGGGGGCTTTTCACTCATCCAATCATGTGACATAATTAAATCAAGCGAATTGAGAGGTCTAGATTGGTTGGCTCCTTAACGACAGAGTTTGATATTGTCGATATTGGAGATTTGGCGGGGGGGTGGTAATTTTTTCCCAAGAACTACATTTCCACCATCGCTGACACTCGCCGATTCGTATGCCCATTTACCGAAGTTTGTGGAGACAGTGAAACAATCGGGAAAGGATTTGGTTTCCTGAATCTCTGATCCAGCCCAAACCAAAATGCGGTCTGGGGTTCGGAGATAGAGTTTTTTTCCATCCTCTGCCCAGCGAATTCCGTAAAGAGGGAGGGCCGTCCAGAAATTGATGGGATAACTTTGGATTTTTTTGTCGGAGAGTTGGATGACATTCAATTCAAATTCGGAAAATTCCCCTTCCGCCGTAGGATTTGCAGTGACAAGTGCCACCAAGTTACCGTTAGGGGATGGTGCCATTTGAAAGATAATACGTTTTTCGGGAGTGGCTGGATAAGAAAAGGCACCTCCAGTTTCTGGATACAAAGAGAGAGTTTGGTTTAAAGTCCCATACTCATCATCCTTTCCATATAACACAAATAAAGTGGAAGTGCTCGTATGGTAAAAAATCCCATCACCGAGTGACCAAGAAGGTAGGTCCCATTCCTTCACAGACTTTCCGCCTGTGGGTGCATTTTTTACCAATTTGATTTTACTTTTATAATTTTTTTTGTCCGTAGTTCCGTTCATTGGATTCCAGGAATCTTTTTCTTCATATTCAACCGTAAGAATTAAATTGAAGTTGGGGTCATTACTCGGTGAGACTTCTTCTGCCAATTGTGCGTGGCGCCAGATCATTTGAGAACATCCGATAAGGGTAAGAGCTAAAATTGGTAGGAGGAACTTCATGACAAAAAGGATAAGCGGTAGGAGTGGTCTGTAAACAAAAAAGGGGACCAAGGCCCCCTCTTAGTTAGAAAAATGCGATGAAAGGTTTATTTACCTTTTTTAGCTTTTGCTTTTTCTTTGTTTTTTTGGTCAATTTCAGCTCTGTGTGTGTCACAAAGTCTGTAAAGGATTCCTGTTACCGGGTTTTTACGAGTTACTTTAGTTCCACAAACGATGCAAAGACCTTGAGCTCTTCTTCTTTTGTAGAGTTGTTGTACTCTTTCTGCTCCGGAAGCTTTGTATTTAGAGATTTGAATTCTGAAACCTTTGAAAAGGTAATTTCCAATGGATTTTTCAGGATCTTTTTTCAAATCCTCTGCAATTTTGTCGATCTGTCCTGGGCCTACTTTTTGTGGTTCCATAGCTTTCTTTTTCCTTTAAATCTAGATTTTATCTTTTTTTTGACGAGGGAAATTCCCTTGCCCTAACAAGGGTATCTCTCTGCTCTCTGAAAAATTCAAGATATTTTTTTCACCGAATAACAATTTTTTGATGTTTTGCGACGATTTTGTTTTCTAAAACGATTGATAGGTGATCGTTATTATTTTTTGAATTTGATTTGAATTGCTTTGGGAAAACTAGGGCATGATTCAACACAAAGTCCACATCCTGTACATGAGGATGATGTAAAAACTGGCAAATTCCCTTTAAATTTGACTGTTTTTTCAATAGGACAGGTAACAAAACAAACATTACAAGTCGATTCACCGGTTTTTTCGTTAATACAATGTTCTGTGATGGCTTTCGCCTTACCAAAATTTGGTTTTTCTCCGGACAGTTCGTACGGTAGAAGTGCCTGTTCAGGACAAACACTAATACAAGGCCAGTCAGTACAGAGATGGCAGGCCTTTGCATTGGGATCTAAATGGGGAAATATTTTTCCTGATTCCGGTATTGTGACAGGGAATAGGACGGCGTAAGGGCAAGAAAAAATACATTCGTTACATCCAGTACAAAGAGAATAAAAATCGGGAGAAGCACCAGGAGGTTGGGACAAAGTCTGGAACATCCTTGTTTTACGTTTCCGGACAGTTGTTTGTTTATTTACCGACTTTTCTTTGTCAGATGGTCGTTTGGATTTATGGGAGGGCTTCGGTTTGGGAGTTTTTTCGTCTTCCCAAACTTCTTTTATGGCTTCTGTCAGTTCATCTGCTTTCGTAAAGGTAAATTGAAAGACAGACTTAAAACCTTCTCGGAAAAGATCCTTTCGTTTCATCTAATCGGAGACTCTTTCGATCTGAGCACCCAAGGAACGTAAACGGGTATCAATCGATTCAAAACCTCTATCAATCTGAACTATGTTATGAATTTCGCTTTGGCCTTCGGCACAGAGGGCAGCAATGATCATTGCCATCCCGGCTCGAATATCGGGGCTTGCTACCCTTTGGCCATACAAACGATTGGCACCAATTACAATGGCTCTATGGGGGTCACAGAGAATGATTTGGGCTCCCATAGCAATGATGTTGTCTACAAAGAAGAGTCTGGATTCAAAAAGTTTTTCGTGGATAAGGACTGTCCCTTTGCACTGAGTCGCTGTGACAAGAGCCACAGAAGTCATATCTGCTGGAAATCCAGGCCAAGGAGCATCATCAATTTTTGGCGTGGCACCATGATAGTCGGGGATGATTTCCATCTTTTGGTCGGCAGGAACAAGGATTCCATTTTCTGTCGGCCTTACTTCGATGCCCAGTCGAGAATAAACCATCCGAATCATTCGGATGTCCTCGGGATTAACATCCGTAATGTGGATTTCTCCCCCAGTGACGGCAGCAAGGCTAATAAAAGATCCAATTTCTAAGTAGTCGGAACCAATTCTATGTTTGAGTCCACCCAGTGGGGAAGAAAGTTTGCTGACACCTGTGATCGTTAGCTGGTTTGTACCGACACCTTCAATGTTGGCACCAGCGCCGATTAAAAAACGGCAGAGACCTTGTACATGTGGTTCGGAGGCGGCGTTACGGATGGTGGTGACACCTTCTGCATACACAGCTGCCATTACTGCGTTTTCTGTAGCAGTGACAGAGGCCTCATCTAGAAGGATGTCTTTTCCCACCAAACGATCTGCAGTGATCATATATCCGTCTGGAAAAACTTCGATTTTGGCACCCAGTGCTTCTAATGCAAGTAAGTGGGTGTCCATACGCCGACGGCCAATTTTGTCCCCACCAGGTTTAGGAAGGAAAACTCTACCTGTGCGAGCAAGGATAGGACCGGCCAGTGTCACAGCTCCTCGGAGTTGGGAACAAAGTTCGTAAGGAAGATCCGATTTCACTGGATTTTTTTTCTGAAAGAGGTATGATCCTTTTGTATCGAGGGCAGAGATTTCCACACCAATTTGGCGGAGGACTTCCATGAGTTTGAGAACATCGGCAATTTCTGGAAGGTTTTCCAGAATGACGTCTCCTTCCCAAAGAAGGAGAGCTCCGAGAAGCGGTAATGCTTCATTTTTATTTCCTTGGGGAACAACTGTCCCGTGGAGAGGATTTTTGCCGATAATTTTGAAGTAGGAGGAACTCACCTTGCTTCCATTCGACACAATATGGATATGAGGAAAAGTAAATTATGAATTTTATAGCACAAGTCGTTTGGATTTTTCCGAAATTTGATACAATCTACCTTTTTTACATCTTTCTTATGGGTGTTGCCGCCTTTATTTACGTGAGGGTGATGAATTATTTACAACACAAACAAGCAAATGTTGTAAACTACTGGGTTGAGTTCCAAAGATATGCCATAGCAAGAAAGTGTAACCAGGTAGAGTTGAATATCCTTCACGCTTTTTATGACCATTTGAATGAAGAAGAACGCGAAATTTATCTTTTACCTGAAAACCGTAACAAACTAAAGAACGCACTCTATCGATACTTTTTAAAATCCAATGCCAATACAACAGAAAAGGAGGTGGACCTTTTTGATAAACTCTTCCGGTCTGGTGTGGAATTCAAAAAAGAAATTCTTTCTTTGAATGAACTGACCGTGGGTGAAGTAGGTGCTTTGGAAGCTGATGGACGAGAAGAACTTACCTATGTGATGCAAAAAACGGCAGACGAACTTCTTTTGTCGATCAAAGGTCTTTCTAAAGATTTACTCGTTCCAGGTAAGGAAGCCAAATTATACGTGTTCCGACCAAGTAGCGGTGGTTATCTTTTGGAAGGTAAAGTGATTCGAACCAACGAGAGTGGAGTGATTTTTCATTTTAATGGTAAAATTGAAAGGAAAGGGGAATCCCACTTGATGTTAACGGATAAAGTATCCATTACTGTTTCTCCTTGGCCTCCACCAGATGAAAAAAAACAGGTTTTGGAATTGGATAAAAATAAACTTTTACTCACAGAAGAAAATATAGATAAACAGTTAGAAGTTTTAAAACGAATTGCAAAAGACCAAAAAGAAAACAACGAAAAACGATTCGATATTAAAGAAACACCCAGACCTTTTATTACACTTTCAGAACGATTGTCGGATCGAGGAATTGTATTTATGTTTCCTCCAGGGATTTCGTCCGAAATTTGGAAACAACAAGACCTTTGGGAAGTGAGTTTTAGTTTTGATAATGGACCTATGTTTCATATCCGAGCAAAGATGATGCCCACCAAACAAAAGTCAGATTTGTATTTGCTTCGTTATGTCGATGCTGATGAAGCTATGCGGAAAACTTTGTATGATGAAATCCGCAAACGTGGTGGAATCAGAGAGGTTCTTACTTAAAGATTTACAGTCGTTCTGGGAAGGCACCTTTGGATGGTGTCTTCGATCCCTTAGGTAGTAAAATCAAATCTACTTTAGGGATCTCTTTCCCTGAATTTACTTTCTCACCCAATGCTTCCCAAGATCCTTGGGTCAAAGAAAACGATAACAAATATTCTAAGTTGGGAAGTTCCGGAAGTTTGATAAACGGAGTTCCTCCATGCAAAGTGATAAATCTTTTTGTGGGATGTTTTTTTGCTAAGTTAACAATGGATAGAACTTCTGCTTCGGAAGTGGAATCAAAAAGATAAGTTGTGACCAATTTGTTTTTTGATTGGGTTTGGAAGGATTTGAAAGGAACCGAATCGATTTTTTTTGATTTGAGAGTTTCTCGCAAACGATTGTTTTTTACAAACGATAGAGTCTCGGTTGGTAAGATGTTTGCTGTCAAAACTGGTTTTGGATAAGCGTGAATGGAGTCTTCGTTAATTTCTTTTACAAAGTTTTTGGACTCTGATAGTTTTGCGTATCTTTGGTTTCTTTCCAAATTCCAATTGGTCAAAAAATCTTTTTGTTTTTGGTTTTCATCGTAAACTTTGGGAAGGATAGAGTTTTCATCATAAAGTCCCAGTTCTAATTTTTTGCGAATTTGTTTTTGGACAGCATCTCTCAGTTTGTCATGTTCTTTTCCATCTTTGTCCACGTAACGGAACTCTCCGTTTTTGTAAGCATCACTTAGTTGCGCTTTAAACTTACGAGCCGTTTCACCCCAACTAGTAAGAAGAACAATATTGGCACCAGCGAGTAGGGTCAAAACTCCCGGCCTGTCTTTTTCATAGTTTTTGGAAATAGCATGCATTTCCATCGCATCTGTGATGATGATTCCATCAAAATTTAAACTCTTTCGTAAAACATCCGTTAATATGGTCTTGGAGAGAGTGGCGGGAAACTGCGGATCAATTTTAGGATACATGATGTGAGCAGACATCACTGCTTCGGCACCGCCCGTTATGGATTTTTTAAAAGGAACCAATTCCAATTGTTCTAACTCTTCCAAACTTTTGTTTATAATCGGAAGGCCCAAATGGCTATCGACAGTGGTGTCCCCATGTCCTGGAAAGTGTTTGATAACGGGAAGACATCCTCCCGCACGAGCTCCTCTTTCATAAGCCACTGCAACTTCCGAAACTCGTTTGGAATCAGAACCAAACGACCGTGTGTTGATGACGGGGTTTAGCGGATTGTTGTTGATATCAAGGACTGGTGCAAAAAGAAAATTGAGTCCAAGGTTACGAAGTTCATAAGAAGTAACAAACCCTACGGTTTCTCCCCATTGGGTATTTCCTGTTTGGCCCACAGCCATAGCTCCGGGGTAAGGTGTGATCCCATCTTGAACTCGGAAAACTCGTCCACCTTCTTGGTCTGTGGAGATAAGAAAGGGGGAAAGTCCTTTCTCCTTTGCTTGCGATTGTAATCCTCTTGTGAGAGAGAGGATTTCTTCTTTTTTGCCTAAGTTCTTTCCAAAGAGTATGATTCCGCCAGGTTTAGTTTCTGAAATTTCTTCGATGGCAACAGAATCCACTATTTTTTGAGGAATGGCAATGTGGATGGTTTGACCGACAAGTTCCGCTTCTGTCATGGAATTAGTGATGGCCCATGCTTTTTCTTCTAACCAAACCTTACGTTCGTTGGCGGCAAGTTCGCTTAAATAAAATCCAAAACAATAGGAAGAGCCAAAAAATCCGAAAAGGAGGAAGAGAGAAAAGGATGTGCGAAGTAGAACTTGGTTCATAAGCTATGATAGTACGATTTACAGACGGCTTTTCCGAGACAACTAAGAAAAATTTCTACTTTGTATGTGAAATCCATCGTCTGACTTTCTGTGGATGATTTTTATAAAAACCTAAAGCCAAGTCCCGATTTTCAAAATCTTTTTGATGGCAATATGCCTACTAAAGTTCCTGATGATTGGTTTGTTTTGATTACCGACATTGTCGGGTCAACCAAAGCCATTGAAGAGGGTAGATATAAAGATGTGAATACTGCGGGAGGACTTACCGCCATAGCTGTTGCCAATGTTTATGGACATATGGACTTCCCTTTTGTATTTGGTGGGGATGGTGTTACTTTTTTACTTCCTATCAATTTATTATTTCCCATTCGTTCTGCCATTGCTGATACCATCTCCCAAGTGCGATCTGCCTTTGGTTTAGAGATGCGCGCCGGGATTGTACCGGTTCAGGAGTTGTATCGTGCCGGTGCAGAGTTATTTTTAAGTAAGTTTCGTGCATCCGAACACTATGTCCAATGTTCTTTGTTTGGTGATGCTTTGCCACTCGCAGAAACCTGGATCAAAGAAGGAAAAGATGAATCTTATCTGGTTCGCGAAAATGAAAAGATATTACCTGCTGATTTTACAGGATTTACTTGTCGATGGAAAGATATCCCAAGTGAACGAGGAGAAATTGTTTCTCTCATTGTAAAACCCATCCACAAAGATTTTGAAGTTTGCAAAAAAATAGTTACCCGTGTTCTCCATTTCATTCGTTCCGAATATGGGGAAGAAGGAGACTATCATCCTTTACGTGTGAACCACATTGAACTCGATTCGGGTCCTTATTTACGAAACGAAGCGCTTGCTCGTGTGGGCACCGCCAGTGGATTAAAATTCTATCTGACACTCGCAAAAATTTGGATCGAAAGAACGGTGATGGCATTCGCCATGCGGTTTGGAATCCCTCTCCGATCGGGACATTATTCCTTAAACAAATTGAAAGACTACCAAGTTCTTTCTGCGGACTTTCGTAAGTACGATGGAACCTTAAAGATGGTCATTGATGGATCTAAACAACATAGAGAGACCCTTGTTTCATTTTTGGACCAGTTAGAATCGGAAGGCCTTCTTTGTTATGGAATTTATGTATCCAACAGGTCGCTTATGACCTGTGTATTAAAAGTGGCATCATCAGAGGAAGTTCATTTTGTAGATGGAGCTGACGGCGGTTTTGCGATGGCCGCCAAGTCTTTGAAAGAAAAGTTGAAGGTATTGAGCTAACCGTTGTTTATTGTTCTACGCAGATCAGTTTTTTAAACAAATCACAGCGTCTCGATGCATTGGATACGGAACCATTGCCATTGCGAACCCATATCTCGCCGTAGAAGTAGGTAGCGGCATTTGTTGTACAAGTTTCGTAATTGAAGCCGTGACAGTTTTGTCTATAGACTAGTGATGCATCATTACAAGCCGTTGCATCAGGGTTTAATGCTGTTTGGGTTGCAGGCGTTAGGTCACTTTTCATTCCAGTCCAAAATTCATCTGATGCAGTAGTTGAAAAATCACGGGACATGGAGGTCGGATTGAATGAAGCAGACCCATCTGTAACAAAAAGTCTTGTGTATTCATCGCTACAAACATTATATCCCGAACCGATACAACGGTAGTAATGATAGTTAGGCGAAAGGACCCAGTTAATTCCGTTTGGCACCCGGTGGTTTGCAATCGATGTATCTCCAACACTATTACTTATGATCAACGCTTTGTACGTTCCTGAAACGCCTGGCGGTTTATTGTTATTGCAGGTAAGGTCGGCACCAAAAACCCCATCTGAACCCATTTCACCTTTATAGGAGTTGGAAGTTGTAAATATTTTTTTACCTACTGGCTCATCGTCTTCATTCGTAATGGAATGGTCTGAAGGATTGGTTGCGACCGAATAGTTTGTATCTGTATTGGCAGCCATAGTAAACCGAATGTCAAAAGGTTGGTTTTCATCGGCAAATAAATCATCCTTACCACTAACGGTAAAAGATTGTTTTTTTGCTGAAGCAGCACATCCCGAATCAGAAGCATTAATTGGCTCAACTTCGCTATTTATAGGGAAAGTAATTTGCGAGGGGGAAATCGTATCGCACTCGTTGTAAGCGGCCTCTGTAGAGGTATATGTTTTACAGCTAATATTTAGAACCACAGGTTCATCTGGATTATTTCCACCTAAACAAACATGCACTGTAGCTACATTGGCCGTTCCTTCTTTTGGCGAACCTGTGTGAGTTATATAAAATGCTTTTTCGTCGTCTGTTGTAGCTGCGTAAATATCAATTGGATCATAAGCCAAACCACCCGTAGAAGTGGCCGTAGTGACGGTCCAGTTTTGTGTTAAGTCTACTAAAGCATCATCCACATGAGTCAAACCTATTCGATTTGTGGCGCCTGTTTCCATTCCATGATAATTGCTAGAATCGATAGTAACACTTGCAGGAACTGTACCTTCTGTTGTATCACTGGAAGTGAGACCAACGGTGACAGGAGAAGTCGGAGAAGATTGAGTGATGAGCCATATTTGAGTGGACCCTCCTTCCGCTGCACTGAGTCGAGTATTCGTCGTAGTTCCATCGGGAGAACCAGAATAATTACAAGGTTGGATGAGATTTGTCCCATCATTATCGCAAGAACGAATCGTAACACTTGGTTTATAGACTGTTGTACTATAGGTTGAGTCAGAGGAACTTACTGTAAACGAGACAGTATAATCTTGATTACCCGCATTTGCCGAATCTGTTTTCCCGATGGCGCGAAAGGTTTGGTAGGTATTCCAATCACTCGGTGTGAATACCAAGGATGGTGTTTGGATGGTACATTTATTTCCGCAATTGGATGTAAAATTTAACGTAACATTGTTTGTTGGTTTGGAACGAAGTCGAATTTGGAAGTTGGCATATTTATCGCCAAATTGGTTGTTCTCGTCAGTCGCAAAACCTGTAATCGTTGGAATATTTGCACTAGCTGAATTGATTGTGGAACCACCACTAAATTTAAGAACACTAAACCCTGGGACACTTTGGTCTAGATTGTAAACCACTACATTTCTTGGTTTGATTCCGTTATACTCGGAATCGGTGCTCGTTGTTTTTCCAAGTTCGATAGTATAAGATTTTAGTCCATCTAACTCTAAATCGTCGACAGAATCAACCCTGACAGTTTGTTCCGCACACCAGTTTCCTGTTGCTGGACAAGTTCCTGTTGTAAATGTTAATGTTTTTGGATTGGCAGTTCCTTCTCGATTCCCAACGTTTACCGCATCATAAACATCATTGATGGGGATAGTTACATTGGCTGAAGGAGCAGACCGCAATTTGACTTTGAAAGTTCCGTAAGTGGTATTTGCTAAAGGTCCAGGTTCTTCCATAACGCGAATGTTGGAAACCCTAACTCCAGGTGCTTCATCATCTTCTAGGGATATAGAAATATCACAGGCATCTTTTCCTGAGTAAGTTCCCGATGTTGCTTTCCCATCACCATCTTTTTGGACCATTTTACCTAAATCCACTGTCATCGGATCGACAACTACATTTCGATCATTATCGTTCACTGATGTGAATCGCAGACATTGTTTTGCTGTTACCCCATTTCCAGTAAATGTAAGTTTGGCAGGTATAGCAGGAAGGGCAGGTATGGATTGTTCAGAATTGATTCTTGTGCCATAGGTTGCGGAGAGTGATACAGGAATTTCAAGAGAACCGCTAAAGGGAGAATTGGGGTAAATACACGTTTCGAAACTACTGTATCCCCAATCGTTTTCCGTTGGAGAAGGAGTAATTCCAGAATCTTCTGTTGTACTAAATGATGCGGAAACGTTTCCATCTTCCACGAGATCAATTTTTTTTGCCGTAATCACTACATCAGTCGAACAAGATATAGTCGCAGCTTCCTTCCCAAATAATTTATCAAACTGTTCGCTCAGTCCAAAGAGAAATGTATCTCCTGCAGAAACTTGGCCGCTGCAATTTTGGAATAGAAATAAAGATAAAAAAAGAACTAAGGGAAGGGATCGGATGTATTGATAAAAGTTCATAAATAGTTTTTAGTCACCAATGTTTCAGCTAGTCCAAATCTTTCTTTTTATCTAGTAGGAGCAACGAAAATCCGAAGTTTCATGAATTTCGAAAGATATCTTAATACAGAAGTTAGTTGGTGGTGAAAAAATAGGCAGGTTGTAGCGGAATCTGAGGAGTGTCCCTAGTGTGTTCTCCTAATGTATGTGTCAACTTCATGTTATGAAGATTGGTTCACCATCTTAATGGTGTTAATTTTGCTTTCTGTAATTTAACAATTGATTTCATTGATTGGTTCCAAAGATAAGGATTGTCACCTTATGCTTAAAAAAAATTATTCCTACAATGTTTTAAATTCGATCTTACTCATGTTAACTGTTGTAAGTTGTAATACAACAGGAAAACCAGAATGGGCAGAGTCGGTAGCCTTTCAAAAGTTTTGCGGTTGCGTCACCCCTAAAGAGGATAAAGCTGGTGACCACTTAGGAAGTTTACCCGAAGGTTCTTTGGATAAAATGGGAACTTCCGAATATTTGGAGAAATTATACAAAGGACTCCGTAGTGATTTCGAACATACCGGAACACCATTTGAAGAAGTGGGAGGTAGCCTTGTCGGAAAAGGGGTTGAACTCAAACGAATTGAAGATGATGAAAAACGTCTTAGAGAACTACTGATTGTCATTGATGGCGACGTCGCCTTCCCATCAGGAAAGTCCACCCTCACTCCTAAAGCTAAAGAACTCATCGCCAAAGTTGGCGACGCTATGGAAGCATACCCTGAAACCAATTGTCGTATTGGTGGACACACAGATAGTGTGGGTGCATTCTCAATGAACCTTAAGTTAAGTAAGGAACGTTCTCAATCCGTAAAACTTGAATTAAAACTAATTCACAGAATTGTTGAAGCACGTTTTAAGGAAGTGGATGGTTTCGCTGATTTACACAAAATAGTCGATACAATGCTTGCGGAAAAGAAAAACCGTAGAACTGAAATTTATGTAGGGACGGTTCGCATTGTTTATTAAATTTTCAAAATTGATTTCATTAAAATTTTATTCAGTTCTAATCTCTATGTTATTTGTCTTTGCAGTAATACCTTTGCGGTCAGAGGAATCTAAAACGGGAAGCACAGATGCAAATACAAATTCTTCTGTCCCATTAGAAGATAGAGAAAATAACCAAACTCGAATGGATATTTTTAATCAGGTGTATGAACATAGAGTTATGCTTCGAACTGGTTGGGGTATTGGAAAATTATCTCCTGCAATCCTCAATGAAACGGGGCCTGCTTGGTTTCAAAATTCCCTTTTCCGTCAATTCACAGAACCTGGAACTCCACTTTCTGTCCCATACAAACCAGCCAAAGAGTTGGGACTCAATTCTCAGTTTTGGGACATTCGTTACGGATACAAAAATAAATTTGAAGTTCAGTTGGCGGAAGATACGTCCCTCGGTGTTTATAGCCGAGATCTTCCAGCATCCAATAACTTTTTTTCCCCTAGAACCGATACCTATTGGGCCAGCGCTTTTGAGGGAAACCGATTGTTACGATTTGAAGGTGTGAGCCAACATCTTCGTTTTTCTTATACACATCCTGTTTCTAAGATTTTTATGATTGGACCATCTATCAACTTTCACCGTTATACGGAACGAAATAATATCTCTTATGGTTCTTATTCTACAAGTAGACCAGAATCGGCCGTTCCTAATAAAGCCACTTGGTCCATTGGAGGAGATGCCAATGCAGAGTATTCTATGAAAGGAATTTTACCTGGTATCTTTGCCAAATTTAAACTAAAGGATTGGTGGGAACTTCGTGCTCGTTTGGAATTGTTGGATAGAAAAGGAAACTTTTCGGTGTTAGGTTCTCAGATCATCCAAGAAGTTTTTAGCGATGGGAGTTCAAATTTAACAGGAGTCCTTCCAGCTTATGGCGGAAAAGTAAGAGACAAAGGAACGATTCTTAATATCGAATCTTCCTTTCAATATTGTCGTTTTACCTTGGACATTGGAATGATCCGCCAAGATATCAAACGTAGTTACGATACGTATTTGGGTGATACGCTCGGAGGTGTTCCAAGAAGCGATTATTCCTCTAGAAGTGTATATATTGGATTTTCGGAAATGTCTGCCTCGGTTAAACATACAGTGACAGAGTTTTATATTATGCCAGGAGTTTCTTTTTTTTACGACGCAGACAAAATTTACTGAATACAACCATTCCCGACCCTAAGGTAAATTTTTTGAAAGCCAATCAGTCGAAGAGTTTGTATATATTGTGATCAAAAATGTTTGATTTGTATCCTTTCCAAACAATCTAATAGATAATGCCTTATATAATTTTTTTCAGCGTGTTTTTTCTTTTTTCTTGTGGGAACTCTTCCGACCAGACGAATACCAATTCTTCAGCAAGTAAAACACAAAATGCTACTAAACGTATTATTTATTTCGGAGATTCCCTGACGGCAGGGTATGGTCTTTTGGATTACGAAGATGCCTGGCCCCATGTCCTTACCAAACGTATCAATGCGGAAGGGTATTCTTATAAAATGACAAACGCAGGGGTTTCTGGGGACACAACCAGCGGAGGCCTTGGAAGGTTGGAGTGGGTGCTTGCTGAAAAACCTTCTATCTTTGTGCTCGAGTTAGGTGCCAATGATATGCTCCGAGGCATTAGTCCAAACGTAACAAAAGAAAATCTTCGTTTGATGATTCGACAAATTAAATCCCAATATCCAAACACAAAGATATTGTTAGTCGGGATGTATGCAACTCCCAATATGGGAAAAAAATATGCGAGTGCATTTAATTCTATATATCCAGAACTTTCTAAAGAAGAGGATGTGCCTCTAGTTCCATTTATATTAGAAAAAGTTGCCTCCATCCGTAAACTCAATCAAAAAGATGGTATTCACCCCACAGAAGCAGGCCATAAATTAGTTTCCGAAACAGTTTATCCATATCTGAAACCTTTGTTAGTGAAATAGGTGTGTCTTTGCCTTATTTGCTTGTAACTTAAGTAAGAGAATGATAAGTATCTGGATTTTTAAAACTGTTGTCGGTTGCTTTATGTTAGGTGTTTTTTGGGATTAAATTATAGGCTTGAAAAAACCCTTAATCGATTTCGGATTTCTTATGCATAACTGAATATGGTTTTTGTCATGAAATCCTGCGTTGGGGTAGATTTCTTTTCCCTCTCTAAAATAACCTCTTACAGAATCGAAAACAGGTAGTTCTATTTCCTTTCTCATTGCATGAAGATTTTCAATGACAGCACAATCGAGGTGTCTTAGTAAAAGGTCTTTTTCCGTGTCTATGGATTTGTTTTCAGGTAGTGGTTTACCTGTTGTTTTACTGGATATTGATAGTAAATTATAGCTTTCTTTAAGAAGGTCAATTGATTCCGATTCCAGTAAATTTAGACAGTTTCCCAAATCTATGATTGCACCGATGACAGCTGGCTTTTTGATTTTTCCTTTGTTTCTGCTTGGATTTTTTATCAATAGGTGGGCGTATTCGAGTGCTCTTGAATAATTTCCTTCCCAAAAATAGATTCCATGTCCGAGCCAGTCGTAACTATTCTGGCTTTTCGAGAGTGGTATATTGCCAGAAATTACTAAATTGGCTATTTCTTCATCGCATCCGTGAAAACCAAAAACAAGACCTGGTACAGATGAATACACTATTTTTTAAATGCAGTTTTGAGATGACCTGATTTGGTATAAATACCTGTCTTTGCTAAATAAGCGTTTGTTGAAACCTTAGATGCGGTCACTTTTTTCGTAAGTTCCTGCATTTGCTTCAACTGGTCTTTTAGATCAGAACTTTTTACAACTTTTCCTGACATAACCATTAGACCCTAAAACTGACAAAACTTTGTGTAAACTTATTTATTGATTCAATCAGGAAATTATCAACCATTATCCTCCTTAAGGTTGATAAACCGCCCTATATTTACTTTGCGATACTTTTTCTGGGTGAATCGCCCAAGATTCTGAAATGGGAATTTTACGGCTTGGGCCTAAGTCGGTTAGATTTTTAGAGCGAATAAAAGCATCGACTTTTTCAAGATTCTCTTTTCCTTCAGCCCAGATACGAATGGTTCCATTTTCCTGGACCAATTCTTCGACTCGAGCCCCTAAAAAAATTCGAACATTCATAAAACCATTTTCATCAGTATCGAAGTCGGAATAGGCAATATGTCCCGATATGATTCCTGTTTTAGCCGCTTGGTTGAAATAGGTTTTTGTTTCCCAAATCCCATTTTGATTTTCGTCAGACCATTCGACCAGTTTTTGTGTATCTGGTCCAAACCACAAACGACGGATTGGTTTTTTTGTTTTAGGGTCTCTCGATTCGTTAAACAGAGGAAAGGTTTTGGTTTGGTCCTCTAAATCGCCGTAGATCCAAGCTAAGTCATGATAAAGGTTTCCCTCTTCTTTGGTAGCTAAGAAAAACCCAAGACCTAAATCTTTCCATTGGATGATCGCTTGGTTTTTTACTTCTGTGAATTGCACGGGAGAGCAGTTAAAATAAAGACAGGAAATTACAATGAATAAGATTTTTTTCATATAGAGAAGAGGATTACAATGAGATGGGCAAAGTAAATAAAAAAACCGGCCACTTAGGTGACCGGTCCTTAAAAACTTAAATTTCTTAAGAGTTCTTAGAATTCAGTGTTAAGAGTTGCACATTTTGTAGTTGCAAGAGGCAAAGTAACACCTGATGATGTAGTGTAAGAAGCACCTGTACCATACCCACAAGCACTACTTACGATTTTAGTAGGAGGAGTCGATGTTAAAGCATCTGCGCTTGTTTGGTCAAGAGCTTTTACAGCTGTAGCACATGCAGGTACTCCCGCAGCTGTTTGGAAAGCTGATGCGAAAAATAAGTCGTTTAAGTTACCTGGTTTAGTCGCAGCAATTTGAGCTTCTGTTCTACCTTGCACTACAAGTGTATTCTTTGATTCCGTTACTATATTGCTAATGCTTACAGCTCTTTGAAGTGCAGCAGAAGCAGCATACGTAGCATCTGCGGTGTTGTTAGTATTAGTAATAAAAGAATTATAAGTAGTAGTTACAGATGCTGCTACTGCATCACAAGCCGAACCAGCTTTTGTGTAGAATGCAACAATGCTGTTTCTTTGTGTTTCTAAACTTGCAACAGCTTCTGCTTTTGTTTGGCTCACTTTACAACCACCCTTGGGTACAACTGAGAGGTTTGCAGCATAAGCAGTTCCTTGTTTTACGATAGTAGCACAGTTACCGCTTAATTGGTCATTTGCATAAAGCAATAAAGCTAGTACAGGAGTGTTATCGTCTTCTTCTTTTGGTTTACAGTTTGCAAAAACCGCAGCTACAAAAAGTAGAGCGAGGAGGATAGAGGTAGTTTTTTTCATTCGTGTTTCCTTATGGAATATTGTCGCCGTTTGCCAGCGGGTACTAGTTAGTCGCAGATATGGAAAATGTGTCAAGAGAATTCGGTTTAAATACGTATTTTTTTTCTGAACTGTCATATTTTTTCAGGTTCATTGAGTATATGTGCAGATGTTACGGCGACATGGAATCAATCTAAGAATATAAGAACAGTGAACTTTGTTTGGTAGAAAAATAGCCTTACGAAACTTAGTCCCGGTAATGAAAGCGT
The DNA here is from genome assembly GCF_000332455.1 of Leptospira vanthielii serovar Holland str. Waz Holland = ATCC 700522. Classification (GTDB taxonomy): domain Bacteria; phylum Spirochaetota; class Leptospiria; order Leptospirales; family Leptospiraceae; genus Leptospira_A; species Leptospira_A vanthielii. The sequence continues at coordinate 137,828 of NZ_AOGY02000072.1, read as the reverse complement.
TGGTTCGGCGGTACTAACGGGCGTTGTTTGGAGGGAATTTTGCGTTCGCGAAATCTTTAAGTAATAGATCCAGAAGCTAAAATACCATATATGGCTTGTATTTTGAGAGTTCTTTCAAGGGATTTCCTTAGGTCACTGTGTATTGAATTCTGTTCCTTATTGCCTGGATCACTCACCGTAGAGCCAAAGAATTCAGCAAAGAGAGAAACAATGGATTTAGTTGTCACTTTGCGTTTTCGAATATAAAGGTATGCTGAACTGGTCGATTATTGATTAAAAAAGTACGGTGTTATTATTTCAGGAAGGGAAAGTCAAAAGGTGGAGATCAGAAAATGGGATGACAACTTTTTGTCATTATTTGGTTGAATATTTATTAGGTGGCATTTGCGGTAGCTTGTTTTAGATGAATTTTGAATAACAAGTTCTTATTTCGTTTCTGATTTTCCTTTGTAATTTTTGCCTTTTTTCCTTGCCGATTTGCCCCAATTCCAAATGATGGTTTCACAAACCTTCTGCGGGAATAGCTCAGCGGTAGAGCATCTCCTTGCCAAGGAGAGGGTCGCGGGTTCAAGTCCCGTTTCCCGCTAATGAAGGTACGCTTCTTTTTCTTTCCACTACACTCTCTTTTTTTACATTGGATATAATACGATGGAATTTACGGCTAAAAAAAATAACAACGCAACTTGTGACCTCAGCATTCAATTTAGCGCTGACGAAGTCCGCACTGCCTACTCGAAGGCTTACAAAAATGCATCTGAAAAAGTAAAAATACCTGGCTTTCGCCCCGGAAAAGCCCCCCTAAGCATGGTCGAAAAAGTTTTGGGTGATTCCGTTATGGATGATGCTGCCAACATTATGCTAAACCAAGCTATGGCAGATCTTTTTGATAAATTGGAACACAAACCAATTCGCCTGCCGCAATTCCAAATGGAAACATTTGATAAAAATACTGGTGCCAAAGCCAAAGCTACTTACGATACCAAACCAGAAGTCACCCTGCCAAAGCTTAAGAAAATCAAAATCCAACCCAAAGAAATAAAAATTTCTGACGCGGACATCCAAAAAGAATTGGAAGGAATCCAAAAAAACATGGCTCGTAACTCTTTGAAAGAAGAGGGAGAACCTGTGGAATCTGCAGATTTACTCGAAATCAACTATAAGTTTAAGGAATCCGGAAAGGAATACCCGGAACAAGGGCAAGTGGGAAAATTCCAAATGGGTGCTCCCCAAAACCCACCAGGTTTTGAAACCAACCTTCTTGGGATGAAACTAAACGAAACTAAAGAGTTCTCTTTTACTTACCCTGATTCGTATCCACAATCGCCAGAATCTGCAGGAAAAACTATTGTTTACACGGTTACCGTAACTGCGATTTATAAAGTGACTTATCCTGAAATCAACGACGAATTTGCATCGGAAGTCGATGGTTCTGCCAACTTACAAGAGTTAAAAGAAAAAACAAAAAAACAACTTGTTGAAATTTTCGGAAACGCACTGACTAAACGTGCAACCGATGATGCATATAATGAAATCATCAAAGAATCCAAGTTCATCATTCCTGAATCTTTGATTTACGAAGAAACAGAAACAGTTTTCCAAAACTTTATGCGTGAATTCGGTCTTCCTGTTTCCTCACTTGCGGACTACGCAAAACGATTGAACAAAGAAGAAAAAGAAGTTCGCGAATCTTTCTCCAAAGCGGCTGAAAAACGGATCCAAACTTATATTTTGAAGCAGAAAATCGCAGAAGATCACAAAATCCAAATTTCTGACGAAGAAGTAGAAGCGGGTTACGAAAAAGAGGCAACTCAGCAAGGAATTCCTGCCGAAACTCTCAAAAAAGAAGTCCAAAAACAGAAGGCGGAAACCTACTACCGTGACAAATTCCTGTTTGATAAAATCGACGAGTTTGTATACGCTGAGGTAGAAAAGAAGTCGCCTAAGACTATTTCAACGGAAGAAGCAGAGAAAATTCTCAGCGGGAAAGAAGAGTAAACTATGTCTACACTCATGCCTTATGTAATTGAACAAACAAGCCGTGGCGAACGCCAATATGATATTTTTTCACGGCTTCTAAAAGATCGGATCATTTTTCTTGGATCTGCCATTGATGAAACTTATGCCAATGTGATTTCGGCACAACTTTTGTTTTTAGAAGCAGAGAATCCAGATCGCGACATCTATTTGTACATCAATAGCCCTGGTGGGTATGTGAGTTCTGGCCTTGCCATTTACGATACCATGCAACTCATCAAACCTGAAGTGCGAACCCTTTGTATTGGACAAGCGTCTTCTATGGCGGCACTTCTCCTTGCTGGTGGAGCCAAAGGAAAACGTTCGGCCCTGCCAAACTCTCGCATTATGTTACACCAACCTTACGGTGGCGCGGGTGGACAAGCCTCTGATATCGAAATATCTGCCAAAGAAATCATAAAGATCAAGGACAAACTCATCGATCTTTATGGAAGGCACACTGGAAAAACCTCCGACCAAATCCGTAAGGATACAGAAAGAAATTTCTTTATGAGTGCAGAAGAAGCAAAAGAATACGGTGTCATAGACAACGTCATTCAAGAACGCAAACAGATGCCACAAGCCTAAAGGGGGGCTTTACTCCATGACCAAACGTGCAAGCCAAACGGGTAACCCCAGAGAAAAATTACATTGTTCTTTCTGCGGAAAGGCCCAAGACGAAGTAAGAAGGCTTGTCGCAGGTCCTGGTGTTTATATCTGTGATGAATGTATTTCTTTATGCAACGAAATCATCGCAGAAGAGCCGCAAGGTGGCGAAAAAACTGCTATCGTCGGTGACATACCCAAACCAACCGAAATCAAAAAGATCTTAGACCAGTATGTGATCGGTCAAGAACAGGCCAAAAAAGCTTTGGCTGTTGCTGTGTATAATCATTACAAAAGAATTTTTCATAACGAACGTAAGGCGGGAGATGTGGAATTGGAAAAATCCAATATCATGCTCATTGGTCCTACTGGTTCTGGAAAAACTCTCCTTGCCCAAACTCTCGCTCGGATTCTAAAAGTTCCTTTTGCCATTGTAGATGCGACGGCATTAACAGAGGCGGGTTATGTGGGTGAAGATGTGGAAAACATCATTCTCAAACTCATCCAAAACGCTGACAATGATGTGAAACGTGCGGAGATGGGAATCATCTACATCGACGAAATTGATAAAATTTCACGTAAGTCTGATTCCGCTTCTATCACACGTGACGTAAGTGGGGAAGGTGTGCAACAAGCACTTCTTAAAATCATTGAGGGGACTGTTGCCAATGTTCCGCCACAAGGTGGACGGAAACATCCCCACCAGGAGTACATTCCTGTGGAAACAAAAAACATCCTCTTTATTTGCGGGGGAGCGTTTGTGGGTCTAAGTGATATCATCAAACAACGAGTTGGTGTGAAGTCGATCGGATTCCACTCCAATGAAATTGTAAACGATAAGGGAAGAAAGATTGAAGAAGGGGAATCTATGGTCCACCATGTGATTCCTGATGACCTGATGAAGTTTGGCCTTATCCCAGAATTCATAGGACGACTTCCGATCATTGCCACACTAGATGAACTCACGATTGAAAGTTTGAAATCTATTTTTACAGAACCTAAAAATTCCCTTCTCAAACAATACCAAAAGATGTTTGATATTGAGAATGTAAAACTCAAGTTCACAGAAGCTGCGATTGAAGCCATTGCCCAGACTGCGATCAAACGCGAAAGTGGGGCTCGGGGCCTGCGTGCGATTGTAGAAGAGATTATGATGGAGCTTATGTTTCAAATTCCTTCTCGGAAAGATGTATTGGAAGTAGTTGTAACCGATGAAACTGTCCTTAAAAAAGAAGCTCCCATCACCATCTTAAAAGGCGATATCGAAAAAATCGCATAAACTAAATTTAATTTTTTTGGATTCCGGTTGTGGATCTAGAGTAACTTTTAAGAACCTATCGCAGTGATAGGTTTTGTTTTTTGTGGGGTAAGAACCTATGATGGATTCCAATAAAATTTTAAATTCGATCAAATCTCGGTTACCAAAACTCTTTCATATAAACTTAAAATCTTCGATTTTGATTTTCTCTTTAATTAAATTATTATTCATTGGAGTTTCGATTTTTCATTGCCATTGGCAAAAAGATCCTGATCTCAATCCCACTCCCGTTTCCATTGAGAAGCATCTGCAAAAATCAAATCATCTCGAATGGATCAAAATCAAAGAATCCGTTTGGATTCATAGAAGTTTTGGCGAGTTTGGGGGACAGATCTATTCTGCTAACGGACTCGTGGTGTTAACAAATAAAGGTGTTGTTGTTGTTGATACACCATGGACGGAATCACAAACCGAAGAGTTGTTCTCTGAGATCCAAGCCAAATTCCAAAAAGAAATTCTTTATGTCATTGTGACTCATGCACATGACGACCGTATGGCGGGAGTCTCACTTTTCCAAAATCGAAACATTCCCATTTATAGCACAAATCTAACAGCGAAACTGGCAAAAGAAAGAGGGTTTGGAAAAACAAATCCTATCCTCGACCTCCAAACAAGACTTGGTGCGGGAAACCAATCGGTGGAAGTATTTTATCCTGGGCCTGGTCATTCTGTAGATAACATAGTGGTTTGGCTCCCAGACACTCATATCCTCTTTGGAGGTTGTCTTGTGAAGTCACTCGATGCCAAAGACCTCGGTAACACAAAAGATGCCAATTTAGAGGAGTGGGAAAATTCTTTGAAGAGGGTTCTTGCGCGTTACCCCGATGCGGAAGTTGTGGTTCCAGGCCATGGAGATTGGGGGAAGTTAGATTTACTCCGTCATACGATTCGGTTACTTGTTCCGGCGAACCACTAAGATGGAAAGTTTTTCCATGGGGTTTGTGAGATTTCTCTCGGCCCCAAGAGCACTCATCTTTTTGGCAATGGCAAGTAACATCTGCCTAGAAGAACTTGGTTTTAAATCCAAAAGATAATCTACAAACTCTTCCATAATTTCAAAAGACGTAAGTCCAAACTGAGTGAGAGTTCTGTCACTAGCCCAAACCAGATAGTCTCCAATCTCAATCCCATCCGCAATGGAGAGTGGGTGTTTGTGGTTGGGATACCAATGGTCGTCACCACTCCCTTCAATCACTTGGATTCCATGATCAGAAAATTGGAAGATGGGCATGTCCATATAGTGAAGAAACGACATTTTATCTTCTTTGTTTTGGATTCCAAAGGCGGAGATTTTTAATTTTAAAAAAGTAAATTGGTGAAGGGCATTTTCTAATTTTTCCAAAAGTTCTTCTGTGGAAAAAAGACTATCCCCAAAAGAAGATACAATCCCATGGATAAAAACCTTTTCGGAAGATTCCAGAATCCCTGGTTCTATATGTCCGGCAAGGATTCCAAAAATTCCATCTTTGGCCCTTACAATACGAATGTAATCGGCTCCCGCATAACGCATGACTGATGGAAATACGGAAACTTCAAACCCAGGTGTTTTTGGAATATGAATGTCAGGAATTTGTTTGTTAACGGCTACTGCTTGGTTTGTTTTCCAATCGAATTTGTTTTCGAATTGTTCTTCCCCTAAACTTTCATCCCCTTGCAAAAGAGTAAACCTGACCGACTTGTAGATTTTGTATTCTTCTGATTCAGGGTTTAGATTACGAATGTCTTTGGGAAGTTCGTTGTCCTGGATATGTGCAATTAAATGTAGAATGTATTGGTATAAAAATCCAAGGAAATAATAAGTTAAAAATCCAATTAACAAAGAGAATACGAAAGAAGAGTAGATCCCCACCAAATTGAAGTTAAGTGTGTTTTCTCCTTTTGGGTTTTGCCAATGGGTAAAAGTAAATTCTGCTAATAAAAAATGGATAAAAAAGAAGAGGAAACTGATGATTCCAAGTAGGACGGGAAGTTTGACACGAAAGCTCATTTGCGGTCTGTTGTTTCCAAAACTTTCATAACAATGGCAGAGAGAAAAAATAGAAAGCTAAGGGGAACAAGTAACATCAACATAGAAAACACATCGGGACCAGGAGAGAGAACCGCAGATACAACAGCGATAATAAGGACTGCCTCTCGCCATCTAGAAATCAGAAAACGAGAGGAAAGGATTCCGATCCTACCGAGTAGGATGAGGACAATTGGTAACTGAAAGGACGCACCAAACACTAAGTGCAAATTGAAGAATAAATCGTAGTATTCGTCAATTGGTAAATAAGGATCCACCCCATCGGGCCGGAGGACCACAAGGAAAACTCTAAGAAAATTTTCAAAAACAGTAAACCAACAAAGAGCAAGTCCCGACCAAAACAGTAAGGTAGAAAAAAGAATAATGAACTTCCCCCATTTTTCTGTCCGAGTGTCTACGGCGGGAGTTACAAAACCCCAAAGGATGTACAACAAAAACGGCAAAGAAACAAGGACAGATAAAATAAAAGAAGTTTTGAGATAGATCAGAAATGGCGCCATTAGTTGGATCTGGAAAAAATGGGCGTCTGGGCCAAGAACTGATTTGTAGGGTTGGATGAGAAAACTGTGGATTTCGCTACCGAAATACAGAGTGCCGATCATAAAGACAGACACCACTAAGATGGAATAAATTAGCCTTTGACGGAGTTCCTCTAAATGATCCCCCAGGGACATATACTTTTCCCTGGTTTCGGAATCCTCCGGCAGCGGAAGTGGAATTGTGGTTCTCTTTTTCCCAGCCAAGGTTTGGATCTTTTAAGCTTTTTTCTTTTTACCGGACTTGGAAGCAGCTTGTGAAGTCGACTTAGGCTCTTCCTGTGGGAAAGTGGGTTGGGTCGGTTCCTCTTCCCCGCCTGTTAGGGATTTACGAAATTCTTTGATTCCGGAACCCAAATCTTTGGCAAGGCTTGGAAGGCGTTTCCCACCAAAAAAAAGTAACGCTAAGAAGACGATGAGTGCAATCTCCCATGGTCCCAAATTAAAAAAAGCAATAGGTGCTTGAAAAGAAAACGGATTGGATGGCATATTTCCCTCTTAAGGCAAGAGTTATGCAAACGAATCTAGAAGCAAGCGGAATGATAGAATTCTTTAAGGTCTTGCCCAATCTATTTTCCGGCGGTGTCTACTTAACAGATCCCAAAACCGGTCAGATTTTATTTTCCAACGATTTTTTTAAAAACAATTTGGGTTGTCACAAAACCAATGAGGAATGTTTTGAGTCCGACCTTTTGTTATGGGTCGCAGAAGAAGATAAGTCAAATTTTCGAGACCAAATTCTTTTTCCAAGTAAACATTTTGAACGCGACACCGCACAAGGGGACTACCGTTTCCGTATGCCGAATGAAATTTTAGTTCGGTGGTTCCAATTTGAAAAAAGAAAAGTAAACATTCCTAATATGGATTCACAATTTCAAATTGTTTTTGTTCGTGATGTTACCAATGAAAAAACAAACGAAATCAATATCGTTGAACAAATTCAGTTTTTTTTAGGGTTATTTGAAAATGCTTCGGTGGGGATGGCTTTACAGGACTGGGAAGGTGGATACTTCCGAACCAATCCCAGGTTTACAGAAATCACCGGTTATAGTTTTCAAAACCTAACGGATTTGAATATCAAACGAATCAAAGGAGAACCCATATCCGAAGAGGAAATGGAATACTTCGGATTTTTTAAAGAAGGGGCGGAAGAGTCGAGACTTACCCGAAAGGATGGTCGCCGAATTAATGTTTATCGCCGAATTAGTGCATTTCGTAACTCACAAGGGAAACCAGATTTTTATTATGTGTTTTTGGATGATGTAACAGAAAAAAAACAAATAGAATCTTATCAGTTACACTCTCAGAAAATGGAAACTATTGGAAGTTTGGCGACAAACATTGCCCACGATTTAAATAATTACCTACAACCCATTCATGTTTTTTCCCAGTTAGGTGAAGAACAGATCAAAGCGGGAAAATATGATCAAAACAAAATTTTAGAGTATTTGGAAAAAATTCGGATGGGAGCAGATAATGCTCGTTCTATGATTCATAGAATCATTAAATACTCAAAGGTAAAAGATGAAGACTCGGCAGCAAAAATTGAAATTTCATCCGTGGTTGAATCTACCATTCCCCTCGTAAATGCTGGTCTACCGAAAAATGTGGAGGCCCAATTTGATTTCCATAAATCTCCCCTATATACTAAATTAGATGCAGTTAGGTTTTCTAAAATTCTCTGTGAATTAACCTCTGGTGGTCTCCTTGTTTGGGATGACAGAAAACGTGGTCTTGTTCGAGTCAAAACTTCACCTGCGGATGAGTTCAAACTTTTGGTTTCTATGGAGTTTACCGGACTTTCTTTGCCCAGTCTTTCTGGTTTAAACACACTCGACTTTGTCAATTTTGGTGATGAGGAATTCCAGTGGACTGGAATGCACCTAATCAATCGTTATGTGAAGAACTGGGGTGGTGAGTTTTATATAGAAAAACCAGAACCGATGACAGTTCTTATTCATATCTTTTTGCCTTTGGAAGAAGGACAGGTCCTACTCGGGGCAACAAAATCAAACCAAGAGAATAAACCTAAAGATGTTTGGTCTGTGATTTCTGATAAAGAAATTTGGATCGTAGAAGACGATGAAGCTGCTAGCGAGGCCATCAGTTTTGTCCTTTCTCAAAAACAAATCACTCCCAAAGTATTCCGAAGTGCCTCTTCGGCATTGGAAAATTTAAGAATTAGAATTCCCGATTTTATTTTATCTGATTACAGGATGCGAGAAATGAATGGGCTTAATCTCATTCGAAAAATTAAAAAAGCAAATCCGAATCTTTCCGCAGTTCTTTATACGGGAAATATGGATGGACTTGATTCTGAGGAATTGGATGCCGAAGGGATATTGGTTCGTTCCAAACCAATATCCGTAGATGAACTTTACGAAACCATTTTGTTATCGTTTGGATTTCTTTGATTTTTTAACTTCTTCAGCACCTGTAGTATCTTTAATAAACTGAATGAGTTCTTTTTCGATCAATTCTTTGTCAGACTTCACATATTTCGAAAGTAAAACATGGGCCCCGTTTTCGATTTTTAAGAGTTTGTTTTTAGGATTGGGATTTGGTCCTGTTTGAATCGCATCATATACCTTTAACATTGCTGGTATGGAGGCTACGAAGTCATGTTCTCTTTCTGACTTGTAGTAGTACATAAGTAAGGTGGGAGCTGTTATTTGAGGATAAGGATTTGCTTTGTCTACAAATCGTTTTAATTCTAGGATATTTTGAATGGCTGCATAATACTGATCTAAATACCAATACTTGGCCGACTCATCTCTTGGATCAGTTTTAGAAATTCGCATTTCTCCTTTGATTCCATTGATAAAGGATTTACCCCAATGGAATCGAAAGAAGTGGGCGCTTGGGTCGTCGAAATCATAAAAAGGAGACGCAAGAACAAGTGAGTCCACAAGATCGGGATGTTTTGCCGCTAAATAAGAAGCAATGTTTCCACCCATGCTCGTTCCCACTAACACAGTTTTGTCGCCAAGCTCTCTTGCATAAATCAAACTATCTTCCGCATCTTGAAGATACTTCTGGAAATTTGTGTGGAGGTGGTCCTCCGGATTGGTTCCGTGTCCAGGTAGTCTTAAATAATAAGTATTGGCACCAAAGTATTCTGTGAGTTTGTTTGTGACTTCTTCACCTTCACCTCGGCTGGCACCAAATCCATGGATATAAACGATAACTATCGGAGTTTTTTCTTCCGAAACTCGAACGAGTAGTTCTTCGTTGTTAGGTCTTGTGTTTTCTTTCGCACTCAGTTCGAGTTCGTTCTGGTAAAAGGCATCAAAATTTTCGAATTTACGAGAGGAATCATAATTGTATTCGCCGGTAGACCAGTTGTAAGTGGATACTAGAAATGAAGAAAGAATGAGAGTGATCGCAATCACCCATTTGATTATTATTCTCATCGAGGTTCTCTTGTTACGAAAGATAAATATAACAAATGCAGGAATTCTGTTACTAATTCAAGTCAATTTGTTCGTTTTCTGTCACAAACCGACAGAACCCATCCGACTCTGGATGACACCTCCCCCAGAGGTAGCAAAAACTGCTGCCGTTTATGGGGAAATTAAGAATCCTTATGCAACTGATGTGGAGATCCGAACCATTGTTAGCAATGGATACAAAACAGTCGATTTTCATGAAACGAGTTTAGACGACCAGTCGGGAGTTACTAGGATGCGGAAATTGGATTATCCAATTTTACTGAAAGCCAATGAGACCATTGAACTTGTGCGATCTGGAAAACATTTGATGTTATATGAGAAATTGGATCATTCGGGAAAGTTGGAATTAAAAATTCAATTTTCTAACGGAGAAAGTAGGACTGTGTTAGTGGAAGAGAGAGCGTTATGAAAATAAAATTTGTCTTAATATTGTTAGTTGGATTTTTTGTAGGATGTGGTTCGGCGTTAGAATTCACCGAACTTCCGATTGGTGGAAATATTGAAGCCAAAGATAAATCGGGAAAATCAATATCTTTCAACTCTTTTAGCGAACCGGTTCTTTTGGTTTTTTTTGGGTACACCTATTGCCCCGACTTTTGCCCAAATACCTTGGCAAAAATTAAGGCTGCGGTAGAACCCTTAAACGAAGAGGAAAAATCAAAATTCAAAGTTGTTTTTATTTCTGTAGATCCAGTGCGTGATTCCCCAGAAACAACCACAAAGTATGTGCAGTTCTATTTACCTCAATCTGTGGGACTTTCTTTTTCTGCAGATACAACCAATCAAATTCTGAAACAATATGCGGCTTACGTGCAAAAAACGGAAGATGGCCAAAATTTTGACCACTCTACCTACATTTATGTATTGGATAAAAATCGGAAAACTCGAAAACTCATCAAGTCCACCGATTCCAAAGAAGTAATCACCAAGTCGATACAGGTGTTAAGCGGCAATGCCATTCAGTCGAAGTAAGGCATCGATTTCTGGATCTTTTCCGTAAAAATCGCGGAATAGGTCCATAGCACTTGCCGAACCACCTTTTTCTAAAACTGTCCTTCTAAAGTGAGCCGCATGTTCTAAGTCAAAAACGCCTCGGTCGACAAACGAGTAGTAGGCGTTGGCGGAAAGTAACTCGGCCCATTTATAAGAATAGTATCCGGCTGCATACCCACCAGCAAAAATATGAGTGAAGGAATTTTGGAATTTATTGTATGCCGGAGGAAACACAACACAAACTTCCTTTCTCACTTGGTCTAATATTTCCTGAACTCTCGATTCGTTAGGTTTTTCTTTATGGATTAACATATCAAACTTTGCGAATTCTAACTGTCTCACGACACCCATCGCTGACATAAAGTTTTTAGCCTTTACCATTGTTTCTATATAGGAATTGGGGATTGCTTCTTTCGTTTGGTAGTGTTTGGCGAAAAGTTCTAATACCTTTGGTTCATAAGCAAAATTTTCTAAAAATTGGGATGGGAATTCGACAGCATCCCATTCCACACCATTGACCCCACTCACAAATGCTTCCTTAACACGAGAGAGTAAGTGGTGGAGTGCGTGTCCCAATTCATGGAAAAGAGTCACAACATCACTTGGCCGAAGAAGAGAGGGCTGTGTACTTGTGGCTTTGGGAAAACTAGCAACCACAAAGGCAACGGGAAGTTCTGTTTTTCCCGTTTCATCTTGGAAATGAGGTTTCCAGTTGTGCATCCAGGCCCCGCCTTTTTTCTCAGTTCGGACTTCTAAATCCAGATACAACCGTGACCTGATTTCTCCTTCCACAACGAGGTTATAACAAAGAACAGACGGTTCCCAAACGGGAGTGTTCACTTGTTGGAATTGGATTCCTAAAAGTTTTTCTAAAAATTGAAAGGTTCCCGAAATGACAGTTTCTTTTTCTAAATAGGGGCGGTAGATTTCCTCATCATAGGAAAAAGATTCCTTTTTTAGTTTTTCTGAGTAGTAAGTAAGATCCCATGGTTCGAGATCATTATGTCCTAATTTTTTAGCAAAATTTTTGATCTCGTTTAGTTCTTGTAAGGCGATTGGTTTGGCTTTTAGTGCTAAATGGTCTAAAAATTCGATGACTTGTTCTGGAGTGTCCGCAACCTTAGTGGCCAAACTTAAATGGGAAAATGTGGGAAATCCTAGAAGTTTTGCTTCTTTATCACGGAGTTCCAAAATCTCTTCCATTAGTTTTCCATTTTCTGGAGCTCTTGTGCAGTAACCATCATAGAGTTTTTTTCGGATTTCTCTATTTTCACCATAGGTCATATAAGCAATGTAAGATGGGAAGTGGAGTGTGAATTTATAAGTTCCATCTTCTTGTTTGGCAGAGATTTTTTCGCTTTCGGGAAGGCCAACAACATCGGCTTCCGAAAGATAAAGTGCAAAAGCATTGGTTGCATTTAAGACGTTCTGCGAAAATTGGTTAGAAAGATCCGATTGGCGAATCCGAATTTCTTTTAGTGCATTTTTGGTTTCTGAGTTTAGGCTCACTCCAGACAATCGAAAGTCGCGGATTTCATTTTCTAAAACTTTGGATGCTTCTTGGTTTAGATTTGTTTCCAATGATTGGATTTTTAATAGAGTAGAAAAAATGTCTTCGTTTTGACCCAGGTCTGTATAGTATTCGCTAAGTTTTGGCAAAAGCCGACTATAGATTGTTTGGCTTTCATCGTTGTTTTTTACCGAATTGAGATGAGAAATTTCAGTAACAAGATCACCGAGTTCTGTTTGGATCCGTTGGTAGGGTTTTGCAAAATTTTGAAATGTAGGTTTGTCTAGTTTTAATAGGGTTTGAATGAAACTTTTGTTGGACTCCATTTTTTCTAAAATGGCAGATTCTTTTTTAGGAAGATTTTCAGAATGAAATTCAGGAAACATAATGACCTCTACAGATTTAGACTCGATTTCAAATAGTTCTCTGTCAGTTTGGGAGTAGAGGGAAAGGATGCCACCGGAAAAAAGTAAAATTGTTTTCTTTGATGGGGTTTGCCATTTGTGTATGGGTTCGGTTCAGTTTCTTTTGAAACAAAACAAAAAGGAAAATTTATATTTTTCTGCCATTGGATCTGAGACCTTTTTGGCCCTGCTTCCGAAAGATTCCTATCCGCAGTTGCCCGATAGTATCCTGTATTGGAAGGAAGGTAAGTTGTACTTAGAATCGGATGCCATTTTGCAAGTAACTAGGGAGTTACAATTTCCTTGGCCCTTATTTTTTGGGTTTTGGTTTTTTCCTCGGTTTCTTCGTAATCCCATTTATAGATACATCGCCAAACACCGCTATGAATGGTTTGGCAAAGCAGAATCCTGTATGGTCCCTTCACCAAACATCCAAAAACGATTTTTAAACTAAAGTCCTTTGGTTTTTACAAGCCTAAGGGTTAACTTTTTATTCCGATCGTAAGCATAAATGGATAGTGGTTCTCCGATTCCCTCCCACTCTAAACCGAGTCCTTTCCAGACCACATAGTCCGATTCGGAGACAAGAAAATACCCTTTTGTTGTTTGGATTTGTTCCCAAGTCATTTCATGGATAGGCCTGTGGTAATAGTAGGCAAAACTGGGAATTCCATGAGCACCAAATGAGCGTAAGGTTTTATTTACGGGAACTAAACTTTGGACCATACTTGCTGCTTTTATAGTGTCGGTTCTCATTTCTGAAAACTTAGGTAGGACAATGAAAGAAATGGTCGCGATCATCAAAATTGAAACTGTAAGGTACAACCTGTACATATAAATTTGATTGTGTTTTCTTGCGAGTTGGTCACCGAGTAGGATGGCAAGTATTGGATAGGCAGATAAGGGATAAGAGGGAAGTTTACTCGCCAAACATTCATAAAAGAGCCAAGAAAAACTAAGACCTAAAAGAAGAAACCGTTTGGATGTAAAAATAAAATTACTTTTTTCCCAATGCCAAGGAAGAAGATTTTTTATCACCCAAAATCCTTCCGTTTTTAGATAGGCAATGAGTTTCCATCCGTTTTCATTTAAGAACGAAAGATACAATCGGCTCCAGGGAAAAAGAGTAACTACAAATAACACTAGGTAGGTGCCAGGTGGGCCTGATTGTCCAAATACTGGATCGGTTGCTCTTCGAAAGATATACCAATCCAACATCCATCGGATGAGTGAACCATTGTCTTTTTGCCAAGAAAGATAACCCCAAAGAAGAAGTGGAAGAAATGCGATAGGGAGAAATATAAATGGATTTAATTTCCAAATCTCTGAACGGATTTGGTTTACGCTCAAAAGAAGGACACAAGTTCCCCCAAGAAAGATCAGAATGGGAGGCCCTTTGACAAGAAGTCCGAGACTTACAGAGAGCCAAAATAAAAGAACAAAGATTTTCCTCTTTGATTGGATCCAGTGGAAGAGAGAAACAAATCCAACCATTCCAAAAAAAACTAAAAGCGAATCCACTAGGGCAATTTTTCCATTGAGTGGAAAATACAAGGAAAAACTAAGGATACTGAACGCGTATAAAGCTGTCCTTGATCCGTACATAACATTTGTCAGATGGTAGGTTAATAAACTAGTTCCTAGGATACAAAGGGCAGGGAATAAACGTAACACCCATTCGGTACTGCCAAATATTTTGAAAAGAGAAGAGGTAATCCAAAAATGCAGTGGTGGTTTTCTATGCGGAGTGGAGTAGGGAAAGTCCATGGTAAGGTAGTCCCCTGTTTCCATCATAGACCGTGAAAAACCAGCGTAGGCGGCTTCGTCTTGGTCCACAAGAGGAGAGAAATTCCCATAGAATAAAAACACAATGAGAATACAAAGTAAGATGAGGAAGGTGCGGTGGACAGATAGGAATTTCACAGTCTCAAGGACTGAAACCATCTTCCATTTTGTCAAAGCAGAAATGAATCTTTGGTTTTGTATTCATTTTGTAACAAAACTGGAATCAAATTGGAAAGAAAGGTCTATAAAGTTTCCTTATGCTTTTCAATGTTTCTGGGTCCATTGCCTATACAGATAGGCAAACAGCTATGCGTCCCTCCCTGTGGAAATACAGATATTTACTCGTTTTATTATCTTTACTCGGAATATTGATTGTTTACCAACTAGCGGTTGTATTACTCCTTAGAAAGACTATTGTTTTGCCAGCATCTTCGTTCCAAGGATCAGAAATTGTGAATCCATACCAAAATTGGAATGGGAATGGCCAGGAAAAAATATCCTTACATGCCCATTCCAATGAAGTATGGTTTACCCCCGAAAGACATACAATAAAAGAAATCCAATCCGAATACAAACGAGAAGGTTTTTCTAACGTAGCCATCACCGACTATGGACAAATTTCGCAAACTGAAAATCCAAATTACATTCGTGGAATGGAATGGGGACAAAATTTAAAAAAACGCCACTTGCTTGCGATTGGAATTCAAAAATCCTTTTATGATTATTTTCCCGTATATGCCACTCGTGAGAACTTAAATTGGGTGATGGATCGTATGCAAAAGTTAGGTGGATATGTCATCATTTCACATCCAAAACTATTTGATTCGTTTTCTAGAGAAGAACTATCTGCCATCGGCGGCTTCCAAGCTGTGGAAGTATACTCTCCGTTTGGTGATGATCCTAAAATTTTGGATTCACTTCTAAGCCAAGGACGGAATGTGCATTGTATGGCCAGTGATGACCTACATTATTTTCCAGAAAACTCGATCAAAACTTTTGATCAACCTTTTTGGAAAGATATGATCCAAACTTTGGGAAACCAAAGATACCGAAAGGGAGAAAGTTTCCTACGTTACATTGTAACAGCCGATGGTGTTAAGGACCAACCGTCCGTATTGGCATCTCTTAACTCGGGATCGTTTTATTGTGTAAAAAAATTCTTCCAAGCGGCAGAAGACCCGAAAGTTCCCAAGATTCAGGTGACAAAGAAGAATACCATCCAACTGAATTCAAAAGAAAGATATTTGGAGATTCGCTTCATTGGGCAAAAGGGTGAAGTATTACAAGTAAGCCCAGACACAAACAAAGCAGAATATACTTTTCAAGAGAAAGATTCTTATGTGCGGTTGGAGATGATTGCCCTCACAGGTTCTATCCTCTCCAACGCCATTTACAGAAGTAACTAAGTTAAAAAAACTCTTACACTTATTTGAATTTTAGGTTTTGGTCGGCCCCATCAAAGGCATCCAAAAATGATTGGGAAGTGGTTTCATATTGTTTGACTAACCCTAAACTGACCTGTCCTACGTTTTGGTTCAGCGCAGCATAAGTTCGAATGAAGGCATCATCCACAGACATAAAGTCCGAACCACCGACTGTGGGACTTGGGTAATCTGACGGAACCTCTCCCGCTGTCAGTTGGTCTGTTACATAACCATTGACATTGAAAATTCCATAAGACAATTTTGTTCCTAAGTTACAGATGGTTTCATGTTTTGTTGCCGCCGTTGTGTAAGTAGCTTTCGCCGTTGTTTGGAAGGGAGAATCAAACTTCTGCATATAGGCCAACACATAGTAAAGGTTGTCGTTGCCGGCGGCTACACCTAGTTGAGTATTACATGACGTTCTCAAATTCTCAAGGGCAGCCGTATTGGCAGGGGTTAATGCTTTGAGTTTGGCAAAACTCAAACGAACCACAGAACGAAAACAAAGTTGTCTCCCTGCATCCACTTCTGTTAAAACCACTCGGCCATGTTTACTGATCCAAGCCGCATTTTCTGGACCGTTTCGCCAAGTATAGGTTTGAAATTTGGTTCCATAAACAGATTCATTCGCAGTGTAACTTTCTGTGATGACATCTCCCACTGTTGCAAATTGTGAACTTCCAAAATCAACCAAACGATAGTAAATCAAAGCTCCATCGTTTCCCAGGGTGGTATTGGGATCATCGAAGAACAATTGTAAGGAGGGAGCGGACGCACCTGTTTTTGTAATTTGAAAAAAATGATTAAAATCTTTGGTTCCTGTATAGGCTGTGGAACTTACTCCAGTTGTTGGTGTACTGATTTTGATGGTAAGGGTTGCCGAACCAAATCCATTCAAATTGATATTGTTTAGCACATCATTGCGAGGTGAAGAGTTATTAAAGTATCCGGCGTTTTTTAAACCCAAGATAAGGTTGTCGATGATACCGGAGTTTCCACGCGCCCAAGTGGCAGATTGGCGCACAAATCCCCAATTGTCTGCATTCGTGGCAGACCAAAGTTTTTCAGAACCAAATCCAAATTGGATGGCATTGCCAAAGAACTCTGCCAGTTGTTTGTTTTGGTCTAAACGAGTGAGTTTGTTGAAGTCAGAAACTTGAAAACTCATTCCGAGAAATATGATTGTATATAGGATTTTTTTCATGGTTTACTCCGCGATTCCTTTGGGAATACAGATGGTAAATCCAGACTTAGTCCCAGAACAACCAGCAGATTGGCTATTTGCCCAAAGCAAAAGTAAGAAGGCATTCAACATATCCTCGTCTTTGTTTTCTTTTTTAAAGAGTGAACAAGTGACGAGTGTTGAGAGTCCTAAAATGGCAAAGGATTTAAGGATTACGTTTCTCATACCTATGATAACAATAGGTACGAGAAGTTTTTGCAAGAAATTATCTAGATAAAATTTGGTATTCCCATTCCATCACTGGACTTTGTTCAATGGCAGCGGTCATGGTATTTAGTGGCATCATAGACCTTGCAGTGGTCTTGGTA
The DNA here is from genome assembly GCF_000332455.1 of Leptospira vanthielii serovar Holland str. Waz Holland = ATCC 700522. Classification (GTDB taxonomy): domain Bacteria; phylum Spirochaetota; class Leptospiria; order Leptospirales; family Leptospiraceae; genus Leptospira_A; species Leptospira_A vanthielii. Next base: position 120,210 of record NZ_AOGY02000072.1, on the reverse strand, counting down.
CCTGTGACTGCTGGTGGAAGGAGTCTATAAAACGAATCTTCTTTTTTTCCACGAAGTTGGAACTCTTTCCATTCTTCACGAGAAACAAAGGCACGAATCCGATCTTTGGAAGGAGTGGCTGCGGCTTTAAACGAAATTCGTTTATCAGGAATCGTAACTTTGTCTCCTTTGCGGATGAAGTTATCGTTTTGGAATTGGTTTGGGAAAAGTAGGACGGGTTCCCCTTTTTGGTTTTCAGGGACAAGTACTACATACACATAATTGTCTTCAGCGGATTCGATTTCAAAACGAATGGGTTCTCCTGCTACATAAGTAGGTTTTAAGGAATTGATTTTGAGTTGGGCATTGGACCCAGAACCTGTTTCGGATAATGCCAAGTAGATGTTCTTTTTGTCTAAAAAACCAAGAAAGTCGGAGACCAAAGTTTTAGAGAGAGTATCGGGAAGGGAATTTCGGTATTCCAATTTTTTGTGTAGGACGTCCACAAAGGAAACCACTGCTTGTCCATCTTCCGTTGCAATAAGCACTAGTTTGTCTACATCTGCGAGTTTCTCTAAGTTTTCCGCAGTTTTTTGGGAAGCAATTCCTTCTTTGTCAAATTCCCAAACCCCAGACTCAAGGCCCTTCAATGGAAGAGAAACCATCCCGCGGCCTGTCGATTGGATTTGTTCTTTCATAAAATCACGTAAGGCGATGGCCTCTTCGGTAGAGGGAGACACCTCAACTGCAATTTTGTAAACAGGGAGTCTTCCGATTCGATCTGAAGAAAAGAGAGAAAGGGAAATGATGGATGAGAGAATCCAAAATTGTTTCATCATTCGTCTGCCCTACCTTTGTAATCATTCATCAGTTGGTCGTTTTTTTCGTATTGTTCTTTGATTCGTTGGTAGTTTTCTTCTTTGATGGCTTTGAACTCTTCGAAGATGCGCATTTTTTCTTTTACAAATTCATCTAAAATTTGTTTCTTAAGTTCTTTGCCAGACACAAGGACTTCTTCGTTTTCTTTTACGAGAGTTTCTTTTCCCTTTTTATCGGGGCTTACTGCTACGGTTCCTTCGTTTACATAAACGCCCGTTTCCACATTGCTAAGATCTTCATCTACCCCACCAGTGTCTGGTGCTGCGGCTAAAAATTCTGTGCCTCTAACACCTGCAACAAAACTAGGATTGACCACGCTTAGTTGGTTTTGGCTCGGCACACCCGCGGCCGGTTTATGTGCTTTTACAAATAACTTACCACCAACTAGTTTCAAAGTGGTGGATTTTGATTTTGGATTGAGAAGGTCTTCGATTTGAACAGAGGAATACTTTGCGAGACGGATGGTGGCTTGGGTTGCCAATTGGATTTCACAAGTGCCGTCTTCTGTAGTGATGGTGTCTCCTTTTTTTAGGATACTTCCTAATTTTACTGGTTCTTTTGCTTTTTTAAAACGTGGCCCAGAAAGATAGTTTTTTCCTTGGATGAAACTAATGATCCCTACTTCATCAGCAGTCAGGGTGGCGGTAAAAAGTAGAAAAAAAATGGAAACAAGGATTCGAATCATGCCACTTTTATAAACAAACTCTCCTGTCTTACAAGTCAAAAAAACTAAAAAAAAAATCAAAAAATTCCCTACAAATGAGGAGAAAGGGAACCATTTTTCCTATTTACCACCTATCTTCTGATATGTGGTATAAAATTTCTCTCCTTTGTTTTTATCTAGGCTGCCTTTGGACTCCGTTGCGAGCAGAGGGGAAATTGTTATGGGAGGATTGTGTTTGGATTGGGATGGAGCGCAATAGTAATTTGGGTTTGGAGCAGATTCGTTCCGAAATTTTTCCCATTCTTACCAGGGACAAATGGAAACAATACCTTCCCAAATTAGGAGTGCATTATTTTGGAATTTTCTCCAAAAACCAGGAACAAATTGACCAAGAATACCGAGATGTGCGTTTGCAGATCCAACAACTTTTGTATGACGGAGGGGAAACGGAACGGGAAAAACAAAAAATAGAAATCCGAAAACTGATCCATTCCGAAGAAAAAAAAATCTTACGTGAAAAAGTTTTTAAATCGATCTCCTTGTCATATTTATTACTCAATAAACGACAGTTAGTTGATATGGTTTACCAACTTAGATCGGAACGATACAGGTGGGAAGAAAGAAAACGAAAAAAAGAATCGGATCTTGGCCTTTCTCCTAAAGGGGATTTTGATTGGCAGAAGGTTTGGGAAGTGGAGTTCCAATCTAAAAAAATCCATTCTGAGTCCGCAATGAAACTAGCCGTTTTGGAATTACAACATGCGATGTCTCTTGATCCAGGTGTGGGTATTACTTTGGAAGGGGGACTTACTGAACGCATTCGGTTGTTTGATCCTTTTCAAGCGAAAACTACGCCCAATGAAAATCATCCCATACGAAAAAAAGCCCGATTGCAAATGGAGCTTGCGGAACTGGACCAGGAAAGTTTGGAGAATGATTGGAAACCAAAATTTGTGTTAGGTGGATATGTAGGCAAAAATGGAAATGCAGGTTTTCCCTTACAGAATGAAATTTATGGTTTGAGTTTTGGCGTTCAAGCCAATTTGGGTGGAACTAGTTTCCAAACCAATACACAAAACGGAATCCAATCCGAAGGGAATGGAATTCAAAGAATTCCAGGATACGGCCCACAACCAGTAGGTCCCGGTGAAAATTCCTTTCAAAGTGGATCGATTGGATTGTTTGACGATATGGGGAGGAATAAAAAAGTTTTCGATTCAAAAATGAGTCTATTGCAGGCCAAAGCAGAATGGAAACAATCCGAGATTTTAATTCTGAACCAAATCCAATCTACAGAAATCAAATTAACTGAATTGTATAGTAAATACAATCTCTATTTAGAAAGTACAAAATCCAATATATTTCAACACCGATTCAAAAGAGAAGAACGTACTCAGGGAATTATTTCCGAAATAGAATATTTAAAATCAGAAGAAGAGGTCTTTGTTGGTTTTGAAATTTTATTGGATCATTACTTTCAATACATCGCTACTGCTTTGGAACTTGTTTTGTTACTCGGTGAAAATCCGTTTGACAATCGCTATTATAAACTGGATTCCAAACAAATATCCAGTGACTTTACAATGCTTTTGGAACATTGGAAACAAGACTCCTCAATAGAAAAAAGAAAAATAAACGAACCAAAATCAAAAAAACAATACCCATTCTTTATGGAGGATCCGTATGAAACTCGTTAGATGGAATTGTCTCTGGTTTATTCTATTTTTTCATTGTCATTCAAATTTTGGTTCTATGAAAGATTGGTTAGGAGTTTTGAGTTTGGAAGATACTCCCAAGGTTTTGGTATTTTCTCCTTCCTCTGATGCAATCGATGTAAGGCCAGAAACCAATATTACGGTTCTATTCAGTCATCCTATGTCCATCCAATCTTGTATTTCTGCGTTTTCTTTGGAACCGCAAGTGCGAGGTGCTTTTGAAACAACAGATTTAAGTTTGAAGTTTTTGCCGAAATCCGAACTCCCTTCGGGTGGTTATATCGTTCGGCTCACCAAACAATGTGAAGATAAAAATGGGAAGGACTTAGACCAAGTATATACCATTCCATTTCGTGTAGGAGAAAAAGAAATTCCAAAGTCACCGGAATTGGAATCGTTATTAGTTTTGACAGGAACAGAATCAGAATGTTTGGTTGGAGGTAGCTTCACAGACTTAATGTTAGGTGAAATAAACTCTGCATGTTCGGGTATTCCTGGGCCTCCTTCCTTCCTTGTTCGATTTTCAAAACCGATGAACCAAACAGAGGTAGAACTTGGGTTAAGGATTGAACCTCCTATTTCTTATCGATTGGAATGGGAAAATCCATCACAGTTTAGGATTTTGCCGGATTTCATTTTACAGGCCGACACAAGATATCATATTTTATTCCCCAAGGGAATACACTCGTTAGATGGTAGTGATCTTCTGGAAACCTTACAATTGAATTTTCTTGTAGGTTCTGACTTGAGTGATCCTGAGGTCATAGGTTTTGGTTTAGAATCACAAAACTGTGGTTTAGGAACTCAGGAATTAGGATCCATAACGGGTGCTCGTTGGGACTCTGGATTTTGTTTCTGGAGTAGAGATTTACCTATTTTAAGTCCCAATCTTTATCAGTTTCGAGGAGGTGATGATGGAACGGGAATTTCTGGTAGTCCACTTGCCTGTGCCGATGAGAATACAGATAATTTTCGAATTTTTTTTAACCAATATATGGATACAACCTCTGTGATCGGGGCCACAAGATTATCAAAAGTTTCACCCCCTTCCACAAACATTCGTTTGTCTACATGGGTTTGGTCCCATTGCCAAACAACATACCCTTTTGGATGTAGGCAGTTGACATACTCTTATGCAGAAAGTGAAGCCAGTTGTAATGGTACTTTGTTTGGAAATATTTCCACTGGAGGAGATTTTAATCTCTCCGCTTCGGCTCTAGCTCCCAATTTTTACCCTTATTATGAATTTCGATTGGAGCCTGAAGCAAAATCCATTTCGGGAAAACGAATGAAGGTTGGCTTTGTCATTCAGGTAGAAGCAAAATGAAGCATTTGTTAGTTGCCATTCCCCTTTTTTTGGTTTCTTGCGTTTCTGGTCCTCGTGATATAAAAACGGTAACTTATCCCATCCCTCATGGAAGAAAGATACTTTTTGTTAACATTTCCTCACCGGTTTTTTATGACTCTTATGCGGAGGAAAGAGAGGTAAACCTTCTGATTTTAGAAAAGCTAGAAGAGTTAGGATACTCGATAGTTGTGAGTGAGAAAGTATGGGAAGATCCAAAAGTTCCTATTATCCCAAAAGACAACATAGAAATATTTCAAAGAAATTTAAGCCACACATCAGTAGAAGAACGGCCAAGGATTCAAGTCTGGAAGGAACGTGCAGAAAAGATCGGTGCCTCAGATGTATTTCTTTTTCGGTATCATTTTTCTTTAGAACATAAAATAAAACAAATCCGAATGTTTTGGATTCATTTTGAAAAAAAAGAAGTGATTCGTTTTGATTGGAATTGGAATCCCGAAGATCCAATTCCCTTTCATGAATCTATCCAACATATCACAGGGGTAAAAAATGAAAAACCGGACTAGTTATTTTTTGATGATTCTATTTTGTGTCTATTGTTCACCGCCTTCGTCTTCGGAAAAAAATGAATATAAAATTTTAACAGATGCTTATCGTGCAGGTCATCTCACTGTAGTCAGTTCCATTTTTAAGGAGATAAGAGGAAAACGAAAATTTACAGAAGAAGAAGAAATTCTATATTCTAAAACATTGTTTTACTCAGGGGAATGGAAAGAGTTTTTTAATCATTGGTCTGTGGTTTCTATCAAAACACCGGAGATGGTTTTATTCTATTTTAAAGCAGTTCTCCTTGCCAAAACACCGATTTCTGTATCTTCCAGTGATGAATCAAAACTCATCGAACTATTACCCGTTTCTCCAGAAGCCTGTTTGTTGTATTTAAAATTCAACAAAAACAAACATACAAACAAAGAGAAAAAACTTTTTTTGGCCCAATGGAAACAATTCCAAACCCAAGCTGATAGACTACATAAAGAGTTGGGGGAAAAAAAATGAAATGGTTTGTTTTGTATGAATTTGTTTGCACTGGTATTCGAAATCGATGGATGGCAATTGAGAGTCAATTGATGACTTTGTATAGATCTCCTTTTTTCTTTGTATTTCTTTATCTCTTCCTTTACGGATTCCATTGTCTATGGAATTGGTCCGAGTTTATGAATATAAACAGAAATTTGGAATTGAGCGCAATAAATTCTGGCCAACAGGTTTCTCTTTGGAGTTTGTATCCTTTTCAAATCGTAAGTGTGCTTATTGTTGGTGTTTTGTATTTTCTGGTTTCATTAAGTATCAATTTATTGTTTTCTTTTGGGAAAAAAGCCAAGGAAACATTTAGAACTAACATCACTGAGTTTTTCAGAAGTCTTACCCGACAGTTTTTTCAATTTGTTTGCATCTTGTTTGTCGGGAATCAGTGTTTAGGCTTTTTTCAATACAGAAGTTATTATTCTGTATTAGTTGTTATGTTTTGGACTGGTTTATTTTTGTTCTTTATCATTCAAAATGGGGAACTTTATAAAAGGTTGTTTGTATCCAGTGATCGGTCGGTTTCCTTTCTTTCCCATAGTTTGGGTTATGTGAACCCCATCCTGTTTATGTTTTTTGTTTTGGTTTTGGCAAATGTATGAAATCAAATCAAATGACAAAAATTAGAATTTTGGTTCGTAAACTCCTTGTTATGGGAGTTGGTTATATTCTTTTTTCGGTTTTATATACACTCCTATCGACAGTCGATATAAGAAATCGTTTTCCTTTTTTGGTTGGCTTTTTTTATTTTCCCAATTATTGGGAGACAATAAATGAGGTCTCAGCGATGGAGTCACCAAATCAAGATTTGGTGTTTCAGAGGCCTCGGTTATTGGAAGAAAATAAAGTAATTGAGTTTCCTGCTGTGGTGGAACCTACAAAAGAAATTCAGTTGCATAACAAACAGAGTGGTCGTGTAAGAAAAATCTATGTAGATGAAGGAAGTTTTGTTAAAGAGGGCCAAGTTCTATTGGAAATCGATGATGAATTGATTCGTTTAGAAGGGGAAAGATTGTCTCTCTCTCTGAACGTCTCTGAGTCACAGGCAACAATTGCTTTCGAAAAATGGAAACAGGCAGAGAAACAAGTTGATGTAAAACTCAGAGAAGTCGACAAAAAAACAGAGTTGGTTGAATTAGCAGAAAAGGAATGGATTCTTAGTAAAGATCTGAAAGAGAAAAAGATAATACTTTGGAAACAGGGTTTTGTTTCTTTAACGGAGGTGGAAAAATTAAAACAAGAGGAGCAGTCCAAAGAAACGCAATATAAAAACTTAATTAGAGATAGGGAAAATCTTTTATCAGGAATTAATTTAGATTTAGAACTTGAGGATCTTAGTTTTGAAGGAAAACTAAAAGTCTGGCGAGAAAAAAATACATCTCTGGAAAAATCGGAATATGAACTAAGTAAGTCTCATCTTAAAATTATAAAAAACCAAATTAAATCCAATGAACAATTGTTATCTGAAACTCGCTTGCGAGCTCCTAAATCGGGTAAAATTTTAAAAATTCAAATCAAAGAAGGGGAATTGACCACCCAATCTCCTGTAATGATTTTAATGGAGAAGGGAGAGTTGTCGGCTGGATTTCAAATTGGTGAATCGGATCTTTTGTATGTTTCACTAGGGAAGGAGGTTCTTTTTGTTCCCTCGCAGGAGAACCTACCAGCGATCAAAGGTAAGTTGGATCGGGTCGGTGGATTTTTAGATCCAAGATCTCACAGTATTGGAATTAAAGTGCGGTTGGAACCAAAACAAACCAATATTTTACCAGGTATGTTTGGACTTGTGCAAGTTAAACTGCTTGAAACAATAGAAAAGATTCTGATTCCCTCCTCTTCGCTTCATGGTGATGAAAACAGCGGGTTTTATGTAAATGTAAAACAAAAAGAGGGGACTACTAAAAAATTCATACAATTCAAACCTTATTTATTGAATGAATTAGAAATTCTATCTGGGCTTTCTCTTGAAGACGAAGTAGAAACTAGTTTGTCTTTATGAATGTTGAAAGTTACGTTCTTTCCTTATTCAAACATAAACGATTGTATTGGGTGGTATTTATCTGCTTTTTTTTGGCGGCATTTTTTAGAATTCCTGAATTAGAAATTTGGCTATTACCAAGGTTAACGCCAATTCGTTATTACATAGTAACAGAATTTCCTAACCATTCCGCAGAAGACACAGACCTGTCGGTAAGTGTACCTATCTCAGAAATGGTATCCTCTGTGAAATCAGTCAAACGCATTCGTACAATTTCAGAACACGGAAAATCGATAGTGCAAATCGATTTACAATTTGGAGCTTCTGTCTCTGAGTTTAAAGATCAGTTGTATCAAACAATTTTAGAAATGAATGAAAAACTTCCGTTAGGTGTAGGTGTGCCACGACTGTTGCAGGGAGAGGCAAAGGAAAGACCATTTATGGAAATCCTCATTCCGAAAGGGATTGGGAACGATGTCACTAGTTTCGATTTCCGTTTTCAACAATTGGTATTCCAATTGGAAAGAATTTCAGGTGTAACGGAAGTTCGTGTAGTAGGAAAACCAAAACATTCTGCTTTTATTTCTATCAAAACAAATGTATTAGATCTTTTTCCAATCAGTATTCGCGATTTGGAATCTCAAATCCAAGCGGCAATGCGTGGAGGTTCTCTTGGGAAAATAGAGGGGTATACACAGGATACCGAATTAAAGTTTTCTGCAGAAATTCAGTCCTATGAAGATCTTTCACAGTTTCCCGTCCATCTGGGGAATGGAAACTCAGTCAGTCTTGGACGACTAACAACGATTTTCAAATCAGAATTTCCTGCCGAAAAACTTACACGAATGGATGGGAAAAATGCTATCTACATTGCAGTCTTTACTGATTCGTCAGCAAATCCACTTAGGGTCTCTTCGGAGGTTCAGAAAAAAATTCAAACTTTGGATTCGAACCTATCACCGAAGATCTTTTACGATGCTTCGAATGAGTTACGTGATCAAATACGCCAGTTTGGAATTAATTTGATTTGGAGTTTAACGTTTGCTTTTGTATTTTCCTATTTTCTTTATCGGAGTTGGGTGCCAGCTCTTATCCTATTAGTTTCGGTCCTATTTTCCCTTGTATTGTTCTTTCACCTAGTATTACTGTTTTCTATCTCTATCAATATACTTAGTTTAGGTGGAATTTCCGTCGGTATCGGGATGTTGTTTGATGCAAGTAATCTAATTGTTTTTTCTATTCGAAAACAATTAGAAAAAATGGCATTCGCATCAGAATCGATAACCAAAGGCATTCAATCTGTTTTTATCTCTTTATTTTCTTCTTCCCTAACTACTATTGTCGTTTTTATTCCCCTTTTGGTTTTTCCCATAGAATGGAAAAACTTCTTTTTTGATTCGGGAGTATGTATCGCACTCCTGGTCTTTTGTTCATTGGTTTCTTCTTTATGGATTGTACCTTTATTATCAATTCCCCTTATGAAATCTTTAAAAAAGGCAGAGCTGAATACTAATCGAGAAAAACTGCTAGTATCAATGTATGAGAGAACGTATAATGCGTGGAACACTTTAGAAAAAAAGAATATAGCCGTGATTCTTTGTTTTCTTCTGTTATTTAGTTTTCTCGTTTTGAAATTTAAATGGAATATATTTCCAAAACAACCAGCCATCGGATTCCGATTGCAAATGTCACCAAAGACAAATCTTTCTTTGGATGAAGAACTTGATGTTGTGTATGAATTGCAGAGTAAGATGCAAAAAATTGATCCTAAACTTTCAACTCTTGTTTTTCCTTTGGATCCATTGGATACAAAAAAGCAACATCCACAAAAACCAATTCCCATCCAATGGAAACTTCTCGGAATCGAAAAGTCCAAAGAATTGGAAACTTTATTTGTCGAGCTGCTTCCTCCTTCTAAATGGGCTTGGAAATTGGAACCTATCGAATCTCAAGTTTCGATAACACTGCCATTTATTCCGAATGATTCTATAGTTTTTCTACATGAATCTTTCGATGCACTATTAAATTTTTCTAGAGAATTTCGAAAAAATATCAGCAATCATGAGTTAGGTGATGATTTTGTTTTTTTCCCAAATCGAATCACACTGGAAGAGTGGTCTCGAAATCAAATCCCTATTCCTGAATTCATTCCTAATGAAGAGGACTTAAAACATAGAATTTTATACCAACAGATTCCAAAATATTTGGGACCTATTGGTGATGCCACAAAAACGGATTTGTATTTAGGTATGGACTCTTTTGGTTTAGATTTGGGGAAGAGAGTCGATCCAGAACGAATCAGTTTTAAAACAAAAACGAACGAAACCACTCTTATCGGCACCCTTTTCACCTCCAAAAAACAGGAAAGTTATGATCAATACCATAGAGAATCTGGATTGTTCTACACGGAATGGAAGGGGGAGGTTTTGGAATTTGATTCCAATTTGTTTGCTACGAAGAATGGTTTGTCTGTAATACAATTTTCTGCTAAGAAAGAGATAAGAAAGTTTTTTCTTATCCTGTTTGTTTTGCTTCTACTTTCTTTTGTTTTCATCTACCTGGCTTTGGTGGGTATTTATGAATCTTTTAGAACCCCTGTAGTTTATCTCGGGATTTCTTTGTTTTATTTATCCGTAACAGTTTCTTTTGTTTTTATTTTATTTCGGGAATTTCATTTAGGACACTACATAGGCCTTGTTGTATTACTTGGATTGTCCATTGATAGTATTTCTTTGTTTGGCGAGAGATGGATGGAAATCGAAGAGGACACTATTTCTTCACCACGAAGGGAATTGATTTTTCGTTGGTTAGTTTGGCCCATTTTTTTAAATGCTGGTACAACTTTGATGGGAATTTTTCCTGTTATCTTTTTCGGGACTTCTGGATCTGAATTTTCAAGATCAATCGCCTTGACAATGTTTGTTGGAATCCCTGTTTCGGTATTTTTTGTTTTTTATGTTTATCCCACTTTATTCCAGAAGTTTTTGGTAAAGCTGTAATGAGTCGCCATTGGATTTACTTCTTTCGGTATCGTCTTTTGGTTATAGTTTTGTTTTTATTATTAATTTCGGTGCTTTCTTTAGAGAGAATTTCTTTTGGTGAGGATTCCTTGGGTGGGAAAAACAGTTCAATCCAAATCACAAATCATTGGCCTAACAAAACTGCTTTACAGGTGGAAGAACAAATCACTAAACCTTGGGAACAAATTTTAAAATCGATTTCTGGTTACAAAAAAATAGAATCCATATCTGAAGTTGGAAGTTCTCTAATTCATTTAGAATTAGAGGAAGGAATAGAAACCCAGAATATAATCCAGACAATTCGTAATGAGTATTTATTACAAAGGCAAAGATTCCCAGAAGATTCTTTTTTCCCTCGAATCAAACCAGGAAAATCGGAAGATACTTATATTGTTATTTTGCAAAAGATAAAAGCAGGCTCGGAAAAAAATAGCAAGGAATTGGAACAAAAGATACGTAACATTCCAGGATTTGAATCCTTAGTTCATTATTCCAATAAAGAGAAGGAAATTCTCATCCAAATCCATTCTGATTGGATTCAAACTTTAGAATTTCCGTCTTTATCGCAAATATTTTCGACGATTAGAAACTATAGTTGGGGTTTTAGTTTGGATCAGTCTGGTGGTGCCTGGTTCCCCAAAGACATTCCAATTCAATCTGTAAACTGGTCAAAACTGGGAATTCCTTCTCGATTTGGTGAAGGTTTGTTACTGTCTTCGGTTGGAAAAGTTTCTTTGGAAGAGAGGGCGGTTCGGCACGGAACACGTATTAACGGGTTAAGTTCTGAAACCATGATTGTAAAAGCGGATAGTAATACTTCATTACATCTTCTGACAAATGGATTAAAGAAAATTTTATTGGATTATGGTGATTGGATTTTCTTGTATAATAGTCACCAGGAATTTAACAATGATTTGTTTCGGTTTTTAGTCATTTTCTTTTCTCTGGATTTGGTTCTGATTTTTTTTGCCTCATATTTTATGAAAGGAGAAAAAGAATTAGTAATTTATTTGACCGCATATTATACCTCTCTTCTTATTTTTCTTGGTATTTGTTGTATCATTTCGTATCCAATCGGCAAACCGATTCTCTTTCTATTTACCTATTGGAAATACTTTTTGGCGGTGTTTCCGATAAAGAAGATTGGTCGTTGGATGCAAAAATGCACTTTTTCCTTTTTTATATTTTTCCTATTTGTTTATTGGAATTGGATCCCCAAGTCTTTTTGTTTCATTTTAGTATGTAATTTATATTTTTTGGTATCCATTTCTTTTTTGAAAATTCTGTTTGATCCCTTTTTATCGGATTCCATTTCAAACCTTGGGTTCAGATTTTTGGATTCTAATTTTTTCCTTCCACAAATAAATATAGGTCAATCTAAACAATCGAAAACATTTATTCATTGGCTCATGGTTTTAGTTTTCTTTTTGATCGGATTTGTTTCCTCAATTCATTCTAGTCTTTCGTTTTACCCGCTGACAATCTCCAATGGAACCATACAAATGGGTCGATTGGAATTTCCCACATCGATTCCAGAAGAAGAATCCCTTCGTATCACCAAACAAGTAGAAGATACAATTTTAAATAGAAAATTAACTGATTTATTGGTGGTAAAACAGAATTCATCCAATGCAGATTTTTATTTTGATCTAAATGAGTTAGGTGTTAGGAGTGGTTTAAATGATTTACCAACTGAGTCTGGATACTTTCATATTTTAGGTGAGTCGCAAACAAATTCGGATAGAATCCTTCGTTTTTCTAACGCAGATACAGAGTCACTGGAGAAAGGTATACTACCTTTGATTCCGTGGCTACGTAATTTTGAAGGAGTCTCTGACGTTGTTTTGTGTTTTCAGCCGTCTACAGAAGGTTTGGAGTTACATTCACCTGGAAAATTTCGAAGTTTATTTAGTTATGATTATGATACAGCGGACTCTGTTCGCGAACGATCGTTGGATTTACAATCTGCGATTGTTGGGAAAATGTTGGTTGATAAAAAGTTAACAGACATTCGCTTTTCTGTGAAACAAAATAAACAGGTCGAACGTTATATTGATAAACCTATAAAATTAACTACAGGGATACCCTTGTTTGACAAATCAATTTCAGAATACAAAAACATCAAAACACCCGGAAGGATCTACCACAAAAATGGAGATACCAGTTTGGAGGTTTTAGTGAAAGGAAAAAATATTCAATGGGATGATTTAGAATCTAATATAAACAATTTTCTAAATAAAGGTCCAGTAAAACTTTCTGAAATTTTGCCGCAACGAGACGCTGAAACGAAATACCGTCCCTTTTTTTTGTTTCTTTGGATTACTTCGTTACTGTATCGAAAGAAAGAGAAGGTTCGCTCATTTGTTAGTTCCATTCTATTTTTGTTTCTTTGGAGGTTGCAGGTTTCATTTGTAGGCGCTGAGTATTTGTTGTTTGGGGCTGTTGTGCTCCCATTAGCGTTTTCAATTTTGCGGGTTCGAAGTCATTCCTTTGATCCGAAAACAATTGTTCCCCTGATTCTTTTGTTTTTCGTTGCATATTTTTTTCCAGGAGAAGGAGGTAAGTTTTTTTTCGGGGGATTGTTTCTTGTTCTTATTTTTTTTCTACTCCAATATAAAATTATTCACAGAGGAGATTTTTTTAAAACCAAACCAGCCTTTTGATACCTAAGAGAACTGAGGTTCTCTATGCATTTTCAATCCTCTTTTCGCCGTTTCTTATTTTTTATTTTGTGTTTTTTGGTTTCCGTATTTGGGTATACCATCTCCGGTCAGTCTCTTTCTGAAACTTGGAACCCTCCTGTTTACCAACCTTCCGACTACTCTGAGTTTTATGGGAGTGTATATTTTTCACATTCTTTAGATGAGTGGGACTATAAAGTTGAAGAAGTTTTGTATCAATCAATGGTCCAGTGGAAAGAAGCGGCTGACTTAATGGTTGAACAAATGTTAATGTTAGAAGATGGATCGGATGCATTTATCGCAAACGAAGGTTATATAGATGAAAGAAGGAAATCTTTATTTTCTGAAGTTACAGTTCTTTATTCTGCATGGGAAAGAGAGTTAATCGATGATTACTTTGAAAATCGAAATGCTTTTTTATACAAATTAGAGACAGGTAAGGTAGATTCTCTGTATTTCCAAAGGATTGGCCAGGTATCAATGTATGAGGAATACACAAAGGAAGAGTTAACAATCACAGAAAATAGAAATCGAATTTTGGAATCGGCAAAAGAATGGGAGTTTCAGTGGGGACAAACAAGGCAAGAAGGTTTGGATTCTTTTGCAAATTCATTTACAGAGCTGGAAAGCGATTATCAGGCATATATTCATTCTTTATCTGAAACTGAAAATCAATTTGCAGATAACCTGAATGCAATTAACACATATAAGGAAACAATCAAAACCGCATTACGAGAAGTAGTATCGCAACTGCAACTTGGATTGGATTCTTCATGTTCGGTGGACACCGGTTGCCAATATAAAAACTTTGATGGTAGTTTCAATGAAGCAGGAAAGCTATTTTCAAAGTTCATTGGTGATCTTTCTGAACAATTAAGCCAATCGAATATTGATCCAGATTCTATCCTTACAGTAATTTCCACGAAAATTAGAGATTTTCTGTCTGATGAATCCAATAAAGCATTTTCGGAATACACAATTTTCAACGATCAAATTTATACATATCAAACAGGGTTTCAAATCAATTTAGATCAAACTAAGTCAAAATTTGATTTAGGCGGAGCAGATTGGAACCTTAAACATCAGTCATTTTTGCAGCTATCGTCAGACAAACGTTATGAAAATTGGCTAGCGGGAGGATCTGGAGAAATTGGAAATTTTAGTCGAGTTTACGATCCGGAACTACAAGGCATTTTTCAATCCATCCATAATTCTGATTACCAAAGGTTAACCTCTATCATAAACAGTAGGTTAGGTGATGGACGGAGTGTCCAATCCATATTTTCTGCGAATTTGTATACCGATGTGTATAATTATATTAACAATGAAAAAATTGGCGATTTTTACGTTCCCTTTGATAAAGCGCACCACACAAGTGGGAATTTATTGTTAGATGGAAAAGATAAATATGGTTTATGGCTAGCTGAAAGAAGTTTTTCGATGTCGGATCAAAAGAGATTAAACCTTCAAATGGGTGCCATAGGTTATTCGGTTATCTATGAGATGTATGATGATAATTCCTACCAAACATCTTTATATTGGAAGGGAAATCATTTCCAGTTAGGTGGACAACGTGATCATTTTCAAAATACATTATTACCGGCTGTATCCCATTGGGAAACCAAGGTAAAAGAGTATTCCGAGTTTTATGAAAACTGGAAAGACAATCGAGAAAACTTAATCGCCGATGCTACTGCTAAATTGGAAACCAATCGAATGGAGCTTGAACGTTCAAAAGAAGATTGGTTACAACGTCTCGATGAGGAAAAACGGAACGGACTTAGGACTTGGACAGATTTATACGAACGCGGGGAAACAAAAGAGATTTCATCTCCCACAATTTCTGCTTGGTCCCCCAATGTAAAATTAGATCTGTTTCAAGATCAAAAACTTTCTGAATTTCAGGCTTTAAGCATTTTTAATGGGCCAACGAATGACATTTCCATTGGCAATGGTAGTCTTTTAAACGAATTACAGAGAACGATCGTAGGTGTAGGTCAGTATGCTTCGGTTCTTCAGATGAATACTGATTTAGAAGAGTTTAAACGTTTAGAACAGAAGAAACTAATCAACCAAATGGCTTATGGAATCCAATGGGATTCATTGGGCGGAAGAGAACTAACCAAAGAGGAAAAGATTTTACTTGGAAATTATGACATATCGCAACTATCAATTGAGGAACAAAATAAATTTGGATCTTGTTACGAAAATCCTGATGCCGATGTATGCAAAACATTATTAAAAAAAGAATATGATACAATTATTGATTCAAGGAATGGAGTGGTTACCTTAAAAAAAGAAATACATAACGGTTTACTCGCCGGGAAAAATTCCGAAGGGCAGTATACAGCTGGAAAAACGGAAGAGGTTCGTCATGTTCAGTTGAGTTCCGTCGGGAAAATACAAATAGCAAATAACAACAGTTTTTTTGCTATTTGGGATGAAGAAGATTGGGTTTCTCTCAATCAAAAGAAATCCGAAATCACTCAGTCTTTTTTAACTCATTCGCTGCAAAAAGATAAGCAGTTTATCAGCTCGGGTATGGCTTCTATCCAAGAGAAGGATAATCGAAATAAGGAATTGTTTTTAACAAGGAAGGAGTCACAAGAGAATGCAGATTCTATTTTCCAGGAATTGGCGGTGGCTTATTTGACAGGGGGGGCAGGTGGTGTTAGAGCATCACTAAAGGGAAAACTGGATTCGGCGATTAATAGTGAGTTGGCAAAAGCTTGGATCACGGCAACTGGTGGTAGCGAGTCCGACATACAAACCGCATCAATGTTAATCGATTTTATGCGAGGTAGAATGAGTGCCAAAAAGATACAATCGCGTGATCAATTTATATCGATCAAAAATCCAATCCAAGCTCTAGAATCAATTACAGCAAAAACTCTATCCACTGCAATAAAAGTTATGGACAAAGCGACACTTGGTATGTCGACGATGACTTTAAATTTAACACAAGCATCTTCTATGGCTGTAACTAAATCACTGATTGGAGATAGACAATATAATAAAATCAATGGCCAAATCGCAGGAACTGGCAAACGTTTACAAGAGATTAAAGCAAATGAACGAATGTTAGTTCAAAATGGAATATCTGCAGCAATTTCTCAAAGTACAGGGATACCAACTGATGTTATCTCAAAAATGTTAGGTGACAAGTATGGTCAAATCAAAGCAAAAAAAGCAAACAATGACCTGGCAAAAAATCCTATCTTGGATTTGGGATCACAGGTAATGGGTGCCTTTGGCGGGATTGCGAAAACAGCCATAGTTGCGTTTGGAATGCCAGAGGATGAAATCCAATCGGTTTTGGAAGACACCAATGGAATCATCAATGCAGGAAATATAGATCAAAATTCGTCAACTAACTCTAGTTTTGGTTATACCCTACAAGCTATGGGTATGCAAGCGGGTTGGACAAAACACCAAAGTGCCTACCTCAATCTTCGCGATTCAAAAGCTGTGGTAGAAGATCTTGGAAAAAAAGCCCTTACAAAAGAATTAGCAAAATCTATGGGAATACATGAGGACGCAATCGGTCAACTTGTAGATTCAACTTATTCTTCTTACCAAAAACAAAAATCAGATAAAAAGGCTAGGTCGAATGCAGTCAGACAAACTGTTGTGAATGCCGTTTCCATTGCCATCACTATGGGAGCTAGCGGATTATTGACAGGAGCTAATTCAGCGCTGTCGGCAATAGGAAAAGCTGTGAGTAGCGTCACTAACGGACTACTGCCTGCTACAACCCAAGTCGGACAAGCTGTTGCCTCTACGTTTGTGCAAACCCTCGCAGGAAGCCATGAAGGACCGAAAGGAGCAATGGCAGGGTTCGCTAACGGTGTATTAGGTGGAATTACACAAGGGGTTGGAAAAATCCAATCGGGTTTGTTTAAGGGGATGGTGCCCGGGATTGGTGTTACCTATTCTAATACGAATGGGTGGGGCGGATCTCTCGGGATTGGAAACACAATTAGCAATATGAGTGTTAGTTTCTCCGAGAAAGGAAATACGACCATCCAAGCTTCACAATCTTTGGGTAGGGGAGTGCAAGTGACAGCGGATGTCACAACCAATGGAGCTGCCAATTTAGGTTTCAATTATAATCCTACAGGTGAGGGTCCTAGAAAGGATTGGAATTTTTCTATGATGTATGACTTAAATGGGGGAGGTCTTAGTGGAAGTATCGGTTATACTGATCCCAATTCAAAACTTGGTCTAACTTCTTCAATAGATAAAAATGGAGTTTCCACCTCATCTGAGTTACAAGGTGTGACTCTAGGAACAAATTCAAAAGGCGGATTTGAAATGCAGGAAATGAATTTTGCAGAACAAAATATCAATGCCGCACAGGATGAAAGTGAAGTCGGTGATGGGGAATCATTGGCTAACCCGGAAAGTGATTCTGATATTTTTTCTGACTTTTCCACCGCAGCTGGCACCATGGGGGCTTTGTTACTCGGGGGTGCGGGTTTGGGATTTAGCCTAAGAAACCGGTTCAGAGAAGGACTCACGGGAATTCCGTCCATTGGCTCTGATACACAAACCTTTGATATTCAATCTTCCTCTGAGAAATCTCTACTGGGAGCGATCACCAATCCATTAAAGGCAGGGTTACTTCGCATGGGAGAATCTGTTTCGAGTTTTGCCGATGGATTCACCATAGATAAAAATTTGGATCACAACCAAAAATCAAAAGCCGAGTCCAAACCACAAACATCTCGTGAGGAAATCAAAAAAATTGAATCTAGTGTGATTGATGATTTTGAAAAGGACTCTCGTCTTGATACAGAAAAGAAACTTTATGAACTAAGAAAGGCGGGAGTTGACTCAGCAGGGATTGAAGCAAAAATAAAAAAACTCCAAGGCGGTAAAGATATTCCTATCACTAAGGCTGTCGAAAAGGAACTGAATGAATACATCCGTTTGCGAGAAGCCAATTCACAATATACATTCATTCCAGGAACGACAGTTTACCTCCCATCCGCAAGTGCCTTGGCAGGGGTTAACCTAAAACATGACTCTAAGAAAGAATCAAATGCCGCCTATTTGAAACGATTGGGGAATGAAATCTGTGAAGCTTCCAAAAATGTAGATCTTTCTACTAAGGAATTAGTCACCGAACATGCCGTAAACGTGGCCAAGCTTTTAGGGGAATCGCTGAAAGGGAAAATTTCTTACGAGCAATATAAAATAATCGATGGTAAAGAAGTGGTATCTGCTGTAAATCCTGTAGATGCGAATGGATTTCGCTCTGTGGATGGACTTGATTGTATTCGGTTTATTGGAGCCGTTCTGAATGCCTCTGGTATCACCACCCCGGGTAGTTTTGCAAATTTAAATACAGATGTTTACCAAATGCCAAATGAAATGAAAAATATGAGTTCTGAATACGCAAATCGCACTGTCCATAAAAATGGAGTGGAATACTTTCGCCAGGCTTCCGGTTTTATGAATTTAGTTTCTGATCGAATTACAACCAGTAAGGAGTTAAAAGACCACAAAGCCAATTTCAAATCCAAGGAACTCAGCGTGGGACTTATTGGAATCACAAGGGCCGATATAAATTTGCCAGATAGCACGGTATCCGCAGTAAAGTCGGATCATGTCTACATGATCACCGACAAAAGGTTCAATAAGGAACTTGGGATTTTTGAATATCAGATTGCGGAATCTCGAGGCGGGAAGGGAGTTGATAGTCGGTGGGTACGGTCTGAAACGGACCAAATGCTCAGAGAAAAACTCCGACCAGTTTTAGCTAACAATGGATTATCAAAAAAACAAATTGAAGCCAAATTGCTAAAAATGTTAAGAACATCACCTATATCTGACTATTTTCATAGATCTGAATTATATGAATTAAGACCACAAAGTAGAGTCGAGGCAGAAAATGAGACTTAGGATTTTATTTTTAATGTTAATACTTTTTAATCTTACTCTCTGCAAAAAGCAAGAAATTATGTCGGAAGATGAGGACCCATTTTATTCAGATTTAGAAGAGGGTTGTTATTCAACTCAAATAGATAGAAATATAAAGGAGAAGAGCCAATGTATAACTAAAAAAGAAGACATGCTTTGCTTCAATATTCTGCAAAATTCAAAATTTTCACGGATAGACCAAGTCTTAAAAAATACAAAATGGACAAGTCCCAACTTTCAAGAGGCAACTTTAAATTACTACATTAATAAGCTAGGTACGATAACCGTTTTGGAAGGAGGGCCTTTGAGAAAAAGAGTCGAGTATGAAAAAATCGGAAAAGGTAGAATTTATAAAAAAAATGAGAGCTGGATATATGAGCAGTTTTGTGAATACGACAAATGTGAAAAATTAAACTTCGCTATTGAATATATTAATTGCAATGTTCGTTATTATAGAGATGATAACGAACACCGATTATTTCTCACTATTGGGAACCGCTTTTATGATCATTATGATGATACAGAAAAAAGAAAATTTCTTTCGATAGTTCTTGAAGATCCCGTTAAACCACAAATTGAAAACGGATTTGAGTTATATCTCGTCCCTCCGCCTCCTAAATAAACCCCGCACCAGCGATTGCAGCGTAAAGCGCGGTCGCTTGAACAATTAATGTAGCTTCCACCAAACGTTTGCGAGGCGCCCCAGCCACTCCACCAACTAATCCCTATAAACTTCTCTTCTCTTATCCAAAGTTCCCTGTTTCCCACGGAGGCGAGGCCAGGGATGGCCGTAGCTCGCCAGTCGGAATAGGATGTTCCGCTGGCAGGAGTGGGAAATAGAGAACTTCATACCTTCCAAACGTAAACAAAATCAGTCCGGTCGGCCCAAGGGAGAGGGAATTCGGTTTTGTGAAGTTTGATGGATTCGGAGCGTAGGTATTCTCGGACGTCGCGGTCACGGAAGATAGTTTCGCTAAAGGAAACTTCTCCGGAGTTGGTTACAGATTGAATTTTTGCGGTATAGTTGACTGTGTTCCCAAAGTAGTCAATGTTACTGTTAAGATTTACAGCCAGGCAGTTGCCTGTATGGATGGAAATTCGTATCCTAACGGGCGTATGTTGGTTTTCGGGGTGAAACCATTCCTGCATTTCCTTGGCAGCTTTTAATGCTTGTAAGGGGCTTGAAAAACTCGCCATCACCGCATCACCTATGGTTTTCACAACCACTCCTCTAAAGTTTTGGATGATTTGGTTGGTTTTGATAAAGTGTTCTCGCACTTGCAAAAAAGCGCCGTGGTCCCCTTCCGTTTCATAGAACTTCGTCGAACCAACTATGTCTGTAAATAGGATGGTTTTGATCCCGATGTCTAGCTGTAAATTGGTGGCAATGGCTTCCTCGGAAAAAAGATCCCGAAATTCTTGGTAGTTAAAAATCTCAGAGGGTCTAAGGCTTGTTTGGTCTTCGCTTCTTTCTTCTAGGATAATGGTAACATCGGAATCGGATTCGTTTTCAAAAACTAAGTTTGGTTTTGGTGAAACCTTGATTTCTTCTTCTTTGGTTTCCGGTAACCACAAAATATCTGTTTGTTGGTAAGTGGGTTTTATATCTACTAGACGATATTTTTTATCCCCTTTTTTTCGTAGGCGAAAAACTCCTGATCCAACCAGTAAACTGGCAGAATAGGATTTTCTAGCGGGTATTGTTTTGGTGAGTAGGATGTGTTGTTTGGTGGCGGGTTCTGCTGCACAATAAAATTGTTTTTCTATGATTCGGATACTTGGGTGGAGGTGAAAGGTGACTTCGATGGAATTAACACCAGTGGTATCAAAATCAATTTCGCAAACCTCACATTCGTCTTTGGATGGTAAATCACTTAGGCGAGTGAGACTTGTTCGAACGCCACGGCAATGGGGGCAAACAATGTCCCAGCTGAGTGTAAAGATCCCCAAACGACATCCTTGTAAAAATAAAAATAAAACTTCGTCGGGATCTAGGTTTAATTTTCGGCTAACTTCCTTTATGCGGATTCTGTCGAGTTCATTATCGGATGCAGTTTTGATCCATTGGAAAACAGAACCAACGGCCTCTTTAGAAATACCTTTGTCTATCAGGTTTTGGGTTTCTTTGTCCAACTTTTCTGGATGGATCCATTGTGCTTCTGGTACAAAAGAAAATTCTTTTCCAGGAACCAAAGTTAGTCTTGGTTTTTTGTGTTTGATTTCTTCGGCTATCTCGCTCAGTGCTTTGCGAAAGGAAATTTCTAATTTGGGCATTGCAAACTGCAATAGTTTACGCATAAAAAAATTTCGAGGAATCCATCCGAAGTATATGTATACTTTGCTTCTTGATTCACCTAATGTTTCTAAGATGATTCTGCTGCGGACGTAGTGACCAAATCCTTTTTTGTAAATACGGGCATTCCCAATTTCTTTGAGATACTCCCACTCCCAAGGAACTTCTTCCCATTCTAATTGGAAACCAACTTGTCTAGTTTTTCCCATCAGTTTTCCGTTTTGTTCCTGATAGTCAAATCTGGGCATACCAATCCTATGGTTGAGATCGGAGGTATCGATCAAGTGGGGCCAAATTTCTTCCCGAGTCACAGGGAGATCAAACTCCCACAGAGAATCCATGGGAGTTGCGAGTGTTTTCCAGCGATCTTCCCAGGGGTATTTTTGCAGTAAGGATTCCAAATCAATCATAGTGGTTTTAGGATGAGGCTCGCTTTCCCCCCATTCCCTTTGACTGTAAGTTCCCCTTCCTTTTCCGAAATTTTTTCTGCATTGGAGAGTACAATTTGTACGCCATTTGGATATACGAACCTTGGAACTTTGATGATACAAGGCTCTGTGATAGCAAGATCCGATAACCATTCAAAATGGAATTCACGGTTATCTAGGTTGTATGTCATTTTGATAGGAGTTCCTTGGGTAAAAGCAGCATAAGGCCTGCAAAACCCTTCGATGGCGCGGCCGCCACCTCCATACACATCGGGATCGGAACCAGGAATGATTTGGTCTTTTGAAAAAATGCTGAGATCTTCTTGGTTCCAACCATCTCCCACCATCAAATCATTTTCGTTCGAAGCAGTGTAGTTCCATAGAGTGTTGGAAAGAAATAAATGGTCCATCGCATTGTACATCGCATCAAGGGCCATCACATGCCGTTTCCAAATTTTTGGAGAGCGGTTGCCTTTTTTCCATTCTTTGTATGCCTTCCCTCCTTGTAGGTCAAAAGGGATTCCAAACTCACCGATAAGGCTTGGAATTTTTCCTGGAACGGAGTCGGCAGTGTTTTTAATGCGCGTGAGTTGGCGCACATACATTGCTTCGATTCCAGACTTACCGAATACTGGCCGTTTGGTGAGAGTATCGATGGCGATTGGATAGAGAAAGGTTTTGAATAGGAGGGTTAGGATATCATACCAATGGGCAGCATTCACTGCCAGCTTTGGCGCCTCTCCATTTAAGTGAGGGTGGGTGAATGCATCAGAGGCTTCCCTTTCAATAAAAACCATCCAATCCTTTCGAATGTTTTGGATGGTTTCGCCTACGGTTCGCATAAAAGGGATTAAGTAGTCTCTATCGAAGTCGATGGTTTTTCCTTTGATGTTTTGAAAAAAATCATTCCGTTCAATGAAGGGGGTTCCGTCTTTTGTGATGGTATAAGCTCCTTCCAATTGGAAGGGATCACCTGGAGATTCAGGTAACCAAATGGATACTTTGTTTTTGTTGACGGTGACAGTTTTTGTAGGAACAAATCCTCCCTTCCATACTTTGAGAGTGAGGTAGGGTAAATCAATCGCATGTCCATGAGATGAAAAAAGGGCATCAATAGGTGACCAACCTAGTCCTGGTTTGGCGGGATCTTCGTCAGTGTTCTTGAGGCCACGATCGTTCATGGCTCGACCGATAAATCCTTTGCCTGGTTCATTGAGAGAATCAAATCCCAAAACAAAATCGAAACCTTTCACTCGTTCGGCAATTTGTTTCATACAACCTAAGTAGTGATCTTGTAAATAATCCTGAACGTTTTTGCCATCGATAAGGAAATTCGGTGCAAAGTCCTTTCCGCCAAAAAACAAAGTCCAAAGGATGGCATTACCAGCATAACGATAGTTCTGCGACCAACACATTGTTGGATAGTTCTCTTCCTGACGAATGCCTGGTCTTGTGTAGTCATATGTCCTTTGCATGACTATGGCTGCATCAGCTTCCGAAAGTTTGCGATAATCGATTCCTAGTTTTTCAAATATCCATCCTGGAGCTCCGTCACCACCAGTCATCCGTGACCAAACGTCTTGGTGGAAATCAACAAAAACATAAAATCCGTATTCTCCAGCCAATCGAACGATTTCTGTAAAATAATCCAAATAGGCTTCGTCGTAATCATTCGGGCCTTTGTGTTCGACAGCCTCCCAAGTGGTTAATAAACGTAATACGTTAAACCCCCATTGTTTGAGTCGTGTGAAATGGGTATCTGCTTCTGAAAGCGGAAAGGGTCTGCCAATAAAACTGACTTCTTTATGGTCTGAAAAATCGTTAGGGAATTGGGTCCCACCATTCGGATAAGGAACTTTGGTATCGCCCCCTAAGTTAATTCCACGTAAGATTACTTTTCTTCCATTAACATCTACAAACCATTCGCCTTGGGGGGAGAGTTTTTTTGGTGCCATTGATTTATCCTTCTATCTTTAGTTCGGTTGTCTTTTTTTCTGATTCGGCATAGAGATTGAGATACCCAAGTAAAAAGTAAAACACAATCAAAACTTCATCATCTTGAAAATAACATTGTAAAAGTCCGGAAAAGAAAAAACCGACTAAACCATAAGTCATAAATCGAATTTTTTTGGGGATGTTTCCGTTTAAAAGTGTATAAAGGATGGTCCCAAATAACAGAAGATAGAGAATTCCTTGTGGTCGACCAAATACGGCTGTTAAATGGAAGTAGTCATTATGGGCATGACCACGTTGAGTGACTTCGTAAAAGAAACTTAGCTCTTTGTTTTCTTTTTCCCTTTCTTTTCTTGAGATCTCGATCTCTTTTTGGTAGTTCCCTGATCCAATCCCAAAAATAGGATTTTTTTCGATAAGCGGAAAGGTGGAATCCCAGATAAACGTCCTTCCCGAGTCCGTATGTTTTTCTCCACCAAACAAGGGATCGACTACCCGTTTGACTGCTGATGTTGTTTTGTAACCAGTAAAAACTACTACTAAAAAAAGAAGACTAAAGATACCGATGCGTTTTAACATTTTTTTGGAAATGTCTTTGTCGATAAATACCAGGATATAAATACCAAAGATTGTGCTTACCAAAGCTCCAAGAAGCGAAGACCTGGCGTTGTTGAACAAAAACACTACGGATACTAACAAAAGTAATATGGCACTCATGGAGATTTTGGAAAAAGATTCTTTTTTATACCAAGAATCGTACAATCGAAATACAAACCCAGGAAAGATAAATGCTAGTAACCCACCAAAAGTAAGGTGGGTATTCATAAGACCTATAGGAAGATAAATGTTGATGTTTGAAATTTTGCCGTAATGGTGTTGGTAAGGCCATGAGGCAGAGGTTTTATAAAGATCAGAAATCAAACGAGAGAGTCTCGTCATGGAAAAAATGGAGATAAAACCTGTGATCACGATTACAAGAGCAAAAATAAAAAAAGTTTTATACAGGTATTTTCTATCTGCTGGTTTGATTCCTTGGACTGAGATAAATGCCGCGACAAGAAAAATATCTTTCATCTCATCACGAAACGCATGTTTGATGGAAATTATGTCAAAACCGGAAGCGGAGAAATGATACAATACGGTTACAATTTGCCAAAGATAAAATAAGAAGAGAATTTTGATCAAAGGACTTGTCAGTTTTGGTTTTTCTGGGAGAAGGAGGAAAAAAACAAAAGAAAGGAGTAGAAAAAGTTGGCTAAGAGAAACAGAAAGGGCACAGGAAATGATGGACAAGGCAAGAAAGAAGCGATAGATTCGGTAAAACATAACTTTGGATGAGACTAATGCTTTTCTCCAATTTGTAAAGAGGTAACAGTTGCGAGTCTTATATTTTTCCGATACTTTTTTGCCAAAAACCGACGGAGTCGCTGTTTCGATTAAGAATTTTTCTGAACTTTTGGCTTTGCGTGGGCACGAGTTTTGTATTTGTGCTCCCAAATATGGTGATGGGGACTTTGATCGGATGACGGACAACATCCAAGTTGTACGATTTCGCTCGGGATACCTACCGAGTTACCCCGATATCAAAGTGGTTTTGCCTTCTCCTGGAAAAATCAAAAGGATCATTGAAGACTTCAAACCCGACCTCATCCACATCCATACCCCGGGCCTACTCGGTCTTTACGCTGTGAACGCTGCAGAGAGATTCGGTGTTCCCGTAATTGGAACCTACCATACACTGATGGCAGAACAGGAAATGTATGTTTCCTTTTATCGTTTGTTCAAACTCGATAAACTTTTTTTCAAAGCCAATAAGTTCAAAAAAAAATTAAATATCGATGAACTGGATAAAATTGTAAAATTTGATAACTTCAATATTCGGAAAAAAATCATCTTAAAGATCTGTAATGATATCTATAACCGTTGTGATGTGGTCATCTCACCAAGCCACCTGATTAAAGAACAACTGATTGAATATGGAATCACTCGTCCCATCACAGTAGTTTCCAATGGAATGGATTTAAAACGGTTCCAGGGAACTCCCAAAACCTATACTGGTGGGGACGCACCGAAGTTTTTACATGTGGGTCGAATCTCGTATGAAAAAAATTGTGACGTGGTCCTGAATGCTTTTAAAACTATCCATGAACACTACCCCAAGGCAACACTAACCATCATTGGAGAAGGCCCGGCCATTCCTTCCTTACAAAGACAAGCGGAACATTTAGGAATCCAAACTGCGGTTACTTTTAAAGGATTTATCCCCAATGCTGTGTTACACGAAGAATATCCGAAGTATGATGTATTTTTGACTGCCTCCACTATGGAAACTCAAGGACTTGTTGTTTTGGAAGCAATTGCTTGTGGACTTCCTGCTGTGGGAGTGGATTCTTTCGCATTGCCGGAGCTCATTCGTCATGGCGAAAATGGATACATTGCCAAACCCTTTGATTCCAAAGGAATCGCACAAGGGGCCTTGGAAATTGTTCGTAACCCAGAAGAGTATGCCAAGTTTTCCAAAAATTCCATTCAAATTGCTTCAGGCCATGATATGGATAAATGTGTAGATACAATGGAAGAAGTGTATTCCAAAGTGATTGAAGCAATGAAAGGAAAGGTGAAAAAACAAAATATCTTTGATTTGTTTTTTGATTTTATGCAATGACAAGTTTAGTCAGTGTTGAAGTGCGTTCGGTAATTTCGGGCTGCGCTATTCTTTTAACTTTTTATGCATACATTCCTTACATTCAGGGGATTCGTTTAGGAAATATTCGTCCTCATGTTTTCTCTTGGATCATCTGGGGAGCAACCACCTTTATCGTGTTCTTTGCACAAGTGGCTGGAAATGGAGGTATCGGAAGTATTCCCATCGGTGTTTCTGGGATCATCACTATCCTTGTGGCCGTTTTTGCTTATCGCAAACGTGGCGATATCAATATCACAAAATCGGATTGGTTTTTCTTTGGGTTAGCGCTTTCGAGTTTGCCATTTTGGTTTTATTTTTCCCATCCACTCGCTGCCGTGATTGTTTTGTCTATCGCTGATATTTTGGGGTTTATTCCTACCTTTCGAAAAGGATATCTTCTTCCCAACTCTGAACCCCTTGGATTTTACCTGATTTTTTTGTTTCGTAATTTCCTTGCGATCATTGCTTTAGCGGAATGGAATCCAACGACTCTTTTATTTCCTGCGTCTGCTGGAATTGCTTGCCTTGTTTTTGTGATGATGGTAAAGATTCGAAAATCGAATTTAGAAACTAATCTTTATCAGGTGCTGGATAAAAAGTCACAGACTTAAGGATTCTACCTTCTTCTGTGTCTTCATAAACCACTTCGGCCTGTTTGGTACGAGCGGGCATATAGAGTTGGATCGCTTCTACAATTTCGTAAGCACTTAAAGTATAATCCAAAACTTTAATCGCAAGCTCCACACCAAGAAACCGTTCCCGAGTAACCGTTTTAGTATCTGTTTTTTTAGTAATGATCAGCCATTTATAAAGTCTTGCCGAACGATTTGTATCCAAAAGATTTCCAATGTCTAGTTTCATTTGAGGAAGGATGGCGGGAGTTTGGTTGAAACGAACTTCAATTCCTTTTGTATTTGTATCACCGAGCCTAAGAGAAAGTTGTTTGTCAAACAAATCATCATCGATGTATTCAATGCGATCACAGGTCGAATACACTGTGTTACAGAGATTCCCATAATTTTTATGAAAGAAAAATACCTGTAACACTTTACCGGTTGTGGGATGGTAGAGAACCTTCGCGTTGTAATTTCCCATGCGACCAAATTTGAGTGCCGAACGAATTCGTTTGTATAAATTATAACTCAGGCCAAAAAGATCCTTAACAATAGGGACATCGGTAATTCCAAGGCCTCTTGTGGCGATATAAAATGGCTCTAAACTGACATGGCCATCCCTTTTGGCAATTTCGCGTAAGTATTCTGTGATATCGTCCATTTTCGATTCGCTGAGAGAAAGCGGAGAATCTGAAAAATCAACGACGACCTTACCACCGTTTTTTCCTAGTTCTTCCCAAACTTCAGATAAATACTTTCCGTCCTCTGAGTAAGGAATTTTTTTACAGTACAATTCTTGGCATTTGATTTGTTCTTCGTAATCGGCTTTGTTGGGAGAAGGGAGAATGACTGGTTGAAACTCCGAAGAAAACTCTTCTGCCTGGATTTGTGATGGGAATGAAAAAAGAGAAAGGAAAATCGAAAGTGTCAGAGAAAGGAAAAAAACTCTCTTAGGTATGGTTCTATAAGATCGGGAATGGAGGAAAGGAGAGGTGATACTAGGTTTACATTTAAAAGTATTTGGAGAAACAGAAGTAATCTTTTCCACTAGGAATAACATAAAGTCTCCTTTCCTTTCTCAATAGGATGTGAGTGTTTAGTGTATCACCAAAGTGTATTTACATTTTGGATGAGGCGGATTCGACGAACAACGTCTAGTGGGTCAATGAGTTCCATACAAGCATGGTCCCCTCGCCAACATTTTGTATTTCCGTAAATGGAACAAGGTCTACAAGGTAAATCCACCTGTAAAACTCCCGAATCTTCTTGTGCAAAGGGGCCAAATCCAGAAAGAGGATGGGTCGTTCCATAAATTCCAATCACGGGTTTTTTGAGTAGTGCAGCGATGTGAACGTTCGAACTATCCATTCCAATCATCACATCTAAGCGATCCATAATCCCAAGTTCTCCGCGGATTCCTAAATTCCCACCTTGCACAATATGAGCTCGTTTTTGATCATTACGAAGGATTTCTAATTCTTTCGCTTCGTCTTTTCCGCCAAACAGGAATACGTTGCAGTCTGGAAATTCATCGAGCAAAACTTCCACCAGGCGTTTGCATTTTTCAAAACTCCATTCTTTTAGAGCATGTCCTGCAAAAGGTGCAAATCCAAACCATTGGCCTTCTTTTTTATCAATCCCTACGGATTTAAGAAAGTCCTTGGCATACATTTTAGATTCCCCATCGACATTGAGCCAGGGGCCTTTGCGAATGGGTGCATCAAAGCCTGCTTTGCGAAATACATTTAAATAACGTTCCACTGTGTGCGGGAGTTGGTTTAGTTTTTTATTATAACGTCGTGTTTGTGCTAGTTTTTCGCGACGGCCTTTGATGATTTTGGAGTAAGCGACTCCTTGACTACGAAACAAAAAGGCAATGAAACGAGAACGTACAGAGCCATGTAGGTCAATGACATGACCGAATGGTCCAAGTTTGGCGATGTCACGATACATCCTCCAAAGACCTAAAATTCCTTTGTATTTTTTTAAATTGATTCCTAATACATTTAGGTTAGGAATATTATAGAAAAATGGTGCGAAGTTTCCTCTGGTAACAACTGTCAGCTGAATGTTAGAATATTTAGCTGCAATGGCAATGAGAGCTGGTGTCATTAAAGCCACATCCCCCATCGCCGAAAATCGTAACACTAAAAGGTTTATCATTTTTGATTCTTATACAGAGACGGATTTAAATTTTGGTCATTGTACATCTTCATTTGACGATAAACTTTCACTCGTTTTGTTCCCTCTGAGTAGTCGAGAAAAAGTTCATCCAAACATTTTTTCAAATCTTCTCTTTGGTCTAGGAGAATATCTAGTTTCGCTTGGCATTTAGCGATATGTTCTTTGGAAGCAGATGAGTCTTTTCTTGCGACTTGTTCTTCCATATGGTAAATTTTGAGTTCTAAAATACTCATACGATCGAGTAACCAAGCGGGCGATTCAGAATTCAGCCGCGCATTCGGTTTTGGTGTGACGGAACGAAACATTTCGATCACAAAGTCGTCGAGTTTTTCCACCATATCGGTTCTGTCTTGGTTCAGTTTGTCGATCTTTCGTTTGAGAGTCACAACATCTTCTAAAGCTATGTCTGGCCTACGAATTTCATCTTCAATATGCCACTGGATGGTATCGATGTGGTTTTTTTGGTAGAGAGTGGACTCCAAACTTCCTTCAGGATAAGGATTTGGATGGGGGGCTTCTTTTTTATGCCAATCCAGAACGGATTCCTGGAAAATAGAGACGGCTTTTTTGGCTTCCAATGCTTTCATATCGTAATGCAATTCATGATTTAATATGGTTTTTGGCGTTCAATCCAAATATTTCCCAGGTTTTTCGCTTTCTTTTGCCATCTATTTTGGTCATTTGAATTCTCATGTGTTTAGTTGTAATCGCATACAGGATCCATCCCAAATTTCCTCTTGTCGTTGTTTCCAACAGAGATGAGTTTTTTGAAAGACCTACGGGGCCACTTCACCTTTGGGAATCGAATCCAAAGGTTCTTGCGGGAAAGGATTTAAAAGCTGGGGGGACTTGGCTTGGTGTGAGTTCTCTTGGCAAGTTGGCCTTTCTCACCAATGTGCGAAACCTAAAGAAACCGCCGCACCCAAAACCGAAATCACGCGGTGGTCTAGTTTTGGATTTTTTAAAATCATCTAAGGATTTGAGCTCTGAGAAATACCGAGAGGAAGTTCTAAAAACGGCCTCTGACTATGAAGGTTTCAATTTATTTGTCTTTGATGGAGAGGTTGCCAGTTATGTTGGTGGGGATCCTTTGCAGTCCGAGATTTTAGAGCCAGGGTTTCATGCCGTAAGTAATGCCAATTGGAATACCATCTGGCCCAAAACAGAAAAATTAAAATTGGGCGTCAAACAGGTGTTTGATTCTATTGCGAAAGGCCAGGACTGGACTAAAGAAGTGACGCCGGAATTTTTTCGATTGTTAAGTGATTCGGATTTGGTAAAAGAGGACTCACTTCTCCCCGATACAGGAATCGGACTCGAAAAAGAGAAATATTTGTCTTCGATACGGATTCGTGTTCCCGGTTACGGAACCCGAGCCTCGACTTTAGTGTTTTATGGAAAGGAATCGGTAGAAGTAGTGGAGCGCAGTTTCTCCGATCCGCTTTCAGATGAATTTACGGAACGGAGAGAGGTTTTACAGTTTAGCGAAACTTAGTTTTCCAATCGGAAATTTTTCATAGGGAAAGCGGAAGTGATTTCTTTCACCGCCGCTTTTACTTTGGATTCCCAAGTGGCGTCACCAAAATGATCTAGGTAATCGCAGATTAAATTTCCAACTGCTTCGATTTCTTTTTCTTTTAGCCCACGAGTGGTAAGAGCCGGTGTTCCCAGTCGAATTCCGGAAGCAACCGCCGGTGGGTTTTTATCAAAAGGAATCGCGTTTTTATTTACGGTCACTCCAATATGATCGAGTCCATCCGCTGCGTCTTTTCCTGTGAGTCCTTTGACAGACACATCTAAAAGAACGATATGGTTGTCCGTTCCACCAGATACCACTCGGAATCCACGTTTTTGGAATACTTCCGAAAGAACTTTTGCATTTTTTACCACTTGTTGGATATAAGTTTTGAAATCTGGTCTGAGTGCCTCACCGAATGCTACTGCTTTTGCAGCAATCACATGCATGAGTGGGCCACCTTGGATTCCAGGGAATACTCGTGAGTTTAAAATCTTTTCGTGTTCAGAAGAGGAAAGAATGAGTCCTCCCCTAGGACCTCGTAATGTTTTGTGAGTGGTAGTGGTAACAAAGTCACAAACACCAATCGGAGTCGGGTGTTCGCCCGCAACCACCAAACCAGAGATATGTGCAATGTCGGCCATAATTTTGGCACCAATACCATTTGCAATTTCTCTGAATTTATTAAAATCAATGGTTCTTGGATAAGCAGAAGCGCCGACTACAATCAGTTTTGGTTTGTGTTCTTTGGCAAGTTTTGCCACTTCATCGTAATTGATAGTTTCTGTTTTTTCATCCACACCATAAGGTATGGGTTTAAAATATTTTCCGCTGATATTGACCGCACTACCATGAGTTAGGTGGCCACCATGTGCCAAATTCATTCCAAGAAAACTATCTCCTGGTTCGAGAGTCGCAAGAAATACTGCCATATTCGCCTGAGCCCCACTATGTGGTTGAACGTTTGCGTATTCTGCTCCGAACATTTTTTTGGCACGTTCGATGGCGAGTTCTTCTACTTTGTCTGCGTTTTCGCAACCATTGTAGTAACGTTTCCCAGGATACCCTTCCGCATATTTATTGGTGAGAGTCGAGTGGTAGGCTTCGAGAACTGGGCGTGAAACAAAGTTCTCACTCGCAATCATTTCGAGGGAATGTTCTTGGCGTTCGTCTTCTTTTTTTAATGCAGCGTAAACTTCAGGATCTTGTTTTTCTAAATAACTCATGTGGGAATTTCTCTATGGAGTGTATAGTCTGGATTTTGGTATTTCTTCTTACGAATAGATTCAGATTCCTGGAGGACGAGTTTCCGAAAAGTAGAAAAGTCCGGGCCAAAGAAGGAAATTTTTGAAAAATCTTCGGGCTTTGGTTCCCCTAAATAGGAAAAAACTTCTGAAACTAGATCATTTGCCCAAATACTTTCAGAGAAAAAATCGGGAAGGGAGGTGAGAAAGTCTTTATGGGTTCTTTCTTTGCGGTAATCAGGTTCTTCTGGAGGGTGGTGGAGGACTTCGGCCACTCGTGTGATCAGAGTTTCTTCCAAAATCAAAGTGCCATGTTGGACAATGCAGTTGCGTTTTCGAAACTGTGCATTGCCGGAAATTTTTTTAAAGATTCCATTTTTTTCTAAAACCAAATCCGATTTTCCTTTGGGAGAACAATGGATGTTTTGCCTTTCTAAAGATTTTGCAACAATCCCAAGTAAAATATTATAGGAATCTTTCACGGGAAAGAGTTCTTTTCTTTCGTTTAAATTTACATAGAGGGAATAGTTGATATTTCCTGTGAGGGAATGAAATACGGTTCCTCCACCAGATGCTCGTCTTGCAATATAACAAAAATTAGGTCTTGGTTTTTTTTGGAATCCCTTGGTGCGGGCTTCTGTTTCGTATTTGGTTACAACCTCTTCTTTGATGTTACGAAAAGGATTTTCTGAAAGTCCGAGAATAATGGAATCTGGATTTTTCCAAAACCTGACTCCGGCAGTGAGATTTTGCGAAACCAGTTGGAGAGACAAAGCCTCCTCAATCGCCAAATTATAGTAAGGTGATCTGGGGGGAGTTTGTGGAAAATAAAATACTTTGGAATTCACTCGTTGAAATATTTCTGCGAAGCATCATTGAGGAATTTTCGTTCGCTACGAGAAAGGGACTCCATTCCATTTTTGGAAATTTTTTCCAAAAGTTCATCTACTTTCGTTTTTGCATTTTCTCTTTTCGCCATTTCTTCTTGGTAACGTTTGAACCTACGTTTCTGTAAATAACGGGATAAAGACCAAGTTGGAACGGAAGCCTTTGTATTTTTCCAACCAGTATAGATTTTCATTAGCAGGAAACCGCCAATGGCTCCTCCTAAGTGAGCGAAATGGGCCACTCTTTCCCCTTGCGCAAAAAGAACCATAAGCATCACAATCATCACAAAGTATTTGGCTCGCATGGGAAAAATGAGAAAAACTAGAAGTTCACGATTGGGCCAAGTCATCGCATAAGCAACAAGTAGGCCATAGATACTGGCACTGGCACCAACGACAAGTCCCTGGGGGATGCCAAAAAAATGGGCAACAATGGTACAAATCCCACCAAGAAATGCGGTAAACAGATAGAACTTTAAAAAAGCACGTTCTCCCCAAATTTCAGCGAGCTCTGAACCAAACATCCAAAGACTCAGCATATTAAAAAGGATATGAAGAAAACTTCCGTGGAGAAAGGCATAACTTAAGAGTTGCCAGACCCAACCATTAAAAACCAGCTCCGGAGTAAGCCCGAAATACAGTTCGATAATCGGAGAATGGAAAGCCAGTTTCGTTGCCATCTGCAGGAGGAAGAGAATTGCATTGATAATCATGAGAGTGCGTACAACGGGAACCATGGGAGGTCCAAATCGGAGTTCATATCCTGGGTAACGAGAGGCCATAAATTCAAGGTCGCAAATCTTGAGTGACAAGGAAAGTCGATTTCCTAGCATCGAGGAAGTGATTGTGCAACTCTACGGAGTCCGCGGCTCCATAGCGAGTCCCCTCCGAAACCAAGACTACCGCAAAAAAATTATCGATATTCTGGACCTCTACAGGCAAACGGGGGCTGGTGTATCGGCGGATGAGTTTTGGCAAAATCTTCCTTACCATCTAAAATTTGTCACAGGATCCGACACCACTTGCGTTTCTGTCACAGACGACGAGGGAGAAGTCTACATTTTGGACATGGGAACGGGTCTTCGGAATTTAGGGGACGAACTTGTCTCGGATTATCTTTCCTCTAAGCTAAAAAAGACGGTCTCTTTTTTTATTACCCACACCCACTGGGACCATATCCAAGGCCTTCCTTTCTTCAAACCCATTTATTTTCCCGATTTTCAACTGAATTTTTATTCTCCTTATTCGGATTTAGAATCCAGACTTCAAAAACAACAAGAACCAGAATACTTTCCGGTTTCCTTGGATGGGACGGGTTCTGCTAAGGACTTCAAACTTTTTTTTCCAGGGGATGTTCTGGAATTTGCCTCAGGAATGAAGGTGGAATGTTACCCACTGAAACATCCGGGTGGGTCTTTTGCTTACAAGTTTACAAACAGGGCCGGAAAAATCTTTATTTTTGCAACCGACGCCGAGTTTACGGGCGCCGACATGGACCTAATCCATGAGTGTCATCCTTTTTTTGCCGAAGCAGATTTACTCATACTCGACACCCAATACACGTTAGACGAATCTTTCTCTAAGTTTGATTGGGGCCATACGGCATACACTATGTCTGTGAACTGCGCCTCTTCTTGGAAGGTAAAGAACTTGGTTTTAACTCATCACGAACCAAGTTACTCCGATGAAAAAATTTACGAAATTTATAATGATGCCAAACTTCACAAAGAGCAGTTAGGCGAAAAAAAATTAAAAATTCATTTAGCAAGGGAAGGATTGCGATTCCACCTATAATACTATGAACAAAGAAAAAACACTTCGAATCACTATCACTACTTTCTTTAGCATTGCACTCCTCGGTGGTTTCTTTTTTGGATATATCCTATCTGAGGTAAATAAAGGAAAAGAGTTACAAAAGTTGGCATCTTACCAACCTACAACTCCCACCAAACTCTATGATTCGAATGGGGTTTTGTTTGCAGAACTTTACCGTCACAAACAAGAATTATTAAAATACAGCGACATTCCTCCCCATGTTATTCATGCCTTTCTTTCTGTTGAGGATGATAACTTTTTCAACCACTTCGGGATCGATTTTTTGGCCATTGTTCGTGCGGCTATCAAAAACGTATTTGCTGGACGGATTGTCCAAGGTGGATCCACTCTTACCCAACAGTTAGCAAAAACCATCTTACAACAAAGGAAAAAAACCTTTGGTCGTAAGTTTTTAGAAGCACTCCTCACTTTACAAATTGAACAAGAGTATACCAAAGAAGAAATTTTAGAAATTTATTTTAACTTAATTTATTTAGGTCATGGGACAACAGGTCTTTCGTCTGCAGCCAATGTTTACTTTCAAAAAGATGTAAGAGACTTAAGTATTGCGGAAGCGGCCATGCTTGCAAGGTTACCCAAAGCTCCTGTTACTTATTCCCCATTTAAAAATCCGAAAGAAGCCAAACAGGCCCAGATGGTTGTTTTAGGTCTTATGGCAAAAAATGGATTCATTCCGAAAGACCAGGTGCAAAAAATCCATGATGATTTTTGGGATCGGTATTGGCCTGTTGTCATCACACAATCTCCTTCTCGTTCCACTTGGGGAGCAAAACTCAACCGAGCACCATATTTTACGGAATGGGTGCGGCAAATTTTAGAGAAGGAACTTGGGGAAGAGGCTCTGTATACGGGTGGTTTACGAGTGTACACAACCATCGATGTGAGAAAACAAGAGATCGCCGAAGAAGAACTTAGAAAAGGCCTAATTGAACAAGATAAATATGCATTCGGAGCAAACTTCCGTTATGTGGGACGGGCCGATCGAGGTCTTGTTTCCTTATACCATCTATTTGGTTCTATATTCCCAGTGGGAGTTCCTTACGTAACTAGTTTGGATGATAGGCAAGTGTTTCGTCTCCATTTAGAAAAAGAAATGGCACCAGCCTTGGAACTTCTCACTGACTTTGTTCCTTCGGAAAACGAAAGTTCCGCAGTGAAAGAATTTCAAAGGTCTTCGCTTGTATTTTCTTCCAACTTACACGTAGAAGGTGCTATTGTCACGATCGACCACCAAACGGGTTATATCCAAACGATGGTGGGTGGTTCTAGGTTCTCTCCAAAAAATCAGTTCAACCGGGCCATGCAAGCAAGACGCCAAACCGGATCTGCCTTCAAACCCTTTGTTTATGCAGCGGCCATTCAAAATAGGGCTGTAGGATCTGGAACAGGAATTATGGATGCTCCTCTCACAACGATTACGGAAGAAGGGGAAGGGTATTCGCCCCAAGACATCTCTGGAGATTTTAGAGGAATGGTTCCTCTTTCCCGCGCACTATCTTTATCTTTAAATATCGTTTCTGTGCAAGTGCTTATGAGAACGGGAACCGATTCAGTGATTGATTTTGCATCTAAGGTAACCAAAACAAATAAAGCTCGGTTTCCCACAGGACCCGCTTTGGCCCTCGGTGTGGCGGAACTGACTCCTTATGAAATGGCACTTGGTTATTCTATTCTTGCAAACAAGGGAAAGGATGTGATTCCTTTTAGTGTTCGTTATGTTTTGAACCAAAGTGGAACTGTTGTTTACAATAAAGAAAAGGAAGTCCAAGAAACTCTTGCCGAAGAAGCAAAAAATGGATCCATCCAAATCATTCCCGAAGCTACGGCTTACATCATTAAACAAATGTTAATTGGTGTTGCTATGGGGGGAACTCCTACGCAAGCCCTTCGTGCGGCTGATAAAGGTAATTATAAGGGAGAGTCTGGCGGAAAAACTGGATCCACCTCTTCTTATACCAATGTTTGGTACGCCGGGTTTGACCCAAAATACACATCCATCGTTTGGATGGGATTTGATAAATCGTCACTGTCCCTTGGAAAGGGAGTGACTGCGGCGGGAGTGGCTGCACCGATTTGGGGAAAAATCTACTCACGCTGGTACAACGAAGGTCCTTACCCAGTATTTTACCCCAATGGACGCACAGAAGAGATCCCGGCAGACGTAGTTAAGGGAGCCACCTGTGCTTTTAACGGTCTGTCTCCAGGACCTAACTGTCCTTTGACGGGGAACTTGTTTTTAAAACCGATTACCATTGCTGGTCGAACTTTGGCCGTTCCCGGTGGAAGGCAATGTGATGGGGACCGTGATCACTATAGGTCCATGGATCTAACCGACTTTCTCCAAAGAGAATTAGAAATCTCCGATGAGGAATTAAAGTAAGTTTTAATTTTATTAACCATTATTTCTCCTCTTTAATATACATTTAAGAGGAGAAATGCATCCCGCTTTCTAAACCCCAAGCCATCTAAGATTCACATTAGGTTCTGTTCGGAACGTGTTTCTCTTTTTTGTTGCGCGTTTTACGTAAAATTTCTCGGAAATTTAAAACCTAAGACCCTGAAAACAAATCTTAGAACCTAGGTATTGATTTCGTAGGAAATTTATTTCAAATTCACCATTGTGCGTACAATTTAAGCATTTTGGTCCTAAGTTCCCTTTGTGGACTCTCCTATTTGCCATTCTCTCGCGTTTTGGAGGCTTTTGGTCCTGGCACGATAGTTGCATCATTGTAAGAGAACTATTGGTTCGGAGGGAATATGAAAAAAGTAATTCTACCCATTCTAGTTTTGGCACTTACCGCTTCGATTTCTGCTGGAGAGTCTTCCTTTATGAACGAAGACCTAGATTCCCTCATTAGCCAATACGACAAAGAAACTCTGACCGCAATCTCCAACGAACTTGTAAAACTTGCCAGTGAAGAAGAGGGGATGGGGGAGTTTGATTTGGCTTCTGGACATTATACACGAGCGATTAAAATTAGAGAAGCGATTGGAATGAGTGAACACAAAAGTTTTGCTTCCATCCAATACCTAGCAAGCCTTGCCCATTCCAAAGCAGGGAACTTTTGTGAGGCATCCACATTTGCAAAAAAAGCAAGTGAAGGATTCCGCCAACATGGTATTACTAAATTCGAACAAAAAGCAAATGTAGAACATAAAGAGTATGCACGTGTTTGTGCAGTAGTGGCTTTTCGATAAACAATATGTAATGATTCTTTCTAGAGATGGTTACCCTTTTTTGATTCGTCTTCGAATCAATCCAACTTCACGTGGTTGTACACGTGGGGTTGGAATTCTTTTTTTCCATACTTTAATTTAGCAATTTCAAACAAACTCGATTTAGTGTAGGGAAGGTCTGATTCCCAAGCAATTCCAAAGTTAGCTTCCGTGTATCCCGATTCATACTGCAATGGGTAAAGAGATTTTCCATCATAATAATACAACAATCGATGGTCTATCGAACGGTTGTTTGGCGAGATTGGTGTGGAACAAGGAAACAACTTTGACCAATCTTTGCCATGTGGAATGGTTTTTGTTTTTTCAAAGGAAATACATTTTGATTCCGTGATTATGTTTGTTTGCAACAGAACCCAATCCCCAGACTTTTCAAAGTTACCCAATCCTACTTTATGGTGGAATTCAGAATGGTCTTCATATACTTTCCACTCGATCCAGATTTTTGTGAATTTGGAGTTAGATTGTAAATGAATTTCTTCCTTCCAATACAGTTGGAATTGTTTAGATCCAAAAGCCGATTTTTTTTCAGCAGGTCTTGAATAGAATCCAAGGGTGATTTGATGATCCCTTGCAGCATCCACAGGAAGGGATCGAATCCATTCCACTTTGGGAGTACATTGTAAACTTAAGAGTAGGAGACAAAGGGAAAGAATGGGAATCATTCTTTCCGATCTTTTATAATTGTCCCTACTTCTGAGAAGTGCGGATTTAAAACTGGAAGTAGATAAAATCTTGTCCACCATCTCCAAAGATTCCTAGTAACAACAGGATGACTACGGACAGAAACGGAAGGAGGATATTTTGGTAAGGTTTTAGTTTTTCGTAAACAAAGTTAGAGTGTTGGAACCAGTTGAACATCAAACCCAAAGCAATAAAGGTAGGTAACTCATCCACTCGGCTTAACGTCTCCCCGGTATTACGGAATGTCAAAACACCTTTAAAGATCTCGAAGGCTACATTCATCGATTCCTCACCTCTTGCTGCGGCTCGGAAAAAAACACCGGAAAAAGAAAACGCGATAAAGATGACTATCGTGCGAAAAATTCCAACAAAGGGAATGGAGTCCGAAAGGAGCTTCTTTTTCCCCCGACCCAGATACAACGATCTTTCAATCCATATCAAAGCACCCAGATAGGCCCCCCATAACACAAAAGCCCAATTGGCACCATGCCAAAGTCCCCCAAGACACATTGTGATGAAAGAGTTTAGATTGGAACGAAAAATAGAACCTTTACTTCCTCCCAGTGGGATATAGATATAATCACGTAACCAAGAAGAAAGTGTGATATGCCATCTAGACCATAGTTCTCGAAACGATTGTGAAAAAAATGGACCTTGGAAGTTTTCGGGAATCTCATACCCAAGTAGGTTTGCCGAACCACGTGCCATATCAGTGTATCCAGAAAAGTCGCAATACACTTGTACGGCGAATGCAAGAACACTAAAAAATATCGAAAAACTATCGAATTTGGACGGATCCATATAGATGGGGGAGATAATCGGTGCAATGTTTTCAGCAATAATTACTTTTTTAAAAAGACCACCGATGATGAGAAATAGACCTTTTTTCATTCGGTCGGAATCGATTGTGGGATGGTCTAGTTGCGGAAGGAAATCCTGGGAACGCATGATGGGACCGGCAATCAATTGTGGGAAAAAAAGTATGAATAAAAAATAATCCACGGCGGACATTCTTTTTTCAATGATTCCTCTATGGATGTCCACCTGCACCGCAATGATTTGAAAGGTATAAAAACTGATGGCTAATGGTAAAAAGATACTCCAAGTTCCAGAAATTTCTTTGAAAGCTGGATAACCAGTCAAAGAAAATAGGGAACCTGTAATGAAGTAGAAGTATTTGAAAAAACCTAAATTGATTAGGTTTAATGCAACAATACTAAACAGTAAATGGTTGTATTTTTCCCCTTTGTCTTTTTTACGAAAGATCCATTCGCTAAACCCATAGTTGACTAAAATGACAAGTAGGAAGTGAAACAAAAAAGGAAAACTGAAATAAGCATAGAAAATTAAGGAAGAGACAACTAGTAATGGTTTTCTTCCTTTTTGTGGGATATTCCAGTAAATTAAATATGTAAACGCAAAAAGTAATAAATAGGGAATAGAATTAAATAACATTGATTAGTTGGCCTTAAAAATTATAGATCCCAAAGATAAAGAAATTTAGCATTGGTTCCTGTTCCTAAAATTTTATCAGCAATTCCTAATGAAAAAGGATTTTTGTTTCCTTCTGTTGCTTGGTAAATATTATCTACTCGACCTTTTCCTCTTTGGTAAGTGATGACACGTGGATTTCCAGCACGATTCCCTTGGAATTTTGGATGTTGCATCATTTGGTAAACAAAGTCATCAAAGTAGCCGATGAAATCAATCATCCCTTCTTTTTTAGCCTGTTCTGCAGTAAAGATCCTTCCGTCACAAATTTCTTTGAGGCGAGTCTCTCCTACATTCGGTCTTCCTTTTTTTACGATCTCAAAAAAACGACCATACAAACTATCAATGATGGACTGAAGGATTTTTCTTTGTTCCGCAGTCATCTCTGTTGTAGGAGAACCAAGAGCTTTGTTTGGGCCAGAGGTAAAGGACTGATCCTTCACTCCAATTTTATCCAAACCTTCTTTTACATTGATCCCAGACATGATGACACCAACAGAACCTGTAACAGTTGTTGGGTGGGCGCCAATGGCATCTGTTGCCATTGCGATATAGTAGGCTCCACTCGCTGCGGTATCCATAAATCCTGCAAACACAGGAATGGACTTTCTGTTTTTAAATTTGAGAACTTCTTGGTAGATAATGTCACTTGCTGTCACCGTTCCACCAGGTGAGTTGATTTTTAGAATCACACCCTTTACATCTGGATCTCGTTCTGCATATTTCAGAGATTCTTTGATCCGAGCGACCATGGATTCCGTGGAAGTACCAAAAAAGGTTTCTTTGGAATCATCAGAAATCATACCCTCAATGGAGATGATAACGATTTTTTCTTGATCCCTTCCGGCAATGAGTTTCTCTTCGAAATCAGCCTTGCCACTTTGTGGTAACAAGTTCAGACTGTTCCCAATGACACAAGATTCGGCA
This sequence comes from Leptospira vanthielii serovar Holland str. Waz Holland = ATCC 700522, assembly GCF_000332455.1. GTDB lineage: Bacteria > Spirochaetota > Leptospiria > Leptospirales > Leptospiraceae > Leptospira_A > Leptospira_A vanthielii. The sequence goes on along the minus strand of NZ_AOGY02000072.1, from coordinate 79,003 downwards.
AAAAGAACCGAAAGAAGAACGATACAAACGAAAAGAAAAGGCTTTCTTGAAGGCATACAAACCTTTCTAAGATGGCAAACTGTGACTTCAATCATTTTTGGGAGATAAATCTTGTACCAACTGAAAACAAAACAGTCTTGTTTTGAAACCCACCCCACCGGTGGTGGCCAATGGCTCGGTTTACATCTCCTTTCGCCAGTGGACGGAAAATCCATATCCGTCGTTTCTGGACACAAGGCCCCAGATCCTTTTTTTGCTTCTGGGTCATTTTTTATGTTCCCCTGGGTGAACCGTCTGGAACCCAATCCTTGGGCCAGAGATCCTTTTTATCCCAGCACCCATTGGCTCACTGATGGGAATGGAATTCCCTTACATGGCCTCTACCATAACCTTCCCAGGCATTTGGTAAAAGAAGAAATCGGTGACAAAGAATCTTACGCTGAATTCGAAATGGAAATCCCTTCTATTTGGAAAGGGACTTTGTTATCCCAAATTCAAGTGAAAGAATGTTACCTTCTTTATCCATCAGAGTTAAAAATTATTTATCGTTTGGCTAATGAATCGGATTCAGAATTTCCTTTTGCACTCGGAATCCATCCTTACTTTCGTTGGAATGAAGATGAATCCATCGATGATCTTTTTTTATTTGGTTCTGGGTTTCATAAAGTGAAGTTAGGGGATTATCTACTTCCTGAAAAGATTCACACAGAAGATGTTGTACTTAGTTCTGAAGAAACACTGATGGGCAAAAATTTAGATGATCTTTACTCGGCCATCCATGGACAAAATTCCTATATTGGGCTTTTTTCTATGAATAAAAAAGAAAAACTCATCATCCAAGGTGGTGAGTTTTATCAAGTATATACTCCACAAGATCGAAGATCTATAGCGATTGAACCTATGACGGGAACAGGGAATTTTTTACACTTCCCTGGTGGTAATCCTAAAACGATAGCACCTAAGACAGAAAAACAGATAGAATTTTCCATTCGTTTGGATCGTTTTTAAAAAATTGTTATCTCTTTAACGAACAGACTGTCTAACATGAGAGAGGTTAGTTCAACAATGTCAGATGCACTAGTGAATACATGCAAACAAATCAGTAAAAATCTATTGGAGATCAAGTATTTCGCTGAAAAGAAAAACACTAGCCGAACCTCTGTTTACCGAGCATTACAAGATAAAAAAATCAATGAGGTTGTCATTGGTAAAAACTCTCGTTTTATCATCTTGGATGATTTGGCGAAGAAGTGGAAACCTGGTAGACAGTCCTAAATTCTAATTCCTTTCCCAAAAGATTTTTTTCTTTCCATAGGAGTGTTTTTGTTAAGTTCGTAAAGTTCCAGATTTCTTCTGGAACTTGGTTCCGTATGTAATTTGCTAGTTTAGATGGAAATCCCCAGTAAGATAACAGGTATTCGTCGCTCTTTTTTTCCAGTAAATATCCGATAAAACTATAATAAACCCCACCTAAACTTTCATCTTTATGTTTGTCTCTGGTTTTGATGTAAAGTTCCGCAAACTTTGGATAGGGCGCTTTAAATTCTTTTTTAGTCAATCGGTAGTGGATGGCTTTTAGATACCCTGTGCGGAAGTAGAGTTTCTTTTCGCCATCAAAAGAAAGAGGAATTGCATTCGAAAAGAAATCCTGTTCTAAATCTAAATCCATTCGTAGCTTAGTGAATCCTAAATCTAGCCAAATTAGGGAAAGGGGAGTGTTCCAAAAACGCTTCCATAGCCCAGAGAGTGAGTTTGGTTTGTTTTCCCGATCTTTTGAAAAAATTTGATTCCGCAATATTTCTGTTAGTTGCTCTGCTTTTTTTCTAGAATACCATTCCGGTAAGATCCAATCACTTAAACTTTGCCAAAACCGCAATTTTAGGATTAAATCTAGGTCCAATCTAGATTTACCCAAAGGCAAAGTTTCTGTTTTCCAATCCATAACCACGGCGGGACGAAAGAAAGGAAACCCCAGCACTTCCCAATCTAAACAAATTTGTTTTAAATCGGTCTCAGTCATTGGGAGATGTTCTAAAGAAATAGAGACGGGGAGTGTTTTTGGGAATTTCCGCATTTTTTATACCATTCGGTCGATCTATGATAACAAGATGAATGATTTAGCCTTTGAGAATCAAAGTTTTTTATGGGGGAATGAAGCCGGCCCCATCCGTATCCTTTCCGAATACCTCCACCCTAAATCCGAATTCCAAACCCATGGAATCACAGACACCATTGTGGTCTTCGGATCTGCAAGAATCCCCTCACCTGAATCACCCAAACAGAATCCAACTTCCCCTCTCGAAACTTTGGGTCATTACTATCAGGAGGCATCTGAGTTTTCACGATTGATTTCCGAGTGGGCTTTTACTTTGAAACAAGAAAATCCTTCTAGAAATTTGAATATTTGCACTGGGGGGGGGCCGGGAATTATGGAAGCCGGAAACCGTGGTGCTAGAGAAGCCGGGTCCAAATCAGTAGCTCTCAATATTGTTCTCCCTCACGAACAACATGTGAATCCCTATGTAGATCCAGAGCTCACTTTCGAGTTTCATTATTTCTTTATGAGAAAACTTTGGTTTATGAAAACTTGTCGGGGGATGGTTGCCTTTCCTGGTGGGTTTGGGACCTTCGATGAACTCTTCGAAACCTTAACCCTTGTCCAGACGGGAAAAAAATCCAAAATTCCCATCCTATTGTATGGGACAGAATTTTGGACCCAAGTGATTAATTTCAAAAAACTAGCCGAGATGCGTCTGATTTCAGAAGAGGACCTGCAGTTGTTTGGATTTGCTGACACACCTGTAGATGCCCTTCGATTCTTTCAGGAAAAGATTCGTTTCGAATTGACCCATTCTGAGGGTACAAAAACATAGCGAAACAAGGTAATAATTATGGCTAGAACATGTGTAGTAACCGGAAAAGGAACAACGGCAGGGAACAACGTAGCCCATTCTCATAAAAAGAATCGCCGTATCTGGAAGGTGAATGTGATCACAAAGAAAATCTTTTTGGAAGACGAGAACCGTTGGGTTCGCGTTAAGATTTCTACACGTGCTTTGCGAACTCTTCGTAAAAAAGGTTTGAAAGTGGCAATTAAAGACCACGGCGGCGATATCACAGCCATCACTCCTAAAAAATACGTTGGCATCACTCCCAAAGCACAACCAACGCCAGCAGCTTAAATTTTTTAGTTTGCTTGTGGATTGAAACGATCCAAAAAAACACCTAAAATCACCGAAGTCTACCGTCTCTTAGCGGCGGAGTTCGGTGAAGTAGAAACCCCCCTTCATTTTTCCAAACCTTATGAATTGGCCATTGCGGTCATTCTCAGTGCACAGTGTACGGACGAACGTGTGAATACAGTCACACCTGAACTTTTTCGTAGTTTTCCCACACTCGAATCTTTTGCTAACGCCCCACTCACCTCAATAGAGAAAAAAATCTTTTCCACCGGGTTTTATAAAAACAAAGCCAAAAGCATCCAAGGTTTTGCGCGTATGGTTTTAAATGAATATGGTGGAACCATTCCTAATACAATGGAGGAGGCCATCAAACTCCCTGGGTTTGGAAGAAAAACCGCGAACGTAGTGCTTGCCGAAATTTATGGAGTGGTAGAAGGTTTTGTAGTGGATACCCATGTGAAACGTCTTACCAAACGATTGGGTTTTACCCAAAAAACGGACCCCGTACAAATTGAACGGGAGATGCTGAAAATCACTCCTAAGGAGATTTGCCGAAACCTATCTCTGTACCTAATATTTCTCGGTCGTAAGAACTGCCAGGCACGCCGGACATTTTGTTCGACTTGTCCTCTTTCTTCCCTATGTCCTTCGTTTTCGGAGTAGGTTTATCCAGTCCTTCCTCTGATTCTGATTCCTTTTTTTGTTTCCAAGATCGATTGCGGTCAGTTAAGTTAATGGATTCTAATTTATAATCCAATCGAATCAGATTTCGTTTTCGAAAGAATAGGTTTAAAGTTCCAAGCCTTCCATAATCTTTAGGACATTCGATTTGGTGGACATTGGACAGGTAACGAAACCGCGCCTGTGCGTTTCCTTCCACAAGAAGGAAAAGGGGAAGCTCCGGGTGGTTTTGCCAAGGAAGGAGGGGAATCTTTGTTTGCTCATCGGCCCCTGCATAAACAATCCAACCATCATAATCCTCAATATTTTTGACATCGATAAGTTCTTGGATGGAGCCTAAACCAAGTTTCACAGGGCCATGGTTCATCTCTTTGGGTTTTCCCAGCGTAAATCCATCAAAAGGAAATTCCAAGGGTTTGTCTTTGGGTTGAAAAGGATACAACATGTACCCTTTTCCCCGTTTTAAATCCAAATCCATTTTTTCTCGTTCCACAAATCCAAGGAGAGCACTGAGGCCCCCACGACCTTCCTCATCCATTCGTGTGAAGAGTTCCTTTCCACAATGGAAAAAAATTCGTAACGGTCGGTCTTCCAAACTGGGGTGGGCACTCACGCTAGAGCTGAGTGTGGTAAGAATAAAAATCCCGAATGTAACGAAGGATACGGGGAATCTACCAAGAAATGAAAGACGGATATTCATAAATTAAGACCTTGGTTCTAAGAACGGAAGAAATCGAATCTGAATGAACCAAAAAACCTTTTCTCTGTCTAAACTATGGGCAGAAAGGATGCCATGAACTTCTTTAAAAACCTAATTCTCTACGCTAAAATGGTAAAATTTTCCCACACACTCTTTGCCTTGCCCTTCGCTGGGATCAGTTTCCTCCTCGCCTATTTGGAATCCACTTTGGATACGGGAGACTTACTTCGGATTGCGGCCCTTGTGCTAGTTTGTATGGTGAGTGCTCGCAGTGCCGCCATGGGGTTCAATCGTTATGTGGATTCAGAAATTGATGAAAAAAACCCACGCACCCAAAACCGAGAAATTCCTTCGGGAAAAATTTCCAAACTCTCAGCCCTTCTTTTTATTGGATTGTCCTCCTTTATTTTTATCTTTGCGAGTTTCTTTGTAAACAAACTGGCATTCCTACTTTCTTTCCCGGCTCTCTTTGTTTTATTTCTCTATTCGCTCACCAAACGTTTTACTCTTTTTTGTCATCTGGTTTTGGGATTTGCCATTTCTCTTGCTCCCCTCGGAGCTTGGATTGCCATCACAGAAACCATCAACTTAGTTCCTATTTTATTTTCTCTGGGACTTCTTTTTCACATTTCCGCCTTCGATGTGTTATATGCCATCCAAGATATGGACTTTGATGTCAAAGAAAATCTGCATAGCATTCCCTCTCGCCTCGGAGAAACCAAATCTCGTGCTGTGGCGGTGGTTTTACATATCCTTTCTTTTGTATTTTTTATCTTTGCCGGAAGCAGTGCAGGTCTTGGGGTGATGTATTTTCTGATTTTATCTGTGATTGGAGTTTTAGTTTTGTATGAACATAAAATTTCTTATCAGTACAAATCCAAAGACTTGCCGATGGTTTTTTACCAAATCAATTCTTGGATCAGTGTAGTTTTGTTCCTCGCGATTCTTTTTGATAAATGGAACGAATTTTTACTCAAAGTCTCTTCCGGAATTAGTTTCTAATGAAACTAGTGGTGGGTCTTGCGGGAGCCAGTGGTAGTATTTATGCCGCAAGATTTCTTCGTGCTTTGTCTGAAGTAGAAGGCGAAACTTATATTACCGCAAGTCCCGCAGCACTTCGCATTTTTTCAGAAGAGTATGAAATCAAAGTGGAGTCCGCAGAAGACATCCTATCTTTTGTGGAAACCAAATGGAAAACCAAACCCAAACATAAATTTCATGTGCGTAATTTTTTTGATATAGGCTCCGATATTGCCAGTGGGTCCAACCGTTGGGATGCAATGGTTGTGGTTCCTTGTAGTATGAAGACTGTGGCTTCGATGTCCCAAGGCCTTACAGAGAACTTAATTGAAAGAGCTGCCGATGTTTCTTTGAAAGAGAGAAGAAGGCTCATTGTAGTTCCGAGAGAGACTCCTTACAACCGCATCCATCTAAAAAATCTTTTGGCATTGGACGAGGCGGGGGCCATCATTCTTCCTGCATCCCCCGGGTTCTACCAAATGCCAAAAACTTTGGACGACCTTGGGGACTTTATTGCGGGAAGGATATTCAATTTAATCGGAATCGATCAAACTCTCTATCCTAAGTGGTTGGGGTAAAGTTCCGAAAGTAAGCGGTCGGTTTTCCATTGTCACCTAAACAAACATAGGTGATATCACTTTCGATCACTGCAGACATTTTTCCCGTTTGCGGGTTGTTGGTAATCGCCAAAGTCCGGGAAGTGACAGAAGATTTTCCGTATTTTACGATTTTTCCGTAGATTTGGATGATGTCTCCGGCCCTGGCAGGCGAGCGAAAAACCACATTGTCCATACTCATCGTCACAATATTGGTATAACGAATTTTATTCATCACGTACATTGCCATCCCTTCATCGATCCAGGAGAGCATTTTCCCCCCAAAAAGATTGTTATGGTAGTTCAAATCGTCAGGTTGGACCAGGTGTTGGGTGACCAGTTCCATATCGCGGAGTTTGTTCTGAATTGTCTCGACCATAAATACCAAAAAATATGTTTTCGATTTATTCGATACCAAAAACCCTAGAGAAAAGATTTCGGACTTATGCACTCTTATTCTCACAAAAACATTTTAGACACCCTCCAATTTTCCAAAGACGACCTCAATTACCTAATTGAAAAAACAAACCGTATGAATGCCCTGCATGAATCAGGTAAAGCCTTTGGAATTCTACATGGGAAACTCCTGGCCTCTTTGTTTTTTGAAGCCAGCACCCGGACGAGAATGAGTTTTGAAGCGGCCATGGAAAGGCTAGGGGGAAGGCTGATCTCTACCGTGGGTTTCCAGTTTTCCTCGATCTCTAAGGGGGAAACCTTGTATGATACGATGAAGATGATCGAAGCCTATTGTGACATTGCTGTCATCCGCCACCCAGTAGAAGGATCCTCACGGATTGCCGCAGGGGCCGTGAACATCCCTGTGATCAACGCAGGAGACGGGGCAGGCCAACACCCCACCCAAGCACTTCTCGATTTATATACCATCGTATCCGAAAAAAGAAAGATCGATGGCCTAAACATCGCCTTTATTGGCGACTTGAAATACGGAAGAACCATCCACTCTCTTATCAATCTACTGCGTCATTACCCAGTGCATTTGTATCTCATCAGTCCCGAAGAATTGCGGCTTCCCGAAAAGTACAAAAAGAACTTAGAAGGTTTTCCTATGACTTGGGAAGAAACGACAGACATCAAAGCCTTCTGGGATGCCGATGTTGCCTATGTCACAAGAATCCAAGAAGAAAGATTTCCTGATCACAGAGAATACGAAAAACTAAAAGATATTTATAAAGTGAATAAGGAACTTGTCCTTGCTTCTAAAAAAGATACAACCATTCTCCATCCACTCCCTCGTGTGAATGAACTCTCTACAGATGTAGATGACCTTCCCAATGCAGCTTACTTCCGTCAGGCGAAGTATGGGGTAGTCGTTAGAATGGCCTTACTATGTCTGAGTCTTGGAGTGGATTTTGACTAAAAAGATTTGGACACTCAGCGAAGCAAGAGAAGTCCTACCACTTGTGCGAGACATCACAAGAGAATACTATTTAAGGGCTAGCGTTCTTGCTGATGATGTGCGCAACAAATTACTACCGGAAAATGTTTTAGAAGCCAAAGAAGAAGAAATCGGTGAAATTGTAAAACATTGGACGAATGAAATTTTGGCCATGCATATCGATGTCAAAGGATTGTGGCTCGTTGATTTTGACCACGGGACTGGGTTCTATTGTTGGACCTGGGGCGAAGAAGATGTGTTATACGAACACGGTTATCATGAAGGATTTAGATCGAGAAAACTCATAGAGGAAAATAAAGAAGAAGATGACTCAGATAAATGAAAACTATTTAAAATTAAAAGCAGGATATTTGTTTCCTGAAATTGGAAGAAGGGTCAAAGCCTATTCCGATGCCAACCAAAATGCTAAAATCATCCGTCTTGGGATTGGAGATGTCACTCTGCCTTTGGCACCTACGATTGTGAATGCTATGGTAGATGCAGCCAAAGAAATGGGAAGTGCTGGGGGTTTTCACGGGTATGGTCCAGAACAAGGATATTCCTTTCTCATCCAAAAAATCATCGCTCACGACTACACAGCGCGTGGGGTCCAAATTGCGGAAGATGAAGTATTTGTTTCTGACGGTTCTAAATGCGACTGTGGAAACATCCAAGAGATCTTTTCTTTAGATAGTAAAATTGCCGTAGTGGATCCCGTATACCCTGTGTATGTGGATACCAATGTGATGGCAGGTCGTACGGGAGAAGTAGGACCTGACGGGCGATATGCGAACATCATTTATATGCCTGCCACAGAAGAAAACAATTTTGAGCCGGATTTTCCAAAAGAAAAACCAGACATCATTTACCTCTGTTATCCGAATAACCCGACCGGGATGGTCGCAACTAAGGCACGTCTGACGGAATGGGTCAACTTTGCTAAAAAAATCGGTAGTATCATTTTATACGATTCGGCTTATGAATCCTTTATCCAAGATCCAGAAATTCCCAAATCCATTTATGAAATTCCTGGGGCCAAAGAAGTGGCTATGGAATTTAGATCCTTTTCCAAAACGGCAGGATTTACCGGAACACGCTGCGCTTATCTTGTGATTCCCAAAGACTTAAAAGGAAAAACAAAAGGGGGAGAAGAGATTAGTTTCAATTCTCTCTGGAACCGCCGCCATACCACCAAGTTCAATGGAGTGTCGTATGTAACACAAAAAGGAGCTGAGGCAGTTTTTTCCACTCAAGGCCAATTAGAGATTAAAGAACAAATTTCCTACTATATGGAGAATGCGAAACTCATCCGAGAAGGATTGGTAAAGGCAGGTTACACTGTATTTGGGGGAATGAACGCTCCTTACATTTGGCTAAAAACTCCAAGAGGTCTCAAATCTTGGGATTTTTTTGACGAACTTTTGGGAACAGCGCAAGTGGTGGGAACCCCTGGTTCGGGATTTGGCCCGGCAGGCGAGGGATATTTTCGACTTTCTGCCTTTGGAAAGCGGGAAGATGTCATTTCTGCCATAGAACGAATCCAAAAAATGTAAAATTTAGTCCTGGTTTTTCCTGTAGCTCCGATATATAAAACAAGGTAGAGCTATGGGAAAATGGAAATTCATCCTCTTTTTTGCAATGGTCGTGGGTCACATCTCACATATCAGCGCAGTATCTCCAGAACAAACGAATCTGGGGATTTTAATCTTTGAAAACAAAGAAAACTTAAATTTTATCAATATTGCTCTGAGCAATTTGGCTCCTTCCCAAGAAGAGGCACAAACGTCAACGCAACCCGGAGCCGAAACTCCGACCCAAGATCCTGCCAAAAAGAATTTGGACTTTGATTATTTTAAACTTCTCAAAGCAGCCAACCAATCTGACTTTAGCGGGAACATGTGGTACTTACAAAGTAACTATGTGTATGGATTTCGCCAACTCCGACAAGCCCAAGGGGAACTGAAAAGTATCTTTGAAATCGTTCTTCAAAAATACATTGAAGATGCAAGAGCACTTCTTGAAGCCGCTGCACCCACCATCATTCGTTCCAATGACAACAACGCCAAAGCATTGTTACGTTTAGGTTTTCGTGACTTACGTTCTTCCGAAGATCTTTACACTACAGGTCTTAATTCCAGCCCACATCAATACCGATATAAACTGACTCTTTATAAAGAAGGGATTCTTAATTTGCGTCGCGCCAAACGTTTTGCTATCCTTGCGATGATTTATAGCAAAACACCAGATGAGGACAAACCAGAATACCAATATCGTTCTAATGAAGATTTGAAAGATGCTCGTAACGAAGAAAAGCAACGTAACTACGAGAAGGTGAGAGATACTCTCATCAACTTCATTGAAAACAAACGAATGGAAAGAACAATTGTCCCTCCAGGAAATCCTGATGCAAAACCTTTGGATCTTTTGGAACAACATGATGACAACTATGGTCTTATCACTTCCAAAAAATTAGATTTGTTAATGGAAGCCAATGCTCAAATCAAAGAGACAGAAGGTGCGAGACGTGAATCAGTTCCTCCCACTCCTAAGTTTGATGAAAATGGAAAAGCCATCTACCCAGAAGAAAAGAAAAAATAATATGAAGTGGATTACCGGTGTTACCATCTTTGTTTTTTCACTCACACTTGTGGCCAAAACCACAATGTCTTACAGAGAACGTAAAAAACAAATCGATGGAAAAATAACACTGGTTCTTGATATCAAAGAACAATTGAAGTTGGAACCAGAAATTGGAAAAACTTCGATTGAAGCCATTCGCACACAAGTAGAGGAAACCTACCGCGCTGGCAACCGACTGGAAATTGAAAAAACTCTTTCCATTGCCGAAGGGGACCTTCTTGTCACTCAGCGTAAACTCTGTTTTCCCATGGAAGAATCAGCAAACGGGCTTTACCAAAAAGCCATGGGACAATGGATTCTTCTCGAAGGAGAAGATAAGTCAGGTGCCAAACCTTTGGAATGGGATACCAAAGAAAAAATCCAAAGGTATCTTGTGATGGCAAAAAGCGAAAAAGACCATGCAAAAGAATACTTTTTGTCCGGGAATTACCAACTTTCGCTCCACACATACAAACGTTCGCTAGTTTACAGTCTTATGTCTTTACGGTCCCAAAAAGTAGAGATACCCGAAGAATACCAAACCGCAGATTCTGTTTGGGTCCAACCGATTTGGATGGGCCTTCATAAACAAAAGCAAAACACGATTCAAGAAAACTAAAAATTTCGATTTTCACTGATACCAAATTCGAAAGAATGACTGCTTAGTGAAGTTCGAATCACTCTATCGTCATTTTCTGCTGACAAGGGCCACCCACCTTCCTGTGATTTCGGAGGAGGGTGAGTTATTAGGCCTACTTTCCAAAGATCGTGTCCACCGCGAGTTGTCCGATTTGGGAAGAGAAAGGGAAGACCTGGACGAAATTCCTTTGGAAATCCTCGAAACAGAACTCCACGAAAACCTGCTTTTATTTTTCAAAGAATCTACCCAGATCCCAGTCATCGGACTTGATGGAGAAAAAAAAGATAATTGGGACAAACCTAGGTTTCTAGCCGCCTTTACTAAATTAGATTCTTCGCATATTCGTGATCCCAAACTAGAAGAAATTGAATCTAAACTGGAAAGAAAAAAAGAAAACGCTGATTCTGTTCAGTGGTTTATGGAGCTTATTCTCTCTCATTTCCCAGATGGACTCATTGCGACAGATGTCACTGGATCTACTGTTTTTTATAACGAAACTTTCGAGAATCAAATCCTCACAAAACCTTTGTTTCGTGATTCGCTTCAATTAGCGGAAAAATACCTTCACAATCTCAACAGAGAAGTTCTAGCCACTTATTTAAAAGACCACGATATGAGTTTGGGTAAGGATGCTGACACTAGTGTTTTGTATACAAACATTACAGAGCTTAGGGTTACACTTCGGATTGTAACTTTGAAAAAGGAAAAAAAAGTATTTGGGTTTTTATACCATTTTTCTCCCTCTTCTTTTACCAATTCATTAGGAAATGGACAGTCTGAATTTCCGAATTTAGACGAAGCGTTTCGTTCCAAACTTCCTTTGGAATCAGTTTTAGAAGAAATGGAAGCGCATTACATCCATAAGTCGCTTAAAAGAAATTCAAACAATATCTCCCATACGGCAACGGAACTTGGGGTCCCGAGAACTACCTTACAAAATAGAATTCGGTTTCTAAAACTCTCGGAACGTTTTCGCAATGAAACCAAAGTGAAAACAGTCATCCCTAGAAAACGCTCGGAAAAACCGGAACCGAAACCCAAAAAAACAACAGAGAAAGCCAAACCGATTCCTTCTTCCAAGGCCAAAACCCTCAAAAAACCGGTAAAATCTTTGAAATCGCAAGGCCCGGCGAAGAAACAGAATAAAAATCAAAGTCCAGCGAGAAAAAAGACAAAAAAAAGACGTTGACGAAAATGAGGGAAAAACGATTTTTTCCTTACCGTTTGAGAAAACACCTCCGCACTTCGCTGTTTCCCTTGCATACTTAACTTGCACAAATGGTTTCCCAAATTTAATCAAATACTCTAACAATCAATGTAGAACAATCTATGGCATCACGCAAACAAGACGAAATTCAAGTTAATCCCCCCGAAGACCAAACCGAATATACAAACGGTATCATGGACCAAGAAGATGGTTCCGAACCACCGAAACAATTTAAGAAGAAAAAGGGCCGATACGAAGGTCCCATTCCTCCTCCACTTGATTTAGTAGAACTAAAGAAAAAAAACATCAATGAACTTGCTGACCTTGCCAAAGGTTTGGGAGTGGAAAACACTCATGGATTAAAAAAACAAAACCTGATGTTTGCTCTTCTTCAAGCACAGACCGAAAAAGACGGTCAAGTGCATGCAGCAGGAGTTATGGAAAGACTTCCCGATGGTTATGGTTTCCTAAGGTCACCTGACTACAATTATGTGCCAGGTCCAGATGATATTTATGTATCTCCTTCTCAAATCAAACTCTTTGGTCTTCGCACTGGTGATACAGTAACAGGACTTATCCGACCACCTAAAGAAGCAGAAAGATTTTTTGCTATGCTTCGTGTGGAGTCCATCAATGGTTTTCCGGTAGAAGTCGCGCAGAAAAGAAACTTATTTGATAACTTAACTCCTCTCTATCCTGATGAAAGAATCAATATGGGGTTTGATCCAAGTCATTTGGACACTCGTATCATTGACCTTATGTGTCCGATTGGAAAGGGACAAAGAGCTCTCATTGTAGCGCCACCTAGAACTGGTAAAACGGTTCTTATGCAATCCATCGCCAATGCAATTACAAGAAACCACCCAGAAATTTTTCTCATTGTTTTACTTATTGATGAACGCCCCGAAGAAGTAACGGACATGGCTCGCCATGTGAAGGGTGAAGTGGTAAGTTCCACTTTTGATGAACCAGCACAACGCCACGTCCAAGTAGCAGAGATGGTCATCGAAAAAGCAAAACGACTGGTGGAACATGGAAAGGATGTGGTCATCTTACTCGATTCCATCACAAGGCTTGCCCGGGCTTACAACCAAGTGGTTCCTACTTCCGGAAAGATCCTTTCTGGGGGTGTGGATTCCAACGCTCTTCACAAACCAAAACGTTTTTTTGGAGCCGCAAGAAACATTGAAGAAGGTGGGTCACTCACTATCATCGCTACGGCCCTCATTGACACAGGTTCCCGAATGGACGAGGTGATTTTTGAGGAATTTAAGGGAACGGGAAATATGGAAATCCATCTAGACCGAAAACTCGCTGACAAACGGATTTTCCCTGCAATTGACATCAATCGCTCGGGAACAAGAAAAGAGGAACTCCTACTTCCGCAGGATACCCTCACTCGAGTCTTTATCCTCCGAAAAGTACTTTCTCCCATGAGTATCACCGAAAGTATGGAACTATTGATTGAAAAAATGCGCGGTGCGAAGACCAACGACCAATTCCTCGCCAGCATGAATACGAACTAAAAGGGCCACCATGAAAACTGACATACATCCAAAATACGTTGCTGCTAAAATCAAATGTGCTTGCGGTACTGTGATCGAAACTAGATCTACTGCCGGGGATATCAGTGTGGAAATTTGTTCCAACTGCCACCCGTTTTTCACTGGAAAATCCAAACTATTGGATACGACAGGCCGCGTAGACAAATTCAAGAAAAAATACAAAATGAAGTAAGAGCACTTGCTCGCGTCTGTCTAATCATAAACAGGGGGAACACTCATGGCAGTAATGGACTTTGCTCGCTACAAAGAAATCAACGACCAAAGGATGAATTACCGTGAGATGGACGACGCTACCGTCGTTTCCTACTACCGCAACACAGGTTGCGGGGACGGTTATCGCATTTACTTAAAGTTAAACGACGAGTCTGTTGTGGAAGACGCAAGTTATACCACAACTGGCTGCGGGTTTGGAATTGTAGCTCTTGCTATGGCCACCGAATACGCTAAAGGTAAATCCCTTTTAGAACTGAAAAACCTCACTCCTGAAACTTTAGAAACTCTGTTTGAGTTTCCTGAAAGAAGAAAGAACTACCCAGAATCCGCTGTTGCTGCTCTCAAAAAAGCTGTCGAAGATTATGAATCTGGACAGGGTGTTCCCAAAGAAAACCGAATCACAAAATCCCAAACCATGGAAATCCTTCACAACCAAGGCCACCTTCGGGAAGCCAAGTTATCCAGTGTTATGTTGGAAAAAGAAAAGTTGGACGGAGTCGATTTTAGCGGTGCGGACCTTCACAATGCCTTCCTTCAAAATTCTAGTTTTGTGGGAGCCAACTTCCAAGGTGCTAACTTAAAGGCTTCGTTTTTTAATGGAGCCGATCTGAGAAATGCCAATTTTCGTGGTGCTGACTTACGTTTTGCCAAACTCGCTTCTGCCAAAATTGAAGGTGCTGATTTTACCGATGCCATTTATGACATTGGAACCCGAGTGGATCACAGCCAGATGTACATCTTTGATGTCATGAAAAAGGCGGGTAAGGACCTCTATCTAAAAACAGAGGATGGGGAATGAAGCCAGGCGATAAGGCAAAATTGACAAAACCAACATTCCTAAACAAAGGTATTTTTATTTTTACCGGTTCCACTGTGGAAATCAAAGAAATCCAATCAGACAAAGCCATTGTTGTTTATAATGATAAAGAAGGCTTTCCCCACGATTTAGAGATGAATCTAGCGGATTTGTCCCCTCTTTCATAAAGCCGATTTTCTTGACACAAATCCAGAGAATCGTAACGTATTGTTAATCCAACTATGTTGATTCTAAGCCACCGTCAGGAAAATCACCTGCTTCTATCGATCCAAAGGGATGTCCTGATGGAAAACTCGAGAGAGTTTTACCAAGAATTTGAGAAGGCGATTGAAAGTCAGAATTTCGGAAAATTGACAATGGATTTCCATTCTGTAAAATTTCTCGACTCGAGTGGAATCGGAGCTGTGATTAAAGCATCTTCTGCCCTTCACAATCGTGGCGTAGAGATTTTCGTAACCAATTTGAATAAAAACCTAAACTCTGTATTTCGTCTTTCTGGACTCAATCATATCCTTTCCATTTTGACGTTGGATGAATACCTTTCTAAATTTCCGGAGTTTCAAAAAACTCTAGAGGCATAAGCGTAATGAAACTCTATCGAATTTTCTCTCTCTTAATTCTTTCAATCACTTTGAATTCCTGTGCTTCAGGTGTTAAGTCTAGATCTTTACTTTTCCGCAGTAACGAGTTTGCCATCTACACAGTTGCTCGAGATAAAATCAGCTTAAAGTCAGAGACTGCTGTTTCAAAGACATTCGCCCATCCGGTGGAAATCACAGAAGAAAAGGTTTTAGATTTACTTGGGAACATTCGTTTTCGTGAAGAAAGTTCTTATGGCGATGTAAACCGATATATTTTCGAAGAAAAGGAAATCAAAGAGTTTGCATTGGATCTTGTAGACGGTTTACAAAAATTAAAACCAGACCAACTACTCCTTGTTATTTCTAAATACAACCCGGTTCGATCCGTGGTATCTCATTATTCTAGGACGGGTTTTTATATCTGGTCAACTGAAACCTCGATAGAAATTCTTTTTGGGGAACTCCAAAAAGAAATTTCTTATGATGAACAAGGAAATTATTTTGACTGGTCCAATATCCCAGACATTCCTTTTGAACATTTCCCTCAGTCCACATACATTCTGCAAAGCCCAGGTTTTTCCTTTAAAAAAGTTTCTGGATTTCGCAATAAACATTGGTTAGTTTTCGATAAAGCCGATTTGACAAAATTGAAATTTGAGAAAAGAAAGAAAACGATCATCCCAGAGGTAACAAACTCTGTTGATGCAGATCTTAAACCTGAAAAGAAAATTTCAAAAGATGAGGAAGAGGGGATACTAAACGAAGAATAAATTCGTATTAGTCTTCCTTCCTGATAACGGTTCTGTCGGTTTGAATGTTACCGTCAGTTCCTAAATAAAAATGAGTTTTTCCAACCAGGGAATTGATTCCCATGCGGTAATTTTTTCCGGCACCAAAACTTAGGTCTACACCGGGAAATACTTCTCTTTCTACATCCACAAAGGCTTCTGGGTTTGGCTCGTAGGAGCCAAGCGCAGTTTCGAATTGTTTGGTTTGTGCTTCTAAAACTTTTGTGAATTTTTCGTTTGCATCTTTTAGTTTGGTGATGGTTTCTTTTTCTTCAAGTGTCAGGTCTTTTTTCTGACTTTTCTCTACAAGTTTTGTGAGTGTCAGTTGGACTTTGTGAAGGGTGATTTCTTTGTCTGCGATTTCCTTTTTCATCCGATTGAGTTCATCAAGTAACTCAGGTGGAGTTCCAATCGCCACTTTGGTTTTGGTTTCCACAACGGCGCCGAGTTTGACACACGTGAGGGAGTTTCCTGCTATGACAGTTCCTCCAATAACTTCACCTCGGCCTCCGGCAACTCGAATAAAATCTTTGGCAGAAAGTTCGGAATGCATGACTGCTTCCTCTACAAAGATACTTCCTTGCGCAGTAAGTTTTCCCTGTTCTACAAATTTGGCGTAGATGTTTCCTTCTGATTCGATATAACCTTCGCCCCTTCCCATAAACCCACCTGACAAAACAATATCCCCTTTGGCTTTGAGAAAAGCTTTACCGACAGAATTGCGAATGATGATACTGCCACTTGTGGTTAAAGAAAAACCATCTCCAATTTTTTCTTCGACAATAATGGTTCCAGGAAAATCAATATTTCCCGTGGAATAATCAACGGCTTCCAGTTGGATCACTTCATCCACTTTGATTTCCCATGCTGCCGATAAAACCGGTCGGCCTGCGATTTTAGCGTACAGTTTGTCCCCTCTCAGTTCCACATTTGGTCCCAGATTCCAGTCGACTGTTTTCTCTTCTTGGTAAGGGATCATGGATCCATTGACGGTTTTTCCGAATTCTCCTTTTTTGGGAGGGATTCTTTCGGCAATCAAATCCTCTGGTTTAACTGATTGGATGACCCCAATATTTTTATAGTCGATACGTCCATGTTCGTCTTCTTCTAACTGGGGTTTGTTGTCTGACCTAAAGTAAATTTTAATTTCTCCATCCTTACCAGGAACAGGTTGATAACCTTTTGCGATTGTATAAGGAACAAAAAAATCGGGATTTTTGACTTGGCTTTGAATGACCAAATCAAGGATACCAACAGAGATTCCAACTGATGCAATCTGTTCACGTAACTGGTATTCGCTGAGGAGCGCTCCCCCATGTTTGGGAGGATGGAGAACCATTTTGGCTTCCATATAATCTTCGGAGATGGTAATGTCCGCATAAGAGTTTACTGGATCCCCTTTGGACCAGGTTCCAATTTCTACAGGTTTGTTTTCCGCTAAGGCAACAGCTTTTTTGATTTGTTCTGTGTTATATCCTTCAACACCAAAGAGTTGGACACGTGCGAGTACATCTTTATAATCGACTTTTTTTCCTTTAGGGCCAGGTTTTGTGATTTTTAATACAGCTTTGCCTGAGGAGTTTTCGATTTGGAAGTAACCATTTTCGTTGGCTTCTAAATCTTGGAGGATTCTATCTGTATAGGAGTCTGGGCCTGGCATTTAATTGTATTCTAATAAGTGAGAAACGACATCTTCCTCTCCATCCGTTTTTATTTCTAACTTGGGAGTCATCGAGTCGATTGTATTAATTAGAGTCAGCACTTCCTCAAATTGACAAGAAATTATTCGGGTAAGGTCAATATAAGCCGAACGAAAGTAAAGATCGAGTGCATTTACCAAATAAAGATATTCTGCAAAATCACCGCGATCGGTATAAAGAATAGGAGTTTTTGCATAATAACATTCAGCTAAAATTCCGTATCCCGGCTTTGTGCAAACATAATCTGCTGCTGCCACAAGATCGGGATAATGAGAAACTTCTGGCACAAGGATTCCATCTGTTTGGATTCCTGGAACTCCGTAAGCAATTAATTGAATGGAAGGGGTGAGATTTTTTGTTTGTAATTGGGTTCCTTCTAAACCGTAAGCACCAAAGGATAAAAGAATGTAGGTAGTATCATCTTTAAACCCAAATTTTTGTCTGGCCAATTCTTTCGAAAGGGTTGGTTTTCTGCCCACAAGACCAATGTTAGTTTGTTCCAGAAATGTGGGCATGGGACAAGAAAAAGGTAAAATGAGTGCTTCTGTTGCAAACCCATATTCAACCTGCAATTGGTCACTTAAGTTCCCGAAATAGGAATCATCTTTGGCATAGTTTCTATAAATAAAATCCCAAGTGAAGTTACCGAGAAAAATACTTTGGATTCCTGTTTCTAAAGCAATGGTGATGGGAAAAGAAGAACTATCGGTTAGGATGAGTGAGATATTATTTTTTTTGCAGTATTCTGATTCTTCTTTTAGGAGTCGGACTTTGTTTTTTTTCAAAATCTTGGAGTTCTTCCTTTGTAGTTTGTAAATCAATCGAAAGAGAGTTTTTTTGCGAAACCCCTACATCCAGTTTAAGATTTCGCATTTTTAGTTTGGGATGGGTGAAATTTAAAAATGGTATCCTTGTGCTGATTAGATGAATTTCTTCAATAAACTCGGCATTTAGCAGGTGTTTAATGATATTTCCTGAGCGACTGATGTGCCCAAACCCATGGCCTGAGATGTAAAAATAGATCTTCATTTGTTTCTTTGTCGGATGGATTCGTATAAAACAATTCCGCAAGACATGGCTAGATTTAATGAATCAGCTTCACCTAACATTGGTAGGTAAAGAGTGTCGTCGGATAATTCTTTGGCTCCGAGACTTAGTCCGTACTGCTCACTTCCAAAAAGAAATACGGATTTTTCTTTCATATTGATAGAAGTATAAAGTGATTTTCCTTCGGGTGTGACCGCATAACGTTTGTATCCTTGCGTTTGAAAATTGGTAAGGACTTCTTTTAATTCTCCAATATAAACTGGTAAAGTAAATATCGTGCCGGTGCTTGCACGAACTACGTTAGGATTAAAAAGGTCAATTCTCGGATCGGTGACAATCACAAGACCAACCCCAGCACCTTCTGCGGTACGTAAAATGGTCCCGAGGTTTCCTGGTTTTTCCACACCTTCAATGATAAGGACGGGGTTTGTTTCTAAAGATTTTATTTTTTCCCAAGGGACTGTGGCATCCGGGGTTTCTGCCACAGCGATGAGCCCATCTGGCCTATCCCTATAAGAAATTTTTTCAAAAATTTTACGGGGAAGTTCGAATATCGGACAATGGACTGATTGGATCAATAGTTCTTCGTTTTCGCCGAGAAAACATTCGGGTGAGATAAACAAACTTGTGATATTGACAGGCAAACAAGGGATAGGTGAGCTCGGGTTACTTGTAATGGCTTTTTTTATTTCCCGATACCCTTCAATGAAGAATTTTTTTTCTTCGTCGCGGTTTCTTTTTTCTTTGAGGCCCGCTACCCACTTAACCTTAGGGTTGGAAAAACTCGTGATGTATTGTTTTCTGTTTGGCATAGGGCTTACAAAGAATGTTCTTTTTTATTTGGAGAAGAAAGTACAAAATCCGGCAGGGTATTTTTTTCCTGATCTTTCAGGGATGAATAACTCGGATGTTTGGTAAGTGCCTTTTGTTTTGATTCGCGACGACAATATCCTTTCTAATGTTAGGGGACTAAACCCTTGGCTATGGCAACTGAGGATGACAAATTCTGGTTTGGAATCGGAGAGTTCCATAAGAGCATCCATAAGTTCTGAAAGGTTTTCTTCAATCTTCCAAACCTCTCCTTTGGAACCACGTCCGAAACTTGGTGGGTCGAGGATGAGGCCTTGGTATTTTTTCCCGCGTTTGATTTCTCGACGAATAAACTTCATTACGTCATCCACAATCCAACGGACTGGTTTGGAATCCAACCCTGATAGTTTCGCATTTTCGCGTGCCCAGTCCACCATTCCTTTGGAAGCATCCACATGACAAACTCCCATACCCGAATCCAAACAAGCAAGTGTGGATCCCCCTGAATAAGCAAATAGGTTTAGGACTTCGAGGCCTTGTTTCTTTTTTCCAATCTCTCGGATTCGGTTCCAATTGGTTTCTTGTTCTGGGAAAAGTCCGATGTGACCAAAAGGAGTGAGTTTGATTTTAAAAGTTAGGTTGGAAAATTCAATGGTAAAACTTTCGGGAACTTTCTTTTGAAAATTCCAATGTCCGGCACCGGAATCATTTTTGATGTACTGCGCATGGAGGTCGGTCCAAATTTCAGGAGTTGCTTTCCCATAAGCAGAAGTAGGGGAAGAGCGAAGGAGTTTGTAACCACCTACAATTTCCAATTTGGATAAATCACCTGAATCCAAGAGTTCGTAACTTTTTGTCATACCAATTCCAGAAAAATAAACGTTAGGTCGTCCTCCCACTCTTTTATTTCGGCTTTAGAAAACGACTCTAAATCCTGGATGAGTTTTCCTTTGAATAGATGGTTTGGCAGCCCCCTGTTAGTCCGTAAAAATTCCAATAAACCCGCTTCTCCATACATTTTCCCTTCGGGAGTAAAACATTCCAAAACTCCATCACTAAGAATAAGGATTCGGTCTTTGGGTTCGACTAGGTAGCTTGATTCTTCAATTTGGATTTCTGGAAACACACCAATAATTTTTCCTTTGGGATGGACTTTGATGATCTCACCACTGGCTCTTTGGAGATAGGCACTTGGATGACCCGCCCGTCCAAACCGCCAAACCTTGGTGGATGTATTTAGATATACATAGGAGGCAGTTACATATTGAGGATTACAGTTACCGTATAACACGCGGTTCATACCCTCTAATACTTGTTTGGGTGAAGAGATATTGTCCTTTTGTGTGGTAAAGGCTACTTTTCCCATGGCAGAAATCAGAGAAGCAGGAATTCCATGCCCCGAAACATCACAGAGTACAATGCCTATTTCATAGGGATTAGGTGAGAAGTATTCATAGAAGTCACCACCCACATCTTTCATTGGCAAAATAAAAATTTGGATCTGTAAATTCTTCACATTGGGAATGGTTTTTGGAAGAGATTGCATGAGGATGTCCCTGGAAATCTTTCTTTCTCTTCGTAGGCTAGTGACCTGTGCCAGCGCCATATCTTTTTCTTGGCGTAACAATTGGATACGATCAGCCAAAGCCAATGCAAACAAAGTGATGTCAGCAAGAGAAGCGATGGGAAATAACATTTCTTCTAAAAATGGATTAGAAGGAAGGATCCCAAATTTGAGTAACCCGTACACTGTGCAAGTAAGAAGTAATAAAACAAAGGCAATGGCAAAATAATAAAAGGAACGAATTCTCCGCCAAATTCCCCAGACAAGTACGATTAGTAAACTGATACAAATCAAAACAGAAAGCAGACTCACACCGATGGATGATTGTGAGATCCCACCAAACAAAGCGACTACGGCATTCAGTAGGGAAAAAACTCCCAAAACTTGGTAGAAGCGAGCCACTTTGGGTATTCGTGTTTTTAGTTTTAGAAAATGGGATGTAAACAATACAAAGAAAAAAAGACAAATACTGAAAAAAACGGGGATACCTATCCGTTTCCAAAAATAAGAATCAGGGACAAAAAAATACCCCCAAAAACCTAAAAGAGAAAGTTGGCCGAGGCCAAAAAAAAGCACATAACCAATATAATAAAAATAATTCCGATCTCTTACGAAAAAGGCAATTGCAAGATTGTATAAGATGATGATTCCTAAACTTCCAAAAAATAAACCATAGATCCATTGTGAAATGTAGTCCTCTCGTTGCAGATTTCTTTGGTTAGTGAAAACAAAAGCAAACTGTAGAGAGATTTCTGATCGAATGGCGATGAGAATGGTTTCTTTTTCGTGCCCGATTCGGAAGGCAAAATTTCTATGGGGGATTTCTCTTTGAAATACGGGTTGGATATGGCCGGACTTGGAAACTACATAAGTATTCCCATCGTTTTTGTGAAATAGTTCCACGGAATCAATGTTATGTGCTTGGATCAGAAGTAATGGGTATTTGATCGGATCGGGGAAATCTTTGGGATCTAGTTTTAACCAAAGGGTTCCTTCCAAAAATCCAAAGTTGATAAAATCATCAGTAATCTTTGAAAATTGCCCTGTTTTTAATACGGATTCTAAGGGAACAGAAGATGTGGGATCAATCCAATAAGTGAATTTTGTGGTGTGGATGATTCGTTCCCCAACGTCGCTTGGAGTTTCAGAAAGAATTGGTTTTGTAAAAGAGAGAGAGGAGAGTAAAGCTAGAAAAAGGATTTTTGTCCGAGCAGTTTTTTTCAATTGATTGGTCTTGGACAGGAGATCCTCATCCCCTGTCCTTTTTTCGTTTCGGTGTTAAGCCTGTTTTTTTGCTGCTTCGTAAGAGATCTCTTGTGGACCTGTATAAATTTGGCGTGGTCGACCAATCTTTAAACTTGGGTCTTCAATCATCTCTTTCCACTGCGCAATCCAACCTGGAAGCCTTCCCATTGCAAACATGACTGTAAACATATTAGTTGGAATTCCAAGTGCACGGTAGATGATTCCTGAATAGAAGTCTACGTTTGGATAGAGTTTTCTTTCGACAAAGTATGGATCGTTGAGTGCCGCTTCTTCCAATTCTTTGGCAATGTCAAGAAGTGGGTCTTTGATACCAAGTTTGTTTAAAACTTTATCACAAGCCACTTTGATGATTTTGGCACGAGGGTCAAAGTTTTTGTAAACTCGGTGACCAAACCCATTCAATCGGAAACTGGAGTTTTTGTCTTTGGCTTGTTCTACGATTTTTTTAACCGAGAGTCCGCTTTTTTTAATTCCTTCCAACATTTCCAATACTTCTTGGTTGGCCCCACCGTGACGTGGTCCCCAGAGAGCTAGGATTCCTGCAGAAATGGCACCGTATAAGTTGGCAAGAGATGATCCCACCAAACGAACAGTAGACGTAGAACAGTTTTGTTCGTGGTCTGCATGTAAGATGAGAAGTAAGTTGAGTGCAGATACAATTTCTGGATCAATATGATAATCTTCCGCAGGAACCGCAAACATCATATTCATAAAATTAGAAGCATAGTCCAATTCATTGAGTGGGTGGATGATGGGTTGTCCGATAGATTTTTTATAAGCGTAAGCGGCAATTGTTGGGAATTTTGCAAGGAGTCGAATGATGGAGATCTCTCTGTGTTCCTCATTCATTGGATCATAACTATCTTGGTAGTATGTAGATAAACATCCCATCATACAAGACATGATCGCCATTGGGTGACCATCTTTTGGAAAACCGTTGAACAGGCGTTTGAGATCCTCGTGGATCATAGTATGTTTGGTAATGGAGCTATTCCATTCTTTTAGCTGTGCATCGTTTGGAAGTTTGCCGTAGATGAGTAAATAAGCTACCTCAGTAAAAGTAGACTTAGCGGCCAAATCATCAATAGGAATTCCGCGGTAACGGAGGATCCCTTGTTCTCCATCGAGAAAGGTGATCTCACTGGTGCAAGCACCTGTATTTAAATAACCGGAATCAATCGTAACATAACCGGACAATTGGCGGAGTTTAGTAATATCAATTGCCTTCTCGTTTTCGCTTCCCACTAAAATCGGAAGTTCGAACTCTTTTCCATCCACTTTCAGAATTGCCTTTTCGGACATATCTTCTCCTGTATATCTCTGTCTATTTCAAAGGATAGACAGAGGAAAGGGTGGGGAAAAGCCATTTTTTATAACTTATGGTATTTTTTCATGATGTCATAAGCGTAGAAATTCGAAACCACGATGCGACAGTAATCTCTCGACTCTTTGTAAGGAAGGTCTTCTAAAAAATGGTTAAAATCACCTGAGTAAACGGACTTCTTCCATTTCCGCAAATTCCCTGGCCCACCGTTATACGCAATGGATGCCCATTTTAATTCGTTCCCATTGGATTTCAAAAGATAAGCTAAAAATTTTGTCCCCAAACGGATGGAGGTTTCGGGTTCATAGAGCGAGTAGGATGTGATTCCCATCCGGGAAGCAAGTTCTCTGCCCGTAGCAGGCATTATTTGCATGAGCCCTCGTGCATTGGATCTTGAGGTCGCCGTTTCTTTAAAGAAGGATTCTTGTCGCATGAGAGCGTAAACCTTGTCTTCCGAGATATCGTTTTCATTTGCGTAACGAGAGACAATACTTTGGTGGGGCCTTGGATAGATCCTGACAGAGATAGACGTGGGGAGTAGGATGGGATCATCGGGGATAAAATGTCTTTTCAGAAGTGATCTGGTGTGAAATGCCGTATAATATGTGTTATAAGTTAGGTCCCCAATTCCTACTAAAATTTCATCTTTTTCTTCTTCGGAAAGATTCTCTCGTTTTACGTGAAAGTTAACAAGGCTTAAACCCAAACTATCTTCTCCCACACGGAAGTATTCTTTGGCGAGGTTGAGTAGTTTATGTCCTTGGATCCTTGAACTCATCCCTCCCAGTTTGTTTCCTAATTCATAGGAATCCTTCGGATAAACAAATCCCAAGTTGCGACCAAGGATTGCATAGGATTCCTCTGGAATTCCTGCAGTGTAAGATAGGTATTCAAAAAGATACTCTTTGTTATACGTGGGATTGTCTGGTTTATTTGATTCTTTGATGATTGATAAAAATTCTTCTCGGATCACTCTTGTATAGTAAGAGCCAGGACAAAGGGCATAATAACGTTTGAGTTCTTTTTTTAATTTCTCAATGTCACCATTTTCTTTCAGAGCACGTAAATACCAATATACTAGTCGGCCTTTAACGGGGAGGTTTGGAATTTCAGCAAGAGCCCTTTCAAATTTTGCCAGTGGTGCATAATTGGATTTTTCTCCTTGGCGGTCCACAAGATATTCGATTAGTCGGTCTTGGTAAAAAAGATTAAATGGATACTTCCCTAAATACAGAATTAGATTTTCAAAATACAATTCTCTATCCCCCAAACGGTCGTAAGATGCGGTGAATACTCGGTAGTATCCTGCATCTTTGCCAGGGAAAGTTTTTAAGAGTTCAATGGCCGCTTGGAATTTGTTTTGTTGGTACAAAACATCGGCAAGGGAAACGATCCATGAAGAATCCATATCCACAAAGATTTTGTTGGAACGCAAAACTCTATATAATTCGTTTGTTTTTCCTATTTTTGTTAGAACTAAAGTTAGGTGTTTAAAACCTTCATAGTAGGCAAGTCTTGTCGAAAAAAGTTCAGGCCTTGTGCGAAACAATGCTTCTTTGTCATTATGACTGACCGCAGGAAGTAGAAGGGTGAGCTCAGATGGGGCCAGTTGTAAGATACTACCAGAACCTTTGTATTTGGACCAATCCGCTGCGACCATCTGTACCGTAGAGTCTGATAATCCATCTCTTTGTAGGAGATTTAGCCACTCTTCTACTGCGGACTTTTCATCACCTAAAATGAGTTTTGCTTTTCCGTATCTGTACTGTGTGTCCCCAGTGAGAAGGTATCTTCTGTGTGTTTCTTGGATGGAGTTGATTTTTTCTAAAATTTCTTTCCATTGGTTGTTTGCGGCAAGTAGTCTTACCAGTTCATCCAGAAGACGGCGGCAAATAGGATCTTCTTCTAAATTCAATCGGTTTAGAAATTGGATTCTTTCGGCAGGTGTCAGGTAGTTTCTTTGGGTAATCTCTGTGTACAACTTCCAATAACTCAGTTTGAATAGAGTGGTTTGGAAAGGCATGGTTTGTGTCAGGATTTTTCTTACTTCCTCTTCCGATGATTCCGTGACAAAAACACCACGAACGAGAGAAATCAAATACCGAAATCGTTTCTCCTTGTCTCCGTTAGGTGATTTTTCATGAAATTCGATAAGACTATACACTTCACTTTCGCGAGACGGATTTGTATTTCTAAAATGATTTTCAATTTGCCCCCACTGGTGGGATTTGATTAGATATTGGAGATCAGTTTCCGCAAATAGGGATGTTGTGAAAAAGAGAAGAATTCTACTTGCTAACCAAAAATGCCTCATGCATACTTCCTATGATTACGAATTTAGAGAGGGAAGGTTCCTCTCCTTATGAGCTTACAAACAGAATACAAACTGCAATGGCCGGAATATCGTATCGAATTCCACAAAGGGCCCGTACTTCCTAAAACGGCCACACTTTCCGAACTCTGGCCTAGTTTACGTGCCTTCTTTTCAGGCGATCAGTCTCGTTTTGCAAACTATCTCTACTATTTATCGACCGATTTTTCTGGTGGGTTCAGCCTTTGTTCCTTTTTGGGGGAAAATGAAGTCGCCAATCGGTTCAAAGACCCGCAATTGACCACCCCATCGCCGTTCCCAAGTCAGTCTTTAGACCAAATTTGGGAACTTTGCCAAAACCGAGAGTTTGAAGAGATGGAAAGAGAGGATTGGGAGCTTGTTGGATTTGGCCTTTTGTATTCGGGTCAGATCGCCGAGTTTCGCAATTGGGTCTTAAAAACCAAAGAATTCTTTGGTCAAACCGATGATAACCGCAGATTTTTGTTTTTACTGGGGTGGGAATTTTCTGAACTTCCCTATGAAAATACCATATTGCATGCGTTAGTTGAATATGTGCAGGGGAAACGCGAATATTTAGATTTTAAAACTCTCACCGATGCCGTAACTCTCGATTCTCATTGGCAGGTTTCTGGAGTTCTTTTTCATGCAATTGAAATGGGATGGTTTAGTGGAGAAGAAACGTTCCGATTTTGGAAGTTCCTGATAGGTTTTTACGCAGAATGGGAAGATTGGGAGAAACAAAAATTTTGTTCGGTTTCCCTTGGGAAAATTCCTGCCTTCCCTGCTTTACGTTATGCGAAACGATATTTTCCAGAAGAAACTTTTTTACGTTACAGAGAAGATTTAGAAACTAGTCTTCGCGGAGACTGGACCGTTAGCAATGGATTTGGATATGAATTGTCTCATGAAATGGATCCGTTTGTCGAAACGGTAGTTCGATTTCGAAATGAAGGAACCCGTTACGAAGATGATTTAAAAAACGAATTACTTCTTAAACCATATTCTTATTTTATCAATTTACAATTGGCCTCTATTGCTTTTGTTAAAAAGGAAAATGACAAGTTTTTAAACTTTTATAAAAAAGCCGGGCGACTTAAGTATTTGCCTTTTGCTCTCAATTTGTACTTTCGAGTTTTAAAAGTTACTGGTGATGAGACATTAGGTTCTTCTATTGAGCGAACGCTTCTGGCATCTGGTGAATCTGTTAGTATTCCAGAAGGTTGGGAATAAAATGCCACTCACGCAAGAACAGATTATGGAACTCTCCAAATTGCAGAAAATGCTAAGGAATTTGGAGAAAATTGAAAGAAATGCAAAAAATGATCTGCAAAAGGAACGAGTGGCATATGACATAGAACGTTACAGACGTCGTATGCAAGAAGTTTCTCCCGAAGGAATTCCAGATAACTTAGAGCAGACGATGCGTAATGCAAAAACCAGAGAGGAAAATCCTGAAAACCTCAAACACAAGGTTATATCTCAGTATCCGGTAATGAAAATATCACCCAATTCGAATGATAGCGAAATCAATCAAATTGGAACCCTTGTAAATATTATGGATTTGGAATATATCCCTATCCTTGGGGATGGCCATATTAAATTTGATTATTCTCATGCTACAGAAAGGGATACTGTTCTTAAGTATATGGAAAACTTGCGACGAAATATGAAAATCCTTGTGGAAACTGTCGAAGAGTATGCGGCTGCCGACAAACAAGAGTTCCGTGAACAGCTATCTAGGATGAAAAACAAACAGTCCCGAATTTTCATCGCTGAATCCTTTGAAACCTTGGGTAAATTTCGTGATTTCCTCACTGCGGTGAATAAAGACATCAAAGATGGGGTAAATGTGATTATGAACATGGAAGAACCGATCAAATTCAATCCTAGGTTTGAAAGGGCCACGGTTTTGGAAGGCCGTTCGATTATGGAAGGGCTTCGTGAATTTCAAGAATTTGCGGAAGAGGCTTGCGATTTGATTCGACTCCCGTCTTTTCGAGGGTAAAAAAACCTTTTCATTCCCGGGGGGAACGAGGACACTGTGAAAAATCACATTCACGGACCCGTAACAGCATGGCATTAGTCAAAAATCAGACCGAAGTTACCAATTCAACTATTGGTGAGAATTCTTACTTCAACGGTAAATTCTTTATCAATGGATCCTTAAAAATTGACGGTAAATTCGAGGGGAAATCCCTCCAAGCCGAACACCTCTACATTGGTGTTACCGGAAAGGTCAAAACCAACATCACAGCTGCCAGTGTCATCGTAGAAGGAATTGTGGCGGGAAACGTGACTGCAAGAAACCGCGTGATGCTCCTTCCTACTTCAAAAATCCTTGGCGATATCAAAACACCGGAACTCATCATACAAAATGGGGTGATTCTAGAAGGACGTTGTATGATTTCCAACGACCTCAAACACAGCGCTAAAGACTTAATCGAGTTGGAATACTCCAAAGATTCTTTAAGTGTTGAGAAAATTTTTGGGAAACAACCAAACGCAAAAGAATAATTGAAAACCATTCTGATTTCGGAAGGCGATCCCACAAGTATCAACTACGAACTTTTGGTTTCTGCCTTCCCTCTCTTGTTATCCTTAGGGAAACGCCATCGCATTTATTTCATCCGTGGCCCCCACAATCTCACGGTCCCCTCGCTTCCAAGCCTTTCCAAACCGAGTGCCGGACCTGGATTCTATTCTCTCCCTTGGTCTGATTCTAAAAAATCGCGTAATTTTACTCTCGGTAAACCCTCCAAAACCTCAGGTAGAATGGCCTACGATTCACTTCTTGCCGCTATGGACTTACAAAAGGAATTAGGAGCTGACCTCATCACTCTTCCTCTTTCGAAGGAGTGGGTAAATAAGGCAGGTATCAAAGGATTTCGGGGTCATACAGAAACCTTGGCTACGTATTATAAACGACCTACGTTTATGATGATGTCGGGTGAGAAATTAAATGTAATTCCATTAACCACTCATGTTCCCCTAAAAGACGTGGTGAAAGAATTGAAACGATTTTCTTGGAAGGATCTGAGTTCTGCACTCCGCCGTTCGCAGTTTTTAAAAAATCCAAAAATTGCTTATTTAGGGCTAAACCCACATGCGGGTGAGGGTGGAAAGATTGGGGATGAAGAATCCACCATCTTGTCAGTGGGCGCTAAAATCTTACGAAAAGCAAAGTTTCAGGTGGAAGGTCCTCTTTCTGCGGATTCGGCTTTTTTGCCAGGAGCCAAAACATACGATTTGTATTTGGCCGGGTATCATGACCAGGGACTCATTCCATTTAAATTGCTTGAAGGGAAAAAGGGAGTCAACATAACCTTAGGACTGGATTTTACTCGTGTGTCCCCGGACCATGGGACAGCCTTTGACATTGCAGGAAAAGGGATCTGTGATCCCACAGGACTCATCTCCTGTTTAGAAAGACTCACGGAGACAAAAGAAAAATAACTCATGACACTATTGGAAACCGTTGCCTTTCCTGTTTTATTCATTTGGTTTGTGGGCCTCCTTCTCACTCTCTTCCGGAGAGATTTAGAGTCACACTGGAAGTTTTTTTTCTTTCTTGTGTTTTGTTTTTATCTGGTTCAATTCTTTCCTGAATTTTGGGAAGGGGTGGCCCGTTGGAAGGAAAACCCCAAAGCAGAAGTTCTCCTTTGGATCTCTGCTATGGGAAATTCCATCTATGTTTTTTTATTCTTTTTATGGCCCCTTGTTCTCATTCGAATTTATTATTCTGCATCCAATAACTTAAGTAAAACCTTGATTCCAGCACTTGCTTATGGGACGGTTCTGTATTGGGCTTTATTTTTTCTTTGGACTATGTACTCCAAAGAGTTCAATGGTTGGCTTCATCAAATATTCACAAATAAGTAATTAGAAAGGGCATACAATGGCAGTTCCATTTATAGATATCAAACGATTTGAACCAGGATTTTTGGACACCTGGAATGAAAAAGTAAAGTCCATGTCACAAAACGCACAGTTTATCGGTGGAAACGAAGTTTCTGATTTGGAAGCAGGTCTTGCCACTTGGGCAGAAACAAAGTATGCCATTGGATGTGCCAATGGAACGGATGCTTTGCAGTTAGCTCTTCGTGCTGTGGGTGTGGGTCGTGGCGATAAAGTTTTGTTACCGGATTCTACGTTTTGGGCTACGTTTGAAGCGGTAGTGAATGTGGGTGGGGATCCTTACACCATTGATACCAATCCAGACGATTTACAAATGGATTTCCAAGTTTTCCAGGAAGCTGTGGAAAAAGTAAAACCAAAGGCTGCGCTTGTTGTGCATTTGTATGGATGGGGAACTTCCAAAATTGAAGAACTTCGTAAATTTTGCAAAGAAAAGAACGTAGCTCTTATTGAAGACGGAGCTCAGTGTTTTGGAGTGAAGTTCAACGGCAAGTCTTTGTATAAAGACGCTCTCATTTCCACGACTTCCTTTTACCCTGCAAAGGTGTTAGGTGCTGCCGGTGATGGTGGTGCTGTATTTACAAACGATGAAGAGTTATCGGTTGTGACTCGTCGTTTAGTCAACCATGGAAGGACTTCTCATTATGAACATGGACTTGTGGGTTGGAACTCAAGGCTTGATTCACTGCAAGCAGCTTTCCTTAATTTATCTTTAAAACACCTGCAGACAAGAATTGATTCTCGTAAAAAATCACAGAACATATACTACAAAGAACTTCCAGGCCTTGGGATTGGAGTAATCCAACCACCCAAAGGTTACGATGAAAATGGTTACTGTAACGTGACTTTGGTGGACCCAGAGGTGCGTCCCAAAATTGAAGCTGTCTTAAAAGACAAAGGAATTGGATTTGGAAATATTTATCCTGGGGCCATGTCTGACCAACCGGGCGCCAAACCATACCTGATTGAAAGATTTGGGAAGGATGGGAATGCACGAAGGATCTCTAAATCCGTTCTTAACTTTCCACTTTTTGCTTATATGACAGATTCAGAATTGGATGAAGTGTTTAGTGCCATAAAGGCATACAACGCAAATAAATAATGGAAAAATTTAGAGTCGGAGTCTTTCTATTCTTTTTACTCATCTTAGCGGTGCTTACTTTTAGTTTGTCTAAAAGTTGGCGCCTCTATGATGATGGGTATGAAGTCACAGTAGAAACTCCCGAGTCTAAAGAAAAGGACAACAGCCCAGAACCCACTGATAGTTTGGATTTAGAAGATGGGAATGGTAAAATTTATTGGAAACAATACTTTATCTACCCTCATGGCCTTGTCACTGAATCGGGTGGATTTGGCCCCGATGGGATTTTGTCTCATGCAAGGAATTTATACTCTATCAATTTAAAAGATGGGAAGGTGCAAAAACTTTTTCCTCACGATGTATACATCTGGGATTTTTTCGCTGGAGACTTTGCGAAAAAATCTGTTTCTAATACCATTGATGATCCCAAAGAAGATGTTCTTGCCTTAGAGAAAAAAATCATAATTTTGGCAGTTACAGAAGATAGTAATTTAGATGGAGTTCTAAACTACAAAGATCATAAATTGGTGTATCTTTTTGATCCAGAGACTAGCGGGCTCAACACTGTTCTTCCTGTGGGATTCCATTTTCGAAAGTTAGTTTATAATTCTGCGAAAAATCACTTAACTTTAGTTTTGGGGAAAAATCCTGACAAACAAATCAATAAAAGAAGAAAACTTCCCGAGCCGGAGATCAAACTGCATATTTTTGATTATGATGCGGCAACAAACAAAGGGATCCTTAGCGGATCTTTGGAAGCTTTGGTGACACCAGTTTCTAGTCCAGAATAGAAACGTTATTAAAAAAATTAGTTCAACAATTTTTATCTTAAATGTTACCCATATTGTCCAGATTAAAAATCACACCAAACTGAAATCCCACTTGTTCAAAAGTCTCGGAAGGAAAGGCATCAGACTTTAACTTACGTTTGATCCCATGGATTTCTACCGTAAATCCAAACTCAGGTGTTATGTGGTAGTTGAATCCACTTGCGATCCGTGCACTATATCCCAGCCCTGAAACAATGGAACTGTATAAAAATAAACTATTGTTGTTATAAGAACGATAAGATGTATTGAAGTTAACAAACCCTAACTCAATCCCTACGTAAGGATCGAATCGATTTTTTGAAAATATATGATAGTTGATTCCTAAACCATAAATTTTATCTTCATAAAATCTGTAATTAGTCGGAACAGCTTCTAGATAGGGACTGAAACCATTTGGATTCGTGCGGTCGGAAAGTACAAATTGATTGAGCCTTTTTCCACTTACAGTATTGTTTGAAAGCGAAGCAGTAATGCCTATATGGTCGGTCAATCCATATTCAAAAGTGACTCTTTCGGTTCTACCGGTATTGAATTTACTTTCTGGAAGAGGTAGCCCATTCGGAACATTGGCTGTTGCTAACAATCTTTTTTGAATGAGGCCTAGATCTGATTGTGTTTTGAGAGAATTCTGATACGAAGTTTCTCGGTTCGTAAGACTTCCGCCAGTGTAAATTGTATCCCCTCCTGTAACTTGTAGAGAAAATCTTCCCTCATAAAAACCGAAATGGATTTCCTTTTTTTGTATTGGAGTCGGCGTTTGGGATACAGTTTGTGAAAATACGGAAAAATGGAATCCAACAAGGATAAAAAGGATACTTAAAAAATAACTAATGTTAGAAGCTTTTTTCATGGTGATGAGATCCTAACAGCTGCTTAATGGTTTGTCAAATGTAAATTTGATTACAAACTTGTTATATAATCAAGTCATTAGATTCTTGGTAACTTAAAAAAAGCCTTGAGATTTCTCCCAAGGCCTCATTCAAGATAATCTTAACTTGTAGTGGGATGATCTATCTTTAGGATAGGGCATCCTTTACTAAATCTTCTTGTTCTTTTAAGTGTGTAACCACGTGACCACAAGCAGGACTTGGGAACTCCGAACGACCTGCATAATGCAAACGTTTGTTCTCTGGCATCACTGCTTCAATTCGATCACGAACAAAAAACCATGCTCCTTGGTTTTTTGGTTCTTCCTGAACCCAAACAAATTTTTTCAATTTACCGTAACTTGTGATCATTTGTTTGATATGGTTTTCTGGGAATGGGTAAAGTTGTTCGATTCGAACCACGGCCACGTTTTCTAACTTTTGGGCATCGATGGCTTTGCGTAGGTCGTAATACACTTTCCCAGAACAGAAAAGTAACTTCTCTACTTTTTCCGGTTTTGCCACTGGATCGGGAAGGATTTTTCTAAACGCACCCGTTGTGATATCTTCCAAACTAGAAGCCGCATCTTTCAAACGAAGTAGAGACTTCGGTGTCATGATGATAAGAGGTTTTCTAAAACTTTGTAAGATTTGGCGACGTAGGATATGGAAGTACTGAGCCGGTGTAGTTAGGTTTGCGACTTGGATATTGTCCAAAGCACAAAGTTGTAAGAACCGTTCTAATCTTGCCGAAGAGTGTTCTGGACCTTGTCCTTCATACCCATGCGGTAGTAAACAAACAAGACCAGACATCCTTTGCCATTTGATTTCCGAACTGGAAATGAACTGATCAAAGATCACCTGTGCATTGTTGGCAAAGTCACCAAACTGCGCTTCCCACATCACAAGGCTATTGGGGTCAGCAAGTGAATATCCGTATTCAAATCCGAGACAAGAGTATTCCGAAAGGGAAGAGTTTACAATGTCGATTTTTGCTTGTTTGTCGCTGATATGATTGAGAAGGGTGAGTTTTTTTCCATTCACAATGTCAGAAAGAGTTGCATGTCTATGAGAGAAAGTTCCTCTCTGTGCATCTTGTCCCCCTAGACGGATCGGAAATCCATTTTCTAAAATGGAACCAAAGGAAAGGGATTCTGCAAATCCCCAATCAATCGGTAATTCCCCGGCACCCATTTTTTTACGATCTTCTAAAACCTTAATGTGTTTTGGGTTCGCAGTATACCCTTCAGGAAGAGTCGTGACTGCCTTGACAATCCCACCTAACTGTTGTTGGAGAAGCTCTGTATGCACATCAGAATCCAATGGTTCTTTTGTGTATCTAGACCATACACCACCAAGGGTATCTACCGTGATGCGAGTGTCTTTTTCTTTCGCTTGTTGGAAAGAAGTTTCGAGTCCTTGTTGGATTCCATCTTTAATGAATTGGATTTCTTCAGGAGTGATATCTCCTCTTTTTAGTAATTTCTCTTCATAAATACTGATGGTTTTGGGATGTTTTTTGATGATATCATACATCTGTGGTTGTGTGAAAGTTGGTTCGTCTGTTTCGTTATGTCCAAGCCTTCTGTAACAGATAAGATCTATGATCACATCTTTTTTGAATTTTTGTCTGTATTCTAACGCCAGTTTTGTGACTCGGTAAGTGGCTTCCGGGTCATCTCCATTTACGTGAAAAATTGGAACTTGGAATCCTTTGGCAAGGTCTGTCGCATACAAAGTCGATCTGGATTCACTGGGAAGAGTGGTAAATCCAATTTGGTTATTGATCACAATGTGGAAAGTTCCGCCAACTGTATAACCATCTAGGTTCATCATGTTGAGAGTTTCGGCGACCACACCTTGTCCTGCAAGGGCCGCATCCCCGTGGATGGCGACTGGCATAAACTTGGAACGGTCCATATCTTTTGCCATTTCTTGGCGGGCCCGAACTGATCCAAAAATCACAGGATCCACCGCTTCTAAGTGGGAAGGATTGAAGGCAAGAGAGAGTTTGACTTCTTTTCCATAATGAGTCATGACATGGTTGGAATAACCAAGATGGTATTTTACGTCTGCATAACCCAGTTGGCCTGGATTTAGTTTTTCTTCAAACTCAGCAAAAATAAGTCCTGCTGGTTTTCTGATGATGTTTACAAGAACATTGAGTCGTCCCCTGTGAGCCATACCAATGACAAGGGCATCCATATTATGACCACCAGCTTCCTCGACTAGAGTGTCAAGCATCGGGATCATGGTTTCTCCACCTTCGAGGGAAAATCTTTTTTTCCCTACGAATTTTTTAGCGAGAAAGTTTTCAAAACTATCCGCTTGGTAAAGTTTCTCAAACAAACGTAAGGCGACCTTTTTGCTGATCGGTTCATTGTTTGCGAGTGGTTCCATTCGGTTTTGTAACCATTCACGTTCCTCATCATTGACAAGGTAGTAGTGTTCACAACCAATCGATCCGCAGTAGGTTTTTTCAAACCAATCGATCACATCCTTTAGTTTGGCTTTTCCTAAATTGGCAATTCCAGAATCGACTTCTGTTTCTAAGTCACTTTGTTTTAGGGCTTTAATTTTGAGGTCGATGAATTCGCGGTTGGGTTTGTTGATTCCGAGAGGGTCGAGGTTTGCCGCCAAGTGGCCTTGTCTACGATAGGCATTAAGTAGGTTGATGATCCCGAAGTCACTGAGTGAGGAGTCTTTCCGGTGTTCGGTGGATGCATAATTGACATATCCGTTTCCGTTGAATCCATTCCCGCCAGATCCGTTACTCGGAATGGATGTCCTTTCCAATTCTTGGAAAAAAGAAACCCAATCTTTGGATAAAGAAGACGGATCTTCTTTAAATAACTTGTAATACTCTTCCAACAATACGACGTTATCGCCGTATAAACTCATCATCTGGTCGGTTGTCATATACTCTCCCTAAAACAACAAAACAACAGTTAAATTACGAATGGATGGACCATTTCGCATCAGCATCCATCGCCGCTTCCCGAAGTACTTCGGAAAGAGTGGGGTGGGCATGTGTGGAACGGGCAATGTCTTCCGCACTAGCACCAAATTCAAAGGCAATCGCAGCTTCAGCGATCATGTCGGAAGCACGGGGTCCCACGATATAAATTCCCAGGAGTTTGTCCGTTTTTTTGTCGGCTAAAACTTTTACTTGTCCATCCGTTTCGTTCATGGCTTTGGCACGAGCGTTCGGTTTGAACATGTACTTACCCACTTTGTATTCAATGCCTTTGGCTTTTAATTCTTCTTCCCCAAGTCCCACCCAAGCCACTTCCGGCCAAGTGTACACAATCCAAGGAATGGCTTTATAATTTACATGACCATACTTACCACAGATGAGTTCTGCCACAGCGATCCCTTCGTCTTCGGCTTTATGAGCAAGCATCGGTCCATCGACCACGTCGCCTATCGCATAGATATTCGGAATGTTTGTTTGGAATTTGTTTGGTTCCACTTTCACGCGACCACGGTCTGTCATCTCGATACCAATTTCTTTGGCACCAAGTCCGTCCGTGTTCGGGCGGCGACCGATGGAAACTAAAACCTTGTCTCCTTCGAGAATGGATTTTTTTCCGTCTTTGCCTTCGATCTCTACTTCTACTTTTTTACCTTTCACTTTGGCACCATGGACTTTGGTTTCAAAGAGGAAGCCTATCCCTTGCTGGGTAAGAAGTCTTTCGGCAAGGCTTGCCATCGCTTGGTCAGCGGTTCCGAAAAGCCGTGGCATCAGTTCCACCACAGTGACTTTGGCACCGAGGCGTAACCAAACCGATCCGAGTTCGAGTCCAATCACTCCTGCACCTACAATGATTAGGTGTTCAGGAACCGAATCAAAACCAATGGCATGGTCAGAGGTTACGATATTTTTTCCATCCACAGGCAGGGGAGGAATCTCGATTGGAGTGGAGCCAGAAGCGATGATGATGTTCGTTCCGCTAATGGATTCTTTTTTTCCATCTTCCGATGTGATGGATACTTCGGTCTTAGATACAAAACTCGCATGACCTAGGTAACGAGTGATTTTATTTTTTTTCATCAGGTAGTCCACACCCGATGTCACTTCCCCCACCACTTTGTCTTTACGGGCCATCATCTTTGCGATATCAATTTTGACATCTTTTACAGAGATTCCATGGTCGGCTAATTTGTGTTTTGTTTTGTGGTATTCTTCAGAAGAATCGAGAAGGGCTTTGGAAGGAATACAACCTACATTCAAACAAGTCCCACCGAGTGTTTTTCTTTTTTCAATGATGGCAACTTTTTTACCCAACTGTGCGGCACGAACTGCCGCTACATACCCACCGGGACCTGCACCAATGACAACGATATCGAATTGTTCCATAAAACCTTATACCTCAAAGAGGAGTCTTGTTGGATCCTCTACCATTTCTTTGATTTTGACTAGGAACTGAACGGCTTCTTTTCCATCCACAATTCTGTGGTCATAAGAAAGAGCCAAATACATCATAGGACGAATCACAATTTGGTCATTCACCACTACGGCGCGTTTGACGATATTGTGCATCCCGAGAATTCCGGATTGCGGCGGATTGAGGATGGGTGTCGACATCATCGAACCATAAACCCCACCGTTAGAGATAGAAAAAGTTCCGCCTTCCATATCTTCGAGAGAAACTTTTCCATCTTTCACTTTGCCAGCAAGCCTTGCGATCTCTTGTTCTACGCCCGCAAAACTAAGTAGGTCGGCGTTACGCACAATGGGAACCACAAGACCTTTCGGTCCACCCACAGCCACTCCGATGTCATAGAAGTTTTTGTAAACGATGTCTGTTCCTCGAATTTCTGCGTTGATCGCAGGATAGGCTTTGAGGGCTGCCACCGCTGCTTTTGTAAAGAGGGACATGAATCCAAGACCCACACCGTGAGTTTCTTTGAACTTGTCTTTGTATTTATTACGAAGTTCCATAATCGGAGACATATCCACTTCGTTAAACGTAGTGAGGATGGCTGCTGTATGTTGCGCACTCACGAGTCGATTAGCGATCGTTTGGCGCAGTTTCGACATAGGAACGATAGTTTCTCTTGGGCCATTATTCACACCGACAACCACTGCTTTTGGAATCTCAGGACTTGGTGCGGCAGCCTTAGGAGAAGAAGCGCCACCTTTTTCCATAAAGAGGATGACGTCTTCTTTTGTGATCTGGCCGTTACGACCGGTTCCAGTAATCTTTGTTACATCTAATTTATTTTCTTCGATGAGTTTGCGAGCTGCCGGAGGGAGTTCCTCGTTCACTTTTCCCGTGTTAGGTTGTGCTGTAGGAGTTTCTGACTTAGGAGCCGGTGCAGAAGGACTTACAGGGGCCGCAGCCACAGCACCTTCTTCAATGGCACCGATGATATCTCGCACATGGACTACATCTCCCACTTTTTTGGAGATGGATTTAAGAACACCGGATGTAGGAGCAGGGATTTCTAATGAGACTTTGTCTGTTTCTAAAATGGCGAGCACTTCGTCTACTTTGACAGCATCGCCTTCTTTTTTGGTCCAAGCACTGATAGTCGCTTCGGTTACGGATTCCCCCATCTCGGGGACTTTGATTTCTATTGCCATGAAATGTTCCTTAGCAGGTTTTTAGAGAAAAATAGCGTTTTTGAGGAGTGAGATCCCATTTGAATCTAAGACTACGGTAACTTAGTTGAAGGTAAAAACGCAAGCGGAAAAAACGAAAAGGCCTTGAGTTTCCCTTGGATTGCCTTGCGCTTGCAGGAATGATCCGTTCTTTCCAAGGCCATACCCCTTCTCTCCACCCCACGGCCTGGGTGGCACCCTCTGCCGATGTACTTGGAAAAGTCACAATTGGCGAAGAGTCTTCCATTTGGTTCCAATGTGTACTTCGTGGTGACGTAAATACCATCACCATTGGCAAACATGTCAATATCCAAGACATGACTCTCGTACATGTGGCAAGAGATTTGTTCCCGGTCACCATCGGGGATTATGTATCCATTGGTCACCATGCGACCATCCACGGTTGTGTTTTGAAAGACCATAGTTTTGTCGGAATGGGCGCCATGCTTATGGACGATGTGGAGATTGGTGAATGGTCCTTTGTGGGCGCCGGTTCCCTTGTTCCCCCTGGAAA
The DNA here is from genome assembly GCF_000332455.1 of Leptospira vanthielii serovar Holland str. Waz Holland = ATCC 700522. Taxonomy (GTDB): domain Bacteria; phylum Spirochaetota; class Leptospiria; order Leptospirales; family Leptospiraceae; genus Leptospira_A; species Leptospira_A vanthielii. The sequence goes on along the minus strand of NZ_AOGY02000072.1, from coordinate 40,141 downwards.
AAAAATTCCCCCAGGAGTTCTCATTATGGGTAGCCCCGCCAAAATCATCCGAGACATCACAGACAAAGACCGCGAAATCATCACTCGCACGGCAAACAACTATGCGAAGTATAAAGAAAATTACCGCACGGAAGGAATCGGGGGCACATCCCTTTCCTAACAGAAAGGGACCGGGCTATTCGCTCCAATCTTTTGCGAGACGCAAAAGGATTTCCGCTTCTATCCCTTGTGCGGGATTTTGGATTCGCAAAGAAACTTACGTTTGTTAGTGGATTTCTGAAGTTTACCACCGTTCAAACAAAATAAATTGTTAATTGATTCCGATTCTTTTGTAACTCTAAGAAATTGGGTTTGGTTCCAAAGGTTTGGAACCATTCTAAATAGGAAATTCTTCTTGTTTATTAAATCCCCTTGACCAAATCCGGGAATTTCCTTTTTTAAAAAGGAAGAGGACAAAGTTTGTATACACTCATTCGTTATGAAAATGTTGAACTAGCACATATCCAAGTAGAAAAGGGGGGCGTAAAATCCTTTCCCTGTGGTTTCGATCCTTCCAAACACACAATGGAAAAATCATCCCAAAGGTTGGACCTAAAAAAAATCCGAGTGGCTGTTGCTAAATCGGCGAACGCTGATGCCGATATCTGCGGGACTTGTGTGGGTGCTTTGTATTCACACTAACCAAGCAAATAATACGACTTTGGTTTAGGAGATTTTTATGATGAAGATCATTTCAATCGATAAAGAGAATATTGATGCAGAACATATTTGTTGTGCGATTGGAAACGATCTTAAAAACAAAACACGGACAGAATCCAAAAAACAATGGATGAAGGACCGTTTCGATGATGGTCTTGTTTTCAAAAGATTGGATGAAAGAGGGAAAGTATTTATCGAATACATGCCCATTGAGAAAGTATGGAAACCGATTGTTGGAAAAAATTTTATGGTGATCCATTGTCTATGGGTATCGGGTCAGTTTAAAGGCAAAGGTCTTTCTACTCAATTGTTGAATGAGTGTATCAGTGATACGAAACAGAAAAAAATGGATGGGATTGCTGTTGTGACAAGTAACCAGGTAAAACCATTTTTAACTGATAAAAAATTCTATTTGAAACATGGGTTTGAACTGGTGGATACGGCCGCACCTTATTTCGAATTACTGGTATTAAAACTAAACAAAAAGGCAAAAAACCCATCTTTTATCCATCAAACAAAAACAAACATTCATTCCCTTAAAAAAGGATTTACTTTTATTTATTCGAACCAATGTCCCTTTATGGATGAGTATGTTGCAATACTTGCCAATTTATCCAAAAAACACAAAATTCCTGTGGAAATTAAAAAATTGAAGAACCACAAAGAAGCGCAAGACCTGGGAAGTCCCTTTGGAACATTAGGAATTTATTTTGATGGAACATTTTTAACTCACGAGTTAATGACCGAAAAGAAATTTGAAACACTCATTGTTGGGTTAGGTTTATAACTTTTTTTTTAACACATAACGGACGCTTATTCCCTATTGACAAATATCAAGAGCTTCTTGTGGTAAAAAAGGAACAACCGAGTTGCTACAAATTTCTACTTTTCTAACTTACGTAACGTTAGTCGACTTAAAAATACCTAAACACATTAACAAACAGTGTATGGTATTTCCTTCGACGATACAACTACCATCTAGTTTGAGGTTAAAAAGTTGAAAAATGTAAAAGTGAATTCAGTAGAAAACATCCTCACCGAATCAGATGTAATTATTTCCCGCACTGACACAAAAGGGTTGATTACCTATGTATCTCCCGACTTTGCAAGAATTTCAGAATATTCTGTGGAAGAGATGATAGGAAAACCGCATAACATAGTAAGACACCCCGATATGCCCACTGTTGTATTTGCAGAACTTTGGGATTATATTAAAGTGGGCCTTCCTTGGACTGGGGCTGTGAAAAACAGAGCCAAATCCGGGAACTTCTATTGGGTGGATGCAACTATCACACCTATACTCAATGAAGAAAGGAAGATTGTAGGTTATGTTTCCGTTCGGAAAAAACTGGCAGAGGAAAAGAAAGATTTTTACGAGAAGTTGTACCAAAAAATGGGAAACCGTTCCTTTACTTTGAGAAAAAAAGGGAAGGTCGTCAAAAACATTCGCACTTTTAAATACCTTGATTTTTTTCTAATCCTTATGGTTTCTTTACCTTTTTTGATTCTTTTTACATTTCATTTTCCCGAAACTCCTTTGTATTGTGGCCTTTTATTCCTTTTACAAACAGTCACTGCTTCTTCTTTTTTATACGTTTTATCTAAGAAAAACAGAAAGTTGCAAAAGGCTACAGAATCAGTCATTTCTGTTTCTTCTGGAAGATTTCAATACCCAGATCATTTCCAAAACGATAGCAGAGATGAAATAAAAATTATGTTACTCTCAATGAAAAGTATGAGTATTAACCTTTGGGGTATTGTTTCTCAAATCCAAAAGGCAACTCATGTTTCGCTTCGTATTTCTGAAGAACTGACAGACTTAACGAATCACTTTTTTACTTCTACGCATTCTATGGCTTCGGGAAGTGAAGAAGCTGCAGCTTGTATGGAAGAACTGACCTCTGCTCTCGCCAATATCAAAGAAATTACGGCAAACCATTCGATCATCATGTCAGACATGAGAGATTATATGAATGCAGTAAATCAAAACTTGAACGGAACACAAAGTGCTCTAAAAGGTTTGGATGAAATATCTATAAGATCCACTGAAAAAGCAACTTTAGGAAAACAAAAAATTTCTGATTCTTTAGAAGGAATGGATGCCATTAAACATGCTTCTAGTAAAATTTTAAATATTGTTTCTATCATCACAGAAATTGCCGATAGGACCAACTTACTTTCCTTAAACGCATCCATTGAGGCTGCTAGAGTTGGTCATGTTGGCGCTGGGTTTGCCATCGTGGCAAAAGAGATGATGAGTTTGAATGAACAAATTGCTGTCTCTGCGGAAGAAATAAAAACTTACGTAGCTGAAACATTATCAGTGATTAAAGCAACTTCAACCAAGGTGCAAGAAGCCTCGTTAGAGATTTTTTCTGTTTCTGATTTGTCTTCTGAAATGAAATCAATTTTAAAGAAAGTATCTACGTCTTTGTATCATGATTTGCAAGAATCCACTCGAGTGACGTTACAGTTGGAATCAGTAGAAGACCAAGTTAGACAAATCGATCAATCAGTTTTGGAAGCAAATCTTGCCTCCAAACAAATTTCCAATATCCTACTTGGGTTATCAGAACAGGCCCAAGTCATTGCTTATAAATCGGAAACCTTATTTGAAAAAAGTTCTCTCGTGGTTTCTGAACCAAAGAAAATTATGGATTTAGTGGAACACTACCATACGGGAAGTACCGAAAGTTGGAAAGTAACGACATAGTTTTTTTGTAAAAAAGAGTTAAAAAAATGGATCGGTATTAAATCCGGTCCACTAACAAAACAGTTACATCATCGGCAAACTCGTTAGATCCCACATAATCTTTTGCGGCTTGGATGAGATTATCGGCTGTGTTTTGGGCACCTAGAGACTTCGTTTTTTGAATTGCCTTTTGGAATAATTCTTCATCATAACGTTTGTTATGGTCTTTAGACATATGTTCCGTGATTCCATCTGTATACATTACCAAACGATTTCCAGAAGAGAAGGAGAAGGTTTTTTCTTCATAAAACAAATCAGGGATGAGCCCCAAAATTTTTCCTTTCGCATCTAACTGGACAATAGGTGAGTCTTTTTTATCTAATAAAAATGGGGCGTTGTGGCCTGCGTTGGCACAAAGGATGGTATTGTTTTTCAGATCAATGATTCCATAGAATGCAGTGAGAAAATTTCCGGCCAATTTTCCATACAACATGTGGTTCAGCGTTGTTAAAAACAAAGAAGGGCTAAGTTTGATGTCTTGTTCAAAGTTTTTTAAAACCATATGTGCCATAGCCGCAAGAACTGCAGCCGAAAGACCGTGACCTGAGATATCTGCAATCAAAACGGAAAACTTAGAATCTTCTAGTTGGGTGACATCATAAAAATCACCACCCACTTGTTCCAAAGGAATGTGTGCCACTCCATAGGATAGTTCGTTCGTACTCGGAAGTATCGAAGGCATGATTTTTTTCATGATATTTTTGGCACGATTCAGTTCTTTTCCTGTATCTACAATTTGATGAAAAAGTTGTGCATTTTTAATCGTACTACTGAGTCTTGCTGCAATGTTTGTGAGTAAATCCAAATCGGAATGTTGGAAAGCATATCCAGAAAGTTTGTTATTGATGCTAATCACACCAAGTAGTTCGTTTTGAAAGATGAGTGGTGCGGAAATGAGAGATTTGGATTCAAATTTATAGGGAGAGAGTTTGTTATACCGAGGATCCAAATCTAAGTTGTGGATGAGTAGGCTTTCTCTTTTTTCTGCCACCCAACCAGATACACCCGTTCCATAGGGAACTTTGATTTGTTCATAGGCTTCTTCTGGAATTCCTTTTGCGGAAAGTATACTGAGTTCCTTGTTTTCTGCATTGGCCAAGTAAATGGTTCCAGAAGTTGCACCCAAATATTCTAAAACACGATTGAGAATCCACTTTCCTAGTTCGTGTAAACTTTTTTCGGATACAGACAATCTTTCAAATTCATTTAACAAAGATAATTCGAGGATACGTTTGTCTAAACTATCTTTGGTATTTGCATTTTGGATGGCAGTTGCGGCCACTTCAGAAAGAGAAATTAAATATTCTAAGTCCGAGGAATCAAACAAACGATTGTTGGTTTTATTGATGACCTCAAGAGTCCCGATGATTCTACCTTCTACAAAAAGAGGAACACAAATTAGAGACTTGGTTTTGAATCCTGTGCGTTTGTCCATACTAGCATTGAACCTTGGGTCCTTATATGCATCTTCCAGGGCAATGGGTTTTTTCTCTCGGGCCACCATGCCCACAATTCCTTCCCCTAACTCTAAGCGAGCATATTCTTGGATGATTTCTCCCTTTTCTCCGAGAGCCACTTCACAATAGAGAAATTCTTCATCTTCCAAAAGAAAAAGGGAACTTGCCTCGGCCTCTAGTAGATCTTTAGAATATAACATAATGAGGGGGAGGAGTTGGTGCAAATCTAAGTTTGCGTTCAGAATGGAAGAGATATGGAGTAGGCTACGAAACTTACTGAGGCTTCTTTGAGGATCTAAAGTCATGGGGCACCAAACCCATATTTATCCCAGTTTCGAATCCGTCGATTTAGAATTTCAATTCAGTTTTTTCCTGAATGAAAGAAAGTGAAGGAAAAAATACTTCTCTATTCACAAATTTTGTGCAATTTGTAACGATTATAATCGAATCTATTGATTTGTATCAATGAGAGTTGCGTTTAGACAATTTAGAATGAAACGAAAGGATACGGAAATGTATATGAAACTACCGAAACCAAAGACCTTAAAAATTTATCTTCTCCTTATGGTCATATCAAGCCTATTCACTGTTTGTTCAGGACAAAAAACAGAAGAGGCCAAACTCACTTATGCCCCTGAAGTTCCACCTCATATCGACAGAACCAGTGAAGCTAAAGTGATCGTAAATATCGAAACCGTGGAAGTGGTGGGTCGGCTTGCCGATGGAGTCGAGTATACCTTTTGGACCTTTGGAGGTTCGGTGCCAGGCCCCATGATCCGCGTTCGAGAAGGGGATGACGTAGAATTTCATCTAAAAAATCACCCTTCGAGTAAAATGCCACATAACATTGATTTGCACGCAGTCACTGGCCAAGGGGGAGGAGCTGCTGCATCCCTAACCATTCCCGGCCATGCTTCTAAATTTTCTTTTAAAGCCTTAAATCCAGGTTTGTATATTTACCACTGTGCTACATCTCCCGTGGGAATGCATATTGCGAACGGTATGTATGGTTTGATCTTTGTGCAACCCAAGGATGATCTTCCAAAAGTAGATAAAGAATATTATGTGGTTCAAAGCGAATTTTATACCAAAGGGAAAAATGGAGAACCTGGACTCCAACCATTTAGTATGGAAAAAGCAGTCACTGAAATTCCCGATTATGTTGTGTTTAACGGATCCGTAGGTTCTCTTGTAGAGGACAGAGCCATCACTGCAAAAGTGGGCGAAAAGGTTCGTCTTTTTGTAGGAAACGGAGGACCCAATTTAGTTTCTTCTTTTCATGTGATTGGAGAAATTTTTGACAATGTGTATACTGAAGGTGGAGTTCTTCCCAACCAAAAAAATGTACAAACTACACTCATTCCTGCTGGTGGTTCCGCCATTGTTGATTTTAAAGTAGATGTTCCGGGTACCCTTATTTTGGTCGACCATTCTATCTTTAGAACATTTAACAAAGGTTCGCTTGGGATGTTGAAGGTAGAAGGGGAACCTAACGCCACAATTTATTCTGGAAAACAAGATGATACAGTTTATCTTCCCGAAGGACCCGCTATCCAAAGAATGGTAACAGAAGTCAAACCGAAAGTTTCTGCAAAAACTCCGAAAGAAATTTTGGCCAACGGGGAAAGAGTTTATAAATCGGTTTGTGCCGCTTGTCACATGAAAGAAGGACAAGGTGTCGTGGGTGTGTTTCCTCCACTTGCCAAGTCGGACTATCTCAATGCGGACAAAGGTCGTGCCATCCAAATTTTGAAAAAGGGTTTGAGTGGACCTATCACCGTGAATGGACAAAAATACAACAACGTGATGCCTCACTTAGAACTCTCCAATGAGGAGATTGCCAGTGTCCTTAGTTATGTTTACAACCAGTGGGGAAACAAAGGAATTATGGTTTCAGAAGCAGAGGTCAAATAACTTCAAAGTTTACGAGCCAAAAATGAATCGTTTGTTTTTTCTTATGATCTTAATTTTTGTGTTTCCACTTTCCAGTGAAATGGTAAAAATCCCTGCCGGGAATTGGAAACCCTTTCTAAAGGAAACCGATTCAAAGTTAGGTGTTAGTGTCAAAGTTAAGAGTTTCTATTTGGATGAGTATCCGGTGACACAGAAAGAATATTTCGAATTTCTCGAAGTAAATCCAGAATGGAAAAAGGGAAAAGTATCTCCTCTATTTGCCGATGGTGGTTATTTAGGGGATTGGAAGGGAAAAGGTCCAGATCAAAACCAAACGAATTCCCCTGTTACTTATGTTTCTTGGTTTTCAGCCAACGCCTATTGCCAGTGGAAAGGAAAAAGGTTACCCAAAGAATCAGAGTGGGAGTATGTCGCAAACATCCCACCTACTGGTAAAAATAAAAAGGCAGTGGAAACGGTAATCCTTACTTGGTATGGAGAACAAAAACCACAATACCTTCCTTCTGTGGGTCGATACAAAAATGGGTTCGGTGTGTATGACCAACATGGAATGATTTGGGAGTGGGTCTTTGATTTTAATAACACTTCCGTCACTGGAGATTCCAGACAAGATACAGATTTAGAAAGTAGTCTTTTTTGCGGGGGTGGTTCCTTAAAAGCAAATGATTTTTCCAATTACGCATCTTACATGCGTTATGGGTATCGTGCAGGTTTAAAAGGTTGGTATACCGCTAAGTATTTAGGGTTCCGATGTGCGTCAGATAAAAAAATTAAGGACAATTCATTATGAAAATTCAATTCATTCACAAAATCACAATTCTTCTTATTGCCTCTACCATGAGTTTTGGTTGTGACGAAAATAGTTCCGGTGAACACCACCATCATGGAGACGACCATGTTTTGGCAGCTAGTGACGGTGCACAGGGGAGTTTGTTTGACTTGGGCTCCCAGTGGACAACAGAATCGAACCAACCGAAGGTCCTAAAAAATTACAAAGGTTCGCTTTTTATCATTAGTATGTTTTATGCCACTTGCCAATCGATTTGTCCTAGACTTGTGGCAGATATGGAACAACTTGCAAAAAAAATAAAAGAAACAACGGGTGAGAATCCTCGTATGGTTCTTGTTAGTTTTGATTCCGAAAAAGATACACCGGCAGTTCTTAGTGTTTATAAAAAGAAAATGAACTTAAACGACAATTGGACTCTTCTTTCTGGTAAAGAAGAAGATGTTCGTATGTTGTCAGTGGTTCTTGGAATCAATTACAAAAAGATTTCGAATGGTGAATTTAATCATTCTGCCGTTTATAGTTTGGTTTCTAAAGAAGGTATTGTGGTCTCAAGAATCGAAGGGATTGGTTCTAATACCGATGCACTGGTAACACAGTATCAGAAATTAAAGTAATTGGCAAAACGGATTTTTGTTATCCGACTTGTCTGTTCTGGTTGTTTTCAAAAAATTAAAATGGTGGAAGGCGTTTGAAAATCCATTCAGGAATCATTCGAATCAGCATCATGATCCAACGCCAAGGCCAACGGATATAAACTAAATCCTTTTTCGAGATTCCTGCTTTGACAATGAGCTCACCTGCAACTTCCGGCTGTAAGGTGAGCCATGGAAGGAGATTGTGGCCTTCTGACATTTTGGTATAGACAGGCCCCAGTTGGATGGTACAGATATGGACCCCTTTGGAAAACAAAAGAGATCTAAGGCCAGAAAGATAGGTTGTTAAACCTGCTTTGGCACTTCCATAGATATAATTCAATTGTCTGCCACGGTCCCCCGCCACAGAACTGATGGCAACAATGGTTCCGTTCCCTTTTTTTTCCATATCCAATGAGATGATATTAATCAGAGATGCGACACCTGAAAAGTTGGTGTTAATTGTTTTTAGTAGTTCTGTTTGGTCTTCCCTGGCTTTGGTTTGGTCCTCATAATAACCTGGGACAAAAAAAACAATAGAAGGTTTGGTAGTTAAGGAATCATAAAATAAAGTATGAGAGGAAAAGTTTGTGATATCCAAGACAAAAGTATCAATGGATGTAGTCGGAAAGCGGAAATTAAGTTTTTCTTTAATTTCATCTAACTTTTGTTTGTTTCTTCCGGTTAAGGAAAGAGAAAATCCTCTTTTGGTTAGGGATTCTACAATATGCATTCCAATATCGGAAGTGGCACCAACAACTAAGGCATGATTCATTCTTTAGGACCTTGGATAAATTACATTCTAACGATAGTAGGAATTCAGTTTCTTTGTCACTGAAAATTCCACCAACCATCCACACTACCAGATCCAGTGAAGGCAAAACTTTCACCAATTTTAGGAACTTGCAAATTAAGTTTTAGGTTTTGAGAAGCAACAAGCACTCGTTTGATTGGATCGTTCCATGGATGGAGGGAAAGAATGAATTTCCCCCAATGGACTGGCACAAAAGATTTGGCTCCAATGGTTTCGGCTGCAAGTGCTGTTTCTTCTGGGCGCATGTGTATTGAAGGCCAGTCGTCACCGTATTGCCCGCATTCCAAAAATGCCAAATCAAAGGGGCCATACTTTTTTCCTATGGTTTCGAATACCGATCCAAATCCAGAGTCTCCTCCCACAAATACTTTATATTCTCCCATTTTTAAAACATAAGAACACCAGAGACTTTTGTTTCGGAGTATACTTCGTCCAGAAAAATGCCTTGTGGGTGTGGCAGTTACGTTTAAGTTCGCAGCAATTTCTTTCGACTCAAACCAATCCAACTCCACAATTTTCTGTAAAGGAATACCCCAAGAAAGTAAATGTGCAGATACACCTAACGGAACAATGATGGTTTTTGTCCTTGGGTGTAATTTGATTACAGTTTCATAATCTAGGTGGTCATAATGATCATGTGTGATGAGTAAGATATCCAAATCTGGCATGTCTTCTGGTAAATAAACATCGGTTCCTTCGAAAGATTTTACAGCAAAAGGAACAGGAGAGGCATAACCGGAAAAAACCGGGTCTACTAAGATTTTTTTTCCATCAGCTAACAACAAATAAGAAGAATGTCCAAACCAGATATATTGAGGTTTTTTAACATCTAATTCTTTTAAATTGATTTTTAAAGAGGGAATGGGAGACGAGGGTCGAATTGAATTTGGTTTTTGCCAATATTTAATCGCCATTTTCCAGTAGGAACTGTTAGGTGCTAACATCTCAGTATGTTCCAGGTTTTGGAAACTCCCTGATTGAAAGTGTTCTGACTGAGAGATACGTTTGAGAATCTCCCCATGGGGAAGTTTACCGAGAGTTGTAGCCAAAAGTATTGTCCTTTAAGTATTGGACGGCGCCAAATCTTTTTTGGCCCATTTTCGGATCATAAAATCAAGATCGTGTAACAAGAGTGGTTTTGTCATAAAATCATCCATTCCACTAGAAAGGCATCTTTGTTTTTCTTCTTCGAGGACATTGGCAGTAAGAGCAATGATCACTGGTTGTTTGGGAATGGCCTGAGATTGACGGATACATTTTGTTACTGTGATCCCGTCCATGTCCGGCATCTGAATGTCCATAAAAACCAGATCAGGTAATTCTGATCGCACCATATCCAATGTTCCTTCGCCATTTTCAGCCTGTAAGGCGGTGTATCCAAGTTTCTTTAGAAAAAGGCTGGATACCTTTTGATTGATGGGATCGTCATCAGCAATTAAAATTTTCAATGGATATTTTTCGGATAACTTAGAATCCCATTCGATTTTGGGAATGGTTTCTCCCACTTTGGTAAATGAATTTGGCTGAAAGGATTCTTCTGGGATTTGAGAATTAAATTGAAATGTAAAATTGGAACCCCTTCCGTATATACTTTGTACGGATATGGATCCTCCCATTTCTTCGATTAATTTTTTCGTAATTGCAAGTCCAAGCCCTGTTCCCACAGTTTTTTCAGTTAGATGAGAATGCACTTGCGAGAATGGTTGGAACAAAATCCCCATCCTATCTTCTGGAATTCCTATCCCAGTGTCCTTAACTGAAATCACCAATCGAACTTGATTGTCTGATAAAGGAATTGATTCTATAGAAACAGTGATGTTTCCTTTTTCGGTAAATTTTACTGCATTGCTGAGTAGGTTTGTCAAAATCTGTGCAAATCGTCTTTGGTCCGTGATCAGAAAAGTAGGTAGTTTGTTTAAAAAATCTAATTCAATCTTCAGTTGATTTGGATCTGTTTGCGATTTAAAGAGATTGATACAATCATTTAAAAATTTTGGAAGAGGCATTGGTTCTAAATGTAACTCAAATTGTCCAGATTCTAGTTTTGTTAAATCCAAAATATCATTCACAAGTAGCAAAAGATTATCCCCACTAAATTGAATGAGATTTAAATATTCTTTTTGTTCTTCAGATAATTCTGTTTGTTTTAATATTTGAGTCATTCCCAAAATTCCGTTCATGGGTGTTCTGATTTCATGGCTCATTGTGGAAAGGAAAGAAGTTTTAAAGTTTACTTTTGCTTCTGCATTTTCTTTCTCTTGTTTGAGTCTTTCTTTGTTTCTAAAGTTCTCAATCATCCTATCAGCAATGAAGAGCGCTTGTGAAAGTCCAAATACAAGAAACCCGTATTGCGCAAGATAGGCGGTTCCTTTTTTTGCAAATTCAGTGAGTATGTCTAAAGAAAATAAAGACAAGGTTGCAATCAAAGAAAATAAAAAGAAACGACTACCTGGTTTTTTTTAAATCACTCCGTGAATGATAGGATAGAGTAACCCAAAAATTGCTAGGAGGGAAAGGATAAGATGAAAAGCTAGAAATTTTGAAAAAGTAAGTATATTTAGAGGCAGTGCAAAGAATAATAAGAATGCCACAAAGAAGTTAATCCTATAGATAAGTTTGTATTTTTCTGAATTGTAAATTTCTCTGACATAGAGGACAAAAGAAAGATACAATAGAACAAAACTGATTCCATTGATTCTTACCATGGTTTCGTAGATTCCAGGTGGAAGGTAGTTATAGATTAATCGAGTTTCGCCTGTGCTTAATAAACGAATGGCAGCTAAAAAACAAACAGATGCAAAGTAGATATGAGTTTTTTCATCTCTCCAAAAAAGGTATAAAACAAGATGGAAGAGTGCTAAAGTAAGAAGGGATGCTAATACAAAAACATCTCGGCTTATGGTTTCTAAAAACGATTTATTGATTCCTAAATGGGTTCCTAGAATATATGGCGTTGCAATCCCACAAATATGGTAATGAAAGCAGGAAATTCTTACGGAAAGATGAATCTGGTTGTTAAGAGAATTTGGTAAAGATACAGTTTGTATGTTGAGATTAGGAATCTCAGCGGAATAATTTTCTCCAATAGTTCCTGATTTGTAAATGGTTTCCTTTCCCGCAGAAATTTCGAAAGCATTGCGAGTGACTCCATTCTGAAGGTATAAATTTTTTGCAGTTTCAGAAACTAATATTGTGAGGCTTAGTGTGCCAAAACCAGTTGGGTATTTTTCTGAATTTGAGTTGGCCCAATGTCCCGGAACTATTGTGAATTCCTTGTTCAGAGAATTTTCTTTTGGATTCCAATCTTTCCAATCGATTTGCCATTCTCCATTGAGTGGAACGTTTCCCATGGTTTCAAAGTCCCAACCCCGAAGGTCTAACACTGCTTTTTTGGCGATAGGTACAGCAGCAATGTTACTGGTATCACAACCACTAAGTGTTGTGATGAGCAGGATCAAAAGGAAGATCGGTTTTGATATCTTCATTGCCTTTGTATAATGAGACGAAGGAAAGTAAGTAAATCTTTGTGTTTTACCAAAAGGAAATAAAATGCTTCCAATGAGACGAAAACCATTCAAAAAATGTTGGTTTTCGTAGAAATCCTAATTTTATAAGGTTTTCTTTGTTCTGGAAGCCTTTTAGTTTATCAGGATTTACTAAATTATAGATAGTATCAATTTTGTTCCCTTGGGTAGTAAAAATTTGGACAATACTAGGTCCTTCCTTGGAATACCCAATGATAGCTGGCGAGCCGTTCGCATAACCGAAAAATATTTCTGTGGATTCTGTTGCTTTCTTTGTGGTTCTTGCGAGTAGAGAAATGACTCTTTGTATTCCAGGAATTGGAATCCTTGCAGCATGAACCTTTCCTCCCCCATCGGAGAAGGCAATGACGTCCTCGCGCAACAAATTGGTTAGAGATTTTGTGTCCTGGTTGTAACAAGCAAAGCTAAATTCAATTAATAACTTGGAATGAAGTTTGGGGTCTGGATCAAATTTTTTCTTTCGAGATTGGATGGCCGTCCGAGCGCGGCTTAATATTTGCCTACAGTTATCAGTATTTTTTCCCACAATCTCAGAAATGGATTCATAGTCAAAATCAAATAACTCTCGTAATATGAAGACTGCTCGTTCTGTCGGATTGAGTGTTTCTAATATCACAAGAAAAGCAAAATTGATTTTTTCATCATCCATTGTCTCTGCGGTTTCGGGGATTGGCTCAGGTAAGTATGGTCCAATATAAGATTCTTTTTTTCGTGAGGCTTTCTTTAAAAGATCAAACGCCAGTCTTGCGGCAATGCTTCCTAAATAAGATTTATGGTTTTGAATAGAGAGTTTTTCAGCGGAGAGCCATCTAAGATAACTCTCCTGGACAATGTCTTCTGCATCCACATAACTACCTGTAATTCGGTATGCGATAGAGAAAATATAGTGTTTCCATTTTAAAAATAAATCTATATCATTCACGTTTTTATGTCCTAATAGAAATTGTTTTTGGTGAAATATTTTTTTCCATTTGTAATGGATTTCCTTTTGGCCAAAAATAGAATCGAAAGGGAGATCGTTTTTCCATCTTTAACGAAAAAATAGTAAATCGATTGACTAGTTCTTTAATTATCGCCCCCCATCTTCCTTTGATGATCCGTTCTTTGGGTCTGTCATCTCCATAAGTAAACTGGATGAGACCTTCTTTCCTACCAAGAGAAACACAGCGGCCAACAAATTGAAATGAAAAAGGTGATAGTTTTTTCCCCTGAATCAGATTTGTTAGTTGGTCGGCAATATAAGCTCCCATTGGCAATGCAGTCACACAACCCATACGTAAGATTGAATTTTCTAAGTAAGCTGAATCTCCGGCAACAAAAACATTTGGGTATTGACGGGATCTGAGGAAGGGATCTACATAAATTTGATTCTGGGTATTCGTTTGAAAGCCTGCTTCTTTCAGTAGATCGGAACCTTTGAATCCGCTACAGTTAATAAAGCAGTCAAACAATAACTTATCTTGGTTTATTAGTGTGATTTCATTTTCACTTACCTTTTCAATATTTGTATTATCCAAAATATTGATATTGTTTTCCAACATAAAGGTTCGTAAATATTCTTTTCCTTTTTTTGAAAAGGAAGCTCCTAATTCGTTTTTGTCAATGATAGTGACTGCTGATTGGGGATGAAAGTATTTCCATTCGGCTGCCATTTCGATACCTGTAAGTCCAGCTCCAATAATACAAAGTTTTTGAATTTCCCTATGTTGGTTTTTTTTCAAAAACTCAGAAACAGCCTCTTTGGATTGGATAGAATTTTCTGAGATTTGTATAGGGCGAATTTGGGAACTCCCGAGAGCAATAACAAGAAAATCGTAATTGATTCGATCGGGATTTCCTTCGACTAGGACTGATTTTTCAATGGGAAGAATCTTCTTAACTTTTCCTTGTAAAAAACTAATTCTTGTTCGGAGAAGATCTTTGATTTTTAATTCTTTTTTTGTGCCTGCAGATGCCAACTCGTGGAAACGAATTTTCTCTTTAAAACCAATCGATTCAGAAACGATTGTAATTTCGGCATCTTTTAATTGTTTGTCTAAACGGTTTGCCGCCAAAATTCCAGCATATCCGGCCCCAAGGATTAATATTTTCGGTTTCATTGTTATACCTCGTTACCAAGACGAGATAGGCCTAAACATTTGTGACAGAGTTTTTCAGAAATTTCGACTTGATTAAACAATTAAGAGGAAAAACGATCATTCATGCAAAAAATGAATTGGAAATGTCTTTTTATTTATACTGCAACTTCAATTTTTTTTTCGGCTTCCACCCTATATGGCCAAGGTTTTGATCGAGGGAGTCTCGTATTTTATGGTTTTGGATCTTCTGGATTAGGAAATCATTCTGGAAGTATGGAGAAAACAGTTGAGACCACAAACCAACCAAACTTTCTCATGTTAAACTCACCGTATGTAGATACCATCAATCGTGCTGGCAATTATATAATGATTGCAGAGTTTACAAAAGACCGTACTGAACTTTCGAGTTATGGCGGGGAGTTAGGGTTCGAGTATGGTATATTTCGATATTTTGGGATTGGTCTTTCTTATTCTAATCAAGTGATTAGTGCATCCTATTTTCGTGCCTTAGAGGCAAGAAATATTATTTTACTATCTTTTTTGGGACCAAATACAAATTCGCAACTCGAAAAGTTAAATTTAGGTGATACGTATGATCTTGCAGTCCAAAGTAGAAGAACTGTTTTTAGTGCAAATTCAGGAGATTTGAATCTGTTCTTTCACTTCCTTCCGAATGAAATAATCGACCCTTATATTCGGATAGGTGGTGGAGTTGGATTTGAACAAATGTTTGGTGGTATTACAAATCGAGTGTTTGGTGCTATCGGTCTTAGGTATCATTTTGATTCCCAATTTTTCTTAAGCACAGAGATAGAACATTCCAATGTTTATATAGTAAAGTATGAAGCTCCAAATTCAGGACATAGAAACAGAGGAAATTATGAAGAAACTTTTTTTAAGTTGGGTTTGGGAGTCAACTTTTCTCTTCTTGGACCAACAAATCCGATTCCTGAACCGGAGAACAAACAAACAAAAGTAATTGAATCTGTAGGTCCTGAAATTCCCTCGCAAACCAAAGAACCGGTGGTTGAAACAAAATTGGAACGTTTTGTATTTCTTGCCCGTGAGATTTTTGATCTTCCGTCTAGCCGCATCCACTTAGAAGGTCGTGCAAGATTGGATGCCATTGCTCGAAGTTTAGAGAATGAATACAAAGACTTTGATGTCCAGGTAATCACTTACACAACTCCTTTCAAAGAAGAGGTTCCAGGAAATTATGAAAATTATGATATTGGATTTGAGCGTTCCCAAGCAATCTCTCGTGTGCTTCGTGAAAAGGGTGTGAATCCCAAAAGGATTACTGATTCCACACAAGGTTCTACGATGTACAATGTGGATTCGAAAGAAAAAGTAGTGATTGAGCTTCGAAAAAATAGATAATTTTAAGGAAACTCAATCGATTTATAAAAACTTATACTTTGGAGCTAATACTCGTTCCTTGGTTTAACTCCAAAAGTTGTTCTGTTTTCCTTCTGCTTGTTGTACAAACATCGGGGTTGTCTTTCATTGATTCACCGAAACTGGGAATCATTGTTTTTAGTTTGGTTTTCCATTCAATAGATTGTATTTCTTTTGGAAAACAATCCGCAAGAACTTCTAACATAATCGAAACCGAAGTGGAGGCACCGGGACTCGCACCAAGGAGTGCTGCCAGAGATCCATCTTTCGCGGCCACAACTTCTGTTCCAAATTCTAAAACTCCACCTTCCTCTTCATCTTTTTTGATGACTTGAACTCTTTGGCCGGCAACAACCAATTCCCAATCTTCTGCTTTGACTTCAGGAAAATATTCTCGTAGTGCCGAGATTCGATCTTCATGGGACTGCACGGCTTGACTTATCAGATACTTTGTTAAAGGAAGGTTGTGCATTCCGGCAGACAACATAGGGAAAATATTATCAAACTCTAATGACTTTACTAGATCTAAGTAGGATCCTTTTTTTAAGAATTTGGTCGTAAAACCAGCGTAAGGTCCAAATAATAATTCTTTTTTTCCTTCAATGATCCTTGTATCTAAATGGGGAACAGACATAGGAGGAGAACCTACATTGGCTTTTCCATACACTTTGGCAAAATGTTGTTTGATCACATCACGGTTACGGCAACGTAACCATTGTCCACTGACAGGAAATCCACCAAATCCGGCGGCCTCTGGGATATCCGATTTTTCTAAAAGAGGAAGGCTCCCTCCACCAGCACCGATAAATACAAATTTGGCTTCATGGTGTTCTTTTTCATGGGTTTGTATATTATTTGAAGTTAGGTGCCAGAATCCATTTTCCCCACGTTCCAAATCCTTCACATCTTCAAAATAATGCACATGAACATCAGGAAAACTTTCTAAATAACGAAACATAGCACGAGTGAGAGTTCCAAAATTGACATCGGTTCCTAACTCCATTTTGGTTGCCGCAATGGGTTCCGAATCATCCCGACCTTTCATGACCAGAGGAAGCCAGTCCGTTATAGTACTTTTATCTTCCGAATAAACTAAATCTTTAAAGAGTTCATATTTTTTTAAGGCCTCGTAACGTTTCCGAAGAAAGGAAAAATTTTCTTCTCCCCAAACAAAACTATAGTGGGGAACCGAATGGATGAATTCATCGGCATCTAGGATTCGTTTGGTGCCTGCCAAATATCCCCAAAATTCTTTAGAGATTTCAAACCATTCTGCAATTTGCAGAGCCTTTTTGGTTTGGATGGATCCATCTTCGTTTTCTATGGTATAATTCAATTCACAGAATGCAGAGTGTCCGGTGCCCGCATTGTTCCAGGCATTTGAGCTTTCTCTTGCAGCGGCATCTAACCTTTCCAATACGGTGATTGTTAGGTGGGGTGCTAGTTCTTTCAAAAGAACTCCTAATGTGGCACTCATGATGCCTGCACCTATCAAGATTACATCGGATTTCGTTCTAACTGTATCTTTTTCTTTCATCCTCTACCTTCTGTCTAATTATCGACAACTTTCACAATCAAATCCCTGTCCAAAGAATAGGGTTACTCGATTGAAAGCATTCTTCCTATTTTTGTCCGTTCTGACATCCTTACTTGGATTTATCTATTATTATTCTACCTTTCGCTTGATTTCAGGACTTTCACTGAATGGGCCGGTGGTAACAGTGATTTTATTTGGAATTGGAGCTTTAGTTTTGCTTGTTCCATTGACTTATGCACTCAGTCGGATCTCGAAACAAGAAAAAACCCAAACATTTTTTGCCTATCTTACCTTTACTAACTTTGGATTTTTTTCCATTCTCTTCACTCTGGTTCTTCTTATGGACCTTCTTCGCCTGGTTGACTTAGGGATTGTGACTCATTATTCGCAAGTTTTGTTTTCGACCTTACTTCATTTTGGGTTTCCTCTGGACGGAGTTACCGAAGTAAAAAACTTTAGTTTGGCTTTTTCTACCATTGTGGTGGCAACTGCCCTTAGTTCTCTAGGGTTTTTCAATGCCCATGTTCGTTTGAGATACAAACGAGTTTCCATCCCTGTAAAAGATTTACATCCCGATTTGAACGGTTTTAAAATTGTACAAATCTCTGATGTGCATATTGGTGCGACCATCAAAGAAAGATTTTTAAAACGTGTAGTCAAACGAATCAATCTTCAAAAGCCAGATGCCGTTGTGATCACTGGCGATTTGGTCGATGGACCGGTAGCCACTCTCAAACAACATCTAAAACCTTTGGCCGATATTCGGTCAAAATACGGAACTTTTTATGTAACAGGAAATCATGAATATTATTCGGGAGTTCTTTCTTGGTTACCGGAAATTCAAAAGTTAAGTGTCAATATTCTACTTAATGAAAACCAAATCCTAAACATTGGTAATGCCAAATTACTGATGGCAGGTGTGACCGATTTGGCTGCGGGAAAAATCATCAAATCCCACCAAACCAATCCTAAACGAGCTATGGAAGGGGGAGAGGATTGTGATTATAAGATTCTTTTGGCTCACCAACCCAATAGTATTTACGAAGCAAACGAAGTTGGATTCCAGTTACAAATTTCAGGACATACTCATGGGGGCCAATTTTTCCCTGGCAATATACTTATTTATTTTGCGCAGAAATTTGTCTCAGGTTTACATAAATATAAAGACTCGCTAATCTATGTTAGCCGAGGAACTGGGTATTGGGGACCTCCGTTCCGGTTAGGTGCACCTTCTGAAATTTCCATTCTGGAGCTACAATCTGTTTGATTTTTCCTAACCTTTCGGATGAGTCCTCATTTCTGAACGTTTGCAGAGAGTATTCGATAGAAAAAAAATTACGAAAGTAGGTGAAGTCTCTTTGGATTTTCTAGAATATTGACAAACTAAACGGCGGATACCAAGCAAATGAATCAGAATCTACTTATCAGGAAATTGACAATTGCGATTGAAGCTCCCTTATACTTACTCATCTTTCCTTACTTTATCAACTTCTGCCTGTTTGCCTCAGGTTTTGCTACCGATACCCTGATCCAATTAGGAATTCTTGGGACTCTCCTTTCTCTGGTTCCTTTGGTGATTGGTATTGGCCTTCGCAACAAAAGACTCAGGAGATTGTTAACCTACACAAAGAACACCGACATAAAAACTCTCGAAGGTTTAAAAAAAGGTCTTTTGGAACACCCGCATTGGGAAGGTCGAGTGATCCTCATTCGTTGGACAGTTTCCATTTTTGGTTTTTCTTTTATGGCAGTGACTTTACTCGGTCTTCCTTGGAAAGAAATTATTGCCTTACCTTATGCTTGTATCATGCTTTCGCCAATCATCTATTTGGCCTTTTATTTCCAAACAGAGGTTTACCTAAGTCCCGTCCTCAAGGCTAAAGAATTATCAGCTATTCTTTTAGATGAGACAAAAATCCGAATTTTTGGTGTTTTTCAAAGAAATCTATTTACCATGATCGCCGTGGCACTTCTGCCAATGTTAACCTTGGGTTATTATTTGTTTTTGATTCTACTGACTGAATTTAAATCTCCTTATTGGGTTTACCAAATGCCTGTTGTGTTTGGCATGATGGTTGTGATTATTATTTATGCGGCCTATGTAGGAAGTAAATCTTTGAAAGAAGATATTGATAACCTAAACCATTCCATCGAAAAATTGTCCAAAGGAGAATTGTCAGAAACCATTCCTCAACTTTCAGCAACAAACCTAAGTCATACGATTACAAAACTAAACCTATTTATGGATTCGTTGCGACAATACTTTCAAACAGCAAAAGATGAAGCAATATCCCTTATGGAAACCTCCAAAATAATCTTGGATAAAGGGGGGTTGATTGATTTGCAGGTCAGTTCCGAAAAAACAAAACTAGATTCTACTTTTGAGTCCGTAAACCAAATCCAAAGTTTATCCAAGGCAACCTATGAACGTGTTCTTTCCCAAAAAGACAAAACTAATTTTTTGGCTTTGGAACTCACACGAGTCACCAATGAGATGACAGATCTTTCAAAAAAAGCAGATGAATTGGCAAAGAATACAGTCCATTCGATTGGCACTGTGCAGGTGGCCAAGGATGCCATCCAATCTGCCTATGAAAAGGTGGAAGTGATGAACCAAATGAGTGAAAATATCAAAGCCACTATTTCCATAGTGGAAGATATTTCTGATCGTGTGAATTTACTTTCTCTCAACGCATCCATTGAAGCAGCAAGAGCCGGTTCTATGGGTAGGGGTTTTGCTGTGGTAGCAGGAGAGGTGTCTCGTCTTGCCGATGAAACGGCAAAAAATATTGAAGACATCAAACGAGTGGTGAAGTTATCCCAAGTGGCCTCTAAAGAAAGTTTGGAATCTATGAAGGAAATCATCTCCACCAACGAAGACGTAAAATCAAAGTTCGAAGAAATTTCAAAAGTGGTACAGATGTTTGGTCGAAACAGTGAAACCAGTTCCGAAAATGTAAAATCCTTAAAAGGACTTGTGGGTGAGTTCCAAAGGGATGCGGAACAGATCACCGAAGAGATGAAATTACAAACAGGTTATACCGAAGAATCTAACACCAACTTGCAAGCGTTATGGGAAAATCATTCCAAAATCTCAACCACATTCAGTGAAATTTCCGAAGAAGCAAACCGTTTGCAAAAGGTATCTGATTCTATGGAAAGGATTGTTTCAAGGTTTCGGTTTTGATTACAATACAAATGAGATGATTCAAAATTTGGAATTTGCCACTTTAACTGAATTTAGGTGAAGGCTTCCTTTTGTCATAGATGGGAAAGATTTTCATTTCTTTCTGAGATCGAAATGAAAATCTTTTAAACTTTGTTACTTTAAGTAACCTTTTTCTTTGATTTCTGAATAGGCAGAACTAAGTAACTCTCGTCTTTGTGCATCTACCTTTGCCACTGGATCAGCAAAAGGCATAACAAGAATTAATAAAAGTTGACCAATTTCTGTTTTATTCTCTTCTCTTTTGATTTCTCCAAGAACTTTTCCCTTTTTATCTTTCACCGCTAAAGTCATGGTTATATGAGAACCTGTGTAATACGGCAAAATTCCTAAGGTTGGCAGAAAAAACCAAATAGAAACATTCGCAGAAAAAAATCCCATTTCTTCAGTAACTTTGATATCAAAAATGTAGTTTGCTTCTGTTTCACTTCTTGTCGCAGAAACATCATCACTTTCGTTCAAAAGTTTGGCAGGTTCATTCTTCCATTTTTGCACTAGGAATTCGTTAGTGGAACCTGGCTGTCCATCAACCAAAACTTGGTAATTGGCATTCACTTTCACTGAAATCTTTTTGGGAACACCGAATTTTTTTACGACAGGAGCACCTTCGAACTCACCACTTCGAAAACTCAAACAGTTGGCTGTTAAAATTCCTAAAGTTACAAGTGTGAATGTTTTATAAAAAGTTTTTATCATTCTATTTCCTTTTTTTAGTTGTTATGTTTACTTTTTAAACTTGCTCAACTTTTTATCAGCAACTTCTTTCCAATAAGAATTGGGGTTTGATTTACTGATCCCTTCTAGGAAAACATATTCATCGTATCCAGGTCTACGTAAATCAGGGTAATAGTATTTGTCTTTGAGTAATTCTGAATTTGATCTTAGGATGAAACCATTGTCTTTTTCTAATACAAATTTCTTTTTTTGGGAAATACCGATTAACTCATCTAATGTTACTGGAAGTGCAAATGGATCATCAGAAGTTGTTTCCTTTAATACGCCTTTAAATAATCCTAAGTATTGAATTTCACCTGGTTTTGCTTTGATATTCATTACCTTTGCTGTATCTTCTGGATCAAAGTCTATATACACATTATTACATTGTTGTTGGGTCGTTGGGATACCGTTAACGAAAACAATTTTGGTTTGGCAGTAAACATAGCCTGTTGTAGAAACTGCATATGATTTCCCATCAGCGGGAACAATACGTGAAATGTAGGAAATAATTTGTAACTTTTTGCCGTTGTAAATTTTTTCCTTTTCCGTTTCTTCCACTAAGACATCTGCCGGATCGGGAGTTCTTTTCTTTGCATTCACTTTGCTATCTGCGTCTAGCTTTACAATTAGGTCTCCAAAAGCCTCACCAAATTGGTAATTCTTTTCCGTACCTAAAAGGCCTGGAGGGTATTCTAAATAAATTCCATAGCCAACCAAACCCACCGACTTGATTTCATCTTTCGACTTTGGGGACTCAAGCCGGTAGACAGATGATTTGCAAGCCATTGCAAACAATAGTAAGGGAAGTAAAATAATCCCTTGGATTTTTAATATTCTCATTTGGATTTCCTTAATTTTTTCCAAACCTAACAGCAGGTAATGGAATTGGCAAGTAATTAAGGGTAGTTAGGACGGTGATATTGAGATCAATTTAGCATTTGTCTGGACAAATTGTTGGAAGATAGATCATTTCGGCCTATTTAAGCTTCAGAATTTTTTTGCAAGGGCTCTCTATCCAAACACAATCATTGTTAGTTTGTTTCTAATAATTTTCAAAGGCGATTTCAGAGACATTTCGTTAG
>NZ_AOGY02000072.1:0-10000 GCF_000332455.1 Leptospira vanthielii serovar Holland str. Waz Holland = ATCC 700522 | reverse complement strand
CCGCAGGCCGCCATACTTTCCTCAAGAATTGACCGAACTCTCTTTGGGAGAAGACCAAGTTCTGGCACTATGCACGCTAAATAGTCGCCAAACTGATTCTCCGATAGTATAACAAGACGAAAAAACTCTCGAATATTTTCCCAGCCAAGCGGATCCCTACCTAAAATCTTCCTTGAGGGATGGTTTTGTTTGTAGTGATGAATTGTTTGAATAAAAAGATCGTCTTTGTCTTTGAATTCAGAATATAGGCCGGACTTAAAAACACCAGTCGCTTTTTCAATGTCTTTGAGACTTGAGCTTGCAAAGCCTTTTTCCCAAAAGACATGCATTGCCTTTTCTATAACTTCTGTTCGATCAAACTGCTTGTGTCTTCCCATTATTAAATTTTAGACCATGCCAATTGAATGCCATGTTCCGATATCTCATTGATTTCCATAAAGATCAATCCTGGCTAAATCAAAAGTATTCCCCATAATTGGCCTCTATTTTGCCATTAGAAAAATGAATATGGCATGTCAAAGGCCACCATTACCAACATCGTTTTGAGTCACTCATTACATAAAAAATAGTCACAGGTACCTGTGGATTTTTGTCATAAGGTCTTTAATCACATAGCAAAGTGCTAAGGGTTTTTCGAAGATCCAGTCGCCAATCCCAGAAGGGACCCTCTTGTACTCGTGACAGATTGACCATTTTAGGAAACCAATCGGCTTCAAGGCGACTATATTTTCGGGGGAAGCTCAAAAAAAATAAGACAAAATTTTCTATGAGATATTGCGAGCCTCGGCCATTTAATTTGGTTTTTTTTGAGGATAGATATGGTTATTAGATCGAAAATTAGTCTTCTTTAAAATGTTTCGGAGGATCTCTGGTGACGTTCCTAAGTAAAAATATACTCACGCATAGGCATAAAATTCATTTTCAAATGTAACAGGAGCTTTGTATCCAATTCTAGAATGCAAACGCTTTCTGTTATAAAAAACTTCAATATACTCAAAAAGAGAACTTTGAGTCTGTTCTAAGGAATGGAAGTTCTTATAGTTTGTAAACTCTCTTTTCAGTGTAGCAAAAAAAGATTCAGCAGGAGCATTGTCCCAACAATTTCCTTTCCTACTCATACTTTGAATGAATCCTTTTGACGTTAGTTTCTCACGAAACTCTTTACTCGCATACTGACTTCCTCTATCAGAATGGATGATAAGTCCTTCATTTGGTTTTTGGTTCTCAACAGCATTTTCAAGTGCCCTCATAACGAGAGAAGTTTTCATATGAGTATCAACAGCCCATCCAACAATCTTCTTTGTGCATATATCTTTAAATTTACATAGATATAGAAATCCAAACAAATAGGGAATGTAGGTTATATCAGTTACATACACTGTGTTTGGTGTTGAAACCTCAAAGTTTTGTTCAAGCAAGTTTGGACTAATAGCTTCTTCATGATTGGAATTTGTTGTCACAGGTGGCTTGAATTTCCTTGTTGTAATGGCTTTAATCCCATTTTCTCGCATAATTTTAGCCACAGTGGGTAAACTGACTTTGATTCCCCTTGCTCTTAGTTCTTTCTGAACTCTCGGACTTCCGTAAGAAAGTAGATCTCCCTTGTGGAATCTTCTAATTTCAGATGCGATTCATTGTTTTTTTGATTCAATACCGTTCAAAAAAAATTGACCCGCAAAAAACATTTGAACTTTTACAGTTCCCAAATAACTTTTTTATTTTCTTTGGGGAAAAGTTTTTTTTTGACTCGTTTTCTTGTTTTTTTTCTTAGCTGGTGGAGATTTTTTATTGTATTCGAGAGATAATTGAATCCAATACTCAATTTCTTTTTTTGTTTTTATATCTTCTTCCTTAACAAAAACAAATCCTTTCATCAGGTGTCCGTTATGGATCATTGGGCGAGCCTTTTTCTTTGATAGAATGGATTCAACAGTTTCAGGATCGATTCTGCACATGATTTCATCATTTCTAACACAGACGCACATTTTATCGTTTACCATAAAACATAAACCACCAAACATTTTTTTCTCTTCCACATCCGTCTGTCCTTCCATAGACTTCCGAACACTTTCCAATAATTTCTCATTGATAGCCATATATTTGAAAGATATAGGATAAATTTTTAGAAATGTAAACTTGTTTTAATATAAGGGTATAAAATTCATGAAGAAAGAAAGCGCAATTTACTTCAGGCAAAAGTTAGATGCTTTTTTCTCTGTAATAGAAAGGGAATTCAAAGGTAGTTAGGGTGGTTTGATCTTTGAATCTAGGTTATTATGGAGAATTAGAATGTGATAAATAAGGAAACAACAGTTTGTTCTAAATTTTAATTATTGATTTTTAAGAAACAAAGTGGCCGGAAGTTAAATTGACTTGTTGAAAAATTTTTTGTAATCATAAGAAATACAAGGCCTGCTTTTATTTAAAGATAGGAAAAGGGAAACCTAGGAAATATAATTGGTTCGGTTTCGCGAGAGGGATAGTAAGGGCGCGTTAGCGGTCGCTATGCGACCGAAGCCCTGGATAGCCCGACCCCAATATTTTGAGAATTTATTCAAAGAATAAGAGACAAATTTCGATATTTCTCCAAGTGTTTGGGGACTCGCCCCGAAGAGATTGTCCTTATATGGATGCGAATCTACAAACCCCCGCCCGAGTTAGGCCATGCGGGGAGTGGCTCGTGGGATGTCCGAAATTCCCCTATAACCTAATTTCCTCATACTGCCACTTACATTTCCAAATACTCCATTTTTATTCCAAATCTTTTCGCTTTTTTGCCGCACTTTGTCCAGTTTTTCAATCTTCATTTGATATCTAAAAAAGGAGATGAGTATGCCCAATAAATTACTAAACATAACACCCAGAGGAAATAGGATTTTGCGTAGTCTTGGCTATTTTTCGTTGATCATTTTATTTCTGATCCTCGGTACTTTTACATTCGGAATCTGGTCAGCCAGTAACCAGATTCTCTATCCAGTATGGAAAGGGATCAATAAGGATTTTCAGGAGTGTGGTATCGAAGGTAAAAAAGTTTGGGGAAAATTTTGTGGAAATATCCGCCTAACAAAAGAATTCCATTTTCGAGAGATTACGATTCCTTCGCTTAACGGATATAATTTGCCTGGTTGGTTTGTTCCCACTCACACAAATGGAATTGTCCTCCATAAAGGAGTGATTTTACTCATACACGGAGGAGGGGCTGATCGAAGAGAACTCACTCGCTTTATTCCTTTTTATCTAAACCAAGGTTTTGATGTGCTGAGTTTTGATCTCTCTTGTCATGGAGAAGCGCCATGTTTTGTCCCGGGCCTTAGTTTCGGCAACCGTGAATCTCGTGATGTTTTGTCGGCATATTTGTATGTATCCAAAAAATATAAGAATATTCTAATGATGGGATCTTCCGTAGGAGGATCTTCGATTTTAGTATCACTTCCTTTTCTGAAAGGAGTAAAGGCTGTGATCGTTGAGAATCCTATGCTCAGTTTTGAAAAGTTGATTTTGGATTCTCCCGAATCGGCTAGACTACCATCTTGGTTGGTTCGGATTTTGTTTGGACTCGTAATGAGTAGGGGAAAATTCGACTCTCTTTCTAGTCCCGAAAACTCTTTACCTTTTGCTAGTTCTGTGCCTCTATTTCTGATACATAGCAAAAATGACTCTGTGGTTTCTTATCAACATTCGGAGTCTCTTGCGAGGATCTATCCCGGTCCAAGTGATGTTTGGTTTCCCGATTCCGGTTCTCATGGACTTGTTTGGGAAGCGAATCAAGCCGAATATGAAACAAAGGTTCGCAATTTTATTCGTAGAAATTTAGATTAATGGAAAGCGAGTTAGAAAATGGAAGATTACTTAATATTAATGCGACTAGATATTCTTACAAAGGAAGCCCAGCCTTCTCCCGAACAATTGCAGGTTTATATGAAGCAGTATCAGGAATGGGTAAATAGTATTGTCGCCCAAAAGAAGTTCAAGTCTGGAACGGCCCTGTCTACGGAAGGAAAGGTGATTCAGGCGAATCATATCATCACTGACGGTCCTTATGTGGAAACAAAAGAATCACTTGCTGGTTTTATCATCATTCAAGCAGAAAACTTTGAAGACGCTACTAATATAGCAAAAAACTGCCCTATCTTAATGGGAGAAGGAAATAGTGTAGAGGTAAGAAAGGTTATGGGTATCCATATGGAAGAATAATGATCACCAGATATATTCATAAACTCTAATGGCTGATTTGGATCTTTTACCGCATTTGTTTAGGACTGAATATTCTAAGATTGTATCCGTCCTTTGTAAACGATATGGATTTTATCAAATTGAAATTGCAGAGGATATCGCAAGTGAAACTTTTTTGACTGCATCGCAAACTTGGGGATTTAATGGAATCCCAGAGAACCCTGTGGCCTGGTTGTATGCAGTCGCCAGGAATAAAGCGAAGAACCTCATCCACAGAGAGTCTATTTTTCAGAACAAAATACTTCCCGCTTACCAACGAGAAATAATTATATTCGAACCGGAACTAGATCTCTCAGAAGAAAATATCCGAGATAGCCAACTCAGAATGATCTTTGCCATATCTCATCCTTCTATTCCCTTAGAGTCCCAAATTGGTTTATCACTTCGAATTTTATGTGGATTTGGGATCGAAGAAATTGCGAGAGCTTTTTTTACCAATAAGGAGACGATCAATAAGAGGTTGTTTCGTGCTAAGGAAAAACTTAGAGAAAAGAACGTATCGTTGGAATTTCCTAATTCTTTGGAATTGGAAGAGAGGTTTTCCTCTGTTCTTGGGACCATTTATCTATTGTTTAACGAAGGTTATCATTCTCAGACCCAAGACAGAATACTAAGAAAGGATTTTTGTTTGGAAGCAATCCGCCTTTGTTCCATTCTTCTGGAAAATAAAGATACTAACACTTCTGAAGTAAATGCACTTCTTTCCCTTCTTTGTTTCCATATTTCGAGATTTGAAGCAAGGTTAGATGGAGAAGGTGAAATTATTCTTTATGGAGATCAAGATCGAACACTTTGGAATTTAGACTTTATTAAAAAAGGAGAATATTTCTTTTTCCAGTCAAGTAAGGAACCCAGGTTTTCCAAATACCATCTGGAGGCAGCTATTGCTTACTGGCATACCCGCACAGAGAAAACCGAGAAAATATGGGAGACGATTTCCCAACTTTATACTGGACTTTTGGAGTTAGAACCTTCTCCGCAACTTTTATTAAATCGAGCTTATGCTCTTTTTAAGGCAAAGGGTAGAGATGCTGCTCTAAAGGAATTGGAAGGTCTAGGTCTAAAAACGAATCCATACTATTTTTTTCTATTGGGAGAATTACATTCAAAATTAGAACCGGAAAAAGCAGAGATATATTATAATAAGGCACTGGATTTCGCAAAAACTGAATTGGATAAGTCAGCGATTCTGCGGAGGATGGTTTAATTTAATATACAAAAGAAATACATTTTTTAAGAACTAAATTGAGGTAAACCGGGACCTTTAAGCGTATGAATGACAAATCCTACATTGAACTTTTGAACCAAGCTAAGTCTGGCGACCTCCGGGCCTGGACAATTTTACAAAATCGCTTTTCTAATTTTGCCACCAATTTTGCCTCTAAAATTCTAAAAGATGAAGATCTTTCGCAAGACGTAGTCCAGGAATCTTTTTGGGATCTTTACCGCAACCTGGAAAAAATAACCACTCCAGCCGCTTTCCCTTCTTTGCTTAAAAGAGCTCTTATCAAACACGTAGATCGTATTTTGAGAAAGAAAGAAAATCAAAATTTAGTTTTTGTGGATCCGATGCAGATGGATCAAAATTCAGTAGAATTACATTCCTCATATTTAGAAAAAGAATGTTATGAAACCATTTTTAAGAATGTCCAAAAATTAGATCCAGATGATCAAAAAATAATCGAACTGCATTATTACCAAAATTATTCCTTAGTTGAAATCTCCAAATCAGAAGGAAAAACATTGTCGTTTATCAAAAAAAGACATATCTACCTCAAGAGAATTCTCCGAACCGGAATTGGTGAGACTTTTCGCCCAGAGGCAAATGCAGCAAATCTGATGGTGGCATAGGAGATCAAATTGGAAGCAACTCAAGTTTATTCAAATGGACAAATTGAAAATGTATACTTGGAACAAAGAAAAGTTTTTCTTTGGGGTGAGGTAAACGATAATTCCGCGAGGTATTTAATTGATCGATTTCTATATCTCGAAGCTATAGATCCGACAAGACCAATTACACTTTATATTCATTCTCCTGGCGGGTCAACTTATGCAGGTTTGGCGATTTTGGACGTAATGAATCACCTTCACAATCCGGTATATACTACTTGTTTGGGAATGGCTATGTCTTTTGGTGCCGTTTTACTTCTTGCTGGTGCCAAAGGATTTCGTTTTGCTTATCCTCATAGTAAAGTTCTCATTCACCAACCACATGTTATGGGAGAATTTAAGGGGCCTGCTGAAGACATCCGAATATTTGCGGAATCCGTTAGAAGAGAAAAAGATTTGTTAAACGAAATTATGGCTAATGCCACAGGTCAACCAGCGGAAAAGTTAAAGGAAGATACGGAACGTGATACATGGTTTACTGCCAAAGAGGCATTGGATTATGGTATCATTGATAAGATTATTGGAGTCACTTAATGTTATATCGTATGATTAAAATCGATTTTTTATTCTTTTGCATCTTGGCCATTTCCTGTCAGGTAACCTCACATAAAGTAACTCCTTATCTATCGAATCGTTCTAGTGAAACCGTTCCATTCTCTCCGAAACCAAAAGTTTGGGCCGAATTCCAAGCGGTCAAAGTGGCGGATTGGGAAGCCTCTCTTGCTGGACTTTTGGATTTGGATGATCCTAAAGCGAAAGCTGCCGGTTTAAAGGATCGGCTCGAACCGATTTCGATCTATTTTTACCTAGTCAAACACCCGAAATTCGGAACTTTTATGATCGATTCTGGAATGGGAGAAAATTTTCCTAAGGGTAAGGATGGGCGTCTTGTTAGTTCTATTGTGGAATCGCAGATGCATTTTGATAAACTAAAAATTTATGAAACGACCAAATCCTATTTGTCCAAAAACAAAATAGATTTAAAGGGAGTATTCTTCACTCATTTGCATTTAGACCATACACTTGGTGCTTATGAAATAGATAGATCTGTTCCCTTTTATGTTGGGCCAGGTGAGGTAACAAGCAAATATTTTATTAACCTATTTGTGCAAGGATCCACCAATCGTCTGTTAGGAGAAAATCCAAATTTAGTTCAATTTGATTTTGGTAAGAGTCAAAATGAGATATCAGTTTTTGATTTTTTTGGTGACCAAAGTTTTTTTGTTCTATTTGTACCTGGACATACGCCGGGAAGTTTGGCATTTTACATTCCCTCAATGGAAGGTGGCCATTTGGTACTTGGGGATTCTTGCCACACTAGGTGGGGCTGGAAAGAGGGGGTCACTCCGGGTGCTTTTACAACGGACCGCAAACTCAATCGGAAAAGTTTGGACTTTTTAAAAGGATTGGCAGATACACATAAACCTAAGTTTGTCTATCCGGGCCACCAAGAAAGAATTTCTAGTTTAGAAAAGTAGTAAGAGACTTACGTGATCCTTGGGTTTTTCATTGGAGTGTATCTCTTGAGAAACCTTGGCGCATTGTGTTTTCCGTATAGGTTTTTCCTTCCACAAAAAGATGTAAATATTCTGGTCCACCAGCTTTAGCTCCAGTTCCTGAAAGCTTCCCGCCACCAAACGGTTGTCTTTTGACAACGGCTCCCGTAATCCCACGGTTGATGTACAAATTTCCTGCTTCTATTTCTAATTTTGCCTGCAATATATGTTTTGGATTTCGAGAAATGACTCCACAGGTAAGTGCGTAGTCGGAGTCATTGGCATACTGGATTCCTTCCGCAAAACTAGAAATTTTTTGCATAGAAAGTAATGGTCCAAAGATTTCAGAAGTCCACATAGAAGAAAAAATGGGTGGTTCATATAAACTTGGTGGAATATAAAATCCTGTATTGGGGACCAAGGTTGTTTTGCCGATTAAAAAACTCTCATTCTCCTTTTGTAATTTCAGAAGTCTTAAAAAACTTTCTTCGTGGATCACAGGGCCAATTCGATTTTCAAAATCTAAGGGTGAACCAATCAGTAAACCATCCATGGCAGCAATTAATCTTTCTTTTAGTTTATCGTAACAATCGTTATGTACGAAAAGACGAGAGAGTGCACTACATTTTTGGCCTTGGAAACCGAAGGCAGAGGAAAGGATGGCTTGGATTGCAACGTCTATGTCAGCATCTGCATCCACAATCATTGCATTTTTTCCACCTAACTCACAGACCAGTTTTTTGATCATACTTTGTCCAGGAGAAACAATTGAAGCCTTCCTGAGTATGGAAAGACCCACATCTCTGGAACCAGTAAAATTAATTACGGAAACCTCTGGGTGAGTCACAATCGCTTCTCCGATTTCAGAACCAAACCCTGGTAAAAAATGAAAAACTTCTTTTGGTACGCCTGCTTCCCAAAAACATTTTGTTATCTCATAAGCTGTCGCAGAAGTTTCTTCTGCAGGTTTTGCTAGCACAATGTTACCTGTGACGAGAGGGCCTGCACACATACCGGTAAATATGGCCATGGGAAAATTCCAAGGAGAGATACATCCGATAATTCCTTTCGGTTGGTAGTAGTATAAATTGTCTTCACCTAACAAGTTAATACTTTTGGGTAGAAGTTGATCACGGGCGAAATCTGCATAGTAACGACAAAAATCGACGGCTTCCGCAAATTCAATTTCTGCTTCCGTGATATGTTTCCCTGTTTCCCAAATGCACACAGAGATAATGAAATCTTTTTTACTCACTAATTTTTCTGCGACTTTGATGAACAAATGGGAACGATCTTCTTGGGACCGGTGTTTCCATTGATTCCCATATTTTTTGGAAATTTGAATCGCTTCCTCTAAATCATTGGCAGTGGTTAGAGATACCCTGGATACAACGAGATCTGGTGACCATGGATTTTTATGAACAAAACGATTTGTCGAAAATTTCTCCGTACCCCCGACAGAAATGGGAACTTCGAATGGGATCGATTTTTTAATAGAATTTAATACAGAACGTAAGGTGTTTCTTTCTGTATCCATTGAAAAGTCTCGAATGGTTTCATTTTTAAATTCCATTGTTTGTTTCCTTTTTGGGATTGATGATTAAGGAATCTAAGTTTTTTCCAAGACTCATTTGGTATAAAAAACCTTGGTTGGAGGTATTCTCCAATAATCTTCGAATCAAGTATGCCATTCCCGGAAGTAAGGATCCAATGGGAGAGTATTCTCTGATTTTGATTCCCATAGATTCTAATCCGGCTTTGTATTTTCCTGCCATTCCATATAACATCTGAATCTCAAAATCAAAAACAGATTGTTGATTTGTATGATATAAGATAAATGCAAGCGAACGAAGGTTATGTGTTCCGAATGCGGATCGAAGGTAGGGACTTGATTCCAAAAGAAATAAAACATTCTCTTCAAATTTTATATCTGTTTCCCTTTTTGTATCAAAAACAGGCGAAACCCAACCGCGTTCTTCAGCTTTAATACGTTCATATTCTAAGTAAGCCCCCTTCACAAGTCGAATGGTGATGGGAACTCCTCGGGCCTTTGCATACTCTTTCCAAGTTATTAATTCCTCTTTGGAAGATTTTAAATAAGATTGTACTACGATACCAAAGTGAGGATATGATTGGAATTCTTCTTCTATAAACAAATTCATTGCTGTTTTCGTAATGATCGACTTGAGATCGTATTGTTCCATGTCTAAGTTGATTCCGATTCCTTTCTTCATTGCCAAACGAAGGATGGGGCGAAGAACTTCTTTTAAATAATGGATACTCATCTCTTCGGATTCTGGATATAATCTTGTTTCTATCCCTGAACATTTGATCGAAATATTGGTTCGTAGCGTGGCGTCGATGTTTGTCATACGTGGCGT
>NZ_AOGY02000073.1 GCF_000332455.1 Leptospira vanthielii serovar Holland str. Waz Holland = ATCC 700522 | reverse complement strand
TTTAGGAAGGTGTTTAGGAAGGTGTTGTCGATTTAAGCTTTGGAAGAGAACAATTAAAGCTTTTCTCTCCATTTAAGTGCAGTTTGCATTTTTTGCTTTTAAGAATTAAGAGAAAATTTGCGCTCACTTTTGTTGACCTTTCGACTTAAATATTTTACTATACGAACTAACTGCAATTAACAGCGGCTTACCGCTCGCTCAGGGCCTTATCCACTTCGCCTCAGATTTCTGAAAAAATCTGGATCTCGTGGGGCCTTCGCTCGGCCTAAAGGCACATTTCGTGTCACGCTAACGCCTCTAAAGAGGCTCAGCTACACGAAACGTCGGTAAGCCTAGGTCGTTATGCGCTATGTTTAAAATTCGTTTTAAAATAAATTATTTAAATGAAAAATGACTTTAATGAAGAATTTCAAATAGATATTTCTGAAAAAATATCTTTGGAGATGTTGACTTACTTTTTCCCAATTGAAATTAAATATTCAAATGAATTAGATCTCAAATTTAAAAGAATTTTAGAA
>NZ_AOGY02000074.1 GCF_000332455.1 Leptospira vanthielii serovar Holland str. Waz Holland = ATCC 700522 | reverse complement strand
ATCTTGTAACAATAGATCTTGTCCTACTTGCCAATCAGAAAATAAAAGAGAATGGAATTCTAATACAAAAGAAAAAGTTTCTAATTCTCCACATTATCATCTTGTTTTTAAGTTACCTTCTTTTCTGTATCCATATATTCTTTCCCATTATAAAGAATTTATAGAAATCCTTTTTGAAGCTTCATCTAATACGATTCTCAAATTAATTAAGTATTCTTTTGACCTAACCCCTACTACCGCATTCATTTCTGTTCTACACGCTCATGGGGATGCTTACCAGCTTCATCCTCATATACACATCCTTCTCAATTCTATTGCTCTATCCAAAAATCAAGACAAAATTCTCTTACTTGATGAGACACTCTTCAAACTTGATAACTTCAATTCTATATATAACCAAATTCTAAAGAAAGAATTAATTCTTTTACATAAGAAACATCCTGAACTTGGGATCAGTTCAGAGACAATATAAATAATCTACATAAAGAAAATATATTTGTTTCTAAGAAATACGAATCACCTTTTCCTATCATTGACTACCTTTCCAAAACTATAAAAGGAAATGCTCTCGATCTTAATCAGGTCGATTTTTTTGATAATGGTTCCATTAATCTTCATAATAAAGATAAATCTTTTTCCTTTTCTAACCATGAATTTGTAAATAGATACATCAAACATATCATTCCACAAAACATTAAATCTATTCGTTATTCTGGTTTCTACAGCTCTGCTAGTAGATCTAAGTATGACCTCGTAAATCAATTATTAGAGATAAACAGTAAAGAAGAAACAGAATCAAAAATCAATGATGATTCGATTCTCGATGAGAATCATAAATTCCACAAATCTTGTCCTGTCTGCAATCAAAGGATGATTCTGTTAGAAGAAGTTGACGAATTCAAAGTTCCAGATATTGTTTACATCAAATTTGGAAAGGATCCGCCTACTGAAGAACTATTCACAAGACTTGTCGCTTAACTTTGACTCAATTTTGGACTATTAAATTCCTTAGTGAGAAAAAACAGGCAGCAAGCCAAACTTAGCATAGGGCACAGCAGATAACAGCGCGGAAACGCTTCGCTTCGGGACGAGCCCTCGCTTGGGCTGCGCCACATAGGCTTCTGGCACTCGTTTGCATCCGCAAACTACGTGCCAGTCCCTAACGTCCCGTTGGGACTCAGGGCCAGCCTACGTCGGTTAGCCTAGTTCGTTAGCCGAAATGAAGGAAATTAATAAATGATTGAACTTATTGAATTATTATCTATGGACTGCAGCTTTGATATTAAATATTTTCTAGAGATAGTAAAAGAATGTCTAATCATAGGTG
>NZ_AOGY02000075.1 GCF_000332455.1 Leptospira vanthielii serovar Holland str. Waz Holland = ATCC 700522 | reverse complement strand
GATCAAGGTAAAGAAATGAGTAACCATAAGCTATTTACAAAAGATACTCAAATGAAAGTATATTTTTGTCATCCGGGAAGTCCTTGGGAAAGGGGGACTTGTGAAAATACGAATATGCTAATAAGAGATTTCTTTCCTAAAAAAACTGACTTTAATGATATATCAAGAAAAGAACTGAAAAGAGTCCAAAAGCTTTTAAATGAGCGTCCAAGAAAAACGCTTGGCTGGAAAACTCCCGCGGAAAAAATAAAGGAAGTGTTGCGTTAAACTTTAGAATCTATCAAAAAAAACTGATCCAATAAATATAATTTTTAAAGATTTCACTATTATTACCTACCTTATGGAGCAGCCAATTGAGTTGAGGTTACAATTTTTGAAAACGAAATGCCTGAATTTGCACTTAGCCCGATGAATGAAAATCCCGTTGCCAGGGCAGGATCTCCTCCTGTCCAAGTAACTTCATTTAACAACGCATTGCCGGTTGTTAAATTTGTTCTGGTTTTACAATTTGCAGTATTTTTTCCTGAGACCCAAACAGTCAATCGAGGAGGCGCAGCGGCAGTAAGATCAAAACAAAGATCTACTTCTTGTTCAATAAAATTGATTAGAGAAGTTCCTGCGACAGTTGGTGCAGGTGGTGCCGTACTATTTCCGTTAGATGTTAGATTCTTTATATTCGATTCGTTTGGCCCAAAATTTGCGTACGCATAACCCGGAACAAATCCTCCCGTCCCACTTCCCGAATAAAAATTCATTCCAAATTGACCGGCAGCTAAAGTACTATTCCTATTTACTTCCGCAGAATAATTTTCAGGTAAACCAACATAAAGGGAAACTGCTGTATGCCCTCCAATAATTTTCAAACCTTCAATTCTATAATGACGAACCGCACCGTTAGAAGGTCTGCAAAGTGCAAACGTTCCCTTTTTTATAGTTGGCATTGTAGTGTCGACCGTACCATCTGCGTTCGTTTGACAGACAGTTGATGGACCTGAATTAGCGCTAACGATTGCCCCAAGGAGCAAAAGATTTGTTTCATCCGACTTTTCTTTTTCTTGGCAAAATGTAAAAAAAATCACCGGGACTAAAAGAAGAACAAACCTACTTAAAATATTTCGAAACAAACGTTTATGTTTTTTTCCCATAAGAATCACCTCCTGGTTTTGGTCTGGTATATTAAAACAAAGAGTTGCAGCCCAAACTTTAGTTTAAGATTGCAACTCCTAATCACGATAAAGAAACGGTACCTCTATTTTATGGCAGTTTCTGTAGAAACAGTGATTTTACCAAAACTCACAGAACCAGAGTTAGTTCCTGCTGGAGCTGCCGCCAAATAGAATGTGCGAGTATCAAGAGGAGAGAGGTTGTTTGCAAAATCGCTAGGAAGTTTGTTGAGAACTGCATTTTCTGCCGTCAAAGAAGATTTTATGTTACAATTAGCTCCATTCTTTCCATCTAACCAAAGTGTGATTCGTGAAGCACCCGATGTAGTTTTTGTCACATCCAAACAAAAGGTTTTTTTCTCTCCACCGGCTTTGTTCAGTTTACAGTTTGTTGCAGCAGCACCGAATGTATCACACTGCGTATCTGTTACGACAGCAATAGGTAATTCAGCAGCAGTTAAACCAGTGTTAACTCTTACAGCAGCGGATGCTGCATAATTTGGCTCATAACGAATCGCAGAAGCTGGAGATCCCGATGTAGAACGCCCATCATACATCCAGAATTGAAATGCATTAAAATTATTTACTAAAACATTTCCAGCAGTGGGACCGTTTAAAGCATAATCTTTCGATTTATAACCACCAGAAAAAATCACGCTGTGACTGAATGCATTCGAAAGATCATGGATCACAAAATGAACACCCGCCCCACCAGCTGGACTGCAAATTTCCACCGGAGTTGACAGGACCAAAGTACTACCGGGAGTTTCACATGATTTTGCTCCTTCAACAAGAGTAAACAGACCTAATAAAACCGAACTATTGTTATCTTTATTGTCTTCCTGTTCGCAGGAAATGAGTGTTAAGCTAAGGCAGGATGCCAAGGCTAGAGCTGAGAATTTGTAGAGCTTGTTCATAGACTCTCCTAATTAATTGATTCTGATTCTCAAATTCTAATAGAGGAGATTCCTGTCAACTCAATAATGAGATTTAGTCTCAATATAAAAGATTGTCCCGATCCGCACTGGAACTCTTCTCTGCTTCACAGCGCTCCCAATCCTTACCTTCTTTGAGTCCCATGGACCTTTAATTCCGATTCGCATACCCTGGGTTTATTGCAAAATTCGGCTGTTTGCAATAAACATCTAACGGCAGTTACCCGATTATTTTAACGAACATCGACGGAACAAAAAAAATCCACCGATGGAGAAGAATTTCTTCCCAGACACTTCAGGTTTATTCGACCAAACTCATTTTTTACATTGAGACTCATTCTCTTTTGAAATTGACAAGCATTGGTTTACTCTAATTCTTGCCACATGATTCGATTCAATACTTCAAAAGAAATGGGGATTCTCATTTTATCCCTCGCCCTACTCTTCTCACCGGCTTCTGCGGAAACAAACCACCGCATCATTTCTGTCAATGGGACGGTGACTGAAATCATCTACGCATTGAAATTAGAAAGCCAATTAATTGCAGTAGATTCAACCTCATACTACCCCAAACAGACAACCTCCCTTCCAAATGTAGGATACCAAAGAACATTAACAACAGAAGGAATTTTAAATTTTAAACCAACACAAATCATTGGGTTAGAATCAGCAGGTCCACCCGCAACAATTCAAAACCTGAAAGATGCAGGTATTCCTCTTAAACTATTCCCTGATGAATTCAGATTAGAAACTCCAACCTATCGTGTGTTAGAGATTGGCAAACTATTGGGAAAAGAAAAAGAAGCTGATGTCTTAGCCAAAAATATAAAAGAACAAATTCAAAAACTAAAAATAAATAAAACCAATATCAAAGTTCTCTTCATCTATTCCAGAAATCCAAGTTCCGTATTTATATCTGGAACCGGAACTGCAGCACACGCAATGATTGAACTCTCCGGTGCAAAAAATGCCGTAAACGATTTTTCCGAATATAAACCCCTAACTAGCGAAGCATTAGTAAAAGCAAATCCAGACATCATCCTTATGCCAGAAAAATCAGCATTAGGATTTGGCGGAGAAAAAGCCGTTTGGGAAATCAACGGAATGGAGTTCACACGAGCCGGAAAGGAAAAGAACCTAATCCTATTAGATGACCTTCTTCTTTTAGGTTTTGGTCCAAGACTTCCACTCGCCCTAAAAACTTTAAATGATAAATGGAAACTCATTGAATGAAGAAGAAGGTAATTTTTATACTTTCTTGTATCACCTTTACCATATTATCCGCAGTAATCTCATCATTACTTGGTGCAATGAGTATACATTGGGAAGATTTACTTCAAAGTGATAGTATGGAATCTCGCGTATTCTTTGAATTGAGAATACCGAGGATCCTTCTCGGTATTATGGTAGGTGGTTCATTGGCTTGGTCTGGTGCATTAGCCCAAGGTTTATTTCGAAATCCGATTGTCGATCCAGGACTTATCGGTATCACCGCTGGATGTTCTTTATTTGCATCAATAGCGATTGTTCTTGGCACATCCATTCCGTTTTTACATTCGATTTGGAGTATTGTCCTATTCTCTTTTTTAGGCGGAATCTCTTCATCTTTCATCATCTTCTTTTTTGCAAAATCAAAAGGGAGGACAGATATCTTTTCATTGTTACTATCTGGTATTGCCGTAAACGCTATTTGTTTTTCTGCCATTGGAATTTTGAGTTATATAGCAAACGAAGCTCAACTCAGAAACCTTTCTCTTTGGAATATGGGAAGTTTAGGCGGAGCCTCTTGGACAAACTTAAAATCATTTTCCATATTCTTCATTCTCCCACTATTTATTAGCCCATTCATAGCAAAACAGTTGAATGTATTTATACTAGGCGAAAGGGAAGCAAGTCATCTCGGAGTCTCCACAGAATTTTTAAAAACAATAATCATACTTTTGATTGGAGTGAGTGTTGGAGCCTGTATTTCGCTTGTAGGTAATATTGGATTTGTTGGACTTGCTGTCCCACATATTGTTCGCTTGGCGATTGGCCAAGATTACAAATACTTACTCATCACTTCCTACCTTTTAGGCGGAGGTCTTCTGTGTTTTGCGGATGGAATTTGCAGAATCATTATCGCTCCTTCCGAAATACCGGTAGGGATAGCCACAGCCCTACTCGGATCTCCATTCTTTCTCAGTCTGATTCGAAAAAGGATGAACCATATATGACAATCGAAGCAATTGATTTAGACTACTCCATTGGAACCAAAGTTGTACTCTCCAAAATAGAGCTAGAAATCCATCCGGGAAAACTTCACGTACTAATAGGAAGAAATGGGGCAGGGAAATCATCCCTCTTTCACATGTTATGTGGTGATTTAACGCCACAACAAGGAAGTGTTTATTTGGATGGAATTGAAATAAAAAAATATTCCAAAAGTCAATTGGCGAAGATAAGAGCAGTTCTCACACAAGAAACAGCCATAACTTTCCCTATAAGCTCCGAAGAAGTAATTGGCCTCGGTCGCCATCCACATGTCACTGATGCCGTCAGAGATAAAGATATTGTCCAGACTTGCCTGAAGATTACAGATTCTATTGAACAAAAAGAACAGAACTATTCTACCCTATCTGGTGGAGAGAGGCAAAAAATTAACTTCGGCAGGATATTGGCGCAAGCATGGGAAACACCACCAAGATATATCTTTTTAGACGAACCTGTATCTGCATTGGATATTCCCAACCAATACAAAACTCTCAACATTTGCAAACACATGGCAGACCAAGGTTATGCGGTCTTTATGATCTTACACGACCTAAATCTTGCAGCTTTATATGCAGACACAATCACCTTACTACACAAAGGAAAAATTATCAAATCAGGGAGACCAAACGAAGTTTTAACCTTAGAAAATCTAGAGACCGCATTTGGAATAAAAGCACGAATCTTAAATGCACCCGAAGGAAATTTTATCATTCCAGAAATCATAGGAGAATCAATATGAATGAAAACTTAAAACAACAATGGGAAAATCTAACAAAAGAAATGCCCAAACTCAGAATCCGTGACGCTGCCAAACATTTAAACGTAAGCGAAGCGGAACTTCTTTCCACAAAAATTGGCCCGACAGTTAAACTACTGAACCCGGACTGGGCAAGTTTTTTGTTAAATACAACCAACCTAGGTTATGTGATGGCTCTCACAAGAAATGAATCTTGTGTACACGAAAGAAAAGGTGTCTATAAAAACCTATCTGTCAATGGGCAAACCGCCCTTGCCGTCGGGGAAGATATAGACCTCCGCATTTTTCTTCAAAACTGGAAGTATGGCTTTTATGTAGAAGAACCAAAAGAAAACGGAATCATGCGTAGTTTCCAATTCTTTGATTCCAAAGGTGAGGCTGTTCATAAAATTTACCAAACGGAAAAGTCTGCCATTGATGGTTGGGAGATCGCAAAAACACAATTTGTTGATGAAACACAAACATTCATCAAACCAACATCGGAGACAAAAACAAAAACCGAAACAAACGACACAAAAGAAATTCCAAAATTTTTAGACGCTTGGAGTAAACTCGAAGACACTCATGACTTCTTTTCTTTGCTCAGAAAATTTAATTACTCACGCGAATTTTCTTTGGTAGCTGCAAATGGGAAGTTTTCCTTCAAAATTTCGAAAGAAAAACTACTAAACCTAATGGAACAAGTTAGCAAACTGGAAATGGACATTATGATTTTTGTTGGTAATCCAGGAATGATTCAAATCCATACAGGAAAAATCCAGAGACTGGAACCCATGGGTCCTTGGTTTAATGTTCTCGACCCAGAGTTCAATTTGCACCTAAGAACGGATCAAATTGAATCTGTTTGGCTTGTCGATAAACCAACAAAAGACGGTCTCGTTACCTCAGTGGAAGTATTTGACAACGAAGGTAATTTGATTTTACAAATGTTTGGAAAACGAAAACCAGGTATTCCACAATCAGATCTTTGGTACCAACTAACCCGTGAATATGTAGATAAAACCGAGAAACTAAACCCTTCTCCTGTATAAATTGTTGGGGAAATCAAGTTTCATTTGAAACCCTTGAGTACCATCAATACTCAAGGCCCCACCCATCTGTTTTTCGGCGATGACCTTCGCCAAACTTAAACCCAATTTCTTTTGCTTTTGCAAATCAAACTTAGCTGGCAACCCAACCCCATTGTCACTATATTCAAAATGGCATATATTTCCTTCTATTGAAAAACGGATCAAAACATTACCGACCGTAAAACCAGGAAAGGCATACTTAAAACTATTCGACAACAACTCTGTAAATATTAGGCCAAGTGGGACTGCCGTATCTAAAAGTAGCGAACCATCACCCACTTGGAAATTCACTCGAACCTCTGTTCCTACCGGTGGATATGCATGACGAACCATATCCGCAAGCGAACGCAAATAATCAGAAACTTTAATTTCACTTAGATCCTTATTTGCATACAAATGGTCGTGAACTAAGGACATTGTTTGGATTTTGATAGAAGTGTCTTCAACAATTGATTGGATATTTTTATCATCCTCAAAATCAGATGCTTGAATCATCAAAATGGAACGAACTAATTGTAATGAATTTTTTGTTCTATGAAAAATCTCCGAAACCAAATTCTCTTTTTCACGCAAAGATTTCCTGATCATCTCCGCATAAGTTTTATTCTCTTGAATTTCTTTGGAGAGAAGTCGGTTGGTTTGTATTAATTTTTCATAAGGATCATTAATGGCAGCGATGAACACAGCTTTATAAATTAAATAAAAGGCACCAATTTTATATATATGCCCCAACACATTATACACATCGAATACACTGGTATACACAGCAAAAACCAATTCACTAAATATACAAACAATGAACGCTGACAAATAATATTGAAGTTGTTTTTTTGAAGTATAAAAATTTGCATTTCTATAAAGAAGGAGAGACAGAAATAGTAATATTATAATCGCATATTCTGTATTTTTCTTAAATGGTGTTAGTCCTTTCCCTTGTTCGTATGTTTTTGGTATCCAATCATTATAAAAAATGACGAGCAAAAAGACGACACCGACCAAAAGGAACGTAAAAAAGAGTAATAAATTTGATTTTGCCCACTTATATTTTTCGTTTGGTTTAATGTAAATTGCAACAAACAAAACTAAGGCGGTAATCATACGAGAAATAATCCAAAACTGAGACGATTTGTTTCCAGAGTTTGGAGTGATAAAATCAGGCATCCCCGTATATCCAAGTGCATGCATAAAATCTATCAACCCAACAGCGAGGAAACCGACTCCTAGAAACAAAGTGTGTGCATTCCTGCTCTGCGAATAAGAATAGTATCCCAAACCAAAAATGGAAAAAGATACGATGACACTAAAGATTTCTGTGACATTATGAAAAACTAAAAAATACCCGATCTCATATTCACGATAAAAATAACCAGGGAATGTACCAACGAGCACAAGTGGGAGTAAACTAAAAAGAATAACTCCAAAATATAAACGATTAATTCTTAATTTTTTAAAAAGAAAACTGAGGCTCACCATTCGTTAGCAGGCAATTGGACAAAGTTTTACCATTTAAGCAAGAATTTATTTAAAAGGAGAGAAGAAAGGAAAGTAGTAATGGAAGTTTATGTACGAGTTATATCAAGAGAAATCAGGGTAATATCATCTTTTGAAATCTGTCTCATTCTCGACAACCGCTCTAGAAAATTCTTATGAAACGCAATTTGAGAAAGATTTACAATCGGAGATATTTCCGGAAACAAAATAGACTCAAGGTCTTCATCTAATTTTAAATTTTCATACAAACCGTCTGTAAATACAAGCAATCGATCCCCTTCTTGCAAAGCAACCACTCGCTGTTCATATTCGAAATTGGAGCGGACCCCGAGTAAAAGTCCAGGACATTCGAATGATTCTATTTCTCCATTGCGAATCAGGAGGAACGGCGGACTCCCGGCGGAACTGAAATGTAAGTTCATTTGTTCAAAATCAACATAGAAGTAAGCCGCCGTCACAAAACGCGCATGCAGACTTGTACAGAGGAAACGATTCATTGCTGCGATCAACTCTTTCGG
Organism: Leptospira vanthielii serovar Holland str. Waz Holland = ATCC 700522; assembly: GCF_000332455.1. Lineage (GTDB taxonomy): Bacteria > Spirochaetota > Leptospiria > Leptospirales > Leptospiraceae > Leptospira_A > Leptospira_A vanthielii. The sequence goes on along the minus strand of NZ_AOGY02000075.1, from coordinate 5,503 downwards.
TGATTGTTTAAACTCTTTTGCATTTCGAAATGCAATTTTTACTGTCGAAGAATCTAGTGCAGCACTCACTCCATGACCCGTTACATCAGCAATGACCAAACCGAAACCACCAGAAAACTCAAAAAAATCATAAAAATCTCCACCTATATCATATAGTGGCTGGTATGATACTTCCATAGATATTTTTTGATTGTCGGGCAACTTATCAGGTAGAATCCGCATTTGGATTTTTCTTGCTGTTTCCAAATCTTTCTTAATCGTTATGAGTTCATTCTTCGCAATCAAATTTTCTTCCAATAAAAAACGAAGGCGCCTACCCAAAGCCAAAGAAAACAAAATCACTTCGAGGGCAGTGCCTATTTGCACTCCATAACGACCAAAGGTGGAAAAAGGAATGAGAGATGCCTTTGTTAAAGAATCAACAATTACCCCGACAAACAATGTGAACCATGCCAGCAAAAAAAACAACGATGACCTTACTCCTTTTATATAGGAGTAAGCACCAGCAGACATAAGCACCAAAAACATATAAGGAAATGTATAAATAAAAGACACTTCCATCCAGTTATAGGGAATAACGAGGGACAAAATCGCCATGAATCCGAAACCAACAACACTTAACAAAATCAAACGATCTAAACGAGGGTTTAGTTTCTTTAAATTCAAAAAGGATAGCGAAAATAGTCCGACAAAAATCAGAGAAGCATTCACGGTAATATAGAGATAAGGTTTGACGGACATTGCAACATTTGGTATCAACAATTGTTTAAAAAAACCACCGAGCAATGAGTAGTTAATTCCGAGAGTAGCCAAATAAAAACAATAATAAACGTATGCCTTTTCCCGAACGCTAACGTAAATTAATAGGTTGTATAACAGAAGAGCAAAGATGATCCCAAAATATATCCCGTTAGCTACATAGTCTCTTTCTATCCGATCAAAAAAAGAGTTTATCTTCCAGATTCGGAAGGGTGCATTCAATATACCTGAGTTTTTTATTTGAGCGTAAATAGTTCGAGTTTCTAAAGGATTTAATGTAAGTTTATAGATTGGATTTCTATGTTGCACTTCTCTTTCAGAAAAAGCTCCAGAACCATCGAATGTTTTTCTAACGACTATTCCGTTAGATTCCCAACCTAACATGACTGTATCAACCCAAGGAGATTCTAATTCGAGAATATAATCACTTGTTTCATTAATTGGATTCACCAAGTCAAATTTTACCCAAACAGAAGGTTTCCAATAACCAAAATGGTATTTCATTTCATGAGCTTTTGACCAAACCACGGTACCGGAGAGGATTTGCTCTAAGGTTTTAGTCTCAAAAGTATATTGAATGAGAGGGCGCTCTGGCAACTTATTACCACAAGACACAAAAACCAGAAAGAATAGAAATAAATTAATTCTTCGAATTGGAATCATCAGCAAGTAAGGTATCCAATGACACTGTTCGTAATGATCGCATCCCCTGGAATTCAAATTCTAAATTAAGCAGAAAACGAATTGCCAAAAACCCTTAACAAAAGATACTCTTGGCAAAACAAGGAGATAGATTCATGTCAGCAAAATTCGAAATCTACAAAGACAAAGCAGGAGAATTCCGCTTCCGCCTCAAAGCAGCCAATGGAGAAATCATCGCATCAAGCGAAGGATATTCTTCCAAACAAGCTTGTGAAAATGGCATTACCTCTGTTAAGAATAATGCTGGAACAGCGGAAATCGTTGATCAAACGTAAGAGCAACAATAATCTGTTACAGTTTGGATTTTTAATTTAAACTTGGATCCAGCAGGGACTTCAAATACCGACTGACCATCGATTTGGAGCCATGTTTCGGATCCTGGTAATAGAACGGAAAGTTTTCCTGACTGGATTTCCATAATTTCTTTTTGATCAGCTCCAAATTCATACTCTCCGGGCATCATAATTCCCAAGGTTTTCTTTTCTCCATTCGGAAAAAGGACCGTACGGCTGGTAACGTTCCCATTGAAGTAGATATTGGCTGACTTTAGTACTGTTACGGATTCAAATGAACTCATACAGACCAAAAACTAGATCGGTTTCAGACTTCCAAGTGAATTCCCATCCCATTATCTCTTTGATTTGGCATTAAAAAGTGTTTGCGAAATTCGAAAGTACCAGAACCGTGAAGGCAGTGCCCATAAAGTCCCTACAGAAATCAGAGAACAAAAAACAACAAGCTAGGGAGAAATCCATTGAAAGGATTCTCACCTCCGCCATTGTTTTGTTCGCAAAACATGGGTTCTCACAAACTACCATGGAAATGATTGCCAACCATGCAAAAATTTCGAAGGGACTTGCTTACAATTATTTTAAGAGCAAAAACCAGATTTTTGAACAAATTATAGACAATCACCTCGCCAAACAAGAGAAGTTTTACAACAATATCCCACCCAACCTTTCCGCCAAAGAATACGTTAGGGAATTTTTTATCCGTTCGATTCAATTTGCAAAAGAAGAAAGAAAAACCATGGTTTTGATTTCTGTATGCCTTTTCCAACCTGGTTCTGTCTCACTTTCAAAAAAGATGTTAGAAAATGTGGAAAAGCGGTTTGCCCCTTTCAAAGAGGCAATGAAAGAGAGGTTCCGATCCTATGGAATCAAAGACCCTGACAAAGAAATGATCCTAATCAAAACCTTTCTTCACGGTGTGATCATGAGCCAACATTTTAATGATACAACAACCTGTACGCCTACGATCATTGAAATGGTTTTAGAAAGATACGATTACAAAAACTAAATCTCTTACTCCCCTACCCCGCCAGGAATTTTTAAAATCAGAAGATTAGTTGTGGCAGTTGCCAAAAGTTTGTCTTTTTCGGTACGCATCTCGCCTATCATGTGTATAGTGGAGAACCCTTTTGCTTCCACGGAAGCCTTCACAATCACTCGTTGTCCTACAGCCACCCCTCGAATGTATTGAATATTCATATCAATTGTAGTGGTAGGGCGCTTTGCCACCAGGTAACTGAGTGGACCAAAAGCATTATCAAAGGCTGCTGCAATCACACCACCCTGCATCATTCCCATTGGATTTGTTTGGTCTTCTGAAACAGGAAAGGCAACGGTGATACTTTTCCCTTTGGTGTAAGATAAAATCTCTGCGTTCATTGCGACAAAAATTGGCGGTGGGACAGTAATTTTCCTTCCTCCGTGATTGAAATTGGTTGTCATTTCTTCTAAGATTTTTTGAGTTTCTTCGGTTGTAAGTGTTTGCATAAAACAACCTCCATAAGTTACCAATAGTAACATTATTTGGTTTTTATTCAAGAAAAATGTTGCCGCCGGTAACTTATTCTCCAGATTTAAATCATGAAGCGATCTTCTTACCACCATGGTGATCTAAAAAATTCGATTATCAAATCTTGCCATAAGTTATTACAAAAGAGAGGTGCTTCTAATTTTTCTCTCCGCGAGGTGGCAACTCTTTCTGGAGTTTCCCATGCGGCTGTTTATAGACATTTCCAAGACAAAGAAGAAGTTTTAGAAATTTTATCTTCGATTGGATTTGACCGACTTGGGTCTTTACAAAAAAAAGTTCCTCAAGTTTTAGGAAATCCAGATGAATATTTTGTAAAATTGGGTTTGGTATACATTCAGTTCGCTATTAAAAACCCGAATTACTATCGCCTCATGTTTCACACAAAAAGATCTGATGAGTCTTCCATTTTGAAACGGTCAAAATTAAAATCATACGCAATTTTAGTGCGCGGATGTAGATTCTATTTAAAAACTAAACGTCGAAAAGAAAATCATAGAAGTTTTGCTCTTATGGCTTGGTCTCTGGTCCATGGCTACAGCAATTTATGTATAGAAACTGACTTCCCTGAAACAGAAAGCAAAACACTCAAAAAATCTAAATTGCAGATGGCAGAAGACATCTTACGTTTTGCGATTTAAGAGAAGTGCTTACTTTTTAAAGTTTTACTTCTTCAAATTTTTCTAAAAATTCGAATTTCTCTCTGACAAATTTCATTGGATTTTGTTTTCCATATTCACAATAATACACCATGAGTTGGCCATCGTTTGCATTGGTACAATTTTTAGCTTCATCTAACTTAAGATATAAATTTCCAGTTTTTATATGTCGATAAACTATCATAATGATCCTCGTCTAAAATTGAATTTTAAATTTAATATGCACATTTGATGGGTATCTTTAATTGAGGATTGGAATTTTGTGTTTCTATCCAATTTTTCCAAATCAAACTTAATGCTCCTTGTAGGGCCTCTGGTGAGGGAAGATTGGAAATTTGATTGTGGGTGGACTTTGATAAAGTTTTTTCACTCCAACTTTTAAACTCTTCCCAAGGGTTTTTCTTTTGTACTCTTTTTTGTACTTCTAATGTACTAGTAAAAGGAGAGTATTTTTTTTCCAAACCTGCATTGGATTTTATGTCAGGGCGGACCTGGATAATTTCTGAGGTTTTCTTTAAACCTTGAGTTGGATTTTTTTCCAAGGGTAATTTATCTACGGTGATTTCTTTTTCCGTTGGGTTAGAAAAAAGTGGTCGGAGGAACCTTCTTCTGCCATCAAATCCGGTTTGTTCTAAAAGACCGAGTTTTTTTAGAGAAGTGATGAGCCTGGAGATAGTGTCCATCTTAAGGCCAAGGACTTCACCAAAATAACGATTGGATGCAAAACATCCTCCTTTATCGTGTAGGGATACAATTTCTGCATACAATTTAGTTTGGCTATGAGAGAGATTCAATTTCTCGATCCAAACGGGAATCCAAATTCCTGTTCGATTTGTTTTCATTTTAGGTTCCTTCTCCCAAACGAACACATCTCCGGCTACGAGCGTTTGGTTGTTTTTTGCCAATACACCAAAAGGTGCATCTTCCCTACTCTACTTAAGGAAAATTTGTTTTTATTTAGAACAAACCTTCGGTCGAACTAGAGAAAAGAAAATTTGGAAGTTCTTTCGAACGTCCTTTCGGAACTTTTTTTAAGAATTCCGGTTTGAACAATCACGGCATTGTGGTAGAGCCGTGTCCGGTTGTGTGACCCGAACGTTCCCTATATGTACAAGATAAAAAATTTCGTCAAGAGAAAAATGAGACATAATTCAGGGAAGGTCTCATTGGTGTGAGGGCTTAGAAATTTGGAATTGGGGAGGGAAGGGAGAGGGAAATGGCCCCGGGTCGCTACCACACCTCCCAGGGCTTTTATTGTTCAACCCGGTTAAGGATTAAGAACAATCTAGCCCGTCTTGGAATGGAGTACAAGTTTTTTTCTTACTTTTTATCAAAAAAAAGATTTCGTGAATCTTCCTTAAATTGGGAGATTTTGTGGGACTATTTTTTGAACTTACGAATTGCCTCTTCAATGATTGATTTTTCGTTTTGAAGTTGAGAAATCTTTTCCTTAATTTTGAGAAGTTTGTTTTTTAGATCTTTTAGTTCTAGGTTACTAAGTTTTGTTTTGTTTGGTTTGCTCGGTTTTAATGGGCGAACAAAATCTCTGAGGTCGTACGTGGCGT
>NZ_AOGY02000076.1 GCF_000332455.1 Leptospira vanthielii serovar Holland str. Waz Holland = ATCC 700522 | reverse complement strand
AGTCCGTCGATACCTTCCGACTCATAATTCTTTAGATATTTATAGCCAGTCTTTCTCGATATATTAAAGTCTCGGCAAAGATCGGCAAAACACCACTGACCACTTTTAACAGCTGCTATGAACTTGATTCTTTCTTCTATCACTTTGGTTTCCTTCCAAGGCATCGGATTGTCCTCCGATACACAATGTAGGTGTTACCCATGTGAGTTGTCTCTTTTGTTACCTATCTGACCTCCTCATACCCTAAAGAAAAAAAAATGATAAAGAAAATTAGAAATAGCTGATTCATCACGCATTCATTTCCTGATTCTGAAAGGAAATGTCAATTCTAAAGTCTTTCAGTAAAAAAAGAGTTTCCAAGCAGCTACTAAAAAACATAATTTCTTGAATGAGAGCACTATCTCACATCCTTTTGTTTCTTTTTTTAGCACAATCAGTTGTGGCTAAGGGCAATGTATACGTACAAAGCACAAAGGCAAAACTTTTATCCCAACCCAAACTCAGTGCCGACGGTTTTCCTTTAGAAATAGGGGAAGTACTATCTCCCGTCAGTGAACAGGGACTTTTTGTTCAGGTAAGAACCGAGGGAAAAATGGGTTGGGTTTCAAAATTATTTGTATCTCCTCTTCCACCTGGAAACCAAATTAAGTTAGGTGTTACATCCAATTCATCAGAAGCGGTAGTGGCAAGACAAAGAGCCTCCGACTTCACAAAAACTGCCGCCGCCAGGGGACTTTCGGAAACGCAAAAAATGCGAGTTCGTGGAGAAGGTGAGTTGTATGACTTTGAATCTCTTCGTTGGCTTGAGTCTGTTTCTTCGGACACACAAACTATAAATCAAACTGCGACTGTGGGAGAAGAGGAAAATTCGAATATTCTGAATTTCTTATTTAACAAACCAGAATTAGAAGTTTTGAAAGAAACTAAAGCAGAAGTAAAACTGGGCCGATCTCTCGCAGCAAGATTGTTAAAAAAATACAATTTAGTTAAGGATTCCGAATTTACGGAATATTTGAATGGAGTTGCTTCGCGAATGGCAGCAGTTTCTTCTCGAAAAGATTTAAGTTTTCGTGTTGGTATTATTGAATCACCAGAAATCAATGCATTTGCTTGTCCTGGAGGATATATATTTTTAACCACAGCAAGCCTAAAAAAAATTCAATCGGAATCAGAACTTGCCGGAATCATTGGACATGAAATGGGACACATTGTACTCTTTCACAATGGAGAATTCAAACAATCCAATGAATTTTTAGATGTCCTATCTAGTCTTTTAGCTCCACCTGGTGCAGAAGTTGTGAATGCTGCCACTTCTACCGTCTTGGATGAAATGGAAAAACAATTATTTGAAACAGGCCGAGATATGAAATTAGAATTGGAAGCCGATGAAGCAGCCGTCACTTTAACAAGCCAAGTTGGGTATTCTCCCGTAGGCCTTTCCAATTATTTAAATACATTGTCTAAGTCTGCAAATATAGATTCTTTCAAAAAAACGCATCCAGATACTACCATACGCATCGCCAAATTGGTATTTTTCGAGTCGTCTATTTCGTCTGACAATTCGTCCAACCCAAAAGATCGTTGGAATGAATTCAAATCCAAATTAAAACCATGAAACAACGAAAATTCCTTTTCCCTTTTTTCCTAATGGTTCTTGCACCCGGAATACTTTTAGGTTTATTATCTTTATTCGGTTTATCTCAAACACTGAATCGAAAGTTGTCCGATTCTTTTTTTCATTTATTTCCTTCGCATCATACCTTTTCCAAAGACATTGTGATCATTGATATTGATGAACAGAGTATAGCAAAATATGCGGACCATCCTGAGCTCGGTCAGTGGCCTTGGAAACGAACCATTTATCCCACACTCATCAGTTATACGAAACTCATCACAACTCCGAAAATTACCATTATCGATATCCTGTTCACAGAAAGATCAGACTATGATGAAGCTTTGGTTGCAGCCAATACAAACTTAGGCGAAATATCACATGCGGCTAATTTTCGAGATGGCGGGATTGTGATAGAAAGAAAGGATGAGGAAAACCTAAGCCAAAAGTTCAATGTTCCCTTGCCTGCGGAGATACCTTTCCCTCGGTATGAAAATGTTTCCTTTCCTATTGGCGATGTAGGGAAAACAGCTCCCATGATCCATGTAGTCAATGTCATTCCTGATAATGACGGAATCCTTCGTAGGTTTGCACCATTCATCCGTTGGAAAGATAAACATTTCCCTACGCTCGCCGTACAAGCATTAGTGTTAGGTGAAAAATACCAAACGGAATGGAAAGAGGGGAGATTTTGGATTCAAAATGAAAAAGTAAAAAGGGAAGTTCCCTTAGGGAAAGATGGTCTTGTTCGTGCTTACTTTTATACAGAAAAGGAACTAAGAAACATCCCTCGTTATTCGGCTGCAGGTATCATTGAATCTTTAAACCAGTTGAATTCGAGTGAAATAGAGTATCCAGAAAAACTTTTAGTACCACCTTCCATTTTTGAAAATAAAATTGTTTTAATTGGTACTTCTGCTGCTGCCACTCATGACGATGTGGTTACTCCACACGGACTTTTTCCTGGTGTAATTGGGCAAGCTGTGTTTGCTTCGAATTTGATCGAAGGACATCTGTTACGTGAACTCCCCGAAATTTATGGAATCGGATTTACTCTAGTGATTCTTATCATAGGGGTCCTTGTTCTTTTTATCAATCAGTGGCATCTTTTGAAAAACGTCTATCCAATTCTCGCCATATCTATATTTGTTGGTCTTTTTTATTCTCTCTATCGAATGGACCTAGTATTAGCAAGTTCTTCATTTGTGATTGGTTTCCCAATTTCCTATTTGTTGGGATTTGCTTACCTCACCTATACAGAAGGAAAAGAAAAAAGAAAGTTCAATAATATCTTACGCAATCTTGTCGATCCAGGTGTTGTGAGTGAAGCTCTTGAGGATATGGAATCCTTAAAAAGAGGGGGAGAGTGGGAAATCACTGCCTTTTTTTCTGATGTAGCAGGTTTTTCTTCTATCAGTGAAGAACTTAGTGCTAGTGATCTTGCACGGTTACTGAACGAATACCTTTCGGCAATGACAAAAATTCTTAAATCCAATTCAGGAACTTTGGATAAGTACATTGGTGATGCCATAGTCGGAATTTTTGGTGCTCCCATTCAAAATCATGAGCACCCAAGGCTTGCTTGTAAAACAGCTTTAGAGATGTTAGCTGAGTTGGAAGTTCTTAGATCCCATTGGAAAGAAAAAATGGATTATACGGAAACTGCCAGAAATATGGCTTTCCGTATAGGACTTAATTGCGGGCCAGCTAAGGTTGGTTTTATGGGCACAGATAGTTTGGCGTCCTACACAATGATGGGAGACACAGTCAACTTAGCCGCACGGTTAGAGGCGGCCGCAAAGGATTACGGTGTTTCTATCCTTGTTTCAGAAAGTATTGAATCGGTTTGTAAGGGCGAATTTCACTTTCGGTTTTTAGATTGGATACGTGTTAAAGGCAAAGAAGCTCCTGTCAAAATTTATAGTTTAGTTTGTTTAGCCTCTGATTTGTCTGAGCGAGTTTTAGAAGCGGAACGAGTGTATGAAGAAGGTTTTCAATTTTATTTAAATAGAAATTGGGAAAAGGCCATAAATTGTTTTGAAAAGGTATCGGAGATTTTTGGACACGAAGATGTAACAAGTAAACTTCTCATCAACCGATGTAAGGCTCTATTTAAAAATCCGCCTACATTGGGTTGGGATGGTGTTTTTACCAGAACATCAAAATAGTCATATAAAAATATAAAAAGAAAAGAACTAGATTTGAAAAGGAAAATAGCAATATGGAAGAAAAGGAAACAAACTCGATTTGTTGGAAGTTAACTTTAGGTTTAGAATTGTTAACATCAATTCTTGCGGTACCGATCGCCGTTTTGTTTATTATATCTGGTGGCGAGTATAACTTCGAAAAGGCGGTTTATGTAATTCTTGGGGCTAGCATTTCGCTTACAATTTCCTATATCGTTCCAACAGTTCGTTTTTTTCGTTTGCGGAATCTAATTTTAGAAACTAAATCCGAAAAATATACTGCAAAAACATTGGAGGAAAAACAGGAAATCAAAATTAAACTACTAAAATTTCCAAGAAACAATCTCGGTTATTTTTTAGTGCAGTGGTCAATTGGAATTCCGTTTGCAGCCATAATCACATTTTTTTTCTTCACACCTACTATGATTGAAATCATTCCTTATGCTGTGCTTCCTGTAATCATTTATCCAGTGTTAGGTGTCTCCCATTTTTTCCTTACGGAACTAAGGTTGGCACCTGTTTTATCTTTGCCAGAATTAAAAAATCTACCTTTAGCTCTAGAAAAAATTCCCAAAATTGGAATATTTCCCAGAGTTTTTTTTACTATGTTTGCTGTTTTTAGTATGAGTATGACAACACTTGGATATTTACTGGGAACACAGGTGACAGGAATCATCCACTTGCAGAATGCGGGGATTACCATTGGATTACTTGCGCTCTTTATTTGTATTGCTATCTATGTTTTAACCTCTCTTTTTGTTCATGCTTTACAATCTAACACGAACCAGATGGTGAAACGTTACCAGGGACTCGCCGCCGGTGATCTTCGTGATACTGTGCCTATGATTTCAACAGATGAGTTGGGGCATGGTACCTTATCTTTGAATTCCTTTATCGAGAGCATTCGCAAAATTACATCTGGAGTCATTAAGGAATCTGATCGTGTTAGTAAAGATTCCAAAGTTATAGCTTCCCAAACACAAGGCCTATCACAAGCAATGATGGAACAAGCGTCCTCAACAGAGCAGATGTCTGCTGGAATTGAAGAAATGTCAGCAAGCATTCGTTCAACGGCAGCTGGTGCCAAAACACAAAATGAAATTACAAGAGCCGCACTCCAGTCTCTTGTGGAAATGGAATCAGTGTTAGTAGATGTGCATTTGTCTATGGAAAGAACGGAATCCGAAACTAAAAAAATGGAAAACGAAATTTTTTCTGGCCAAACCACTTTACAGTCTACATTACTCGCAATGGAAGAGATTGAAACTAGTGTAGAACATACAGCCGATGTAATCCAAGTGATAGGGGACATTTCCGATAAAATTGGACTTCTTTCTTTGAATGCTTCCATAGAAGCAGCAAGAGCAGGGGAAGCCGGTAGAGGTTTTGCTGTAGTCGCAAGCGAAATCTCTAAGTTGGGAGAACAAACGCTTCAAAATACGAAAAGAATTTTAGAAGCAGTCGATAAAGCTTACGAAGCCTCCAAGTCAGGTAGAGTTGCCGTTTCCAATACAGAAAAAACTTTTTCACAGATTGGCAGTGCAGTTGAAACTACCATCCAATTGATTAAAACTTCTTCTGAGATGACAAAAAAACAAATGTTAATTGCAAAGGATGTTAAAGATGGTTTTGGAAACCTAACTCGTTCTGCATTGGAGATTGAACAGAACACCGACGAACAAGCAAATACATCTTTTGAACTATCGCAAAGTATCGCAACTATTTCTGAAGGAACGGAATATCTAAATCAGTTTGTCGGTGAAATTGATAAACTTTGTTCTGCTCTTTCGGATCAAGCAAACAATCTCAAACGTGATGTAAGTTTTTTCCAAATTTGATTTTTTATTTTTTATGGCGCCTCGCCAAGAGGCGACCGCGCTTTACGCTCCTATCTTTCCCTTTGGGAAAGGATATCCGCTGCAATCGCTGGCGTTATTACTTTTTAGGTTGGTAACTCCACTTCTCCTTTTAAATACAGAACAGCAGAGCCTCCAATCGATACACGTTCTCCTTGGTATTCGATAAAAAAGTTGGCACCTCTTTTTGATTTCTGGTGACTTCGATATTTTTTTTTGCCAATCCGTTTGTAAATAAACGGTGCTAAGCTGCAATGAGCCGAGCCGGTAGCAGGGTCTTCTGGAATTCCAAGACCTGGTCCAAAAAATCGAAATTCATAATCTAATTTTCCATCTATCGAATCATTGATCCAAAGAGCAATATAGCCCCTGTTTGTTGGTAATTCACTTAGTTTTTGAAAGTTCGGAGAGAGTGTATCCAAATCGGAGGAGGAAGAATAAAGAAAGATAGTGTCCTTTCCCTCCCAAATCTCCTCAGGTTCTTTTCCTAAAATGGGAATTAGTTCGCTTGGTTTGATTGATTCGTTTTTTCGAAATTCTGGATAAGAGGGGAAGTTTAAATAAATTAAATTTTCTTTAATAGATATAGGTAAGATTCCTGATTGGGAATGGAACTGAAAACTTTCTCTTGTTTCTCCATAATAATTTTTTAAAATAAAGGCAGAGGCGAGAGTGGCATGCCCGCAAAGATCCACTTCCACAGAAGGTGTAAACCAACGAATTCTATATTGGGTACCTTCTTTGACAACAAAGGCAGTCTCTGAAAGATTATTCTCCATTGCGATGTTTTGCATCCATTCTTTCTTTGGCCATTGCGATAAAACAAGGACTGCCGCAGGGTTTCCCGAAAACAATGAATTTGTAAAAGCATCCACAATGTATATGGTTTCTGACATAAAGACATTTTAGCAGAAAGTGATCCATTCGTATGTATACAGTTGAAAAAATTTAGAGTATACAGTTGTAAACTCAGTTTGTTGTTTTATAAAACTAAAAAATTGAATTTATTGTTTTTGTAAGAAAATGGAAAAGATATGATTATTTAGAAAGGCTTATGGCAGTTCTTTTCACAATATCACAAACGAGGTGATCTAAGTCTTTTGCTGATTTTCGTAAATAGGAATAGATTTCACTTGTTGTATCTTCCGACATTCCCGATTCCAAAAGATCAATTAGTCCTAAAATATTGGCAAGTGGGCTTCGTATTTCATGAGATTGAATTCTTGCTATTTCTTTTAGTTCAATAATTTGTTTTTGTATTTTATTATCTGCTAAAACTTTTTCTGTGATATCTACAATGATTGCCGAAACATAGTTGGTTTGATTGACAACAAAACTATTTAAACTGACTTCTACTTGGATTTCTGTTCCATCTTTTTTTACGGCAGAAGTCACTTGATTTTTTCCGATCCGCATGGGTCTTGGAGCTTGGAAGTAACCTTCGAGTAAACGGTCATGTCCCTTTCTGTGGTGAATCGGGACTAATTGTTCTACTGACTGGTTGATGAGTTCTTCTCTTGCGAATCCGAATGTATTTTCTGTTTCTATATTACAATGGACAATTTTTCCCTTTTGGTCCACGATTAGAATAGGATTTGGTGCAGATTCAATTAAGTTTCTGAATTTTTGTTCGCTCTCCGAAAGTGCAATCTCCATTTTTTTTCTAACATCTATATTTTTGGCTCGGAGGCAAATTCCGAACAGAGTCTTTTCTTTGTTATAAGTAGGATTCATTTTGTATTCGAACCAAATGGAAATATCATTGAGACTTGCCAGTCTTTCTATCGTGACACTCTCTCCCGAAAGAGCTTTTTGGAATAAATCGAAAAAAACCTCTTTATCAGCTGCGATTACAAAGTTACGATAGTCATCACTAATTTTTAGAATCTTTCCAGAATACGCTCGGATGGTATTTTCTAAATTTTGATTGAAGGCAAGAACTGTATAATCAAGCCCCATCAGTACAATGGCATCGGTGGAGTTGTCCAAAACCATTTGTGCATAGTTGACTGATGGATCGGGAATCATTGCGTATACGCTTTCTTTTGCCTTGGGAACGTAAATCAGAAAATGAAATCTATTTTTGTATTGCGATTGGTTTTTGCGGGTGAGTTTTATGGTTAGCTGATTCGTCTTCTGTTGTTATTTATGTTTGCCGCACTCCTGTCGTTAGTTCGATGTATGTCGCCCAGGTTCGTTCTAAACACAATTTGTTCAATAATCCATTGATGTTATTTTCTAATTAATAAAATTAGATTGATTATGACTTGTATTAGCAGAATAGCAAAAATTGCTCCCCCAATTCCATAAATGATATTGGCTTTTTTTTCTAATTCTTCCAAACGAAAGTGATTCATTAAAAAGTAAATATCTGCATTAGAAGTAAGGTAAATAAATTCTTTTTCTTTTTCATCCGGTTGTCTGTTAGTTTTGGGTTTTATGGGTAGTTTGACAATCTCTTCATCATGAAGTACCTTTCCCGAGAGTTCCGTATATCGGTCTTTGATTAATGGGTTTGTCCTCCAACGAACATACGCATCGTTATAAAAATGAAAAGCAGACTTAAATTGTTTTCTAGAATATAAATCTTCTCCTTTGGCTATCCATAACTCAGTTTCTAATAACTCTAATTTAGTTTGGTCTATTTTTGAATTTTGAAATTTGCTAAGAAGGTCTTCCGCTTCAGAAAATTTTTTTTCTCTTAAATGATATCTATAAAGAAAAGTATCTTCTTCGGAGACGGAATCGGCGAAGATAACTGAAGTGGTAAAAAGTAGGAAAATCAAACTTATCTTTTTCATATCTACCTACTTAAAATAACTGCTTTGTGCCCAAATCTACTTCTTGGCATATTGGCTGATTCTGGAACCCAAGGATTGCCACCAGGATTTGTCAAATCCAACGAGTAAACTTGATCAATGGGTAAGTTAAATTCCGAAGCACCACCAAAAAGATAAAGTTTCCGTTTTTCATAAGAAACTTCCATGGCTGGGTAATAGAGTGCGATTGGAGTATTCGATCCTGTGACAAATGCATTCGATGCATTTCCGAGGTATGAGTATTCAAATCGGTTGGAATTAGTCACAGCTGTGACTGGCTGAGAAATATTGGTTCCCGTGGAACCGCCAACAACAAATAAAGCAGGTGTGTCTGTTGGGTAAGGATCCGTGGATATCGGTCGATAACAGGCATAACCTGATCCGTGTCTTGCCAGAGAAATGGATGCTTCGATTTTTCCAGAAGTTGAATTGAGTGAGGGGGCATAAGCGTCCGTTGTTGCATAGGCTAGTCCGTCAGCATAAAACCTTCCACCAGTAAACACTAAACTTCCGTTGTAAGTACATCCAGCCATATCGATTCGTGGAAAGATATTTGTACTTGATAGAAGGTTTACCCAAGTTCCACTATTTCCGATGTTTGGATAAAATTTGTAAATAGTATTGAATATAGTGCCGGTGGTCATATCCGTTGTTGTCGTTCCACCTAATACAACGATTTCTTCATCGAATGCTCCAGCAACTCCGCCTTGTAAAGTAGAAGGCATATCCGCAAGATTCTTATTCCAAGTATTGGTTAGTGGGTCATAAACCTCCACAATCCTGCTCATTGTATAAACAGCACCATTTTTGACAATTCCGCCTATAACGTAGATCTTATTTTTAAAAGAGACAATTTGTGCATTGAGTCTGGGAGTGGGAACTTGAGTAACCGCAGGGTGCCAACGATTTTCTACGGGATCGAAATAATCAATTTCACTGACTGCATTTTTGTCTGATCCAATCCCACCTACGATCCAAATACTTCTTCGAAATATGACCGCATTATCAGATAGGGTCTTAAAAGTGGATGGAATGCCAAGTCCCAACTCTTTGATTCCACATGATGGTGTATAACTGTAATCTGAATCTGTAATTAAATTAGAAAGAGATACTGCGTGGATTTCACTGTCAAGAAAGGAGGTATCTACATTATTGTAATTAGGTCCAGTCGTTACTAAAAAACCAGGAACTTTACCGGAGCATTTCCAACTAACAACTGCTGAATTAGTAGAAATGTTCGTAACTAGTTGCCATTCAATTTTTGCATTATTGGCCTTTCCCCCATCAGTGAGGGGATTCGAACAATTCCATACGGTAAAAAAAATGATGAAGAAAAATATAATTTTATATTTCATTAGAAGTTGATTCCTCCAGATAACTCGAGCCCCGAACCACAATGGGTTTTTTCTATCTCAAAAAAGCATAAGTTTTTCCAGCCAATGCGATAGAACGAAGGTCCATATTTTAGGCCTTGCCAACCTAATTCAATATAGGCGGAAGGGGTTGTACCTGTTCTTGAATTATTCTGATCGAAACGATAGGAAATGGAAGACGTTCCCATTCCAACAATTCCATAAAAATCTAATAAAGGATTGGATTGGAAGATTTTAGATTGGTGGAGGTAAATGTATCCCGATTGACTTGTAATTTCTCTTAGAGGGCCTGTCGATTGTAGATATTCAAATTTAAATCCCAATTGGTAGGTGTTTTTAAACCTTAAAAATGCTGGTTCAGTAAAGACAGATAAGCCATAAAGTGGTGGAGTTTGGTTGCCTAAGGGTGGAAAAAGAGGTAAGTAAGTGAAACTTCCTCCAACTCTTGTTTGGTTGTCTAGTTTATCATTGGCTAAATAAACAATGGGAAATTCCGGACGTTCGTCGGCTTCTGACACAGTGTTTTTGATTTCGCTTCTATTTATGGTTAAAAATCCGAGTTCGGATTTAATAATCACCTCATCTTTGTTTTTGTCAGCAATGGTACCCTTAATGACACTACCATTTTTTAACGATAAAATTGCGATTTTGTAAGAATTATTGGTCTGACCGTTGTTAAATAAATTATAATATTCAAGATCTTTTTTAGGTACTTTATATTCAGAACCCTTAAAGCGGACAACAAGCAAACGTTCGTCTTCGTATACGAATTCGGTATGGAAAACTTCGCCATTGGGGAATCTGAGTTCTGCTGGGTGAATCGGGATGATGGATATCCCTAAAAAAAATATAATTAATATTGTTAACAGTGGTAATGTTGTGTTTTTCATACACTTGTTAGATGGCAAGACTATATTCTTTAAATAGTTGAGTGATCGTTATGCGACAATTTATAATTAGATTAGTTCTTATTGTTTTATTTTCTTTTTTGTTTTTGTCGTTTTTAGGGGGACAAAAGTTACCTCAACAGATGCCTGGAATTGGAGTCGATCCGGGTGGGAATGTCTCCTTTTCGATTCCATTAGAAGTGCCTGAAGGAACAAGAGGTTTAACTCCCTCTTTGGCACTCTCCTATAATTCCGGAATGGGTAGTGGGTTACTCGGAAAAGGATGGTCGTTAGACGGTGGTGAATACATAAAAAGAGATTCGATGTACGGAATTAATCTTTCCAATTCAGACCATTATGTTTCTTCAGACTATGGTCAGTTAGTGGATAGTGACGGTTCTTCTCAGTTATTTTATTCCAAAAATGAAAGTTTTGTTTCTTTTTATCCCCAAGGAAATTTTGGATTTGGACCTAGCCAATTCATTGCTTTCGATAAATCTGGGAATCGATTCACCTATGGCGGTGAAAATGCACAAGTGTTAGCCGGAAATGGGGCAGTGCTTCTTTGGGGGCTTTCCGAACAAAGAGAACCACATGGTGAGACCATTCGTTATGAATGGGAAGTTAGGAAAGGGGAACTATACCTTTCGAAAATCATTTATGCTGGTGGGGTGAGATATCTTACCTTTGATTATGAAGAAAGAGAAGATTTTATTAATGATTACTCTGAAAAACAATTAATAGTTCGGGATTGGAGACTGAGGCGAATTAAGTTTTATTCAGATAATTCACATGTCCATACTTATGAATTTTCTTATTCAATAGATTCAAAAACAAAAGATTCTCTTTTAACTAAAATAGATTTCGAAAAAGACAATTTATTTTCCTTATCAACACATCTACCTTTGGAATTTGTATATTCAGAAAGTCATAATGGAGTGGAATCCAAGTTAAGTAGCGGAGCAAATCCACTTTCTAATGGTTATGGTTCTGACCAAGATATTGGAGATAGGATGCTTGAGCTTTTAAAAAGAGCCATCTTTGAATATCTTTCCATGAAATTCTCCGAACCTCCTAAATCACAAACAAAACTCACAAAAGCTTATAATAAAGTAATGCCGAGAGCGATACCAAGAGCAGGCGGGGGAACAGGAAATGGTTTTGATTATAGTGCAGTGAATGTTGTGATGCCTACCTATAATCCGGAAACGGAATTTGTGGGAAGGTATCCACTAGGAAATAAAAATAGAGATGCCTGTAACTGGGGACCGATTGCCTGTATTTGTACATTGTTTCCTGCCTGTCCACCATTTGTTAGGTTGAAATGCGGTGAATATACTTTTTTTGGTGCTGATGCTTGTAATAATGGCGTATTATCTGCCAATAGAGCTGTACTTCCGACAGATATCGATGGAGATGGAATCACTGAATATTCGAGATTACTCGGAAAAGTGGATGGGGACCAAATTTATATTCGTTCCAATGATTATACTAATAGTAGAGACTTCAGTTCGCCCAATTTTCCAATAAAGTACAACACTTATATGGACATAGCTGACGTTGATGGAGATGGTCGGACGGATTTTGTTTTTGAAAGGTCCGGTATACTTCACGTTGCTTTTTCGAATGGAAGTGGATTGGAAAGTCCGACTGCCTTTTCCAATGTCACTTTAACTCCCTATATTCAAAATTTTACTCGAACTGCTAATTTAGCCCCTAGGGATTATTTTGTGGATATGAATAGAGATGGAAGGGCCGATTTTGTCCATTTTTGGAATGATCGGATGTCCATTTCTCTATCGCAAGGAAGGAGTTTTGCCACAGAAAAGGTGATTTGGTTTGAAGGCCACAGAAGTCCTCTTCAAGAAACAATGGATTCAAATCCGTTTATTGCACATCGTATGAATCAGTTTACGGATATTGATGGAGATGGAATTCCAGAACATATATTTGTTGTAAACGTAAACCCACCTCCAGAGCAGTACCAACTAGCCGCACTGAAAGCTCGCCATTTTCAGGAAGTTGGAGCTGCGGATATAGAACGACTATCTTATACCAACGAAATTTTTTCTATTTTTGATGGGGCTGAGGCTGACGGAGGTCGTAAAAACTTTCTTTCTGAGAGGGTATTTTCTGATGAGAGGTCTTTGTATTGGAGTTTGGTAGATAACCCAGGCACGGCTACAGCTTCTCAAAAAGATACGATTTCAAAAGCCATTGATAGGCAATTTTTTGAAGATCGTCTTAAAGAAATTGTGGATCGACATGCAAATGAGTTGGATATCGAGATTAGTCGGATTCGTAACGCTAATCTAAATGGATCTGCTTATCAGCTAGTCATTACCAAAATCAATGTAAACAATAAAACTCTTTCTCAGACGATCCAAGATGTTCCGAAAAATGTTGTTGGTTATATGGGAAAAAACTGGTTAGTCGATATCAATGGTGATGGACTTGCCGATTACGTTTCTTTCACAAATCGTAATAGTCATTTTAATCCTTATGATTTTGGAGCTGAAGATGCATATACTTTACATAATGAAATTAAAGTAGCATTTAACACAGGTGGAAAATTTGACTTTAACAGTTATACTAATAATTACGTAAATACAGTCGTTAGGCCAGACCGGTTTGCCGAAGACAATGATCCCAATGAAAAAAAAGTTTCTAGTTTTGAGTTCGCTGATCTTAACGAAGATGGAATTGTCGATTTTATTGTAAAAGAATTTAATTCATCCAATTACCATGTTTATCACGGAAAAGGAAATGGTTCGTTTGATAGTAGGTTTGACTTTAGTGTTGAATCTCCTGAAATTAATGGAAGTCGATTTGAGGATAGAAATGCGGATGGGATTGCTGACTTTTTCTACCAATACGGAAAAAAAAGTATCACTAGGGAAATTTTATCCAATAGCCCCTTAACCAAAGGAGGACTCCTCACTAAAGTAATTAATCATGTGAGTGGAGTAGAATCGGAAATTGCCTATATCTGGAAAAAAAATATGCCGGGAGCCGTAGTTAAGGGAGGTAGTTACAGTACATCACTTCCGAACCTATCTCCACAAATGTTGGTTTCCCATATTCGTAATTCTTCTGGCCCTGGACTTGCGGAAGAGAAAAAAACATACTCTTATTACAATACCCGGTTTAAACCAGGTGACATAGAAACCAATGAAAATTATGGATTTGAGTCTGTAACAGAAAGGACTTATGTCGGTGGAATACTGAAATTAAGAGAAGTTACCAACTATTTGCACAATCCAAATTTCCCAGGTTTTGTGGGAAGCAAACAAGTTTATACAGGAAATGATACGATTGTTTCTGAAGAGTCGTTTGGTTATACCAAATTTCAACCCCATACTAATACAAAATTAATCCAACAATCGTTGCAGAACAGTTCTTCCTATGAAAACGGACAACTAAAGGATCAAATTTCTAAAACCTTTACTTATGATTCGACTCATGGTTATGAAATCAGTTCCATTGAAGAAGATTTTAATGGAAGGATGACTCGAGAAGAATTTATTTATTCTGAAAATTCCAGTATGAAGGTACTGGCTTTACCTACCGAATCCAAAAAAACAGTAAACGGAACTTTGGTGGCACATAAAAAATGGACTTATACAGGAGTGGATGCTGTTTCTGAGAGTCAATTGGTTAGCGCAGGTTCTTGGTATTCCATTTTTCGCTCTTATGATTCCTTGGGCAATGTTGTGAGTACAACCGATTCTTTAGGTAGAACCTTGTCCTACGAATACGGTGATATTACTCGCAGTAAACCTACACTGACTCGTAATGCACTGGGGCAAACAAGTCGAACGACTTACGATCCAAAGTTAGATGTAGAATTGAGTTTGGAAGATCCCAATGGAAATCTAACTTCCTATGAGTATGATGAATATGGAAGAAGGACCTTTACTTACTTAGACGGGACCAAACTCGGATCTGTCGAATACGGATTTGACGGTTCCCTATTTACAACAAAACAAACCACCCATACAAACGAAGGGGATGTTTGGACAAAGGAATATAAGAACTTAGCGGGAAATGTTGTTAAAAAGGAATCTCTGGTTGTGGAAGGAATTATATCCACCACAGAATCGGTATATGATTCCTTGGGACGAGAAATCCAAAAGTCCAATTCTTATTTTATCGGTGAATCTCCCGCCTGGGCATATACATATTATTACAACCAGTCAGAGGATGCAGAGGAACGCACAAAAGAAATCACTTCTGCCACGGGAGAGGTAAGTCAATTTGTATACGGCCTTCGTTCTACATCCGTGACAACTACCAACCAATCAGAAGTGATACGATCGGAAACCCAAAACCTAGACAGTTGGGGTAGACTTATCACCAAAACAAGCCAAGGCGAAAGTTTGCAATACCAGTATGACAATGCAGACCGTATGGTACGGATTGTCGACCCAGGCAGTGGCAATACAGAAATTGTTTATGATATTGGTGGCAGAAAAACTAGATATAGCGACTCGAATTCTGGAACCATCACATATACCTATAATGTGGCCGGAGATTTACTGACCCAAACCGATGCCAGAGGGATTGTCATTCGTAAAGAAGTGGATGGCCTGGGACGAATCACAAAAGTATATCCAGGAAATGAAACCCCCGTTCTTTATGAGTATGATTCTGGAAATTCCATCGCTAATACCAATGTCATTGGAAAACTAACCAAGGTTACTGATGAATCTGGGGTTACAGAACTTGCTTATGATAGAAAAGGCAATGTGATTGGGGAAAAACGAACCATTGATGACTTGCAGGTCCTTTTCCAAAGAACCTACGACCCGTTTGGTCGAGTAAAAACCATAACCTACCCGGAAGGGACGCTTGTGCGGAACCACTACACAGGAACGGGACAACTGGCATTTCTGACAATGGACTCACATGATGGGAATAGCTTGAACCATACAGTTGTTAGTTACGAAGGACCTAAACTAGAAAGTAATAAATACTATATAGAACGTAAAACGGGAAATGGTGTATTGACAAAAATTGGATACGACCCATTACGTATGCGACCTCAAACACTCGTTACTTATTTGAAACAAAGTTATGTCGAACAAAGTATTAAGTATGGTTATGATAAACGTGGGAATATATCCTCCATTACGGATTTAATGAACGAATCTCGGAACCAAAGTTTTGAATACGATCCTTTGAACCGGGTAACGAAGGCAGTGGGAAAGTATGGCGAGGAGAACTACAGCTACCATCGGAATGGCAATCTCTTAAATAAGGGAGCTTTTACTTATTCCTATGAGAATAGTAACCATATCCATGCTGTGACGAGAGTGAATAGTCCAAACACAGGGATCGTTGGCTATACTTACGATGCAATGGGGAATATGACCACCCGTAATGGTGACACACTTGTTTATAATGCACAAAACAAACTAAAACGAATTGAGTCGATGGGGGGAGACTTGTTTGAGTATACCTATGACCATTCAGGAATGAGGATTAAAAAATCACTTCAGAATTCCAATACCACTACCTATAGTTTTGGCAATTATTACGAAATCCACCGTAGCCCTGGACAACAGGAAAAACATACCTTGTATGTAATCGGGGCCGAAGGAGATATGGTGGCGCAGTATAGCCGAGGGGATGCGATCCTTTTGAACCAGCTGGCATCGAACGACTGGCTTGTGAATCCATTTTGCAAAGATGTAAATATCGATTGTGATACCTACTGGAAAAACAGGGTGGGGTTTGCCTTGGTGAGTTTCCTCGAAGATACCAATGTCTATGTGGATGGGAAAATCCGCGAAGGTCATAGAGCCCTTCCTTGGTTGGCACTACTTGGATTTTTATTCTGGGTGGTGTATCAGACAAAGGATCAAACAGAAGATGCCAATGTAGAGAACCAAACCTTCGACTTGTTTGGAATCTCTCTCCTACCAAGTCTCAAAAACAGAATCCAAAAGCAGATTCCAAGATATGGGACAGCACTTCTTGTTGTTGTGTTTTCTTTTACCACGACAGCCGGGTGTT
>NZ_AOGY02000077.1 GCF_000332455.1 Leptospira vanthielii serovar Holland str. Waz Holland = ATCC 700522 | reverse complement strand
ACGCAGTTCTAATTTAGATTTTATAAATTTTCGTAAATTTGGATGTTTTTGCAACTTTATTTTACCAGAATTTCTGGAACTTTCATTCTTCTGTGAAATGATTTGAGCATTTGATACTGAATAATTAATGAAAGAATTTCTTGAATAACCTTTAGATAATTCTCTGGAAATGCTTGAAGGACTTCGATTCAGTATCTTAGCTATACTTCTAATACTTTCCTCTTTAAATCGCATCTCAGCAATTACTTCCCTTTCTTTCAAATTAATTCTTGTATAATGATTCATTTATTAACACCTTATTCATTAGATTATCGGTGTTGCGTTAAAAATTTGATTCTACCGGTTATAAAAGTCGGTTTTTGTTATATCAGGAATGATCAAATGTACTTTTACACCAAACTTTCGTAACTCTGCAAATAACTCTCTGGCAAAATGATGGATTCCAGCTTTGAGAGAAGCATAAACATTCCCCCAAGGTGAAATTTCTTTACCAGCCACAGAACCAATAAACACAATACGTCCCTGGTTTTGTTTTAGAATTCTAGTCAATTGACTTGTCAACAACATAGGTGCTGTTATGTGGAGGTTAACCAACTCACGAATTTTTTCTGAAGATAGTTCTTCTACCGGAGAAAAATAAGCAACTCCGGCATTATGTATCAGCAAACTAATTTCTTTTTTTTCAGGAATACGATCAAGTAACTGGTCCAAATGTTTTGCATTGGAAAGATCGCAAGCAATCAAATGAAACAATTCATTTTTATAATTACAGTTCTCAGGGTTTCTTGAGATACCATAAACTTTGTAACCCAAACTAACTAACATCTGCGAGATGGAAAGTCCGATCCCTCGAGAAGCTCCAGTAACTAAAGCAACTTTTAATGAACTCACAAACTTTCCATAAAGTCCCAAACAAGTTTGGATCCATCCAAAACTTTCGTAGTTTTTCCTTGGTCAATAAAAGGAATCATCGGTGTTTCTCCAGGCCAACTATGACCGAGTCCATTGAGTTGAATCAAACCAACCTTGGTATTTTCTGCACAAGATTCATACCGATAAAAATCTATGTGTATATCAGCAAGATCTTCTTTAAAGACTTGCGTTTTTTTGGCTACTGAGTTGTTGCAAGAATTCCATTCTTTCCATCGTTGAATAGAATCTTCTACAGACAAAATTTCACCTCCATCTCTCACATAACCACCACTATATGGAACCAGTGGATCATCAGTTCCTGCAATTATCCCAATAGAAACGGGGTTTGATTTTAAAGCCAATTTCCTTTTGAGAGTAAAAACTGAAATTTGCGCTGCTACACTCACAACACCTTTCCATAGATCAGGTTTTTCTGCAGCCAACCTTTGAGCCATAAAACCACCATTGGAATGGCCTACTAAAAATACTTGCTTTGGATTGACAGAACCTTCTGCAATTAATCGTTTTACCATTGATTCGATGAAAACGATGTCATTGATCTGATTTTCATCGGCTGGAGTATTTCCTCTTCCATCGGCCCAACTTCTTTTATAACCATCAGGAAATACGACAATAAAACCCTTTAAATCTGCCAAAAGATCTAACTTAGTCTGTTTGATCATAGTAGAACCAGATCCAAATCTGCCATGCAATGCAACTAACAATGATATAGGCGATCCATCCCATTTTTTGGGATAATGAACGATGTAAGTCCGTTTATGATTTTGAATCTCTATAGAGTCCAACTTTTCGTTCGGCAATAGTTTCCGATTCAACCCCATACAGGAAACAATCAAACTGGAAATCACAATTATATAGAAGATTTTCATATTTCTTTAATCTCCAATTTTGTTGCCTCAATCAATTGTTCTTTATAAATTTTGTTTGGCCAATGTGTTATCATAAAAATAACCACTGGTATTCCCCGCCACTGATCCATTCCAATATCATATACAGATTCTTTTTCAACCAAACCCAATTTGGAATACCTAAAAGTGAGTGTTTTTTCTGTCCGAATATGAGATGGCACAAAACCACCAGACAAAAAAGTTATAATAAAATTCAACCGATGTATAAACAAATACCTGTAAGTTGGTTCTTTTTTTTGAAGAATTACTTCTAATTCGAAATTGGAATTAGGGTCTTTAACAATGCCTTCTTTTAACAAGATTTCAGCAATTTCATTTTTTTCCTGTTCATAGCGGTAAAACCCAGTAAAAACAATTCTTACTTTTTCTTTTCCGATAGATTGAAATCTGCGTTCTTTCGATGTAACTGTATCTGGAAAGGCTGCACAATTCAGAATGTGCACAATAAAAACTAGATGAACCAATGCTTGTATTTTAAAATTAAAGTTCATTAGCAGTATCTCCTAAAAATTCTGATACTTTTTCCGTAAGAATAGGTTTCCATTCCTTTCTGTCATCCCCCCACATAAATAGGAGAGAAACCCAACCAAACACTCGATAGGATTCCATTGGATATCTATATTCCTTTTCCAATTTTCCTTTTTTACTTAACCTAAAAACTAAATAGTCATCATCTCGATCAATATCAGGAATGATAAAAAAAGTACTAATCGCTAGAAACCGATTGAGTAAATAAATTCCAAATCTCGGAGGATTTCTTTCTGGCAAATACGAAACAGGTTCAGATGCTTCTCCCAAAAAAATTTTGAATTTTGGGCTTGATTCCAATATGATTTGAACATGTGCATCTGTATTTGTTTGGTCTTGGTAACGTAAGGATGTGAATTTTCCGGATGATTGTAATGCAGCAAGAATATAAGAAATTCTGCGACGATCAGCTTCGTCATCCCAACCTATCAACTCATAACTCAATGATTTATTTTTGATAAGTTTGGAAAAATCTGTTTTAAGTCTTTCAGAGGAATAAAACACAGAACAGGACAAAAGAGGAAGGAGGAAAATAAACCTCAAAAAACTTATTAAAAATCTTTGCAACATTGATTGTTATCCTCTTTTTAATTCAAACTTTTGTGATTTGTATTCATTTCCATTGAGTAAAATGGATATTGTATGTGTTCCTGGATAATAAACCCTGGTAGTGATCGGAGCAAATGAATGTTTTTTAGAAATTGTAATTTTATCATTTGGTAACAACAACTTTTCACCCAACTGAAATACTTTATAACCATAGGAACCATTAGATAATAAAAACCCAATTTTATATTCCATCCTAACCTTAGTTTTATCTTTAGGTGTTTGGTTGACAGAAATCGCAAACTCAAGTGAACTTCCAATTTTGACTTCTTTATTTAATACAGAAAACTTAATTTTTCCTGGTTTCCATTTTGTATCATAAGAAAAGAAACCCAAAGCCTTGGTATTTCCTTTTTTCAGAAGAGTACGTAATGAGTGTTTTAAGTTTTTATCTAACTCTTGTGATTTGCCAAATTTAGTTTTGCAGAACGCCAATACCAAATCAGGATTTAATTTGGAGATATCATTCAAATGATTGGAAACACTCCTTCGGACAATTTCATCTTTATCATCCCAAAGTGTTTCTAATATAGATAAATGAATTTCTGGATTTTTTTTAATTTCAGGGATCCCAATCCCCCAAGGTAACATTGGGCGACTGCCTTCGCTTGCTAACCTTCTAACCATTGGCTCTTTGTGTTTTGACCAATGATGCATTTGTTTTAAAGTTTTATCAAAATGATGTTTATAAAAAAACCGAATCGCAAACTCTGCACTAGAAAATACTGTAACTTTTTCCAATGCTTTCATAGACATTTCAAAATCACCTAATCCAGATTTGGTGACAATATCATTCAGGAAAATGTATGGGAAATTAAAATCAGAGATTCCATGACCACGAAGGGATTCTATTAATTTGATTAAGTTAGGATATATTTGAGAGATGGGTCCTTGCCAATACTGAACCAGAACATCAGAAAGTCGATTGATCCTCTCCTTCAATTCCATTTCTTTCCATGGAGAGGTAAATACCTGTTTTTGAAATTCCAAAGGATTAATTTTGGAATCAACCCGACTTAAGTGATTGCCCAACCCGAGAACCCATTCCCGAGAATACATTTCTTTCAAAGGTTCCATACAAACTAGAACGAATGTATATTCCCCTACAGTAATTGGAATCGAAAAAGAATACTCTAGCTAATTTACGAAATGCAGAAATTCACCACTATTGTCCGATTTCCCGCCATGATGTCTGATAATTTGCCATCAGTGGGCGAATCAACGACATTCGGTAACACCTCTCCCAACAACTCCGCCAACACCAACGCCGGCGGACGGGTCTTAAAGGGAAATAATTGTAATTCGTTTATTACCGGCTCCAATCTGAAATTTATTTTTTATCCACTGTTACCCATGGATGAATATGGATATCCTTTTGAGACTTTCTACGTAATGGATTCAAGTCATGACCAGGAACAATGAGTATTGCGGGGTTCGACGACTGAAATGCCAATAATTGGCCGAGCGATATTCTTGCCGCTTCTCCATCAGAGGAAATAAAAGGAAGTCCAATCGAAGCAGAACGAATATTATGTTCTGTCCATGCCATATCACCAGTAAGGAGCACAGGGCCAGATTCTAAATTAACTAAAACAGAAATATGACCAGGAGTATGACCGGGGGTCGAAAGTATAAGTATGGATCCATCTCCCACTAAATCATAATATCCTTCAAAAGAACCAAATTTATTTGTTTGAGAGAAATCAATCTGGTACCAGTTAAGGACACCATCATATTCCTTTTTCACATAATTATAGTTTGGTGATTCATTCCCATGTTTCACTTCTCTACGATCTACCACAATTCGCGCCTTAGGAAATTCTTCGACCGCACCTACATGTTCTGGATGAAAATGAGAGACTAAAATATCTCGGAGAGAGTCTGGATTTTTGCCTAACGTTATCAATTGGCTGCGAAAGTCCTGACCCGGGTCCTGCTCCATAGGCATCAGTCCCATTCTATGGATCCAACCCAGATGTTCTGTAGGATCGGTTGCAATTGCTGAATGGTGGCCCGCTTCAAAAGCAATGAGTCCATAGTTAGGATGTGAGATCAAATAGGCAGGTTGGTCCATGCTGATTTTACCTTCGCCACCCGTATACACTGCCCAGCCATCAATCACCATACGACCAGTTTGAAAAACTTCCATTCTCATACCTGAAATTGGTTTCTGTAATTGGATCGGAGAAACCTCCTTCGAATAAGGGACCGCAGCCCGACCAAAACATCCAAAAAGGGAAAATAAACCTGCTAAAATAAAGATCGGAAATAAAGGTTTCATATATCTCTCCATAAAGATTCTTGATATGAAGATATTCAAATTTTTATTTTGACGTCAAGATAATTTCACCCAAAGTAAACAAATGGATCCAATGGATGAGATTTTAAGGCAGTGGCAAAAGGAAAATCCCTCACTTTCTCTTCGGGGAATGGAAGTTTTTGGCCGTTTGGGCCAAGTTGCCCTTTTGGCAAGCAACGTTGTAGAAACTAATTTAGCAAGGTTTGGGTTAAAGCTCGGGGAATTCGATGTTTTGGCATCGCTCCGTAGGTCTGGATCTCCCTTCCGCTTAAATCCAACTCAGTTGTGGCAAGGAATGTTACTTTCATCGGGTGCCATGACAAATCGGTTGGATCGCTTAGAAACAGCGGGTTATATTGAACGATTAGCAGATCCAAATGATAGGCGAGCGACACTTGTTTCGCTGACGGAAAAAGGTTTAAAACTAGTTGAGGAGGCAGTTCTTTCGCACACCCAAAACGAAGATACCTCCATACAAGACCTCACTGATGAAGAAATAAATACACTGAATTCCCTATTAACAAAATTAAAACTGTCCATTGAAAAAAGTCAAGAAAATAACAAAGGTTAGGTTGATCTAAACTTTGTTATTAACAAAAGAATCAAAAGTTGGTAACCAAACCGAAAAACAAGCTCCCTTGGGAACGTCTTCCAATTCAATTTTTCCATCCATTTGCAAAACAATCTTTTTACAAATATCAAGTCCTAATCCCATACCTTCCCCATCAGGTTTTGTTGTAAAAAATGGATCAAAAATTTTTTCTTTAATCGAATCTGAAATACCAATACCTGAATCTATGATTGATACTTTGATCCAGGGATCCAACGATTGGATTTTAATTTCCAGTCTCCCTGTATAAGCCATTGCCTGAAGCGCATTATTTAATAAATTAATCCAAACTTGATTGAGTTTATCTCTGTTTCCTTTACACTTTTTATCCGTTAAATAATTTTTTATTATAGTAACTTTGTTTAGGTTATAATGGTAAAGTGAAAGGATTGTTTCTATTTCAAATACAAGATCAACTACTGAATTCCCGTTTGAAATATCCTTATCAGAAATAAGATAACTCTTCAAAGCTTTGATTACATGGGTGGCTTTCTCTGATGCAACGGAGATAATTTGGTTGGATCGATATGCAGTAGAAATACTAGCGACAGTTTCTAATATTTGAAGTGAATTTTCACTTTCCAAAATCTGATTTAATTCATCACCTAACCGGAATGCTCCTGTTTCCACCACTAACTGCATATGTTTTCCATACAAGTCCATCTTCTTAGAAGTCGAATACTGTAAAGCAAGTTCCTTCTTGATAGATCTTTCCATTTTTCCCTCAAGAAAAGTTTGATTCCTTAGACTTTCTTCCAATACTTTATTAAACCGCAAAGAATCATCTTTATTGAATCCAACGATTGTATCCATAATATTGTTTATTTTATTTTTTAGAAAATCAGCAAGTGATTGGTTGGAAGATACAATTGCACCCAATGGAGTATTTAGTTCATGAGCCATTCCAGCAGCCAATTGGCCAAGAACTGCCAATTTTTCTGAAGCCAAAAGTCTATCTTGCGCTTCCGTCAGTTCTTTTAATGTATTCAATAAACTTTGATTTAAAACTTGCAAATATTCATTTGAATGTTTGAGTTCTTCAGTTCTCATCTCAACCTGTTTTTTTAGATTCTCAGAATATTGTTTATTCAATCGTCTCCACTGAACCAACCAGACAACTGCAAAAGAAAAAAGCACAAATCCAAACGAATAATAAATCAGATCATAGTTAGCTGGCGGATTTGGATCGTATATAAACCCTTTTAAATTAATATTCCTCGGAAGCATCCCTAATTCAGAATACACTTCGTTGATATGTTTCCAGCGGCCAGGATTCATGTATCCCATCTCAACAAGAACTGGCTGAATTAAAGAAGTCATCTGTTCTGCTTCAAAGAGTAATCTTTCTTTTGTATTTCGCTTTGAATACTTCTCATAAATCAAATCAACTATTTCTGCTTGATGGCCCATTGCATATTGCCAACCCCGAAGACTAGCCTCTCTAAATGCTTTCACTCTTTCTGGATGTTTTTGAACCTCTTCTTCACTAGTGAAAAAGTTATCACCATAAAAATCTATACCGGCAACTCTCGGTGAATAAGCAACATATTGAAACCTTGCTTTTTTGAAATCATAAGTCTGTGTTGTCGCATAACCGGAATATGCGTCTACTTCACCTTGGATCAGATCGTTCGGATTAAATCGGTGTTCTAACAGCTGTAAATCGTGTAAGTCGATTCCTTCTTTTTTTAAATAAGCGACAATTTCATCCATGTGCGGAGTTAACATGACCTTTTTTCCAACTAGATCATGAATGCTTTGTATATTTGATGTTTTTTTAAAAAAAAGAACAGATGAAGAATGTTGAAAAATAACAGCAAGAACAACTACTGGTTTCCCTGCGTATCGCTCCTGAATTAATTCATTACTACCAACACCGTATTGGCCAGTGGATTGGATTACCTTATCATGAATTCCTTTGATTCCAATTGTGCTTTCAATGATCTCAACATCAAGGCCAACATCTTTATAATAACCTTTTTCGAGGGCAGCATAGTAACCGGCAAATTGAAATTGGTGAAACCATTTAAGATGAAGAGTAACTTTTTCGAGCCCAAAAATGGGGGAATGAATTAGAAATAGGAGGCAATAGAAGAAGGTATAATAAAAATTTTTAGAGACAGAGCGCCTACCCATACTTTGTTTTTATATGGATTGGCTCTCAAATCAATGAATTAAATCAAAACAATGTATTTTATTTAAGAGATTTCTGTTGATTTATCTTTGTGGAGGAATTCTCAATTTTACAAATTGAAACAGAGACTCAGGTTTTGATTTTACTTTTAACTTTTTCAATCCAATCCAGATTCAGTTTTGTTTGTTTTTCTGCATATTCTAGTGTCAATGACCAATATTCTAAATCTGGGTGTTTGTCCCAATCAGCATCCAGTTCTTTTTGAAAACTCTTTAATGATTTTAAATCTTCCTTTTGTTTACGAATTTCTTCTTCCAACTGTTGGGTTAATAGTTTGGGATTCATATGCCTTCCGAAGAATACCTTAAATAACAATTCGTTTCTCTTATTGGATTGGATTGGCGATTCATCCATCCAACGTCGAAATGTTTCTAACCCAGGGCGAGTGATTTTATATACTTTTTTCTTTTTTCCACTAACGTCCGTTTTCTCCCATTCTCGGATCAATCCTTCTTCTTCCAACTTGGATAGTGTTGGATAAATCTGGCCGAAACTTTCGCTCCAGAAAAAACTAATGGTAGATTCTATGTATTTTCTGATTTCATATCCGTTCATTTCGCATTGGGAAAGAATCCCTAATAACGCATATTGTGTTTTACTTTCTCGTTTCATTGGAATGTTCTAGATCTTTTTTAAATTGATAATATGCAGCGCAAACTTCTTCTGGCGACTCAATTTGTGGCCAATGTCCAATTAACTCTGACAAAAAATAAACTGGTTTTAATGGAAAACTATTTAAAAAACGATTTGCCATATGTCTACCTGAGTTTGGATCCGCAGGTCCGCAGGTCCGCAGATGTAACAAAATGGAATCTCTGTATTCGACATGGCACCTATCCAACGTTTTTGATAGTGAACTTTATCAAATACCAATCGACCAATCAAATAAGCGATGGATTTACCTTCCTTATGATTCAAAACTTCCCAAAAGATTTCAAGCCAGCTTGAAGCTGGTTGGGTGTTTGGTCCAAACACTTTAAACAAAGAGACTTCCACAGACTTACGACTCATTTTTTTACTTAAAAATTTTCCTATTACATCAGGAGTCTGCGATAACAACCTTTGGATCATTCTCGGTTTGTAAACATCAGTAAACAAACCTCCATTCATAAAAGCAACTGATTGAATTTTAAAAGAATTTTTATCCGGTGATGCCAACATTTCTTGAACAACACTCACGGCTAAATCATGGGCCAAAATATCTGCTTCTTTTATATTCAGATGTTTGGCGACTGCGTTCACTAATTCTGCATATTCTTCAAATGAATATTTATGATTTTTAGGTTTATCAGAAAAACCCATTCCTAAAAAATCCAAAAGAATGATCTTTCTATTCTCTGATATTTTGGGAATGACTAAACTCCAATCGAAACTATTGAAGGGGTATCCATGCAAAAGAAATAGAACTTCGCCTTCACCGATCGTTCGATAAAAAATGGAATGGCCTTGAAAATTAAAATACTTACCTTGGGATTCAAATTCCTTTAACTCTAGATTGGAAAAACTCATATCATTTACCTTGAATCGCCAATGACTCTACAACCTTTGTCCATTTTAAAAAATCAGTTTGTTTTCGAGTTCTCACCTGCCCGAAAATAGTTACTTTCACTGGGGATACTCCACAAAATTCCAATGTACCAAACTTTAACAATTGTACACCGGGAGATTTGTTAAACCATTTATAATACCAACTGGGAGCGTCCATTGTGACAATGATGCGAGCTGTTTTACCTAACAAAAGTTTTTCAGGAAGTGGAGAGTTTTTTCTGTATTTAAAAGAAAAACCCGGTAAAAATACACGATCAATCCAAGCTTTTAAAACTGCGGGCATACTTGCCCACCAACTGGGGAATACAAAAACTAAATGATCTGCTTCTGTTATTAAGTTTTGGCTTCGAACTAAATCCGATTCAAGAATCTGGGAATTATCTTTTTTATGACCCGAATACAAATTATAATCAAAATTTAACTCTGAAAGTTTTAGAAAACTAACGGTATGACCGGACTTTTTGGCCGAATTTACATAACTCTCTGCTAA
This sequence comes from Leptospira vanthielii serovar Holland str. Waz Holland = ATCC 700522, assembly GCF_000332455.1. GTDB lineage: Bacteria > Spirochaetota > Leptospiria > Leptospirales > Leptospiraceae > Leptospira_A > Leptospira_A vanthielii. Next base: position 190,380 of record NZ_AOGY02000077.1, on the reverse strand, counting down.
ATGACCGCAAAGCGAATGGGGATTCGGATGGCCAAGGACAACAAGAATATTCCTTTGTTTTGATTCCATAGTTCCTCATATCTAATAGATATATTTCCCAGCTATATCTATTAGATATGGATAGTCAACGAAAAAATAGAATTTTTTGACTTATTGTTCAACACAATAAAAAGGTAGGTTACTATTACAAGGAAAGTTATTAAAACCTATAGCTGCGGATCCGGTCCCAGATGTGTCACCCGCATTCCCATTGCCAGAATCCACAGTCCATGATCCGCAATGATTCCCATTACTTGTCCAATCCGCACTAAGTCCTGTCCATGCAGTGGTAGAAGTAGGCCTTATCCCCACAATGGGAAAAGTAAAAAGGGAAGAGGCAGTTGTTGTGCCAATCACCATTGAAATGTTGTCGTTACGGACGTATGTGGAAAATGGTTTTAGGACCCAATCGATTTGGCCATCACCTACCCCAGAGGTAAAGGATGCTTGGCGAGCATCAGAACCAGCATCGGCTAACATGGCTTTACAAATTTTACCTGCAGGACATTTTACATCTGCTTGGCAAATGGCATCTGCGCCAAAAACCCCACCCAAAATTCCAGTATAACTGCCTGAAGTTGTAAAAATAATTTTATCATTATCTAAAATTTCTGCCTGAATCAACTTTTCTTCCAATCGAAAGGATGTATCATTTGAGCTGGGTATAAATCGAATCAATGTGGAACGAGTTCCATTCATCACAGGATCATTCACCGCAGTGATGATTGTACTTTGATTCTGATTCCAATTGGATTTTGAAAAGGTTAAATTGGTTTGGGAAACAAATGCAAATGATGGATTGCTAACAATCACTTGAACATTTACAACTTCCTTGGGTTCTGATCCCAAAAAAACTTGAACCGATAATGAAGAACCAATGGTCGCTGTACCACCTGCTTCCGTTAGTGTCACAAAGTTATGGCTAAGATTAACACCTGGCTGGTTAACTATTTGGATTCCAGAATAACAGGGATGATTTTTTTGCCCTGTTGCTGTTACAATTAAGGAAGTTTCAAAATATGACTTTGAATTAATATCACAGGTATTGTTCAAAGACCCATTAGCACATGAAATCAAAAAAGAGAGCAAAAAAATGAGTGATAGTTGCTTAACAAGAAAAAAGGAAGTTCCATGTTTCAGTTCAACCATAATCATCAATCGAAATTAGATCAACTTTTTTGACCTATGATTGGATGTAATGCAAATTTTGAACCTCAATATTCAAAGCAGAATATTTTATTTGGGTACAGCAGAAAAAATTTCCACCCTAGTGCATATCGTCAAGATATTTAGTACAAAACATATAGCAATTGTAGATACCAATGCTACCTGCCCAATCAAAACATGTGTTGCTACCGATGACATAACCAGAAATACTTCCAAGCCATACACCTGGCAATATGGCATCAACCACAGCTGTAAATCGGATTTGCAATAATCCAGTTCCATTTGTATTGGAAATCAAAGTTGTGTTATTCGAAAGATGTTAGCTAGAATATTCATTTTTTTTAATAAAACTAATACATAATGTTCTTTTTATGAATTTTTTATTTACCCAAAAATCGCAATTACTTAACTCTTGTTAAAAGAGATACCTATGAAAACAATATCCATATCAAATAGAATGATTTCAGTAATGTTAATGCTAACACTTATGTCCTTATTAAGCTGTGAAATAGCAGATAAAAAAAATGACGAAGCGAGCCAAAGTTCGCTACTTACTCTTATTGGAATAGTTTCGCAAACAAACCAGGCACAAACCCCAGACACATATCAGAGTGTCGGAGGAACATTAACGGGTCAATTGAATGGAGGAACATTAGTTTTGCAACTTAATGGAGCAAACAACCTTTCCAGAAACGCATTAGGAAATTTTTTGTTTAGCACAAACATCAAATCAAATAGCAGTTACTCTGTTTCGGTTCTCTCAAATCCCAATGGAGTAACATGTGGAATTACGAATAAAGCTTCTGGAACAATTGGGACCTCTAACATAACTGACGTTACCGCAGATTGCAATATTTGCGGTAACGGTGTGAAGGTTTCATACGAGGCTTGCGATGACGGTAATTTGGCTAATGGAGACGGGTGCAACAATACATGTAAAATAGAAGCCGGATTTTCTTGCAACAATACGTCACCATCCGTTTGTGTTAATATATAAAGCAAAGTTACTATGAATCATTGTTTTCAATCTGATTGTTTAATCTTGAAAATTTCAAGATAGATTGAAAACAACCCACTTTTAAAGTATATCTTTCAAATTCGCCCTATTTTCATTAAATTTGAGCAAAATATATAGTAAACCCATTCCAATATTCAAAAAGTTGAAAATTGATATCTACTAATTTTAAACCATAACTAAATAGCTGTATTTCTGAATTATAAATTCCATATTTTTTGTGGTTTCATAAGGTTTATTGGAATTGAAAATATTTTTAAAATATGAAAAAAATTTTCAGGCACATTGTCGGTGCTGACGCCATCAATCCAAACAGAACAAGTATTACTATCGAAAACTAAACGGATCGAAACGATTCAAGAGAAGTCTTTACTCAGCTATTATCATTTAGAGAATTTAAAAAAACATGCATCAAGTTATGAATGGATTGTTTTGTAATTGGGTCGCTAATTTGACCATCAGTGGCAACTTTAGCCTTCACTCCAGAAATCAAAAGATTGGTCTCTTCGGATAACTTAGCGCCTATAGTTTTCAAAACTAAAAGCAATGATTCATGTGCTTTTTCACCAACGGAAGCTGCGGTTATCAATGCTACTGGTTTGTCCGTAAATACAACAGAAGATACAGCCCACTCTAATGCATTTTTTAATACACCTGGAATGCTAAATACATATTCAGGAGAACATATTAATATACCATCTGCCTTATCAACATCGGTTAAGAAATCTTTCACAACTGCTGGTGTCTCCTCATCAGAAGTTCCAGAAGCAAAAAAAGGAAAATCAACAATCTTGTCATAAATTACCATTTCACAATTTTCTGAGAAATTTTGTTTTAAAGTTTGGAGAATTTTTTTGTTATACGATGTGGCGCTAATTCCACCTGAAATTGCGAGAATTTTTGATTTTGGATTATTCATGTTCTATATAGACATTCCCATAATTTTTTTGGTTCCATCGGTTTCCTTGGTGTAAGAAAATAATTTCAATATAGAGAATTTTTCATATCCATTGTCTTCTGTTTGGTATTCCCAGAGCCAACCCCATAAACTTCCCCTCTTAACATACCCTCTTTCAATTTCTGTTTTTTCCTGGTACAATGCACCTAACAATATATATGTTGAGTATTGGTTATCGGTTTTAGATTTATTATGATAATAGCCGAGACCTGCGAGCATTAATTCTGTTTTTTCTTCTTCAGAATCAAAAAGGTAATACAGAAATGGCCCATACAATCTTGACTTCTCTTTTTCTGCGTCAGCAGTTCTTACAATTGGAAAAAAATTATATATGGTTTTATAAGATCTGTGATCATATCCTAACCAAAGAAAAGTCATACGGTTAACGCGAGAAGGTTCTTTTTTGAAACTCCAAAGTAAATCACCCAAACTTCTAAACCTATAGTCAGATTCAGTGTTTTCAGATTCGATTAAATATAGAAAATTATAATAATGGCCGGTTCTTTCCCATTTTAGATAATTTAAAAAAGTAAAGGTTGTAAAACTATCTCTCTCCCAATGATTAAAAGAGAATGGGATGACGGAAAAACTGGAATCTGTCTTATAAAACGGGAAAACTAATAGATGAGATAACGATTTTTTCGAATGATTATTCTCAGTCGACTTAGTTTTAGAACTTGTTCTTATAACATCATCCTGATACCACTCCCAATCGACCAACCACAAAACATTTGTTCTTGTCCGACTCTCTTTCATGTTACGATAGAAAAATGGAGTCACCCATACAGTCCGTTCTCTTTCCGAGTGAGAGGGATTTCGATCTTCATAAGAAATCCACAACGGCCAAAATAAAAATTCCGTATGAGCAGAGGAAGGTCCTGTTGTTTGTTGGTAAAGAGATAATAATGTATACGTATTAGTAGTTTTATATTTTTCTCTACTTTCATTTCTATGAATATAGAATGGGAGGAAACGGTGACCAGAATCTACATCAGATTCATAGACGTTCACCAAAGGCCAAAGATACGAACGTTCCTTTCGATTGTTTTTTTTGTGATCCTCGGTCAAATAAACATTCAAAAGATAAGCATGGAACTCTGAATCAATATCTTTCTGTTTCCCGTATAGCGGGAACAAAACTTTGTATTCCAAGTCATTTGATTGATAACTAAACCAAATTGGAAAAAAAGGAGGTAACAAAACTACATTGTCTTCTGAAGTTTCATCCCAAGTAAACCATGCAAGTGGTAATAAGCGGATATGTCTTTTAGAGTCTGCCCTTTCGTAAGAAAAAATTCCAAAAAGTAAATTATAACCAATAAAACTATCGCTGTTTTCTCGATTGAACTCTCTTTTTTTTACCAACTTGGGATTCCCTATTTCCAAAGACTTTGTGTTTTTAGGATCTAAATTTCCATTCAAAACTTTCGTTCGTTGCGAATATCCAACCAAATTATATAAAATTCCAAAGTCAAAATCAACATACACCTTTCCATCATTAGATGCCAGATTTACATTTGCGGAGTTTGTTTTCGTATACCACAATAAATTGATATGATAGTCTTCTTCCGAGTCGGAGTAGTTAAGATACAATGGGAAAACAAGGTCTAATTCTTTTCCAGGAGCTCTGTAATGTGCCAAGAACGGGAAGCCAATAAACAGTCTCTCTTCCTTCGCCTTATCATTTGAAAAATAGATGGGGCCTAACCAATATTCGTTATCATTGGATCTATAACTTTGGTAAAACAAAAACAAAGGAAAAAATAAATAGTTTTCCTTTGAATAATAAACCAAAGGGAAAAATGAGAATTCGTGAAGTCCTTTTTTCTCATTTACTTCCATATGTAACAAAGTCAGAAAACGAGTATAATGATTTTTATTTGCCCCACTAGTGTTTCGACTGTGATAGTATAACAAAGGAATGACGGGGAATCCTAACTTACTATTAGTATCATTTGTTTTATAAAAGAATAAGGGAATTGTGGTTAGATAGTTACTATTTGTATCTTTACCCCAAAAAACTAATGGATAAAAGGATTGGTCTAAGGAATCATTTTCTTTGGTTCGGTTTACGTTAAGTATTCGTTTGTATTCACGATTATCGGATTTACTTTGTATATGATAGTAGAAAGGAAATACAGATTTGGTTTTTGCCTTTGGATAGTCATAATAGCGATATAATCCTAATGCTCGGACAGAGTAATGGTCTGTCCAATTTTCTATGTCATAGAAAATATTACTAGCCTCGAATTTGGCACTGCGCTCACTTCCATAAACCTTTACTTCCTTTTCTGATTCTAAATCAGTCCAAGTTTTTGAATACAAACCCCATGAAAAAAAAAGATAACTAATAGAAAGAAAAATATAAATGATAATCGAATGCATTCCGTTCCACTTACGAGTGATTATCGCATCATAATCTCATATAAGTAAAATTAGGCAAGAAATTACTTTTCCTAAATCTTTTGATTTATAAACAAGTAAATCCAATCATCAAAATTTCTAATATTTATAGGTTTCGACAACTGTTTGTAAATGTTCCCCAGTGACCTCAATGTCTTTTGCTGTTTCCAGTAGGACCAATGAATTATCAGCAATAACTTGAGTTCCTGTTGCTATCGTTTCGATAGATTTTGAGATCTCTTCTACCGCTATTTTTTCTTGAGAAGCGGCATTTAAAATATGAAGAGAATTTTCATTGATTTTATGAACCGATTCCACAATACGATGGGTATCAGCAGTTTGTTTGTCTTGAGCAGAACTCACAAGTTTTGCGGTTTCTTGAATCTTCGAAATATTACTGAGTAACTCTCTAAAACTAGCTTCCGTATTCATCATAAGCCCAACACTGGTCTTAATTGCATTTTTTGTATCCGTGGTCAACGATTGAATATTTCGAGTGTTCAGTGCCGTTTGTTCAGCAAGTTTCCCGATCTCTTGGGCAACAACGGCAAAACCTCGACCGAGATCTCCTGCTCTTGCGGCTTCAATCGCGGCATTTAGCGCTAGTAAGTTGGTTCTATCTGATATTTCATTGATAATATTGACAACTTCATCGATTAACTCTGCTTTTTGATTTACAGTATGAATGGAGTCCGCAGTATTTTTTGTAGTTAACATACCATCATTTGCCTGTCTATAGAATTCTTCTGTTAAATTTGTCATTCCTACCATTGCATTGGCAACTTCTGCCATTGCGATTTTAAAGTCCAAAGTAACTTTTTCGATTTCTTTTAAGTGGTCGGCTTGAGTCGATATACTTAAAAAAACATTTTCCACAGAGGCAGCTAACTCTTCTGTTGCCGCAGACGTTTCTTCTGTTGAAGCAGCTTGGTCTTGGGTTGTTGCAGAATAATTACGAACTAAATTTGCGGCTTCTTTTGATTTATCGGATAACTCGCCGGAGACTTGCCTGAGGATAAATACAATTTCAGTAATATTTAAAATAAAAACTCCCATCCATTTTAATAACCCTCCGATTTCATCATGAATCCCATAATCTAAATTTTCTTTTAGTTCGCCCGATCCCCTTACGATTTGACTAATGATATTTGTACTGTTTCGTATCACTGACATTATACTTTGAATGATTAAATACTGAAGCAAAATAAGAAAGGTAAGAATGGAAACTGTAACAATGGTGATTATTATAGCGTAATTTTTGGCGACTTTGGCTCGCTGCAAAAACTTTTCAGACAGTTGTTTTGAAATGATTTCGTTCACATTAAAAATCTGATCAATCAAATTGGTTGTAGCATTATAATACTCGATGGGTTTTAATGTAGTTTTTTTTTCTTTGATGACCCTATTTTGAATGAGTGCATGTAAGGAAGGAAAATCGGCTTCCGCGTGTTTGTATGTATCGACGATAGTTTTACTATCGGGATTGAATTTTGTGATAAATGTAATACTTACAGAGATTGCTTCAAAATGACCGAGAATGGCACCCATAATTTCTTGAATCAAAATCTTTTCAGAATCCTCTGCCTTTTCTCCTTTCCCCAAATACGCCAATCCTGTAGCACGTAGTTGGCCAAGTTTTTCAGCTAAATAAGGCAATTTAGAGAGAGAAACATCAATCATAAAGTAGGTATCTTTATCTGGATCCAAAAACAACCCCGAAGATTCCCCTACTTCGCTATTCACATTCAACATTTTTTTAATTAACTTCACATGTGCAATATAACTTTCTTTTGGTGTAAGGTTAAGGTTTACTTCTTTCAGGTGTTTCCAATCATTATAAGTCTCCTTCGATAATTCATATACGTGGAAATGTTTACCCTCTTCCTCATTTAATTCTAAGAATTTTTGATAAGAAGAATCTAATTCATTTTCGATTTTTAATGAACCTTCTTTTGCTGACAGATCCCCACTCAAAACTCGAGCCAAAAGCCCCCGGTGTTTTGCCGTGAGTCGCATGAGTTGTGCAAGACTTAAATTGTATTCTGCACCTTTGAACCGATTAAAAGCACCTTCATATTCAACTTTTTTGATTAAGATTAGATTGATTCCCAAAACCATCATCATGATCGCCATAAGTCCAAAGACAAACAAGAGTTTGGTTTTAATTTTAAATTTATAGAGTATTTTTTTTGGATTTAGAATAAAGCCCGATTGTTGTGACTTTGGGTTTAGATAGAACAGTTCGCCTTTTTTAATTTGGGTTTCCGATGCGGTACGTCCGACATACATCTGACCCACAGTTTTTCCCTCGGCATCATAATAAGGAGTGATAGTTGTGTTTGCCCAGAAATAATTACCTGACTTAGTTTGGTTTTTCAACATTCCATTCCAAGGCTCATTGGAATTTAAGGTTTTGAAAATTTGGGAATCAACGGCTCCGGGAGTTTCTGGATGTTGTATTTTTTTAAAGGAATGCCCGAGTAACTCACTTCTTCCAAATTCACTCAATTTAACCAAATCATCGTTAACGAAGATAATATTGCCCTTCAAATCTGTTTTAAAGGATATAGTTGTGTTTTGTGGGATTTTAACCTGGGTAGTCATACCAATACTCCGAAATAAGAATAAAATGAAATAGAGAGGGAAACTGAGTCTGATGAATTAAATAAAAGAAAAATGTGAAAAACAATCCATGATTGGTTCATTGATTCCAAAAGTTGGAAATTCTTTTTTACAGCAGTCTGAAAAAAAAATGCCTCCCAAAACATGGCCTAAGTAACTCCGATTGGATCGAGCAAATGAATGGCCCAGATGCCCTCTGGATTGGTCGGGACACTCAGACTCCTTCAAATGATATCATGATGTTTCGATAGATTAAATAACCTAACGAATATTAACTTAATTTAAGAACCAAACAAGAGAGGTAATTCGTTTCCACCAAAAACAAAAATAGTTTTATGTCTTTGCGTGCAAACATCGTCAATGAAACAAAAGAATAAAAAGAAAATCTAACACATCCAATCCGTTCGCCGCTAAAATCTGCTCTATTCCAAATAAACACAAACTAATGATTGTTATTCACAGATACCAAAAGAACACATTTTCTAGAACTATTCTAGTTATAATTACAATTTCCCAACACTATTTCTAGGTTATTAAATTCATTCTAATATTTGAATTTCACAACTTATGAAAAAACGAGTCGCATTTGTTTCATTTAAATTATTATCGTGTACATTCTGACATAAAATTCATTGCTACTAACAGAAGTAAGTGATTCATTTTATACAAAGCGAAAGTAAGTTCTATTTGATTTACAAAAAGTATTCGGAGGGTTTTGTAATGGCCGTAAAGAAAAACGATGTCATTATCATCGGAGCAGGAATCGCTGGTTTGGTTTTGGCATTTGAATGCCTGAACCAAGGAAAAACTGTTTTAATCATTGAAAGAAATACCAAAGAACACCTAGGAGGTCTCGCCAAATTATCATTTGGTGGTATGGCATTAGTCGGCACTCCATTGCAAAGGCGACTGGGAATCAAAGATACACCTGCTATTGCTTTGGATGATTGGCATTCCTTTGCCGATTTTGGCACACAGGATGTTTTACCGAAGTTGTGGGCAGAACAGTATGTCCATGAAAGTGCAGAACAAGTTTACCATTGGTTACTTGGTCTCGACTTAAAGTTTTTTCCCGTCGTCAATTGGGTGGAACGGGGACAGTATAAAAGAGGGAACTCAGTACCCCGTTATCATGTACTTTGGGGAACTGGCTATCGTTTGGTGGAACGTTTTGAAGAATTATTAAAAAATCATCCGAATAGTGACCGTTTGACTTATCTTTTTGAACATAAAGTCACTGATCTGATCCAAGAAAATAGAAAGATAACTGGTTGTATCGCCGAACAGGAAAATACGGGACAAAAGGATTTAACTTTTTTTGCCGAACATGTGGTTGTAGCGACAGGAGGAATTACCGGATGCCTCGATAAAGTAAGGGAACACTGGTACAAACCTTGGGGGCAGGCTCCCAAAGAAATGCTAAACGGCTCCCATCCTTTTGCGGATGGACTAGTTCATGATGCTGTGAGTCGGCATGGTGGCAATGTTACCCATCTGGATAAAATGTGGAATTATGCGGCAGGGATACCTAATCCCAAACCACAATTTGAAGCACATGGACTCAGTTTGATTCCGTGTAAGTCTGCTTTGTGGTTGGACCACAGTGGGCGTAGGATTGGACCCGAACCAATGGTGACGGGTTTTGATACCAATGAACTTTGTCATCGTGTATCACAATTAGAAAAACCCTATACCTGGCAATTGTTGAACTGGAGAATTGCCGCAAAAGAACTGGCAGTTTCAGGATCAGAACACAATCCCATGATTCGAGATCGAAAACTATTTTCCTTTCTAAGAGAAGTATTACTCGGCAACCATCGCCTAGTCCGCCAGTTACAAAAAGAGAGTGATCATTTCATTGTCGCGCGTGATTTACGAGAACTTGTGAATCAAATGAATCGCTTAAATGGTGACCAAACAATTGATTTCGAAGTATTAAAAAACGAAGTGACTCAGTTCGATGATGTGATCCGACGTGGGAAAGGACTTTGGAATGACGACCAGTTAAGGCGGATCCAACATGCAAGGGGATGGCGTTCCGACCGAGTCCGCACCTGCAAACCCAAACCCATTCTCGATCCGAGTGCAGGACCTCTCATTGCAATCAAACTGCGACTGATTACTAGAAAAAGCCTTGGTGGAATTCAAACAGATTTACAAAGTCGCGTATTAAATACGTTAGGTGCTCCGATCACAGGTTTATATGCAATCGGGGAAGCAGCGGGATTTGGCGGTGGTGGAGCTAGCGGTTTTAAATCTCTGGAAGGAACTTTTCTCTCCGGTTGTATATTAACTGCAAGAGCTGCAGCAAAGTCGATCGGTGGCAGTGTTTAAAGAAAGTAATAAGTAATCACAAAGGAAATAAAACATGAATAAAACAGGTGCTTGGTTAGTAAGATATGCTCTGGAACAAATTGGCGTTCGTTATACCTTTGGAATTCCCGGAGTCCACAATACCGAAATTTATGATGAACTCAATAGTTCAGACTCGATTATCCCAATGTTAGTTACCCACGAAGGTTGTGGTGCCTTTATGGCCGATGCCATCAGTCGCACCAGTGATTCCATTGGGACTTTACTCATTGTACCCGCAGCAGGAGTGACTCATGCCGCAAGCGGGATCGGGGAAGCTTTTTTAGATGGTGTTCCCATGCTCGTCATCGCCGGTGGAGTCCGAAGTGATTCACAATTTAAATACCAACTGCATGATATGGACCAACATGCACTACTCAAACCCATTACAAAAAAAACATTTAAAGTAAAATCGCAAAACGAAGTGGTGGAGACTCTTTACGAGGCCTATCAAATCGCTGTTAGTGGAGAACCGGGGCCTGTATTTGTGGAAGTTCCAGTGAATATTCAGCTATATACTGGTCCGGTGGAAACCCTTCGCACCTACAAAGACTACTGCAAGGCACAAACCATAACGTATCCGCCATTTCCTTTTGCAAGTATAGACGAGGCTGTGGAACTATTGGTAAAGGCTAAGTCACCAGGTTTGTTTTTGGGATGGGGAGCGGTCGACGCAACAACTTCCACTATAGAAATTGCCGAACTACTAGGTGCACCAGTATCAACCACCTTACAGGGTTTAAGTGCATTTCCAGGGAATCATCCTTTGCATTGCGGAATGAGTTTCGGTGCAGCAGCAGTCCCTGCAGCAACAAAAGCATTTTCTGATTGTGATTGTTTACTTGCAGTAGGAACTCGTTTTGCAGAAATCGCTACCGCCAGCTTTGGTGTCACCGTTCCTAAAAATCTCATTCATATAGACATCAACCCCGATGTGTTAAATGCCAATTATCCAGCCAAAGTAGGCATTACTGGCGACGCTAAATTAATACTACCCGAATTGGTAAAAAGGCTCAAACTTAAGTTAGATGAAACCAAACAAAGCCGGGAAAATCACAGACAAAAAATCCAATTAGAGATTCTTAAAAATAAAAAAGCTTATACGGAAGAATGGTTCCAACATGACAGCAAGGACAGAGTCAATCCTGCAAAATTTTTCAGTGTTTTGCGTTCCACACTTCCCGATGATGGGTTTGTTGTGGTGGATGATGGCAACCATACATTTCTTACGGCAGAACTCATGCCGATTCATAAACCACGTCGTATGATTTCTCCGACCGATTTTAATTGTATGGGTTATGCGGTGCCGGCAACGATCGCCACAAAACTAGCCAACCCCGATAAGGCAGTGGTGGGTATCATTGGTGATGGAGCCTTTCTTATGACCTGTATGGAAATTGTAACTGCGAGTATGAACCACATCGGAGCCCTTTTTACCGTGTTTAATGATGGTGAGTTATCTCAAATCGCACAAGCCCAACAAGTTCCTTATAATCGTAAAACCTGTACCGTTCTTGGAGCCACACGTTTTGAAGGCATTGCCCAAGCCACCGGTGCCGAATATCTACGTATAGAAACCAATGATGAAATTCAAGAAAAGTTAGAAGCCGCCTGGAATCTCACAAAACAAGGACACCCTGTCATTTTGGACGTACACATTGATTACAGCAAAAAAAACCCGTTTCACTCAAGGGATTGTGGGAACTAATATCAAACGTCTGCCGTTTGCTGCAAAAATACGAATGATCAGTCGTGCCCTCGTGAGAAAAGTGACTGGATAGGATGATTATTTTTTCTTGCGTATCTTACTTGCACCCATGGAAGGACTTCTCGATTACCGCTTGCGCGATACGCTAACACGCGTAGGTGGATTTGATGAATGTGTCAGTGAATTCATTCGAGTGAATGATACGCTTCTCCCCTCACACCGGTTTTACCGTTATGTTCCCGAGTTGTATGAAGGATGCCGAACCAAAGTGGGAGTCCCCGTAAAGGTTCAACTTTTAGGTTCGGATCCTATTTGCATGGCAGAGAACGCAAGTAAGGTGGCCTCTCTTGGTGCTTTCGGTATTGATATTAACTTTGGATGTCCTGCTCCGACAGTGAACAGAAACCGTGGAGGTGCGGCTCTTCTCAAAGAACCCGATCTTATGTTTGCCATTGTGAAAGCGATTCGGAGTGCCGTTCCTAAAGAAATTCCTGTGACTGCAAAAATGCGAATTGGTTTTGATTCCACCGAATTAGCGCTAGTTTGTGCTAAGGCTTTAGAAGAGGGAGGAGCCGAAGAAATAGTAGTCCATGCAAGAACGAAAACAGATGGATACAAACCCCCTGCCTATTGGGATTGGATCACAAAAATTCGCGCTACAGTAAAAGTTCCTGTTGTTGCCAATGGAGAAATTTGGACTGCCGAAGATGCCAGAAGGTGTCTCGAAGTTTCTGGTTGTAAGGACATTATGATTGGACGAGGTGTCGTTGCCAACCCAGCCCTTGCTTTAATGATTCGCACAGACAGAAACAAAAGCCTCACTTGGGAAGAAATGAAAGAAATTTTGCACCAGTATTGGTTGAGTTTAGAAACAGATATGGAAGCAAAAAGCCGGGCCGGTCGGATCAAACAATGGTTACACTATCTATCTCGCCAATACCCTGAAGCCGAAAGGGATTTTGAAATCGTAAAACGATTCACAAAGCTGGAAGAATTTACAAAGTATTTGAAGACAAAAATATCACTCATATAAAACAATCTCTGGTGTAAAGATATCAATCTAACAGTCGATCCTATTTGCCTAAATAAATTGGTTCACATTTTTCTAGAGAGGACTTCACTCCTTCCTTACCATCTTCTGTTCGCAAAAGACCAATGATTCCCTTCAAAAAACGATATGTTTTTTTTTCTTTAAAAACCAATACACCTCTTAAAACTATTCCTTATGTTCGAATCGTTTTCCAACTCTGAAATCCTTTCCGGTATGATCACCCCAGCAGTCCTTGTTTCCGCCTGTGCCAGTTTGATATTTTCCACAGCCAACAGACTGGGTCGTATATTTGATCGTGTGAACCTTTTGAAATCGGAAGTAGAACTACTTTTAGAGGGCAAACGAGGTTTTCAAAAAGAAAGAATGGTTTACCTTCGCAAACAACTTTCTGTCCAAAAAAAACGGGCCGTCCTCATCCAACGTTCTATGGCGTTTTTGTATTTGGCAACTTCCCTCTTTGTGATTTCGAGCCTGACTTTAGCCATCACTCTTGCTTTTGCCAAAGAGTATTCTTGGATACCAACTGTGGCAGCAATCACTGGTGGGATTTGTTTGTTTCTGGCAAGTGCTCTTCTTTTTTATGAAAGCAGATACAATCTAACATTTATTAATCTACAAATTGAGTTTACGGAATTTTTGGAAAGGGAAGTGCAGGAGAAATAAAACCTAAAAAATCATAACCCGAAAACAATTCCCCCAAAAGGATTTTTTGATTTTCCTTTTGGGCGCCTCGAATCCGTTAGTTGACAAACAGTGGTATTAAAACCGACCGCGTTATCCGCTCCAATCTTTCGCATTGCGAAAGGATTTCCGCTACTACCGCTGGCGCAGGGATTTCATTTTAAATTTTCATCAAAACTCTTGGAAACTTCCTCATGAATTCAAAGTTTTTGTTTGGAGATGTCCTCTAAAAATTGTTCTAAACAACGGTAAGTTGCTTTTTCAGTTGCATAACGAATTCGTTCTATTCCCATAAATTTTTCAGAAACTGTCGCTGTTTCATCAGCAATAAAATCCTTTTTATAAATCTCTTTTTTGTCCTTTAATAATATAAATGTTAGCTTTAATTTATGCCGAATGTCCAAGAATTCCACTTCCTGAATTTCATCTTTTCCATTGTTGATGACGCGAAGCTGAAAATCCCCATTAAAATTGACAACGGATTTAAATAAACCATATTCAATTAAACCTTTCCTGATAATCGCACGCAAACCTACATGGTGGTATCCTTTATTGTACTCATCGAATGACGTTCCTGGTTCTATCAACTCTATCGTTTGATTCAATAAACCTGGTTTTGTATCTTTCTGCTGTAACGGAGGTAATTCGGCACAAGAAATAAAATTAAATAAAACGATAAATACTAAAATATGTTTAAGATTCATTTGATAATTCCTTTTGATTTCCAATTGTTTAGAGATGAATAAATGATACTTCTGTATGCTCTCGTTTCTACAATAGGTGTAAAGAAAAATGGAGAAACAGGAAGAATTATCCATCCGAAGATTGAATCATTTGAATAACGTTCTTCGTTTACAGCTAATAACTTGGAATTCGAATCGAGTAACGAAACTTTCATGTTCAGTTCTAAATCGATAAACAAAGGGAAAACAAGAAAAGTTGCTCCTGAAATACCAACCAAAACCATGTTACTTTTATCATTAATGTTTGTTTCTACAATCATGATTAGATCAACTGGCTCTTTGTCATTCGTTGTGACATTCTTAAACAAATCAGAATCTTTCAAAATACCTTCCATTTTTTCATTAACCGTTGGAATGGGCTGCGGAATTTTTGAAATTTTGCCATGCTCATAATAGTCGCCAAAATATTTTATTAGTATAACTTTTTTTTCTAATATTTCAGGAGTTGGCGTATTTTTTAAACTTGGATTTTCATACTTCACAAAGGAAATACAATTAAGTAATATTCCTAAGCAAGAAACTGAAATAATGATAATCCATTGACTAGAGGGTTTTTCTTTCAAATTCATCGGTCAAAGTGCAACATAAACTATAGTTAGGTCAAATGGTTTTCAGCAAATAACAGATATTATTTCAATACTATAAACAATTTATGTGTATCATAAGATACTGATAAACGAATCTTTCTTGTGATATAATTTACTTCAGAAAAATTCACCCAAAATTATTGATTCGATTCTAAAAAATGAAATCAAATCTCGCATTTTACCAAAGGGGATTCTATTCATATAAAAACTGATGATTTACTATATAGCAAACCAATCCCAACGCCAGGGACCTGCAGGGCTTGGTCCTTCTGGCAAAGGTTTCCCTTGCCGGAAGGACGGGAGCGTAAGCGCACCCCGAAAGGGCCCGCCCGGGCGCCCCAGGTCGAAACCGTGAACTTATCAGAATTAAAATTGGGGATTTTGGGAAGTGGCGTGCCAAAAATTGCGGGTCGTGGTAAAGGGAAACCATTGGGCGGCGGGTCTAGTTCCCCACCCTCAAATCGGGCGGGGAGTACAATATCCACACCCCACACCCCGCCGACCCTCTTTTGTAACAAATCTGACAAAAAAAAACGATTTTCCTGTCACCTTGGCTTTCTAGAACGGTAAGTAAAAATTAGATTCGGATATTCCTTCATGAGAGAAATCAAAACTGTCACGATTTTAGGTGCCAACGGAGCCATGGGTTCTGGAAGTGCAGGCGTCATTGCCGCCTTCGGTGGTGCTAAAGTCTATATGCTCGCTAGAGATGTTGAAAAAGCAAAACAGGGTATCGAAGCCGCTGTGGCATCCGTAAAAACGGATACAATTCGCGCTAGAATGATCCCTGGTTCCTACGATGCGGACCTGGAAAAAGCTGTCGCTGAGTCAGATTGGGTATTCGAACTCGTGGCGGAAAGTTACGAAGTCAAAGAACCGATTAACATTCGTATTGCGAAAGCTCGTCGTCCCGGAACCATCGTGTCCACTGTGTCTTCTGGTCTTTCCATCGGTCGTTTGGCAAAAGCTTACGATGAAGACGGTCAAAAACACTACTACGGAACGCATTTTTTCAACCCTCCTTATAAAATGATCCTTTGTGAACTAGTCACTCACTCTGGTAACGACAAAAAAGTTACACAAGCGTTAGGTGAATACTTAGACAAAGTACTCGGCCGTGCTGTTGTGTATACAAATGACACTCCTGCTTTTGCTGGAAACCGCATTGGGTTTCAGTTGATGAACGAAGTGGCTCACTTTGCAGAAAAGTATGCCGACAAAGGTGGAATTGCGCTTCTTGACGAAATCATGTCTGGTTACACGGGCCGCGCTATGGGACCACTTGCCACTGCTGACTTCGTAGGACTAGATGTTCACAAAGCCATCGTTGACAATATCTACGACAATACAAAAGACGAAGCTCACGAAACATTCAAACTTCCTGGTTACTTCCAAAAGTTAATCGATGCCGGTAAACTCGGTATGAAGAGTGGCGGTGGTCTCACGAAAGTTGTGAAACATGCTGACGGAAAACGGGAAAAGTTTGTTTATAATATCAAAACGGGTGAGTACGATCCGTATCCAAAATTTGATATTCCTTTTATCAAAGAAGCTCGCCAAAAAATCAAAGAGTCTGACTACAAAGGTGCGATGGATGTAGTAAAAAAAGCAAGTGGCTTGGAAGCAGACATTGCTCGTTACTTCATTTCACGTTACATCAGTTATTCGCTCTCCCTTGTTGGGGAAGTGGTGGATACAAAAGAAAACACTGACGGAGCTATGGGTTTCGGTTTTAACTGGGTTCCTGCTTCCGCTTTTGTGGATTTCCTTGGTGGCCCGAAAGAAACAATTAAGCTGATGGAAGCGTCTAAAATACCAGTTCCCAAACTTTTAAAAGATGCAAAAGAAGGCAAAAAGTTTTACGAACTCGGTGAGAAACTGGATGCAAGGTCTCTCTTCAAAGGTTAATTAGGAGCATTATATGAGTGAAAAAGTATTTGTACTAGGTGGAGAACAAACCGACTTCCAACGCAACTGGACCAAAGAAGGAAAAACCTTCATGTCCATGATGCGGGAAGTATTAGATGATGCTCTTGAAAAAGTAGGGATCAGCTATGATGAAATCAAACGATTGAATAAAGAAAACAAAGTGGCTGTATTTGTTGGTAACTTCGATGCAGAACAGTATGCCAACCAAGGCCACTTAGGTGCTTTTTTGACGGAAGTAAACCCTGCTCTTTTTGGTGTTCCCGGTGCTCGTTACGAAGCCGCTTGTGCTTCTGGATCTGTGGCCCTGGACGCTGCCATCACACATATCCGTGCCGAAGATTACGATCTAGCGATCGTACTTGGTGTGGAAGTGATGAAAACGGTTTCTTCTTCTGTAGGTGGAGACTTTCTTGGAACTGCTGCTTATTATGAAAAAGAAGCGAAAGGAGTACAATTTCCTTTCCCTAAACTTTTCGGAAAACTAGCGGATGTGATCCTCGAACGTTACGAACTAAAAGAAGAACGTTTTATGGATGCTCTTGCAGAAATTTCTCGGATCAATTACGCAAACGCAAAACGTAACCCTAAAGCACAAACTCGCACATGGTTTATGAACAAAGAACATGCGATGGCTCGTGGTGGAGATAACAATATGGCTGTGGGAGGAAGACTTTGTATCACTGACTGTTCTCAAGTAACAGACGGTGCTGCGGTAACAATCCTTGCTTCCAAAGATTATACAAAAGCATACGCTAAAAAAACTGGTCGTAAGTTCGATGATATCCCTCGCATTAAAGGTTGGGGACACAGAGTCGCACCAATTACGTTTGAAGCAAAAAAACTAGAATCCGTTGGGGACAAATACATCCTTCCATGGACTCGCCAAACAGTAAAAGATGCATACAAACGTGCTGACTTAGATGTAAAAAACATTGATGTGTTTGAAACACATGACTGTTTCACTTCTTCTGAATATGCTGCGATCTCTGCGTTTGGAATTTCTGAACCAGGAAAAGAACACATTGCGATCGAAGACGGAACCATTGACTTTGGCGGTAAAAAACCAATCAACCCATCTGGTGGACTCATTGGTGTGGGTCACCCTGTAGGTGCATCCGGAGTTCGTATGATGCTCGACCTTTACAAACAAGTCACGAATACAGCTGGTGACTACCAAGTGAAAGGAGCAAAGAACGGTCTTATGCTCAACATCGGTGGGTCTGCGACAACGAACTTTGTGTTCATCTTAGGTAAGTAAACACAATTAATGGGAGTCGGATATAGTCCGATTCCCATTAAACACCCTAAATGTATAATCCTTTCATCCTTTATAAATCAAATTGACAACAAAAATTTCTTTGCATAAACAAACAATGTATACATTTTAAATTATGGAGCATTTAGATGTCACATGACTGCAAACCAAAGAATGGCAGTGATTATATTCAATTACTTTCTATATACATCAATTTGATGCAGCAGAATGAATTGAAATCAATTAGTGTTACAGGATTTTATGTAGCTTTGTTGTCGGCTATCTTAGCTTCTGACAATTACAAGAAAGCTGAAATCTCATTAAACATTTTTTTATTTTTTATTGGTATATTAGCAACTTACATCAACTATTCATTCAGAGGTTGGAAAAAAGACTACCTCAAATATGCAAAGAGTATTGTTCAACTCATATTAGTTGAATTTCCAAATCTTGACGAGTGTAAGAATATTCCGATAGCACTAAGGAAAAAATTCACGCCAACCGAAGCACTTTATCCTATTGACGCTCTTTTCTTTATAATTCCGCTTTTCGGATCTCTTTACTTTTTTTCGTATACGGTTGTAATAATTTTAAAAGGTCTAAGTCTCTCGGTAAAATAGATTACAAATAAAAATTCACATACTATCCATTTTGCATTCGAAAACCCAAAGAAGAACCTTTGGTTTTTTTCATTTTCTACGAATTTCGCCAGCCAAATCAGTTCCTGGGGCAATGGTGTTAAACACAGTTCCATATTTTTTTATATTTTCGTGTAACAGGTGCAGACGGTCATCCGATTCCTCTGTATCCACAATGATCTGGTAACGAATGGATTCCATTTTGGGTGGAACATCCTGACGAACCCCATCTACGATGACTTGAATTCCTTTCAGTTGAAAATGAAGGATCGGCGTAACCCTTTCCACTCCCTTAATGATACATGCCGAAAGTGCAGAGAGTAACAACTCCGCTGCGTTAAACGCATTTGGATTTCCCGCCATATCCGTATCCAAAACAATCTCTGCCGACTTACACTTTGAAAGACTCGAATGTGAATCAACTCGTGATGTTTCTACATGGAAACTCATTTTTGGTTTTGTGTTTGGGTTTGTCATAACCTTATCCTGAATTGTGCTCGTACTACATCATTAAAATTGAAATCGGAAGGCCACAGAATCCAGTCGATCCGCTACTTTGTCTAAATTCGTAATGGACTCTTCAATGGCGGCAACGGTTTGTTTTTGTTCGTTGGCAGCCGCTGACAACTCCTCCACAATGGCGGATGTATTGATCAGTTGGGTTTGGATCTTTTCCATATTTTCCAAAACACTCCCAGACATTGACTCCGACCCTTCAGTAGAACCATTGATCTTCTCGGCACTAATTTTAGTTTCTTCTGCATTCTTTAAAATTTTGTTCATCTCGACTTGAACCGTTTCGAATTCGAGAGAACCCACTTCTACTTCAGTAAGACCTTCTTGGATATCTGAAACCGTTTGCAAAATCTTTGCAGTCAATTCGGAGACGAAGGCAGATATTTCTTTTGCGGATTTATTGGATTGTTCGGCAAGTTTTCCCACTTCCCCTGCAACCACGGCAAATCCTTTCCCCGCATCACCTGCCCTCGCCGACTCAATAGATGCATTTAACGAAAGTAAGTTTGTTTTTTCAGAAATGGCAGTAATGGTTTCTGTGATTTTCCGGATGGCTTTTGTTTTTTCACCTAAATCTTTGATGGTTTCAGAAGTTTTGAAAATTTGACTCTTCGCTTTTAAAAACTGAGTCATTGCTTTATCAGAACGGTTTTTTCCTACTAAGGAAAATTGGTATGCTTCTGTGGATTCCGATTGTACTGTATTAGATTCATTCCGTATATTACAGATGAGTTGATTTAAGGAATCCATTTCTTGGAAGATACAATCTGAACTTTCACGAGTGACAATGCTCGAATCTGCCAAAGAAAACATTGCTTTCGATAACTCTTGAAATGCAACATGGATATGTTCTACGGCATAAGTGAGCGCTTTGATTTGAGTTTTTACAATTTCGGCATTCCCAATCAATTGAGAAATCATTCCTCTAAATTCAAATTGAGTTTTTTTGATCAACGAAAGGATTTCTGCATAATCACCTCCATTTTCTAAAACCACATCAAACTTTAGCCGACCATTACATAAATTTTCTAAGTATTCCTTTACCTTTAAGAATGATTTTCTGTTTTTTCTGATCTTTAGATAACCAATGGTTGTAACAAAGGAAAACAAAACTAATCCAAATATTGATGCCAGAGGATTGGAAAGAAAAACTAAACTAACATTTGTTTTTTGCGAAAATAAAATCAGTAGAGTTCCACTTACAATTGTTTGTATAAGGAAAATGGTTTGCGAAGATAAACCAGCGATGATTCCATCATTTGTTTTAGGTTTCCAAGTTCCAGAATTCATTTTGCCATACAAAGTTTCGGCATTACGAATTTGTCCTTTCGTTGCCTTGGTCCGTACCGACATATAACCAATATGTTTTCCATCTTCGTAAATTGGTGATACGTTCGCATCTACCCAATAATAATCTCCGTTTTTACAACGGTTTTTGACAACACCACCCATGAATTTTGAGCCTTAATTGTATCCCATAAATCTTGGAACGCCTCTTTTGGCATATCGGGGTGACGGATCAGGTTGTGGGGTTCTCCGATTATCTCTTCTTCAGTATATCCACTAATGCGTAAAAAATCCTCATTCACATAGGTGATGATTCCTTTCAGATCTGTTTTGGAGGTGATCTTTGTTCCTTCTTGGAATTCGATTTCAGTATCAGTAATGGGCAGATTCTTGCGCATGATTTCTTTGTATTTTAGCGCACCTTGCCTTTCAAGTACTATTTAGAAGATAGGGATTCCAATTACAGAATTTAGAATTTTCCAGCTTCAAAACAAAAAAACAACTGGTTAACGTCGTTCTTTTTTAAAGGTCTTGAATGGAAAATGATTTTCAATTTCAAATTTATATAACATAACATTGATTATGTGATATACTATAGTTCAAAATGAACGTGTTATCTACAATTTGTAGTGAAAGACAAAAAATTTCCAACAACCGATTTGTATATAAATTTCATTCAAAAGAAATGATAATTATGAAACAACAGAGCATACAAAAGTTTATTTAGAAATCCATCCCTTCGACTTGACTTTTATGAATTGATCCTCCAGTCTATGGAGAAAGGCAGATAGGTAGGATTAGGTGACAACGTGAAACGAGAAACTCTTTTCTGGGATCTTACCCTTAAACTAGAAGCGTTCACACACACGGTTCCTGTTCCCTTTGCCGTATATTACGCCATCATCACTCAGAAAATGGAGCCAGAACATTGGCGTATCTTCATTGCCCTTTGTGTTTTTTTTGCTACTGGGATTGGTCTCCTTGGTACCTTTGTCCGGCACTTATTATTAAAATATGTGTATGCTAAAATTGAAAAGATCCAAATCCCCACTTCTGGAATTTATTCCTTATCCATAGAGGAAGCCGAATATGCAAAATCTGTAAAAATACTTCTTTTTCGTTATCCCTTAGTCGAAGCCATTATCATCGTAATACGTTGGTTATCCGGTGTGATACCAATCAGTTTTTTGTTTTTTTATTTGGTGGCCTATATGCCATCGGTGGTTCGATCTGCAATCTTTACCTTTGTGATGATTGCTCCAATATCGTTTGTAACTTATTATTTTATTTCCGAAAATTCCATCCGGCGTCTTTTCGATCTTCCCCAAATCAAAAACATAGAACTTCAAGAAAAGGACATCCCCAAGTTTAATTATTTTTCAAGGATCCTAGTCGCTTTTTTTAGTTTGGCCGCCCTTCCCTTTGTTATCTTTTCTTACATTCTCTATTCGCTGGCAATGGGAGAAATTGCTGTAAAAGATCCAATGATTCCCATTGTTACTGTATCATTTATTTTCATTATTCCCCTGGTAGTATGTTCTTATGTAGTAGCCAAGTCAGTGAATGAAGGACTAAACGAAACTAGCAGGTCCTTAGGAGAACTTGCCAAAGGAAATTTTGATGTGGTTGTCACCCCCAAGTCCAGCGATGATTTCGCCAAACAAGCATTCTATCTCAATTCGGTGATTACAACATTGAAAGGAATGTATGAAGAAATTAGAAATCTAAATGAAGGATTAGAAGAAAAAGTAACCTTAAGAACCAATGAATTAAACCAATCCTTACAAGACATCAGCAACCTAAAAATCCAACAGGATGGTGATTATTACCTCACCTATCAATTGCTAAATCCACTTGCAATCAAAGATGTGGACAGTAACCAATTGGAAGTGGATCATTTGGTTCGACAGAAAAAAGTATTCGAATACAAAAACCGAAGGTACGATATTGGCGGCGATATCAATATCTCCCATTCCATAGTTTTACAAAATAGAAAGTTTTTACTTTTTGCGAACGCTGATGCGATGGGTAAGTCTATGCAAGGAGCTGGTGGGGCATTAGTATTTGGAGCCGTGTTCCAATCCATTGTTCAAAGAACAAAAACAGATCCAAGGTATCAAATGATCAGTCCAGCAGATTGGTTAAAAACAAATCTCCAAGAGATGCATTTGATCTTTGAAGCATTTGATGGAACAATGCTTGTTTCTCTCACCATGGGTCTTTTGGAAGAAGATACGGGAAGGTTATTTTTTTTGAATGCCGAACATCCGCCCATAGTTCTATACAGGAAGGGAAAAGCAGAATATATACAGGCAGATATTTCCTACCGAAAACTAGGAACTTTAGGTGCCATGCCCATCCAAAATATCAAAGAATTCCAACTTCAATCGGAAGATGTAATCATCATTGGATCGGATGGAAAGGACGATGTATTACGTTTAGATGCTATGGGAAAAACAGAAGTCAATTCAGATGAACAGTTTTTTTTGGCACTCGTTGAATCCACACAAGGTAATTTACTCGCCATCACAAAACTCATTGAATCCTTAGGACAAGTTATCGATGATATTTCTTTGATCCGAATCTGTTATTTACCCAAGAGAATGTTGTAATCTAAAATCGATTTCCCCAAAGATCAGAAATTTCTTCCTCCAGAATTGAGGTTCCTTCCGTCCAATACTTGAGTCCTTGAATGAACCAAACAAAACTTAAACTCCCAATCAAAATGGGATATGGATCGGCAGAGACTGGTATAACGGCCGTTCAACTCTTTACTCAAATTTATTTACTAAAATATTATACAGAAATAGTAGGACTCAATTCGAGTTTGGCCGGGATTGCTTTATCCATATCGGTCCTTTGGGATGCTGTAAGCGATCCATTCATGGGTAGGATCTCTGACCATACCCATACAAAATGGGGTCGTAGACGGCCCTACATTCTCCTTGGCGGGGTTTTACTCTCCTTGGCGGTGTTACTCCTCTTCTCACCTCCGCACCTGACCACACAGCTCGGTAAGTTCTCTTATCTTTTGACTGTGTATCTTTTTGTAAACACCGCAATGACGATCATTTCTGTTCCCCATATTGCCTTGGGTAGCGAACTCAGTTTTGAAAGAAACGAAAGGACTTCTATCTTTGGATGGAGGTTATTTTTTAGCAATATTGGAATGTTAATTGGAATGATTGTGCCTGCAGCCATATTACAATCTTTAGGTGACGAATCCTCAAAAGATAATATCATCACATCCCGAACCGTAGCCGGAGAAATTGTATCCCTTGTGATTTTGGTTTCCTCTATCACTACATTTCTTGTGACCAGAGGAAGAGACAACGTGAGAAATCATACAGAACAAAAGATCCCTTTCTTTACTGCATTTGTTTCGGTTCTCAAAAACAAAATGTTTCTTATTTTACTCTTTGCCTTTATCATTGCAACGATAGGAAGGACATTCAATTCAGCAATTGCCCTCTATTATTATGAATATAGGTTGGGTCTCAAAGAATCACTTGTGGTTATCAATATCCTCTTGCCATTTTTTCTGGTTCTCATCCTTTCCATTGGATTCTGGGTTTGGATCGCCAAAAAAATTGGAAAAAAAATCCCAGCCTTTCTCGGTGTTTTTGGTCTTGGTGTTCTTACGGTCATTGTTTATCCCCTCTTCCCTTATGGAGAATTACGCCCTCCTCTCATTGCAGCTTTTGTGGGAGGAATCTGTGCAGGATCCATCCTTATCATGGACTCAATTCTTACAGATGTTGTGGACTATGATGAATTCAAAACTGGCGAGAAAAGAGAAGGTTTGTATTTCGGAATTTGGAAGATGGGTGTTAAGTTTTCTCAAGCCTTTGGAATTGCTCTCACCGGTTTTTTACTCGATGCCGTTGGATTCCAAAACGGCGCTACCACCCAATCCGCCGATGTGGGATTTCGCCTTGCAATGATCTTTGGTCCTGGTGTAGGATTCTTCTTTATCTTAGGTTCTATCCTCTTTTTATTTTTTCCATTAAGTGATGCAAAACACATCCAAGTCCAAAGAATTTTATTGAAACGTACCACAAAAAGAACCAAGGTATAAGGAAAACTCATTTATGAAACCAGGCCGCACCCTCCAATTCATTGCATTTTTATTAATTTACTTTATTGTCCCTTTTTGTGCCTGTTTGTTCACACTTCTTTTTGCCAACTATACGGCCTCTGCTTTTTTACCGGATCAGTTCTTAGCATTATTTGAAGCCACACAAATCAAAAACGACAGAACATTAGCTATATTCACTTGGGCTCCCTTTCCCATCATCACTCTCATTTTGTTTTTTTACAGCCTACCCATTGCAAAATTTCTTTTTTCCTCCAAAGGTTGTAACTTTATCTCCGAAGAAAGGGCTCGTCACCGAATTGTTCACTCACCGCTAACAATTAGTATATTAGGATTTATTGGTTGGGAACTCTCTAATTTTTTAAGTGTTTGTCGCATCGATACACTCTTTCCTGATGCACCCCACCAAAGTATTGTTACCGTTTCAATTTTATTTGGATTTTGGGGTCTATTTGCTTTTGCCTTTTCTTATGCCACAACCACTTACTTAAACAAACTCCTCATCATCCCTTGTGTATTTCCTGAAGGGGGTCTTGGAAAGTATGCTCATGGAAAACAATTTTCCATTGTTACGAAACAATTTATCTTTTGGGCCGCATCCACACTCTTTCCCATTGTACTTTTAATCTTTGGAATTTTACTCAGAACCAATCAAAACATTTTGAATCTCCATGAACTGGTTCATAACGATGTTTTGTTTGAAGTTATTGCCATTATGCTCGTTTTTTCTTTTGCGTTTGCTATGTCTTTTGCATCCAGTTTGCAACATCCATTAAATCAAATCGAAAAAGCCACAGAACTCATCAAAGAACAAAAGTTTGATACCAGGGTCAAAATATTTAGCTCTGACGAACTGGGTCTTCTCGGTGATGCGGTGAATGAAATGGCCGAAGGCCTTGCGGAAAGAGAAAGGATGAAAGATACCTTTGGTCGGATTGTTGATCCAAGAGTTCGCGATTATCTACTATCCAACGAACATAGTCTAGGTGGGAAAGTTGTCGATGCTTCCATTCTTTTTTCAGACCTTCGAGACTTTACTAAACTTTCAGAAAAACGAAAACCCGAAGAAGTATTGTACATCCTCAATCGTTATTTTCAAGAAATGAGTAATGCCATCGAAATCCACGGAGGGTTTATCAACAAATTCATTGGGGATGCCATTCTTGCTGTATTTGGAACTCCGATGCCCATGGCAGACCACGCCGAACGTGCGTTTGCAACAGCCCTGCAAATGCAAAAAAACCTGGATTCCTTAAATGCTCAATTTTTAGCCGAGGGACTTACTGAACTTAAAATGGGAATTGGAATCCATACAGGGAGCCTTCTTGTGGGAAATATCGGTTCTGCCAATCGTATGGAATTTACAGTGATTGGTGATACGGTCAATACGGCATCACGAGTGGAAGGACTTTGTAAGGGACTAAAGAAAAACCTACTCCTTACTGAAAACACCTCCGTATTGTTGCCCGAAGAAATTCGTTCCAAACTCCAATCGGAAGGAGAATACGAACTAAAAGGAAGAGAGTCCAAAGAGAGGATTTATTCCTATTCTGCTTCAGAATAAAATGGTTGAACTCCATCCAAAAAATGTCCAGAATGGAAAAGGAATGAAGAATCTCCTCGGTATCTTATCGTTTTGTCTATTATTCGTTTCGTGTAACGAAGTCAAGTTGGTAAACAGACAAGACATCTTAGATCTTTTGGAAGGAGATGGAACACAAAATGGTTCTTCCCAATCAGGATCAACAGATTCTTCTTCCAGGTCATCCACTAACAGTGGCAGTTCGAATGGCCTAAACCACTATGGGCTTACTGACTCACCAACAGGCACAAACACCTACGGTTCCACGGGTTCCACTGTGGGAAACCCGCTTGGTTATTAGTCTCTTTTTTTCTATTTTATAAATTCAAAAAAATCATCCATCAGTGGTCGAAAGCAGGACCGAATGGTAATTTTGGCTACCTTTTCATTTTTAGGTCCATAATTCAAAATAATGTCATTGGGATCCCGAATGAAGGAAAAGATTTTGTTGATTTGCATCTCCGCATGTCCTTCTTGCACTTTGATCACATATTCAAATTCATGTTCGTTGGCATCCACTTCCCCAATTCCATAGGGAACGTAACATTTAATGAGGCCAATGCCTCGAAGTTCTCCTATTTCTTGGTTTTCTAATTCAATTTTAGAAAGTTCTGGATCCAACTTGTATTCCAACCATTGTTTTGCCTTTAGATAACTGCGGGTCTTCTGGTAGGATTTATGGTCTCGGGAATCTTCTGTGGTCCGGTATTTGGAAGACACGGTCCAAAGTTTCAAACACATAGAGTTCTGAAAAATTAGGAAAAATAAAGCTAATAGGAGGATTCGTTTTGGCATCATTTCTATGCTTCCCTTTCCTTACCCGGTTCGCAAAACAAATCTTCACAGAGATGCAAAATTTTCTCCTTATTGGGGAGTACGGGGAAGGGTACAACATTCTGAGGCAAAAGGGATGTGTTCTGGTTTGTTTTTTTGATCTTATGTCTCTTGGACTCGATTCTATCTCTCACTTTATTATTTTCGGAACGGCCCTCCCCCATTCTGGAGTGCTCGAATAAAAATTGGATTGAATTTGTCGGGGCATCACTTTCAATCTTGAACATGCCCGATTTTGATCGTATTGATCTTATGAATTATGCCATGTACGGAAATGATTTTGATCCCCAATGGGATGAAATCCGTGCATTTTTAAAATCCAATGCCGCCGCCCAAAAAGAGTTGGAAGAGATTAAAAGAACCGTTCCAAGCCCTCATCTGGGAAAAAAACGTAGAGAAAACCTACTTACCTCTGATCCAGGAGAGTCTCATGGTAGCAGTGGAACAGGTTCCGAACTGCGAAATCCAAACTCGGATCCCACTGCCAAATCTTGGTGGCAGAAAATCTTAGGAGAATGATATGGAAAACACCGTAGACCAAGTCAAAAAGAACGTCGAGAACATCAAAAAGTTTGTCACTCCGTTCTTTAATTTGGCTGTAAACACAACTGTCTACGGTTACCATAACATTGTGCCCAATGGCAAACTCATCCTTACCTGCAACCACAGAAGCGATATGGATCCTTTTGTCATAGGTACTGTTTTCCCCAGGTTTATTTCCTGGATTGCTGCGGAATATACAACGCGTATCCCCCTTTTCAAAGACTTAGTCGAAAAGACAGGAACCATTCCCATGGCAATTGACGGAAATATCTCTATGGCCAGTATCAAAAAGGTACAACAGGTTTTTAAAAACGGGGATGTGCTTGGAATTTTTCCAGAAGGCCATGACTATATGGTGCAAAACGATTTCTCTGCACCACTGGCGAATTTCCATTCTGGTTTTGCTGCTTTTAGCCTTCGGAACAAAGTCGATATCCTACCTACTGTGATCTTACCAGAGGAAGAAACTGTTACAGACTATCCCATTCCTCCATTGGTGCGTGCCTTTATGGGTATGCCAAAAGAAGTTTGTGATATCAAACGACGTGTGGTTTATAAAAAAATCAATGTAGTGTTTGGGGAAGTGATTAAGTATGAAAACTATGCCCACCTACCGCTTGACAAAGGTATGGTGGAAGTTTCGAACGAAACCAAACGCAGAATGGGTGAACTACAAAAAGTAGATTACATAAAAAAATAATCTCCAGTCATTCGATTTGTCCGTAACTCGCTTAAGGAGTACGGACAATCTTACAACCGAATTAAACTTCCACTTCTCCCGAAAATACTTCTTTGGCGGGCCCTGTCATCATCACAGATCCATTTTCTTTCCATTCGATATTTAGAGTTCCACCCCTAAGATCAATTTGCACGGACCGCCCTGTTTTTCCATTTAAGATAGAAGCCACAGTCACCGCACAAGCTCCTGTACCACAAGCTAAGGTCTCTCCGGCTCCTCTCTCCCAAGTCCTTTGGTAGAGATGGTCTTTTCCTCTGACGGACACAAATTCCACATTCACCCTTCTTGGAAACAAAGGATGGTTTTCGATAAGTGGTCCAATTTCTCTAACGGGGAAGGCATCGGCATCATCCACATAAATCACACAATGCGGGTTTCCCATACTAACAGCCGTAAAATGATATTGTTTTCCTTGGACTTCGATCACTTGGTTGATGACTGCTTCGTCACCTGGCCATACAATGGGAACGAGTGTTGGTTTTAGGATGGGTTCTCCCATATCCACGGTGACCATTTCTACTTTGCCGTTGTTTCCTGTTTTTAAGTCGAGGGTGAGAACCCCTTTCCCCGTTTCAATGGTAGGTTTTTGGCTTTTGGTAAGGCCATGATCAAAAACAAATTTTCCGACACAACGCACTCCATTCCCGCACATCTCTGAAGAACTTCCATCCGAGTTGTACATGTCCATTTGGAACTCACCCGTTTTTGAGTTACGAATAAAAATCACCCCATCTCCACCAATTCCAAAATTGCGGTCGGATAGTTTTTGGATTTGTTCGGGACTCAAGCGAATATCGTTTTTTGTGGCATCGATATACACGTAGTCATTTCCAATTCCTTCCATTTTGGTGAAGTTAATTTTCATCGGTTCCTCTCTTATCTCACCCCATGTTTTTTTTGCCTAGGATGTTGGCAAGTCGGATCAAGGTTTTTGGTTTGACCCTTGTTCTCATGAATTAGACTGACCGATAGACCATGAAATCTTGTATCCTTTGCCAATCTTCCGAGTCAAAAACCGTATTCAATGAAAATGGAACCCCCATTTTAGAATGTAAAAACTGTGGTCATGTGTATTCCTCTTATGAACAAGAAGAACATTACGAAGGTTATTGGGACGGGGCAGAACAAACTTATGATTTAAAATGGTGGGACGATGCTCACCGTGCCGTGTATTCCGATTTTATTTCTACTTACTTAAAAAAAGACAAAGGAAACCTTCTCGATGTGGGTTGCGGCCTTGGATTTTTTGTCAAAGCAGTGCTCACCAAAAAACCAGGTTGGTCTGCAGTGGGGTATGAGATTTCTAAACAAGCAGTCAAATTTGCGAACGAACAAAATGGAATGAAAACTGTACATGCGGGTCTTGTGCAAGACTCTAAACTACCCAAAGAAAGTTTTGATATCATCACTTTATGGGACGTGATCGAACACATTCCGAAACCCCATTCCCTACTCACTTATCTACATGGACTCCTTAAACCCGGCGGGATTCTTTTTTTACAAACTCCTAACTTTCCCATCCAACTAACCAAAGCCAATGTGAAGGTAAAACTCAAAGGGATGCAGGAAGGGGTTCATTACCTTGAAGCCAAAGACCACGTAAACAACTACAAAATGAAAACGCTTGCGGAACTCGGAAAACAATGTGGATTTACAGATCCCAAATACAAAGTGCTTATGCCCATCCTTTCTGTATCGGGTAGCAAAAGTAAACTTGCCGTTTATTTTAAGTTAGGTTATTATTATCTTACCAAATTTATCTTTGCTCTAAGTTTTAGAACCATCAACTGGAATAATACTTTATTTCTGACTCTGAAAAAACCATAACTCGGCAAAGTTAAGAGCTGCAACCGTACTCGGTGCCTTCCAAATGGGGCTTGAGGATTCAAAAGGATATTCCTTCACCTCACTACCTACTCCCCACATTTCGGGAATATGAATGCTGGCAATTCCATGACGATTCGCACCGAGGACATCATCGTCCCAATTGTCACCGAGTAAAATACAATCCTCTGGATTTTCTTTCGAACGTTCCAAAACATAAGAAAAGAATTCTGTTGTAGGTTTTTCATGTCCCACCTCTTCCGAAGTGATAAGCGTAAAACGAAAGTGGTCTGGTAAAAAGGAAGATACTTTTAATAATTGCGTTCGTAAGGTTTCGTTGGTAGTTAAAAAAACAGGAAACTGATTTGATAAAGCCACAAGTTTGGGAAATAACTTTGTTTGGTAAGTTTCTTTCTTAGATTCATTTTTTAAATAAGAAAGGAAATGGAAATGGTATCTTTCTTCCATCCACAAAACATCAACTATGTCTTTGGTTTGGAATCCAGAGGACACGGATTCCTCCAACATCAATTTAAAACACAAAAGTCGCAACCGGTTCGAACTATGGCCTACAAGTTGGTTTTTTACTTTTGTTCTGGCAGATTCGTATAAGGAACGGAAATTCCCACCTAACTTTCGAGTCTCCCAATCCTTAGCACATTCGGTTATGGCAAATTCATACGCTGGTTTCGAGGGTAAGAGGGTATTGTCCAAATCCAAAAACAAAGCCATATCAGAAAAGAAAACCAAGGACGAACATCCTGTCAACGGTTTGGTTCTTTAATATTGTCTTGTATCTGCGGAAAACTTCGGATAAACTTACCGGTATGATTTCCCTATCCTCTATTTTGGCCGCTTTGTTTCTGACCCTTGGACTGATCCTCACATCCTATGGAGTCTGGACTTGGTCCGATCCTATGTATACAAAGTCGCTTGGATGGAACCTGAATCTAATTTGGGGAGGGGTTGTTTTTTTTGTGGGGATTTTGTTTGGAGTTGGGAACCGGATTTTTGCCCGATTCCCCAAAGAACCAAATCTTTAAACAGAAACTCTTTCGAGTACAAGAGAAAGGAACGGAATGAACGCCTCTAAAAGTTCAGGAAGTTCGTATTCCAAAATATCACCTGCATAGACAATATCATTTTTTTCCATCGCAGAAGCAATGTTAGAAAGTGTTTCATTCAATCTGGTGATCACTTCTGATAACTTTTTCTCATCAATGGAAAGTGATTGCCAATCTAATTCTGAATGGCGAGTTTGCACTGATACAAGCGCCGACATAAGCCCTGTTAGCCGACCAACAGCATCATTCAAAATCTCAGAAGCCAAATGATCCTTTCCTGATTGGAAGTTTTCATTCACTGCCATAAAGTCTCTTATGACTTTTTCTTTATCATCCACAAAACGAGAAATGAT
This sequence comes from Leptospira vanthielii serovar Holland str. Waz Holland = ATCC 700522, assembly GCF_000332455.1. GTDB lineage: Bacteria > Spirochaetota > Leptospiria > Leptospirales > Leptospiraceae > Leptospira_A > Leptospira_A vanthielii. The sequence goes on along the minus strand of NZ_AOGY02000077.1, from coordinate 158,394 downwards.
TTCAATCAGTTCACTTTCGTCCATACGCATTACCGCAAGGCGAGTGCTTAGATCCATAAGGAAAAGTTTTACATCACGGAGGTCTTCTAAAAAGGTCTCAATGGCTTTTGTAGAATCTAAAACTTCGGATCCATTTTGTAAAGACTCCAAAATTTCTTCTACGTTCTTTCCTTTCCCCATAGGTTGTATGAGGGTTAGGTTTAGATTTAGAATTTTTGTTGTAGTTTGGATCATGGAAATAATCCAAGGGATTCCTTCTTTTAAGTCTTCGGTTTCTTTTTCCGTCAGAGAATCACGACCGACAAGGGTGGTTCCCACTTTGTCTACGTAGTTATCGACTTCCCAAAGGCTATCTTCAATGACATCTAATTCTTCACCCACAAATAAATCCAGACGTTCTGTTTCGTCTACACCCACAGCATTTAGGTCAGAACGGTTCAGTTCTTTTCCGTTGACCGTGAAATGACGAAGATACTTTCCATTGGATTCAATCCATTTTTGAATTTCATCCAACACTTGGCCTAGATTTGTTTCGCCATCGAGTTTAGTATCTAATTGTTGTTCATTGATATAAATATTCATCATTCCCCACCGTTACCTCTAAACATATTATTCTGCAAATAATTACCCACTGATTTGTTTTTCCCTACACCTTGTTCCATGTAGAGAAACCGTTGTTTCAGTTTGGCTTCAAAACTAATGAGATGAGACTCATGTTCTTTGATTTTTTTATTATTCCCTGCGACACTTTCTTCTAAAAGTTTTACTTTGCTTGTGACAATTCCAGAAGCATATTGATTGTAAGGTTTTAGGATTTCTAATAATCGAATTCCAACACCTTCTTCCATCTTTGCATCGTTATTCGGGTCAGAGGCAAACAAATCACGAACCCCATCTGGATTTTCAGAAAGTACGGAAACAAGTCTTTCTTGGTCAATTTGTAATAGTCCGTCTTGGATTTTTTCCCAGTTGGATCCTACAGCCCCAGTGGAGATCCCAATATCTGTGAGAACTTTAAATCCATTGTCTTTCGGAGCCGGATAGTATGAGTTAGCTGTAGTTTTTAAAGAAGCAATTAATCTTTGGATCGAATTTTCACCAGCAAGGATTCCTGATTTGGATTTGTTATCCCAAAAATCCTTGGAGATGTCTGCTGCTTTGGAATCATCACTTTCTTTTTTATCAGAGATTCTTGCATTTTTTTCAACGGAAATCACTTCCTTTGAAAACTTCATCAGTTCGTTATAAGCATCCACCCATTCTTTGATGAGGGCAGAACCTTTGGCATGATCCACATGGATCTTTAAAGTCACAGGTTTTTCTGTGACTTTATGAACATTAAAAGAAATCCCTTCTAAAACATCGGCAATGGCATCGTTTGTTTCACGAGTGATTTCCACTCCATCGATTTTGATTTTAAGATCTTTTCCTTCTTGTAAAACCTTAACTGGTTCGGCAGTTCCCGGAGCGGGGGGTGTGACAAGAGTGACCGATTTGATAAGAACAGGGGTAGTCGCAGCATTAGACAGTATAATTGTTGTTAGATTTTTCTCCGAAGCATAATCACCCGCAGGGAAAATATATTTGGATTCTGTTTTGGAAATGGGTAGGAATTTGTTACGAACACTGCCCTCTTTTTCAAAACCAATCCCGAGTTCCATCACTGCAGGAGCTTCCCCAACGATTTCAATTTCGACAAAAGCTCTTTCTTTGATTTCCGTCACAACAATCGGAACTGCAAATGCAGTGTCTGGTTTGATTGAAATTCCTTCTTCGGTTTGGAGCAACTTCTCCGTTTCTGTTTCCGACTTTTTGAACTTTGCCTGTTCCCATACCTTGGAGTTGAGTAAATCTAAAGATAATAATTGATTTGTATTTTCAAGACCTGCCTTGTTTTCCCCAACAAGACCCGCCAGTTTCAAAATTCCATTAGGATCAGAAAACTGAAGTTCATTTTTTTTACCGGTCTTTACGGATGTGACAGTGAGAATGGATGAGTCTTTATCAATTTTAATGAGAGAAGTTTCGGCAAGTCCCCCGGCCATATTTTTGATGGCCTGAGTGAGCTCCGGTAATCCCCCGCCAGGGAAGATCACTGTCTCTTTGGACTTTCCAGAATAGATCGTAAAACTGCCTTCTGGCAAACGAATGTCGGTATCAATGGCAACACCAGATAACTGATGTTTGCTTGCCATTTCTGTGATTTCTAGAGCTCGATTTCCAGACTTGGCAGCACGAGAGGCCTCTCCCGTAATCACCCCTTCTTCCGAAGAAGAGACCGATTTGGTGGCAAAAGGAGCGGTAAAGGAAACAAGGGCGCGGGTTTTGGTTTGGAGGTTTGTGGTCAGGTTTTTTACCTCACCCCAAATCTGCATTTGTGCTTTGGCATACTCGTTTTCCGTTTCCCATCGCCTGATGGGTCTACGTTCGAGTTCGACCAGTTTTTTAACGATATCGTTTGTATTTTGCCCGGTCATCAAACCCGGCATGGTATATGCTGGCATATCGTTTCAAATTCCTCTGAATCTAATGTCGTCGAATTCTACAAAAGGATTAGGAATTTACAGAATTTTTTCCTTCCCAAATCCTAGAATTATGACTGCTAGCCCTAAAGAAAAAATAGAACTGGGGAACCAAAATATCTTCTTCGACCGCGAACTTTCCTGGGTCGACTTCAACCACCGTGTCCTCGAAGAGTCTTTCGACAAAGAAAACCCACTCCTCGAACGCCTCAAATTCCTTTGTATCACTGAATCCAATTTAGATGAGTTTTTTATGGTCCGCGTGGCAGGCCTAGTGAACTTAAAAAATGCAGGAATCGAAGAACGAAGCCTGAATGGGAAACGAACTTCAGAAACCGTTGCCGAACTTTATTCCAAAGTGGGAGAATTTGTTAAAGGACAATATGAATCCTTAAACGAGATCCTCATTGAACTAAAAGAAAACAAAATCGTAGTTGTACAAGATCCAAGTGAACTTGCCGGCGATGATATCCAATTTGTAAAAAATTATTACAAACGAGAAGTTTCTTCCATTCTCACTCCTCTTGCGATTGATCCTTCCCATCCATTTCCTCATATTCTAAACCGAACGTTGAATCTCGGAATTACTTTATATTCTGATGATGATAAAAACAAAGCCAAAGAACTTTTTGCCATCGTTCAAGTGCCAAGTGTTCTACCTCGTTTTTTACAACTTCCTCCGAATAAACAATCAGACGTTAGAAGATACTTCCCACTAGAAGAGATCATTAAACTCCATTTAGGTGACCTTTTTTATGGAATGAATGTAAAACAAATTCATACCTTTAAAATTGTTCGTGATGCGGATATCTCCATCAATGAAGAACAAAATATTGGTGACCTTCTCACAACAATGAAAAACGAATTAAAAAACCGTATGTGGGGAGATGCGGTTCGTTTGGATGTCCATTCGGGTGCGGGTCATATCAAAGAACTATTACGTGGACTCTTAGAGTTGGAAGAATACCAAGTTATGGAAATTCCCACCTTACTTAGTTTAAATGACATGATGTTTTTCCAAGGTTTGGAAAAAACAAGCCACTTAAAGTATTCTTATCCCGTTCCTAAATCTGGATTTGCTGCTAAAAAAAGTGAATCTATCTTTTCTGAAATTCGTAAAAACGACCACCTCCTCCATCACCCTTACGAAAGTTCTAAATCCATCGAGGATATGTTAAAAATTGCAAGCCAAGATCCCAAAGTACTTGCGATCAAAATGACTTTGTACAGAACCTCAGGTGATTCACCCATCATCCAATTTTTGGGAGAAGCAGCAGAGAATGGAAAACAAGTCACAGTACTTGTGGAACTCAAAGCAAGGTTTGACGAAGAAAGAAACATTCGTTGGGCAAAAAAATTAGAAGATAGTGGTGTCCATGTAGTTTATGGTGTGGTTGGTCTCAAAATCCATTGTAAGATGTTACTCATCGTCCGCCGGGAAGATGATAAACTCAATCGTTATGTGCACTTAGGCACGGGAAATTATAACTCTACCACAGCTAGATTTTATACCGATATAAGCCTATTCACAGCAAACCCTGAGATTACAGAAGATGTTGCGATTCTTTTTAATACCATCACAAGTTCCGGCAAAATGCCAAGGCTTTCGAGAATTTATGCGGCTCCTACTTTCTTAAAAGAAGAGTTTCTGCACCTCATCCAAAGAGAAACTGACAATGCAAAAAACGGTAAACAAGCACGAGTGGTCTTTAAAATGAACTCTCTTGTGGATCCAGATGTAATTTTAAAACTCTATGAAGCCTCACAAGCAGGAGTTAAAATTGACCTGATTATACGAGGAATCTGTTGCCTTAGGCCCGGAATTCCAGGTGTTTCTGATCGTATTAGCGTTCGCTCCATTGTAGGACGGTATTTAGAACACTCGAGGATTTATAGTTTTGAAAACGGTGGAAAACCAGAAGTGTATTTGGCTTCGGCGGATTGTATGCCAAGAAACTTTCTTCGCCGAATTGAAGTTATGTTTCCCATCCTTCAAGACAAACATAAAAAAAGAATCGGCAAAATTTTAGAACTCCTCCTTCGGGATAACACACAAGCAAGAGTTCTCGAATCGGATGGATCTTACACTCGTTTGACACCGGGGGATGATGACCCTGCAGTAAACTCTCAAATTGATATGGTAGATATCTAAAGGATAGAAAATGGATTTTACGAAAACAAAAACTGACTTAGGCCAACTCATTGGCGATAAAAAGGTCATTCAAAAAAATGATGGAACCATGGATGAGGCCTTATTCAATTCTTATGGAACGGATAGAACCAAAGTGTATCCACCCAACTACCAAGTCCTTGTTTTTCCAGAATCAACAGAAGATGTAGCAGCCATAATCACTTACGCTTACAAAAATGAAATTGCTGTGGTTCCTTCTGGGGGACGAACAGGATATGCCGGTGGTGCTGTTGCAAAAAATGGTGAGATTGTTGTTTCTTTATCCAAAATGAACCAAGTGGTTGATTTTGATCCTTTCCTTGGCACCTTACACGTACAAGCTGGTATGATCACAAAAAATCTACACAAAGAAGCCGAAGAACGTGGATTTTATTTTCCCGTGGATTTTGCAGCTACTGGATCTAGTCAGATCGGTGGAAACATTGCCACCAATGCAGGCGGGGTGCGAGTGGTTCATTATGGACTCATCCGGGACTGGGTACTAGGTCTTACTGTTGTGAATGGAAAGGGAGAGGTTTACCGATTCAATGGAGAAATTTTAAAAAATAACACAGGATATGACCTCAAACACTTGTTTATTGGTTCGGAAGGAACACTCGGAATCATCACTGAAGCTGTTGTCAAACTCACAAAACCTCCGAAAGACATTCGTGTCATTTTCCTTGCTGTTCCCGAATACAAAAATATTTTAGAAATCTTTAGAGAAACACATAACTTCGACTTACCTCTATTAGCATTCGAGTTTTTAACCGACTATTGTTTGGATAAAGTGAAAGAACATTTGGGAGTTCCTGATCCATTTCAAGAACCTAGCAAGTATTATGTGCTTATGGAATTTGAAGTGAGTGGAGAAACTGACGAAGAAAAACTTTATTCCATCTTAGAATCCATTACGGAAAAAGAACTAATTACTGATGGGACCATTGCACAGAACTCACGGCAAAACGAAACCTTCTGGAAGTACAGGGAAGGGATTTCTGAATCTTTATCTCTTGCTTACACAGTTCACAAAAATGATATCTCTCTTCCACTTCGCAACATGGAAGCTTTTTTAGATGAGATGACCACTCTACTGACATCGAAGTACCAAGGATTTCATATTGCCCTTTTTGGACATATTGGGGATGGGAACCTCCACCTAAACATAGTTAAACCAAAAGTTCTATCTGATGTGGAATTCTTTACCCAATGCAAAAAAGTGGATCCTGAAATGTTCACCCTCATCCAAAAGTTCAAAGGTTCCATCTCCGCAGAACATGGAATTGGACTTTTGAAAAAGGATTATCTGAATTTTTCTAGGTCCGAATCCGAAATTGACACCATGCGAGCCATCAAATTGGCATTTGACCCGAGAGGGATCCTAAACCCGGGAAAAGTGCTTTAATTCCGAACAAAGGCAGATCCATCCGAAAAATCGGGTCGATCTGCTTATTTTATAAGCATCTTCCAAAAAAATGCTAGATTTTAATCAGATGCCGTCTATACTGTATCTATGTTCAGGAATGTGATAAAAATATTTGGGATTTCCCTACTCACTCTCGCCCTGGGCAGTGCTTTTCTTTCAGAAGAGAATGTACTCGTTCGCACTCGTGGAGCCAAATCCAGCCGAGTGGGAGGAAAGAGCCAACTATCAGGCTCCCTTTCCATCTCGATTAGCAAATCCTCTTCTGAAGAAACTTCAGGTACAAAAGATTTAGAAGATGTACTTACATGGAGTGGGAAAGGTCAGTCTTCCTTTAGGACTTCTCCCCTAACACATAACAATAACCACCATGTTTCTTTTATTTCTGGGCTCCTCGCCTTTCGTTACTTGAGTTTACCTCCACCCGTTTAACTCCTCTCTACCGCTTAAACCTGTGTCCCGTAAGGGACACAGGATGTTTTTATATTCTCAACTTTTCCTATGATTTGTTTCTCATTTGCCAAAGACCATTCGCGACTGTTCCGGGGAATTCCTGACTCTGGGCAGTCTTTTTTTTAAAGATCCTAACGTCTGATGTATTATATTTTAATCATTTCGATCAATCCCTGTGTTTCATTTGAAACATTAGAAGTATTTTAGAATTGAGTACCTGCTTCGAAATGAATGAGTGGATAATATGACGGCAAACTGGTCAACAAAACTGATAGCTTTCCTCTTAACGATAACCATTGGTTTTTCGTTAGACGATACTTCAGACACAGTTTCCGAATATCTGGAAGCAAATCTCCACCAGATCAAAAAAGCCTATTCTGCGTCTTTTGAAACACCAGAAGACACAACAATCGATGATCCTAAAATCGCCGCCATTGACGATTCAGCGACCATAGCTCGTTCCAGAGCAGACTTTTTAGATTTTATTAATGAAAGTAAATCCACTCTTTTGTCGGAATCACTTTTAGTTAGTTATGTTGATTTGATTTCAGAGGGAACATACATTCCCAATTTACTTTCCTCACTTCTTTTGAATATTCCTCCCCCACTTTCTTTCGTTTAATCTACTTCGGCATTCGCTGAATTCAGAAGTATGACCTCTTTCTAAGTGATAGAGCCATACCTATGTTTTCTTTTTCTCACAATCTTTGTATGTTTGGTAATTTATGAGTTTTTATAACAGAATCGGTATCTGCCTCTTTTTTGTGTTTTCTACCTCCTATCTTTGGGGGGAGACTAGAGTAGCACAAGCAAGTGAAGCGCTGAAAAGGCAACTTTCAGATGAAAATCCAAGGTCTTCCTTGGGATCTAGTTTGTATCCTGATGACCAACGGTTTTCTAAAGAAATTAATTTAGAGTCTGCTGAGACACTGCTCTGGAAAAACAATCTTTTACTCATAGCATCTCGGTTTCAAATCGATGTAAAAAAAGCCGGTATTTTACAAGCCGGACTCTATGCAAATCCAAACATAGCCATAGACCAAAGTATATTTGCAGAACCTACTCAACGTTACTTTGATACAACAAGGTCTGGACAATCGGTAATCCAAATCCAACAAGTGTTTTTACTTGGTGGTAAAATTGACAAACGAGTGAAAGTAGCTGAACTCAATGCGAAGATCTCCGAACAAGAGTTTCACGATCTAGCACGTGCAGTGATTACAAAACTACGAAGAACATTTTATACAATATATTTTTATAAAAAGGCAGTTGTATTTTATGATCAAAGTATCGCCTCGATTGAAAAAACAGTAGATTCTTCGGAACTTGCTTACAAAAGACGAGCACTCCTCCAAGCAGAACATTTACGTTTAAAAGCACTTTTGTTTTTCTTAAAAAAAGAAAGAGAAGATTTGGCCATTAGAGTTTTTGAAAAAGAAGCAGATCTAAAAGTCCTTTTGAATGATGATCTATATCGTGATGTTAGAATTGAATTCAGTCCGATTGTGAATGAAACAAACCTAGATTTAATTGTTCCCAATGAAGTACGTTTGGAAGATTTAGTCGAAATCGCTCGTGAAAACCGACCAGATTTAAAAAAAGCCCTACAAACATTACGTTTCGAAGAAGCCAATTTGGAACTTCAATATGCAAATGCCATTCCTGATTTGTCATTTGGTCCTGTTTACAACAGAGGTGGTACTGCATTCCAAAACTATTGGGGAGTCACAGCACAGCTCAGTGTTCCACTCTTTGATAGAAACCAAGGAAATATCCAAGCCGCAGAAAAAGCCATTCTTGTCCGCAAACAAGAGTTAAAGAACAATATCCTCGAAGTGGAAAACGAAGTCGCCGTTGCCTACCAATCTGCACGAATTAAAGACGCACTTTATAAACGTTTTAGCAACGCCTATATCAAAGATTACGGAAGTTTATCTTTAGATATGATTATGAGTTATGAAAAGAAATACATAACCATCTTAGAATTCGCCGACTTCTTTGAAACCTATCGTTCCAGTATTGTGGAGATGTTAAAACTCCAAACGGATCGAATGGAAGCCATTGAAAATGTAAATTATGCTGTGGGTAAAGGAATCTTTATCCCTAAATCCGAAAACCAAACCAATCCTAAATCTGAGGAATAAAATGTTCATCACCTTAAAATCTCTAAACCAAAAGGCAAAAATCCTCCTGATTTCAGGAGTGGTTCTTGTAGTTATTGCAATACTATTTATGGTTTTTTCCAAACCGGCAAAACCTGTTCACAAAGCTCCTGAAAAAGCAGAAGTATTTGATGGTGGCCTTCGCATCGTTTTTAAACCAAATAGCCCAGGACTAGAAATTGTAAAATCAACTGCAATCGGTGGCGGTGGTGAGTTTGTTAGTTTGGAAGCACCTGCAAGACTCATTGCATCCACTTCTCCTTCAGTAAGTAATGGATCTCGAATCATCCTCTTCGAGTCAGCGGAATTAAACGATCTTTACGTAGGTTATATCCATGCAAAAAACAAACTACATAGATCCAATAAAAACCTAAGCCGGATCAAAGATATGTTTGTCCACCGAGTCGCTACAGAAAAAGACTTAGTGGAATCAGAAACAGATTCTGGAAACGATGCAGCAGAACTTGCAGAATTCGAAGGGAAACTGAGAGCACAAGGTTTGAATCCAAGTGAACTCAGTACTGCGGGAAGTTTAAAAGCATGGATCATCACTGACGTTCCTGAATCCCAAATCTCCACCTTACGCAAAGGTAAAAAAGTAAAGGTAGTATTCGCATCCTTCCCTGATGAAGAATTTACGGGAACCGCAGAAGCGATCGGTGATAACGTAGACCCTCTTACAAGAACTGCGAAAATGAGGATCCTCGTTGTAAATGATAAATATAGATTGAAACCGGGTATGTTTGGAGTTGTAAAATTTCCAGAACAAACCGGTGGTGATAGTGTTGTTCTCCCTTATACAGCGATTGTCACGGTTGAAGGTAAAAACTATGTATTCGTAGAAGAACAACCTTTAACATTCAAAAGGCGAGAAGTTGTATTGGGAATTTCTACAAAAGAAAGAGTCAATATTATCGAAGGTTTGACGCCAGGTGAGAAGGTAGCCATCCAAGGTTCCATTCTCTTAAAAGGTTTGAGTTTTGGTTTTTAATATGAAAAAACTGATCCTTTTATTCATTACCGTTTTTTTAATCGCTCCTTCTTTGTTTGCACAATCTTCTCCTTATCCTAAAGATAAAGATGGAAATGAAATCAAACCAGAATGGACACCGACCAAATCAGATCAGTCGGCGTTTGGTGAAGATGAAAAATTAAAAGCTGATAGTTTAGATGCCAAACGACTTCCTAAATCGACAAATTTTTGGGTATATGGTGCATCCATTGGATCGCCAGCGAGTTTGAATTTCAATTTAGGATATTACTTCAAAGATGTCGTATTACGAGGGTCAGGCGGGGCTTGGGGACCTCATTGGTTAGGTGGTCAGGTAGATTTAGGATATACATTCTGGAAAACACCTGTCATTGCCCATAGCATTTCCATTGTAGGTGGGTATTTTGAAGTAAATCCATTCGCACCTGAAGTAGGTCGTGGGGGACAGTCCTCTTATCCGACTGGACTCAATATTCCTGGATACAATCGAAGAGATCCATCGCAAGAAGACTTACTCATTCGTTCCTACGTAAACTCCATTGATAGTAATGTGGGGACTTATTTAGAATACGAAAGCAGGGAAAGACAGAGAGTTCATCTATCCCAACGATACGTCGGTTTGACTTACGACTTCTTACTTGGAAACTTCTTTTTACAAGTAGGTGGTGGAGTTGGACAAGGCGACTACAAAAACCCGCAGTTATTACTACAGATGGGTTACCTCTTCAATACGAGGGAATATCATGATTAAAGATTTTATAGAAACATCACTTAAAAATCGCGTTACCACGCTCATTGCGGCAGCCGTTGCCGTTCTCTTTGGACTATGGGCATGGATAGACATTCGCAAAGAAGCCTATTCCGATATAGCCGACACACAAGTTCGTCTCATTGCAAAATTTCCAGGAAAAGCTGCGGTGGAAGTCGAAGAACGGGTCACTCTCCCCATCGAACGCGTATTAAATGCAATTCCAAAAGTAGCAGTGCGAAGATCCAGGACCATCAATGGTCTGGTTGTATTTCAATTTGTCTTTGAAGATGGAACCGATGATTATTTCGCACGTATGCGACTTATGGAACGTGTTGCCGATGCAGACATTCCTGAAGACGTTCATCCGGCACTTGGACCTATGAGTTCACCCGTTGGTGAGATCTATCGTTATGTAGTGGAATCATCAGAAAACCACACACCGATGGAACTGCGAACCATCCAAGATTGGATTGTAATGCCAAAGATGTTACAAATTCCGGGAATCGCAGATGTTGTAACTTTTGGTGGTCTTCCGAAACAGTACCATGTAGTAACCTCCCCTGACAAATTAATCCGTTTTAAATTGACCATTGGCGATGTGATCAAAGCCATTCAAGAGAACAACTTAAACACTGGAGGAAACTTACTTCTCCAAGGAGAACAAGGTTTCCCAATTCGTTCTCTAGGTGCCATCAGAGATCCTAAACACATTGAAAACATTGTAGTCAAAACAGTAAACGGGGTGCCCGTTTTTATTCGAGACTTAGGTTCTGTTGAAATTTCTCATCCCATCCCCAGTGGGGTCCTAGGTTATACAATTCAAAATGATGAGGAAGGTCTAATCGACGTAGATTCGTCTGTTCAAGGTTTGGTGGCCATGCGCCGTTGGGGAGACCCGAACGAAATGGGAGAAAGGATTCGTGAAAAGGTAAAAGAAATCAACGAAAACTATCTTCCCAAAGGCGTACAACTTCGAAATACTTATGATAGAACAGACTTAGTAAACTATACTCTTCGCACGATTGGTAAAACATTAGTGGAAGGTGTAGTCGTTGTTAGTTTGGTATTGATTTTCTTTATTGGAAGTGTACGTGCCTCCCTTGTCGTGGTTGCAACCATTCCATTTGCGATGTTGTTTGCTTTTTTACTCATGAATATGACGGGTATTCCAGCCAGTTTACTTTCGTTAGGCGCAATCGACTTTGGTATCATTGTCGATGGGGCCGTCATCATGGTAGAAAATATCATGAGGCGATACCGGGATGCAACTCCCGAAGAAAAATCACATGGAATCTTAGCATTTACACGGGACGCAGCATCGGAAGTAGGAACAGAAATCCTATTTTCGATTTTAATCATCATTTTAGCATACCTCCCGATTTTCTCTTTTGAAAGGATTGAAGGTCGTCTGTTCAAACCGATGGCTTTTACCATCTCCTTTGCGATCTTAGGTGCGTTAATTTTTGCGATGGCAGTGATTCCTGTACTCATGTCCATCATCTACAAAACTTATTTTGAATCAAAAAATCCGGGACCTATTGAATGGCATAACCCGGTTTATGATTGGATTGAAGTACGTTACAAACGAATCATCGAGTTCATTGTAAATAGATCAAAAAAGGCAGTGAAATATACATTCAGTGTAGTGACCATTTTTCTCGCCATTGGTATGTTTTCACTTGGAACTGAATTCCTTCCTGAGATGGACGAAGGTGGATTTAACATTCGGATCTTCTTTCCAGTAGGTATTTCATTACCGGAAGCAAGAAAGTTCATGCCAAAAATCCGCCAAACTGTTTATAAAAATGAACAAGTGAGTGCGGTGATTTCTCAGTTAGGTAGAAACGATGATGGAACCGATCCACTTCCACCAAACCGATTAGAGGTTCTGATTGGTTTGAAAGATTATAGTAAATGGAAAGAAAAAATAACCAAACAAGAGTTACTCATGAGGATGAGAAATGATTTAGAAGCAACACTTCCAGGTGCCCGAGTCAGTTTTTCTCAGCCAATTATGGACAATCTTTCGGAAGCCATTATGGGTACCATTGCCGATTTAGCTGTTTTTGTTTCTGGTAACGATTTAAAAATCATGCGAGGGATCGGAAACGAAGTCCTCGAAGAAATCAAGGAAATGAAAGGAGCCAGTGAATTCGGTATTGAACAAGAAGCAGAAAGCCCTCAGCTAACCATTAATATCAATAGGGAAGCCGCTGCACGATTTGGAATCAACGTCATTGACATCCAACAGATGATTGAAGCTGCCATAGGAATGCAACGAGTGAGCACCCTATACGAAGGCCCTTCTGATATTCCTCCAAAAACTCCGGCGCGATTTGGGATTGTAGTTCGATTTTCGAAAGAATACCGTGCATCCAAACAAGCTATCGAAAACATGCCGATCATTTCACCGAAAGGAGAAAGGATTCCTTTATCACAATTGGCTGATATTGAAGTGATTGATGGACCTACAATGATTTTCCGACAAGAGGGTCGCCGAGTTGTCACCGTTCGGACGAATATCCGCGGTCGTGACCAAGGAGGATTTGTTTCTGAACTTCAAAAAAGAGTGAAGAAAAAAATCAAACTTCCTGATGGATACGAAATCCGATTCGGAGGACAATACGAGAACCTATCACGTGTTGGAAAAAAGTTAGCGCTTGTTATACCAATCACTATTCTCATTATTTTTGGTGTCCTCTATATGTTGTATAGAAACCTCAAGTATGTATACGTGGCATTGGCTTGTATACCACTCTCACTCCTTGGAGGAATCTACGCACTTTTAATGAGAGGTTATTACTTCAACGTTTCCGGGGGTGTGGGTTTTATTTCACTCTTTGGAATTGCAACAATGGCAGGCGTACTCTTCGTTTCCAGAACCAACCACTTATTAATCGAGGAACCGGACATTACCACAAAGGCCGCTGTGAAAAAAGCTGCCGTAATCCAGTTGCGTCCCATGCTTATGACCATGTTACTTGCGTTACTTGGTCTAATCCCAGCAACTCTAGGAACAGGTGTGGGTTCTGACGTTCAAAGACCACTTGCTACTGTAATTGTAGGTGGATTGTTCTCTGCAATGTGTCTAGTACTTACCATCCTCCCTTCTCTCTACTTAGTGGTTGTGGGTGAAAGAAAACCAAATGCAAAGGAGCTAGAAGAGATGAGCCATAAAAAACATATCCCTTTCCTTGACTTTGTCACTGAACTCAGTGAAGAACCTTTGGAAGAAGATGATGACGAAGATGAAGCCCCAAGGAAAAAGAAAAAACCGGCAAAGAAAAAAAAGAAAACCTAAAGCCTTCTAATCAATAAAGAAACTAAACGTTTGCCATTCTCCTATCTTAACCTCCAGACCAGTATAGTGGTTTGGAGGTTTTTTCTTAAAACCACTAATACCTAACAGAAGCTGCCACAACAAACAAACGTTCTACGCGAATTTGTTTATTTTTATCAGTTTCAAAAACAGGATCCATGGATTCCCTTTGGATCACTTCAAAACGAATCAGTCCAGGATTCCATTGTAATAAATCAAACGTGAATGTGTAACCATTTGTCATAAATCCATTCCGCGTATAAGTAGTAGCCATCACCTGTTTTGGGTCATAAAATCGTTCCACGCGGAAACTCAAACGATACAAATCCTCATACCGAAAACTTGTCCAAAAAGTTCCATGATACCACTGGTTGTATACACTAGATTCCCTATTGGTATAGATTCCAAGTGTTGGATTGATTTCTTTCCACCAAGGTTCGTATTGGAATGATTCTTTTGCTTTTTGTGCTCCAACATCGCCGGAAACAGCAAATGACAACCAATCCAAGGCCTTCCATTCTAAAATTGTATTATTATAAACTCTGGTTTGTTTACGTTCATAATCGGGAGCTTCATTTCCAACAAATTGATTTGCTGTAATGGTAAAATTAGGTGTTAGTAAAAACTTAAACTGAGTTCCGAGAGATTTATCTTTGTTTTGATCGGTAATGTTTTGCCAACCATTCATCACATGAAATTGGAATTGAAATTTGTCCGTGAACTTAGTTGTGAGGCGAACCCCAGACGAATAATAGGGAACGTAATCTAGAGCCAAAGCCCGAGTATAATTCCAGTTATCTGAAGAAATCCATGATTCATGTCCGATATGTCCAAAATAGATCCCCGCATCGACCCAAGTATCTTTTGCCAACTTAAAACCAACATAGGCCTCTTGAATGTGTTTGACTGAATTTTGATTGGAACTGACATCCCTACTCGCTTCAGCAGCATAATTTGTGTTTACCGATGTTCCAAACTGAAAAGCCAACCGTCCTCTAATTTTCTCTTCCTGCCATTTGGCATCCACAAACCCTAAGTTGATATTAAACTCATCATTACGCACTGCTTGCGTTGTGTATTGGCGTTCTTTTGATCTAGGATGATTGGCGTTATGAGAGTAATAAGTATCCACAAAGGCACCAAACTTCAAACTTGCGGGAAGTATATTTTGGATTGGCGCAGCTGGCTCTGTTGTCTGCGGTTTTGTTTCCTCCGCATTCAAAATAGAGAAAGAAAAGAACAATCCAAATAGTAGGATTGGAAATTTGAAATTATGGATTTTTCTCATGAGAATCCGTTCCCGTACAAACAGGAACGGAAGAATTAATTTACTTTTTTAATAACGCTTTGATTTCCTTAGGAAATCCGAGCAGGTCTTCTGGTATAGGAATTAGTTTTTTTCTATATTTGGCTTTGTATTCTTTTTTAAACTTTGTATGGCATGACTTACAAGTCTCATCTGGTTTTCCCACTGCCAACTTAGCATCAATGATTTCCTTCCATTCTGCCTTTTGGTCATCGGGTGCCATATCTGGTACCTTTTCTAATATTTTGTTGAGATAGTCTGCATTATCTTTCTTGTCATACAACTTTGTGGCCGGTTTTGTATAGTCTTCCATAAAATCATGAAGATTCATTTCTACAGAAACATCGGCTTTTTTTTCCGCATTCAGTATAACTCCGAGTGCTGACAAAAACAATAATAAACTCAACATCATTCTCAATTTCATAATCACCTTCCCTTATAAATCTTAAAGGTTTGGGAGATGAGAATCAAGTCTGTTTTTTCTAAGTATGGTCTCTCCAAGTCCGAATTTTTTTACAGATTCCAAATTCACTCGCCCAGTATATTCATCTTCGTAATTTCCAAGAGACTGGATAAAGTCTGAATCCATTCCGGCAAGTGATCTTGTTTCTGGAAGGTAAAGGTATCCCTTGGCACGTCTAGGAGTAAAAGGAAATTGAATGAGTGAACGGTAATGATCCCAATGGTTCGTGTTTTCTGGAAGAGAACGTTCAAAGGCACGAAGTCCTCTTTTCACATGTTTCACTTCGTCTTCAAATATAGTAAGCATGATATCGGATGTTAGCTGATCACCAAAATAAGAAAAAACTTGAGCATACACTTGTGCATAATCTAAGTTTGCCCCTTCAAAAGAAATTGACATAACCGCCGAAAAAGATTCTAAACTTCCAAATTGCCCTAACTGTTTCCAAAATATATAATTCAAAGGAATGTCACCAAAATCGATTCCAAACTCTCTCATCCGTTGCAAATACAATTTCAAATGAGTTTGTTCTTCTTCGATTGTTTTCAAAAATCCATTGCGGATGGATTTAGGTGCCGAAGGAAAAGCAAGTAAAGCCCAAGCAAATAACTCAATTGCCATAAGTTCATGATTGGCAAAATGATGGAGGCTTAGACCCCGGTTGGATTCTAAATTAAGATGTTCCAAACGAGGGATTTTTACTTTTTTATCGGAAAACTGAAGTCTGGTTGAACGTCCTGGTGTTTCGATCCGAAGAGCAGTAAACTCCGTTTCCTCCTCCCATTGGCGACTTGGAGACAAAAGTTTATCTTCTAAGTTTGGAGCAAGTAACAAATGTTTTGCGTATTCGGAGATTTTCATTTCAATGATGACTTTTATATAAAAATTTATAAAAGAAAGTGGATTCAGCTTACCATTTTTATTGCACTAAATTGCTGAATCCGCTTAAATTAAATAATTAGGATATAAATCCAAATTCAATGGACACAGCCAAAACTAAAAGTACGAATTTTTACGATTCTGTTTATGCGGTCGTAAAAAAGATCCCCAAGGGAAAGGTAACTACTTATGGACACATTGCTTTACTTCTGGGAAGTCCCAGAGCCGCAAGGGCCGTAGGATATGCTTTGAACGCACTCAAAAAAGAAATGGAACAAAAAATCCCCTGGCAACGAGTGATCAATGCCCAAGGTAGAATTTCGTTTCGAGGTGATGGTATCCGTGCTTCTTTGCAGAAAAAAATCCTACAATCAGAAGGTGTTATCTTTGATTTAAACGAGGATCGCTTAAATTTTGACAAGTACGGATGGTTTCCATAATATGAAAAAAAATTTCCCCATTACCTTAACAATTGCTGGTTCCGATTCAGGTGGTGGTGCTGGTGTCCAAGCGGATCTAAAAACATTTTCATCTCTCGCTTCTTTTGGAACGACTGTCTTTACTTGTTTAACTGCTCAAAATCCCGATGGAGTGAGCGATATTTTTGAAATTTCTCCAAACTTTGTTTCCGCACAACTAAAAGCAGTAGTAGGATACTTTCCTATCAAAGCAGCAAAAACGGGAATGTTATATTCGGCAAATATCATACAAACTGTTGCCGATTTTTTTTCCGAAAACCCTGACATACAACTGGTCCTTGACCCGGTGATGGTTGCCACAAGTGGTGCCAAACTTTTAAAAGATGATGCAATTCAATCTTTAACCAAAGATCTTTTACCATTAGCAAAATTAATCACACCTAACTTAGATGAGGCGTCACTACTTCTCGGTGAAAAAATTCAGCAATATGACCAATTGGTTCCTATGGCAGAAAAATTATTTCAAAAATACAAAGTTCCTGTTCTTTTAAAGGGAGGACATTTACCAAACGCAACGGAAGCCACTGATGTTTTGTTCGATGGCAAATCGTCTTATATTTTTTCCAAACCATTCTTAAAAGACAAAAATACCCACGGCACTGGCTGCACCTACTCCGCTGCGATTACGTCCTTCCTTGCTCATGGAAAAAACTTACCCGAAGCCGTTGGTTCTGCGAAAGAATACCTTCACCTAACATTAGAAGATGAAATACGGACTGGTCCAATTCATCATTTGAATCATTTTCCAGAACCAACCAACTGAAATTAATCCTAATATTCGATATTCAGTTCTTTGATTTTTTTATCCAAGGTGTTTCGATTGATTCCTAAAAACTTGGCGACACGAGTTTTGGTATAACGGAACTTTTTCATTGCATATTGGATGAGTCGGGATTCTACTTCGCTCACAACAATTTCCATAGCACGACCGTCTAGACCATCTAATTGCCCTGATGTCAATCGTCCCGATCCCAAATCCAAAGGTTCCGCACCAGGTGTGGTTTCCACATGATTGAGTTGAGTCACTTCTGTAGTGTTTTCTGGTAAATCTTCCAAACTTGCTAAAATATCAGAGAAATCTTCCTCGCTGAGTATCTCGTCCTGAGCAAGAACCACTGCCCTTTCAATGACATTTTCCAACTCACGAACGTTACCTGGCCAACGGTATTTTAAAAGGAGTTTAGATGCCTCCCGAGAAATGCCCTTGATTAATTTATTATTGTCTTTCGTGTATTTTTCCAAAAAGTGATTCATGAGGAGTGGGATGTCTTCCACTCGATCACGTAACGGTGGTGTGTTGATCTTTACAACATTCAATCGATAAAAAAGGTCGGCTCTGAATTTTTTCTCAGAAACCAATTGTTCCAATTCAGCATTGGTTGCTGCAATGATTCTTACATCTACTTTTTTGGCCTTCACAGAACCAATCGCTTCAATCTCTCGCTCTTGCAAAACACGAAGCAATTTAGATTGTAGGTTTAAATCCATTTCACCTATTTCATCTAGAAAAATAGTCCCGGTATCTGCTAATTCAAACTTTCCTTTTTTATCAGTAACCGCACCGGTAAAGGATCCTTTTTTGTGACCAAAAAGTTCACTTTCCAGTAAGTTTTCAGGAATTGCCGCACAGTTGATTTTGATAAATGGATTTTCAGAACGCGAACTATTGTAATGAATTGCATTGGCAATCATCTCTTTTCCTGTTCCCGATTCTCCTGTGATTAAAACCGATGCTCTTGAATCCGCAACCAGTTGGATTTTTTCAAACATTTTCTCCATACTCGCAGCTTTTCCAATGAGCGATCCAAACTTATATTTATTTTTTAGTTCTCTTTTGAGTTGAATATTTTCACGAGAAATTTCTTTTTTTGCTTCTTCAACTAAATTTTGGATTTTGATCGATTGAGAGATAATGGATGCAACCACTTGCAAAAAGTCTAAATAAGATTTTAAATCCGTATGTTTGTTTTGAACAATAAATGCATTCACAACACCTAACATGGTTTGCTCACTTAGAATTGGTGCACACAACAAACTCACATTATGTGGATCATGTTTAAAATGCGAAAGATATCCTACTCGGTTTAAAAAATCTGGATGACTTGCGACAGACTCAATGATGATCGGTTCCCCAGATTCATATACTTTTCCAGTAATACCTTCACCTGGTTGGTAACTTCCTTTATCAATTTCTTCTGGAGAAAGACCCGATGCCGCAACGATGCGAAGTAGCCCTTCTTCTTTATTAAATAATACAATACTCCCTTTTTCCAAACGAAGGGATTTTTCCATAGTGACCATGATGGAATCAAAAACCTCATTCTGGTCTAATGTGGAACTAACCACTTTGGAAATCTCAATGAGTGTTGCTTGGATTTTAGTCCTTTGTTCTAAACTGCGAATGGTTTGAAGGTTTTTGAAAATTTGTCCGGCTTGGTTTGCAAGAACACTTACAATTTCTAACATCTCCGCCGTAAAAGCATTCAGACGGTTTGAGTCAAGTGAGATGACACCAATGATATCGTCTTCCACAATCATGGGGGCAACTAACTCTGATTTTATTTCTTCTTTAACCTGAATATAGTCTGGATCTTTTGAAACATCGTTAACAAGTTTTGCTTTCCCCGTAGAGGCAGCCATTCCTGTAATCCCTTGCCCAATTTTGAGTTTGGTTTCGCGAAGCAGTTGTTGGTTCATCCCACGAGAGGTGACCGCATCCAGAACCCCATGTTTTTCATCGATGAGCATCAGGGATCCTGACTCCACACCGCAGATTTGGATGCATCGATCCAAAATAAGTTCAAGAAGCCCGTCCGGGTCTTGGGTGGAATTCATAGCGGTTGCTACTTCATGGATGGATTGGATGGGATTAAATTTTTTCACGCTCATAGTTCTTGCTCTTTAGTATTACGCTCTGCCTCGAAAGAATACAGAAGGACCTTGCTGGTGACCAAAACAGTATGCCTATTTTTTGAACAAATAAACCATTTTTTAATCATAATTACCGACATCCTTCCGATTTCTGCAGAAAAAACAACTTTTGCTTATAGATTAAGCATGAATCGTACCAGGTTTCTCGGATCTGCAGGAAATTCTTGTAGCTAATGAAAAAAGAAATCAAATACCTTGGCTTAGGATGAACCGTGAGCCCACTGACGATCGGATTTGTTTGCTCTGTGCCGAACCGCAGCTCCCCAATGGGATCACAAAAAATGGACGGTTCTTCTGCCAAACCTGTGATCGGGAATGGATTTTAGAAAAAAGAAAAATCGCACGGATTGGGAAAAACATCCTAAGCTCTAAAGAGAAAACGGAATTTCTTTTGGACAATCTTTCCCTTTTCAATTCTTCCATGGGGTTGGAAGAATTGATGCAAAGGTTTACGGAACTTATATCCATCCGTTTGAAACGCGATAAGGTTGCCGTTTTCATCACAAACCTAGAGTTAGGTGAGATTAAACTTGCCTACTATTCAAGCAGACAAAAGACCTTACAAAGAGCCATCAAACGAATCACCTTGGATTATGATTTGAGTTATGGTGTTTTGATTGAAGCGATGGCAAAAGGGGAACCTTGTTTTTATAAATTTTCAGAACAAAGTCATCCGTTTTATGAATTCTATTCAAAACTCACAGGAACAAAATCACAACTCGTCATTCCTATTCTTTACGCGAGTACTGCTGTGGGAATGGTAACTATTGACTATGAAGAGGAGGACTACTCAGACTTTTTCGAAGATCAAGAAATTTTACAACTTGTAGTGGGTCAATTTGCCGTATCACTGCGAAATTCTCTTTTATTTTCCAAATCAGAAAACCAATCCAAAAACTTTCAGAGTTTGCATACCGCAGCATTAACTTTAAGCCAACTCTACTTAAACAATCACGATGAAATGATTCGTATGATTCTTTTAACTCTTTCAGGTATTGTGGAATCCACTCTGACCTGTCTCATCGAAAGAACAACCGAATCTTCCAAAGCAAAAGTATTCAAACTCTATCGAGATTTAGAAAACCACCAAATCCATACAAAAACAGAATCCATCGACATAGATAAAATTTTTTCTCTATTACAAACCAAAGAAACCATTACGCTAAATCCAACCACCCATTCTAGTTTGGTTACACTCGGGATCGAAGGAAAGGAATCTATGGTTTTTCCACTCACTTTGGAAAACGGAACCAGTTGTGTTTTCATTCTCACCAAACAAGAAAATCGATTTCCCCATGATGAAATAGAAGCATTGAATGCCTTTGTTTCTTTGGCAAGAATCACTATGGAAAATTCCAATTTATACCAAAACCTTTCGAATAAAGAAAGGTTGGAAAAAGAAATTGAAATTGCAAAAGAAATCCAAAGTACCCTCTTACCTAGAAAAGCTCCAGAAGCCGAAGGGTTCTCCTTCGGTGGTTTTATGGTACCGGCTCGTGGGATTGGTGGAGACTACTATGATTTCATACTTTCACCTAACAGAAACGAACTATTTATTTGTATCGGAGATGTTAGTGGAAAAGGAGTTGCCGCAGGTCTTGTTATGGCAACCGTCCGGACCATTCTACATTCCCTTGTTCGTGTAAAAGATTCACCTTGGGAGATCCTAAACGATATCAATAGTTATCTCTATACTAGCTATAAGGAAGCCATCACCCCCCGGTTTATGAGTATGATTTTACTTAGGTGGAATTTAGTCACTGGTGAAGTGCAATACTCTGGCGCCGGACATGGAAATTTCTATCATTACCAAGCAGGCTCAAAATCTCTTTCTATCATCGAAACAGAAGGAGTGATCCTCGGAATCCAACCCGATATTTCGGCCTTCCGTAACGAGTCCAAATTGAAATTTGATTCAGGTGACACCATTTTACTTTACACAGATGGAGTCACAGAAGCAAGAAACTCTGATGGGATAGAGTTTGGAGAGTCCCAATTAAAATCTAATTTTCTGTCCTTTATCCCACTAGAGCCAAAAAACATACTCGAGAGGATCTATTCGGAACTAAAAGAATTTGTCAAAGAACAGGAACAACACGACGATATCACTATGGTAGCAGTAAGGAAGATATGATCCCAGAAATTCCCACTCCAATCACAAAACTTTTTGAAACTGCCCTGACCAGAATGGGAAACAAACTTCCGACACTTTGGGCCGAAAACAAAACGCAGTTTCTCATTGCCTATTCCGGAGGGAAAGACTCCTCAATTCTCGTTCTGTTTTTTAAATATCTAAAAGAAACTTACCATATCCAAACACCCACTCTGTTTTATTTATCCCATGGAATTCGTTCCATTGAAACGGAAGAAAACGAATTATTTCAATTTTTAAAATCTACAGAATTCCCCTTTCATTTTGTAAAAAAAAAATCCCAAATCTATCTCTCAAACTAAAAAAGGGATTAGAGGAAACAGGAAGGCTCATTCGTTACCACGAACTTAAAAAAATTACCGATAGAATCCCTGCTATTGTTCTTACTGGTCATCACTGTAAAGACTATACCGAATCCATTTTTCTACACCTAACAAGGGGAGGTGGGAAAAAAGCATTTTTTACACTCCCCCCCTTTGATGGGGAACGTTTTTTACCGTTAGTTTTTTTTGAAGATAAAGAGTTAGACTTACTCTATGAGTTTGTATTGAACAACATGAAAGTTTTTGAAGATGAATCCAACAAAGATCCGGTCTACAAACGCAACCGACTTAGAATGGACTTACTTCCTGTATTAGAAAAAGAAAATTGGAACTTTCACAAAATCTATTGGAATTTCCATGATCGTTCCCAACTCAATTTAAAATTTGATTTAAAAAAAGAATCCGTTTCCAAACAAGAACCTCATATCTTTCGTATCCCTCACGAAACCTGGACAAGTCTCAATTTATCTTCCAAAAAGGAACTGATTGATTTTCATTTAAAGTTACTTGGACATTATCCTTTATACAAATCAGGATTTGATAATTTCCATTTACAATCGGAAGGGGAAAGAGCTTTTTTAGAAAACAAAAACTGTTTTCTATACAAATCAAAGTTTGGTGATCTTTTCATCATTGATAAAAAATCTCCTGCTTTTAAAAAAGCAGTCTCCCATCGGGAAGGTGATAACCTTTGCATTGAATGGAATCAAAACAAGTTCAAACTTTCTGATCCAGCCGGAAAATACAGTCTTGGATCTTGGCACCATGGTCAAAAGATCCAAATTCGCTCTGGAAATAAGGAAATTTCAGAATGTATGAGAGAAAACGGAATTCCTTTTTTCCTTAGAACCTACATTCCTATTCTCTATTTTGACGGAGAACCCATTCAAATTTTGTTTTCCCTCTTTTCGAAAAGCGAAAAGAATTATCCCAAACGAATCTATTTGGAAAGGTGAACTAGATGCACAAGTATTCCAAAGAAATTCCCTTTCCGGAAACTAAATTCTTCACTTCCATTGCCAACCTAAATGAAAAGGAAGAATTGGACTCCATTCCTTCCATCGCTTTTATGGGAAGGTCCAACTCAGGAAAGTCAAGTTTGCTCAATGCACTTTCAAACCATAGGGGACTCGCCAAAGTTTCGAGAACTCCAGGAAAAACGAAACTCATCAATATTTTCAGAACTAAGGTAGGATTTAATCTCATCGACTTACCGGGGTTTGGTTATTCAAAGGCATCCCACAAAGAACATAAGGATATGATGAAACTTTTGGAAGGGTTCCTAAATACATGGCAAAATTTAAAAATTCTATTTATCCTTTGTGATTCACAAAGGGAATTCCCAGAAGAAGAACTCTCTACAATTGAAGTTGCCATGGAAAAAAAAATCAAACCTGTGGTGATCCGAACCAAAATAGACAAACTAAATCAAAGTGAACAACACCGAGTGCGCACAGAAATGGAAACAGCTATGAATGCAATTGGGATTCCCTTTCGAGTTTTTTATCTTTCCGCAACAACAGGAAGGGGTATTGGAGAGTTACGCGAGTTTATAGTAGAAAATATGATTCCGTCAAACAAAGGTGTCTAAATAATTACCAACATTAGATTCGGTTTGTATACTCATCATTCCAAACAAATTAGAAGTCATCATTTTACGAAAGTCTGTGAGTAGGGCAAAAGTTTCTTTC
Source organism: Leptospira vanthielii serovar Holland str. Waz Holland = ATCC 700522 (assembly GCF_000332455.1). Taxonomy (GTDB): domain Bacteria; phylum Spirochaetota; class Leptospiria; order Leptospirales; family Leptospiraceae; genus Leptospira_A; species Leptospira_A vanthielii. Next base: position 134,379 of record NZ_AOGY02000077.1, on the reverse strand, counting down.
AATTGTTCTTTCACCCGGATGAGTCTCACTTCTTCTTCCAAACGTTTTTTTTCTGATTCAATTTCTTTCAATCGTTCTGCCGAATGAACGTTGGAGGATGACTTTTTTGTTTTTTCAGATTCTAGTCGTGTTTCGAGTTCTTTAATTTTAGATTCCAATTCTTTTTCATGAGATTTTTGTATTAACTCCTTGGGATTTAATTTGGTTTTCTCTTTCGAATTGGGTTTTTTATCTTCATCCTCTTTCAATTGGAAAAGGTCCTTTATGGACTTCCCATCTGAGTAAGGAGTCAGTGCGGGATCTTCTTCCGATTTCGCTTTTGGGCGAGTGACTGCGTGGGTTTCTCCACTCACAGCCACCATTCGACCATCTCGGAGCTCATAGTTGATTTTTACTTGGACAGATTGTACATCTCGCCCTTCACGGAAGGCTTCGTTTTTGAATTCGGCTGCATGTCCGAGTTCATGCGAAATGACATGTAAGGCAGATAGGGATTCTGGGGCAGTTTCCAATTGTCCATGACCGGCATAGTTCACCCGGCGATCTTTTAAAAGATCTACATTCATACGACTGAATGGAGACTCGTCAATTCTCATGGAAACCTCACCACCTAATGGGTACTTCGGTTTGTTATCAGAAAATATTAGTAGGAAATTGGTTTTTTGGAAAGCGAAAACTCTCCTGAAAGATCAGGAGAGTGAGTGAAAATTGCGTATTTAAGGGCCGGTGCGAACACAACGGACATAATTCCTTTGTGTTTTTACTACGTTCCTCTGCACTCCGTAAGATTGTCGGTCAAACGAAATCGCATGTGCTGTTTCCCCTGGGATATCTTCGTTATTCGACCAAGCGGTCCAGTAGTCCTCTTCCTGGGTGGAAGGAAAGTATTGGAGGGTCGCTGCACGACCTGGGACCACTAACCTTTGGTATTCGGCCACAGTCGGAACTCTCCAACTAGCACCTAAATAATTGCTGTTTTGGCAAGCCCCATACAATTCGCTAGAGCCAGCGACTGAAATTGAGGAAAAACCTTGGAGCACTTGTGGAAACGCAATCGAGTTACACGCATGTGTTTTGGAATCACAATATGCAACCTGGGCTGCACCTGCACGGGCCACGTCGTTCGGATTCAAAATAGAACCTTGTGGTGCTCCCAAACAATCGTTATTTCCCGGACGGTAAACTTGACCGTGCGTACATTTCTGCCAAACTAAATTGGCTACTGGATCTGTCACAGTTCCATTACCATTGTCTCTGAGACCTTGGTTGGCTAAGATACCTGCGATCAGTTGACTGGTTTCTTCCGGGCTTAGACCGTAGATATCATCCACAGGTTTCATTTCACAATTCATGAAAAAAGATAAGACCAAAAGAGCGAAACAATATTGAATTTTTTTCATAAGCTCTGCCCTCCTAAAATATATGGTTAAAGTTAATGAATGTTTGTCTATCTTCATTCGAAATCGCATGATCAAAATAGATAACAGTTGCTTGGTTCCAAGGAATTCGGAGTCCGATCCCTCTAGAGTGTTTGTAGTTCTTTAAATTCGCATCTTCTGTGCGGTCCCATACTCGACCTACGTCGTAAAAAGGAACCAATTGGAAGTCAAAGTGTTGCCCACCAAACTCAGCTTCTGCGAACTTCCAACGAATTTCAAAGTTTGCAAATGCCATAGTTTGGCCAACAAAACGATCCTGTTTGTAACCACGAATGGTAGTTCGACCACCAAGACCGGATTGGTTGATTTCCGTTCCCCACATATTGCGGTATTCATAAAACGGTGCGTCTCCATTGGTTTGAATCATCGTTCCCCGAGCTGCAAGAACAAACTTTTCCAAAATCTCTGGAGGTTTGTTTGTGAACCATTGGACAGGACTGATGAAGATACGACCCGATACTAAGTTTTTATTGAATTCTGATGTAGAACCGATGGCCTTAGTCGAACGTTCATGGGTGTATTCTAAGAATAATCCACGGTTTGGATCCGGTTCAAAGTCACGGGTGTCATAAACAATACCGGCACGGACTGTATTCGTATAACCGCCGTTAATTCCTTTGATCTTTCCATCTTTATCGTCACGGGTTAACTTGGTTTCCCCTTGTGGAGTTCCAAAGGTACGATCAACGTCCAAAAGTCCCAAAATTCCATCGACTGATCCCAGTTGTGCGTCGTTATACTTTCCGTCGTATCTACGAATGATTTGTTTGGAAAGACGAACCCCTGTCACCGTACGAAGTGTTCCTCCGAAAAAGGAATATTCACCGGAAGTGCTAAAGTTAGGATTTTCAATGTCATAACGATTGTATCTGTGATCACTCACAATAGGAGCTTCCCCAGATCCCGCATCCCCTGGACGACGATAGTTCAAATTGTCTTCATAATCCGCAAAGGGAGCATTTCGTCTGATTTGACCGTTGGGATCGTTCCTTTCTAAGTAGGAAAGCGGTTGGAGAGTGTTCTCGCCGATACCAAAGAAAAGAGAGTTTGGATTTCGTTCATAAACCAAATCCGCACGGAGCCTCCACTTAGTATCGAAGATATAAGGTGCATCCACACTCAACTGGTGGTAAGGAGCCCGTTTGGTTGTATTGAAATACTGAGCAAATATCCGAACACGGTAAGGTGTGTATTCAAACATCGGGGAGGTTTTTGCCCCGTTGTAAAAATAAAGCACACGGGCCCCATACCCCACCCCCACATTGGGATCGGAATTAATGAGAGGAAGGCCCGTAAAGTACCCACCCTCTTTTTTATTCTTAAAATCCCGTTCGCTCAATCTCCTTTTTTCGGAGATTTCGAACGGAAGGTCAGTACGGGGTTGTCGTTCCTGACCGAAAACCCCGTGAAAAAACGAAAAAAACAACAGAAGTGTAAAACTTCTTAAAATATGATTGTACATTCTCTACCTATCAGCCAAAGAAACTGCCTTATGGTGGGAAATTTGAAAAATATGTCAAATAGATTCGAAAATTTATGTTTTTTCCGGTTCGATTCTGTGTAATATGATTAACACTTCGTCTTGTTGGACGAGATCCCCTTGTAATTTTCGAATCTCTTCTACACGGCATGGATAAGGTGCCTTAACGGCGTTCTCCATTTTCATCGCTTCCAATACCAACAGGGTCTCCCCTTGTTTGTGTTCCATACCCACTTTAGTAGAGATTTGCACTACTTTTCCCGGCATGGGACTTTTGATTTCAGGAGATGTTTGGCCAGCACCTTCATACGACCGTTCAGTAAGTTTTCCACTCCATATCTCCCCTTTCCAATGGAAAAAAATCTCATTTCGTACTTTAAGATATTTTAATACAGATCCATCTTTCATAGTTACGGATTGTAACAGATTTGTATTGGAGGAGTCTGGATTTCCTTTTACCAAATCTTCTAACTGGAATGAAAAAGAGTCCACCCCCATCCGAACTCGAACGGAGGCACCACTCACATAAACAGAAGCCGGGCCATTTTTAGTTTCAAATAGATAATCCATATTAGGTGGTCTCCTTTTTCCAAGGATTGTTCGGTTCTTTAGAGGCGAAAAAGGTACCTGCTAGTGCTAACTTGAATTCGTCCTTGGTTTTGTCTGACAGAAGTTCCGACTCGTTGTCTGCAATGAAGTGTGTTGAAACATTACCTTCCGCAAATTCTTTTGTGGAAACAAGTCTTTGTAAAAACTGTAAATTGGTTTTGGGGCCAAAAACAATTGTCTCCGATAAACAATCGATTAGGCGGTGAATTGCAGTAATTCGGTCCTCGCCCCATACAATCAATTTTGCAATCATGGGATCATAAAACATAGTGATTTCAGAACCAGAGACCACGCCAGAATCAACCCGTAAGTAGTCTCTTGTAGGAAAGGATAGATGGTGGATCCGTCCCGTGGATGGTAAAAACCCTTCTTTGGGATCTTCCGCATAAATCCGCACTTCCAACGCATGGCCTTTTTGGGGAGGAGTTTTTGTTTGTGGTAAGGATTCTCCTTGGCAAACTCGAATTTGCCACTCAACCAAATCAAGACCCGTTGTCATTTCTGTAACTGGATGTTCTACCTGCAAACGAGTGTTCATCTCTAGAAAATAAAATTCACCACTCTCACCTAATATAAATTCTACGGTTCCTGCACCTTCGTATTGGACAGCTTTCGCAGCCATAACAGCAGCATCGGACATTTTGGATTTTAATTCACTGCTATAATTTGGTGCTGGAGTTTCTTCGACTACCTTTTGATGACGTCTTTGCAAAGAACAATCTCTTTCATGTAAATGGATGATGTTTCCCTTTGTGTCTCCAAAAATTTGAAACTCCACATGCCTCGGATTTGTGATGTATTTTTCCAAAAGGATACGATCGTCACCAAATGCGGAAAGAGCTTCACGTTTTGCAGAAAGGATGCCAGGCTCTAATTCTTCGGGTGTATTAATCCGACGCATTCCCTTTCCTCCACCACCAGCGCTTGCCTTTGCCATAATTGGATAACCAATTTTTTCGGCCTCTTTTTTGAATACAGACATTTCCTGGGAAGCACCTTCATAACCCGGAACAACAGGAACACCGCTTTTTGCAACTAACAAACGTGAACCGATTTTATCCCCCATGGCTTCTATAGAGTGCGGTTTCGGACCAATGAATCGAATTCCATGTTTTTCTAATTTCGTAGCAAAATCAGTGTTTTCTGATAAAAATCCATACCCAGGATGCACAGCATCGGCTCCTGTTTCTAAACAGGCCTTGATGACCCTGTCTACATTTAAGTAAGAAGAACGGGCATCGGTTCCCCCTAAAGAGAACGCTTCGTCCGCAGACTGGACAAATAGACTTTGTGCATCCGGATCGGAATAAACCGCAACCGTTTTGATGCCCATTCTTTTTGCGGTGCGAATGACACGTACAGCAATTTCACCGCGGTTGGCGATGAGTATTTTTTGGATCGGCTTCATGTGAGTAGGATCAAAACTAAAGAGCCATGAAAATAAATCAACAGAAAGATCGGAACTTCATTGACCGTCTTCTTCCATGACAAATTCTTTTTTTATGGTGAAACATTTCCCCACCCCTAGGTTTTCAGATCGAATTTTCCTAACCTATATCTCCTTTGGATTTCTCACTCTCTTCCTACATCGTATTTTATTTTTTATTGTTTACTCCTATCGATTGGAAGAGTTCCCATTTTTAATTCTGCTGAAAGCATTTTTAATTGGGTTTCGATTTGATTGGGTTACCATTTCTATTCTGTTAGTTGGCTTTTATGGATTGTCCCTTTGGGACAAAGCCTCTAGGCTTAGGTGGTATAGATATTTTTGGCTTATCACACCTTTGGTTCTGTATCCATTTTGTTTGATCCATTTATTTGCCGACTTGTTATATTTTGAAAACGCAAACAAACACATTGGATATGAAGCCATTGTATTTTTAGGTGATTTAGATGTTTTGATTTCTTCTGCCTTCGAAGAAGCTCCCTTTAAAATTCTACTATTTTTGATTTGTATTGGTTTGTATATTTTTGGAATCCGATATTGGTTTTCCAAACTTAAAATCGCAGAAAAACGAAACGAAAAAGAATCTTTTCGGTCTAGTTCATTCAAAACAATACTTTGGATCCTCTTTTTCTTTATTGGACTTCGTGGTGGGCCACAAGAATCTCCTTTACGTGCTAGTGAAGCAATCATATCAGATGACGCTCTCATCAACCAACTGGCGTTAAATGGTATTTACACAACCATCAACGATTTTAAAAGCCAATCCATTCCCAAACATCTAAAAATGACAGATAAAGATATGTTGGCCGTGGTTCAGGAAGAAATTTCATACGCCGGTGCTGAATTTATAGGTGATCCTGAGTTTCCTTTGGTTCGAAAAATCACAGGAATACCTGGGAGAAAGTCAATCAATGTGGTTTTAGTTATCCAAGAATCTTGGACTGGGAAGTATGTTTGGCCAGTATCCGATGGAATTTGGTCGGATAAGGAAGTAACACCATATTACAATACTTTGGCGAAAAAGGGGCATAGTTTTCGAAAATTCTATGCAAATGGAGGTAGAACCAGTAATGCATTACTTTCTGTTCTTACCAGTGTTCCCGATAGACCCGGTCTCACCGCCATTCGTACACCACAAATCCTAAGTAACTTTTCAGCCATTGGAAATCTATTTTCTGGATTGGGATACCAAACCAGTTTCATTACGGGAGATGATTTAAAATTCGATAGTTTAGCCACCATCCTCCCTCATTTTGGATTCAAAACTTTGATCGGGAAAGAGGATTTTCGTAAATCCGGAAAGTATGAAATTGGTGCCTGGGGTTACGATGATGAACATCTTTACACAAAAGCATTAGAAGAAATGGATTTGTACCAAAAAGATAACAAACCCTTTTTAATGACGATACTCACCATGACAACACATTACCCGTATAAGGTGCCAGACTCGAAGTATGAAATTTATGATTCTAATGTCACCGATTTTGATTATCTCAATACCTATCATTATTCTGATGCTGCCTTAGAAACATTTATGAAAGAAATACAAAAAAGAAATTACTTCGAAGACACACTATTTGTATTTGTCGGCGACCATACTCATCATAGATATCTGTCTTATTATGAAGATCGAATGGTTCCTTTTTTATTATATGCCCCCAAATACATAAAGCCAAAGTTAGATGAAAGAATTTCTTCTCAACTGGATGTACTTCCAACAATTTTAGGAGTGGTAGGAAAAGAAACTTACTTTGCGGGTTTTGGGAAGGATATGAGAGCTACTGGTGTGAAGTCGGGTAGTACTTACTTTGCTTATGGAAGTGCTTGCGGTTGGATTGATGAAGAAAAAATACTCTATCAAAGTGTGGATGGGGATACCCAGTTTATTTTTCAAATGATCCCACCTTACGGACAAGACCCAGTTTGTATTCCAAATCGAAACAATTGCCTCCACCAAACAGTGAAAGCAAAGGCCTTCTTTAACTTATCCCTAGAGTTAATGAATCGGAATTCTCTTTATCCGCTAGAAGGTTCTCTACGGTACACCAGGAAATGAATCTACATACTTGACTTTGAAGTCAGGAAAACTATTCACTATCTGGACTTTAAAATCAGGAAAAGAACTGACTTCTTGCCACTTTCCGCAGTCGGAAGGAAAACTACTTACCTTTTGTACCTTTAGATCGGGAAAACTATCTACAATTTGAACTTTAAAATCAGGGAAACTGGTAACAAACTGAACCTTACCCGCTAATTTTTTTCCTTTGAACGTACAGTCAGAAGCAACTTCTCCTGCGAAAACAGTCGAACTGAACAAAATTCCAATGAACAAACCAACCAACTTTTTCATAATTACCTCATTTTTTTAAGAAATAAATTATCGATATAATTTTTCAGCTGTCAATCCTTTTGTCCATAAAATTGAAATGGAAACCACCAGTGGGTAAATGAACTTTCAAATAATCAATTACCCTTTCGCGATAGAACTAAACCTAAGAAAGTTTGATTCTTTCAGCTTCCGTCATTACATCTAACTCTTGTTTTTTGGTTTGCATTAAACTGTGTAAATAAGTTTGGAACTCTTCCCAAGAAGAAAAATCAGTGGGATCATGTATACCCAAACCCATATAACCAACTACGTTTCCTTTTTGGTAGTTTTGATAAGTGGTCACTCCTGATTTCAAAGCAACAAAAACTGGAATTTTTTGATCAAAGGCAATTTTCACCATTCCTTTCTTTAAGGGGAGGATTTCTTCTGAATATGTATTTTTTCCTTCTGGGTACACAATGTACGAAGTGGTTTTTAAACCTTCGATTAGGTTTTTTACAGAAATGGCGACAGACATGGCTTTAGAATTATCAAACACTTGTGAACCCATTGCCACCATCCACCAATAAGCAAAGAGTGCTTTTTTGATTACTTGGTTTGCCAAAAATGGTTTTCGGATCACATAACAATCATAAGGAAAATCCATTTCGTTCACATGATTTAGAAATATCATGTGGCCTTTTTCGGGTACATTGATTTCGTTAAATACGATGAGTTTAGTTTTTGTAATCTTTAGAACATCTTCTGCCCAAATTTTGGTTCCTTCTAAAAACTCATTGATACGGGCTTCTTTGTTACCTGTTAAAGAACGATATAACCCTCTGATCAAATAGGGACTTGCTTTTCCAAAAACAAGAAGAGTGATTCTTAAGTAAACTTTCATCACCAAACGCCCGTAGTGGACGCTGAGTCCGTGTAAATTTTTCTTAATGAGATCGTCAACGACCGGAATTTTCGCCATAGCAACAATTAGACAAAAGAGGTCATTCTATGGAAATAAAAAAGCCCAAGAAAAATCTTGGGCTTAAGACTTTGGAAACAGTGTTAGATAACGTTTCTTATTGTTGCGGAGTGGATGTGGCTCCAGCGGCAGGTTTTGTTGGGACATTCAATGCTTTTTTACGTTCCTGGTCGTATTTCATGAACACCATATTGTTGGAATCCAAATCATACACTCGACCTCTCACATCAGCATGATCCACTCGGTAGTCTTCGGGAACACGAACATCAAACATGGCTTGGATGCGGTGATCATATTTTACATAAGGATTTTTTGAAAAATCATAAGTAACACCATCAACTTTAACAGGTTGGCCTTCCACAGCGACACCATTTTCATCTTTAGATGGCTCTGATTTTGCTTGTGAATTGTTCAGGTAATAGTTGTCATACGGATACTTCAACTTATAGATATTAATCGCATTTGCTTTCGAATCACGACCGAGGTTGATGGCACCAAAATACAAATCAATACGATACTTTCTATGAGATGGTTGTAGTTTTTGGTGTTTTTCCAAATTCTTTTCTACTCTTAAAGCAGTCGCCCTTGCTTCTTTCGCAAGACCCAAGTGTTTGTATCCCAACTCCAAGTTTTTCTCAATATCATATTTGTTATAACTATAGTGAGCCTCTTTTGGATCGTACATACGGCGTGAATAAGGAGCTTCTCTTGGAATGTCCATTACATCTTGACGGAAGTAAGAACCTTTTCCATATTCGATGGAAATATCAAGGAGAGCTTTATCCATAGGATTGTTTGGATTTTTTCTTTCCATAGCCGTTTTCATCATCTCTTCTGCACGTAAGATGTAGAGTTGTGAAATTTCTTCGGTTATCTTTTCGATTCCCAATTGGCATTCGAGAAATCGTTGGTAAGCCGATGGGAAATTACCTTCGAAGTGGTATTGCAAACCTTCTTGGTAGATTCGTTTGGCTTCGTTGTATTTCTTCATACGAAAGCCTTCTTTCCCTTCTGGTGCATTTAATTCCGCAGGTTTTCCTTCGGGATCTTCACCACGGAAATTTTTTACAATTGGTTCTAACTCACGTAGGTAAGTCAAAAGTTCAATTCGTTTGTGGTATGATTTACTAGAGACCGATTCTGCAAACATAGGTGTCTGCATCACGAGACTCGTCATGAGAATAAGAAGGGATTGTTTCATTGCTCTGCCGTTCATTCCGTTTCCGTACTTTCCTTCCTTCGAAGAATCTTACAAGTAATTTCGGGGTGGCCCCTGTGAGTATTATCGGAGATTTCTGATATTGGATTGACAGATTGTATTTTAAAATTGAGCCTTTTCCTAGATTTTTCCTATGTCCCTAGCTGCAGCCCAGTCCAAAAAAGTATCTTTTCGCGCCAAAGAGTCCACAGTCTGCCCAATTTGTGATGAAAATCACCAAAAGGAACAAATGTTCCAAGGGGGGGGAAGACTCATTGCCGGGAAGTTGGCACAAGATTTACGTCGTTTATATGAAAAAAATAGAAAATTCGGTCGTGTCAGTCCTCTGGATTATGTCATGTCCGTTTGTCCGCGTTGTTTATACTCTTCTTTTCCCAAAGATTGGAGTGCACTAAACCCAGCCGACAACGAAGCCATCCGCATGGCCACGGACTCTCGCAGAAGTTATATAGAAAAAATTCTAGGTCCCCTTGATTTTACTGGAGACCGTCAAATTGTGTTAGGTGCTGCTTCTTACTTACTTGGGATTGATTGTTACCAACTCCGTGGTGCGAGTGTTTCCCCTACTCCTAAAAAGGCTGTTTGTGCCATTCGTGGTGCTTGGTATTTTTCCGATTTGCATGAAGAATTTCCACACATTGGATATGATAAAATCAGAGATTTTCTCTACCAAAAAGCAGCTGTTATCTACGGATATACCTTAGAGCTCATGCAAAATGGAAACGAACCTGTAGACCAGGCTGCGGGAATGCTCGGGCCCGATACCGATAACAACTGGGGATTTGATGGTGTAATTTATCTCAACGCATTTCTTACCAAAAAATTCAAAGACCAATTGGCTCCCAAACCAGAAGATCAAGTTTTGCTTTTATCACGCGCCAAACGAACTCTAGCAAGATTATACGGTTCAGGAAAGGCTTCTAAAGGAAAACCAGGTCCTATTGTGGAAATGACTCGCGAGTTGTATGACGAATACAATGCCATCCTTGAAGCAATGGGAGGCGAGAAGTAAGGGTTTGCCCAACTACGCACTTCTCGTCGAATACGACGGTACTCATTTTTACGGTTGGCAGAAACAAAAAGACATTCCTACGGTCCAGTCCTCCATTGAATCTGCCCTTTCCATTATCTTAAGGAAAAATCCCGCATCACGATTGTCAGTTGCTGGTAGAACAGATACTGGTGTTCATGCTTTGGGTATGGTGTGTAATTTTAAAACAGAATTTCCCATTCCCAACTTCCACAAATTCCTAGTGTCCGTGAATGCTCTTACCAAACGAGGAGTTTCGGTAAAAAATATTGTCGAAGTACCAATCGACTTCCATTCCCGGTTCAGTTGTACTGGCCGAGAATATATCTACAAAATCTATTACAGCAAATATGAAAGTAGCTTTGTGGAAGGCAGGGCCTACTGGGAGAAACACCCTGTAGATTGGGATTTTGTGGAAAACCAACTCACGAACCTTATTGGGGAAAAAGACTTTCGATCACTCACAAAAGCAAAGTCAATGGCGGGCAAACGCTCCATTAGGAAGATTTTTGACATTCGTTTGGAACGATTGACATCAGATTGGATCCAAGTCCGAATCCGCGCCAATGGATTTATGCACAATATGGTTCGTATTACGGTAGGAACTTTACTAGACATTGGAAAGGGACGTTGGAAATCTAGATCCATCGGCTCCATTTTGGAAGAGAAGAACCGTTCGACTGCAGGAATCACGCTCCCGCCGGATGGTCTCTATTTTGTCCGCGCATATTACGAAGATTATCCGGAAATTCATGAATTGTATAAAATCACTCTTCCTTAGCCTTTTTCTTGCAATTACTCTTTTTTCTGGACTTCTTTCCGCACAAACTCTAGAAGAATACAACAAACGCCGGTATGAAATCGGGGGCTGGGTCGGTGCGGCAAACCCCATGCCAGGAACTCCCACTGTTCGCGTATTAGAAACTACACTTGGAGGTGGGTTCTATGCGAGAATGCCTTGGCCTTGGATTTTTTATACAGAAGTGGGTGGATCTTATGCCGTGTTTTTATCAAGATCAGAACGGGCACTCACTGCGATCCCACTCTATGCCGCTCTTGCCTATAAAATTCCAGTAGAACTTCCTATCCAATTTTTTATCAAAGGTGGAGGCGGGTCCGCTTATGTAGTCGCTCGTCCTGCTGATACGGCTCGTTGGGATCCATCCGCCTATGCCGGGTTAGAAGCGAGTTTTATTGCTGGTCGGAGAATTCGCATTGGTGTTAGATTGGATTATCATAAGATCTTTGAAACACAAATGGGTGTTCCCAATCAATACAGATACCCACTTTCTAGTCCTTATGATGATCCAAGGTTACAAAACCCGGCCAATTACACTTTGCAGAACGTAGATTTTTTCTATTTCGGTCTAACAGTAGGAGTTTTGTTTTAATGAATTCAATCTATCTACGTGTTTTGTTTTTATTTATCAATGTTCTGGTTCTTATCGATTGTAAAACTAAACTAGATTTAGGCGATGAATCAAATCTTCCGGTTATTTCCACACTCTTTAACAACAGAATGTTATTACTGTTGAAAGGAACTTATGCAACGGATAGTCCACTTGATTGGGCGGAACTCAACAATGGAACCGGGGATTTGTATGTCGATTCTCAAGGGGCAGGACTTGATCCCACCATGACCTTGGTCAACCAACCCAAAGTAGGAAGCCTACCCATCTTTTTGGATATTGGGGAAGTGCGAATTTCCAGCAAATACGTAAAAGGATTAAATGACCTCACTCAAATTCGTGATACAGTAGATTCAAATAAATTCTGGGACTACATTGCGCCGAACAGACAAGTATTTTGTACGGTCACTTACTCATTTGATAATAATACTTGTACAGAAAGTGATGGAATTATAAAAGCCTCTGATTTTTTTAATGGGGTCGGAGCACAATTTCCGTCCAACGACCCTTCCGCAGAAACTGTAGGTTGGGAATCTTCCTTTTCAGCAGGTAGGGCCTGGTTTGGACGCGAGTATTACTATGCTGCCATCTACTTTCGCTCTCTTGTGACTGGATACGCTCTGGACGGAGGAGCACCTGTTTCTGGTCGATTTGACAATAGACCAATTATCAATGGCCTGAATATTGTACCACGTAACAACTACGTGGCGGGAACTTCAACATCCGCCAAAAGTACAATTGTTCCCAAAATGTTCCCGGCTCTCTACACCCAACTTGCTAGCCAATCGGTTCAATCGGATATGCAGATCCGAGATGGGTTTGACCCCTATATCTTGGAAGTGAGAGTTAACTTAAAAGAAAATTTAATGTTACATTCGTATGTTACGAGCCGTGCGACAACTGTAACCTATGTGGGGATCAGCGATATTTTTTATGACCATAAAGGGGAGGGTGATGCAGGCGGCAATTTATTGACAAGGGCTCGGATCATCTATCCTGAAACTGCGTCTAGTTTAACCATCTCGGGCGGTGGAAATTCCTTGTTACACTACTATGGGATATTTAGAGAACAAGAATCTGATTTTGTAAACGTTTTGCCTCTTGCGGCAACACCTGCAAAACAGGGGGCAAAAATAAAGTATCTAAACCCAGGGACTTATAAGGCTGTTTGTTTAGGGGATCTCGTGAAACAGGACGGATTTCCTGACACTGTAGTACGGGAGACTACATTTAATATCCCAGATTACCCTTTCCGGCAGACGTATAACGTTGATTTGACTTGCCCTTAGTAAAAAATTAGTTTCCCCTTTCAATTTTACTTTTTTTTTAGCACCGTTTTTTGTGAAGTTGGTAAAAGTACCAATGATATGAAAACGATATTGCTAAAACTCCGTACCCTCTTGTCCAAGGATTCCCTCCCTCATGGAGAATTGCAGTTTCCAATTCGATACAAACTCCTTCTCATTACCTCAGTCGTATTGCTTGTTTCCATGTCAGGCATCATCTTTCTTGCTTCCTATTTTTTCAGAAAGGATAGTGAGGTCCGAGTAAAAGAAAATAATATCAAAATTAACGAGATCCTCTCCTTAAAAGTAAAATCGGACTTACATTCGATAAAACAAGATGTCCACATCACAGCATCTGCCATTCTAAGAAACCCGAACTCTGCCAATGCGATCGCCAAAGAGTTGTTTGAAGAAGATCAAAACTTTCTTTTGATTGGAGCTTACGATGTGAGCTTAAATCCAAAATTTGAAACTTTGAATGATGAATTTCTACAAAAATATGATTATCAAAAATCAGAAGTGAAAGAATTACTTCGTAATATCCAACCAAAACTAAAAAAATCCTTTGGTGGTACAACTGTCATTTGGAATGCAAGTCCCCGTTTTCGTCATCCAATCCTCTGTCTCAGTTTTCCACTTTCGGAATCTAAAGATACACATACAATTCTTGTAACTTTGGTCAAACTAGATAGTTTGTTAGACGCATTTCAAACTTCAGGTCCAGTTGAGACTTTCCTCGTTAGTGAAGATGGAAGTGTGTTGGCACATCCAGATGCAAAAGTAGTTTTATCGGGTATCAATCTCAATGATCTTCCTATTGTGGAACGTATGAAAAAATCCACTGTAGACAATGGGCAGTTTCGTTATGAATCTAAAGATGGTGTTTCCTACCTTGGATCTTTCAAAAAACTGGGGCTAGGTGGTGTAGGAGTTATTTCACAAGTAAGAGAAGCAAAAATCTTTGAAGAAGTTAATAACATTCAGAAACGAAATGTCTACATATTGATTGTTTCATTGGCTCTTTCTTTTATCGTTGTTTATATTTTTGCTAAATCTCTATCAACACCCATACTTAAATTAGTCGATGCTTCGGAAGAAATTAGACGTGGGAACTATCATATTGAACTTCATGCTACCACTCATGATGAAATTGGAACTCTTACTAAATCGTTCGTGAGTATGGGACGTGGTTTAGAAGAACGTGAAAAATTAAAAGATTCCTTTGGACGATTTGTCAACCAAGACATCGCAGAACTTGCAGCCAAAGGGAAACTATCTCTTGGTGGACAAAGAAAATATTGCACCATCTTTTTCTCAGACATTCGAAGTTTTACAGCAATTTCAGAAAAACTACAACCAGAAGAGGTTGTTGAATTTTTAAACCAATACATGACAGAGATGGTAAAGTGTGTCCAAGAAACAGGCGGGACTGTAGATAAATTTATCGGGGACGCCATTATGGCTACTTGGGGGGCACTCCGTGATACTAAACATCATGCAAAGTTAACAGTAGAAGCTGCGCTTAGGATGCGCGACAAACTCATTGAGTTTAACAAAGGCAGAGGCACCGTTAAAAAACCAATCATTCAAATTGGATGTGGGATTAATACGGGTTTTGTCATTGCAGGACAAATCGGAAGTTCGGATAAAATGGAATACACTGTGATTGGAGATTCGGTTAACCTTGCTTCCCGAGTAGAATCGCTGAATAAAGAAACCCACACAGACATACTCATAACGGAGACCACTTACCAAGAAGTCAAATCCGACTACCATGTACTGAGTATGGGAGAAATTGAACTAAAAGGGAAATCCAAAGCCCAAAAGGTCTATGCCGTGCTTGGAAGAAAAACAGATCCAAATTATCCCAAAAACCTAAACGAACTACAAAAGTTAGTTGGAATCACTGTAGTGAAAAAGGGGAAAAAATGAATTTAGACAAACGCGACCGTCTCGTCTTATTCACCCTCTTAAGCGTAGCAGTATTATTCACGATTTTATTTTATTTGGACATCAATCGCAAAATCGGGATTGGAGATCGTGAAGTTGTTGGAACCATCTTTTTTAAAAACAATATTGTCCAAAGAAAATTTGAAGACGAAGTGATTTGGGAAAAACTAGAAAACAACAGTTCTCTCACTAATAAAGACACAATTCGATCGGAAGCATTTTCGGATGCACTCATTCGATTAAAAGATGGAACAGAAATTAACATCGATGAAAATTCAATGTTTAACTTGGATTTGACGGGAGAAGAACCAAACCTTGAATTTACTCAAGGATCTCTCGAAGTCAAAAAGAACGACTCCCAAAAAAGTCAGTTAAAAATTACAAGTTCCGGAAGCGAAATCAATGTAGATTCTGGAAATGTCAAAATTGAACGTTCCAAAGAAAGAGAACTGAGTCTTTTTGTGGAAAAAGGAAAAACGACTGTCAAACAAAAGGACGGAAAGTCCGTGGCTGTCGATGAAGGTAAAAAAGCTGAATTCAAAAAAACAGGAATTGAAATTAAAAAAATTCCCGTTGTTCTCCTAGCACCATCTTCTCAAAAATTATTTTATGCAGAACCTGACGATGTATCAGTCCACTTTCAGTGGAAAGTAGAGTCAGGATACGAAGATCCTATTCTAGAAATTTCCAGATCACCTAACTTTCAAATGACATTTATCAATGAAAAAGTTGAGGGAACACAAGCCGACTTCAGATTAAAAGAAGGTACATTCTACTGGAGATTGAAGGTCAAAAACAAAACTGGTAATGGTAGTGAATTTAGCGAGATCAATAAATTTTTTGTAACACAACTAGAATCCTTTCACGGAGAATCTCCAGAACAAGGAACCGTGATTCCCTTCGTCCAAACATATCCTTTAGTAACTCTCACTTGGACCAAACTATCCACGGCTAACTCATATAAGTTGATTGTATCCAATTCACCTAAACTGACAAACCCAATAAAACAATTAGAAACTACTGCTAACCAAATTTCCTATGATGATTTTAAAGAAGGTATCTATTATTGGAAGGTAATTGGCAAATCAGCCTTTCCTGACACAAAAGATAGAGAAAGCCAAACCCTTTCCTTTACAGTTAAAAAACAAAACAATGTACCAGCCCCGAAATGGTTACGACCTTCACCCAACTCGGAA
The DNA here is from genome assembly GCF_000332455.1 of Leptospira vanthielii serovar Holland str. Waz Holland = ATCC 700522. Taxonomy (GTDB): domain Bacteria; phylum Spirochaetota; class Leptospiria; order Leptospirales; family Leptospiraceae; genus Leptospira_A; species Leptospira_A vanthielii. Next base: position 118,024 of record NZ_AOGY02000077.1, on the reverse strand, counting down.
ATTTCAGCGGATGAAATCAAACAAAACCAAGCAATTTTAATTTGGGATGGGAATGCAGAATTAAAGTCCTATCAATTGAAAATTTCCAAAGATTCCAAAATGGCAAATATAGTTTTCTCTGAAGAAACAGCTTCTAACTTTCTTGTACCAAATTGGAGCCAATTAGGAAAAGGAACTTTCTACGCAACCATCATTGGTAAATCAAAAGAAGGTAAAGAAACGGAAACGTCAGCTTTACTAAGTTTTGCCGTAGTGGATAAAAAGAAAATCCCAGAACCGGAAGTTGATCCAAACGAAAACAAACCTGCACAAAAACTAGAACCTAAATTGGAAATGATGTCTCCGAATGGAACCGTTGTACAAATGAAAGGAAAATCCAGTTTGGAGTTTCAATGGAAGGTAACAGGAGTAACAGGCGAACGATATGATTTAGTTCTGTACCAACATACTGGAGATAAAAAGACTGCCATTTATAAAATTACAACAAAGGAATCCAAACACACCCTAAAGGATTTAAGTATCTTAGATGAGGGATCCTTTTCTTGGGATCTTAGCGTTTATAAAGATTCCAGTTTATTATTATCTAGAAAGGGAAGTTTCATTCTGGCTTTAGATCAATTTAAGTCTTTAAAACCTTCTGATATAGAGTTTATCTCACCAAAAAGGTTGTACAAAGAGAAACGATGAAACTAAATACGAAACGATTCTTATTATTCTTTTGTTTATCGTCTTTTGCAATCGGTGCACAAGAAGGGACAAAACTGATCGTCTGGAAACCCATTGCTGGAGCTAGTGGGTATCAAATCCAAATCAAAGAAAAAACGGGGAAAGTGGTTATCGATAAAAAAATTGATACCCCTTATCAATCCATTGAGGAACTCCCCTCTGGAGTTTATTTAGTTAGAACTGCACCGCTAAACATATTTAAAAAACCAGCAGTTTGGTCTGTATGGAAAGATTTAGAAGTCATTCTTTCGGAACCACCTAAAGTTGTGTTAGAGGAAGAAAAACCAATCCTCCTACCCAAATCAGAATCCAAAGTGGAAAAAACGATATCAAATGTTACTATTGAAGGAGAACATTTTTTAGACGCTACCAAAGTGGATCTTACCAGAAAGAATGAGACACTCCCAATCCTAAGTAAAGAAGTCAAATCACCTGAACGTATCGATTTAAAAGTGGATACAACGGATGCAAAATCTGGAACTTATGATTTGACTGTCACCAATCCTTATCAAAAACCCAAGGTCGTTACAAATTTTGTTCAGGTCGAGGAACCAAAACATGTAACTGATCCTAACGGATCTAAAAAAGGTAAACTATTGTCGAAACCTTTTCGCGATTACACTTATGAAGAGATGTTGTCATTTTTAGAAACTGATATTGCAGTAAATTGTAAAAACACTAAAGTACCTGCCTTAACATTAAGCGAGTGCCACAAAACTTACGTTATACTAAATTTTTCTAGCGATGATAATCATTCTGTTTTCGAATTCTACAAATTAATCAACGAAAACGAAACGGATCGAATGAGTGCCTACCAGTACTTTGCGAAAAATTGTTCTCCTCGATTCCGACCTGCGTTCGAACGAATGGAACTACAATGGAAAAACCGGAACAATCTAGACCCGGATGAACGGCAATCTTTGGTCCAAGAATTGGCTAAATTTCGAAATTGTTCTAGGTAAATTCTATTTCTTTTGCTTGTAAGGAATCCCATTTTTTAGTCCTATTAGGAGAATGAGATACTCTTTGATTGCATCGGTTGGAATCACATTGGCTTCAATGCAAGTCCTTCATTCCGAACCATCCGTTCTGAGCCAAAATGTGAAGGAAGTCACAACTAGAATCCAGGATTTGGCTCTCTACCCTACTCTTTCCAAAAAAAGACTTTATGGTGCCGTTTCTAAAGGTGGTGCCATTCGATTTGATTTAAAAGCGGGAGAGGCGTCCCCTCAGTCCATTGGCATTGGTGTGGCAACTGATGGAAAATTAAAAGAGTGGGTTCTTACTGTGTATTCTGGTAACGGACAGAACGAAAATCCAACCATCTTAAGAAAAGAGAAGATCGAAGCCGAAGCACAGTGGGTCTTCGAATTGTTAGCGCCTCCAGAAGAAATCACTGTGGAAATTCAAAATGTAAACTCCGAAACTCCCGTCTCTGTAGTGGAAATTGTCCATGGGTATTATTATGGATATTCAGTGGATAAAGAAAACAATACCAAACCCCAACCACAAAATCCTACCAAACCAAATCCAACAGATCCAGAAAAACTTTCACCCAACGATGTTCAGAATCGCACGGAATTTTATCGGGCACCCTTTACAAAAGACTGAATTAGATTTTTAAAAATATAATCGGTATACTCATCATAACAAGTTGGTGACATGTGACCTGCATCACTGAAGTTGTTGCAGGTATACGTCGGGTCATCGTTCATATTCCAAAAAGGAATTCCATTTTGATTATGATAGGCAACCATCCTCGGGTACCAATCATGGTACACCGTATCCACCTTACCTTCTCCCACAGAAACCTTTAAGTTTCGAATATGATCCATGTAGGGCAATGAGAGTCGAACCCAAATCACTGCCGATGGTACTCCCAACTGTTTTGCCAGTTCCAAGGATTGGTTTGTGAAACTCAAAATGCTGTCTGAAAATCGGAATGGAACCAAATAAGAATGAAAATCCCCAATCGCAGATTTTTTTAATAATTCAGGTGGAAGTACAGATTGGTGGGTTCCGGGTGTCATAGCCGAACCTTTGCCCCTATTTAAGTTTTCCATCAAACTGCTACGTAATTCACGATAGGGAAACAAAAACGATTCTTTGTTTCTGGCCCTTGTAATGATGACTTCTAACTTAGGACGGTATTGATAGGCACGAAACATCCGTTTTGCGATCAGTGTTGAGATATCATCCGTTGAAAACAGCGAAAAATGTTTTAATACAAAAGATACATTGAGTCCGTTTGTCAAAGTTTCATCTACTTTTAAAGTAGCTGTCGAATTGTACATTTCCACTGAGTGATCAAACAAAAAGAAATCAGGTTTTACATTGTCTTTATGGAATTGTTCCATCCATTGTAATACATAATCCGGTTTTCCTCCCGGTACGGAGAAATTAAACATAACCCAACCAGGATATTTTTTATGAATGTATTCATTGTCGAACAAAAGAGCACGAGAGTTGCCAAAGTAAACCAATACTTTGTCTCGGTCTTTGTTTGATAGGTAAACCTTCAAATCTTCATATAACTGTTGTTTTTGGATGTAGTTAATGTCAGAAAGAGACTTTGAAAAATAAGTATGAACATTTTCGAGAAGTAATAGTTTGTCTAAACAAAACGTAAGGAAGACAACCAAGAACGGGACTAATAAAAATCGATTACGAATTAAATCCACAATATCTCCTAAAACTTATAGTAAATAAATTCTCCGCCATCTTGGGAAAGAGTAGCGAGAAGAAATACAGTGATAATTCCAAGCACAGGAACCAACCACAAATCATGTTTTCGAATTCGATCCCAAAACTCAGGAACATACTGGATGTGATGGAAAAATAGTAAGGCAATAGACGTATAAAAAATTCGTTCTAAGTTTTCAATGTGTTGGAATCGAAAAGAAGACCCGGTTCCAAATAATGATGTGGCAGAAAGTAACCACTCGTTCGAATCGCCGACAAACATGGCTTCCAAACTTTGTGAAAAGTGAGTAAAGATACCATGGAAATGGTCCACCATATTTGATGCATTGTTCGAACGAAACATTAAACCGGAAATAGAAAACAAAACAAAAACAATGAGGGCTTTTACAACAATTAAGAATTTGTTTTTTTGTGGTGTTAACTTCCAACCAAGATTGTCTTCAAAATATCTTTCACCCGCCAAAATCACTCCCCAATAAAATCCCCAACAGATAAAAGTATAATCAGCTCCGTGCCAAAATCCCCCGAGTGTCATAATGACAATTAGATTTAAGTAGGTACGAAGTTCCCCTTTACGCGAACCACCGAGTGGAAAATAAATATAATCTCTAAGCCAAAAAGAAAGTGTGATATGCCAACGTTTCCAAAGCTCTCGTCCAGATGTTGAGAAAAAGGGAGCTTTGAAGTTTTCAGGTGTTTCAAATCCTAAATACAAAGCAATGGACCTTGCCATGTCAGTGAGTCCAGAAAAGTCACTGTAAACTTGGATCGAATAACAAACTCCTGCGATGAATAACGAAAAAGAATCATATTCGGCAGGAGAACCAAACACAGGTGAGATGGTAAGAGACATGGGATCTGCAACGAGTACTTTTTTCACAAGCCCAGACATAAGTAAATACGATGCTCGATACATCTTTTCTTTGTTTGGAGTGAGTTTGTCTAAGTTCGGAAAAAAATCAGACATCCTCATGATGGGTCCGGCAATCAAAACAGGGAAAAAAGCCACAAACAAAAAGTAATCTTCTACTTTAACAATAGGTTTTGTTGAATCACGATAAGTATCAACAGCTGCGGCAATCACTTGGAAGGTATAAAAACTAATCGCAAGTGGTAAGGCAATGTGAATGAGATCAGGAACTTGTTTAAAGAACGGATAGTTTGTTAGATCAGCAAGAACCTTACTGAAAAAATAAATATATTTAAAAAATCCTAAATTGATTAGGTTGAGTGCAACTGTAAATCCAACCCAAAACTTTGTAGGACTGAATTTGATTTTGCGATACAAAAGGTAATTGATACTGATAACTACAAAAAAGTGGAAAGTCAGTGCCAAAGAAAAGTAGGCATAAAAACCAATCCCCGAAAGGAGCAGGAAATATTTTCGGATCTCTTTGGGGATGGCCCAATAGAGCAAATAAACAATGGAAAAGAAGATTAAAAATGGGATTGAGTTGAACAACATATCAAGGAAGGAATTGTCTCTCCCAGTAATCGGTTTCTGAACTTGGTGTCAATCCTTCTTTCAGGTGATTAAATTCCGTTTCGTCCTCTTCGGTCTCCCTTTTGACCCATTCTGCGTAAAATTCTTCTGAGGTCATTCGTTTGGCCCGAAGCCTACGAGCAAAACTAACTATCTCTTTATCGGAGGTAATCACCAAACACTGTGAAGGTACTGGATATAAATTGAGGTATCCAATGATGAGTTCATCGGCTTTTTTCTCATGGCTGTAATGGATAGAGAATTCACCCCAATCTTCTGAATAACAATCAGAGGTAAGATCCTTTTTTCCGTCGAAAAATACTAAAATTTTAGAATGTTTCTTCTTAGCATAAAATCGTTTGAGGTGGAGAAGTAACCCATCCCTGGCATCTTGTAATCGGTATTCCCCCAAACAAAAAGCCAAATCGGGATATTTATACATCAGATTCATCCCGTCGATCAGGATTCTCTCAATTACGGGCACAACTCTATTGAAACCACTTGCCAGATTCGATTAAACCAAAAAAACGTAAACATGGGGAAAAAAATAATCATCGTCGGTGCCTCGAGTGGGATCGGAAAAGCCATAGCAGAAGCTGAATTGAACGCGGGGAATTCCGTGGTTCTTTTGGCCAGAAGGGAAAAGTCCCTAGAATCCATTGCCAAAAAAGCCAACCAAGGAAAAGAGAAAAGAGCCTTCCCTTTGGTCTTTGACGTGACAAAGTTTTCCACAGCTGAAAAAACCTTCGGGAAAGCAGTCAGTTTACTCGGCAATGTGGACGAAGTGTATTTTGCATCAGGTGTGATGCCTGAAATCTCTCCTAACGAATACAATACGACCAAAGACTTAGAAATGTTAAATGTTAACCTTTTAGGTGCCGTTGCTTTCCTAAATCCCGTGGCTACTTATTTTACAAAACAAAAATCTGGTAAAATTATAGGAATCTCTTCGATTGCGGGAGAACGAGGCCGCAAAGGAAATCCAGTTTACAATACTTCCAAAGCTGCACTCAACACATACCTTGAAGCACTTCGCAACCGATTGTCAGAATCCAATGTCCAAGTAACAACCATTAAACCTGGATTTGTGATTACGGAAATGACTAAGGGTTTGAAACTTCCGGAAAAAGGATTACTGAAAGCAATCACAGCCGAAGAAGCTGCCGAAAAAATTCGTACGATTGTAGCGAATGGAAAAGACGAAGCGTTTGTTCCTGGGATTTGGGCTTTGGTTGGTCTTATCATCCGTAACATTCCCAATTTCATTTTTAAAAAACTGAGTATATAACATGGTCGCAAAAAAAACAAAATCCATTCCTGACGTGAAAGTTCCCAAAAAGGAAAAAGTCGAAGCATGGGGGATGAGTTCCTTTTCTCTTTCCTCTGTATTTCATCCAGAAACAGAAGAAGAAATCAAAGAACTTTTTGTATGGGCAAACCAAACTGGCACCAAAATTGCGTTACGTGGTGGTGGTTGTAGTTACGGAGATGCTTCCACCAATACAGATGGAATTGTTTTGGATCTAACTCGCTTCAATAAAGTTTTAGATTTTAACTTAAAAACCGGTGTGATGACAGTCCAGTCTGGAGCCCGAATCAAAGACCTTTGGGAAACAGGAATTGAAAATGGATATTGGCCTCCAGTAGTCTCTGGAACCATGATGCCTACCCTTGGTGGCGCCCTTTCTATGAACATTCATGGAAAAAACAACTTCAAGGTTGGAACCATCGGTGAACATATCAAAGAATTTACTTTCCTTACTGCCAAAGGGGATATCTTAGTTTGTTCTCCTAAAAAAAATACTGACCTCTTTTATTCTGCCATTTCCGGTTTTGGTATGTTAGGTTGTTTTTTAACAGTACAAATAAAAATGAAACCGATTTACGCAGGTAAGATGAAAATTGATCCGGTGTATGTTAGAAACTTTGATGAACTGTTTACTTATTTTGAAGAACATTATAAATCTTCCGATTATTTAGTAGGTTGGATTGATGCCTTTGCTTCGGGCAAAGCCATGGGAAGAGGCCAAATCCACAAGGCCACCAACTTAAAAGAAGGAGAAGATCCTGATTTTCCTGGGAACTGTTTATTAGAAAGACAACACCTTCCTTCTCGCCTATTTTATGTGATTCCTAAAAAATGGATGTGGATTCTTATGCGTCCCTTTAGTTTTAATTTGGGAATGCGCCTTATCAATTTGGCGAAGTGCATTGCGAGTATTCTTGTAAATCATAAGGCTTATTACCAAGGTCATGCGGAGTATGCTTTTCTTTTGGACTATGTTCCCAATTGGAAGTTTGTTTACAAACCTGGCGGAATGATCCAATACCAAGTTTTTATCCCCAAAGAGAACGCCAAACAAGCATTCCGTGAGATCTTCACCATTTGCCAAGAACGAGGAATCGTAAACTATCTATCTGTTTTCAAAAAACACAAACCAGATCCTTTTCTATTAACACATGCAGTGGATGGATTTTCTATGGCAATGGACTTTCCTGTTACTAAAGGAAACAGAGAAAAACTTTGGTCTTTATGCCATGAAATGGATGAAATTGTTTTGAAATACAAAGGTAGATTTTACTTTGCGAAGGACTCAACACTACGCAAACGTGTGATGGAATCTTACTTTCCAAAAGAAAATCTCAAAAGATTTTATTCTTTGAAGAAAAAGTATGATCCAAAAGGGATTTTACAAACTGATCTTTACAAACGAGTGTTTTTAACTTAACCGCTAGAATTCTCGCGTAGCCTTAGAGGCACGCGGGAAACACTTTCCAAAATTTTAATAGTTTCAAATGAAAAATGAAATACAAACGAAAGGATTTAAATATTCATTCGTCTGTACAAATAGTACGCCGCTGAGGTAAAGATGACTGGTGTCATCCACATACCGATCCAAATCGGTAAAGCCCCATTTTCAGCCAACGTTTTAGCAGTCGAATTCAAAATATAATACAATAATACAACAGCAATAGTAAGACCTAGGCTTGCTACACCTGCAGAACGTTTGGTGATGGCACCAGCAAGGGCTCCGAGTGCCACAACAACAAAAGACATGAGTGGCATAGCAAATGCCATATGTTGTTGGATGATTACGTTACGAAAGGGAATTCCTTTGGTGATCCTGGACTCGATTTCATCTGCTAATTCAAAAAAATTCATTTCCTCTGGATTGCGAATGGGTTTGGAAAAATAAGCTAAGTCTTCTGGGAAGTCATAGGTTTTTTCGGGATACTTGATCCGAGACACAAGCTCTAGATTCTCATTGAACCTGACTTCTTCGGCATCATACAAAACCCAACTGTGTGGTGAGGGAATGAATTTTGCTTTTTGTGAAGATACAGTGTAGGTTGGATGACCATCGGGAGTGATTTCAATATAATTGAATCCACCTTTTACAGTTTTTTCTTTTTCATCGATCCAATAAACGTAATAGAATCCTTTTTTTCCTTTGATATGCAATTGGTATACAAAATCGATCAGACGGTTGGAACCCTTAGCCATAATACTATATTCAATCTGTGCTTGTTTGTTGGCCGGAATCACAACCGTTTGGCCAAAGAGAGTCATAATCAGCCACATGGAGATTCCAAAAAATAAAATTGGAGTAATAATTCGAATAAAGGAAACTCCTGCAACCATCATCGCCACAAGTTCTTTGTTTACACTGAATTGACCGATGACAAAACAAACGGAAAACATAAGAGCCGGCGCCACCACCTGATCCACCATAGATGGTAACGAATACAAAACATGCAAATAAACATGTGCTTGGTTTACTTTCGAAGAAACTAAATACTTCATTACATCTGTGAATTTATAAATCACAATCATGGAAGTAAGCATGATGAGAGTTCCGATAAAGGTTTTAAAAAAATCTAAAAATAAATAACGATCTAAAGTGCGAAAAGGAATGAACTCTTTTTTGAACCAAAGAAAGGGTGTTAACAACAAATTCATAAAAATTCCAATAATAACATACTCATATCGTCGGAAATTCGTTTTGCCGAAAATGACATTGAGTCCTCATATAGAGCATTCAAAAATTCTTCACCTTTTTTGTCAGAATGATTTTTTACCGAAGAAAGTAAATGTTCGTCTCCATAAATCTCACCGGCGTCATCAAAAACTTCCAAAATTCCATCGGAATAGAGCAAAATACGATCCCCTGGGTTGGGTGTGAGAGAAAAATCTTTTAGATTGGGTTTTAAAAAAGATACAATAAGAGTCCCGATCCCTTCCATAAACTTCGGATCCAAGTCTTTTTCCATTCGAATGAGAGGTGGGTGACCCGCTATGGAATACTGGATTTCTCTTGTGATTGTATCTACAAACAATACACAAGCACTGATGTGATTATTTGGAACTAACGATTGCAAGTCGGAATGAATGGATTTTAGACAAGCAGAGGGTTCTGTTTGGTTTCCATGAATTTTAAAAGCAAGGACTGCCATAGCAGAAACCATAGCGGAGGCAATTCCGTGACCAGAAACATCGGCAAAAAAAAGTGCTAACTTTCCATCTTCTCGTTCCAGAAAACTTATGGCGTCTCCGCCCACTTGATCAAAGGATCGAAAAAAGGAATGAAGTCTCACACCTTTTGTTTTAGGCCACTGGGTAGTTACCAAATTGGATTGGGTTTCATTTGCCAAATCCAATTCGTTTAACATACGATCTTGAAATCCTTTGAGTTGGGATTCTGAAATTCGAAGTTTTTCAACAGAACTTAGTCGAATGTTGAGTGTTAAATAGGAAACAAGGGCTGGTGTGCTGATGGCCGAAAGATACAACGGCAAATCCACTTGCGGTTCTTTTGTATAAAGGCCAATGATAATTCCAGCAGAAGATACAGTTCCCAAATAAGAAACAAGAGACCTTCTATCCACAAAACTAACACCGATACAAGAGAGCACTAAAATCATTCCTACCAGATAACCAATGTACAGTGAGTTCCAATACAAAAGGATGAGAGAATGGGCACTCATGGTATAAAAGAAAAACAACATAATGGATTGGATTTGTTTACGAACCCAGTCAGATACATAAGTGGCAAAGAAAAAACATAAGGTTACAGTGGCATGTAAGATACGAATCCACTTGGGATCATACAATCCCAACTCATCTGTAGGTGCAAAAACTCCAAAACCGATAAAACTAAAAAATACAACAAGGCAGATTCTTGAAATCTTCATTACCTCATCATCAAGTTTAAATCGTTCTTGGATGGATTGTTTTATCATACCAAATGATTAGATCCAAATTTTGTTTTAAAATGGTTAGGAAGAGCCGATGGTTTTTGTAATTCAAAATCAAACCAAACGAAAGCAGCATTCCCGGTCAGAACACATTCCTCGTTTTCATTCCACATAGAACAAATCACAGTAAAGGCCCTAGAGGAAATAGAATCCACTTCTAAAGTAATTTCTAAAGTGGCAGGAAACACAACTTGTTTGCGATAATCCATATCCAAATGAGTGAGGACCGGCCCTGCTTTAACAGGCTTTAGTGGGGAATCCCATAAACTTTCCTTTGTAAAATAATCGGCCCTGGCAGATTCAAAATATCTGACGTAAGTAACATTGTTTACATGCCCGAAGGCATCCATCTCACCCCAAACAACTTGTTGGGTAAATTTATGTTTGTACTTGATTGGTTTTGACATTTTATGTTACCGAACTTCAAATAAAGAAAGAGACAAAACATTGCCATCTTTATCTTTTACTTGCAAACGATATTCTCCCTTCTTTGGTTCCCAGAGGTAGGGCCCTCCTGCGGAACCAATCTTTTCATCGTTTAAATAATAAGAATACGAAACCTCGTAGGAACTGAAAGTAAAGAGGATTTTTTGATGGCCCAAAGGAATATCTGGATCCAATGCAAAAATACTTCCGTTCACGGGAGTAAGGATTTTTGTCGACTTTGTCTTTTCTATCGTTCCGTCCTTAGACAGACTAAAATCTTTCTCTGTTGGATTTTCAAACGCAGGTGGATTTAATTTTGAATCTAGAGTCTCGTGTAGAATGTCCATTGTCTCTCGCCAAACAGGAGCAGCACCTGTAATTCCTGAAACATCCAACATCGGAGCACCTGTAGGATTTCCGACCCAAACACCTACTGTATAAAATTCCGAATAACCAATACACCAATTATCTCTCATATCTTGGCTTGTGCCTGTTTTGACTGATGTATAATAAGATGTTGATAAATAATTATCCCATCCAAACCCAAGAGACCGAGCCTCGCGGTCAGAAAGGATTTCTGAGACCATGTAACTTACTGTAGGCGAAAAGACTCTTCGAGAAGAAGGACTTTTTTTGGTAGGTTGGAAAGTAAATTCAGAATAAACTCCCGCATTGGCGAGAGTGCGATAGGCATTTGTGAGTTCGAGTAGAGTCATATCTGCCGTTCCCAGTGCCAAAGAAGGTCCATAAAACTCTGGATACCGAAGGCCCGTGATCCCTAACCTCTCTAACACAGAAACAAATTCATTGATGTCTAAAAAAGACAAAGCCCGGATAGCGGGAATGTTGAGTGAAGAAGCTAAACTTTGCCTTACCGTTACATTTCCCTTATAAGATTTATCATAGTTTAACGGCCGATAGATTCCTTGGTAAACAGGAATTCCCACAGGGGAGTCGGACAGAATCGAATCGGAGTTTAGTTTATTTTCTTGGAAGTTCTGTGCATAGACAAATGGTTTTAGAGTAGAACCCACTTGTCTTTTGCTTCGAATGAGGTCTAGTTTTGCAACAGAACTTTCTTCTCCGATATTGGGAACATAAACAAGAATCTGCCCTGTTCGATTATCGATTACGATGACGGCCCCATCCTTAACATTTTTATCGGCAAGGGTCTTTACATTTCGTTTCAAGATCTCTTCTACTTTTCTTTGGAAGTTTAAAGATAAGGAAGATGATACTTGCGAATTCAAATATCCACCTGCTTTGGAAAAATCTAATAAAGCTTTTGTGAATAAAGGAACAAAGGAAGGATACTGGGGATAGTCCAAATTACGAAATAAGGATTCTCTCACTAAATGAGAAATAGCGACACAATCATCTACCCCATCTCTTTCCATTTTTAGTAAACAAACCCGTTTCACAACTTTTTCAATGGGACTTTGGGGAGAACGAATGAGGGCAGACAACACATAAGTTTCGTTAGGTGTCAGTGCGTTTGGAGATTTTCGAAATAGTCCCTTACTTGCAGAAGTGATTCCTTTCAATTCACCTCGAAAGTAAATCAAATTGATATAGGCAGTAAAAATTTCTTCCTTAGTCCAAGTTTCTTCCAATTCTACTGCCCGTTGGATTTGTTTTAGTTTTTGAAAGATTGACCTACGTTTGAATTCCTTAGGTTGTAATTCCGGATCCAAGAGAGAAACGAGTTGCATGGTAATTGTAGATCCACCACGAAGCGAGGATCCGGTGAAATTTCCAAATAAGGAGGAAACCAAAGCATTCGAATCCACTCCCCCATGGACAAAGAATCGTTTGTCTTCTGCATAAACAACTGACTCAACTAAAAACTTAGGGAGTTTAGAATAATCTGTCCATTCTTCGGATCGGTATACATTTTGGATTCGATACCTTTGGACAAGTTCACCACTGCGATCAAACACCTGTATGTCAGAAGGTTTATAGTTAGATTTTACTTCTTCATACGTGGGTAAAGACCAAAGAGGTGACCCGATGAATAGGAATGCAAATCCAACAATAGAAATTAAACTTCGAATGGATCCAAAATCGAAGCGATTTATTTTACCGAGAGGTGATCTCGGCATTTTCATAACCTGTTTCGATGATCGAGTGGCTTCCATACTCCCTCACCTTATGAGGAACCGAAGCCCAAATTTTATCAATGGCTTGCCGTTCCGGAATTTGGCATAAAATCAAAAAAGGTTTTTTTGTAGATATACAAAAGTTATATAATTGTTCCAACATCTCTTTCATGCGGACGGGGGTTTCCGACCAATATGTGTATGGTGGATCTAAATAAAAAATATATACCTCTTCCTCACCCAATTCCCACTTTAACGTATGTTTGGTTGCATCTTTTCGAAACAACTGAACGTTCGTGAGACCACGAAAAAGGGAATGGAGTTGTCTAAACCTAGTTTGGTCTAACTCATAAGTCAAAAGTCGTTTGACAGATAGACTATAAGCTTCGGCAGAAATTTGTCCACTTCCAGAAAAGTAATCACAAAACAAAACTGATTCAAAACTAAGACCCCAAGAAAGGAGACGAGAGTCCATAAGAGAGAAGATGGCTTTTTTCATAAGACTATTGGTAAAATTTAAATGTCCCGATACATCTGGTGGGGATGGAATTTCTTTCCCTTTCCACTTACCTTGTGATACACGTAGTCCTTTCATTTATTTACCTGAAGACTTAATTTCTTCTAATTGAGATAACACCTGTTTGGAGGGAGCGTTGGATTCAATTTCTAAAAAGACCTTCCTTGCCTCTGACTCGTTTTTTAAATCCATCAGTCCAAGGCCATACAAGAGTAATGCATCGTTGTATTTTGGACTCTGTTTTCCAGACTTTTGAAATTCTTTACCCCATTCAATAAGTAAATCCGATTCGCCAAACACTAAAGCTCGTTCCATAAATAGGTAAATGGCATTCCAATAGTGGACCGATGACCTAAAGTTAGGTGGTATTTCACGGACCACCTTAGTTTTCAGTTGGGACCAATTTTCCTCAGTCGAAACATAGAGAAAAAAAATACGGGGATCTTTCTCTCCATCGGGTGCGTTCAAATATTGGAGGGACCCTTTGGAAACAGTTGCATAATTTCCTTTTTTGAATTCTGTATAGAGGGTCGAAAAACCGGAGGCCTCGCCCCAAAGGAGCGAAGGTAGAATCAAAAAACCAAAAATATACTGAAAATAAGTCAAATTACAGTTCGGTGATATTCGCAGATCCGCACATAGGGCAGATCAGTTCCCAAGAATCGAGGTATTCGTCCTCTCCTTCGGCTTCCCAACGGTGGTCACAATCCTCGCAAGCATACGTTACGACGTCTTCGTTAAGGCTATCAGCTTCGAATTCGTCATCTTCTAAAATGTCATCTTCCATACCCTTCTCACTAAATCACAAAGAAAAAGCCGTGTCAAGTGGGGAGGGCAAAAAAAAATGGGAACCAACGATGGCGATTTACTCCCGGTACGAACCGCACAGAAAGAAGAAATCAAAGACACCGCTATTTCTATTGGTTTTAGCGCTTGGTCTGTCCGTGTTAGGGTTTACCTATAGAAAAGAAATTTATTTTCTTTTTGCAAAAGACCAAAGTGTCAGGGCAGAAAAAACCAAAGAAAAAACAATTGAACTCTGGAAATCAGGAAATCTGAAAGAAAAAGATATAGAAGACTTCCAATCGATAACCACCACCTATTCCGAAAAAGATCCAACAGATCCTGTTGCCTTTCATTTGATTGCGCGCAGTTTATTTTGGAATTTATATAGAATTGGAATTTATTTTGACCATGACAGTTTGATTTTGCATTTAGGATCCGAATTCCAAGATTTTATTGGATCCTCCGTCCTTGCAGATTCTACTTTGGACTCCGTATTTTGGAATGCAAGGACTGCCGAATCTTTTTCCTCTTCTCCCTTTTCTGATTGGGAAAACAATAAAGTTTTGTTGTTCCTTGGGGAAACACATCGCCATGTCAAAAGACCCCAAACACTCATCACCGAATATGGAAATTTGGATCGTTCTAAACTTTCGCCTGAGTTCCAAACAGTTTATATTTGGTTACTTACCTTCAACACAATGTTAGCTGGGGATGCAACTGGGCTCGACAAACTGATCACAATCACAAAAGATCCAAGTTATAAAGCAGGAATTCAATTCACACCAAGAGAAGAGAATTTTTTACGCGGTCTTGGAAAGTATTATAAAAAAGATTATGTAGGGGCTTTGTCACTACTGAGGCAAACTAAGTCAAACAATCCCGATCGGATTACAGAGACTTCTATCATAACAGAAGCCACAATCTTTCACTTACAAAATCTTTCCCAAAAAGGAATTGATCTATTGGAGGACTTTTACCTTTCTTCTGGTAAAAAGAATGCGGAGATCCCCCTCCTCATAACCAAGATGATTGCGGAAAAACCAGGAGCCAAAACCAAACTAGATCTAACACCGGAAAAAAAAGAATGATTGGTTTGGTATCAGCACTAGTTCGTTTCGTTCCCCAACATTTGAGGATAAGTTTTACTACTATGAAAAAGTTTATCCTTTGTTTTATATTTATATCCGTTTCTTTTTCCCGCTGTGGTTTGTTTTATAAGGGGGTTCCGAAGGCCGGTGAGTTTTGTTATGTTCTCACCAAACCTCCTGAATGTTTGTACGTAGATTTTGAATCCAAAAAATTGATTTGGAATGATGTAGAATACATTCTAGAAGAAAAACTTCGGATGGATTATTTTTTTAAATCTAACGATGAGTTGTATGAGCTCACTGTTTCCACAGTGAATCGTGTGGAGCTAAAAAATCTTACTACGGCTAACTTTAACAAGTTTTATATGAGAAAAAAAGATAAGTTTGCCCAGATTCCAACTCCGGATGCCAAACATGAATAAGTCCATTGAGGAAATCCAAAAAGAAATCATAGCGGAATTCTCAGATCTTACCGATTGGGAAGAGAAGTTTCAATATTTAATTGAGTTAGGTGAAGAACTCCCCCCCTATCCAGATGAAAAACGAACGGAAGAATATATTGTCCCTGGTTGCCAATCACGAGTTTGGGTCGCACCAAAACTAGAAGCGGGAAGATTAGAGTTTGATGCGGATAGTGACACGGCTCTTACAAAAGGACTAATCGCCATTCTTATACGGGTATTTTCAGGACAATCTCCGAAAGATATAGCGGATGCCTCACTAGGTTTCATAGAAGAAGTTGGCCTTGCAAAATTTCTTTCGATCTCAAGAAGAAACGGACTTTTCTCCATGGTACAAAAACTAAAAGGTTACGCAGAAAAAGCGTAATCCTTTTCTTTTTTCCTTTGCAAACGATTAAGACTCGCATAGAATTCTGAAACGAATCTGAATCAGGAATTCTATGAAACAAAGTTTTATCTGTATCCTTCTTTTACTCGCTTTTGTCCATTGTGGCAAAGACCTTTCTCCCTTCGGTGGTGAACCAGAAGTTATCACACTGAAAACTCGCTTAAAACCAGAATGGCCAAGTCCCAATTGGAAAGTAGTATCTCCTGAATCTGTTGGTGTATCTTCTAGCAAACTTAAGTTAGTAGAGGAATATGCCTTCACGCGAACGGGAGATGAAACAGATAGAAAAGGGAGAAGGACCGATGCGCTTGTCATCTTAAGGAATGGAAAACTCATTTATGAAAAGTATGCGAGAAACTTTTCGGAAGACAAAGTCCATTTAACCTGGTCGGTATCCAAAAGTATTTTGCAAACCATGTATGGAATCGCAGTCAAACAAGGGTTAGTTAAATTGGACGATCCTGGTTATTATCATTATGAACCATTAAGCCATGATGAAGCCCACAAAAAAATTACGATTAGACACCTTCTCAATATGTCCTCAGGACTTGCGGGAGAAGAAGGATATGAAAGTGGTCCACTCAAATCATCGGTCATTGCCATGTTGTATACAAGAGGTCGTAAAGATATGGGGGCCTTTTGTGCAGACCTTCCCCTTCGTGCAGAACCAGGAACACAGGTGTATTATTCTAGTTGTGATACCAATATTCTTTCTGCCATTTTGAAAAAAGTATATGGTGCAGAAGAATATGACAAACTCCCCTTCGAAAAGATATTCAAACCTCTAGGAATCACCAATGTTACTTTTGAAAGAGATGGTTCTGGCACTTATGTGGGATCTTCTTATTTGTATATGACTGCCAAAGATTTGGCGAAAATTGGTTATCTGTATTTAAATGATGGAGTTTGGAACGGAGAACGTCTGTTACCCGAAGGTTGGGTGCAGTTCACAAGAACACCTGCCCCCGGATACAAATCCACACCTTACTCCGAAGATTTATCACAAGACAATTATACCGCCCACTGGTATGCCAACACAGGAGTTCCCGAAAGAGGAATCCACGAACCATGGCCCGATGCACCAAAGGATACTTTTGCTGGTCTTGGGCACTGGGGACAAATGTTGTATGTGATTCCAAGCCTTGATTTAATCATTGTTCGGTTTGGAGATGATCGCGAAAAGGCATTCATCAAAAATGATTTTTTAAAATTAGTGAAAGAGTCTGTAATTCGGTAACCTTATGAAAAGAAAAATATCTGTGATCCTTTCTTTGTTGTTTTTATTTATTTTGTTTTGGGCACAATGGAACTGGAAACATCTCTCCAGTTTTCCTTCCATTATCTCTAGTTTTTATTCCAAAGAGTATTGTAGTTGTTACTTTGTGATGGAACTTTCAGAAGACCAGTGCCATGACTTTGCTCGCCAATGGGTTCCTATTAGTGAATTCAAACTCGACAAAGAAAATAGATCGGTAACGGTAAAAGGACTCGGGCGGTCCAATACGGCAAAGTATCTTTCTAAAGAGTATGGCTGTAGTTTAGTTACCGATTAACAACTAACGGTAATAACGGATACCGGGAAAGATGAAGTTGATCCCAAAGATAAGACCTTTGGATTTCACTTCTTCTGGTACCGGGCCAAAGTTTTGTCCCCGAATGGAATCCATACAAGCTTGGTCCACTACCACCTGGCCTTGCGAAGTCACAAGTCGTACGTCCAAAACTTGTCCTTGTTCACTTAACATAAATAAAACTTTAGTTTCACCTTCTTTAATTCCTTCTCTTGCCACAACACCTGCCATATCACGATAAGCATAGTTTCCACCACCAGGGGGAGCAAAAGATTCCTCAATTCGTTTTAACATATTTTTAAAATAGTAATAACCTGCGAGTTGTTTGGTGGGAATGGTGAGCGCCTTAGCTCCGTCCCATCGAAACAAAAAATCCTGTTGGAATCTATAGTTAAAAGGAATTTTTGTCATATGCCCAGAACTTGCAGATTGGTTTGGGCTTTCTTCTGAATTAGAATTACTTTTAGGATCTGCTTTAAAAATTCCTACTTCAAAGATTTCTTCTTCTTTGGATTGTTCCGATTTGGGTTGGGCTTTACTCGGAGTGGAGGCAGAACTTCCCATGATAAATTCACGGAACTGGGTGAGAGTATGAAACCCTTGTTTTTCTGTAAGCCCACCGCCACCCGACGAATCCTTGTTAGAGAGTGCTTTGTATTCGTCTTTTTTGTCTGGATTGATGAACTGTTGTTCTACGAGAACTTCGTAAATTTTTTCTTGTTCTTTTGGTCCTAACATTTCGGAAGCTTGTTCATCAGCCAACATCTTCCAAAGCATATTTCTAGTGATGAGATGAGCGAGAACAAATGAGGCTATGAGGATGACAAAGGTGAAGGCGAAGAAAAGTCTACGTTCCCCTTCTTCCTTTTCAGGCAATCGGAAATCAAAAGAGAGTTGGGCCATTTTCGCGATTTTCCCCGGTATTTCCAGTATACACAAGTCCCAAATGTTCGTAAGCCTTTTTCGTTGCCACCCTGCCTTGCGGTGTGCGGTCGATAAGGCCCACTCGGACAAGAAAGGGCTCATACGTGTCCTCAATGGTGCGTTCCTCTTCCCCTAGGACGACAGCAATGGGTTTGATTCCCACAGGCCCGCCGCCATAACGATGGATGAGAATGTCCAAAATTTGACGATCCACAGCATCGAGGCCCAGATGGTCCACACCCATTCGGTCAAAGGCAAACCGACAAGTATCTAAACTAACAGAGGTTTCATTTTTAACTTCGGCAAAGTCACGAACCCGTTTTAAAAGATGGTTGGCAATCCTTGGAGTTTTGCGACTCCGTTTTCCAATCTCAAAAGCAACACCATCACCAAGACTTACTCCCAGAAGTTTAGCCGAACGATCCACGATGATTTGCATTTCCCCATCCGTATAAAAATCAAGTTTCAGATGGATTCCAAATCGTGACTTTAAGGGATCACTGACAAGTCCCGAGCGTGTGGTCGCACCCACAAGAGTAAAGGGCTGGAGTTGGATCTGGAGGGCGTTGGCCGTGACTCCTTCGCCAACCACAAGGTCCACAAAGAAGTTCTCCATTGCGGGATACAAGAGTTCTTCCTGTTTTTTGATAAAGCCGTGGATCTCATCAATAAAAAGGACTTCATTGGTTTTGAGCAGGGTAAGGAATCGAACTAAATCTGCACCTTTGGAGATGGCAGGGGCGGAAGTGGGAGTGAAGGCCACCGCCAATTCGTTGGCGATGATATTGGCGAGTGTGGTTTTTCCAAGGCCCGGTGGACCTGAAATTAAAACATGGTCGAGGGGGCTCTTACGTTTGCGAGCCGCCTCCACGTATACCGAGAGATTGGCCAAAACCTCTTTTTGCCCGATAAATTCGGATAATTTTGTAGGCCGAAGGTTTGGTTCATCTTCGGCCGGTTGGATCCAATCTTCTCTTAAACTCACCTCAATTGGGTTTCTGCTCTGGAGTGATGGAAGTCAAGATTTCATTTTTATTTCGAATGATTTTTATCTCGATTCGTTTTCCAATTTTTGCAGACCGAACAAAACCAATGAGTTCTTCCGGTGTTTGGATTTCTTTTCCACCCATCTCCACAATCACATCAAAGAGTTTTAAACCAGCTTTATCAGCAGGAGACCCTTTCATGATTTGGCGGACAATGGCACCTTTGTTGTCTTTCAGTTTGAGTTGTTCGATGTCTTCTTCATTGATCGCATCAAGACCTACACCAATCCAAGGTCGAGTTACCTTCCCATTTGTTTTGATCTCTTCTGCAACCCGACGAGCTTCGTTAATCGGAATGGTAAATCCAATCCCCACAGAACCACCAGACTGAGAGGCAATCATACGGTTGATCCCAATCACCTCTCCGCGAATATTGAGAAGTGGGCCTCCACTATTTCCTTGGTTGATGGCAGCGTCAGTTTGGATGTAAGAAAGTCCTGAAGAATCAATCCCACCACGCTGAACGGCAGAAACAACACCCACTGTAAATGAGTGTTCAAATCCAAGAGGAGCACCTATGGCAATGGCCCAGTTCCCCACTTTCACTTTATTGGAATCGGCAAGAACAATCGGACGAAGTGTTCCCTTGGGGGCATCTATCTTAAGTAAGGCGATGTCCATGGTTTCATCCGAACCAATCACTTTGGCTTCAAAGGTTTTTTGGTTTTTAAACTTCACTGTGAGTTTGTCCATGTCTTTGATCACATGGTGGTTTGTCATAATATAACCATCATCATTCAAAACAATTCCAGAACCAAGTCCTGTTTGTTTTTGTTTCATCACTCGACCCGATCCACCACCGGGGCGTCCAAAAAAATGATCAAAATAGGGATCTCCAGAAAATGGATGTTGTTGGACGTTTACCGTCCGTTCCGTGGCAATCGAAACCACACTTGGGGACACTTTATCAAATACTTCTTGGAAGGCATCTTCCAGTGCCACAGCTTGTGTTTGTGCTGGGGACAATTTATCACTTCCATCTGCTTTCAGTTGCAGAGGATTTTCGGAAGAATTTCCACAAGTAAGAATGGGTGACAAAAATGTTCCCAAAAGTAAAAAACTAAAAGCAATCGCTAAGTAACGTAAAGGATTCGTTTTTTTATCAATCATAGACAATTAACTATCTCTCCTACTATATGAGACCCCAGAAGTTCCAGGAAAGTTCTCATTTCTTGGAATCGTTTTTTTACAAAAAAACTTGAACATTTTGTACAAAGTTAAACTAGTCTTTCTATGGCAAAACGAGTTTTTATCCCACTTTGCACCGGCTTTGAAGAAATGGAAGCCATCATTTTAATCGATGTTTTGAGAAGAGGAAATGTTGAAGTGGTATCCGGTGGAAAAACAAAAGATCCCATCCTTGCCTCGCGGAAAACTCTGCACTTAGCTGACAAAGTTTTTTCGGAAATCGAACCAGACCAGTTTGATGCCATCCTACTTCCTGGTGGCCTGGAAGGGACCAAACAACTGATGGCCGATCTGGAAATTAGTAAAATTCTAAAATCTTTTCATTCAGAGGAAAAACTCATCGGTGCCATTTGTGCGGCTCCAAGCGCCTTACGTAATTTAGACATCATTTCAGGGGATGATCCTTATACCGCTTTTCCTTCTTCCGAAGATTTGGCAAAAGGAAAGGGAGGAAAGTATACTGGCCAAAGAATAGAATCACATAACCATGTCCATACGAGCGTGGGCCCAGGTTCTGCTTTTGAATTTGCTTTGTATATCTTAGAAATATTGGAAGGAAAGGATGTGATGGAAAAAGTAAAGGTCGGTTTACAACTGCCTTAATCGTAAGCGTTTGTTACTCGATTGATTCTCTTTCCTTTACCAAAGAAAGGACGGCATTTTCTTCTGAATCAAAAACTTCCAGGTGACTTTCCATTCCTGTAAGTTTGAACACCTTGGCAACAGATCCATGAACACTACATATCTTTAGATTACCGTGATATTTTTTGAGTTTGTACATGGCTGTCACCAAAGTCCCAATTCCAGAACTATCCATAAAGGGAACTTTTTCGAGATTCACAACAATCTCATATATGTGTTTGCGCATTTTGTCATCCAGAATGTCTTTCAATTCTTTTGCATTGTACAAATCAACCTCGCCTTCTATTGCGATGATGGCAACTTGATTGGATGACTTCTCGTGAATGATCATTTGTAGTTAGTTTGCATCCTAAAAGGAAATGAAAAGACAAAAATTACATTCGAAAGACACCAAATGGTTTTCTTTCTTCTTTCCTTCTGCTAAGGATAGACAAAGCTCTTCCTAAAACTTTCCTTGTATCGGCAGGGTCAATGATCCCGTCATCCCAAAGCCGAGCCGAACTATACACGGCTGAAGATTTTTTTTCATAATCTTCTAAAATTGGTTTTTTAAAAATGGCTTCTTCCTCTGGTGAAACTGCTTCTCCCGCTGCTTCCTTTTGGTCTTTTTTGACTGTCCAAAGAACATTGGCTGCTTGTTCTCCGCCCATCACAGAGATCCGAGCATTGGGCCACATCCATAAAAATTCTGGACCAAAGGCACGACCACACATCCCATAATTTCCCGCACCATAAGAACCACCAGTAACAATTGTTAGTTTTGGAACGGTGGTTGTGGAAACTGCGTTTACCATTTTTGCCCCATCACGAGCAATCCCATTGTTTTCATATTTTTTCCCCACCATAAACCCTGTGATGTTTTGGAGAAATAAAAGTGGAATTCTTCTTTGATCACAAAGTTCGATAAAATGGGAAACTTTGAGCGCAGACTCGGAAAACAAAACTCCATGGTTGGCAATGATTCCTACCGGATACCCGTACACTTCAGCAAATCCAGTCACAATGGTTGTGGCATATAACCTTTTAAATTCATGAAATTTTGAACCATCCACAATCCGTGCAATGATCTCTCTGGGATCATAAGATTTTTTGGAATCCCTTTCAATGATTCCATAAATTTCTTCAGCGGGATACAAAGGTTCTTCTGTTTCTTTGGGGATAGATTCGTTTTTGGAATTTATGTTTTTAATGATAGAACGAGTGATAGCAAGAGCATGAAAATCATCTTCTGCAAAGTGGTCAGTCACCCCAGAAACACGACAGTGGACATCGGCACCACCTAACTCTTCGCCAGTGACAATTTCCCCCGTTGCCGCTTTTACAAGTGGTGGCCCACCAAGAAAGATAGTTCCATTTCCTTTGACAATCACAGATTCATCAGACATAGCAGGAATATAAGCACCACCCGCAGTGCATGACCCCATAACGACCGCTATTTGAGAAATTCCTTTAGCACTCATTCTTGCTTGGTTGAAAAAAATCCGACCGAAGTGATCTTTGTCAGGAAACACTTCATCTTGCATGGGTAAAAAAGCCCCGCCGGAATCCACCAAATAGATACAAGGAAGGGAGTTGTTTTCTGCAATTTCCTGGGCACGGACATGTTTTTTAACCGTGAGTGGATAGTAGGTTCCGCCTTTGACTGTAGCGTCATTGGCAACAATCATACAATCCACACCTTCTACCTTTCCAATTCCTGTGATGATCCCAGCAGAGGGAACCGGATCAGGATAAACTCCCTCTCCCGCAAGACCACAAATCTCCATAAATTCGGTTCCAACATCGATGAGTTCGGCGATACGTTCTCTTGCCGTAAGTTTTCCTCGAGATTTATGTTTTTCGAGAGCTTTTTTGCCACCACCTAACTTCACTTGATCGATGGTTTTACGAATGGGAACTATGGTTTCTAAATATGACGTACGATTGGCAACAAATTCGGATGCCTGTGGGTTTATCTTCGAGATGATTCGTTCCATATCATTCCTTATTTTGTTTATTAAAGTGAAAGGTTTTTGTTTTTTTATGTGAGAAAGAATCTACAAAGTAGTGGAGTTTTTCATAAACAACTTCTGGACATTCTTCCATCGGAAGGTGTTTGGAAGGAAGGATCACAAGACTACTGGTTCTAAGTGTTTCCTTCATGTATTCGGTTTGGTTTGGCGAAATACGAAAGTCTTCGTCACCTAGATAAATTTGACGAAGGCCTACAAAGTTTTTTGCTCCTTCTTCGATTTCACGTAAGGCATGTGTGGACCTGTCCACATTGCGAACAAACTCCAATGTATTTTTACGAGCCTTCCCTCCGAATAACAAATAATACATGGTCTTTTCCCATTCATAAGTTAAGTGATGCGTTTTTTTGACTAAAAACAATTTATAAAACAAACGAAGGAGTGGTGGACGAAACAAAAAAGAAAACACTTCCCCGATGATTGGCAAACGTAAAAAATGTAAGGGGAAATAAAAATGAAACTTTGGCAAATTCATAAATCCACCCAAAATAGATAAGGATTTATATTGTGTGGCATGTTCTTTAAAAGTAAAACAAAGGATAGGAAGTGCATAATCAAAAGCCACAACATGGACTTTTTTATCTCCCACCACCTTCTCTAAAAAGGGAGCCAGGTAATGAGCCTGGAGCCTGTGTGAAAGTGGGCCATCGGGTCTTGTACTAAATCCAGTCCCTAAAAAATCAAGGGCAATTACTCTGTAGTGAGTGGATAACAAATTTACCAATTTACGGTAGTTATACGATGTAGTCAAAAATCCGGGAAGGAGAAGAATGATCTCTTCCCCTTTTCCTTCATCCAGATAGAAAAAGCTCAAACCCTCAATTTCTACTGTTTTACCAGAATTGATATGTTCTAACAAACTGGGTGTCATGTTTACTCCGCAAAACTTCCGTATAATTTTCTTAAATACTCTTCTTCAAATTCAAAAAGATTCATCCCTCTGCGGGCCATGATTTTTTTTGTATCAAAGAGAAACTCTTCTAACCGATAACGCCCATCCGGTTTAATCCAAGTGAACGCAGGTACATATCCTTGAATTCTAGATTCAACAATGTTACTCGCAATGTCAAAAACTGTTCCCGTATTGGACATCACACCAATCGCAAGTTTTGTAAAGGGACCGATCAACGATCCAAATTTAATGGTTCCTGTATTAACTATGGAATCACCTATCTTTAGTTTTACGATTCCATAATTATTCTTTAAATCACTAGTAGTGGAGAGAGCACCTAAATTCACCCAAGTGGATACAAAACTATGCCCAAGAAAACCTTCATGGTGTTTGTTGGTAAAATCTAAAAGAATTGAATTTTCAACTTCACCGCCAATCCGGCATTGGTTACCGATAAGGCATCCACCTGTGATCCGAGCATTGTCGATTTGCGTATTTTTTCCGACAAAGAGTGGCCCTTCCAAAAAACTAAAGGAAGAAATTTTGGCTCCCTCTTCGATAAGAATAGGACCATCTGTTGTATCAAAAACAACACCTGGATACACAGTGGCCTGTGGATGGATATAAAGGTGTTTTTCCTTTCCTATGATATGAAATCCCGATTGTTTAGCTTTATATTTTTGGCGAAACCGTTTCCAATCTTTTTCCAAAGTGAGAGTGTCTTCAATGATAGAAGTGACAGTTCCTAAAAGTTCCCAAGGCAAATACGAATCGGAACTATAAATGGAATCATAAGTTTCCAGGTTCGCCGGTAATATATGTGGGTATCTGTGAAAAATTAATTTTTCAAAATCGGGATTTGGGCCTTTGAAAAATATTTTTGCCCCTGGGTATTTTCGTTCTAGTTTTTCGAGTAAGGTGATACCACCCAAATTCCATTCAAAAAAAGAATGGAATCTTGATAAAGGCTCAAGAGAAGGATTTCTACTAGAATCGTCAAGTAAGAGATTCACTGTTTACTCCACGGTTACAGATTTCGCTAAATTCCTAGGTTGGTCCACATTACATCCCCTAAGGATTGCTATGTGGTAGGACAAAAGTTGCAAAGGAATCACTGCTAGTAGTGGAACAAGTGCATCTGCCGTTTTTGGAATTTCAAATGTAAAATCAGCCATTGACTTTATATCTGTATCGCCTTCTGTTACGATTGCAATCACCTTTCCCTTCCTAGCTTTCACCTCTTGGATATTGGAAATGACTTTTTCATAAGAACCATCTTTTGTTGCGATAAACACGACAGGCATATCTTCATCGATAAGAGCAATCGGTCCATGTTTCATTTCTGCTGCCGGATATCCTTCCGCGTGGATATAAGAAATTTCTTTTAACTTCAAAGCTCCTTCCAAGGCCACAGGAAAATTGAATCCACGTCCCAAATAAAGGAAGTTAGATGCCCGATAAAAATTTTCTGCAATGTTACGGATATCATCATCTTTCGTTAAAATTTTTGCTACTTTATCGGGAATGGAATCCAATTCCAAAAGAAGTGTTTGGTAATCTGATAAAGATATAGAACCTTTTTTGAGTCCCAAATACAGAGCCATCATAGTAAGGATACTGACTTGTGAAGTAAAAGCTTTTGTTGATGCCACACCAATCTCAGGACCCGCATGCAAGTAAGCACCAGCGTGGGAAGCACGTGCGATAGACGAACCTACAACATTACAAACACCAAAAATCAGAGCACCTTTGGACTTTGCAAGTTCAATGGCAGCAAGTGTGTCGGCAGTTTCTCCTGATTGAGATACAGCAATGATCACATCTCTTTCAGTCACAATCGGATTGCGATAACGAAACTCGGAGGCATACTCAACTTCCGTAGGAATCCTTGCAAGGTCTTCAAATAAGTATTCACCTATAAGGCCTGCATGCCAAGAAGTCCCACAACCCACAAGGATCAAACGATCCGCATTTAAAAAACGATTTAGATATTGGTCAATCCCACTTAAAAATAAATGGTGTTCCCTGGAAACCAAACGACCGCGCATCGCATCCCGAACAGACTTTGGTTGTTCAAAGATTTCTTTTAACATAAAGTGTGGATACCCACCCTTTTCGATGTCTTCTAAATCCAATTCTAGTTTCTGAATGAATGGAGTTTTAGTAACATTTTGCAAGTTTTTCACGACAAGACTTCCGTCTTTGATGATAGCCATCTCTTGGTCATTGAGGTAAGTTACATTGTTCGTATACTCAATGATAGGTGTTGCGTCAGATGCCACAAAGTATTCATCTTCACCAATCCCGATCACAAGGGGAGATCCCTTTCTTGCAGCGATCATCATCCTTTCATTATCTTTCGATAGGATCACAACCGCATAAGCACCCACAACTTCATTTAATGCGAGACGAACTGCTTCTTCAATAGAACAATTGTTTTGTTTTTTAATCTCTTCAATAAGATGGATGAGAACTTCAGAATCGGTATCCGATTTGAATTTATGACCACTCGCTTCTAATTCTTTTTTGATGGTACCGTAGTTTTCAATGATTCCATTATGAATGATTGCGAGTTTTCCATCTGAACTTGTATGTGGGTGGGCATTGCGGTCATTGGGTTCTCCATGAGTGGCCCAACGTGTGTGACCAATTCCAAGTGTAGCTAACAATTTACGATCACCGATTTCATTTTCTAAATCGACAACCTTACCCTTCTTTTTGACAATCTCCAATCCACCGTTTAACAAGGCTACACCGGCACTATCATATCCACGATACTCAAGACGTTTCAGTCCTTTGATGATGAGAGGCAGTGCCTCTCTTTTTCCTAAATAACCTACGATTCCACACATAAATTTACCCTCTTTAAGGTAGTTTCCAAATCGGATTTGGATTTTGTTTCAGTAATGACACGAAAGATTGGTTCTGTATTTGAAGGGCGTATATGGATCCAAGAATCCGACACATACATCCAAAGTCCGTCTTTCTCTGAAATGACTTTCGGAGAAAATTCTGACTTAAATTTTTCATAAAGACTTTCTAAAGACATTCCCTTTGCCAAAGGAAAGGACTGTTTGTCCATATAAAGTGAAGGGAGTTCATCCAATAGGGTATCAATTGATTTTCCCGTTTCTGCCATCAAATTTAGAATATGAGCGATACCGGACAAAGTGTCCCGACCATATGACGGAATGTTTGGATCAATCACACCACCATTCCCTTCTCCACCAAACACCGCTTTGGTTTTCAACATCTCTTCTACCACATTGGCTTCACCCACTTTGCTACGAATGACTTCGGCACCAAACCTTGAACCTACCTCTTCGTTTAAAAACGATGTAGAAAGGTTTACAACTACCTTTGCTTTTTTCTTTGCAGAGGACAAAACGTTCGTGAGAGCTAAAGGTAATGTATACTCTTCAGAAACAGCACCTCGTTTGGGTGAAAAAAGAACGAGTCTATCCGCATCGGGATCCAAAGCAAAACCAATGTCTGCTTTGGATTTTTTAAAATAAGGTTCCACTGATTTTAAAGCAGCGGCAGTTGGTTCGGGAGGTCTTGGAAAAGTTCCATTTGGATTGCAGTTATGTGCCACTACCGTGCAACCTAACATTTGTAAAAACCTAGGAACCACATAAGAACCGGCGCCACCAACGGCATCCACAAACACTCTGAATTTTTTCTTTTTGATTTTGGCGACATTCACACGTTTCAAAACAGAGGATAAATGGAGATCAATATAATCTTCACCAGAATCAATATACCCTTTGGGAGAAATTTGTTCTTTAGGATAAGATCCGTTTTGAATGATAGAAAGAAGTTTCCTGTTTTCTTCGGCAGAGAAAAAAAATCCTTTTTTAGAAATGAATTTAAATGCGTTCCAATCCATAGGATTGTGAGAGGCGGAGATCATAATTCCACCATTGGCTTTGGAAAGATTCACAACCGCTTTAGTGGTTGGCGTAGGAACAAGGCCGAGTGTTAAAACAGAATTTCCAGAAGCTAACAATGCGGAGGTGAGAAGTGATTCTAAATACGGGCCACTTGGTCTTGAGTCTCGACCAATTACGGCCGTTCCTCCATTCATCATAGAAGCAAATGATTTTGAGAATGCCAATGCTTCGTCTAAACCAAACCCTTGTCCAATTTTACCCCGAACACCGGAAATCGAAATCATCAAGGAGGACAGATCATACTCTTTCGTAAATCGCATACAATACTGTCAAGGCTCGCGGATTCCCACTGCAAGTCTATCTTTTTGCTTTTTGGAATGTGTCAACGAAGTGGAATAAAAGTGAAGATAAAAGAAAAACGGTTTGGGCGATGACAGGATTGAACTGCCGACCCGCTGCTTGTAAGGCAGCTGCTCTCCCAGCTGAGCTAATCGCCCGTTGTAATGACCAGTGAACCGGAGTTGAGATTTTTGTAAATAAGATTTAGAAATAAAAAAGGCCACCGATGGTGGCCTCATTCCTTCTAGCTAAAAGCAAATGTTAGGCGGCTTTTGTCTCGATGGAGTTAATACGAAGTGCCATACGTGATTTTTTACGATCCGCATTTTTCTTATGAATCAGTTTTGTTTTTGCAGCTCTGTCCAACTTGGAAGCAAGTTTTGAGAATACAGTGAGTGCTTCTGGTTTGTCTCCAGCTTTAATTGCTTTGATGAGAAGGCGAGCATAAGTACGCAATTCAGTGCGATCCTCACCATTTCGTGCTTTTCTACGAGCAGTTCTACGAATGTCTTTTTTAGATGATTTTAAATTAGCCAAGGAATGTCCCCTACGAGGAATTTTTACTTATCTTTTGAGTACCACTCTGCCGGTCAAGGCGAAAGAGAAAAAAATGGGAACCAAATCCCTGGATCCAAGACCCAACTTCTTAGGAGAAACCCATGTTCCCCATTCTCATTTGGATCGATTCCGAACTCTATGAAATCCTAAAACAACGACATTTGGATCTTGGACTTGTCACAAAAATGGCTATATTATCCCTAAAAGTAGAAGGAATGGAACCTGGGACCTTTGAGAAACGCGAATCTGGCCATTACGAACGTATGGAACTCAGCAGATATGATTTTTTTACCTTAACCTTAATTTCTCGGGAGAAGGAAGTTGACCCGAACGTATTACTCTCATATGCTTTCACAGAAGCTTTGTTGGAAATTTTAAGACTGTGACTCCCGAAAAATCAAAATACCATTATATAAAAATTGAGTCTATTTCAGAAATTGATCCCATTAAATTATCAATTTCCCAAATCCAACAGAGATATATCGACAAGGATAATAACCGTTATGCGCTACGTTTTAACAAAGATACACGTAGAATTGAGATTTTAAAACTAGTCGGTAATCATTTTGAATTAGTTCCGCATTCTCAGACACATACAGTTGGGGAAGATTCAAAATCTTCACCGATTCAAACTTCACAAACTACTCCTCTCATTACACCTATCTCAGAAGACCTAAAATCCAATCCCATTTTAGGAAAGTTAGTTGGTGCCCTTGGAGCCAAACCCAATCCAACAGAAAAACCTTTGGAAATTCAAAATGAAAAATTGGGGCCAGCTCCAGAAGAAAATCTTATGCGAGAAGATGTAGATTTGAATATTTTTGAGGGAGAAGAACCTCCACCGGTTCAAGAAACACTCTCTCATGCAGGCCTACTGAACACTCCGGAATTACCTAGGCCCACAGAGACCGAAGAAAAAACAAATGCTGAACCTAACTTACAAGTGGGGGAAGAATCGAATGAAAAAACAGCCTTCCAACAGATAGAAGAATTTATCAAATTATTGACTACCTATAGGGAACGGGTCACTGCCATCATCCGCAATTTACAATCCTCAAGAATCTTCGAACTCACTGGTGATCCGTCGGAAAATAAAAATATTGTAGGGAATTTTGCTCGGGAAATGGATGCGCAAGTGTTTGAAGCCATCGACAAAATGGTAGACCTTCACAAAGAAATGACATCCTATCCTCGTCCTATTACGTATTATATTTCAAAAGCACCCGCAGAAAAAAGGGAAGAAATGAAATTGATTGAATCGGATAAGGAAAAATTAAACAGACTCCATCTGTTTGAAATGCAAAGACTTTCCGATATAATTGTTAAGGACTTCAAAAAACTGAGTTTGCAATTGTTGAATATTTTAAATCTGAAGAGTGACATTCAGGTAAAACAATTACAGTATGCAAACCAATTGATGTACGTAGACGCAAAAAACGCATCCCTTTATTTTGCGCAAGATTTGGATAAAACCATACTTGATATAGAACACTGGAAACTATCGAAATGAAAGAACTGTCGGAAGCAGAAACAAAAGCAATATTAGAAAAAATCAGAGCAGAATACCAAGAACACGGAAAGCTGAATCCCAAGGCCTTTGACCAAACAGGATTCGAACAAAGATATTTGCAAATACTCAAACTCCGTGGAAATATCACAAAATTTCTAACGGAAGAAGTAACATTCCTCGAACAATTAAAATCCAAATTCCAAGAACTTACTGCGAAAAAAGAAGCAGCCAAAGCACAAACTTTAAATCGCATTATGGATGAGTCCATTGAAAAGTTAGCCAATTATAAAAAGGTGGATTTCCATCCATTGGCAAAAGTAGAAACAAGATATTTTTATGGTGCTATGTTGGATTTTACAGAAACAGAACTTCCGGTTCTTATTTATATCTTCAAAGGAACACCAGAGTATTCTTTTTTACAAGATGCTGTTTTACAAGTAGAACGAATTGGAATGACAAGACGTGGCATTCCTTCTATGAAGATGCAAGAGTTTATCAAAACATTACTCGATGCCAATGGAAACAATATTGTGATCGAAAAAGCCTCTCAAAATCTTTTGAAAGATGGTTGTATTGCTCTAAGGAATATTACAGTGGCTGTCCAAGATTTGGTCAGTAAAAACAGGATCAATCCTGATTTGATTGTCCAAGTCAATGAAAAGGAATATCCGAACGCATTTACTTCCTTTGGCGGGAAAAAATTTGGAGAAAGCCTGACTCGAATCACTGAACGCTGCAAACAAATCATACAAGATTTTCGAATGAATGCGTTGATGAATATGGAAGGTTGATTCTAATTTGGCGGTATGGACCCAATTTTACTCGGTGTCAGCGACACCATTGAATCAGAATTTGATTCGGAAATTTATAAAAACCTTTCTCCTATAGAAAAATACCATTCTCTCCTTTTCCGTTCCGTAGATAAACTTTTTGGTTTTTTGGGAACGGACCGTTCTTTGATTGCACCCTACCTTACCGATTTTGTTTCTATCGAAGCCCAGTCTCTTGGTCGAGAAGGGTATGGATTCACTGTCAAAGATGCAAATGATATGGGTTTTGGTGGCCTTGCTTGTCACACTGTTGATTTAGGGGGAGCCAGTGTCGGTGGTGCGATTGGACAAGCCCATACGATTGTGAAAGCCAATCCTTATGCAGTGGTTCTTGTGGCCGCTGCCGATGTCCCGAAATCAGTATTCAAACAAATATCAGATTTAAAAAGACTTACTGCGACTGTTTGTCATAAAGATTGGGAAATGCCTTATGGGGCCACACTCATTGGTCTTTATTCTTTGTTATGTGAACGAATGATGTTTGATACTGGTGTTACCAGCGAAGATTTAGAAGAAATCACAAAACACTTTCGAAGTTTGGCAGAAAACAATCCCCGTGCCTTTCAATACCAAAAACCACTCACGGAAAAACAGTTAAAAAAACCTCTTTCTGGTGTTTATAGCACACCCATGATTGCGATTGTGACTGATCACGGATTTGCGACTCTCGTGACTTCTGAATTCATGAAACAGAAGTTAATCGATAACAAGATCATCAAAAAAGATTCCTCTCACATTTATCTAGTGGGTTCCGGCCAAAGTGCACATGCCGAATACTTTATCCAAAAAAAAGACTTAAAAAGCCCTGCTGCCCTTGCCTGTGAAAGAGCAGTTGCCTCCTCTGGTCTCAAACGATCGGACATTGAATACGCATGGATTTATGATTGTTTTACAGGAATGATCATCCATGAAGCGGGACTTTATTTTGGAGTATCGCCAAAAGATACAGCCACATCGCTACGCAAAGGCAAAATCTCCAATGGAGTTAGAGAGATTCCTATCAACTTGGGTGGGGGGATTTTGAACTACCAAGCAGCCATGGCTCTTTCTGGTGCCACCGGACTTGTGGACATAGCAAGCCAATATGGTTTGGCCGTAGATCCCATTCCAGAAAAAGTTCCCACTCCACCTAAGGTGAGTTTACTGGGAGGAAACGGTGGGATTGATAGCATCAACTCCGTGATTTTATTTGCGAAAGACAAACCCGAATCTGTGATCAGAGAACCTATGGGTTTACAACCATTGGAAGTGAATGTTCCAAGTCCCAAACCGGGAGAAAAGGCAACGATCCTTACTGCCAGTACCATCTATTTCAATCCTGGTGGAGAAAAAAAACCACCTTACCTAATTGTTTGTTCTAAAAAAGAAAATGGAGAGATGGTTCTCACCAATCTATTTGCTAAAGACAGAACTGAGATTGTATCCAAAGAGGGATTAGAACTTGGAAAATCAAAACTAGAGTTCCAAGAGAAGGATGGGAAGATACAAGGATTTTTACTGAGTTAAAACTGTTTTAAAAATCGTAAATTCCCTGATTGGAAATACCGAATGTCATGGATCCCGTAACGCATCATGACAAGCCGGTCCAGTCCAAGACCAAAAGCAAAACCCGTCCATTTTTTTGAATCAAGTCCAGCCGATTCTAATACGTTTGGATGTACGAGACCACAAGGTAATAATTCCAACCAACCTGAATGTTTGCAGACACTGCAACCATCCCCATTACAAACTAGACAGTTGATATCGAGTTCAAATCCAGGCTCTACAAAAGGAAAGTAACCGGGCCGTAGTCTTGTTTTGATTTCTTTACGAAACACACGAGAAAGTAGTGTCTCCATAGTATAAATCAAATGGGCCACAGAAATATTTTCTCCTACGACCATCCCTTCTACTTGGTAGAAAGTATTTTCATGAGAGGCGTCCACTTCTTCATAACGAAATACTCGACCTGGTGCAATGATACGAAACGGAGGTTTTAATTTGCGAAGAGCACGAACCTGAATGGCGGAAGTATGAGTTCGGAGTAAGTTTCCATCTTCAGTGTAAAAAGTATCTTGCATGTCACGTGCTGGATGGTCTTCGGTAAAATTTAGGGCACCGAAATTATTTTCATCGGTTTCGACTTCTGGACCATCCATTACAGAAAAACCCATGGAAGTAAAGATATCTTCAATTTCGTATTGGATTTGAGAAATGGGATGAAGGCTCCCTCTTTCTTTAGCCGCAAGTGGGCGCAAACTATCAAAAAATTCTTGGCCAAGTTCGTTTTCATAAAAACTTTCCTTGAGTGAAGAACGTTTGGTTTCTACAAAACTTTCCAACTTAGTCTGTGCTTCGTTTGCTTGTTTTCCGACTGTTTTTTTCTCTTCTACAGAAAGGGAAGCAAGACCTTTGAGTACTGAAGTGAGTTTTCCTTTTTTACCTAGAAACTGGTTTTTAAAAGAATCCAATTCTTGTTCAGAGGTCGCAGATGATAAAACAGACTCAGCCTCTTTGACTAATGATTCGATTTCTTGGGATAGGCTCATACAGTTTCTCGCAATTCGATTAAGGATTTTAATTCAGGATAAATTCCACCAAAGGCACCATTCGACATCGCAAGGAGGATGACTTTTTCTTTTTGGAATTTTGGTAGAATCTTTTTTAAGAGAGTAGGAATTTCTTTTGGATCTTTTGCATACAGAGCATCTTTCTTTGTATTTTTTGAAATATCCTTCACCAACTTTTTTACGTTCAGGCGTAGGGATTTGTTTACCTTGTCCACTTGATACACTTCGGTAACAATACTTACATCACTCCCTTTAAAACATTTAGCGAAATCTTCTTGGAATACATTTCTGTGCGAAGTGGCACTTCTTGGTTCAAAGAGAGAAATGATTTTATAACCAGGATAGGCTTCCTTATGGGCTTTGATGGTCTCTTGGATGGCAACAGGATGGTGGGCAAAGTCTTCGACAAGTAAACTATTCTCTGAGACAAAAAGATTTTCTTGTCTACGTTTGACGCCAGGAAAAGTAACAACGGCTTCTAAAATTTCTTTTCTTTTTTGAGGAGCAATTTCCAAACAAATTCGGACTGCCACTTCCACATTGCGATAGTTATGTGAACCAATGAGAGATGGTTTTAATTTTGCCTTAGTTCTAATTTCAGACAAAACACCTTTTTCGTATTTAAAAATGGAATTTTTATCCCCTAAATCAAAGGATTCTACAGGTGCGTGTTTGTAGTCTTTCGTAATCTCCACGAGATTTTTGGAACCCTTCCAGTAAAAAATTTTACCGCGTCCAGGAACCAAATTTAACAGGCGTTTGAACATGGTTTTGATCGCATTTAAATCGGCAAAAATATCAGCATGATCAAAGTCGAGAGCATTCATCGCCAAGTAGTATGGTCTGTAGTGCAAAAACTTGGAACTTTTATCAAAAAAAGCAGAATCGTATTCATCCCCTTCGATGACAAAATAATCCCCTTCGCCCAGTGCAAATCCAGGATATCCATCTTTTCGAATCCCACCCACAAAGAGGCCGGGTTTTAATCCAATGAATTCTAAAATCCAATGAGTTAAAAAAGTGGTAGTGGTTTTGCCGTGGGTTCCTGAAATCACGATTGGTTTTTTCCCTTTTAGAAAAAAAGTTCCAATCGCTTGTGCCATACTCATGTATTCCATTCCGGTATTCAGAACTTCTTCTACTTCAGGATTTCCGCGCGAGATCGCATTTCCAATGATGACTAAATCAGAACCTTTTACATTTTCCTTACGATAACCAGATTTAGGTGACAGGCCCCACTCCACCAATTTATCGGACATGGGTGGATACAGATTTTGATCCGATCCAGATACATCGTGGCCTAAAGTTTTCAACATATAAGCCAAATTGCCCATAGCAATCCCACCAATACCGACCATAAAGATTTTCAAAAGAGTACCGTCCTAACCAGGTTGTATACAAATAGAGGGACAGAAGTGAGAACTAAAAAAAACAAAACTACTTTCATAAGGAAAAACAAAAAATCAAACGAAGTCCATTCTCTTCTGTGAGATAAATAATAATATGCCAAATGTAATGAATAGAGAAACCCAACACCTAACATTGCCAAGGGGATAGGAGCCGGAAAAATCCAAAAGATTGACGTCGCTGTAAACGGCAGAAAGGAGATCATAAAGACATGCGGCTCAGGGCCTTCCCAATCTTTTGTTCGGTCACGCATTTGGTGGTACATCCGAAAACTATCAACAAGCCGGATGACAATATAAAACCCTAAGTAAAAAAAGAATAAAGTCCCCATCCCTTGGGTGTAGGTAAGCCTTGTTTCTTCATCTACGGTGGAAACTTTGAATAACAGGATTTGGATCAGGTTCCCAATAAATTTGGCAACGGGGGCAAGTAGGATGAGTTGGAGATGGGCCAACCATAAATCACGACCGCCCAAGTCCGTTTTATGAAAGTAGGATTCGAAGGCGGACATGGGGGAATAGAATAAATCTCGGATCATTTCCATCCGAGATGCGACTGTAGAAACTTTTTGCACCTTATTGGATTTTCTGGTTGGGACGCTCGTAACGGGAAGCATTTTTCACTTTCATGACCGCATTCACCAAATTTTGGAAGGTTTCTTCTTTGATCCAAGTGACAGTCTCGGAAAAATAAGGAACAAGTTCCCGACGAACCGGTCGCCATTTTCCCGAATCGGATTCCCACAATGGATAAAAAGAGAGGCGGTATTTGATTCCTCCCGATTGGAACACATCCAAAACAGCTTCTGGGTTTTGTGTGAGAGAAACTTCAGGAAACTGTGGCGCACCCACTTCATCTGAATAAAATTCTACTTTTAAACCTTTGACAACCGACTCCCATTGGTTTCCCACATCCGGAGGCAACACAATCCGTTCGCCTGTCGTGCGGCTCCAATCATTCACATAAACATTGTATTGGTTCTTTTTGGCACGGTTTTCTGCCTTTACTGTGACAATTTGGCCTGCAAAAGAAAGTTCTATTAAGTAACCATCGTTAAATGTTACATACATTTTTTCGCGGAAATTGGTAGAGGGTGTACGAAACTTTTCGATCAAATAGTTATAAGGAGCAATGATTTCCTCATGAACCAAAACGGACACACGGCCTTCATCAGATCCGATTTTTTTACCAAAAAACAATTGTTTGTCTTTAGAAAATTCAATCGTAGGTCCATTCTCTTCTGATAGAGATAAAGAGGGAGAATTCTCTCCTAAACAGTAGGACTTTTGAATGTTTTCTGTTGATCTTTCAATCAGTTTTGTTTTGAGAACACTCAGTTCCGAAAAACTATTTTTTACATTGTAATTGGCTTCATAAGAAACGGCCTTTCCATCTTTTGTAGAAGTCACCGTATACAATGGAGTTTGGTTCCAACCACGAGGAATCTTACGAAAAACCATAACCTCTTCTGCAAACTTTGGCTCCATTGTCCCACACCAATCGGCCTTAGGTGGAATGTACTGAATGGATTTCCAATCTTCTTTCCAATAATTCGTTTCTGAAATATTTTCAGGATGGTCTTCCATCCAATAAAAAAGTAAAAACAATCCAACAAAAGCAATAACAACTAAACTAATTTTCTGTTTCATACTTCAATCATGGAACTCTTTCTTCTGGAATAGACAAAGTAAGATCCCACTGCCAAAATGAATCCTGGAAATAAAAACACCCCAATCACCCATGCCATTAACTTTTGGTTGTCGGAAAGGGAGATGGTATCGAGTTCCTCTTTTTTCAAAGGAATTTCGGCAACAGCTACGTCTTGGAACAAACCAGTGATGGACACTGTCGAGAATTGTGAATTCATAGCGTACGGAATGAACTGATCTGTCACCCAAGAAGTTCCTGTGTGTAAAATGATTTTTCCTGCTTTGTCACTGGCGAGAGAGTTAGGTGTAAGCACAATAGAGAGAATTTTACTTTCTCTTTTTTCATTTGGATCCAATTTCCCATTTTTGTTCTCATCGGCATACGCTTCAAACCCAGACTCAAGTAGAGTTTCCGACTTAAAAGCATAAGGGGAAGGAATGGTGGTATCTGTTTCCAAATAACCGCTGTAAGGAAACAAAACCCCCATATCTTTTTTTTGAAGTAAGTCGGTGAGTCTGTGGTCTGGAAAACGTTTTGCAACAACAAATCCTGGTTTTTCTTCTCTTTCAATTAACTGCGAGGTTTTAAATTTAAGTCCTGCAGACGCAAGTAACCAAGCAAAATCTTCATTCCCTTTGGGTTCCATAGTGATGAGAAGTTTTCCATTTTTCTCCAAAACAAATTTTGTGAGTTCGTCTTTTGCTTCTTTAGAAAAGGGAACTGTTGGCCCAAGCACCACAAGCATTTCAGCATCTTCCGGTAATTTGGATGGCCAACCTTGTGCATATCCTAACTCAGCTACTTTAAAATTCAAAAACTGCAAAGAAGAAACAAATCGGTTTACTTGTTCATTCGGAAGAGCCTTAAAGGACATTCCATATCTTTCGCCATTGGAGACTGTAAAATAAACTTTTTTTTGTTCTGTGGTAACATTGAGAAGTGCACCCACTAACTTACGTTCCAGATCTTCCAAATCTTTAGGTTCTTTTGCAATGACTCTTTCTTCTGCGAAAGGAGTTCCAGAGGAAAGTAAGGATTGTTTCTTTGAACGAACAAAAATAGTTCCGTTCGAAACCTGTCCAAACTCTTTTAGCAAATCAACCTCCACATCCGCATTAATAAACTGGACGGTAATGTGTGAATTTTCTGCTTTGATTTGATCCAAAAGGATTTCAATATCGGGACGTACGCGTGTGAGTGCAAACGCTGCCAGTTTATCACCGTTCGCTGGCCCATCGGCTTCCAGAGGACGCGGATAAAACGCAGTGATAGTAACATCTTTTGTGATTGGTTTGATTAGGTTTCTAGAAATTTGGGAAAGGGAAAATTTACCCTGGCTACTCAAATCAAAGTTATAATTTCGTTTGATCGCAAAATAATTAACTGCTACCAAAATCGGCAAAACAAACAAAAACCCCAAAACAGCATTTTGTAAAAGAGAACTTTTGGATTTTGCTAAATTACTCTGCGCTTCCAAAGAAGATTTTCCAATCTCTAGTAAAATGATTTGGAGTAAAAAGACGATGGATAAGAGAACCACACAAAGTAGTAGAAACTCTCGCACTTTGGGGATCGCACTGACTTCTTCGTTGATTCCTGCTACCGGTTTCAAATCCAGAAAATCACGTAAAACTGATAATAAAAAAGCACCAATCCCAAAAGCGGCAGCAACATAGCGGTTTTGGTCTTCTTTTCTTAATCCTTTGGAAAAGGCACGAACAATGGTATCTGATGCTAAAAATAAAAAGACCACACCAAAAAAGAGAATTCTTTTTTTAGGATCTACGACCATCCCATCAAACAAGAAATAGGCGAAAAGTGAAAGTAAACTAATAAATGGTAAAACTCTATCTGCGGTTAAAAACATGGTCTATCCCCTCCATCTCCTGGATTCCAAGACCTTTACGGTAAGATATAAGAACAAAAATGTTCCGCTAAGGAAAAATACAATTCCAGTCAATGGAACCACACCCTTTGCAAAAGCAGCAAAGTGAGAAAATATATGTAAGTGAAAGAGAACCTTTCTTGTGGTTGCTTGGAATAGATGCGAAAAATATCCAACTACCCAAAGTGTCAAAATGATAAGGACTGATATCAAAAGAGATATCATCTGATTTTTTCCAAGACTGGATCCAAACATGCCAATCGTAAAGGTAAACACACCTAACAAAAACACTCCCACACTTCCTGAAGCTACCATATAAAACGGAGCCTTCCAAAAAGAATAAAGAAGTAAAGGAAACAATCCATTGATAAAGATGGTGATAATCCCGCAAACGGTGACACCAAATAGAAATTTACCAAATACAATTTCCAAATCGGTAATGGGAGATGTAAAAAGTAATTCCAAGGTTCCTTTGTTTCTTTCTTCCACAATCGATCCCATAGAAATGATGACCATTGCAATGAGAATAGTTGTCATAAAAGAAATGAAGGTGATGTAGGTTGCAATTTCATAATTGGCAGTACCATTAAAATTCAGAATCATCACGAAAAGTGCATTTAAAAATGCAGTTCCGCCGAGAACCAAAGGCCCCATATAAGTTCCAAAAAATAATCGTAATTCTTTTTTATAGATCCAAACAGCCGATTGCCAGTTCATATTTTCTCCATAAAAATCTGTTCTAAAGACACTTCTTGTTTTTTTAAAGATTCAATTTGGATTCCAAGAGCCAATGCTTTCGAAAACAAAGATTCTTTGAATTGTTTTTGATTTGTGGTTCGCACCAAAAATTGAATTTCTTCTTTATTGGTTCCGAGTTCCGTCACAGTATCACCATCACCTATCACTGATTTCACGAAGATGTGGAGATCATCTGCATTTTTCCCAGAAAGACCAACTTCCCATCCGGCAAGTCGATTCATTTCTTCCTCTAAACGAGACAAAGAAAATTCTTGTTTGAGGCTTCCCTTATGTAAAAATAAAAACTTATCACAAGTTTTATAAATCTCAGTTAGGATATGACTGGAAATAAGAACAGTATGATCTCCCGCCAAACTTCGAATTAAATTTCGTATTTCGACAATTTGTTTGGGGTCAAGTCCAGAAATCGGTTCGTCCATAATGACAATTTCTGGATCACCAAGGATTGCTTGTGCAATTCCCACACGTTTGCGAAAACCAAGAGATAAAGTTCCGATCAACTTATCTTTAACATTTGTAATGTTAGTTTTGGTTAAAACCTTTTCAATTTCGGAACCAAGTTTGGTATCCTCAATTTTTTTGATCCGACCCACAAAAGTAAGATACTCTGTGATTGTCATGTCTTCGTAGAGAGGTGGTGTCTCTGGTAGGTAACCTATTTTCTGTTTGGCTTCCATTGGAAAGTCAAAGATGGACTTTCCATCAATGGATGCATCACCCGCACTAGGAATCAAATACCCGGTAAGGATTCGAATGGTAGTGGTTTTCCCGGCGCCGTTAAGGCCCAAGAGACCGACGATTTCGCCCTTTTCTAATTTGAAATTAAGCCCTGAGATGGCTCGTTTTTCGCCGTAAAATTTTGATAAATTGCTGACTTGAATCATAACTCTGGTTTAGTTTTCGTATACCTGCACCTATGAATGAATTTCTGGAAAAAATCAAAAGCTTTTTCAAGGATGAAGACAGCTTTTTTGATGCAAAGCAACTTCTGCAACAGAATTGGCACAAATTTGTCCCCCAATACCTCGACAAAATCCTGGAATCTCGCTCCAATGCCGTCTTTGTCTTAGATAAGGATGGAAATTACACTTACGTAAATTCTTCCGCTGAAGCGATGGTGGAAAAGTCGGCAAAAGAGATGCTCGGGCAAAGCATTTGGAATTTGTTCCCGAACATTGATGCCACCGAATTTGGTAAAAAATTGGCCCATGCCATTAAAAATCAGGAAACATTCCGGTATGGAGAATTCTTTTTGGAATCCAAAGGATGGTTTGATACACAGGTTTTCCCTCAGGAAAACTTTACCATCATCATTGCGACAGAAGTCACCTCTGAAAAAAATGCCAAAGACAATTATAGCCAAGTTCTTATAAAAAACAAAGCTATATTAAATTCCCTTCCGGACAAATTGTACGGAATTCACAAAGATGGATCCGTTATTGATCATAAAGAATTTCCAGATTTTAAAGGTTGGGATTCTCACAATGAAGGAGATATCCGATTCACAAGAATTGAAAATCTATTTCCGACTAGAAAATTATCAGAAATTGAATCCATATTAGAACAAGTTTTAGAAATTGGGGATACAAAAACTTACGAGTATTCCATTGAAGATTATGATGGCGAAAAATACTTTGAAGCCCGGTTCACAAAAACTGGAGAGGAAGATGTTCTTGCCATTGTTCGAAATATCACTGAACGAAAAAAAGCCGAAGCCCTAAAAAACGAATTTATCAGTTTGGTAAGCCATGAATTGCGAACACCTCTGACTTCCATCAAAGGCTCTATTGATTTGTTACTCGCTGGAGTTGCAGGAGAACTTTCAAACCAAACCAAATCTTTACTTAACATTTGCCGTAAAAACACACAAAGACTCGTTCGTTTTGTCACAGACCTACTCGATATCGAAGCGTTGGATTCTGGAAATATCAATTTCAAATTTCGTACCTACCGGTTAGAAGAAATTTTGCAAGTTTCAGTAGATGGAATGAGAACCTTTGCCGAACAATACCATGTTCTATTGAACTATGATCATAACTTTCCTTCGACATCTGTTTATGTAGATGAGGACAGGTTGAATCATTGTATCACCAATCTTATCTCCAATGCAGTGAAATACACGCCTAAGTTTTCAGAAGTATACATCACTGTAGTTCCCAAGGACACTCACGCACATATATTGATTAAAGACAATGGTCCAGGAATTGATCCTAATTTTGCCCCTAGATTATTTCACCGGTTTGCCCAAGGAGCACCACCTAAGGATAAATTGGTGGGAGGTTCTGGACTGGGGTTATCCATCACAAAAGGTTTTGTCGAAGCAATGAAAGGAAAAATATTTTTTACTTCTGATGACAAGGGAACTGTTTTTACTATTGAATTTCCAATTGTAAAACCTGGATTTATTCCTTCTGGATCCAACCAATGACAGAACGTACATTAGAACATGTGTTAATCGTTGAAGACGAAGAAGATATTGTGGAAATACTTCGAATTGCCTTAGATTTCAACTCACCCTATCAGGTAAGTTTTGCAAAAACAGGCCCGGAAGGATTACAAAAAGCAATCATCTTACAACCCGACTTAATCTTGTTAGATGTATTGATGCCTGGAATGAATGGAATGGAGCTGATTGAGGAGTTAAAAATATTTCCAGAAACCAAAGAGATCCCTGTTGCCTTTATGACTTCTCGTGTTTTAAAAAATGAAATTTTGGAATACCAGAAAAGAGGAGGCATCGGTGTGATTGAAAAACCCTTTGCCCCCCCTGGAGATTGCTGAAAAAATCCAAACCCTTTGGGAAGATTCGAAAAAAAATCATTAATTTTATTTGTCTTTGAACCCGTCCAAAATTTCGTTTTGTCTTCCCATTAGGCGAACAGACAAACGAGGTCCCACTTCACAAACAATGCGAGAAGCCACATAGTTACCCCAACGAGCAGATTTTTGTGACGAATACCCTTGGGTCAGTCCATACAAAACTCCTGCGGCAAAGGCATCCCCGGCTCCTGTTGTATCAATTGGTTTTACAGGAAAACCTGGAACAAGAGTTATGTTTCCATTTTCAGCAACGTAAGCGCCTTCTTTTCCCGCTGTCATAAATACTAGAGGACAAAGTTTGGAGATAAACTGGACAGCTTCTTCAGCAGTTTTTGCACCGCTTAGTGCTAAACCTTCTTCTGTGTTACAAAAAACAACATCTACGTATTCTTTTGTTAGGTGAATGAATTCATCTCGTGTGCGATTTACACAAAAAGGATCACTATAGGTAAAAGATACCTTTACATTGTTTTCCTTTGCCACTTTCATAGTCAGTTCACTTGCTTTTTTTGTAGAATCACCATCCCACAAATAACCTTCCACATAAACAAACTTACTTTTTTTTAAGTTTTCTACATCGATATCATTGGGACCAAGCGATGTTGATATGGCAAGATTGGTAAGCATGGTTCTTTCGGCATCGGGTGTAGTCAATACAACACAAGTTCCCGTATGACCATTAACATCAGGAGTGGTTTCAAATAAAACACCTGCGTCTTCCATATCTTTTTTATAAAATTCACCATACGTATCATGAGTGACTTTTCCCGTATAACAACAAGTTCCACCAGAATTTGCTATGGCAATCATTGTGTTTGCGGCACTTCCACCCGAACGAAGTTCTTTCTTTTCATCGTGAAGGTCGGCAAGAATTTGACCTTGCCTGGATTCATCCACAAGAGTCATCACACCCTTGGTGATATTTTGTTTTTGTAAAAAATTGGGATTTATAAAGGCAATGATATCTACCAAGGCGTTCCCTACACCGAATACGTCGTAATGCTTCATGGGGACAATGCTTTTTTCCTTTAGGGAATTGACACTCAATTTTCATGCTCCAGTTTGGCAGGTACCGAGAAAATAAGGCTCCATGGTTTCTAATTTTAAATTATATTTTCTCCTTTGTCTCAGTTTCGGACCCTTCACTCTCTTCGCACAAAACAAAGACCCGAAAGAGGTGGAGATTAGAGCCAATATCGATAACCAGTCAAAAAATTCTAATTTTGCAAAAAACCCAACTGGATTTCAAAAGGAAATTGATTTATCACAAACAAACACGCGCTATATGAACTTACCCGACGTATTGAAC
Organism: Leptospira vanthielii serovar Holland str. Waz Holland = ATCC 700522; assembly: GCF_000332455.1. GTDB lineage: Bacteria > Spirochaetota > Leptospiria > Leptospirales > Leptospiraceae > Leptospira_A > Leptospira_A vanthielii. Next base: position 74,307 of record NZ_AOGY02000077.1, on the reverse strand, counting down.
CGAGAAGCGGGTGTTCGAGTCAGGCAATACGGTGGACTTGGTTCCTATTCCACGTTGTCATTAAGAGGAACCAACCCTAACCAAACAAAAATCTATTGGAATGGGGTTCCTATAAACAACTCTATGGGTGGCGAAATCAATTTAGCAGACCTACCCTTTGATAATTTAGAAAAAATTGAGATTTATAAGTCAGGAACACCGGCTGGATTTTCTGGATCTTCCATTGGAGGTTCCATCAATTTAGTTTCTAAATCTAAAATTGATAAACCAATCACTCGAATCAATTTGATGGGTGGAAGTTTTAAAACTGCCAAAGCGACGGTCACCCACATGGACCAATTTATTGGTGGTTCGTATTTTGTGCAGGCACTCCAGGAAACTTCGGATCAAAACTTCAGTTATCTCAATAACAAAGGGACTGTTTTATTTAATACTTACGATGATTCCATTGACACTCGTAGGAATGCACAATTTAGAAAGACAGGTTTTACTGGAAATATCTCGTTTGAATTTGGTAAAACCAAAATCAATTTACTAAACGATTACATCCACAGAAAACAGGGGTTACCCGGACCAGGGAACAGGCAAACTGCTTCAGTAGAACGTGTATTCAGCAAACTCTCTTCTGCCATCACAACAGAAACCAATGAATTTCTATTGCAGAATCTAACTCTCGAAACCAAAACTTACGGTAACTTTTCCAAAGATGATTTTTTTGATCCTAAATCGGAATTTAGTTACGGGACTCCGAATGCATTTACAAAAACCAACCAATACGGATTCCAACTAACACCTACTCTATACTTATTAGAATACAATCAAATAATTCGAACTTCCTTTCAAACAGAACAAGAGTTTTTTACAAGATATGAAAAACGTTACAACCATGAAACAGAAAGGAAAGAACCAAAAAAACGTCGCGATACTTTGAGTGTTACCTTTCAAGATGAAATTAGACTATTTTCCAACCGACTTTTTTTAGTCCCCCAAATTCGCTGGGAACGATACGCGGATCGGTTTGGAAAGGATGAAACCGGTGTTCGAAACCAACTACTCGATCCACTAAGTGATGTCTTTTATGTAAAACAAGCATTTACCAATCCAAGTTTTGGGATTAAAATCATTTGGATCAAAAAAGAGAATATGGAATTGGGAACACTAGCAAATATTAGTAAAGACTTTCGGATTCCCACCTTTCTAGAGTTATTTGGGGAACGAGGAAGTATCGTAGGAAATTCCCAATTACGGCCAGAACAAAGTAGAAATGGCGATTTTGGTTTTTATCTCAATACAAAACCTTATACCAATTGGAAAATACAATCGGATGTTTCCATTTTTCAAAAAAGAATTTATGATATGATTTTGTTTTTGCCAAACTCACAATTTACACTAAGGCCGGAAAACGTGGACCAGGCGCTCATTCGCGGATTAGAAACAAGCCACAATGTAATTTGGAACAAAGGAATAAAATTTAATTTTAACTATACCTACCAAGATGCAAAAAATTATTCCGAATCACCGGCGTTAAATGGAAAATACCTTCCCCTTCGTTCTAAAAGCCAGGGAAGTGCCCTACTCTCTTTTTTCAAGGACTTTGGAGAAATTGGATTAGAATACCAATACATTGGTGCAAACTTCAGAGACCGAACCAATGAATACTTAGGTTATTTGCCTGCGAGACAGTTTTGGAACCTCTATATCCAGTACATACCTTATAAAAATTTAGAAACAGGAAACGAATTGATTTTAGGGTTTGAAGTTCGTAACCTATCGGATAAACGAGTTGAAGATTTGGTGGGATATCCTCTGCCCGGCCGCAGTTACTATTTTACAGGGAGTTACAGGTTCTAATGAATCTAAGATCTAAGCTTTCATGGTATTGTCGGTTTTTAAACGCAATGCGGTTATTCGCAGTAAGATATTCGAGTTACCTATATAAAACCATGCGGGAAATATACGCAATACAGTTATTTGCTGTAAGATACTCGAGTTACCTATATAAAACCATGCGGGAAATATACGCAATACAGTTATTTGCTGTAAGATATTCGAGTTACCTATATAAAACCATGCGGGAAATATACGCAATACAGTTATTTGCTGTAAGATATTCGAGTTACCTATATAAAACCATACGGGAAATATACGCAATGCGGTTATTACCTACCAGGTATTGGATCCAAATTTCGCGCAAATCTTACTCACGGTTAAACGAACAACGCATAAATCCCGAACTTGGCTTTCGATTCACTCTACTCTGTGCATTTTTTCTCGTGCAATGCACTCAATTGGAAATTGAGAAACCTAACCTATTTCAATTTTTATTTTTGTCGGCAGCTCCCAGTTCCGTAGGTGTTGTCACTTCTGATTTTGCTAGCGGTGGAAGGTTTAAAACTTTTGAACCAAACTCATTTACGACCTTCCCTACTTCCATTCCCATCCATTCCGATGCAGTCGGAAGATACACAAATGACAGAGTATTTATTGTCAATCGTTTGAATCGTGACAGCATTCAGGTATTAAATCCTCAACTCGGGTTTACAACAGAACAAGAGTTTGGTGTTGGTCAAGGAAAAAATCCGCAAGACATTTCTGTTTGGAACGATAAGTATTTTGTTAGTCTTTATAATTCAGATGAATTAGCAATTTATTCTAGAACCAATGGTACTAAAATTGGCGCGGTTTCTTTTACTTCTCTTCGAGAAACTTTTTCTACCTCTGGAATTCCCGATAGTTCCGTTGAGTCTTCTTATATGGTCCAGGAAGGTTCCAGTTTATTCATCTTGTTACAACGATTAGACAGAAATGATGTATCGGGATATTTACCACCTAACTCTGACTCATATCTTGTGGAAATCGATATGGACTTAAATCAAATCAGGGCGGTTTATACTCTTCCGTATAGAAATCCAAGTTCCAAAATTCAAAAAATAAATTTGTTTGGGGAACCTCATTTAGTTTTTTCTTGTGTGGGACGAGTTGGTTTTATTTCGCAAATCGATGCGGGGATCATTGCTTTTCGTTTGAGCAATCGACAATTCCATCCCAATCGTCTCTTTGCTGAAGAAACAGCCGGGGGAGATATCCTCGCTTTCCAAATCAAAAATGAAGAATTGGGATTTGCGGCCGTCCTTGATTCAGGATTTACAAAAACAATACAAGCATTTCGTCCGAGAACCGGTGAACGCATTGGAACGTTATTGGAAATCCCCGGGAATATTGGCATCAGTCTCTCGGGATTATTGCTTACAAAGGAAGGCAAATTGTTGGTTGGATCTACGGATTTCACAAGGCCAGGAATTTATGTTTACGATTCCAATCTTGGGAATGTACTTCTCAATCCAATACCAAGTTCAGTCGAACTAACACCTTTCGATATCTTCCAGTTGCAAAATCTTCAATAAATCTCAAAGTGGAAAAAGACAGGGGAATCTAATTTATGTTAACTCTTAAAAAAAAGCCTAACGGTTCACTCACCAAACAAGTTTTACTCATCGTCTTAGATGGAGTTGGGTTTACAGAAAAAGGATATGAAAACGGAAACGCCGTTGCCAAGGCCCAAATGCCTGTCTTAAAAGGTCTTTGGAAAACGCACCCCACCGTTTTATTAAAAGCACATGGAACCGCAGTGGGAATGCCTAGTGATGATGATATGGGTAATTCGGAAGTTGGTCATAATGTTTTAGGTTCAGGTAGGATTTTTGATCAAGGAGCCAAATTAGTATCTCAATCAATAGAAAATGGAAATTTGTTTGTAGGCCCCATCTGGAAAAAAATCATTTCCAATTGTAAATCCAACCAATCCACATTTCATTTTCTAGGATTGTTCTCAGATGGAAATGTACATAGCCATATCGACCATCTAAAAGCTATGATAGACAAAGCCATCAAAGAAGATATTAAAAAGATACGACTTCATATTCTTTTAGATGGAAGGGATGTTCCCGAAAAATCAGCGTTAGACTATCTAAACCCTTTTGAGGAATATTTGGATTCCTATAGGAAAAAGGGGATCGACATTTTAATTGCATCCGGTGGTGGACGAATGGAACTTACCATGGATCGTTACGATGCCGACTGGTCTATGGTGGAAAGAGGTTGGAACCATCATGTTGAAGGAGAGGGTCGTAATTTCAATTCTGCAAAAGAAGCAATCGAAACCTTCCGAAAAGAAAATCCATCGGTCATCGATCAGTATCTCCCCGGATTTGTGATCACCGATACAAACGGTAAACCAGTTGGTAAAGTAGAAGATAATGATTCTGTAGTATTTTTTAACTTTCGTGGTGACCGTGCTATCGAAATCTCAAGAGCCTTTACAGAAGAAACATTAACCAACTTCAACCGAAAACGATTCCCAAAAATTGAATTTGCAGGGATGATGCAATACGACGGAGATCTATTTATCCCCAAACAATACTTAGTTGCTCCTCCAACGATTGATCGCACGATGGGTGAATACTTTGCCAATGAAGGCATTGCGCAATATGCACTTTCGGAAACTCAAAAATACGGACACGTAACCTTCTTTTGGAATGGGAACAGGTCTGGATATTTCAATCAATCTTTGGAAACCTACGAAGAAGTAAAATCAGACATCATTCCCTTTGACCAAAAACCTGAAATGAAAGCAAAGGAAATCACTGATAATTTGGTGCTCGCATTAACATCTCATAAATTCCCATTTTTAAGAGTCAATTATGCTAACGGAGATATGGTGGGCCATACGGGAAATATGGATGCCACGGTTCGCGGTTTGGAGTACCTGGATGTATGTTTAGAGAGAGTCAAAAAAATCTGCGATGAAACTGGAACTGTACTATGTATCACGGCTGACCACGGAAATGCGGACGAAATGTACCAACTCACCAAAAAAGGAACGGCCGAAACATCTAAAGACGGAAAACCTGTTCCGAAAACAAGCCATACATTAAACCCAGTACAATTTGTTCTTTATGATCCCGAGGGAAAAATTAAGCTCAATCAGGACTTAAATGAAAAAGGGTTAGCCAATGTTGCGGCCACTATGATGGATCTTTTAGGATTTGATGCACCGGAAGGATACCACCCAAGTCTAATTAAAAGAGACTAAGCCTTTAAAAAATAGTTATGTATTTCCGAATTATCATTGGGCTTCTTTTCAGTTTATTCATCACTAACTGCACGGAGTCCGGAATCGGTTCTTTTTCTGAGGAAACAAAGGAAAAAATCAGAAAAAAAATCAAACAAGAAGGATTCCAAGGTGTTGTCCTTATCTCTCAAGATGATAACATCCTCTTTCGAGAATCCATTTACGCTGGTAAAAAGAGAAAAAGATACCAACTTTATAAGAAACATAATTTCCCGTTAGGTGAATCAACAAAAATTTTTACTTCCTTTGCAATTCACATATTAGAAGAAGAAAAAAAAATCTCCTTAACTGATCCAGTCTCAAAACATTTAAAATGGTTTCCTTATCCAAAGATTACAATTGGTCACTTGTTACGCCATACATCGGGATTACCAAAAATCATCGAGTTTCTCCCAAATTTTGATACTGAAAAAAATCATTTAAAACGTGAGGATATCAAACGATTTTTTTTGGAGTCAAAACTAAAACCCACCTTTCCTCCAGGAGAGTATTGGAAGTATAGTCGGATCGACTATCTTTTGTTATCCTATATCATAGAAAAAGTTTCAGGAACTTCATATTCTCATTATCTAAAAGAAAAAATTTTTATTCCTCTTGGCTTTCGAAACACAAACGTAGATTCAAATGAAGTTTTAATTGGTAATAGTGGAATTCAATCTACACCAGAAGACCTTTCTATTTTCAGTTTAGAACTTAAAAAACCAAAACTAATCTCCAAACTATCTAGAGATACAATCATCACAAAAACGATATTGTCTGATCCTATATCCGAAGATCCGATTGCCTTTGGCGAAGGAGTGTTTGTTGGGGATTATTTTTATTGGACTTACGGCAAAGAAAAGGGAATTTCTAATTTTATTTATCATGACTTAAAAAGTAGAATCTTCATCACAATCATCAGCCCCTATGGAAGTAGTAAAGGAGACTTGTCTTCTGTCAAATCGGCCCTCACAGAAATTATTTTTGAAGCTAAAAAATTAAACCTTAAGAAGAAATCTAATCTTCCAAATGAAGTATACATTGAAGATTTAATGAACGAAGAAAAAGTCCCTTCCCTTGGCATTGCTGTTTTCAGAAATTATGGATTAAGTTGGAAAAAAATGTATGGAACAAAATTCCAACATACACTTTTTCGTGCCGGGTCTCTTTCCAAAACAATGACAGCAACCGCAACACTACGATTAGTTGAATCAGGCCAAATAGATTTATATTCGAATTGGATCGGAAAACTAAAACAATACAAAGTGTCCGTCCCCAAAGGGAAAAGAAGATCCGTTGTTAATCTTGACTTAATCCTATCGCATACAAGTGGACTTACCGAAAAAGGAAATTGGGACGATCCCATCAACTCTGGAAAAAAACACCTGCGTGAGTTAAAGGATACAAACACAACCAAAGGGAACGGTTTAAAACTATATTACAAACCAGGAACCAAGTCTAGGTATTCCGGTGGTGGGTACAGCATCGTTCAAGAAATCCTAACCGAACGAACGGGAAAATCATTTCATAATCTTATGTCTGAAGTTCTTTTCCAACCCTTACACATGACAAGAAGCACATTTCGCCAAAATCTTTCTATCAATGAGGATCGTTGTGATGGATATGATGAACTAGGAAACATACTTCCGCAAAAAGCATTTGTCACACCGGAACTTTCCTCTGGAGGACTTTGGACAACACCAGAAGAAGTAGGTCTTTTATTTTCGGAAGTGGCAAAAGCAAAACAAGGGAAATCAAACTTTCTTTCCAAAGAATCTGCAGAGTATTTACTTTCACCCAAAATGAGTGCAGCAAACCTTACCGTTCATGCACTGGTAGCTCATGGATTCTTCCTAAACCGCACTGGTAAAACGGAATATTTTTTCCATGGGGGTCACACAAAGGGACATAAGTCGCTTGCCCTTTTCAATACAGAAAAAGGGTATGGAGTGGTCATTATGACCAATTCGGAAAATGGTTCCAAGCTGATTTGGCGAATTCTAAGATCCATTTCAGTCGACGAAAAATGGGATAAGTTCGTCAATTAATCTATTGACCGATTCCCCAAATTGGCTATTCTCAAACCGGTTCAATGGAATATACAGAATCTAAATTCAGCGGCATTGTTGTTCTGAAATTGTTCGGCAACTTAGATATGTTAAATGCCGGCATTCTTAAAGAACGTATCAAAGAATCTGCGTCCCAAGAAGAACATCGGTTTATCTTTGATTTGGAAGGGGTTAGTTTTATCGATTCTTCTGGATTTGGACTCATCATGTCCCTAAATGATAAATTATCAGAGTTAGGTGGAGGTTTACGAATTGTAAACGTATCCAAAACCATCAGGCAAATTTTTCGTATTTCAAAAATCTCTTCCGTCATTCAAATTTTTGAAAGTACGGAAGAAGCAGTCAATTCCTTCAAATAACTTAACTGACTGAAGTAGTCACCATTTTCTTCCAAAAGTTTTTTAACTTCTGAACCTTTGGGTTCTCGGGTGCCATTTCTTGCAAAGCAAGGAGCACTTCTTTCGAACGTTCAATGTCCCTTCTGTGCATTAAAATCTCTGCAAGTAACAATAGGTTATTGAAATTTTTAGGATCTCTAAATCGAAGTCTTTCTGCAAAATCTGTTGCTAAAACAAAATCTCTTCTTTGTTTGTGGGCATAGGCAATATAAAATAAAAAGTCAGTATCTCCCGGATTCAATTGTAAGTAACGATTGGCAAGTTCAATTGCCTTTTCATAATCTTTTGATTTCATATACAATTTAGATAATTCTCTTAAACAATAGAGATCATCTGGTTCGGAATCTAATGCTAGTTCTAAGGCAAAGATGGCATTGTTCCATTCTCCATGACGATAAGATTGAATCCCTTCTCCCAACATCTGATAGTAAACATTTGGTTTTGTTGATTCCTTGGCAGCATAAGCAACTTCTTCTAAAAATGCAATCCGCATCAAACTCAAATCATCTGTTAAATCCCCAAATTGTAACATGACTTTACAGATTTGATTTAAGTCGCCACCACCTTCAGAGACATGTCTAAGAAAAATAGTTTCGTCGTCATTGATCACTCGGTTTCCACCAGATTGGCCTACAAATAAATCATCACGCCCATCCGACCCCAAAATCAAAACATCGCCAGGACGCAAAGGGTAAATTTGAATCACCACTTCGTCCCCACTCATCTCGGTAAAACCAATCTTTCTTAAAGAATGTTCATTCTCAAGAAAACTTGCATTCCCATCTCGATACAAAACAATCCAAGGATGTTCTGCATTAATATAATATAAAGTTCCTGTTTCCTCATCAACTAATCCTAGTATGGCGGAAAGTAACATGTGACCGTCGAAACTAATGAAAACGTTATGAACTTCCTGAAAACATTCTTTCAGCCATCGTTCAGGATGCCTATCTTGCATATAACGTAGTTTTTGTGTTCTTGTAATAATGGATTTTAATACTGTTCCCATAACAAGGGCACCACCCGCCCCTTGGATGGATTTACCCATGGCATCGGCATTTAAGAAGACGGTATATTTTTTACCCATCAAATAAATCGAATCAGAAACGGAAAGATCTCCTCCGATTTCCGATTGTTTATTTCTAAATTTGAATTGTTTCATCTGACGTTCAAAAATTTTAACAGACACTGTTTCTGATTTTGAAAAAGAACCACTTAAAGGTTTAATAAGAAGTGAAGTTAAAAAATAATCTCCATCTTGTTTGTCTTGAAGTTTTTGCATCTCAGATAGAGTTTCATTTAGTTCTCTGGTTCTTAAGTTTACCATTTCTTCTAAATGATTTTGGTGTTCTGCTAACTCTTCCTTCATTCCAACAAAAACTCTTCCCATCTGACCAATTTCATCACTTCTATGTGTTGGCAAAGTTTCTGGTTTCCACTGGTCCAAGTCCACCATCGCTGTTGTGAGAAGTTTGATTGCTTCCACCATATCCCTTGAAAACAAAAAGGATATAAGGAAAATGACACCACATAATACGAGCGATGCGACAACAAAAAAGGACCAAATTCTCCATGTTTTGGATTCCACTTCATTTTCATCAATCATCACATGGAATACTAATTGTTTTACCGATTGGGACTTACCGGCATAAGGAATTTTAACCATATAGTATGGTTTATCTTGAAAATGGAAGCGTTGTTCCTCCATTAACAAACTGGGATTTTCATTCATCACCAAACGGATCATATCCGAACCGATGGTTTTAACCTTACCTTCTTGAAAGATTGCTAAATGGATTCTGTTATCTTTGGAGATAGTCTTTGTAAAATTATCATCCACTACCTGACCTATAAGTAGGGTCCCTCTACCAAAAAGTGGTGCTGCCAATCGAAATCCAAGCCCACTATGTCCATCCTCCAAAGCCGCGGTTGCCTCTCCATTCAGTGCATTCCGAATGATAGGTTGGTTTTTTTTATCATCTCCAAAGTCTTTGGGACGATGTACACGAAACAATACCTTTCCTTGGTTGTCTCCAATTTCAAAAATAGAAAGGCCGTATCTTTTTAGAATTTGTTGTAAATAAGGGAGTTCTTTCGATAAAACGGATCGATCCGTAAGACCCCTTTGCAAAATTCCACGAGTTTGTGCGTTAAAAGTGATTTCTTCTAATAATAAACGGAGTTTTTCTTCCTTAAATTCCAGTTCTCTTTGAAAATTCCGGGAGAGATCTTCTGCTCGCTGAGTTTGTGGAATATTTTTGACCGATTGCAAAAGATAGGCGAAGCTAGTTGTGAGCGCAATTACAAGAAGAATTTGACTCACACTCAATATTAATAAGAATTTGTAACGTATGCTCATAGAAACCTACGTGAATCTTCTCAGTTTTGAGTTACAATCAAATGACATTCCCTTGAAGGAAATGTATCATCCCGAAAAATTCAGATGAAACCAAACGCTTTTCTCTTTTTCCTCATTATCCTTATTTTAATACTTTATTATATTTTTGAATATTTTCTACACAATCGTACCTTAAAAAAGTTCAAACACAGAATTCATGTAAATGGAACCAGAGGGAAGTCTAGCGTAACAAGACTTATACGAGCAGGACTTTCCGCTGCTGGAATATCGGTTTTTGCAAAAACAACGGGAAGTATGGCGAGAATGATTTTTCCCGACGGATCCGAAGAGTCTATATCTCGATTTGGAAAGCCATCTATTTTAGAACAAATTAAAATTCTAAAAAAGGCCGAACGGATGGGTGCAGAAATTGTCGTTTTAGAATGTATGGCCTTAGAACCCCGTTACCAATGGGCCAGTGAAGGACAAATTTTAAAATCAGACATTGGAGTGATTACAAACATTAGAGAAGATCACTTGGAGGTGATGGGGCCCGATTTAGTCGATGTCGCCAAATCATTATTATCTGCTTGTCCAGTGAAAGGAACACTAATCGCTGGGCCAACAATGTTTGAATCACTCATCCTCGAAGTTTGTAAGGATCGAAAATCGAAAGCAATTTTAATCCAAGAAGAATCAGTGCAAACCATCACCGATGAAGAGATGGCAAATTTTTCTTATTGGGAACACAAAGAGAATGTATATCTAGCTCTAAGGGTCTGCGAATTACTAGGAGTGGATCGAAAAAAAGCGCTGGAATCAATGTGGAAAGTAAATCCAGATCCAGGAGCACTCTCTGTTTCTCCTATTCATTTTTTTGGGAAGGAATTTATTTATGCCAATGCTATGGCAGCAAACGACCCCGATAGCACAAAACTGATTTGGTCATCCGTCATTGAAAGATACCCACAATACAACAAACGTTTCATCTTATTTCATACAAGAGATGATAGACCGGAACGAAGTCGCCAATTGGCCAAAGAGTTTGCTAATTGGGAAGGATACGAAGCAGTCATTTTGATTGGATCTTCCACTTCTCTTGCGTTTAAATATCTAAAGTCTTATTCCAAAAAAGACATACCTATCTTTGTATGGGAACATTTAAGTTTAGATGAAATTTTTGAATCTTTACTTTCTATTCTACCAAAACAATCTATGGTTTTTGGGATTGGAAATATAGTGGGACTCGGAATGGATTTATCTTTATATCTGAAAAACAGGTCGGAACAAACCAATGAATGAAATTCTTCCACTTTCTATCGGACTGAGTCTTGTTGTTAGTTTAGTATTTTCGGAATTGTTTGGTATTCTTGGAACTGGGCTCGTTGTGCCGGGATATTTAGCTCTATCGTTAAATAATCCCAAGAACATTGCTCTCACCTTTCTGATAGCATTACTTTCCTATATTTGTGTAGAACTATTATCTAATTTTTTACTTATTTTTGGAAAAAGAAAAATCGTCTTTATTTTGTTATTCGGTTATTTTTTCGGATACCTTCTCAATTACCAAATTCTTCCAGATATAGATATTTCTTATCTTTCAGAAGTAAGAGGAATAGGATTTATCATTCCAGGTCTGATCGCTGTTTGGTATGAAAGACAAGGTGTATTAGAAACAACATCTGTGCTTATCCTTGCCGCTATATTTGTAAAAATTCTTCTGATTTTCATCTTGGGTACAGAGTTAGAAACATTATGATGACTAAAATTTATTGGTCGCCGTGGAAACATTCTCGGATCGCACTTTTTCTATTAGCAATTTTAGGAATCTTAGGTCTTTTGTTAATCGAAACTTGTAAGGTAAAAAAGGAACAATCCTATTTCAAAAAAAAACTCCATGCCGCAAAACTTGCCGAACGTGGATTCCAAATTTTAAAACCCGAACTTCTAAAACATAAAAAACCAGATTATAAAGAATTAGATCCAACCAATTCTGGATTCATCGGAGAATTTCTAACACCCGTTACAAGCAATAGTGGTTCACTATCAGCGAAACAAACATCCATCAATCCAAACTTTGCAGCCGTTATGATCCAATTTCTAAAAAAAGCAAAATTGGAAGAAGGTGATACGGTGGCAGTGGCCGTATCAGGATCTTTTCCTGCTCTCAATATCTGTTTATTTGCAGCGTTAGATACCTTAAAACTCAAACCAATCATTATATCCAGTGCTTCCGCATCACAATTTGGTGCCAACCATCCACAAATGCTTTGGTTGGATATGGAAAGAGAACTTGTAGAATCAGGTATTTTTTCGTTTAAGTCTAGTTATGCGTCTCTTGGGGGAATTCAAGACAAAGCCATGGGAATCTCCAAGGAGGGTAAGGATCTTCTAGGTCGTGCTTTACAAAGAAATCATATAAAACTATTGGATCCCCTTCACTTTGATGACTCCATTGAAAAACGATTGAAATTGTATGATGAGTTATCCGGTGGAAAACCAATCAAACTATTTGTGAATGTAGGCGGCGGTACAACAATACTAGGAACTAACTTAGGAAAACAAGTTTTCAAAAATGGCCTTATCACCGACTTACCAGAAGAAGTTCATGTTCCCAATTCGGTAATCAAATCTTTCTTAGAACGTGAAGTTCCCGTCATCAACTTCATCCAAATTGAATCACTTGCCAGGAAATTTGGCCTACCCCAAACACCCAAAAAAGTTCCGAAACCAGGAGAAGGTCGGGTTTTTTATTCAGAAGAATACAGTCCCATACTCTATCTTTCCGTTTTCCTTTTTCTCCTCGTCGGATTGTATGGTGTTACGAGGCTCGGTTGGGGCGAAAACCAGGAAGACCGCCACCTTCCCAAATCCCTTCGGGCCAGGTGAGGTTTGTATGGCAAAAATCATAGTCCTTTCGATTCTTCTTTTTTTGATCTTGCGTTGGGTGAGCCGAATCTTGATTTTGCCGGCGAAAATTGCCGAAGAACTGGGAAACAGACAAAGGGAAGGACAACCAAAAAATCCAGAATGGACAAAATCCAAAGAGAAGGACATCTCTGACCGTGGAAAAATTATAGATTAAAGTTTCGATTTCCTACCAGGCGAATTCGAAATTCTGTCGAAAATCAAACTAAGATGAGACAGAATTCGATGGTTAGTCCCCTCATTCGGAATTTTTCCAAACATATTTTTCCATTCCTACCTATCCTTTTTACACTCACTCTCATCCAATGCGGAGTTCCCAAAGGTGAGTTTGGTTGGACCACTACAAAGATGGAAGAAATGGACATTTTAGAAAAACACATCCAAACCATCACAGACTATAAAATGATGCGGGATGATCTGATCTTTTCTCCCACTGATACCATTCACTATGTCTATCAGTTTTCCAGAAGTCCCGGTTTAGAAACCGACTTCTATATCTCTCTCAATCGTTATGAATTGGACTTCGTGGAAATTGATATCAAAAAGAAACGAGTGGAACCAGATTCGCTTGCGATCAGAGATGAATTTTCTCTATTACGAACTGGCGAGTATTTGATTAAAATTGTTCATGAAGGGGACACTGTGGATGAGGTGAAATTTCGTGTGTTGCCTGACGAGGGTTATACGCAAGAAAACTTAGAACAAGAGTTGGCTGGTGATCAGACCGATGAAATTATCAAATACTCTCGTTAATTGGCGGTTGGATATTTCCAGTTTCTAAAATTCTCCTAACTCGCTCTAATTCTTTCAGAGCCACTCGAATGTCGGTTTCTCCACCTTCTTTGATGATTAACTCATAAAACTCTTTTGCTTTCACAAAGTCTCTCGATTCTTCAGCCAATACACCCGATCGAAATAGAATCTTAATTAATGGAATTTTATTTCTTTTGGTTTCTAATACACGAATGACAGCTTCCTGGTCTTCAATTTTTAAATCAATCAATCGGTATTGCGAAAGAATTTCATCAAGGGTTGTCACCATAAGATCTTTTTTTAGATTCTGTTTTTTCTCGATCAAATCTTTCAGTTCTTTTTCAGCAAGGATCATTTTTTCATCTAACCTCTTCCACTGAGCAAAAGAGATATTAAGTTTATTACGTTCTAATTCATTTCGTTTGTGTTTTTTATCTTTTTTGCTCAGATAATAATAGGCTATGGATTCAAGTTCCGTTTGTCCAGTATCCGTATCTAAGGAAGGATTCCAGTCCTTACTATTTCTTTCTAACCAATACTCTAAAAAAGGAACCGCACGATCGGGATCCCCAATTTGTGAATTGAAAAAAACGCCAATTTCATAGGAAACTCTGGTTTTTTCAGCAGAATCAGGAGATAAGTTAAAATACTTTTCGTAGTATTGCCCTGCGAGGATATTACGTTTTAAGTCTGCATTAATGGTAGCCAAACGAAGATTGGATTTGATGATTCTTTCTTGTTCTTCTTGTGATGGGGTTTTTACTTTTAAAAGTTCACCTAATCCCTTTTCATAAAAGTCTGAGGCTCTCTCTTTTTTACCGTCTTGTCTGTATTGTTCCGCGATATCGGTAAGCACCAAAGGATTTTCATTCCACAACCGGTAAGCTCTTTCCAAAATGAGTTCGTAAGCGAAAAAATCCGTGTTCCTCTTGTAATCAAATAAAACATAAATTCCCTTTCCCGCAGTACCTAGTTTATTAACAATCTTTAGGCGTTCCTTGTTATCATCTTCTAATTTCCGAACTACATTGGCAAATGCATACAGATCTCTCGATTCCACTTGTTTTCGTTTGTTGAGATAGGCCAAATATCGCTGGTTCACAGATTCATCATACTTCTGTTTCGTTTGTTTTCTATTTTCTTCCGCAAGCCGAACTTCTTCTTTCCAAAGTTTCGATTGGGGAATTAAATCTGATAAACTTTTTCCTTCTCGAATCCAGTTACTTTCTTTGAGATGAATTTCATCTTTTGTTTTTTTTAGTTTTTGTTCAGACTGTTTCCATTCATCAAACAAACGATCATGTTCTTTTGCAGAAGCCGCATCATATCCCAATACATCTTCTTTTTGCCAATCTCCATTTCGAAATCCTTCTTCCGTCATTTCTAAAGGATGGTATCGAAACGCAGCGAGATAATGACGTAAGGCAGGTGCATACTTATCCGACTCAACATACAACCGAGCAAGCCTTATGTGTAATTGGTATAATAGTGGTGAATCTCGAACTATATAAGTTTCAGAATTCTTATGAGTACTTTGCCATAATAAAAGACGGATATCATTCATTTCCGTTCGAGAGTTATAAACATTTCCTTTCTCTCGATCTTCCCAAATTCGTTTTTCTTCAATGAACTGACTATAATATCGTTTGAGAAGGCCTTCCGCCTCACGGATCTTAGTTTCTAAACTTTTTGGCCCTGTATCTACGACAGAAGTCTCAGCAGGGGTATCGGCTCCTGGCGCTACGGGAACATCCTGAGCGTTCGGATCTACAGGTTTTGGCTCTTCGCGAAGGGCAATTCCCGAATCTTCATCGATCGGAATTCTTTTTTCTGAATCCAATGTTTGGATTTCTTCTGTGGATATTACCTGTAAAGGAGATAGATAAAGTCCGGACAACGAGTTTCGCCTGTCCTCTTCACCGGCCCAAATACCCCCGAAGCCGCTGAACAAAGAGAACAAAACAACCAGATTGCAGAACCCCTCCAGCTTCCATAGAAAGCCACTTTCCATCTTCTCTCTCTCGTCCATTCCCAAATTTTCCAGGGTCCTATCCTGCTTCATACGTTTGCCTAAGTTCCCTGATTTTAAGTATCGGCGAAAAATCAAAATCCAACAACCAAAAGGGGTTGTATAATTCGAATGACTGGCGTTCACTGTAAGGCAATCCATCAGTAGATCTGGATCTCCTATGTCAAAAAACATCGTCGAACGGTATCTTGTCCTAAAAAATAAATATCGAAATTATGATACCAAATATGCCCTAAAAAGGATGCAGGCGTTTCGACTCGCTACCCAGGAATTGTCACGCAAAGGATATGAAGTTGCTTTAGAACTTTTGGGATCCATCAACTTTGGGATTGTTGATCCAACTTCCGATGTTGATTGTATTTTGCTTTTGGAATGTGATTTACACAAAGACCAAAGTTGTTGCCCAGATCATTGTACAAATTTGTCTTTTGTAAAAGCGGAAATTTCTAAATTTGTTTCCAAACGATTGGCCCCAGAAACGTTTAACATCGATTATTTGGATACAATCAATTTGAAATATGTTGAAGAAAAAATCAGAACCGAATCCGTTCTTGGGGATGAGACATTATATTGTTTATTATTTTATAGAAATATCGGAAGGCCGGTCAATCGCCCACTGTTTATTCCCTTTTGTGATCAACTGGAAGAAAATCACGACTTCGTAAAAGAAATTATGTCTTGGGCCGCTGAAGCATTGGAAGGATATCTCAATACCAACCAACATAGAATGTCTTTCAACAAATACAACGAAAGAATCAGAGCAAGGGGTTTGAGTCTTCCGGAAGGATTACAACAGGAATTACAAGCCTACATGGAAGGGAAAAATTAAATAGAGAAAAGCTTATTTAAAACCACTCCATGCAGAGGAAGAAATCCACAATCGTTCCGATGGAAAAACATATTCGTTTCTTACTGTAAAAATCCCTTTGAGAAATCAAACAGGAGAGATTTATGCACTTTGTGGTATTTCCACAGATATTGGATTAACAAAAGAAATTCAAAAAGAACTCGAACGAGCAAAAAATTCCGCCGAAATTGCAAACCGAGCGAAGTCGGAATTTTTAGCATCCATGAGTCATGAAATTCGAACACCTCTAAACGGAGTGATTGGACTCACACAAATCCTATTTAAAACAAACTTAGATGCTGAACAAGAATCTCTTGTAAAGTCCATTGCATCTGCTGGAAAATCCTTGTTAATCATTCTAAATGATATACTTGATTTTTCAAAAATGGAAGCAGGAAAGATGAATATCGAAAAAGTCAAGTTCGATATCCGTGATACAGTAACCGAAATCTTTGATCTATTATCCGTCGAGTCCAATTCAAAATCCATTCAGTTAAAACTTGAGATTGATCCGAAAGTTCCACAATTTATTGATTCCGATCCAAGCAGAATTCGCCAAATCATTTTCAATCTACTTGGAAATGCCATTAAATTTACAGAAAAAGGTTTTGTTATACTTCGACTTAAAAAAGAAAAGGAATGGATTCGGATTGAGGTAGAAGATACATGAATTGGTATCACTAACGAAAATATTCAATTTATTTTCCATAAGTTTTCACAAGCAGATACATCTACGTCACGTAAATACGGAGGAACGGGACTGGGTTTTGCCATTTCAGAACGTTTAGTATCTTTACTAGGTGGAACCATCGGAGTGGATAGCCAACTAAACAAAGGAAGTTTGTTTTGGTGTAACTTACCTTACGAAAACAAAGAATCACATAACATAGATAAGGTATTCCCACAACAATCATTACAATCAGATTCTATTGATTCTATATTTTCCAACCAGAAGTTTTTGATCGTTGAGAATAATGTATTAAATCAAAAAGTAATTGGTGGGCTTTTAAGAAAATACAATATAAATTTTGACGTAGCAGAAAATGGAGAAGTTGCGGTGAGTCTCTTTCAAGAGAACAAATACGATCTGATACTTATGGACTGTGAAATGCCAGTGATGGATGGATTTGAAGCCATATTAAAAATCAGAGAACTAGAAAAAAAAAATAGAAAAAACAATTATTTTAGCCGTTACAGCTCATGTCCTTACCGAACATAAAGAAAAATGTTTTGAAGTAGGTATGGATGGATTTATAGGAAAACCCTTTTACATTGAAAATTTATTAAATACTTACAACGAAATTCTTAAGAAACAGAAATAACCATAATCAAATAAATAATAAAAAACTTAGTACCATTTAGATTCTATTATTTCCCATTGGTTACGTGTTCGATTTTTCCATCACCATAACAATTGGTAACTTCAGAAATGATCACTTGATACCCCTCATACCATTTAGAATATTGGAACTTTGCCAAGGTATGATCAGAAAAAGTCTTCAGCGATTCGAGGCCAAGGTATGTTTGAAAATAATAAACAACCGCCATAGTCCCCTTTTCTAAATTGACCCAACTATCCTTTCCCAAATATTCGGGGTGACTTTCTACATACGATTCAATTGAAGAATCCAAAGTTTCGAATTCTGAATCAGATTTTTTTTGTTTAAAGATAAAAGTCGCACTAATCATAATTAAAGTTTAAATAACGATAATTCGCGATTTAACTCTAAAATCAAGGAATTTAACTCCGCTGAAGATTTGGCAGTTTTTTCCGACATCAATGATAACTTCGCAGTATCATTTGCTAGATGATGTACGGATGATCCCATTTCTTCATTCACTTTTTTTTGTTCTTCCGTGGCAGCGGAAACAGAACTAGACCGATCTACAATATTTTCTGATTGTTTGCGAATTTCTTCTACTTCGGCAATTTGTTCCAGATTCGCCTGGTTAACTTTATCAATACTGTTGATAATTTCGATAACACTCTCTGATAAATATTTAAAAGTTTCATTTGCCG
Organism: Leptospira vanthielii serovar Holland str. Waz Holland = ATCC 700522; assembly: GCF_000332455.1. Lineage (GTDB taxonomy): Bacteria > Spirochaetota > Leptospiria > Leptospirales > Leptospiraceae > Leptospira_A > Leptospira_A vanthielii. The sequence continues at coordinate 55,815 of NZ_AOGY02000077.1, read as the reverse complement.
ACTTCACTGATTCTACGGAGAGAGTGGTTGATGCCGATACTCGTTTGATCAACTCTGAAATTGTTTTTGTAGAAGATGCTGTCCTTTCTGCCAACTTTCCCACCTCGGAAGCAACAACTGCAAATCCCCTTCCCATATCCCCGGCTCTCGCCGCCTCAATAGAGGCATTTAACGCAAGTAAGTTGACTTGTTCGGAAATTTCTTTGATGATTATTAAAATTTTTCCAATTTCAATCGCATTTTTATCTACTTCTTCAATACTCTCAATGGTGGTGATAATCGATTTCGCACTTTTTGTTACCTCAGTTTCTACTGAATCTGCTTTTTCTTTCGCATGTAATGAAATTTCTTTTAGACTCGATGACAAAGTAAAAAGACTGATTATGGATTCATTTGTGGATGCAGTTAGTTTTTTTTGCTCCAATGCATCTGAATAAATCCCATTGATAGATGATCCATTTTCTTCCAATGCGGCCGCAACTTCCTCTAAGGAAGCTGCCTGGATTTGCGAATGTTCAGCAGAATCTCCAGACAAAATTTCTAAATTTTTAGCTTCTTCCTCAATTTTTATCGAATGATTGATAATGGATGTAATCAATCGATTTAACTTTATTTTTGCATCATTTAAATAATCGGAAATCAATCCAATTTCATTTCGTGTTTGCGTTGTTTTTGTATCAGAACGTAAGTCACCATCTGAAAACGCTTTTAACATAGTAGAAACTTCACGAATAGTTGCAGATGTATTTCCTGTTAGTTTCCAAATAACAAAGAATAAAAATGTAATCATAGAAAGGATAAAAAAAGTTAATCCAATACAAATGGTCTCTAAATGATTTTGATCTACTTGTGACCGAAACTGAGAGTAAACATAAAAAGCAAATATAAAGTATCCAATCACAAATGTGGAAAAAATAGAAAATAGTAAATTAGCAAACAAACTAAGCGGTGGCAAATGTAATTGATGATAAACTTCATAAAGTTTCTTTTCAGTAAACACATAAAATATAGAAGAAATTGCCATCGCGAGTATAATTCCAAGAATGCTAAAAAACACAACCTCACCGTAAGATTTTACCAAACCATAATGATAAGCAAGGAGCATGGTCAAAATTGGTCCACCCACATTGGTAGATAAAATATTCAAAGCTCCCGATTTTGAAAATCCTCGAATGAAGTTTAACTCTTTTTCTGTGTATATGATTCCTTCAGCACGCCTCATCTGTTTTCGAAATTTCAGATTTTTAAAAAAGAATAAAACGGCATGGAGTCCAATGATCGGTGGAGCTAGATAAACTAATATTTTTAGAATCGATTCAAAATTCTCCAGACCAAAGAGAAGGAACATCCCTGTAAAAAAAATAAAAGGATCCAAATTGGTGATGAGTAGATAAGATACCATAAATCCAGAGGATTTTTGATTTGGGTTTTTACCTTGTTTGATCATAGGGAACGAATTTTACACTCGTTCCCTTGCCGTTGTCAATTTTTTTTGTTTCAGAATGTTCGGTTTGGTAAAAAAGGTGAAATATAATTAAAAATATATTTTTAAGGAAAATTTGAGGCTTTTGTTTTTACATTTTCTAAATGGCGAATATCTTTTCCCGTGTTGAGTCGGACAAGTTCCTCAGCTACGTTTACGGCATAATCACCTAACCGTTCTAATGCGAGAATAATGCGATACACATCTGCAAATTCTTGTTTTTCCATATCAGGGACACAACGATATTTATGAAATGCTTGGTCACAAAGGGAATTCAATTCATCTTCTAATGTATTGACACTCCCCATAAATCTTTCTTTTTCTTCGACAAGAGATTCAATGGCCATTCCGGCAAGTGTAGTCACTCGAGATAAAATAAGAGTCATAGGTTCTTCGTTTTTGAAAAGACCTTTGCGGATGGTTTTATGACGAAAGACATCGGCACAGTTGACCACTTGGTCTCCCATCCGTTCCATGTTCCTTGTAATCCGAATTGCCGAGAGTGCAAACCGAAGTGGGTCTTTTTTTAAGACGATGTCGTTGTCTACATCACCCATTCCAAGAATGTTACGGTTACTCACGGCTTCCAAAATCGCATTCTGGGAAAGGTTATCATTTTCCTTTTCCAAATCATCAATGAGGTCGTCTCGTTCTACAATGCGTTCTGCTTGTGCATAATCATCATCTTCTAAAGCTTCACTCAAAAGAATCACCTGTTCCAAAACAAGTTCTGCCATGGAATACAAATTCTTTCTTAGGTAATAAAACTTTGAAATAATCATACCTGATGTCTGGGAATGGGAACCTACAGAAAGTTAGACGGTTGCCAACTCAGTGACTTCTTCCACAGTGAGAATTTTTTCAATATCGATCAAAATAATGAACCGATTGTCCTTTTTACCCACACCAGTAATGTATCTAGACGATATCCCTTTGACCGAAGGGGGAGGTGGGTCCACTTGGTTTGCGGGAAAATGCACTACGTGAGAGACTTTGTCCACAATCACACCAATGGATTTGCCAGAGACATTGATGACAATGGCTCGGTCCGCAGCAGCATCCGTGATATTTTTAATGTTAAGACGTTTGGCAAGGTCAATCATTCGGACGACTTTGCCCCGAATGTCCATAATCCCTGCGAAAAAACTTTTGGACTGTGGAACACGGATTAGGTTAGTGATTTTGACAATTTCTTCGACTATGGTGATGGGAATCGCATATTCTTCATCGCCCAAATTGAATATAATGTACTGCTCATGAATGAATTGGTTTGCCGATGATGTTTCTTTTGCCATATAACTTTTCTACAATTTTAGCCTACGCACTAGAAGTAGACGTAGCCATTGTAGAAAAAATATGAACCGAAACTCAGAAATGACAACACTTTTGTCATTAGGACAGAACGTTTTCTGACAAGAAAATCCAGAAGACCTGCGGTCATACCTAGGATTCCCAGAGTCAGTCCTAATACGACATAATCATAATATAGGTAGTAAACCAAACATCCGAATCCGACGCCCATGAAGATATCTTGTAAATCTCCCCAGACACGCCTTTTAAAACGCAACCAGAGCGATCCTCGTGCCTCTCTTGCCTCACGCCTTTCCCTTCTCCAACGTTGGAACCAAGTTTCCCGGACAATCCCAAAAATGGAATCATACCGCGTGGAGGGAAAGAGTGCCGATTCCAAAGAAAATCTTTGGGAACGACCCTTCTCTTGGGCATCAGGTTCAAAGGGGGGATAAATTTCGTACGCCCCGCCAATACATGCAAGCATGTCTTTATCGGGGAGGGTACTGAAGTATTCTCGAAAGGGCCAAACCTTTCGAAAGACGGGATAGGGGCGACCAGAAGTAATATCCTTCTCAACCTGTACAGTTCCGTTTTTCACGGTGGCACCATACATACGACCCTTCTCTTCTTTGATTTCGACAGCTAAACGAACGAGACGTTCGTGAAAGTTGAATTCAGCCTCCAGGACATCCCCGAGAGGTGTTTCCATGGTAAAGGCTCGAATGAAACCGGGTGTGCGGGGTTTCTGTTTCCTCCAGACTTGTTTCATAACAAATCTATCGGAGGAAAAAGAAAGTCACTGAAGAAAGATTATTTCTTCTTTTTGTGTCTGTTGGCTCTGCGTTTTTTCTTACGTTTGTGGGTTGCGATTTTTCTACGCTTTCTCTTTTTTCCGGAAGGCATTCCTTCCTCCTTATATCAAGCCTATCTGTCAAAATTCTAGTCGAGGTACTTTTGTAAAACTTTATTTTTCCGCATAGTGGATAACATAGCTTTGATATCCCCTACACCATCACGAGAGGTCACGAGAAGGACATCTGGCTCTTCCACAACGATGAGATCCTTAACACCAAGAAACGCAATGAGTTCCTTCTGAACGGATGAAATATTCCCTGAAGCTTTGTGATAAAGAACCTCTTTTCCTTGGTGGTGGTTCTTTTCTTTATCACCCGGAAGGATTCGTTCCAAAGACATCCAAGATCCAACATCATCCCAATTGAAGGTAGCTTCTACCATTCGAATGCGATTGGATTTTTCCATAATGGCAGTATCGATCGCCTCTGAGGGAAGCATTTGGAAGGCCGTTTTTAGATCTCCAAAACTCTTAAAAGGAAATCCATTTTTTAAAGGATTTAGAATATGCGGAGCATGGCGTTCTAATTCTGAAAGGATGGTTTCTGTGCGGAAAAGGAAAATCCCTGGATTCCAATAAAAATTCTTCTTTTTGATGTATTTTAAAGCTGTTTTGAAATCAGGTTTTTCAAAAAATGCTTTTACCGTATAACCTACATCAGTTGGTTTTCCAGTGCTGATATAACCATACCCTACTTCCGGACGGTTGGGTTTGACCCCAAGTAGAACCATTCCATTTTCTGTCTCGTATAAGGCTTGCTCTATGGTTTTTGTAAATTCTTTGATGGGATCAATAAAAGCATCTGCAGACAAAACGATGAGATTTGGATTTCCAAATTTTTTCTGAAAGTGGAGAGCCGAAAGGGCAATGATGGGGGCTGTGTTTTTTCCTTCTGGTTCCAAAATGAAATTGGTTGAAGGGAATTTAGGATCTTTTTTTAGGATTTCTGTTTTTAGGTTGGCGTTGGTTCCAATATAAATTCGGTCTAGAGTTGTGATGGTGAGAGCTCGGTCGATTGTCTCACGAAGAAGAGTTTTGTTGGAATAAACTTTCTGGAGTTGTTTCGGAGAATTGGTTCGGGAGCGAGGCCAGAACCTCTCTCCCTTTCCACCAGCCATAATGAGGACAACCGGGGATTCTTTAGTTAATTTTGCCATAGGGTTTGGAACCAGAATTTAGCAAAGCAAACAGAGGAAAACCAGAAAAGAGTTAGACCCCTCCCGCTTCCTTCGGTGTTTCTTCACTGTGGAGTTTAATGGGTTTTGCTGGGATGATGGTGGAAATGGCGTGTTTGTACACCAAGTTCTGTTTGCTTTCGTTTTCTAGGATGATTGTGAAGTTGTCAAAACTGACAACCTTTCCTTTCAGCGGAACTCCGTTTAACAAGTAAATAGTGAGATCGATTTTCTCCTTTCTTGCTGTATTTAGAAATTGGTCTTGGATATTATTTTTTGCCGACATTGGAAATCCCGAGTGTTTTCTCTATATTTTATCTATATTTGTATACAGTTGGACAGCGGCTTCGAAGGAAATGGGCGAAAGTAACGGATCTTTTTTGAACCAAGTGATCTGTCGTTTCGCATAATTTCTATGGCTTTGGGCCAGCTGCTCAATGAATGTATTACTGTCTATGATTCCATTTAAGAAAGCAAGCGCAAAATTGTAACCTAAGGTTCGTAGGCCCGGGCAGCCCGATCCATACCTAGAAATCACTTCTTTTGTCTCCGCTAACATACCCGTGGTGATCTGTTTCACTCTTTCATTAATCCTGTTGTAGAGAACATCGCGTGGCCAATCCAACCAATGCCCAATCACTTGAACATCTGGATAATCACTTAAATATCCGCCCACAGTTTCTTTCGAAACATCAGACCACAAAACGCCAGTGAGTACAACTTCCAAAGCTCTTTTGATTCGGTATCCATCTTGTGGTGACAATGATTCCATAACCTTCGGATCTTTTGCAAACAACTCTTCCCTTGCCATATCCAAAGGAAGTTCCAAAACATAGTCTTTAGTTTCCTTGGGTACATTTGGTACGGGATACATCCCCATAAGAAAAGCTCGGAGATAAAATCCTGTGCCACCAATGAGAAAAGGAATTTTTCCACGACTCCGAATGTCGTTAATTGCTTCGCGGGCCCAGATTGAAAATTGGCTGGCATTGACAGACTCGTTTGCATTCAAAATGCCAACAAGCCAGTGGCGGATATGGGAGGACTCTTCATGAGTGGGTGCCGTTGTGCCTACCGGAAGGTCCCGGTAGACTTGGCGGGAGTCAAAAGAAACAATTTCGAAACGTTTGGGGTCGAGGACTTTAGTGAGGGCGGTTTTTCCGGAACCGGTGGGTCCACCAAGGACAGGGAGGATCACACCTCTTCCTCGGCTGCGACCTCCTCTTCTTCGGCCTCTTCCAACTCTTCCGTTTCTTCTAAGAGTTCATCATCTTCTAAAACTGGCTCTTCCTCTTCTTCCACTTCATATTCAGAACTGCGGATAGCCGCCATTCGTGATTTGATGGCTGGTTTTGCCAATTGGTCTGCCCCACATTTAGGACATTTTTTTTCCGGTTTGTGCAAATCATAAAATTTGGTACCACAAGAGTAACAATTGAACTTTTTGCCCAAAGGGTTGTTGGGATCGATCTTTACAGCTGGTGCCTTAGCCACTGGGGCCGGTTTGTCCTTGGACACAGCGGAAGCTGTTTTCGGGGCCGGCACGGCTTTCGCCTTCGTAGCGGGAGTTTTAGCGCCGGCTACGGGCTTTTTTTTATCTTCCTTCGGGGAAGCGGACTTTGTGTCCTTGGTTGGTTTTTCTTTGGCTACCGCTTTTTTCTTGGGCGGGGCCTGCTTCTTGACTGCTTTTTTTGCGACCATAAACGTACTTTTGACAGTTTTGGAAATCCCCTCAAAGGGACAACCTTTTTGAAATTGGACGGTTTTCTCCTGGATGAAATTTAATGAAAAGTTTTTTTTTTCCTATGACCCAATTAAGTGTCAATGTCAACAAGATCGCCACTCTACGTAATTCTCGTGGCGGATCCATTCCGAGTGTCATTCAAATTTCTGAGATCATTCTAAATGCCGGTGCTTACGGCATTACCATCCATCCCAGAGAGGATGAAAGGCATATCACCAAACAAGATGTATTCGAAATACGAGAGTTTTTGCAATCTTACAACGAAAATTTATCAAAAAAGGGATTTCCTAAAAAAGAATTCAATATCGAGGGAGAACCAAGCGAACGTTTTTTGGACCTAGTCCTAACCGCAAGGCCCGACCAAGCCACTCTCGTTCCCGTGAAACCAGGAGAAATCACCTCAGACCATGGATTTGATTTGGAAGACAAAACAGTGTTCCAAACCTTAAAATCAATGGTCGCGCGATTCCACGAAAGCGGAATCCGAGTCTCTTTGTTTATGGAAACGAATTTCGAACAATACCGACTGGTAAAAGATTTAGGAGCCAACCGAATCGAGTTGTATACAGGACCTTTTGCTTATGCTTACGAACGATCCAGGGAAGAGGGGGAGCTGAGTTTCAAAGACTATGAAAGAGCTGCCACTGAGGCCCACAAACTAGGATTAGGTGTCAATGCAGGACATGACTTGGATACGAACAATTTGCAACTCTTTGCCAAACTTCCCCATTTAGCGGAAGTTTCGATTGGTCATAGACTCGTCAGCAAAAGCCTGATTGTAGGAATGGAGACAACCATAAAGGATTATCTCAGAGTTCTTTCGCTAGGGAACGAAGTTTAACATACTGAGGGTCTTGTTCCAAAAGTAACTTGGCTGCTCTTTCTAATGCCAAAGCAAGTTGTCCTTCTAGTTTGCCTTTTCGTTTGGCCGATTGGATCTCTGATAAAAAACTTCGAATGGCTTCCCTGCCTTGTGATTCGTTTCCCGAAACGGAAGCAAGTTTCAGTTTTCTCCAAGCATCTGTTATCGGTGCACCTGGTTTTGCGGTTGTTTGCGGTAAAACAATTCCGCTATCAGTAACAAGCGACGCATTCGCAGTGACTACTCCTGCACTGGCACCCACAGCCTGCCCTGTTTCCCCACGATGGTAACTGGCAGTATCCCAAATCCGAGAAAAGGGATCCGATTTCATTTGGTCGGCATAAAGACGTTCCTTATAAGAAAGGGAAGAAAGTCGGATTTCTTTTTGAATTTGAGATTTGTCAACATCACGCAAACGTTGGAAACAATCGGAAAGAACACCCCGACGTAAAGTTTCTTTTGTGAGAATCCCACGTTCTGCTAAAAAACGAAAGGATTCGGACTCGGGTGGTTTGTTTTCCTTACAAAGTTTTTGTGTTTCTGTAAAAACTGCCAAAACCTCGCCATCTCGTGAGTGGGCTTTGAGATCGGCTAAATTTCCCGACTTTTCGGCAGAAATTCGTAACATATTTTTATAGAGGCTATCGTTTGGATTTTTTTCTAGAGCCTTTCTAAAAGCGGTATAACTCGCCGCATAATTGCCTCGGTGGTATTCGAGAAGTCCCCAAGTGTAACATAAATATCCATCGTCAGTGTCCCGCGTTCGGCAAACATATCTTAGTCGAGACATTGCCTCTTCTCTAGACTCGGAGGACTCCCATACATCGAGAAGCACCTCTTCCAAAAAGATTAGGGTTTCCAAACTGTACGGATCGCGGGTTGGGTTCTTTTGCGGTTCTGAAGTACAAAACCCAAGGGAAAGAGCGAAAATCAGGACAACGAATGGACGCATCACACCGTCTATGATATACGTGTGTCCTAGATTTGTCCCGATTTTTTTTGAGTTGCATGGACTGGAAAATCGGAAATTCTTAGGATAATCTATCCACTTTACGAGCGATCCCTTGAAACGAATTGTTTACTTACTTTCTTTTTTCACCCTACTCAGTTTTGCCCTTCCCGTGGGATTTATTTCCTGTGAACCGGAAGCCAAAAAAGCTCCTAACCGTGTAACCAATTTTACCTACCAAGACTTCGAAACCGTGGTCAAATCTGTGGATAAGTACTATATTGATAAAAATATCAATAAAAACAGAGCTTTCACTGATGCGGCATCCTTTGCCGTTCTCAGTATGCCTCATCCACTCTATATTTACCCAGAAAGTTATTTCACTGAAAGGGAAAAATACGACGACAAAGACGATCTTTGGCCGGGGAAAACATTCAAAATCTCCCCTTCCGACAAATTCGTGTTATTTGATCCTGACTACACTCTTGTAGAAAAAATTCAAAAAGAAAAGTTAAAGAAAAACGAAAACAGAAAACTTTCAGATGCAGAAGTTAAAAAACTCATCGAAAAAGAAAAACTGAAAAAATCGGTTATCGCTGCTAAGTGGGAAGAAATTAATTTCTCTCGTAAAGAATTTGACCGAGTCATCTCTTATGTCCAAGACAATTTGGAAACTTACAAAACACCTGTTCTCAAAGGACTTGTAGAACTTGACGGCGAACTTCCCGAGGAAGAGGAAGATAAAAAAGAATTTAGCATGGAACAAGTGTTTCTTGCTGCTGCGAATGGTTATTTGAATTCTCTTGATCCACATTCTAATGTTTTTTTGAAAGAAATGTGGGAAGAGTCCATGGCTAAAATTAGCGATGGTTCTTTTGAAGGAATTGGTGCGATTCTTTCTGGTGGAGGAAGTCGTGAAGTCGTAGTGGAAAATCCATTGGAGGGAAGCCCTGCTGTGAGGGCCGGAATCCGAAGTGGAGACACAATCGTTGCTGTGGATGGTAAGGTGATCAAAAACCTAACTCTCGATAAAGTGGTTAAAAAAATCAAAGGACCAAAAGCAACCAAAGTAGTTTTAACCATCACAAGAAAGGGTAACACGGGAAAAACGGACATCGAAGTGATCCGTGATAAAATTACGATTAAAAACGTAACCCACCATATCGTAAAAGAAAACCCTCAAGTTGGATATATCAAACTCACTGGATTTGTAAAACCAGGTCCAGGTGAAGCTCCCATTGACACACAAATTGCCAATGCAGTAGTGGAGATGGAACAAGAAGCCAAGGACAGTGGCAAACCACTCAAAGCTTTAATTTTGGACTTACGTGGAAATTCTGGCGGGTATTTGGATCTTGCCATAGATATTACCGATATGTTTATCGAAAAAGGAATGATTGTGTTCACAAGAACTCCATTTCGTAGTGATGAAGAAAAATATGCAAAGAACAAAGACATCGCAAAACTTCCATTAGTTGTAATGATCAATTCTAAGTCAGCTTCTGCGTCTGAAATTGTAGCCAGCGCCATCCAACACCATGGTCGTGGAATTTTGTTAGGGGAAAGAACGTTTGGAAAAGCAACCGTTCAAAGTTTAAACAACTTAGAGAACAACCCTGATTATTTGCTCAAAATCACCAATGCAAGATACTACTCACCATCTGGAAAAACCATCCAAGTTGTGGGAGTTTCTCCTGATATAGAAGTTTCAGAAGAACCAGACGGTGCATTCCCATTCCGTTACCGTGAAGAAGATATGTGGAACCACCTGCCCCTCATTCCCCACGAAGGTGTTGTAAAATCCAAGTTCAATGTAAATGCGATCAAAGAGTATGCGAAGAAAAATGGAAAGGCCGATGCCTTTTTAAAATCACATGCCAATGATGCCATCAAACCAGACTATATGCTCATCAGAAGTTTGGATTACATTGAAGGAATGTTGAATACAAAATAATTCTATACCCCGAAAGGGGAAAGGATTTGGCTTAAGGTAGAATTGGAAACCATGTGACTCGAATTAAATCGGATTTTTTGATCATTGGAAGCGGAGTGAGTGGACTCTTTACCGCACTGAAGTTGGCTCCGCTGGGAACCGTAGTCGTTGTAACCAAAAAGGCAGACTACGAATCCAATACCAATTATGCCCAGGGCGGAATTGCTTCCGTTTTTGATGACAAGGATAAGTTTGAAGAACATATCAAAGATACCTTGGAGTCTGGGGCTGGGCTTTGTGATTTGGAAGCTGTGCGTGTGCTTGTCGAAGAAGGCCCCACTCGAGTTCGTGAACTTCTGGATCTAGGAGTTCCTTTTACCAGAAACCAAACTGGGGAACTAGACCTTGCTCGTGAAGGCGGACATAGCAAAAATCGCATCATCCACTCGCTTGATAGAACGGGAAGTGCCGTAGAACAATCGCTACTCGACCATGTTCACGCCAACCAAAACATTCGTATTTTGGAAAACCATGCCTGTGTGGATCTCATCACCAAACACCATTTAAAGGACAAAGACAACCTTCCCCTTCGGTGTTACGGGGCTTATATTGTGGATACAGAAACGGGAGAGGTATTTCCTGTCCTTGCTAAAAAAACCATTTTGGCAACGGGTGGGGCAGGCCAAGTTTACTTACATACCACAAACCCAAACATTGCGACTGGTGATGGAGTTGCTAGTGCTTACCGGGCCGGGGCCATTGTCAAAAATATGGAATTTTATCAATTCCATCCCACTTCCCTCTTTCATGAACAAGGGAATAGTTTTTTAATTTCGGAAGCTGTCCGTGGCCACGGTGGCATCTTACGCGAGATAGGTGGTAGACCTTTTATGAAGGACTACCATACCTTGGGGGAACTAGCACCAAGAGACATTGTCGCCCGTGCCATTGATGATACGATGAAAAAAAGAGGAGAACCACATGTCCTCCTGGATATTACGCATAGACCCGCAAACGATATCATTAGTCATTTTCCTTCCATCTATGAACGTTGTAAAAAACTGGGGATTGATATCACAACAGATCCCATCCCTGTAGTGCCTGCAGCCCACTATATGTGCGGTGGAGTGGCTACCGATTTACTGGGAAGGACAAATATCGCCGACTTATATGCCTGCGGGGAAACTACTTGCACTGGGGTGCACGGTGGAAACCGGTTGGCATCAAACAGTCTCCTCGAATGCCTCGTTTTCTCTCATCGCATAGCAGGTGATATTCGTTCTCAAGGGAAATTAAGTTATTCATCAGAAACAGATCTCATTCCTGATTGGAACAAAGAGGGAACCACAAACACCGAAGAATGGGTTCTCATCTCCCACGATTTAGTGGAAATCAAAACCATTATGAGTAATTATGTGGGGATTGTTCGTTCCGATATGCGACTGGAAAGAGCCCTCCGCCGATTGAAACTAATCTCCGAAGAAGTGAAAGACTATTACAACAGGACCACAGTGTCCCTTGGGTTACTCGAACTTCGGAACTTGGTGAAAGTGGCAGAACTCATTGTTCGGTCAGCACTTCTAAGGAAAGAAAGTCGCGGACTCCATTTTAATACGGACTATCCGGAAGACAGAACTCCGTCTCGCCAAGATACCATTCTTTCCCACAAACTCTAAGTACACACATCAAGGCGAGAGCGCCAGGGACCCTAGCGGAAATCCTTTCTCGGAAGAGAAAGATTGAAGCGGAGGGCCCGGTCCTTTTGAGCTAAAACATAAATCTCAAAACCAAATGGGAGGCGCCCACAAAACTGGAATTTAGCGGCCACCACCAAGTGACTGTTAGCCTCTAAAACCTAAAATTGTATAAACAATTCCTAAAATGATGGGAAGGATGGAATAACTAAAAACATGGATGAAATGTCCGCGTTTTTCGCCCCATTTTTGTTTCATGGGTTCTAGTTTCCAAAAAAATCCTGGTTTGTAAATGCGTAGGAAGTAGGTGGTGGTTCCGTAGAGGATAAAAAATACGCCAAGTCCAACAGTGAATAGGTTCATAAGTCTCCGATTCCGTAAGGTTCGTGTAAGAATGCGAACTTTCCAAGAAAAAAAACGGGGATCGGCAGATTTGGATTTCGGATTTAATGCGTGCGTGGTAGAGGGAACGTATTGGGCGGCGGGTCTAGTTCCCCACCCAAATCAGGGCGGGGATAGTATATTCACAAAAAATCCCTTCCCTACCACCCCAAAAAATCTAGAACCAAACCGAAAAGATTTCACCTAATAAACTTACCAATGTAAGGTTAGGTGTTCTATGATCAAATTTCGTTATTCTCCCAAGGACAATCGTTTCTATTTACGATTTCACTATTCAAAAACGTTTTTTTCCATTGCGAAATCCATACCCAAAGGTTTTTTCCATTCCGTTGATAATGATAATGCCTGGTCTTATCCGAATGACCCAAACATCATAAAACAAGTATTAAATGCTTTTGCAGTCCACGACATTCGAATTCTTCCCAGAGAGATCCCCAAACAATGCGAAATATTAGGTGATTTTTTCAAAGCAACTAGAGAACGTAATTTTTCGTTTCGCACAACAAAAACATACTACTCTCATATATTTCAACTTTTGGTTTTCACCGAAAAACTTCCAGCTAATGTCAAAACCAGTGATCTGGACAAATATTTAGACCACTTGGTAACCGACCGTGGTGTAAAGGCCGCAAGTGTTAGGTCGGCAAGACAGGCATTTATCTTCTATTTCCGCGAAGTCAGACAACAATTCACACAACTGAAATTTCCAAGGATGATGGTCGGGTCCAAACTCCCAGAGGTTTTATCTGCAGAAGAAACAAAATCGATATTCAATGCACTTCCCAACAGAAAACATAAAATGTTATTACTTATCAGTTACTCCTCTGGTTTGCGTGTGAGTGAAGTCATTCATTTAAAAATCACAGACATTGACTTAAAAAGAAATATGATTCGTGTAGGCCAGGGTAAAGGGAAAAAAGATAGGTATACAATTCTTGCTACGTCTCTAGTTGAGGAGCTAAAAGAATATCTTAAGGTCAGAGAATACAATTTACTTTTAAGACAAAGTTATAACGAAGTGCGTGCGAATCCTTGGTTATTTCCGGGTTCAGGAAACAGGCCCTTACATATCCGAACCGCTGAAGCAATCTTTACGAATGCGGCCAAAAAAGCAAATATCGGAAAAAAGGTAAGTTTCCATAGTTTAAGGCATGCCTTCGCCACACATTTGTTAGAGCTAGGAACCGACTTACGAATGATCCAAACATTACTCGGACACGCAAGTGTCCGAACCACTCAAATTTATACAAAGGTGGCAAGGAGCCGGCTAGAAAATATTGTAAGTCCTTTAGATCGAATTTCAGCCGCAAAAGAAAACATTAAGTTACTGCCAGAAAATAAAAACTAAGCCAACTTCAATCAAATCAAAACCTTTTCGGAATATCAGCGCCACTCTGCCAAACAATTGGTTGACGAAATCTAAACTCCTGTTATCGTTCCATCCGTCCCATCATAGTCTTTGAGTTAGATGATCACAATGAAACAACAACTGATTTTATCCGCATTATCCCTACTGTTTTTCTCTACAAATGTTTTTGCTCAACTAAAACCCGAGTTAGGAAATGAATGGATTCAATCCCGAAGTCTTGGTCCCGTGATTGACGAATCTTCTATTCGGTGGAATTTTTTCGCAGATGTAAAAGTGGATAATCTTGAAAGTATCCATGGTTACGAAGTCAAAGGTTCGCAAAAAACAGAACAAATTTCTGAAATATCCAAAATAACAAAAGGAAACTTATCCTTATCCAGCCAACCTCTAGCAGAAAAAGATTATCTTTGGATTTTTGAATTGGGAAACACGAGTCTCTTTTTTACATTCGAAATCACAAACAATAAAGGTGAAAAAAAGATTTTGAATGTTCCCATCAATTTTTCGGAAAAAAGTAAAGAAACCCTCCGTCTGGTTATGGAAAAAAATCTAAACATCAAAAAAGAAACTGTCAAAGTCCCCTTCTATCGTAACCTTGATGGAAGGCGCTGGTATGTTGAAAATTCTGGAGAAAACGAAGAACAAGTGTTAATCGAAATGATCCCCGACGGAACCAAAATAGAAACATGGACAGAACTCTATCGGTTAAATCTTTTAAAAACAATTGGATCATCCAATCGAGCTGCTTTTATGAATGCAGTTAGAGAAGGACTTTCTGAAAACTGCCCCTCTTTAGTGTTTAATATCATCTCAGAATCATCAAAAGAAATATTCTATGAATGGTCACATGACGGCTGTAATGGTTGGCCCGCATCGACAGAAATCTCTCGGATGGTAAACAGCCCATCCCACTCGACTATGTTTACCTTTGCTTATAAAAATGGGAAACTTCCAAAAGATTTACGTGAAATTTATCTCACCATTTTGGAAAAAGAAAAATAATAGAATACTTAAGTAAAACTAAATGAACGATAGATTCGAATTATTTTATTCTTCCCTTACCGAAGTTGAACTTTCTATTGTGTTGCGACTAAAAGAGATTCTAAAACCGTTTGATACTCTAGAAGAAAAAATTTCCTATTCTGTTCTCTATTACTTCCAAAATAGCCGCGTCTGTTTTATATGGCCGGCATCCATCAAACCTGGTCCAAAATCTGGTGTGCAGTTGGGATTTTGTAATGGATATCTTTTAAACGATCCTAAACAAAAACTAGAAAAAGAAAACCGTAAACAGGTCTATTGTTTCACCTTTCATTCGCCCGGTGAGATAAATCCAAAACTGATCCTTCCTTATATCCAAAATGCATTGGAGATTGATAAAACTTTATACAAACCAAAAAAAGAACAAAACACCTAACGCCAAAAACGTTGTAAAAAAAATTCTGTGCGTTCCCAATTTTTTTGGTTTTTAAAAATAAATTCAAATAAGGGGCCGGGTCACTCCGGGGTGCGCTTACGCTCCCGTCACCAACCATCTAACGATGGTAGGCGACCAAGCCCTACGTCCCCCTAACGCGAGAAAAAGACAATTGAGTTTGGAAATTAAATCCTAACTTTTCCCTTTTTGCGCCCAGAAAAAAATAAGCACTAAAACTCCAATCCCAGTGATGCCAATCAATTGCCACCATCCACTTTTACCTGTATCGTGCAAACGCCTTGCACCCACACTCAAACTTGGCAAAAGCACAGCTAAGGAAAATATTCCTCCGATAATTGGCAAAATCATGTTGAGTACTGCACTAATGATAATGCAGAAAACAATCCACCACCAGAATTCTGGTCTTTTTGCATTGCCGCTAAAATCAGCATACTTTTGTAAACATACTTTGATCGCATCTTGGAATGACATATAGTTTTTACCTTCCAGTGAATTACTAAATTTGTTTCGTCACAAACGAGGCATATTAGAAATTAATTATTTATAATGTAAAGTAAAAAAAGGAAAAATCAGTTTATGCTACAAATAGGAATCCTTATATTCCCAGAAGTCGAAGTGTTAGACTTTGCTGGCCCCTTTGAAGTTTTTTCTCTCGCAGAAACTAACGACCGTAAGAAATTATGCCAGGTCTTTCTTGTTGCAGAAAACCTTTCCCCAATCCCCGCAAGGAATGGACTGATAGTTTTACCTAACTTTGATTATACAAACTGCCCGATAATGGACATTTTGATCATTCCAGGAGGTTATGGTGCCGAAAAGTTAGAGATTAAAAATCAAACAACCCTTAGTTGGATTAAAGCTAAATACTTAAAAGTTAAGCATTTGGCCTCTATTTGTACAGGTGCATTTCTTTTAGCAGAAATCGGTCTTTTAGACGGGTTGGATGTGACTACTCACTGGATGGACATAGGCAGTCTAAAGAAAAACTATCCTTTGTTAAATGTAAAAGAAAATGTTAAATATACGGATAACGGAAAAATTCTAACCTCTGGTGGAATTTCATCGGGAATTCATTTGAGCTTTTATCTTCTGCAAAAAATATTCGGACTAGAAGTGGCAACACGAACAGCCAAACGTATGGAATACGACTGGAGTCCTGGGGAAAGATGATATGTAAGAATATTCATTCGACGAGTTACGATTTAATCCCAAATATCACGACAACCTAAGTTATAAAACAAATCCATTTATGTTTCTTTGGTGGCAAACAACCAAAAAGCAAAGTTAACGATCTTGTCCTATGAAACCTATTGCCAAAATGACCCATAAAAATAATTGTGCTCCTGGTTTCATTTCCTGTAAAATGAAGAGGATAGATTTTGAATCGAACACTTAAAGAAGAATTAGTTTTTTCTACAATGATGACCATTGGTATGGCAACGATAATGTTATCGTATAACATTGTTTTGATTTTCGGATTTCATACAGAGACAATTATATTGATCATAAAACAATTTGTTCCAATATTCCTAATCGCCTTTGCTGTAGAACAATTAATCGTGAGCCACAATGTTCATAAACTGCATAAAATCATAGTATCACCTACAGATCCAAAGTTTAAACACATTCTTGTCATGGTATTACTTATGGTTACTGGGATGTGTCTAATGATGACACTCATCACTACACTGATCAACGTTGGAACAGAAAATCATTTTCTAGAACATTACATAAGTTCTGTGATCAAAAACTACCCGATGGCACTTTTGGCACAACTCGCTGTGGTTGGACCTCTAGTTCGCTATTTGCATTTGAAGATATTCACAAAGTCAAAACTGGTATTTTAAGTAACTTTTCACTTGTACCAAATTTCCCAATGAATTCGAATCTTTTTCCGCTAACGGCAATGGGCGACGAACAGCATCCATGGATGGATGCGGGCGGGAGCTCTGGCCACGGAGGGCCAGGCGAACGCGAGGCGCCCATTGCAGTTAGCGGAAAAACTATATCGTTGAAGGGGAAATTCTAAGTGGGTGGATGACGGGATTCGAACCCGCGACGACTGGTACCACAAACCAGGGCTCTACCGCTGAACTACATCCACCATTTCTAAAACATCTTGACCCGGGAGGGATTCGAACCCCCGACCAACTGCTTAGAAGGCAGTTGCTCTATCCAGCTGAGCTACCGGGTCGGATAGAACCAACTGATTCGGGATGACAGGATTTGAACCTGCGACCCTCTGTACCCAAAACAGATGCGCTACCACTGCGCTACATCCCGAGAAAGTCCTTGAATCACCAGTGTTTTTGGCAGATGGACTGTGTCAACAAAAGGGAGATTTATTTCTTCAGGTTCTTCAATCTTTCTAAAAGAACGGGATGGTTTGGGTTCTTTTGCAGGGCTTTGCGGTAGGCCTTCCATGCTTCTTCTGGTTTTCCTATGGTTTGCAGAAAATAACCAAAGGAATCTAGGTAAGCTGGGTTGTTTGGATCAAGTTCCAATGCTTTTTTTAAGGATTTGATGGCTTCTGTGCGTTCTTCGGTGCTGATTTTTTTCTTTAAAGCAAGTAAATAACCCAAAGAATTGAGACTATTTTTGTAATCGGGAGTATGTTTCAAGATGCGGCGGTGGATTTCTATCGCCTCTTCCAAACGATGGGTGTATTCATAAACATGGGCCAAAAAGGAAAGGAGTTTGGGATCATCCACTGCCACTTGCAATCGATCTTTGATAATCGACTCTGCGGTTTCCCAATCTTTTAGTTCCACAAGGGCAAACACTTTCAGTCGGTAGACATTATCGACTTCGATAAAACCTGGGTATTCTTCCAGAATCCGGTCCAAAACCTGAATTGATTTTTTGAAGTTTTTGGTCTGGAAACAACAGAGTGCAAAATTATACAAAAGAATCGGATCTTCTGGATTTTGGAGTAAGGCCTGATCCAAAAGATTCAGTGCCATGGCATAATTGCCTTTATTCATGTAACCGAGGTAGTCTGTTTCTTCTGCCATTGTTTCTATTTGGATTGTAATTCCGTAAGTCGTCTTTTTTCCGTTAAGTCCAATTGGATGGGAGTGACCGGTAACTTTCCTTGGTTGTAGGCTTCAAAGTCTGTTCCCGTTTCTTCATCGTGTCCAAGTAAACTTCCGTTTAACTGAAATTCGCTGACACCTTCGATGATTTGTTTTTTCTCATACTTTTCTGAATAACGCCTGCGACCAAGCCTAGTAAATACAATTTCATTTATCGTGCCCGACCCAGAAATTTCTGGGGGAAAGTTTAGGTTCCAAACTTCGCCCGATTGGATTTGTTCTTTGTATTTTGATAAAAAAGTTAACACGAGTTCTGCTTCCTTTGTATAACCATCATCTGGATCAATCCGACCAGAACTCACAGCAAGGGATGGAATTCCATGGAGCGCTCCATGTTTGGCAGCTCCGACTGTTCCCGAATAATGGACATCATATCCCATGTTCACTCCCCGGTTGATCCCAGAGATAACAAAGTCAATTTTAGGAAAGATCTCTGCATACAAACCGATATTCACACAATCGGCAGGAAACCCGTCAGCGATATAATGGTTATCATTGATTCGTTCGACTCGCATCCCTTGGAAAACGGTGAGTGCCATGGAAGTCACGGAACGTTCTTTTAAAGGAGCTATGAGATATGTATTATAAGATTTTCCAAGGACTCGTTCTAAAGCTTTGATTCCAGCGGAAGAAATTCCGTCGTCATTTGTGATGAGTAAATTCAAACTATAAACCACCTGATATGGATTGGAGGATACTGGTTGCAGTATACAAATTCATAAGGAAAGGAAATAAAATAGTAAGCCCGAGCGCATAAAAAGAAAACTTAAGCGAGTCGCGATTTTTTAATTCATAAATAGATTTGAGTCCACGAGACACAACCAAACTATAAAGGAAAACAAATGTGATTAGTAAAAATAGTCCCGATCCGAGTCCAGAAAGCCCAACAGCATGAATGACAATACTAACTGGCGCAAATAATAAAAATAAAACCACCGAATGCCTTGAAAACATTAACAAAAATAGGAGTTTTTGGGATCTTCCTTTTTTTTGTACATAGTAGTCAGCCACTAATGCATAAAAAAATGGGAAAAAACGAAACAAAATCAAGTTGGCTATAAAACCAAAAAATAAAAACGACAAAGTAGAAATGGTGTAAGGTGCCGAGAGGATACTCATTCCCACTGACAAAGATAAGGCGGAAAGGATTGAAAACATCCAACTAGATGCAGGACTTGCCGCAAAGGGGATCTCCTGGACCTCCTCCGAATAACGAAGGGGATCCAAAAATACGAGTTCCAATACATCAACTAAATCGAAGAAAAAATCTCTCATAACATCAATTTTCCAAGAGCTGTAGGTAGGATGACTAACACTTGTGATTGGATGAGGGAACGAATTTTGGATACATGAGAATTGTCTCCAAAAAAACTTACACCCAAGGTTTGCAAAAATCGATCGAAGGGAGAAATCTCTTGTTCAAACAGAGGAATGAGTCCATCAAATTGGCAAAGTTCAGAAAGTTTTTTATGAGCTTCTCTTCTTCCTCCAATGTCATCCACAAGTTTGTTACGAAACGCATCTTCACCAGAATAAATTTTACCCTCAGCCAACTCTTCAATGGACTTAACCGTTTTGTTTCGTCCTTTGGCAACATCTTCCACAAACTTGCGATAGGTGTCTTGTAACTGTTTTCCGATCATCTCATCTTCTTCATTGGTAGAGTCGCGAAACGGAGAATACATATCTTTGTATTTTCCCGCTTTATAAGTGCGCACCCCCACCCCATAACGATCGAGAAGGCCTTTTACATTCGGTGCAAAAGAAATGACTCCAATAGAGCCGGTAATGGTTCCATTCTGTGCAAAGATATAATCAGAAGCCGCAGCGATGTAGTAACCACCGGAGGCAGCCACATCCTTCATACTCACCACAATCTTTTTTGTTTTACGAAGATGCAGGAGTTCGTTAAAAATTTCTTGGGAGGCAGCGACCGTTCCACCGGGGGAATTGATCTCAAGTAAGATCCCTTTGACATTGCCGTCCTCTTCTAACTCGCGTAATTGGCGTAAAACGGTATCGGCTCCCGTAGAATCAAAAGTAGACTCACCGGAGTGGATTTCGCCTACGATCGGTATGACGACAGCTCCAATTTCACTGGCTTGGAAGAGACCTCCTCCGGTTCCACTTGAGAAACGGGCAAGGCTTGATCCAGATACCAAGATGGCAATTCCGAGAATTGTGGCAATTGTGGAGAACAAAAAGGAGAGAAAGAGAAGAAATTGGTTTCTTTCCATAAACTCTCACAAGCAAAACCTTGCAAAAACCCGAGTCAACTTTAATAATTCTTTACTTTTTTTTAGAAAAAGTTTATTTTCCTTGTACAGGCTAACCGAAAATTAGACAGGTAGTCACAGGATTTGTGTCCAGGCACCGCCGAGACATAAGGCCTTTACCAAGGAAGGTAGGACATGGATGTTCGTCTCAATCGTCTCCTCAACTCAGCAGAAAAACTAGTCCAGGACAAAAAGGACACTAAAGATGTCGGTTCTGGAAAAACAGGAACCACCGTACAAAAGTCAGATGAAAAATCCGACTTTGTTGTCAGCCTTCCTGTTCAGTATCACAATATCCAATCACGACTCACGGAACTGCAAAAACAACTTTCTAAGGAACAATCTCGCATTGGACTTTTGGAAGATGCCACTCAAGAAGAAAACAAACTCAAAGAACTTCTTTTTGAAGGGGAACCACTATTCCCAGAGTTAGGTGAAGGGAAATTTACCAAACCAGAAATTTTAGAAAATAGCAAAGGTAATATCTCAAGCCTACTTGCAGAGCTTAAGAAAAAAGAAGTCGAAGGGGAAAATATTTTTTCTCTTGGAATGATGTTAAGCCCAGAAGAGTTTAAAGGTAAAATAGGATCTGTGTCTACGGCTTCCATGAAACCAATTTCTGAAACGATGGTAAAACGACTCCTCGGCGGTTAATTGGAATTAAAACGTTCCCTTACTACTTTTGATTCCATTTCCGTCCTATTTTCTTCCATGGTGGGATCGGGAATTTTTTTCACCTCTGGTTATTTGATTAAAGAAACAGGAAATCTCTGGATTGTCCTACTCTGTTGGATTGTCGGCGGAGTTCTTGCTCTCTCAGGCTCCATTACTTATGCTTATGCGGCACGTCTTCTTCCCTTTGCTGGAGGAGATTATGTTTATCTAAAAGTTGCCTATTCACCTGCCATTGCTTTTATGAGTGGTTGGTCCTCTTTACTCACTAATTTCTCTGCTTGTGTGTCCGTACTCGCACTTGCTTTCGGCAAATATGTACAAATTTTATTTCCTGGTCTTCCTGTTTGGGAATCTCCCACATTCACCTTACTCGGGTTAGATTTACAAATTAGTTCCATCACCTTTATTGGCATTTTGCCGATTCTTTTTTTTAGCGGACTCAATTACTTCGGAATCAAATCTGCGGTTCGTGTACAAAATGTCTTTGCGGTTTTAAAAATCACAGGACTTCTTCTCTTTTTGGCACTTGGGTTTTCGATCGGAAATACCAACTGGACTTATTTATGGAATTCTCCGTTTCCAAATCTTTTGGAACTTTCGTTTTACTCTAAGGTTTTGATTGGGATTGTGCCGGTTTCCTTTTCCTATCTGGGATGGAATATGATTACCTACATCGCAGAAGAAGTGAAAAATCCAGAGAAAACCATCGTTCGTTCTGCCATCACAGCTTGTTTTCTTGTGGCTGGTTTGTATTTTGCCATCAATTTACTTTTTGTGATTTCTGCTCCCATTGAGGAGCTTGCAGGTCAAGATGGGATTGGTGCCATCGCCTTTCAGAAGTTATTTGGAGTGAATTATTCGATCCTTACCACGAGTTTCATTGCTTGGGTGATATTGGGATCGATGTCGGCCATCCTCATTGGTGGAAGTCGAGTTTACTTTGCTATGGCAAGAGATGGAGTGTTTATCCCTTCTTTTTCCAAAATCCATCCCAAATGGCATAGCCCTTATGTTTCTATTTTCTTTCAGGCCTTTGTTGCCATTCTCTTTTTGTTTGTCAAAGAAATCGAAGCACTTCTCTATATGATTACTTGTTCGATACTCATTTTATCCTGCCTAACGGCTGCTACACCGTTTCGATTTGAAAAGATGGGAATGAAATCAGATTACAAAATTCCCTTTTATCCTCTGCCCATTTTTCTTTATATCTTAGCAAACATTGCCGTGATGACCATTCTCTTTATTGAAAAACCCGTGACAGCGGGATGGGGGCTTATGATCACTCTTATTGCCCTTCCGGTGTATTACGGATTTCGTTTGGATAAAAAGATGGTCAAAGTGAAGAATTAAAATTAGAAATTAAAACAATCTTTAGGCGATTGCCATAAAGGTTCTGCCAATGATCGGCATCACATCGTCTTTTGCCAAAACCCAAACCACATCCCCACCCTTAACTTGTGTGTTTCCTGAGGGAATTAAAAACTGTTCCCCCGGGCAATGAGAAGGATATGTGACTGTTCTGGAAGTTTGATTTCAAACAAAGCTTTGTCCACCACACTGGAGTTATACGGCACAATTAACTCTTGTAAGGTCATACCTGGGAACTCGATGTTATCAAAGTCGGTAGGATGATAAATTTTACGATCGGGATCTTTTTTTAAAATTCCCAACCACTGCGCCACTTTAGGAATGAGAGATCCTTGGATGAGTAAGGAAACAAGGACCACAAAAAATACAATATGAAAAAGTAAATCTCCCCAGACGAGACCTTGGGCAATAGGAAAGGTGGCAAGGATAATGGGTGACGCACCACGTAGGCCCACCCAAGAAATAAATAACTTTTCCCTTATAGGTAAATTCACTCGGAATAAGGATATAAAAACTGCTGCTGGTCTTGCAAAAAGGATCAGTATTACCCCGATAAGAAGGCCGGGTACCCAAATGTTTGCCATACGAGTGGGATAAACCAAAAGTCCAAAACAAAGGAACATACCAATTTGCAAAATCCAAACATATCCATTGAGGAAACGGAAGATGGATTTTTTATGTATGAATTTGTTTCGACCAACAATAATACCAGCGATATAAACTGCTAAAAATCCATTACCCTGAAAGACTGTGGTCACTGCATAAATGAAGGGAACCGATGCCGTAATAAAAACTAAATAAAGACCGTCATACCCAAGTTTGACGGAGTTCATCAAATAAAGAATGAGGATACCCAAACTATATCCCATCATCATTCCGACAAGGACTTGCATCACAAAAAATCGAAAGAATTGGAACCCACTGAAACTGGCATCGGCAGTGAGTAGGTTCATAAAGATGGTGGTAAGAAGAACTCCCACCGCATCGTTTGATCCAGACTCAAACTCAATGATCTTTTTTAAATGAACGGGAAGATCAGTAGAATCGGTTTTAAAAATATTAAATACAGAGGCTGCATCTGTTGCACTGACAATGGATCCGAGTAAAAAAGATTCCATAAATCCAAGCACTGGAAATAAATAATGAATGACCACACCTAAAATGAGGGCTGTAAGAATTGTTCCGATGATGGAGAGACGAATCCCAACAGCAAGGAAGTTTTTTAAACTATCCCATTCACTTTCGAGCCCTCCCAAAAAAAGAATATAAATTAAAGCAAAAATCCCAATCGACTGTGCTAAACTATAATCACTGAAATCAATCCCACCAGGACCATCAGAACCAGCTAACATTCCAAAGGTCAAAAAGATTAAAAGAATAGGAAATCCAAAACGAAAGAATAGTTTACTCGATAAAATAGAAAATAGAATGAGCGTGGAAATAACTAGAGCTTGTAAGGTAAAACTATCGATCATGTTTATTCCTTAGACGATCTCGAACGACTATCGTTTCGAAGAAAGTATCTCTAAAGCCTTTGCTTTTAGAATGGGATGCACAACAAAGTCATCAGGGTTCAGCAGAGAGGATGGTTTGGAAGTAGACGAATCCATTTGGTTTGCCGATGCAGGTTGTTTCCACTTGTCACGACCGAGCCAAACAGAGAGTGCATAAACCATTCGTTGGAAAATTTCATCCACCTTGTCTTGACGGCCTGCTTTTTTGTAGTATCCAAAGGCCAACATGGGAAGTTTCCGATCGTACATAAAGTGATCACCCAAACGAATGAGCCCATCTTTATAATCGGTTTTTAGGAAGAGTTCACGCGCTTTTCGAATATCACCTGCATTGAAGGCGGTATTTGCTTCGCGAATGAGTTGTGCTCTTTCCTTGGAGTCCATACAAAGAGTATCGAACCAAATTCCGAAATTGACAACTGAATTTTGTCTAAAAGAATGTGATTACCAGGAGAGAAATATATGTTGGAAGTCGGCAAAAAAGCCCCCAATTTTACAAGTGTCAACCAAAATGGCGAAAAAGTAAAACTCGCAGACCTAACAGGAAAAAATGGGATCGTTGTCTATTTTTATCCGAGAGATATGACACCAGGATGTACAACAGAAGCTTGTGACTTCCGGGACAATTTTGCCCGCTTGAAAAAATTCGGATTCAATGTGATTGGAATCTCCAAAGACAATCCAAAATCTCATACCAAGTTCATTGAAAAACAAGAAATCAATTTTGATCTAATCTCCGACGAGTCGGGAGAAATTTGTGAAGCTTATGGGGTTTGGAGAGAGAAGGTATTTATGGGAAGACGAGGCATGGGTATTGTAAGATCCACCTTCCTTTTGGACAGTTCTCTCAAAATCAAAAAAATCTATGACAGCGTGAAGGTAAAAGGACACGTTGAAGAAATCATCAAAGACATTCAGGAAATCCAAGGGAAATGAAAATAGAAATCTCTCCGCTACAAATCCAAATCGGTGCACCCAAATCCGGCTCTTATTACAAACTCATCCCTATCTTTCAAGAGGATGTGAAAGAAGAATTGGGGAAAAAATTCCCAGTCCAAATAGAAACCAAGGTATTTTCTGGAGATCTTGGAAAAGAATTTCGAGATGAATCCGAAAAAACCATCTATCTCGGATTAGGTGAAAAAGAAAAACTAAATTTCAGAAAGTTCATTTCTCATTTTTTTAAATACGGAGAAAAAATTCTTAGTTATGATGGAATGGGTCTTGAGGTCATCATTTCTAAATCACTTTCCAAAAAGTTCTCAGCCGACCGAATTGCCTACCAAATTGCCAACACACTTTTTATCGGAAGTTATCCAGTTTCCGTTTTACAAACAAAGAAAAAAGAAAAAAAGAAAGTAGGAGCCGTTTACTTAAAATTTGAAGATAAATCAGTTACCAGTTTAGCAGAATCTGGACTTTCTAAAAGTAAAATCGTCGCCAAACACGTCAATGGTGCTCGTCATATTGCACATTTACCAGCAAACTACTTCACTCCCGATGACTTTGTTTCTCGTTCCAAAGAAATTGCAAAAGAGTACAAACTGTCCATTAAAGTTTGGGATGAACCTCAGTTAAAAAAAGAAGGTCTTGGTGGGATCCTCGCAGTAGCCCGTGGATCAGAACTCCAAGGAAAAATGGTGATTTTGGAATACAAACCAGCCAAAGCCAAAAAGAAATTTGCCATTGTAGGAAAAGGTTTAACCTTTGATACCGGCGGAATTTCATTAAAACCTCCAGGTGAGATGCATGAAATGAAGTATGATATGTGCGGAGCCGCAGCCACCATACACGCGATTGGTGCCATTGCCGCACTCGAACTTCCCATCCATATCGTTGCTGCCATTGGTGTGGCCGAAAATATGCCAGATGGCAAAGCAATCAAACCGGGTGATGTTTATACAGCTTACAATGGAACTACTGTGGAAGTCCAAAACACAGATGCGGAAGGAAGGCTAGTCCTCGGGGACGTGTTATCCTACGTTTCCAAAAACTACAAACCTGACTATATGGTGGATTTAGCAACACTCACGGGAGCTGTCATCATTGCCCTTGGTCACGAAGCGGCTGCTATTCTTACCAACTCAGATCCGTTACGCGAAGCACTCTTCAAAGCATCCGAAACATCGGATGATAGGGTTTGGGAACTTCCTCTTTGGGAAGAATACGGTGAAGATTTAAAATCAGACATTGCCGATCTCAAAAACATCACTGGTGGGGGAAAAGGGGCAGGAACCATTTCTGCAGGAATTTTTCTTTCCAAGTTTGTAGATGAATCTATCAACTGGGCGCATATTGACATCGCTGGTGCCGCTTGGAGAAAGAAAAAATCGGGAACTCAATTTTCCGGCCCTACTGGTTACGGCGTACGTCTGTTAGTTGATTTGGCAAACGAGTTGTCTCGGAAGTAAATAGCCCAACTTAAGTGAAAACAAAAACGGCGGGGGAATTTAATTCTCCCACCGTGATTGACTGAATTTTCTGTTTCAATCAAACTCGGCTGCGTTTTTTTAGTTTGAGTGTTTACTCAAAGCGATTCGGTTCACATTGTACATTAAGATCACGGTAATTAAAATGGCCGCTGCGACAACATAACCTAATGTTTCATAATTTTCCATATAACCACTAGAAGTTTGTACAACGATGAGGCCCGCAACAGTGGCTGCAATCCCACCGGAAATCTGTTGGACAGAAGAACTGATCGCCATAAAGGCACCACGGTCGTGTAAATCGGGAACGGCTGAGGTGAGTGCATTGGCAGAAATCATTCGTGCTGCCACAAATACAAAAAGAATGGAATTGATAAAAATGACCATAGGCAAAGGTGTGATCTGCATTTTTGTATAATAAATGATGATCACCGAAGCAAAAAGTGAAGCAATTACAAACATTTTGTATTTTCCGATCCAGTCACTCAATCTACCCATGAGTGGACCACCTAACATGGAAACAACTCCCGTGACCATATAAACCAAAGGTAAATCTTCTAATTTTACTCCCAAATTGTGAACAGAAAAGGCAGAGCCGAAAGGCATCAACATAAATCCACCGGTTGCAAGTAAGGTCGTTGCAATATATGCAGGAAAGTATTTAGGTTCCGTGAGTGTTTTCACCAAATGCAAAAATGCATGTCTTTCTGTTTTATTATCCAAATGAGTGGTGAGTGGTTTTAAAAAGAAAACAATCACAAACCCAACAGTTCCACTGATACCAGCAATCATCAAAAAAGGAGACTGCCATCCCCATAAGTTGGAGATAAAAATACCAATGGGTAGTCCGAAAACTTGGCTTGCCGCAAAGGCAGTCATGATAAAACCCATGACCCTACCTCTTACTTGGAGAGGAAATAAGTCGGCAACAATGGCAAAGGAGATGGAGGAGATGACCCCTGCAAAAACCCCGGTTAAGATGCGAGCACCAAATAAAAAGAAATAACTATTTGCGATTCCGCAGAGAAAGGTAGCGACCACAAATCCTATGTAAAAAAATAGTAACATCTTTTTGCGATCAAAACGATCCGCAAAACCAGCAGCAAGGATTCCAGAAACACCTGCACTGAATGCGTAAGCTGACACTACAAATCCAAACTGTTGTGTTGAAATTTGTAATTCTTTCATGACCAAAACTCCAAGCGGAGAGAGGATCATAAAATCAAGGACAACTGTGAATTGCAAAAAAGCCAGTAAACCAACTACAAAAACATGATATGTAGAGAACTTAAAATTCATTCTATTTCCTTATTCTGATCAATTCACCAATCCCAAGGAAATTCTGCAAACTAAAGTTCTTTGTCCAAAACTTCTTTCAGTTTCAAATATTGAGAATTTTCGGGAGCAAGTGTTCCCAGTCGTTCCAAAATTTTACGGGTTCGTTCTTTGTTTTTGAGAAGTCTGTAACATTCTACTAAATTAATAAGATTTCGAAGGTGTTTTGGATCCCTCGCTCGTAATCTCTCTCCGATCTCCACCGCCTTACGTACGTTCTTTGATTTTCTATAAGCATAACTCAACTGTAATAGAATTTCATTGTCGGTAACAAAATAAGGAAAAATGGATTCTAAAGATTCTACAGCAGAATCAAATCGTTTTAATAAAAGGGAAAGGCGAGATTTTTCCCTGAGTAAATTGATTCGCACATCATCTTCCAAATTTTCATTGGTTAACATTCGTTCTATGTTTGAGTAAGTTTCTTCTGCGTTTCCTGATTCCAATACAGATTGGAGTTCGGAGTATAAAAAATGATCTGATCCCACTGATGTCAGTGAAGAGGAGCTCATCCTTTTGGCGGAACCCATCCATTCCAATCGTAATAAGGTCAAATCATCAGAAAAACTTCCAATTGATTGGAGGTTCTCAACAATTTGTTCCAATTCCCCTTTCGACTCACCAACCACTTGTAAAAATTTGGTTTCATCCTCGTTCATCACACGCGATCCATCAGACCCCGTTTCCAAAATCAAATCATCCCGACCATCCGAACCGATAAAAAGAACATCCCCTTGTTCCAAAACAAAAACTCGGATACGTACGTTCCCGGCCATTCCTTTGGTTCCAATTTTACGAAGTTCCAATTCCTCTTCAATAAAGGAAGCAACTCCATCCCTGTACAAAACGGTCCAAGGATGTTCTGCGTTAAGATAATACAACACACCTGTTTCTTCTTCCACAAGGCCGAGGACAACGGAAACTAGCATAGACCCGTCAAAGGATTCAAATATGGTTTGGAGTTCGTAAAAACATTCTTTGATCCATCGTTCTGGAGATTTGGACTGACTTTCCAATAGTAATTGTGTGCGTTTGATAAAAGATAAAAACACGACACCTAATACGAGTGCACCGCCGGCACCTTGAATGGATTTACCCATCGCATCTCCGTTGATAAAAACGAAGTATTTTTTACCATTGAGAACAATGTCATCGCAGATGATGAGGTCTCCCCCAATCTCTTTGATTTTTCCTTTGAACTCAAACTCTTTTTTTTGTTTGGTATAGGATTGGATTCCAATCATTGGCGAATGGGACTTTTTGGAATCGTTCAGTGGATCAAGCAGTAACGATGTTAAAAAATAATCCCCATCTTGTTGGATTTTTAACTCCTGAACCCGAGTGAGAGTCTCTTGTAACTCGTTTGTCCTTTCAACCACCTTTCTTTCTAAGTTGGCATTCAATTCTTCTACTTGTTTGTGGACACGTAAAAACCGATTGGCCAACACAACAGCAATCCCAAGCACAAAGAACAAAAATCCAAACCTTGATAAATTTAAATTTTGGATGGGAATGAGTCCAGAGGCACCCAAAATATCCCAAATGGCTGTAAATATTAGAAACAAAATACCAGATAACAAACGCTTGGCGTCTTTATTACCTTTCATCACTGCCCGAATTGTGATATAAAACAAAACTACGCTGAATGCCAAAACAGATCCTTGCCATACCCTCAAAAGAATCATGGAACTGGCTCGGTTTACAAAAAATTGTAATACCGCCAAAAAGAGGCTGAATCCAAAATATCCTTTTGTGATCGGGCTAATTCGTTTGCGAAAAAAAGCATCAACGAATAACAATAGCCAGGTGGGTGTTAAAAACACGATAAAATATTCTATTTTTGTAGTGGTAAAAGGATCCACATCCCACCGGTAGATGGCCTGGGATCTAAAATACAGATAAGCGGATAAAAATACGGCAAAAAGTGCAAAGTAAAGATTGTATGTTTCATTCCGCCGTTTCCAATAAAACAAACCATGATAAATCCCAACAAAAAAGTATAAAAATAACAACATAAACGTCGCATATTCATCTTCAACTTTTTCCAATACCGTATAACGATCAATCGACGAATCGAAATCATTAAAAACTTTATAAAAATTTAATTCTTCACCCGATTCAGCTGCAAGAAGGACTCGAATTTCATTTTTACCGACTCGTAACAAATTCCGAGATAATTTAATTAGAATGTTTCTTTTGTATCCACTTTCCGAGATATGATCGTTTTCTATAACTCCACTTTTAGAAACCAACTCCCCGTTTACGTACACTTTGTACACATTAGTAAGATAAGGAATGTGTAGGGCAAAAGAATCCGACTCTGTTTCCTTAAAATCAATTTCAGATAAAAGAAATGGTTTTACCATTGTGATTTGTTGTAAAATTCCATCGGGAAAATCTAACTGAGACTTGATGGAAACAAGAGGAAGGGATTCTAAAGGAATCCAACCGACACCTGCGGGAACTTCTGATTCCAACCAACCCTTTTTGACATTCCAGTTTTTTGTAAGATCCACTGGCAAAGCCCAAAGCGAGATGGGAAAATATATAAAAAGAAGAAAAACGATTCTAAAATAGAATTTCATAAGGAGAAGGTTTGGAACTCTAAGGATACAGCATAGGTTTCTTCAAAAAGATCTTTTTTTTCAGCAACCGACCAAATTTCTAAATTGGGATCGGCTCCCTTTTTATGATACAACCGACAGACAACCTTTCCTCTTTCCACCACGGCATCCAGGCGTTCGATGATTGATTTTTCCGAACGATCCAGTCCATCTCCAATGCGAAGGAAGGCCGCCAATTTTTTCACAAGAACTTGGTCTTCTACTCGTAAGGCCTTAAACTCTTCGTGTTTTCCTTTGGGGCCACCTTTTCTATGGTAACGGGCAAGAAGGGCAATGATTTCGATTTCCGCATTGGAAAAACCCACCATAGCTTCTGAGTTTTTGATGATATAATAACTATGTTTGTGGTAGTTGTGGTGCGAAATACATAACCCCACTTGGTGCAAATAACAAGCAGTCTCCAAATAATCACGTTCCAAATTCCCTAGTTTGTGTAAATCCTTTAGGTCATCAAACATCTGCAAGGTGATCTTTGCGACTGCCGCCGCATGCTGTTTTCCGGCAGGATAAAGGTTGGCAACGGTTTTGATAGCTTTTTCCCGTATATTGTCCAAGGGAGGAAGGGAGGAATCAGTATGTCTATACCAAGATTCAATTGTATCATAGACAATTCCTTCACGAAGAGCAAAATCACTCACTGTAATGGATGGAGCTTTGATCCTTTGCAGAACTTCATCCAAAACCAAAATCCCACCTACAATGATATCCCCACGTTTGGCATCAAGGCCAGGAATTTTTAATCTTTTTTTGATACTATCTGCATCTAATACTTGTTTGCGGGCCTCTTTAAACTGATCCATAGTAATTTCTGTTCCGTTCAATCTGTCCCTTTTTTCTTGTTTTTTTTCCAAAACAATGGAGGCCACAGAGGAGATTGTTCCCGAACTTCCCACCACCATAAAGGGTTTCCAAGTTTCAATTTGTGGTAAAAAGGCAGATAACACAGATTCAATGTGGATCCGACACTTCTGCATATCAGTGGCACTCAAAGGATCTTTCTTTAGATACTTTTCTGTTAAACGAATGGCCCCGAGTTTCAAACTGGTAGAAAAAAGAATCTCTCCCTTTTCCCCAATCAGGAGTTCAGTACTCCCTCCCCCGATGTCAATGAGTAGGATTCGTTTGTCATAAACAGGTAGGCCTTGTAATATCCCCAGATAAATGAGGCATGCTTCCTCGTTCCCAGAGACAACTTGGATTTGGATTCCTGTTTCCTTCTCGGCACGGTTTAGAAATACCTGGCGGTTCTCGGCTTCCCTTAGGGCACTCGTAGCAACGGCTCGAATTTCGGCCTTGTAAGAGTCAGCCAGGGACTGAAACCGTTTGAGGCAAGCGATCCCTCTTTCCATGGCATCTTCCTGAATGACCGCATAATCACTGCTACCGCTTCCCAGTCTTACGGATTCCTTTTCTTTGGTTAGGTATTCGAGTGTACCGTCCGGTCTTAGTTTTACGACGACGATGTGGAAAGAATTTGTGCCCAAATCAATGGCAGCGAGTATCTTTTCCGTGCGAAATGCGGGATTGGGTTTTCTTAAAATTTGTGAGAAAGGAAGCATTTTGTATCTAACTAGCCTACCGAAAATTTTTACGGTTGAAAGCAAAAACCAGCCGAAAATTATGGGGAACGGGTAGAATTATATTATTTTGGTGTTAACCCACCTGAAATTCCCCCTTTCGTACTTCTTTCACCAGGATCTGATATGATATTTGATAACCTCTATGGACTTTTCTCGAACGATATGGGAATCGATTTGGGAACCGCGAACACGCTCGTACATGTGAAAGGACAAGGAATCGTCCTATCCGAACCGTCGGTCGTGGCAGTCCAGGCCTCTACGGGTCGGGTCCTTGCCGTTGGCCAAGAGGCCAAACGAATGCTAGGAAGAACTCCTGGTGATATCGTTGCCATTCGCCCCATGAAAGACGGGGTCATCGCCGACTTCGAAACTGTAGAAAAGATGATTCGTTACTTCATCGCTAAAGTTCACAACCGCACTACATTTGTAAAACCGCGGATCGTCATCGGAGTTCCTTCTGGAATTACCGAAGTAGAAAGACGTGCCGTTCGGGAATCCGCAGAACAAGCCGGAGCCCGCGAAATTTTCCTCATCGAAGAAGCACTCGCTGCTGCGATCGGTGCCAACATCCCGATCCATGAACCTGCTGGAAACATGATCGTTGATATCGGCGGGGGAACCACAGAAATCGCTGTGATCTCTCTTGGTGGTATGGTAATCGCTGAATCCATCCGCACAGGTGGGGACGAATTTGACGAAGCCATTGTCAAATACCTCCGTAACCAATACAACCTAGTTGTCGGAGAAAGAACTGCCGAGGACATCAAACTCACGATCGGTAACGCTTTCGCTGACAAACGTGTCGACACGATGGAAGTGAAAGGCCGTGACGCCATCTCAGGACTCCCACGCACCCTCGAACTCGACTCAAACGAAATCCGTAAAGCCCTCAAAGAACCAACAGACGAAATCCTAGACGGGATCAAATCCGTTTTGGAACGCACTCCTCCAGAACTTGCCGCCGACATCGTAGAACGTGGTATCGTCCTCACAGGTGGTGGTTGCCTCCTTCGCGGTCTCGAACACTACCTCACCAAAGAAACAGGAGTTCCGGTTTTCCGTGCCGAAAACCCACTGACTTGTGTGGTGCTCGGAACCGGAAGATACTTGGATGAATTGAAATACATCAAACCAGGAATCCGTTAAACTTAGGTTACATGGTTATGTGAAAAAAGGGAGCCTTTGGTTCCCTTTTTTTTTGGGCGCACATCTCCGGCTATCCGCTCCAATCTTTGCTTACGCAAAGGATTTCCGCTTCTATCCGGGGCGCGGGGGATTGGATTGAGTTAAAAAACTACACTTTCAGCCCATTGGGACGACGATATGTATAGAAAATGCGATTTTTTATACATATTGGGTTGATATGTATAGAAAATAGTAGGAATCTATATGTATCATCCAGTAGGTTGAACCAAACGTATGAATCTTATGTCCTTAAAGGATATCCCTATCGAATCTTTGGAAACCCCGACGATTTTAAAAAAACTAGCAACTGCTAGTCGAATGTTAGCAGAACTCAAAGGAGTTGCTGCTTCGATTCCCAATCAAAACATTTTAATCAATACACTCGGATTACAAGAAGCAAAAGATAGTTCGGAGATAGAAAATATCATCACAACACATGATGAAATATTTAAAGAAGAATCATTAACTCTAGGTTTATCCAATGTTTCTGCCAAAGAAGTATTAAACTACAGACAAGCTTTAAAAGTTGGATTTGATTTAGTCAAAAAACATCAGCTACTTACGATGGGTACAATCCTTCAAATCCATTCACACCTGGAACTAAATCTTGCTGGATTTAGAAAACAAGCAGGAACCACCTTGAAGGATTCATTTGGAAATATAATCTATACTCCACCCCAAGATCCCAAAGAAATCGAAACTCAAATGTCAACATTGGAAACTTTGATGAATGATGATACAAGTTTGATGATTGATCCATTGATTAAAATGGCACTCATCCATCACCAATTTGAAAGTATACACCCGTTCTATGATGGTAACGGAAGGACAGGTAGGATCATCAATGTATTGTATCTCGTGAAACAAGGATTACTCGACAATCCATTACTTTATTTATCGCGACATATTGTTCGAACCAAATCGGAATATTATAGACTTCTGCAAGAAGTCAGAGACAAACAGGTATGGGAAGAATGGATTTTGTATATCCTAGAGGCAGTTGAATCAACGGCCGGCGAAACAATTACAACCATACAAGAAATCAAAAAAGCATTTTTGGATTACAAACACCAAATACGTGCAAATTTTAAGTTTTATAGCCAGGACTTAATCAATAATCTATTCAGCCACCCTTATACAAAAATTGAATTTTTAGAAAACGATTTACAAGTATCCAGACTCACTGCGACTAAATATTTAGATGCGCTGGCCGACGGAAAATTCTTAAAAAAAGAAAAAATAGGAAGATCAAACTACTATATCAACGTTGCACTATATCAAATACTCACTGGGACAGAAAAATAGAAAAAAGAAATTTGCAAAAAATCTAATTTGTTTTTATAGGAAATTAGAATCGAAAATATTCCCGTCACTTTCTAATTTTTCTCCTTTTCCCCAATCGAATCCTCGTTAGACTTTGTAAATTGTCCTAGGTTTATGGTACACTAATATTGTTATAGGATAAGAAATACGAGCTTTGGCATTTTTATGAATCAAAATTTAATCAAATTAAAAGAACTAACAGATCATAGAGGCGCACTTTATTGGTTTAATGAAGAAGAGATTGTGGAAGGGGCGGTGTGAGCGAAGAAGCAGTAACCTTCCTGAATCACTTTCTGATCGACAGTCCGATCCTTAAGACTTTCCTAAAAGAAAACGATAAAACCCCTGTATTCGATGGAAGTATACTCCTCTATCAAGGAAATAAAAATTCAAATTCCAATATTATGGGTTCAATCTCAGTTCAAGTTAAAGGTGAAGAAAAAACGAAAAAGAGCAAACCTAGCCACTCAATCAGTATGCTTGAATTGGATATTTATAAGAAAGAGGGTGGTGTTTTATTTATCAAAGTTATTTATGAGAACAAATTCAAATTTGAAATTTTCGCTAGGAACCTTTTACCACTAGATATTCTGAAAATTAAAGGGGATGCGAAAAAAGATGTAAAAACCGTGACCGTTCAGTTAGATCGTATCAACAGCCTACAACATTTTGAATTGCTTTGTGACAACTATCTAAAGCATAAGAAATATCAAATGGACTCTGATCATTTTCTTTATGATTTACCAAAAGTCATGACAGGATCCGAACGTATTCTAGTTCAAAGCACATTGACTCGCGGTGAAAATCCTATTAGTGCCTTCTTCTCCAAAAATTGTTACGTTTATCTCGAGGAAAAACAAGGAAACAGAATCCCAGTATTAATTCAATTTTCTGAAGTTATTCATGAAACTGATATCCAAGTCAGCGTAAATGGAAAAAATTTTTTTAACATAATACAATGGGGAATGAATTCCAAAAAGGAAAAGTTCCTAGCGTTAAACAGCATCTTAAACTTATTTCAAAAAGAAAACAAGTTGGAATTCCAACTCTCTAAAAAACTTGTTACAGACTTTACAGAAATATTCGAAGCTTTCTTGTTTTTGAAAAGTGTAAGAGAAAATGGAGAGCTTTCTATCAATAATCAAACTTTTCCAGTAAACGCATCTCGACCGAATGAAACTATCGATAGCGATATCCAAATACTTAAGGAAATCAAAAAAATAATAGATTACTTTCGTTTAGGAAAAGTAAGGACTTCTCTTACTGCAATAGACAATGATTACGAAAAAATAGAGATACTCAACAAATATATCTTCAACGACAATGGAGATGCTATTAAATCCGCTCCTGATTATTTTATTCAAAAATACTCTTTTCTGGGGCAAAAAGTAATTATTTTTGCCCATCGAATACACAATAGAAATTATAAAATTACAAACTTTTTTAATGAGTTACCTGAAACATTAGATCTGTTCAGAATAAGAATAGAGACCGAAGAATTTCCCTGCAGTCGTTTTCTTGCACTGAACGATAATTTAGTTCAATATATTTCTCAAGACTTTGAGCAAGTCACAAGTGATTTAAAAAGTAAATTCATTTCAAAAATATATACTCATTACCAAAATTTTGCTCTCCGATGTATTTTAGTTTATGATAAAGTTAAAGATCCACGATTTCTTGTATTGGCTTTTAAAATATTGCGATTTAAAAAAAAATCAGATTTTTTAGAAGAAGAAAGGGTAATCAAATTAATTAACCTTTTTCAAATTATAAAAAGGGTAAGAAAATTAAAGCATTCTGAGTATAGTCTTATTCAAAAATTAAAACAAAACAACCAGAATACGTCCTTAATTTGTTGTTGTTTAATTCTTTTAGAGTCTTTTCGCGAATTTGATTTAGAATTCTCCAAACTTTCTGATAGTGACAAAGATTTTTTTATGAAATGGCCTATTTACACATTAAGAAATCAGGAAACCAAACAATGAATGCGAATTCCTTGATGTTGAAATCTGGCCAGGATAGGATCATCGAACGCTATTGTGTGAAAACCGATAAAGACAACGGGATAATTAAAGGGTTTCCACAAATTTGTAGAAACAGGAATAAATACAATGAATAGCGAATTCTTAATCTACCAAAACCAAACAGGTGATATCCAAATCGATGTCCGCCTGGAAGACGAGACCGTTTGGTTAACCCAAGCACAGATTTGTGAACTCTTTCAGAAATCCAAATCTACCATCAGCGAACATACCAAAAATGTTTTTGAGGAAGGTGAATTGGAACCAGAGGCAACTGTTCGGAAATTCCGAACAGTTCAGAATGAGGGAAATCGCCAAGTCGAGCGTGAATTAGAGCACTACAACCTGGATGTCATCATATCTGTAGGATACCGTGTCAAATCTCCACAGGGCACACAGTTTCGAATCTGGGCGACCCAAAGGCTAAAAGAATACATCACCAAGGGCTTTGCTTTGAACGACGAGAGGTTCAAAAAAGGCAATTCCATGAATTACTTCAACGAATTGCAGGAACGCCTTCGAGAGATTCGTCTTTCGGAACGATTCTTTTACCAGAAAATCAAAGATATTTATACGACTAGCATTGACTATGACCCCAGAGATGAAAAATCTATAGAGTTTTTTAAAGTAGTACAAAACAAACTTTTATGGGCGATCAGTGAACAGACCGCCGCCGAACTAGTGTTCAAGCGAGTAAATTCGGAAACTCCTTTTTTGGGTATGGTTTCTTTAGATAAGAAAAATCCCAACTCGATTCGAAAATCCGATGTAATCGTTGCGAAGAACTATTTACATGAAGACGAAATCAAATTGCTCGGGCTCCTTGTTGAACAATACCTTGCCTTTGCCGAAACTATGGCACAACAAAGAGTTCCCATGTATATGAAAGATTGGATCGCAAGGCTCGATGCAATTCTACAATTGAATGGTAGAGAACTTCTGACCCATGCCGGTAGAATCAGTCATGAAATGGCATTAAAAAAATCAGAAGAAGAATATGAAAAATATAGGCTCACTCAAAAAAAGAAAGAGAAAGAAGAAAGTCTGAAAGAATTGGAAGAAGATATAAAAAAATTAGAAATAAAGAAGGATGCAAAGTGACAAAAGATTTTAGCGCTTGAGAACAGTCGAACTTTGTCATGACATTTCTATATGACCAACATTCTAAAAAATGCAAGTCCTGAATCGTTAAAGGCAGGGGAACGATTTATCCAAAGGATACATCTGGGGTCATCACAAAAAACACTCTTCAAGGCAATTTGGATTTGGACGAATATTCTCTCAATAAAGCCTCTGAAAATTTCACTTTCTATCTAGAATCCGAAGATTTCAGGAAATTATTCAACAATCAGTAGTTATATTACTCCCAAATTCCACCCCGCACCAGGGATTGGAGTGAAAATCCTTTTCGCGTATGCGAAAAGATTGGAACGGAAAGCCCGGTCGCTTTCAAACTTAAATCAATATAAAACTTTTGATTGCGAGGTGCCCACATGAGGAAACGCTTTCGCTAACAGATGTTCTTCGTGGTACCGAAGCTGCAGATTTTTTCATTTCCATAACGCCATTGCCGGCCTTGAGCGTTCATACGGCGACGGGTGTCACATTTGCGTTTTCTTGTTTACAACCGATGTTATCGATGATTCCCTCTCGGTTGTAGTTACGGCGCGGCCACCAAAGCCCCGGACCGATGAGTCAGGAGACCAAATGGGCGACAAAAATCCGAAAACGAAAACAAAACAGACATCGCAGAAAAACGCAAAGAGTGCTATTGCCAAAGGGAAAAAAGATGCGGCCACTGCTGCAAAGCAGGTTCCCGCGAAAAAGTAGGTCTATTCTTGAACTTCACTGATCCATCTCGTGATTGATAAAAAGAAGAAACGATCGGAACGAAAAGCCCGGTCGCATACCGAATATAATCAAACTTAAACTAACGATTGCGAGGTGCCCCAAAAAACAGGTATACCTTTTTTTATAGCAATGGCAGGAGTTGACCTGTTAAAAATTCAGAATGGACAAATTAAAGAAGTCTGGCTTTTTTCCGAAGACCAAGAAGCTGAAAATGTATTTTGGGGAAGTAAATGACACCGGTTCACAACAGTTCAATATTATAACTGAAGGAATAAAGAAAACTAGATGTGTTAGGTGGCACCTTTGAATTTGGTACTGGAATCACAAGATACCAAATGTGTCACTTGACCGGAGCAAAATGGGGAGCAGGTCAGAATTCTCAAACATACTAGAGGCAAATCTAGCTCCCACCACCGAAAACCAATATCAAAAAAATTTGCATTCTATTGATTTCAGTGTTAAGATCCTATCCATTGGCAAAGGACGTCTCTTCATGAATCAATCTCTCATTTTAATTTCAGCACTCCCACTCCTTGTAATCCTCCTTTTCTTTGAAAAAAAAGAATCTATAAAAGGTCTGTTATGTGTGAAACCACTTTTATCATCTCTTTTTGTAATCACTGCGTTTCTCCAAATCCATCAATATTCAACTTACCATTATCTCATCCTTGTTGGTTTGGTTCTAAGTTTTATCGGAGATATCTGCCTGATTTTTTTCTTTCATAAAAAGGTTTTTACAGCAGGCCTTGGTGCATTTCTCGCAGGTCACATCATGTACACCATAGCCTTTTCTCATTTGGGCGAGCTGGGATGGGTCATGATAGCAATAGGAGCAGTCTGCATACTTACGAGTGTCGTCATTTATATGCGACTACAGGCAAATCTTGGGAATATGCGAGGACCTGTTTTGGGATATATCATCATCATCACAGCGATGGTGATTGGAGCTGCTTCATTGTGGAATCATTTTGCAATAGGCACCACTGGTCGTTATTTAGTGTTAGTTGGCGCAATTTTATTCTATGTGTCTGATATCTTTGTGGCACGGCATCGGTTCGTACAAAAAGAATTTCTGAACAGGGCTATCGGTCTGCCACTGTATTACACAGCCCAATTTCTAATTGCATATTCTGTAGGATTGATCTGACAGTTATACATTCTTATTGAAACAAATCTGTG
This sequence comes from Leptospira vanthielii serovar Holland str. Waz Holland = ATCC 700522, assembly GCF_000332455.1. GTDB lineage: Bacteria > Spirochaetota > Leptospiria > Leptospirales > Leptospiraceae > Leptospira_A > Leptospira_A vanthielii. The sequence goes on along the minus strand of NZ_AOGY02000077.1, from coordinate 16,165 downwards.
AGGAAGTGGCACTTTGATAACTTTTCAATTCGCCACTAAGTGCCACAAAACGTTCTGTAATTGCCATCTCCACCAGTAGGGACTTCTTCTGAGTAGTCATAACCTAATTCACGTTTGTAAGGGGCCAAACTCCTTTCGATGAGTTGTTCGGCAACACTTGAAAGACCTTGGTTTACATTCGCAAGTGCGATTTCCACGAGATGATTTCTGGGAACCAAACTTGGATTGGTTTTTTGCATGAGTGAGATCGCATCCTCTTCGCGGATCCCTTGTTTCTTTTTTTCCTCCATCCAAACCTTCACCCAATCTTTCCATCGACTATCATTATAAATCGAATCTTTTGGTGTATAGACTCCCTCCAATACCAGAAATGTATTGGTAAAATCGGCTTCGGTGTCTTGCATCCACTGATAAAGGTTTTGGAGTAAGGGTAAATCTTTTTCTGTTAGGTTGGGAAACCCAATCTTTTCACCTAACATTTGTATGTAACTTTTTTGGAACCAAGTTTCCAATTCGTTCAGTTTTGCTTTTGCCAACTCAATAGCAGTCTCCTGATTCGAGTTTATGAGAGGGAGGAGGGAATTAGTTAAACAAGCAAGGTTCCACTGGGCAATCCCCACTTGATTGGAAAATGCATAACGCCCATTGGCATCAATGGAACTAAACACACGTTTTGCGGAGAATCCATTCATAAAGGCACAGGGACCATAGTCGATGGTTTCTCCGGCAATACTCATATTGTCGGTATTCATCACACCATGGATAAATCCAACTCGCATCCAATTTGTGACAAGGGTTACTTGGCGCTTCATCACAAACTCCAAAAATGTTAGTGCTGGATTGTCTGTTTGCAAAACTTCTGGAGCATGCCGATTGGCAGTGTATTGAAATAAAACTTCCAATTCTTCCAAGGATAAAGTTTGATACGCATATTCAAATGTTCCCACTCGAATATGGCTTTTTGCCACCCGAGTCAAAACGGCTCCTTCCTGGGGGTCTTCTCGTAAAACGGCCTCTCCCGTTTTCACCACAGCCAAACTTCGAGTTGTTGGAATCTGTAAGCCAACCATCGCCTCACTCATGATATACTCTCGCACCATAGCACTGAGGGTGGCACGACCATCACCATTTCTCGAATACTTGGTCCTTCCTGATCCTTTCCATTGGAAATCAAATCGTTCCCCACTTCGGTTTTTGAATTCGCCCATCACAATCGTTCGACCATCGCCTAACATTGTAAAGTGTCCAAACTGATGTCCGGCATAGGCTTGTGCAAATGGTTGGATGCCTTCCGGAAGATTTGTCCCAGAAAAAAAATGAGCGGTGGCTTCCGCCTCCTTTTTCCAATGCGAAAATTGAAACTCAAGTGCTAAAACATCGTTCCAAAATAATACTTTGGGAGAAGAAACGGGAGTGGGTTTGGTGGATTGGAAAAATGAATTGGGTAAGGAAGTATAGGTTGTTTCCCCAACGGGAAACGATGGAAAGGAAAGTGGAGGCATATCAATTAGACCACCCTACTGTTCCACACAGAGTAAATTGTATTGAGTAGGTCCGCCCGCAGTAACGGTATAGATAGAGATCGAACGGCTATCAGTCCACGAAGTAACCCCATAGGAACCGCAAGTAGTAGTGACACCATCGGTCCATGACGAACATGTAAATCCGGAATAGGTTAGCCAATCCCAAGAGGGATTGTTTCTGATACCTGTCCAAATTCCCGTCGATGCTGGCGAAATTACGTCCGTTAAGTTATTGGTATTTACCCCATTGGCATTGGATATGAAAATAGTTTTGGATGTATCGATTGCTTGCACATACGTGGTATTTGGTGCCAATACCCAGTCGATCTGTTCTGTTACCCCACCAGAAGTGCAGTTAACACTTGTACAGGCTCTGCGATTGACGTCATCCACTATCAATGCTTTATATGTACCAGAGGAAGGTTTATTAGAAGCCGTTGAACATTTGTTATCAGCACCAACAATCCCGCCCAGATTTGCATTATAAGGCAATGCTGTAACAAACATTCTACAAATAGAGCAGTGAGGAACACTCGGCAAATTTGCCGTATTAGGATTTTGTAAAGTCGATTGTAAGATTCCGCATGTACTTGTAGTATCAGCAGCATTGCATAGATCCGGTGGTTGACAATCAAGAAAGCAGAAGAGGCATAGACTATAAAATTGTATTTTAATTCTCATAAGTTTAACTATTAGAATCCTATCTTAGCACACTTGCATTTTCTTACTTAAGAAACTTCGATACAATCAAAAAATCGGAGGCTCGCGGAGATTGGAAAGAAATTATTTCATAATAATTGTATTGCAATCAAAATGCTAAACAAATATAGGAGACAAGATTTAGATTTTAGCAAAAAAATCCCCTGACATTTGATTAGCGGTTCAGAAAGAAAATCAATATCTGCAGGTTTTTCCAAGACTCTTACGTGGCAACATGTTACTCTTCTCCTAATAAAAGGGGGAAAAATGACGGTCCTAGAATTATTATATCATAATGTGCCATTGGACATTTTTACTTTAAAGGAAAACTCTACTTTGGTGGAACAGGCTCAGAATCTAATCGACCAATGCCATCCAGGTGCGACGAATATGAAAGTTTTGAATCTCACCGCAGAAATTTCCGAAGCCGACATTCCCTACTCTCAAAACAACAGAGCCCTTCACGGATTTATGCACGGAGGTTGTTTCTTTACTGTTGGTGATACGCTCACATCCATCATGGCGTTCTTCCATGTGGAAAATGAAAAGGAAAGAACTTTCACGATGGACGCATCGATACGATACCTTCGCCCCGTTCGGACGGAAACCGTTTACGCCAAAGCAAGACTCGTTCAAAAGAACGGAAAACTTTTGGAATATGTCTGCGATTTTTTTAACGAAGAAAATAAAAGAGCAGCCCAAGCAAAATACAAATATGTGATCGCAGAACCGCGTTGATTTTTTTTGTTTCCATCCATTGAGCCAGTCAAAGTTTTCGATTGTGTTTGACTGGTTTTTCATTTAACATGAGCAGATGCAGACCGTAATCTGTGCCCTTCGAGGTGCTGTGCTCTTCGTCGGCCAATTGCCGTATCTTGCGTTTCATTCGACTGTTACCTCTGCAACGGTAGTAGGCCTTAATACGGAAATCAAAAAACGTGTTAAAGGGAACGGGCAGTGGATGAGTTCTCGTTGTTTTGTTTTTGATGGAACATTGAGTCACGAAACAGTTCTTAACGGACCTGTCGGAATTTTGTTTGCGGATCCCGGAAGTGAAATCGGCGAGATTCTAACAAGGGAGGCAGGCCCCAAAGGACTTTCCTCAAATCCCACTTGGGCTCCGGAATTGATTGCTACTTGTTTTGAAATTCGGACCGCAAACCCGGAAAAATATCCTGATATTCTAAGCAGTTCCTTTCCCTTTAATCGACTGACACCTGCCAAAAAAATACAAGACAATGATCGTCTAATCCATGTTTTACGTATACTCATAGAGAGCCCTGAAGAAACTGTAAATGTCGAAGAACTTGCAAGTGAAATCGGAATGTCTGAGTCTTGGCTACAACACGAATTTAAGAACGTGGTTGGTCTCCCTATTCGGGCTTTTCGTAAGTGGTTTCGAATCAAAACTGCAGTGATCGCACTCAAACAAGGGGCAAAGCTTGCCGATGCGGCCCTGAGTGCAGGCTTTTACGACCAAGCTCACTTTACCAATGTGTTCCGGGAAATCTTCGGAATTTCGCCTTCCATCGTTTTTAAAAAGGGAGAGTCAATTCGTTGGTACATACAAAACGAAGAGATTGATAAGATACTAAAAGTTTTTTAAAATCATAAACTAGTATAGAAAAAATTTAGTACCGTCAAACCAAACATATGTTTGCATCCATTTTTTTTTGGAATTCAATAATTATTAATTTTTTTGATTGTATTATCATTACATTATTATCATTCATATGATGTGATTTAGATAGATAATTCCTCTTCTCCTATAGTCCTAAAAAAGAGTTTATTGACAAGGTATACCCCCTGGTTTACCAGATTGTTTGGAACAACGGTAGATATCATAAAATGAAAATTATTTTAAGCACAACTCTTTTCCTTAATTTGATCTTGAAGCAACAGTGTAAAAAACTTTTCTTTCTATTTTTTGCAATCGTCTGTTTATTTTTATCCAATTCCTGTAAACAAACTCCAATGGAAAATATTTGTGATCCACATAGTAAAACAAATATTTCCACCATACTTTTAAAATTCAGTTTACGTGATCCATCTTCTCATTGCGGAATCAATTACTCGAAGTTAGTCAATTCTCCTTTTTTGGGTTCGGATGGAAGCACTTGGACAGCAAGAACGATACCAACGGGAAATTGGGCTTCCGTTGCATACGGGAATGGTGTCTTTGTGGCAGTTGCTGATGGAGTCGGAAGCACAACGGCAGCAACGTCACCAGATGGAATCACCTGGACACAACGTACCATGCCAGTGGGTGCCTGGTGGATTTCTATCACCTTTGGGAACGGAATCTTTGTGGCGGTAGCTAGTAGCAGCAGTACCATTGCAGCGACTTCGCCCGATGGCATCACTTGGACACAAGGAACCTTACCTGCTCCTGCAGTCGGATGGCAATCGGTTACCTTCGGGAATGGTCTTTTTGTTGCCATTGATATTTCCAGCACAAGGGCCGCGACATCACCCGATGGCATTAACTGGACTCAGCGAACTTTGCCAACTACTGATACTTGGTGGGCTGTTACTTACGGGAACGGACTCTATGTTGCTATCGTTTATGGTAACAACATAGCGGCAACATCACCCGACGGCATTAACTGGACTCAGCGAACTTTACCCAGCACTTCTTCTTGGCAGTCGGTTACTTACGGGAATGGCGTCTTTGTGGTTATTGCTGATAGCAGCAATATTGCTGCAACTTCCCCTGATGGTATCAATTGGACACAGCGAACGTTACCTAGCTCGGCAAATTGGTATTCTGTTACCTTTGGAAATGGTGTCTTTGTTACAGCTGCCTATAACACCTCAAAGGCGGCAACCTCCACTGACGGCATCAATTGGACGGCACGCACGTTACCGAACACGACTTTTTGGTATACTCTTACCTATGGAAACGGTGTCTTTGTAGCACTTTCCTATGGCACTTCCATCGCCGCATCTTCCCCGTAAGCCTACGCAAAGAAAGGATTTCCGCTTCTATTCGGGGTGCGGGGGAAAGCATAATTAAGAACACAACATATAGTAGCAGTAACATCACTACAGCGTTATCTCAAAAACAAACGCGAACGTAAATTAATACAGGTTAATCCAATATTAAATGTGTTTTGCCAATCGTTCTGATTGTTTTGAAAGTCCATCTACATTGTCACGCAAGTGGGAAGTATTGGATGCAAGCGAAGAAGCTGATTGTTCGATCGATACAAGTGCCCTCGACATTTCCTGTGTTCCCGTTTTTTGTTCCGATGCCAAAACTTCCAATTGTTTGGATAGTGAGAACAATTCCTGGAATGAATTTAAAAAAGATTTATGAATGGATGTTTGTTTTTCAACTTTAATCTTTAAATCAGATAAATTTGAAACGAGAATGCTAAAACTCTTGTCTTGGATTCCCATTTTTTCTTTCGTTTCGAAGGCTGCAGTATTTCCACTTACAATCTGTTTGGCTGCTTGCGTAATAATTTTTGAAATTAAGGAAGCATTTTCCTGTGCGCTATCTGCAAGTTTAGCCACTTCTTGAGCTACTACGGCAAACCCTCTTCCATGTTCACCTGCTCTAGCCGCTTCGATTGAAGCATTTAATGCCAGTAAGTTGGTTCGGTCAGCAATGTCTCTTAGAATCTGGTTAACTTCTTCCACTTTTTGAAAACTTTCTTTGATTTCTTCAAAATTGGAGCTTACCGAATCCATAGCAGTTGTAACTTGAACACTATATTGTTTGGACTCATCTGTGGTTTGTGCTAAATTGATCGTTGATGTGTAAACCTCAGACAAAATTTTATCCATCACTGAACTTTCTTGGTTTAAGTCATCAATTCTTGTAAACTGTGATTTAACAAAATCGCTGGCACTGTCCATGGATGCTGCAAGTTCTTCCATGGATGCGCTGATTTCCTCGACACTGGAAACTTGTGTTTGGATTTCAGAATTTAATGAATCCATGAATTTTAACATTTCTTGGACACTTTTATTCAATTTCTCTGCTTCCGACTGGATGTTTTGTTTTGTAAGATTTGCTGATTCTGATTTTTGTCTTGCATCTTCAGCAGATTTTGTTGCCTCATTACTCGAATTCGACATAAATTTTACTACTGCACTCATCATATGAACACCGCATATCAAAGCGATTGTATTGATTCCTATAAATGGAATCCCAAATTGATTTGCCGCAGTTGCAATAAATTTGATTTCTGCACCTCCTTTTACTCCTAAAAAAACATATAGCAGTAAACTAGAAATTGCAATATATCCAACTGCCATTGTTAGTCGGTACGACAAAAGAAACCCTGAATAAATAACGACGAATAAAAGAACCAACATTACAAATGGTAATGTTGCAATTGCGACCTTTTCTGCCGGTGTTTTGGACATAATGACTACAATGGCAAAAACACTTGAGTAGATGATGATATCGAGTAAAATGGAGATGTAGGCAAATTTTAAATAAAATTTTTGCTTTTTGTACAGCCAGAAAGTACTAACACCATACGATAAAACCACAAACTCTAAAAAGGAAAGTATGAGGCTCATTGTTCGTTCGGTTGTGGGAATGGCGACCATAAAGAAAACATTGATAGATAACATCACAACCGCAAAAGAAATACGAATCGTGTTCGCTATCATACTTCCTTTTTCCAAATAGTTACCAGTAACAGATGACATAGGGCAAAATCTCCAATATAACTCGACGATATTATTTAAGGAATTTCACCATAGATTATATTTTATTGGATAAATTGGGTCGAGAAATGTTAAAATGATTTCGTTATATATAGCAGATTTTCTGAAATGAAGGATAATAAAACTTACAATGTTAATTACTCGGTTTGTTTAAAAATTCGAACTCCAATTGGTAATTAAATGGAATTTTAATATCTTCATTTTAAAGCTAATGTACTGGGATAGATATTATCGTCAAAAAAAGCACTTCCCCAAGTAAATCTATAATAGGTTCACTAAAAAGATTTTAGAAATGAATCTATTGCTCTACACAGAGTAAATTTTTAAAATTAATTTCATATACGGATGTGATTGCATACAACCTATTAGTTCTCCTCCATTAATGGTAATATACGATCCACGTTATTATATAATTCAATTAGGTGATGACTAAAGTCAAAAAGTTCTTCCACAATGGTTAAAAAGGGAACGAGGCCAGCCATTTGCGCTGTTTTTGCTTTTAATCTTTTGATTTGTTTTCTATGAGTTTTAAATTTAAGGACTGAAAATTCCTTTCTGAAACCTTTTATTTTGGAATCATTTCGTTTCCTTTTTTTGACTAGCGAATGAATTTCTTCGAAAATAGATTGGATAAAATTTTTAATCTCTTTTAAGTCTTCCTTTTCTTCTGCGTTTAAAGCAGAAAATTGAAAGTCTATCTTGTATAAAACATTTTTACGAATGGAAAGAGTATTGTTGATTAGTTTTCTGAAGTTGTGAATGGAACTCTCTAAGTTGTAAGATTGGATAATTTCTGCTTGGTCAAAATCACTACTGTCAACTTCGGCAATGCCAACCATGTAAGCACCATACAGATAACTAAGTCTCTCCAATTGATTTCCAGAACCTTTTTGATGTGATTTTTTTCCAGTTGTTAATGATTTGATAATCGAACTCAAAATTGTTTCTGTATCTTGTATATTCTCCATTAGATGTTCAAAAATATAACGAATTGCTAATTTAGGATTTGAATTGATGTAGTCCAAAGGCAAACTAAATTCATCACTTAGTTTAACACGTAGTTCGTGAATTTTATTGAAGGAAACAAACAAAAAGAAGGATATCGGCAATAAAAAAATGAAGGCATAAAAACCAAAAGTATAAAAAGAAAATGCGATCAAACCACTTAAAATAGTTGTAACCATTGCAGTTAAAAACCAACCACCGATCACAGTGAGAACACCACTCACACGGTTGACAGCATTGTAACGAACCCAAGCTCTATCAGCAAGAGAAGTGCCCATTGCGACCATAAATGTAACAAACGTAGTTGAGAGTGGTAATTTGTAAAGTGTTCCCGTTAGAATTAATAAACTGGAAGCTGTTACATTTACGCTAGCACGAAGTAAGTCAAAAGATTCTGTTTTGTTATTTTTACCTGTCACTTTTGTGTATCTTGATTTTAAAAATGAAGTAAAAAAACTAGGTGTGTAGTTTTTAAAAAAGCCCCACACTTCTAAAAAAATTTTAACAATTCGTCGAGATACTTGATTAGATGAAAATAACTCTATTTCTGTTTTTTCGCTGGCGAGTGAAATTTCAGTTTTAGTCACTGAAGTGGCTTTTTTTGAGAATATTAAAGTCGCAATCATAATTACAGCTGAGACCAAAAGAAAAACTTGTGGAGTTTGTACTTTACCACTCAAAGCCACACCTAAGTCCATTGGATTGCCGGATTCGAAGATTAATTGCACTACATTGATACTCGCCAAGGGAACACCAACAAAATTGACTAAATCATTGCTCGCAAATGCCATCGCCAGGGCAAAGGTTCCAAACAAAATTATAATTTTAAATACGTTGATTTGAAACCAAATCAAAATTTGGAAGAACACCAACAGTGCCAAAAATACTATAGAAAAAAGTAACAATAAATTTGATTCGATAAAAACAACCAATTCTTTATCGATTAGATTAGAACCCTTTAACGCTGATATGATGATAAAAAAAATAAGAACTGAGGAACTAAATGAAGCGAAAGGACCACCAAAAATACCGATAGTTTTCTCGATTTGAAATGAAAATATAATACGCAACAGCGATTGTACAACGATACCAACCACAAAAGCAATCATCACACTCATAAAAATGCCTGAAATAATTTTGATGGCACTCTCTGAATTTATATAAGAAAAAGCATCCACTCCTACCGGTTTCGTCAAATAAGCCATCACGAGTGATGCTCCCAAAAGTTCAAAAACAAGTGATACAGTTGTAGAAGTGGGCAAACCGAAGGTATTATAAAAGTCCAATAATAAAACATCTGTGATCATTACCGACAGAAAGATGTAAACAAGTGCACCGAGGGTGAATAACTCAGGTTTAAAAATTCCTTTTCGTGCGACTTCCATCATTCCACTGGAACTGACCGCACCCAAAAGTACACCAACCGCAGCAATGATTAGAATGTTTTTTTTTGAAGTTACTCTCGAACCAACTGCCGAATTTGTAAAATTGACTGCATCGTTAGCAACTCCTACGATCAAATCGAAGATCGCCAAAAAAATCATTAATACTAATACAAAATAAAAAATACTAAAATCCATAATGATACACAAGACCTTGCTTTGAGTAAAAACTAAAGCGACAATGATACAATGTATATTTCTTACAATTGGTTACAATCCGGTTAAAGCTTGGTGACAAAGGCACTCTTCAAACTTGCGTATGGACTCAATAAAAGTATATAATTCGTGATAAACTAACCTACTCTTGAATTTTACTTCGTTGCTCGCAATATCGGGATTACTGCAAATTTACAAAGTAAGTATTCTAAAATTTACTTGCTGTTAGTCCCAAATAACATTATAAATACTCATTCCTTTATTTTTTAATCAATACAAAAGAAGTGAATCACCATGGAACCAACCGCAGAACACAATCAAAGAATGGCTCAAATGACTTTTGCCTCTGTTTACCCTCTTTACGTTACTAAAATCGAAAAGAAAGGTAGAACAAAAAAAGAACTTAACCAAGTAATTGAATGGTTAACCTCATTTGATGATAAGAAGATAAAAGAATTAATTGAGATGAAAGTAACTTTCCAAACATTCTTTGAGAAAGCTAAATTAAATAAAAATGCAGACCTCATCAAAGGAATGATCTGTGGGTATCGCATCGAGGAAATTCAAAATCCGATCACTAGGCAAGTCAGATACTTGGACAAACTTGTGGATGAATTAGCAAAAGGGAAAACAATGGAGAAGATTTTAAGGAATGGATAAAAGACCAATAACCAAACGCAGCCAACACTTTCACCTAACATATACTATGATTTAAAAAATCCACGCGCAAGGGATTGAAGTGGAAATCGAAGCGAAAGCGAAGATTGGAACGGAAAGCCCGGTCGGTTCAAATGTCCAACCGGTAAATGGAATGCAATGCGAGGCGCCCGAATTCTCACAATACTCCTCTCTTGACCACCGATTCGACTTTTTAGACCCATTTTATTGGTAATTTTCCAAAATTTGATATTCGTATCTCTTCTTGACAATTCGTCTGATAAATGATCTGTTGATTGAGTTCTAGATATTTGAAATTCCTGTTAGGTTCCCCTATGGCTGACGAAGAGACAAAAGATTTTTTTCGAAAGATCATTTTTACCAATGAAGAGATTTTAAAACTAAAAATATTACTTTATAGTTTAAGAATTCGGGCTCTGAATGCACAGATTCTTTCTGCAAACTCGGGGGCTTTTGCCGCAAGTTATGGTGTTGTATCAGCAGAGATCATTCATTTTAATCACAAAATTCAGGAAGTGAATGAAAGGTTAACCAATGCAATCAATATCGTGATTAAGATGGCGAGTGAAATGCAAAAAATTGCCAAGGTTTATCATCTGTTACAAATAGCAGTGGAAACTTGTAATGAAAGAAAAGTTGATCCTAGTCATTATAAAAATATTGAGTCTAGTTTGCACTTCCGTAAAAAAGAAAAGGAAATGTTAGATTCGCAGTTAAAAAAAGAGTTTAATTCCATACACAACATAGTTAAAAGTTCGACTAAGTTATGTTTGGAGGGCCGTACGGTTTCTTTACAAACTCGTATTGAATCGGCGACCATCGTAGAAAACCAAAAATTATTTTTAGCAGTTGCAGAAAGTTTTGATGGAGCTTTAAATATCATAGAATCTTCCTATCGTTATCTTGCAAAACTCTGGTAAACAATGAAAAAAATACAAACTATCTATTCGGATAATGACCACAAATGGTCAGTGATTGCAAGAGATCCAGCCAAACCCAATTGGCTCATTGATACCAATGAATACTTGATTGAATCTGATGGAATGGGGCTACTCACAGATCCGGGGGGAAGTGAAATTTTCCCTGAAGTATTTTCGGCTCTGGTAGAAGTATTTCCTGCTTCGCAAATTAAAAATATTTTTGCCTCCCACCAAGATCCAGATATTGTTTCCTCTATTTCTTTATGGTTGGAAGTTAATCCGTCGATTCGTTGTTATGTGAGTTGGCTTTGGACAGGTTTTTTACCTCACTTTGGAGGGAATGCAGAAACCTACATTCCTATGCCTGATGAAGGAATGGAAATCATTCACCAAAACATTAAACTTAGATCCATCCCCGCCCATTTTTTACATAGTGCGGGTAATTTAAACCTCTGGGATCCCAAGGCAAAAATATTGTTCAGTGGAGATATCGGAGCCGCCTTACTTCCTGTCGATGAAACTGATTTGATTGTAAAAGATTTTGATAAACACATTCGGTTTATGGAAAAATTTCACAAACGTTGGATGGCTTCGGAACAGGCAAAACTCGCTTGGTGTGAACGAATCTCTAATCTCAAACCGGATATGCTTTGTCCCCAACATGGTTCCGTATTCCAAGGTCCTGATGTAGAAAGGTTCATCCAATGGTTTTCGGAATTAAAGATTGGGATGGATGCTTTGGAGTTGCCCAAAACTTAAAAAAGATAATTCAAAAACTGAATCACAGTCCTTTCAATGGATTCTTAAATTTATAGAAACGTTAAATTCCATTGTGCCCCACCAGGATTCACTGTCCCCATGGAAGTGAGCTCACCGGTGATTTGGTTGATGCTAAAAGAAGAATTTTTTTGATATTCAATATTATGATTATTACTTTAAACCTTGAAATATATACTTTAAAATCTTTTATATATGATGACTATTCACTGGTTAATACAATTTGCGCGCGATTTGCTATACTTGTTAGACTTAATAACTTAAGTTTTGAATCAGGAGTAATAACGGAATAAAAAGTTCCAAATAATGTGCTATATCCAGCAGAACTATCTTTGATTGTACACCCAGTTAAATCTAAATTGCAACGGAATAAATGAGGTTTGGAGCCATGAGTTACTAATATTTTAGAATTTTCAGTGTCTATTAAAACTGATCCCGCGCTACTACTTCCACTTACACCAAATAAATTAGATAGATTCAAAAATGTACAGCTTGAACCATCTAAATTACAACGGAAAACTTTAGTTTTCATATCCCAATCATCTCGAGCAATAAATAGTAGCTTGGAATTAATTGAATCTATAATAGGTATTGGATTTCTACCTGGATTGTAACCAGGTTGAGTATTAGGTGCCCCTGCTGAAACATCTGCAAATACACAATTTGATCCGTCCATATCGCAACGAAAAAGTCCGGGTCTACTTCCTAATCCATAAGAAGTTACAACCAAAAGTTTCGAATTTAAATGATCGATAACAATTTTTGCATCAGAACCAGTTCCTTTTCCAGCAGAAATATCTCGATAAACGCAATCGGATCCATCCAAATTACATCTAAATAGAGCAGGTTTATTCGTATTATTTTGATTACTCGAGACAACTAATAGCTTTGCATTTGCATAATCTATTGTAGCACCTAAAGGAAATGAGTTCTTTGCAGAATAATCTCCCTGCTCAGCTGAGATATCGGTGAAAACACAATTTGATCCATCCAAATTGCATCGAACAAGGGATGGTTTATAAGTATTTGATATAGTTATAATTAGGAGCTTAGAATTAATTGTATCTATCAAAGCAGTTGGATTTTGACCTAGATTTTGTTCCTGTCCTGATGAGATGTCTAGATAACTACAATTAGTTCCATCTAAGTTACAGCGAAAAATTGCAAGTTTTTCTGCATTTACATTATGTTGTGATACAATCAGAAATTTTGAATTCAAGATATCTAATGCAGCTGAAGTTCCATATGGAATTACTTCATGAGGATGGTATGTAGAGATTTCCCTTATAGAAAAGGTTCCTAATCCAGGAACGGAAGGAGGTGTAACAGTAATAGAAATCGTTGCAGCTATTAAACCCCCAACATTTGATGCTGTGATCGTATAATGCGTAGCGCTTTGCTGAACGGTCGGTGTACCTGAAATGATCCCTGTAACAGGATTTAAAGTTAAGCCTATTGGAAGATCAGGTGATATTGTAAAAGTGATGCCTGATCCTGTTATACTGGGATTATTTGGTGGAATTGTAACATTGGCAGTATACGTTGCAGAAGATGTAGAATAGCTTAGGGAAGTTGGTGGAACCGTACCAATAGCATAGGTTACTGCAACGACCGAGGATAGATTCCCAGCAATATCTCTCGCCTGAAATTTATATGTTGTGGAAGCATTATTAGGCGTTAGCAAACTTCCTGTGTAAAGATTCCCGTTTACAATAGTGCCAGCACTGTCGAAAATAGGGTCTGATCCATTTGTCGTATAAATTAATTTTTGACAACCAGAATTTAGGTCAGAACATGTCGAAGCTACTGTTTGGGCGGTTGCATAAATCCCACTTTCGGGAGTAACAGCCAAGGATGGATTGATTCCATCAATCGTCAAAATTACCGAAGTTGAACCTATTTCATTAATCAGATTGTTAACGCAAAAATGAATATTATTTTGACCATTTTGAAATTGACCGTCAGCTAACAAGACTGTTTGCATTGGACTGTCTGCAATGATTTCTCCACTAACATTTGTACCATGTGCTAACGTTCCAGAAATACAATTCGCTCCTAATCTAACCGAATAATTTCCACTTCGACTGGATTTCCAATTGATATCGGCATCTACCGATGCCTTGATCACATAATTTGGAGAGACTGAATTTATAGTAATTGTCGGCAATATTGAATCTACAGTATAAGTTTGGGTATCTAACGAGGATATATTTCCAGCTCCATCACATGATTTGAATCGAATCGTAGTGGTGTTTGTATCTGGTGTGACAATTGGAGATGAATATAAAATTCCCGCAGAAACAGAACATGATGAAGTAAATGCAGGTGTTGTACCGTCAGTTGAATATGCAACTGCAAGACATCCAGCTCCTCCCGAATCACCACAATTTAGTGCAACATTTTGAACTGTACCGAAACTTCCTCCTGCCGGATTAAAGGAGACCGTTGGGTTCGAATCATCTCGAGTTAGTGAATGTACATATGCTCCAGTGACTCCTGAATTAACTACACAAACACGATAGGATGTTGTACCTAGTGATACATTGGATGCATAGATTGGCCCAAAAGTATTGTTAACTCCAGCTGAAACAGAACCAGACGCAACAACAATACCAGTTGAACAATTAGTTGCCCCTGCACGAATTGTAAATGTACCAGATTTTGATGACTGCCAGACAAATTGGGTAGAATTTACTGCAACAAGATTAGCACTTATAAAGGCTGATCCAGCTGAAATCAAATTAATAACTGGTCCAGTAGATTGAACATATGGATCCTCACTATTGGGAATACCATTCCCGTTAAAATCTGCATTCGGAAATGCAAGACTGACAGGATCGTAGCCGAGAATTGCTACCAACTGATTTAAAAATGGGCCAAGTATCGATAAATGTGCCTGAAAGTATTCACTCACACTTCCATATCCTTCCGATGCAAAACTAGATAGTTCTGCTATTACATTATTAGCAATATTTAAGACAACAACTGGATTTGTTATGAAACTACTATTTACTAGAAATACTTGTATCGAGAGTCCTACACCAAACGAAAAATGTTCAACTTCAACAATCATTCTATTTTGGGCATAATCAACCGAAACAAGTTTCATCTTTTCTAATGTTGAATCATCCTTAATATAATAAAAATTAATGCTTTTCTCTTCAAAACCTGCTTCAGTCATTTCACCTTGATCATAACTTATGGTTAGTCGAGCTGGCCTTTTAAAAACTAGTCCTTTAGGCTCAAACTTTAGAATATTTGTTCTTTTAGAAAACCCTTCAGGTATATTACCAACAGGAGATACATCTTTTGTAATTGTAATTTGGCTAGTTTCAGATAGAGCACCAGAGGGAATATCCAAAATAAAACTACCGTCATTGGCAAATAACTGACCACCATCTGGAGTTATGATACCCGTAGATATATTTCCTTCGGTAGAAGTAGATACGCCACCTAACGCAACCAATAAATAAGAGGCAAATTGAGAAGACCTGGCTTTCACCGGTGGAATTAAATTGCAATATGTAAATATATGGAGGATAGTAAGAAGTTGTATTATTTTTTTCATATAGTATATTGATTCAGCTTAATAAATTTCGATAATTTACCACCTTACAAAAAAACAGTGACAATTTGCAATAATTTTTAATATGATAGATTCTAAAGTTTAACGCAACACTTCCTTTATTTTTTCCGCGGGAGTTTTCCAGCCAAGCGTTTTTCTTGGACGCTCATTTAAAAGCTTTTGGACTCTTTTCAGTTCTTTTCTTGATATATCATTAAAGTCAGTTTTTTTAGGAAAGAAATCTCTTATTAGCATATTCGTATTTTCACAAGTCCCCCTTTCCCAAGGACTTCCCGGATGACAAAAATATACTTTCATTTGAGTATCTTTTGTAAATAGCTTATGGTTACTCATTTCTTTACCTTGATCATAAGTTATCGAAAGTCTAAGCTCTGTTGGCATTTTTTTTAGTTCCTTGGCAAAACTTTTTCTGACGGTCTCAGCATCTGTGCTTGTTAAAGGAACCAGTATAACATTTCTAGTAGTTCTCTCTACAATTGTACCAATTGCACTTTTGTGATTCTTTCCAATTATCAAATCACCTTCCCAATGTCCTGGAATTGATCTTTTTTCAACTGATTTTGGTCGTTCTTCAATGCTTATCATGTCTGGTATTTTACCTCTATTATCAGTATTTTTCGACTTTTTGTAGGGTTTCATCTTTCGGCGTAGATAGCTTTGCAATTCCTTTTTTAGTTCGCCTCTCGGTAAAAG
>NZ_AOGY02000078.1 GCF_000332455.1 Leptospira vanthielii serovar Holland str. Waz Holland = ATCC 700522 | reverse complement strand
GGTGGTAAAAGTCATATCACGTATAAACCGTATGGGGAGATATTTAGAACGGACTCGTATGGACCAGACATTACTAAATTCAAATATACGGGACAAGAAGAGGACCAGGAAAGCGGGTTGTATTACTACAAGGCTAGGTATTACGATGCGGCTCTTGGCAGGTTTGTGAGTAACGATGGTCAGGTGTTTCCAAATAAGGAGCAAGGGATGAACCGAATGATGTATGTGGAAGGGAATCCGATAGCCTTTGTAGATCCAAGTGGGAGAAATAAGCACATACATATGTTTAATAGAATTGTTGGGCATGCAATGGGTAAGGATTTTGGAGATAAAATGAATAATAAGTTCAGCAGCAACTCAATTTCGAAAGGTTTCAATCGATCAATTATTGGAGAAACTTTTGGCCAAGCAGGAAAGAAATTTGATAGATTTTTGCACAAACAACGGGTGGGTATTGACAAGTGGCTAATTTCAAATCGAAATACATATTCGGAACCTTTTTTAAAGCGATATGTAAAGATGACGCTTTTAAATAAAATCTGTGAAGAGAATGGAGAGTTAAGTGTGGCCTGTGAGATGGCATCCTTTTTCGCAACCTATGATTATTTTCGATCAAGGGAAAATTGGGAAAATAGGCGCACCCCAATTCCAGTTTTATCTCCAATTATCAATTTCTTCGTTTTCTCATCTCCAAATTATAGGAGAAGAGATTCAAGTAGACCTTTGGACATAGTTTATAGTTATATGTGTGTTACGAGATTAAGAGCTATTTGTGGTGCTTATGAGGAGTGAGGTTCAACATGAATGTTAAGCAATTGTTTAATACAATATTAATTCTTCCTATTTTTTTTATTGGTTCTGGTTGTAATTCATTGGAACTAAAAATTGATAATTCGAATTACGATTTTTATTTCTCTGACATGAATAACAATAAAATCACTGATTTTGAATTAGATCAAACTAACTTCTACTGGTTTAGCTATGGTTTTTCCTCCAACCAAACCATTCAGGAGGGTATTGAAAAAGAACTAAAAAAGTATCCTGGTGCGAAAGGATTAAAAAAGTTAAAAGTCCGAATTTATAATAAATCTTGGTTTACTTTAAGTGTTTTACCCAATCCCTTGGGATTGTTTACGTCTTCTCTATGGATTTATGTTGGTTATCCATTAGGTTTTACTAACAAAAGCTATTATGTGACAGGGGAAGTTTTTTAAATGGAAAAGATCCGATTCAGCAATCTATCTTATTTCTTCTTATTATTGTCACTATCTAATTGCGTAAGTTATGATCTCCATCCGGTGTTAATGAAAGGAACAACATTCTATCAGCCATTGGGTGAGTGTGAATGTAACGGGAAAATAGGTAGAATTGTTATAAGCGCAAAAGTAACGAAAGATGGGGATATTATAAAGCAAAGAACTTTTTCTGTCTCTGAATACTTTTTCTTATCGTTTTACTTTGGTAGATTATTGGGAACATATGATAATGGAAATATAGAGCAATTATTAAAAGAGATAGATTCTAAAGTTTAACGCAACACTTCCTTTATTTTTTCCGCGGGAGTTTTCCAGCCAAGCGTTTTTCTTGGACGCTCATTTAAAAGCTTTTGGACTCTTTTCAGTTCTTTTCTTGATATATCATTAAAGTCAGTTTTTTTAGGAAAGAAATCTCTTATTAGCATATTCGTATTTTCACAAGTCCCCCTTTCCCAAGGACTTCCCGGATGACAAAAATATACTTTCATTTGAGTATCTTTTGTAAATAGCTTATGGTTACTCATTTCTTTACCTTGATCATAAGTTATCGAAAGTCTAAGCTCTGTTGGCATTTTTTTTAGTTCCTT
>NZ_AOGY02000079.1 GCF_000332455.1 Leptospira vanthielii serovar Holland str. Waz Holland = ATCC 700522 | reverse complement strand
CGCGCAATTTTTCTTAAAGGTGAGAGTCCAACTTTGCTCAATTCAATAATAGATCTTTATATCGGTTTTATTACTTTGTTAATGATTCAAGCGCTTTAAAGAAAAGAATAAGAATTAAGAGATTTATTTCGCTACATTTCCTATTATTTTTTCGTCACGGTTTGCATGATTCAAAAATGATTATCGGGCTTTGAAGACAAAGAATAAGAATGAAAATTTGCGCTGGGATTTCGCACACTTCGTATCTGTCTCAATTACAACAGGAAACCAACTGCAATTAACTACCGCTAACCACTTCGCTTCGGGACTTCGCCCTCGCTCGGCCTTCGGCACATAGGCTTTTGTCACTCCTCTTGCTTACGCAAGCCTCGTGCCAATCCCTAACGCCTCCTACAGAGGCTCAGGGCCAGCCTACGTCGGTTAGCTAGTTCGTTATACGCCATAATTTAAAAATTCTAAATAACAAGGAAAAAAAATGGAAAGATTTATAATCACACCAACGGTAGATCCTACTCAAGAATTTATTGAAATAGCTAACGATTTCTCTAATCCACTTGATTTAATTCGAGAAGCCATTAGCAATGCTTATGATGCTAATGCTAACTCTATGGAAATTGAATTTACCACGATTAATATCTTCGGGGAAAGATTTCTAAAAGTAATCATAAAAGATAATGGCGAAGGAATGACAAGGCAGGAATTACAAAGTTTCTTTGATCTTGGAAATTCTACTAAGCGAGAAGAAGAATCCAAAATTGGTGAAAAAGGACATGGTACTAAAGTTTATTTTAATTCACGAAATCTTAAAGTAACAACCAAACACGAAACAGACAAAAAATACATAGCTGAATTGGAAGAACCATTTAGGAAATTACATCAAAGAATGTTGCCAGAAGTTAAAGTTGAAAGTTTTCCAGAAAACCATAAAGGTACTACAATAGAAATTTTAGGTTATAACAATAACAGGAGCGAAAGGTTTACTCATGAACAATTAAAGGATTATATATATTGGTTTACTAAATTTGGTACGTGGGAAAATCAAATAGGTAACAATAATAAAACTTTTATGATAAATTTAAAAGGCTTAAATAGCAATTCATTCGAGCTTCTTGAATCAGGTCATTTTTTTCCAGAGGAATCAATTCCAATAAATGATTTGTTCGATCAATATCTAACGAAGGCTCCAGATTATTACTCTAAACGAATTATAAAAAAGGATATACATTTAGCAGAATTTCCTGATATAAAAATTGATGCAATTTTTCAAATTGAGGGTAGCCGAGTAAAATACTCTTATAATCAAATGTTGAGACGGTCTGGTTATCAAGCACCGAATGGTTCTTATACTGTACAGGAGAGATACGGACTTTGGCTATGTAAAGATTTCATACCTATTCAAAGAAAAAATACTTGGATAAGTTATAAAGGGTCTGAATATACCCGATTTCATGCTTTTGTAAACTCTCAGCACCTCAGGTTAACTGCTAATCGTGGCTCTATCGACAATACACCATCAGAAATTCTTAGTTCAATAGAGAAAGAAGTTCGGAAAATCTTTGATGATATCATTGAATCGGATGATTGGAGATCTATATCATGGCTGGAAGATCAGGCCCTTGCTCACAATACTATCAATAAGGAAAAAAAGGATTATGAATGGCGAATAAGGAAAGTTAAACAAACTAATATCGCTAAATTCGGAAATATAACATTAATTGAACCTCAGAGGGAACAAGGAGTATATGCATTAGTGATTCAATTATTAACAATTAATCCAAATATTTTTCCTTTTAAAATCCTTGATTTTGATACTCATAGCGGTATAGATGTAATTGCAAAAGGAGCAGATAACACACCTATCCAACAGGCAAAATTATTCTACGTCGAATTCAAATATGCTTTAGAAGAAAATTTTAATCACTCTTTCGAAAACACACTTAGCGTTATATGTTGGGATACTAAAATCAAACATGATGAAGAAGTCACAGATATTGCAGGTAAGAAAAGAAAATTAAAAGTAATATTTTCAGATTCCGAGAACTATACGAAATATTTCCTCGATGACCCGAGCGGAAGTTTTAAAATAGAAGTTTATGTTTTAAAAGATTATCTTAAAGAGAAACATCAATTGGATTTCCGACCACGAAACTCGAAGAGTGTAGATTAAAATTACGGCGCATAACAGCGACTTACCGCTACGCTTCGGGACAAGCCCTCGCTCGGCCTCCGGCAAATTCCCCTTCTGGCATTCGCCTTGCTTACGCAAGCTACATGCCAGTCCCTAACGTCCCGTTCCGGGACTCAGGGTCGGGGAACTTCGGTAAGTCTATTCGTTAGTCGAAATTGCCCAAATCCAAAAAAAAAATTGAATAAAAAATGATTGACCGATAAACCAGGTATATACATTGTTTATACTATGGAATCGACTATACAAAAATGGGGAAATAGTTTAGGAATAAGAATACCCAAACTATTCGCAAAACAATTAGAACTTGATGATGGCAGTCATGTTGAAGTTATTCAAGAAGGAAATAAGATAATAATCTATCCGTATATTAAAGAAACTTTAGAACAAAAATTAAAAAAAATTAGCAAGAAAAATCTACACAGCGAAATCGAGTCTGGTTCACCAGTAGGAAATGAGTTTTGGTAAGTAAGAATAAGTATATTCCAAAACAAGGTGACATTGTCTGGTTAAACTTTAATCCACAAGCAGGCCACGAACAGATGGGACGAAGACCTGCACTTGTTCTATCACCTTTACAATACAATATTAAAACTTCATTAGCAATATTCTGTCCTATAACTAGTAAAGAAAAGGGATATCCATTTGAAGTTCTTATTAAAGGTAAAAATATAAAGGGCGCTGTTCTATCTGATCAAATAAAAAGTTTAGATTGGACAAGTCGAAATGCTGAATTTATAGAAGTCATTGAGAAATCGTCTTTAAAAGAAGTTGAAGAAAATATAAAATTATTAATATTTTCCTTTTAACAGGACAACTTCGACTAACTGCCGCTAACCACTTCGCTTCGGGACTTGCGCCCTCGCTCGGCCTTCGGCACATAGGCTTTTGGCACTTCTCTTGCATTCGCAAGCGTCGTGCCAATCCCTAACGCCTCCGTACGGAGGCGTCAGGGCCAGCCTACGTCGGTTAGCTAGTTCGTTAATTGCAATTAGTTGATCGAAAGATTATAACGCGCAAATTTTTTTATGATTTTTGTGGTGCTTAAAGCTTTTAAAAAGACTCGGCGTGCAATATTAATTTGAATGTGTTATTAAGGATTTTAGCTTTTTAAGATTTAAGAGAAAAATTTGCGCTGGC
>NZ_AOGY02000080.1:5000-12170 GCF_000332455.1 Leptospira vanthielii serovar Holland str. Waz Holland = ATCC 700522 | reverse complement strand
GGAAACTGATTCTGTAATTCCGCTTGGCAGATTTTCTTTTAAAGACATCTCTATTTGCTCTGGTGACCATTTAAGTTCTAATTTAGATTTTATAAATTTTCGTAAATTTGGATGTTTTTGCAACTTTATTTTACCAGAATTTCTGGAACTTTCATTCTTCTGTGAAATGATTTGAGCATTTGATACTGAATAATTAATGAAAGAATTTCTTGAATAACCTTTAGATAATTCTCTGGAAATGCTTGAAGGACTTCGATTCAGTATCTTAGCTATACTTCTAATACTTTCCTCTTTAAATCGCATCTCAGCAATTACTTCCCTTTCTTTCAAATTAATTCTTGTATAATGATTCATTTATTAACACCTTATTCATTAGATTATCGGTGTTGCGTTAAAAATTTGATTCTACCATTCTAAAAATACAGGACTTGGGATCGACACCTTTGACACTTTGATCGAACTTTTCAATTTCAGATAATAAATATCCTGTGAGGGAGATCAGTTCACTTTGAATTTCAGTAAACCTATCTTTGTTTTCGATAAACCAATTTCTGTTGTTATTCAATTTCAATTCAGACAAGAATTGTAAAATATTTTTACTAATTTTCATGACGGATCAATTCCCTATTTTGTCATTTTGTTGTTTAACTCTATTAAGGGCCAGGTTTCTTTGGGGTGCGCATACGCTACCGTCCCCCACCATCTAACGATGGCAGGTGACCAAGCCCTACGAATCCTTAACGCAAGGAGGAATTTGCGGTATTATTCGGCAAGTGCTTTAATGGTTTTATACTCACTTAAGTCAGTGAATATCTCGGCAGTGTAAGGATTTCGTTTTGTTTTTACCCACTTATACACCATATAACCGAATACAGCCACATTGGTAACTAAGGCAATCGCAGAAACGGAGTTATAGATCCAAGGTTGGTATGTGGAACGAACTACGTAGGCACCAGAATCCAAAAACGATGGGAACGTCTGAGCAAACATACACCAAATAGCAAGTGTTTGTGCCCTGTGTTGTAACCATGCACCCTTTCCTATGGTGAATGCACAAAGGGTTGGAGCAACTAAAAGTGCCAAACCTGCATACCAAGAATGTGTCGGAATACAGTTGTATGTATAAGAAAAGTTCCAAAGATCGTAAGCAATGATCCAAAACCAAAGCATATCAGGCCAGATCATATCACGACTTTTGTCCGATTCCGTTTCCTTTCGGATTACAATACCAAACCAACCAGTGATTGTAATAGTGTTAAGAATACCTGCCATGGCGTTCATATAGTTCCAAGGTCCACCAAGGACTCCCGTACCTTCACCCTCGATGGGCCCAGAAAAATTGTTCCAATAGATTTTGCCTACTTGGAAATCACGTGTGACTGCTTCGATTATATTCACTGCCAAAATTAGAGCAGGGAAAATAAGGGCAATTTTAACATCCGCTAAGCGCCAAGTTACCTTGCCATTGGCATCTTTTTTCTGAATATGTCTAATTGCCCAAAAGATAATACAACCCGCAGTAGCAGAATATACTTTTACTAGGTGAAACCAATCAGTATAGGTTTGTTCCTTCATAAAGAAAAACCAGAGAATGGAAAGAAATGTAGGAAGAATGATAAAACTAAAAAAACCTGCCCATTTCCAACGTCTGGCAAATTCATTAAAAATAAATAGTGCTGCAAATACAAGCAGCCATATCCCCAATCCCTGAGCAGTTGTCGTGCCGGCAGCTGAATTAAAAGTCCACATAATTAGAAACTCCTATAGATTCAGTTTTGGTATTCACAAAATCCACATTTATTATGACCATCCAGTCAACGGAAAGTCAAGGAATCTTGTTCAGGATGTTTTGGAGTTGGCAGAGGATTGAAAGGATACAACCGCCAGATATTCCGCATTGATTTCACAAAAAACATTCGTTAATCGATATTTTTTAAAATTCTCCTTGCTAAAGAAATGTAGCTAACTATTAATGGTAATTGATTCACAGCACTATCGTTCATTTAACCACTAGAGTAGTCCCCACTTTCTTGCATTCTGATCTCTTTCTTAAGTTTTCCCCTGCATTTTCGTTGAGTTTTTACCCGATCTCCCGTATGGGTTAGTTGTATTTAAATTTTCAATATTGAAGAATCAAAAATAAAATTTTGAGGACATCACATGTCAGTAAACATATACGTAGGTAACCTTTCTTATGAAATGACGGAAGGAAAGTTAAACGAACTTTTTTCCGCACACGGCGCAGTAACTTCTGCAAAAATCATTATGGACCAGTATTCTGGTAATTCTAAAGGTTTCGGCTTTATCGAAATGAAAGAACGTGGTGATGCAGACAAAGCAATTAGCGATTTGAATGGAAAAAACATTCCTAACCGCGAAATGAAAGTAAACATCGCAAAACCAAAGACAAACAACTGGAACTAAGTTCCCTTTAAACTTTTGATTTCAGTCTTTAGGATACAAATCCTAGGACTGGGATCAAAATAAAATTCTTCACCGATTTTCTTGCTATAGAAGCAGACTGCCTTTAAATATCTCTCATCAAAACCCTATTAATCCAAGTTAGTAACTACACGTTGCAGTAAAGTGACAAATAGTTTGCGTTCCCCATCAGTGAACCCTGCCGTTGCTTTTTCGGCGACTTCCATCATTTGTTCTTTCACAGCTGGCAGACGCTTTTTCGCCTTTGCCGAAAGCGAAATGTAACTGGCACGTTTGTCTGTTGGATGTGCCCCACGAAGAATCAACCCATCACGTTCCATACGCACGAGTAACGCCGCCATCGTAGGCTGTTCTACATGTGCCATTTCAGCGAGCTGCTTTTGTAACAGTGCGCCATTCTCTTCAAGTGCTGTGAGAACAGGTAGGTATGCCATACCAAAATCAAATGGTCGCAACTTCTGTTCAAAATGCCACATAAGCAACCGAGACGCTTGGTTGATCCAAAAAGTAGGAGTGGACTCCGGTTTCCAAAAAAAATCTTCTTTATTTTTCATAGCATGCTATATACTTTGTCTAAATACTAACGTGATGAGCGCCGGTAAATCTCAATTTACCCCGTTGTGTAAATGAATCACAACAGCATGTCTTATCACCACCCAAAAAGAGGAATTTCCAATGAGTTTACTACACGATCACTATATTAGTTTTTTTGCCATTCTTTCCTGTTTAGGTTGGATTAGTATGTTTGTTGCCAAAAAAAGTGGACGACTCTGGCTCGGAAACTGTATGGGCATTGTCTATCACATTGCTCTTGCTCCTGTGATCCAAACACTACCGGCGCCTGAATTTGTAAGGATGGCTGGTTATACATGGATTTTTTGTGATGCCTTGATTGATGTTGCCTCCATCAACGCTATGAGTGAAAAAAATGTTTGGGCGTTGCGAATGGGGGTACATATTCCGGCCACGATTTGGATCATCGGTAGTTCTATCAGTATGACGATACTCCCACTTACAGTCGGAGTTGTGCTTGGAATTTTGCTGGCATTACACGCTATCTTCGGACCTAAAATTCCCGATTCAAAATTTAAATTATTTATATTCGTCTTACCGCTGATGACGATGTGGCTCGGTTTGATTGCTTACGATTCGTTTTGATTTTATATTTTATTACGATCAAGCAGTCCTAACTACACGAGAGGATACCATCTTATCATTTTTCTATTGCTCTACACAAACGAGTGAATGGGAATTACCACAAGTATTGCTGGCAGCTCCAATGATTGGAGTTGTAATTTGGTCTTTTAGTGTTCCTGTACTTGCCCCTGTTCCATCAATCCAATCACTGCAATGAAGCATGGGTTCTGTTGTCCAATTTGCATTAAACCCAAGCCAAGTTGTCACGCTGGATACTGTTACCGCATTCGTTTGTGTTGTTAATAATCCATTGCTGTCTGTTTTTCCAATAACCACAGCACCAATGGATCGAACATAATCTTTGTTTGGTTGCATAACCCAATCGAGGTGTTCCGAAGAACCGCCGCCACAATTGGGGGTAACGCAGGCTCTTCTTGCAATCGTATCAGAAAGAAAGGCTTTGTAGGTTCCTGTGGTTGGTTTATTTGCATCATTGGCACATTTGTTATCTGCGCCGGAAGCGCCTCCCAAAGCACCAGTGTATGGGACCGCCGTCGTAAAAATCCGACAGGTACTACAAGGGAATGATGCTGAATTAACCTCATTCCGAATATTGATTTCGCAATAAGCATTTCTATCGTTTGTTGTAATTTTTAGGACAAACCCAGTAGCATAGTCGTTAGATGAAGGATCACAAGGGTTGTTCAACTTTGTATCTGCGCAACTGAAAATAAAAAGAGTGAAAAAGGACAATTGAATACTATTTGCGGAAAAAATGTTCCTTAACGAATTTGAAACTATCTTTGACATGTTGGTATGCCCCGCTCCATTGAATTCTAAATTGGTCAATAAATTTCAGGTCAATTCCTTATTTTATAGAACATTAAGACGAACAAGCAACTCTATTTTAACTGCAATTGGCTCAAGAACCGATTCTATTTTTAGGAAATTTCTTCACTAATTTCCGTTATCACATCCAAGTCGAAAGGTCTCCCAACAAATGTATACGACATGTAAATGAACAAACAATGCATTCTATACATACACGTTAACACGTGTATATTGTAATATGGTCAAGCTCTGGCGATTCGTATCACTTGGCTGAATCCATTACTGAACTTACTCCTGTGACCTATAGGCCAGGTGGGCTTCCCACTTATATGCTTTCAGCGGTTATCCCGACCGAACGTAGCTACTCTGCCATGCCACTGGTGTGACAACAGATGCACAGTGTCCCTTCGGGCCAGACGAGTTTTAGCTAGGCTTTCGCTCCGCCAAACTCGCATTCTCGCTCCCTATGGGTCGCTGCGAATGGTTCGACCAACCCGGTCCTCTGAATAAATTCAAGAGATAAGGGCGTTCCCGATTTGGATATGTGTTTTAAATTTTTTTAGTAAAAGGGACGGGCTCTTCCTCGACGAGGGCGCTCGGTCGATCCCTAACGCAGTGGAGGGTTTACTAATTCACGAATCAACCGAATTAAAATTTATATCGCAAATAAATCCTTATTTATTAGGCTGTATCTATAATTTGATAGAATACAAATTTAAACATGCAAAGTGAACGAATCACCTCAAAGTTTACACTTAAGTCAAATCCTGCCTGGAATATAGTCGGAGGATTTTCATCTCCATCAAAAATGCCATGCTACTCTTATTCGATCCCATCTGATTTCTGTAAGACAGGTAGTAAATTAAGGAATAAGTCTGATTCTGTTTGTAATTCTTGTTATACATTCAAAGGTAAATATCGAATCGGCAATGTTCAAAATAGTTTACTAAATAGATTTAATTCTCTGAAAGATGAACGGTGGGTTGATGCAATGGTAACGCTCTTAAAATTGCAGCCGTATAAACATTTCAGATGGCATGATAGTGGAGATTTGCAGGGATCCTGGCATCTCGAAAAAATTATTAAAGTTGCCGAAGCTTGTCCAGAAATTCAATTTTGGCTACCAACTCAGGAAGTTAATATCGTCGAAGACACATTAGAAAACTTTCCTTTGCTACCGGATAATTTAAACATCAGACTTTCTTCTCAAAAAATCAACATTGCATCGAGCCATCCTTTTTTATCTACAAGCCTTGTCGTGACTAAAGGCAATTTTAGTAAAGATATTGAAGGTATTCTCTGTCGGTCTTATGAATTAGGTGGTAAGTGCGGTAATTGTAGACAGTGCTGGGATAAAAAAATCAAACGCATAATCTACATGATACACTAAGTTATATTTAACTTTCTCCGGATTTGCTTAATTATATTTTGCTTCATTGTTACTGAATATGAATTATCTGAATCGATATGCCGTTTAATTTCCGATATCCAATATTCTTTCGGTGAATCGGTCTTTCTATAGTCTTTCCAATGATGTGAAAAATCCTCAAATGTTAAATTCTCAATTTCTTCCTTGATAGTCTCTAAATTTTGGAAAAGATTAATGAGAATTCTTGGAAATTTATTTTTCGAAAACATACTTTTATTGCCTAGCTCAGCAATATTGCCAATACCGCCTGCTGTAAAGATATCTCGAACATTGTTACAAATAATATTTTGAGATGTTACCAACCAAAGAGAAAATCGACTATATTTCTCATTTTTACTATTCGATATAAGCTCAGGGAAAAACAAAAAGCCAAGGGCACAAAAATACGCCCGCCGATTGGATTCTAAAGTATTCCAAACCTGCATAACAAGATTTGATTCCGTTAAAGTTCTTTTCTCCGTATTATCTTCATCAATCCACCACAAAGACTGACCGTCTTTTAACTTACTTTTATAATAATCAATGATTGGTCGAATTGGATTCTCTGACTTTCTTAAATCATCATACGAAATTTCCATTTTATTAAAAATTGAATCCATTGGGTCAATTTCCATATCAATTAAATATCTGGGTGAATGAGTGACGACAATCTCAGTTAAACAATCTTCATAAGGTTTAATTAAAATATCATAAGGTTTCGTTAATTTCGCACAGATTAAATATAGATCATCTATGCCATCGACTCGGGTACCCTCAAAAACACTATTGCCAGTTGTTTTCCAGTTTTTAGATCTAGTAGTCTTTACCTCTAATCCTATCTTATTATTAATAACGATATCAGGAAATTTTTGGCCAGAAATGAGGTCTATTTTTCCTTCAAAAGTTGTACCGATAGCTGCTTCTTTTAGAAAATCAAAGACTATAGATTCGAACTTGCTTCCTTCTATATCTGTAATCGATTTTTTATTTTCTAAAAATACTTTGATTAACTGTTTTGCCTTATTAAACAAACTTTCTATTGAATTTTCTTCTTTGGGAATTATATTCATTTAAATAGATTGTTCCAAATTGTATTTAATCTGTCCGCAATATGGTATGCTAATAAAGGAGGTACTGCGTTTCCTATTACTTTATATGCATCTGATGCATTCACGTAATATCCTTTCGAATCTTTATTCCTTTGTACGAAATTAAAGTCATCAGGAAAAGTTTGTAATCTTGCGCATTCTCTCACCGACAATCGTCGCTCGCGATGCCCTAACGCCAGTTCGTTTTTATTTCTACCACCATTGCCTTCCGATAATCGCCTAAACTCAATATTTCCATGATGC
>NZ_AOGY02000081.1 GCF_000332455.1 Leptospira vanthielii serovar Holland str. Waz Holland = ATCC 700522 | reverse complement strand
ACAAAAAGATGGTCGAAGATCATAAAACTTATACTGGCTCCAAAAGAGCAGAAGAAGTTCTTAACAATTGGGATACAGTAGTCAAAGAAATGATCAAAGTGATTCCGAGAGATTATAAAAAAGCTCTAGAAAAAATGGCCGAAGAAAAAACATCGGAAAAACCAAACAAAGAGGGGGTAACAGCTCGTGGGTAAACCAACAGGATTTTTAGAATTTAAAAAAGAATACCTTCAGAAAATTGAACCAAAGGAACGAGTAAAGAACTATAAAGAGTTCGAAAAACCGTTCCCTGAGGCTGTTGCCAAAGACCAAGGTGCCCGTTGTATGGACTGCGGAATTCCTTTTTGTCATGGAGATACAGGATGTCCTGTGGATAATCTCATCCCAGAATTCAATGACTTTGTCTTTCGAGGTCGTTGGAAAGAAGCTTGGGAAAATTTATCGAAGACAAATAACTTCCCTGAATTTACAGGAAGGTTGTGCCCTGCTCCTTGTGAGTCGGCTTGTACTTTAGGAATCATTGAACCACCTGTTTCGATTAAGTCGATTGAAAGAACCATCATTGATCGGGCTTGGGAAGAAGGTTGGGTCATTCCACACACTCCGGTTTCCAAATCGGGTAAAAAAGTTGCCGTAGTTGGCTCGGGACCAGCCGGTCTTGCCGCAGGACAGCAGTTAGCTCGTGCTGGACACACAGTCACCATCTTTGAAAAAAACGATCGCATTGGTGGCCTACTCCGTTACGGAATTCCAGACTTTAAAATGGAAAAAAGACATATTGACCGACGCGTCAAACAGATGGAAGCCGAAGGTGTTACCTTCAAAACCAATGTCAATGTGGGTGTTGATATCACAGCAAAACAATTACTCGCTGATTTTGACGCAGTGGTTCTTGCTTGCGGATCAGAAGTTCCAAGAGACTTACCCGTAGAAGGCAGAAACAGTAAGGGTGTCCACTTTGCTATGGAGTTTTTGTCGAAAAACAACAAACACGTAGCAGGTGATGACCTAGAGATCATTAATGCCAAAGACAAACATGTGATTGTCATCGGTGGTGGTGATACTGGATCCGATTGTGTAGGAACTTCCAACCGTCATGGGGCAAAATCCGTCACACAAATCGAACTTTTCCCTGAACCTCCAAAAGAAAGAGATGCTTCTACTCCTTGGCCACTCTATCCAAAGATGCTTCGCACTTCCACTTCACACGAAGAAGGTGTAAATCGTAAATGGGCTGTTTCCACTATGGGTTTTAAATCCAATGAAAAAGGGGAAGTCACTGCGATTTACGGATCCGAAGTCAAAGAAGAAAATGGAAAGTTTAATCCCGTTCCTGGAACCGAATTTGAATGGCCTGCCGATTTAGTTTTCCTAGCGATGGGATTTGTAAACCCTGTCAAAGAAGGATTACTTGCCGATCTGCAAAAAGAGGGATTGGAACTAGACGGACGTGGGAATGTGAAAGCAGATTTCGGAACAAAACCGGGATCTTTCGCCACATCCGTACCCAAAGTATACGCTTGCGGAGACGTAAGACGAGGGCAATCCCTCATTGTTTGGGCCATTTCGGAAGGTAGGAAGTGTGCGGACCAAGTCCATCACTTCCTAATGCAAGAAGTAGAGGCGTAAATAGCCTCTACGACTCACTGACCGCATTTGGAACATACTTTATCATAACAGGGATAATTTATTTCCAACTGTGGTTTGGCTTTAGAATCGTCTTTTACAAAAAAATTCTTGCCTAACTTCCAAATTGCAAAAATGATTGGAGAGACCAATTGAAACGTAGCAAGTAACACTATAGAGATTGTTATATAATATTCCAACACTTGAGATACCCTTGAAACTGACTATTACACAATTCATCAAAATCGCAACACTTTTGGTAGTGCTCACAGGAAACCTATCCGCAGAGAACATCCTCCTTAAAAAAGGGGGGACTCTCCAAGGAAAGGTAATCGAACAAGACCAATACAAGCTAAAAATTCGAAAAGAAGACGGAACCACAGTCGTTCTCAATAAAACCGACATCTTAAAAGTAGTTTATAAAGACCACCTAACTGCTGCAGAGGAAGACAAACTCAGAAAAGCAGAAGAAGACAAAGAAAGGCTTAAAAAAGAAAAAGAAGAAGCAGCAAAACTCAAAAAAGAACAGGAAGAAGCTGCGAAACAAGAAAAAGAGTTAGCTGCAAAAAATGCGACTGCCGAAGCCGAGGAAAAACGGAAAAGGGAAGAAGAAGCTAGGCTTGCAGAAGCGGATCGAAAAAACCTAACAAAAGCAGGTGCAGCCTGGAGATCCGCAGTCCTTCCTGGTTGGGGCCAATGGAAACAAGGTAGAAAAGTACAAGCCATTGTTTACCCTTCTATCATTGCCGTTGGACTCTTTTTCACATACGACAAACATCGTATGTATTTGAATGCCAAACGTGACTACAACAACTTAGATAACCCTTACACAACCAACGGATACTTCCGAGCTGCTTTTTCTCCACAAACAGCAGCCACAGTTTCCCCTGCAGAAGCCGTAGTCTCAAGTCAGTTCGGTCCTTTCAAAGGACAAAGGGAATCAGTTGAACGTCACTACCGTGATATGCAATACATTGGTATCGCTACCCTACTTGTTTATTTCTGGAATATCTTTGATGCTTATTACTTCCATCCGACAGGATCTGGACTTGCGCAGGAAGACACTAGAAAAGAAAAATTCTTTATGCACTCTACAGTAGACCGCGTCGGATACCACCCTACGGCGATTGCCGGAGATCGTGGCATCGAACATCGTACACAATTAGGATATGAATTGACTTTCTAACTACTGTTAGAAAGTCTGCCCCTTCAACTTCACCAATTAGACTCAGTCTAAGTCTCAATACCTCCCTTGACAAAAATCAAGGGGGGATTCAAAGAACCATATTCTGTTTTTCTTTCTTTTCTTCGTCACTTTATAGACAAAGGAATTAGTTCTCTATATAAATGGAACTGATAAAGATTAAGGAGAGAAACATTGGCTACGGAAAAAACTCAATATGACGATTTTATCGTAAAAGGGTTTATCATTTCAGCGTTAGTCTGGGGCGTTGCATCAATGACATTTGGTGTCATTATTGCCTTCCAGCTTGTATATCCACAGCTGAATTTGGAATTACCTTGGACGAGCTTCGGAAGGTTACGACCTCTACATACCAATGCTGCCATTTTTGGATTTGCATTGAGTGTTATCTTCGCCACAGCCTACCATACGGTGCAAAGATTGTGTCGAACAAGAATGTGGAACGACACACTTTCCAAAATACACTTAGCATTGTATAACCTAACAATTGTCCTTGCAGCAATTACTTTACCACTTGGATACAGCCAATCAAAAGAATATGCCGAATTAGAATGGCCTATCGATTTATTGATTGTTGTATGGTATGTAATTTTCTTTGCAAACTATTTGATGACGGTAATCAAAAGAAAAGAAGAACAAATGTATGTGGCTATTTGGTTCTACATTGCTTCTTTTGTTACGGTTCCACTTCTTTTTATTGTAAACAACATTGTGATCCCAGCAGGACTCTTAAAATCCTACTCGGTATACGCAGGTGTGTTTGATGCCAACATCCAATGGTGGTATGGACACAACGCAGTAGCCTTTGTTCTTACAACTCCGTTTTTGGGACTAATGTATTACTACCTCCCAAAACACATCAAACAACCCATTTACTCTCATAGACTTTCGATCATTCACTTCTGGTCGTTAATCTTTATTTATATTTGGGCAGGTCCTCACCATTTACTTTACTCTCCAATTCCAGAATGGTTACAAACAACAGGAATGGTATTTTCCATCATGTTATGGATGCCTTCTTGGGGTGGTATGTTGAATGGATTCCTTACATTGACCCAGGCAAAAGATAAAATCAAAGTGGATGCAACCCTCAAAATGATGTTAGCTGCTGTAACCTTTTATGGTATGTCTACATTTGAAGGTCCCCTTCTTTCCATTCGTGCGGTTTCTGCTCTTGGACACAACACTGACTGGATCATTGGTCACGTTCACTCAGGTACACTCGGTTGGGTCGGATTTATGTCTGCCTCTGCTCTATACTACCTAGTGCCTAGACTTTGGAATTCCAATCTCTATAGCGAAAAACTAGCAAACGCACACTTTTGGCTCGGAACTCTCGGTATCCTACTCTACATCATTTCTATGTGGGTATCTGGAATTACTGAAGGTTCTATGTGGCGAGCAGTCGGCGAAAACGGCGAACTCGTTTATAAAGACTGGGTGGAAATTGTTGAGTTCTTAAAACCATTTAGACTTTTCCGTGCAATCGGAGGAACACTCTATCTAACAGGGATTCTACTTATGGTGTATAACTTTATCAAAACCATTCAAAACAAAGATAGTGGGTTTGTAGAACAAGACTTACGTATAGGAGTGAAATCATAATGTTTGGATTTAACAAATTCTTAGATTGGTTTTCAGAAATTGCAGACCGTTGGGATACAAAAGGTGTTAAGTTTACTCTTTATACAACGATTGCCGTTGTGATTGGTGGACTTTTTGAACTGATCCCACCGTTTTTTTTGACAAAAACGGTAACTCCAATTTCCACTGTAAAACCATATTCCGCATTGGAACTTGCAGGACGTGACACTTACCAAAGAGAAGGTTGTATTGGATGCCACACTCAAATGGTTCGACCATTCAAATGGGAAGTAGATCGTTTTGACCCAACAAAGGCTTACGGAAGAACTGGATATTCTAAAGGTGGAGAGTATGTTTATGATCACCCTTTCCTTTGGGGATCCAAACGTACAGGTCCAGACTTAGCGCATGAATCTCAAATGTTACGTTCTGACGAATGGCATAAAAACCATTTGATCAATCCGAGAACAGTGGGTGGAGTACCTAACTCAATTATGCCAGCCTATCCATGGTTATTTGAAGATTCACATAAGATCGATGTAGAACAAGTAGTATCTAACATGAAAGCTCTTAAAGCAATCGGAGTTCCTTATACTGAAGAAGACTTTGCCAATGCACCATCTCTTCTAAAGGACAAAACCGAAGGACAAGCTCTCGTAGCTTATTTGCAAAAACTGGGAAAAGATTCTGCAGAGTTGCAAAAAGGTATGAAGTAAGATCATGAACGACGCAGACATTCTACTCGTTTATAAAAGTTTGAGATTGCCGATCCTCGTGATCGCAATCTCTTACATCACCTACTACGTTTATAAAAAACGTACGAAAGACGAAATGGAGAAACCCAAGTATAGAATGCTTGAGGAGGATTAATACGAATGAAAGAACCAAAAGAAGTAGACGGAATCTTCCAAGCCGACAACCCGATGCCCACTTGGTGGAAATTGGTCTGGCTCATCAGTATCATCGTTTCCATCGGTTATGTTGTATACTTTCACTGGTATTCTGAATGGCCGCAAGAAGTTGCGTTTGAAAAAGAAGTTGCAGAACACGAAGCGCAATTTCCAGCCAAACAAGCAATTGTTGCGAACACAGAAGATGGATCAAACCCTTACCGTGATGATGTTGTTGCTATCAAAGAAGGTGAAGGAACTTACAAACAAATTTGTTCCGCTTGCCATGGCCCAACGGCAGAAGGTGCTGTAGGACCAAGTCTTGTCGATAAAGATTGGATTCATGGAAACACTGATAAAGAAGTGTTTAACAACATCATGAAAGGGATCGGCCCAGAAAGACAAAAACTCAACCGAGGTGGAATGCCAGCTTGGGAAGGTTTAGGTGCTGAAAAAGTATATGCCGTGATGGCATGGCTTGCCACTAAAAATAGTAGTTTGGTAAAGGCGAAGTAAGATGATCATTTCAAGACCGCAAGCAGGTAAGGTAAGAACACGAAGAAACTTCGTTATGAGTTTTCTCGTAGGTTTATTTCTGATCGCTCCTTGGGTGGTGTTACCAGAAGGTAGCCCACTCATCCGACTGGATATCCCACACAGGATGTTTCACCTGTTTGGTGGTCTTTTTATCCCACAAGAAGGACTAATCTTATGGTTTTTCCTTCTGACAATGGGTCTCTCTCTTTTCTTTTTCACCTCCGTCATTGGCCGTGTCTGGTGCGGATGGGGGTGTCCTCAAACCATTTATACCGATCTATTTGATAGAATTGGTCGGTTTGTTTTGGATTCTAAATATGGAAAGAAAGATGCATCAATTCACGGAAAATTCACAGTGTATTTTCTTTGGATTGTTGTGTCCTTTATCGCTTCCTTCCATTGGATTGCTTACTTTGTAAGCCCCTATGAAATGTTAGCTGACTATTTAAATTTTGCTGCATTTTCACAAACTTACTTTTATTTTACATTATTCTTTACTGCGGCTATGTTTATCGATATCGGATTTATCCGAGAGCAGTTCTGCCGTTATGCTTGCCCTTATGCAAGATTCCAAACTCTCCTTATGGATGAACATTCTTGGAATGTGACTTATGACTTCAAACGAGGGGAACCTCGCCGCGATGGAAAAACCAAAATCGGGGATTGTATCTCCTGCAATATGTGTGTGGTTGTTTGTCCCACCGGGATCGATATCCGTGAAGGTCTACAAGTTGGTTGTGTTGCTTGCGGAAAATGTGTGGATGCATGCACATCCATCATGGCAAAAGAAGACAAAAAAACACTGATCGGATACTTCTCTCTGAAACAAATTGAAACTGGTGCCAAAATCAAATGGATTCGTCCAAGAACCGTTGTTTATGCGATTCTTTTGACAGTGGTCATTTCAGGAGCGATCATCCAACTCATCACACGAAGTCCTATGTCGATGATTGCCGCATCCAATAAATCCATGCCCCCGATTCTAATTCCCGAAAACAAAATCAGGGCATTCGTGGCTCTACGAATTCAAAATATTGCACCAATTGAAAAGGAATTCCATCTCTCTGCATTTGATACAAGACATGGAAAAGAAATTTTAATTCGCTCCGGTGAGGAAAACAACCAATTCAAATTGGGATCAGGCGAAATCAAAAGTATTTCTGTGGTTTTAGAGACACAAACCCTCACGGAACAAGAGTTAAATGAAGGATATTTGCCAGGTTCTATTGTGTTAAACAATGCACAAGATCCTGATGAACGGTTGGAGAAAAAACTCTCCTTAACATTACCAAGGAGGTAATGATGTTTAAAGAATTACACCCAAGCCTACGAAACGCCATGTATGTGGTTCTCTTTAGTTTTACTGCTCTTGTAGCAGCTACCTTCTATACCATCCGTCTTACTTACAAAAACTTCGAGCCGGTCATGGATAAAAACTATTACGAAATTGGACTCAACTACGAAAAGGCAATTGAGAACCAAAAGGAACTTTTGAAACAAGGTTATGTCTTAAAATCCAATTGGGACAACTTGAACCTCATTCCGTTCGGGGAATCCGAAATTTCAGTCCAACTAGAGAAAGCTGGAACTATTACTGCTGCAAAGTCTATGGTCGTGTATTTAGAACGAAATGCAACGACAAAGAACACAGTACATTATAACTTAAAACCTAACGCATATGGATTTAGCGGCAAAATCCCTCTTTTAGAAAAGGGAACTTGGAATTTGCGGCTGGTTGCAGATATTGATGGCAAATCCTTTGAAAGAGAAGGAAAGATCTCCGTTCGATGAACGAAAGCCTTTCAGTCCTAACCAAAACAGAATGTGACCATTGTGGAAATCCCATCCGATTGGTAAGGATTGAAGCAAAGGTCGCAAATGATACAAAAGTTTTTTGTTGCGAAGGTTGTGAAACAGTTTACTCCATCATCAACTCACTCGGTGGAAGTTACTATTACAACTTAAAGGGAAACACAAAACTCGATCCTGTAAACATTGAAGATAACGATCTGGATCTGGAAAACGAACTTGTATACGAAAAGTTTGTTCGCACTTCAGGAAATCATTCTGAAGTTTCCATCCAAATCACGAATATCCATTGTTCTGCATGTGTTTGGATCAATGAAAAAGTTTTAAACGAAGAAGAGGGAATCCTCTCGGCTCAAATCAATTTTGCATCTGGAAGAGCAAGAGTTCGGTTTGATCGTTCCAAAATCAAAATCTCTCGAATCCTAACTCTCATTCGTGCCATTGGGTACAAACCTGTCCTCTTTTCCCCGACAGAAGGAACACTCGAAAAAACAAAACAACTAAAAACCCTACTCCTTCGTATCGGTGTGGCCGGGTTTTGTTTTGGAAATATTATGATCTTAAGTGTTGCCCTATATTCAGGATATTTCACTGGAATTGACTTAGATATCAAACGACTTTTCCACTATGCCTCTTGGGTATTTGCCACTCCTGCGTATTTATATTCCGGATATCCTTTTATGTCTGGTTTTTTAACAAGTGTCAGACGACGCACACTTTCTATGGACTTCCTATTGTTTTTAGGAATTTCCATGGCCTATTTTTATTCGGTTTATGTAACACTGACTGATGTGGGTGAGGTCTATTTTGATTCGGTGGCGATGATTTACTTCTTTATATTGATTGGGAAGTACTTCGAAGAAAAAGCCAGAGTGTTTGCTTCTGATAAATTAGAATCCATTCTTTGTAAACTTCCAGAGACTTCCATTCGAGTGACAGACTCTGGGGAAGAAACAATTCCGAGTAGTGAAATCAAAACTGGAGACAAAATCCGTGTGGCTCCAGGAAAACGAATTCCAGTGGATGCCATCCTTATCTCCGAACAAACGTATGTAGACGAATCCTTTCTTACTGGTGAGTCCTTACCAATCCGGAAAAAACAAGGGGACACGATCCTTGCCGGTTCTCTAACAATGGACAACCCAGCCCTAATCGTTGCAGGTTCTGATTACCATGCCTCCACTCTTTCTTCCCTCAAACTCAGGTTGGAGGAGGCACTCCATCTCAAACCAAAATTACAAATTCTCACCGAACGAATCGCTTCGTATTTTATCTCTGTAGTCTTTGGACTGGCGTTTTTATGTTTTTTTGTTTGGTACTATGTATCAGGTGGGAACCTAGAACAAAGTCTTGTGACAACCATTTCTGTTCTGATTGTGGCCTGTCCTTGTGCCTTGGGAATTTCTGTTCCCACAGCCCTTGTTACCAATCATATTCTCAATGCCGATAAAGGTGTACTTTTAAAAAATCCTTCTGTTGTGGAAGCACTCGCCAAAGCCAACACCATCTTTTTAGATAAAACAGGGACTCTGACCGAAGGTAAATTTTTAGTAAGACAAGTATCTGTGTCCGATGACCACCTACCGCTTGTTTATCGAATAGAAAAAGAAGTGAACCATCCTCTGGCAAAATCACTTGTGAAATATTTAGAACCATTTAGCTCTGTCACCAAAAGAGCAAACTCTATCAGGCTGCTTCATTTAGAAAACATCCCTGGGCGTGGAGTGAAAGCCGAATTAGAAATGGATTCTAAGTCCCTTTCTGTACTCATTGGAAACAGAAGTTTACTCGAAAAAGAACAAATCCCGATGGAAAAAATGCCGGAAGGAGAAGGATCCTTAATTTTACTGGCGGTGAATGGAACTTACCTGGGGAGTTTTTTACTCGCAGATGAAATACGACCTGGTGCCAGGTCATTTGTTTCCTTACTCAAACACTTTGTTCCGAACATTTCAATCCTTTCTGGGGATCGTTATGCTGCCGTGAAGTTCATTGCAGATACACTCGGAATCGAAAAGTATTCCTCTGATCTTTCTCCCGAAGACAAACGCGGCCTCATCACTGCATCGCAAAACAAAGGAAATATTGTCATTATGGTGGGAGACGGGATCAATGATAGTTTGTCTTTGGCACAGGCCAATGTTTCCATTTCTCATACAGAAGCAGAAGACCTCTCTTTAGAAAAATCAGATGTTGTTTTGACTTCAGGCAATTTGAATGGTCTTGTGCATTCCCTACTTTCTGCCAAAAAAACAAGAGAGGTGATTTTACAAAATATCATCATATCTTTCTGTTATAATTCCATCATGTTACCACTTGCTATGTTTGGACTTATGTTGCCCGTGATCTGTGCAGTGTTTATGGCATGTTCTAGCTTGACAGTCCTTCTCAATTCTCTTTCCATTAGATTTAGGATCCCCCAATGGAAGCCCTCTACTTAACCATCCCTATGGCAATGTGTATTGCCGCCTTCTTTCTTTATGTCTTTATCACTGCCTTTCGCAAAGGCCAGTTTGAGGACATAGAATCTCCCAAGTATAGAATGTTCTTCGAAGAAGAAGAATACCCGCAAAACAAAGCCAAACCAAATCAAACCGATGGACCAACTAGCAAATCTTAGCTTCTTTGTATCCATACTTGTGTATGGGTTTGTCAGTAGTTTTCATTGTTTGGTGATGTGTGGCCCCTTTGTTTCCCTTTTGCAAACAGAAAAAGGAAAACCGATCCCCATTTACCTCTACCATCTAGGAAGAGTCATCTCTTATACTTTTTTAGGTATGGTACTCGGGTTTCTTGGCAAAGGAGCCAATGCCTTAGGGGATCTAACTGCGATCAAAGGTGTTGCAGGAGTATTCACCTTTTTATTTCTGATTGTATTTGCCATTCGCACCTACTCTCTCAAATCAACTTCAACGTTTGGATCTTTGCCCCAAGGGATTCGAAAGTTTTTGGAAAAAGTTCGTTCTCAGTTTAGTAAAAATGGACTTGGATTTGGAATCGGCATTGTCAGTGCCCTTCTCCCTTGTGGCGTTTTGTATCCAGCTTATGCAGCATCCTTTGCTACAGGGAACCTACTCACAGGTGGTCTTGTGATGTTTTTCTTTTATTTGGGAACGGTTCCGGCTCTCACTGGCCTTAGTTTTCTTGTGGGAAAATGGAGGCACCGCATCCAACCGAAATGGATCCCAGCCTTTGGAACTCTTGTGATTTTAACTTCTCTCAGTTTTTTACTCTATAGATTGTTTTTCCATAATCATGGAGAATCTTGCGACCATCTACTGTAGGCCCAAAGTTCTCTAAAAATTTCCACCACGGAAATATTTTTCTTTGAAGTGACTCACTAAGTCTTGGTTGATATTGGTCTCGTTGTTATTGCCAATTACTGCGATGAGTTTCTTTGCTAAGTTTCTGTCATGGTTCACTAGCCAACGTCTATACTGAGTATTCAGTTCAGACTCCCCCACAAGGATTACTTCGCTTGGTGATTGTAAGGTGTTGGTGATGTCCTCAAAATCCCAAACATCCGATTCCATCGGTTTCTCCCAAGTTTTAGATTGCATTTGATCTGATTCAAATTTGATCATCTCAATTCGTTTTTTGTTGAGGTATAGGATGCAGGCGTTCATATTTTCACTTCCCTTTACTTAATTATGACGCAAAGGAAAACAAAATCACACTCTTTTTAAAAAAACCTCCTGTTCTCTTTTTTGACTTTAATCATTGATAAATGTCAATCCATACTCAGACTCACAATCGATTCTGAACTGAGTTCGTCTACCAGATAATGGACATTAGTTGATAGTTCACTTGGTTCAATGATCAACTCATTAAAAAACAATAGGGAAAAGACCAAACTAGAAGTGGCTAAAGCGACATAAACTTTGCGCTTTGTCTTCTCGGTCCTAATCCTAGCTTTGGTTTGTCTTACCAAACGTAATTCGAAATCAGAATCATTCAAAAGTTGTTCCCATTTTTTAGGATTCTTGGAATTCATTTTTTCCTCCTGGTATATGTTTGCGGATCCATTCTTTGGTTCTGAACAAACGTGACTTCACTGTTCCCTGTTGGATCTCTAATTCTTTTGCAATTTCTTCCATTGTGTTACCGGCCAAATACAGGCGAAGGGTTTGCCGATACACTTCAGGGATCCTGTCAAGCATGGATTCGATCCATTCTTCCTTTTCCCATGTAGCGGCGTCACGCGCACCCGAAAGTTGAACCTTGTTTTTCACTAAGTATCGTTTTGCTTTCTCTTCTTCTCGTAATCGTTTTTCATTCATACGAAGGGACTCGTTACGAGCAATGGTGTAGATCCAAGTAGAAATTTTAGACCTACCATCAAACCCACCCTTCTCCAATGATTTGAAGGCGCGGAAGTAAACTTCCTGGACTACATCTTCTGTAGCATCATCAAAACGGTCGATGAGGGTATCACCGACCGTTTTCAGAACCAAATATTTGGTTTCTTTGACTACCGTTTCGAAGTCAAACTCTGGCATTGTTTACTCTTCCGGTGGTTGGTGGCGACTTGCGAAACGTTCCACTAGATCAGCAAATTTTTCCCTTTGTTCTGGTTTTAAAACGGCATGGAATTCTACGAGTTTGGATTGAAAAAACTTACGCATTTCT
Organism: Leptospira vanthielii serovar Holland str. Waz Holland = ATCC 700522; assembly: GCF_000332455.1. Taxonomy (GTDB): domain Bacteria; phylum Spirochaetota; class Leptospiria; order Leptospirales; family Leptospiraceae; genus Leptospira_A; species Leptospira_A vanthielii. The sequence goes on along the minus strand of NZ_AOGY02000081.1, from coordinate 47,127 downwards.
TGGTGACGAGCTTCTCTTTCGATACTCATTTTATCCAATAACTTGGTATCAATTTTTTCAGCACGAATCTGTGTAGCCATTTCCTTTGCCCAAGATTCGTGTTTTGGTTTCATTTCCTTGTGTTTGGCAATAAGTTCGGCTTTGATGGTTTCCAATTTTGCTTTTTGTGTTTCATCCAAATCTAGTTTTGAAGTAAGTTTAGAAGCAACCCATTCGATGCGTTTTTCGAAATCTTTATGTCCACGGCAATTTCCAAAAGCAAATGCCATAACCGATACAAGACCGACTGTTGTTGTGATTTTTAGAACTTGTTTGAGAGAGATCATAAAACCTTCCTTGTTTGTTTGGTGAATATGACCCGGAAGATTGAAGGAGAGTTCCCTACCTCTGGAAAAAGAGGCAGGGAATGTAAAAAAAATTAAATTAGAAAGTTGGGAACGGATCTCCAGTTAAGTATCCATCGGTTTTTAGATCTTGGCAGGAAAGGATGTTTGCAATCACAGAACCAAGTACAAAACCTTTAAAACCTTTGATATCAGAAACACACTGATCCACATCCGCTTTCACATAGTATTTAGCTGAGTCAATACTAGCAATGTCCGCAGCTATTAAACTGTAAATAGAGATAAAAGGCCTTCCCACCAAAATGGTTGAATTGATCAGGTCTGTCTGGATCGCAGCATCCGTAATTCTAGAAGCTACCTCAGAACCCTTTTCGCGATCGACCGTTGCTCCCACTGGATTTAAGACAAGACAATTGGTTAGCGAAAACGCTAAAGCAACAAACAGAATTTTTTTTAACATAAATGTTTCCTTCGATAATGGTTTCACCAATCCTAAATCCTATATACCTTTGATTCAAGAAAAATCCAAGACGAATCTTTATTTAACAGCAGTCAATCGCCCACAATAAAAATAGTGAGGACCCAATTGTTTTTCTTTTTTTCAAAAAAAGCTCTGTAGTCAAGAGGACTACGTAAAAACCGATCACATACATACCCAGGTTTCCCTTGTGGAGTACATATTTTTTTCCAGTTACAATTACTTTCTTTTTCGAGACGTCTTCCATCTAAATCATCAGCTTCTGCTCTTACAATTTGGTAACTGAGCTGAGTGATTGATTTCGATTCTTTGGATGCTTCTTCTCTTACATTTACATTCTTTCCAATGACCAAATAGTGCGTGAAGGGATCATAATCACCAGGGAAAGTTTCGAAAAAGTAAGGTGCCACCATTTGGCCTTCTTTGTTCTGGCGAAACCCCAATTTGACAACCTCTTCCATAAGTTCCCAGAAGTTAGAAGAGGATGGTTTTTCTGTTAGTTGGAATGATTTTAAAAAATCCTTTTTTCCTGCTTCCCCACCAAAAGAAAAATGGATATCTTTGTCGATTACTTCTTCTAAGGCCTTACGATCTTTGGATTTTAGAATTTTTTGGAATTTGTTTTTAAATTCGTTAAAACTTTTATCCTTCGCCGAATGATCGATAGGTGTTAAAGTTTTTGCCGGGGAAGGGTCACAGGGAAACAAAACCGTTGGGACAAGGAAGAAAAAAAGAACTATATTGTATTTTAGCATAAAACCTGGAAAAACGATAGGCCGACTATTGAAAGAATCAATTCTTTTTCGATACATTTACCGCAATAGTGCATTGTTTTGTGATTCCAAGATTCTCTCGAATTTCTTCCAAGGAAAGTTTTTTCCTTTTGAGTTCACATACTTTCAAAAAAAGTTCGGCATACTCTTTGTCCAATTTTTCGCCATCTTCATCCTCTTCTGTCAAAACCAGTTTGGCAATATCGACACAAGACCTTTCCGATTCTGGCAAAAGTTGGAAAATGGTTTTCACTGTTTCTTCCTTTTGTTTGCAAGAAACGCTGGTGGGTTGTTTTTCCTTTCCGGACAACGAAGTAAGGAAGACTAAAAAGAATAGGATGTGGAATGATAATGGGATTTTATACATCGACTACATAAATCTTCTTCCCATTTGGATTTGGTCGAGTATCTTTCGTCCTATCCAAGAGAAATTAGAGACCTATGAACAAATCGATTCGCAGAGAACACGACCTTTTGGGAGAACGAGATCTCCCCGCTAATGCCTATTGGGGGATACACACGCTAAGAGCCTTAGAAAACTATCCGATTACAGGGAAAACCATCGGATCCTACCCGGACCTAGTGCATGCCCTTGCCTATATCAAAAGGGCTTCTGCCAAAGCCAATTTGCAGCTCGGCCAACTTTCGAAAGAAACCACAAAAATGATCACCGATGCTTGTGATCGGATCTTACAAGGAGAGTTCCATTCGGAATTTGTTGTAGATGTGATCCAAGGTGGGGCAGGAACTTCCACGAATATGAACGCCAATGAAGTAATCACAAATATCGCATTGGAAATGTATGGGTTTTCCAAAGGGGACTATACCCACTTGCACCCATTAAATGATGTCAACATGTCGCAAAGTACAAATGATGTATATCCCACATCCATCAAAATAGCGGCAGTGTTTGCCATCAAAGGGTTACTTGCAGCCATGGAAAATCTGCAAGCCTCTTTCCGAATAAAATCAGAAGAATTTAAAGATATTTTAAAGATTGGGAGAACCCAATTACAAGATGCAGTACCTATGACCTTAGGACAAGAATTCTCCACTTACGATGTTATGTTAGGTGAGGACATCAATAGGCTAAAAGAAGCAACCTCACTCATCGGAGAGATCAATTTAGGTGCCACTGCGATCGGCACTGGAATCAATACTGATATTCGGTATTCTCAAATTGTCACTGATATTTTATCCAACGACACAGGGCTTAGTCTAATTGCCGCACCCAATTTGATCGAAGCCACCCAAGACACAGGCGCCTTTGTCCAGTTATCTGGTGTACTAAAACGGATTGCGACCAAACTTTCTAAAGTATGTAATGACTTACGCCTTCTCTCCAGTGGGCCACAAGGTGGGTTTAACGAAATCAATCTTCCTGCCAAAGCAGCAGGATCCTCCATTATGCCAGGGAAAGTCAATCCCATCATTCCAGAAGTGGTCAACCAAATTGCTTATGAAGTGATTGGAAACGATATCACCATCACAATGGCAGCAGAAGCAGGACAACTACAATTAAATGCTTTCGAACCTATTATCGCCCACAGTCTTTTTAAAAGTATTGAGCACCTAACAGCTGGTTGTAAAACACTAGAGACCAATTGTATCATTGGAATTACGGCAAACAGGGAACTACTAGAATCGCGAGTCAAAACTTCGGCAGGCCTTGCCACGGCCTTAAATCCATACATTGGGTACGAAAATGCAACCCTAGTAGCGAAGAAGGCCCTATCGGAGAACCGATCTGTCGAATCCATAGTTCTCGAGTTAGGCCTGTTAGAAGAAAAAAAATTAAAAGAGATCCTGAGACCCGAAATCCTAACGTCACCACATACACTTTGAAGTTGGTTTATTTCTTGCTTTCTTTTTGTTTTTTTGGAAAATACGCTCGGCTCTATTCGTAATTTATGAAACAATTAAGTATGGTTTACCTAGTTGAAGATGACATGATCACAACATTTCTCATCAAAACTTTGATGGAGAAATTTTCTTTTGCAAACGAAATTCATGGATTCCAAAATGGAGAGGATGCCCTAAATGCCCTCCTAAATAGCACGGCAGATCCTGACTTATTATTTTTAGATTTGAATATGCCCATCATGGATGGATGGGAGTTCCTAAGTGCCATAAGTAAACACCCTAAATATGCAAAGCTCCCTATCTACATTCTGACCTCTTCGATTGACCCCACAGACAAAGCGCGGTCTGCAGAATTCAAAAATGTAAAAGGTTATCTTGTAAAACCCCTATCCCTAAAGGATTTGCAGTCAATCAACCCTTCCCTGGGCTAATGAGACATATTTTTTTTCTTTAGTTTTCCCCAACTTTGTCGATCTTAAAATTGTGAGACTGACTGATATTCCTTCTGTATCTTCTGTGCTAAATCGAATGGAATCCCTATCCAAACTTTCGGAAAATCCGAAGTCTCTCGTTTCTTTTCCTGACGTTTTAGAAAGGGAATGGAACAAACAGAACCCAACACAAAACCTACCGGTTCTTCCTTCTCAGATACAACCCGTTGATTCCATCTCCCTCCCCTTTCCGGAAGAAAGACCCAAAACCTCTTTGCAATCGGATTTAGGAAACAAACCTACCGATATTTTCGGAACCATTGAATCCATTGCGAAAGCCCAAGGGATGGATCCGAATTTGGTGAAAGCCATGGTCAAAGCGGAATCTAATTTTAAACCCAAAGCTGTATCACCAAAAGGTGCCATGGGGCTTATGCAACTGATGCCAGAAACGGCAGAGTCTCTAGGCGTATCCGATCCTTTTGATCCCGAAGACAATATTGGTGGTGGAGTGAAATTTTTAAAAGGTCTGATGAAGGAATTCAAAGATCCAGAAAAAGCCATTGCAGCTTACAATGCAGGGCCCGGGGCAGTGAAACGGCACAAAGGTATTCCTCCTTATGAAGAAACACAAAAATACGTAAACAAAGTCAAACGTTACTATAAAGATTTTAGTTCTTAAATTTTAGAATCTAATAAAAAGTCAGGTATCCGAACTTTTTCTGCAAACCTGCCGTATACACATCAAACGGGCGTTTTGTGGCAGTTTCTAGCCATGCATCATCAACTTTTTTCACGATAAAATTCAGACTTTTTTCATTTTTAATCTTTTCTGCCGTAGCTCTTTGAATGAGGACATCATCTTCACTGATAGGAACGATAGCAAAGGATCTAGAATTACGTCGGAATAGTCCTGACTTTTGTATTAGCTGGATGTCTTGGTTCCAAATTCCATCCACATACAAAAACGATTTATCAGAAACCTTTTCCTCCCGCATGTATTTCGTTTTAGTTCCCGTTTGGAAGTAAAAGGCAAAGGAAAATTCTTTTGGTAAATAAATAGGATCAGATTTTAAAATGAGAGCTTGTCCAAAGGCTTTTGTAAGATTTTTGGATTGGAGATCCCAGGGTTCTTTATCTGCAGATTTTAAATTTTTAAAAACAAAATAGATGGAAACTATAATGCAAAGAACAATGATAATCGATGCTGTAATTGTATTTAATTCTTTTTCGGTTTTTAATAACACGTGCCCAATCCCTAGAACCACAAGTGGCAGAAGAATGAGTAACGCTGAAGTATACCAAGTTTTGAATAAAAATCCAATGGAGTTTGGTCCAAAAAAATCTGTATAAGAAAAGTAAACTAGAGAGAGGATAAAAAATCCTAGATAGCCAAGTAAAAATAGGAAGGGCATGTTTTTCTTTTTATAGAACACAGATGTTTTTTGGGCAGCCTTACGAGATCCACGAATCCCCGTAAAGATGACAAAAAAAGTAAACCCAAGATAAAACATAATAAAACTGGAGAAGAACGCAAGAGCAGTAAATGTGGGGAAAATTAAAAGGTCTGTCATCTTCTCCAATCGAAAGGTTAAAAACACCAAGAGTAAAAACACAAGACAAAGTGTTTCTGTGAAATAAGATGTGGGAAACCCGTAGGAAAATGGTAAAAAAGCAGCCAAATAAACCATCAGATAATGGTTTCGTTTCCACTCTTCCGATCTAAGTAACAACATAAACAAATGTAGGAAAAGACTATAAAATAGTCCGGCTAACACGAGAAAGGAAGGAATGTAGTTCATCCCAAATAGTTTTTTCCAAGCCACAACAAACCAAATAGCAAGTGGTTCTCTCGCAGAAACGAGTCCCCCTTCTTCGGTAGCGGCCTTGGTATTTGCCAAAAACTCCCATTCGGTCTCGGTAGTGGGGAAAGGTCTAAAATAAGAGAACAGAGCAAAGCCCAAACTTAAGAGTAAGATGCTAAAAATGAAAGGAAGTGGTGAAAAAGGTTTTGGGTCGCGCATCTTGGAAAAGGCTCAAATTGCCTAATCCTGTATAAATTTTTAGGTGAAAATATTCCAGAAGATTTTCAATTATACATAGAATTTATAAAACGAGGCAAAGAATGTCCGCCGAAAAAAAAGAATACCTTCTCGTGGACGAGAATGGACAGGGAAAACCTGACAAACCATGGATTTTTAGGACTTATGCAGGGCATACCAATGCAAAAGCCTCCAATGAGTTGTACAGAAAGAACCTTTCTAAAGGCCAAACAGGGCTTTCCATTGCATTTGATCTCCCAACTCAGTGTGGTTATAGTTCCGACCATGAGGTATCGCGCCCAGAAATCGGAAAGGTGGGAGTTCCCATCAACTCTTTAGAAGACTTTCGTATTTTATTCGACCAGATCCCGATTGAAGAGATGAACACTTCCATGACCATCAATGGAACTTCCATGTGGTTACTTTCGCTATATGTGGCCCTCGCAGAAGAACGCGGTGTCCCACTCGAAAAACTCAATGGAACCACCCAAAACGATTTAATCAAAGAATACCTTGCACGCGGAACCTATATCTACCCTCCGAAAGAATCCATGAAAATCATCGTGGATATGTATGAGTATAGTTTACACAAAATTCCAAAATGGAACCCATCTAACATTTGTTCCTACCACTTACAAGAGGCGGGTGCCACTCCCGTACAAGAACTTTCTTTTGCGTTAGCTACCGCCATTGCCGTGTTAGATGCCATTAAAGAAAGAAATTGTTTTACAGCGGAAGAATTTGAACAGTGTGTGGGTCGGATTTCCTTCTTTGTCAATGCAGGGATTCGTTTTGTAGAAGAAATGTGCAAAATGCGCGCCTTCACAGAAATGTGGGAAGAAATCACAACAGAAAGATATGCTGTAAAAACGGCAAAATACCGAGTGTTCCGCTATGGTGTACAAGTAAACTCCCTTGGCCTTACAGAAGAACAACCGGAGAACAACGCATGGAGGATTCTTATCGAATCCCTTGGTGTGACACTTTCTAGAAACGCAAGATGTCGTGCCCTCCAACTACCTGCATGGAACGAAGCACTTTCCCTTCCAAGACCTTGGGACCAACAATGGTCGCTCCGATTGCAACAAGTCCTTGCTTATGAAACAGACCTTCTCGAATACCCAGACATCTTCGAAGGATCCAAAGTCATTGAATCGAAAGTAAAAGCTCTCAAAGAAGAAGCGAAACTTGAAATTCAAAAGATCATCGATATGGGGGGAGCCCTCGTTGCGATTGAAAATGGATATATGAAATCTCAACTTGTGAAATCACAAACAGAAAGACTTTCCAAAATCAATTCCAACGAACTGGTGATTGTTGGTAAAAACAAATGGACCGACGGAATTAAGTCTCCACTCATGACTGACTCGGATGGTGGTATCTTTAAAGTAGATCCAAAATCCGCAGAACAAACATTAAACGTTTTGGCAGAAGCTAAAACTCGCCGTAACGCAGAGACAGCCAAAAAATCTTTAGAAGAACTAAAACAAGCCGCAAAAGATGGGAAAAACCTGATGCCTTATTCGATTGCTTGTGCAAAAGCACTGGTAACAACAGGGGAATGGGCCGATGCACTTCGCGATGTGTATGGAGAATACAATCCACCGACTGGTGTGGAAGGCCAAAAACTTTTTTTGTCTGATGATAAAGTTTCTACCGTTCGAGGAAAAGTGGAAGCCTTTACCAAAGCAAATGGCCATAGACCAAAAATCGTTGTGGGGAAACCAGGACTTGACGGCCATTCGAATGGAGCAGAAATGATTGCTGTATCTGCAAAACACAGTGGTTTTGATGTGATTTATTCAGGAATTCGCCTTTCTCCAGAAGAAATCGTTCAGTCCGCCGTGGAAGAAAATGCCAATGTCATTGGGTTATCGATTCTTTCTGGTTCTCACAAAGAAATCGTGAAACAATTGTTTGATGAACTCGCTCACTACAAGGCAAAAATCCCTGTTGTAATTGGGGGAATCATTCCTGAATCCGACTTTGAAGAACTAAGGGCTATGGGGATTCGTGAAATCTTTACACCAAAAGATTATGACTTAATGTCGATTATGAACAAAATCATCGACATCATTACCATAGAACCAGTTCTCGTTTAAGCGAAGAGTTGTTTTTCACTTCCATTGCAACCTTTAATCCGGATCTGTAATGGAAGTTTCCACGACTCTATTTTATTTCTAAACTATGGCAACATCCCTTGATTGATACGAAAGAATCTTTATCCCAATTGGTTTCTGATGCCCTGCTAGGGGAAAAATATCCTATTGCAAAAATCATTTCAAGAATTGAAACCGAAAAAAATTTAGAATTTCGGGAATCATTATTCCAGGAACTCTCTCTCCAAAAACCAGATTTTAAAGAAGGACTCACTATTGGGATTACAGGAACTCCTGGGGCCGGCAAATCCTCGTTACTTGGTGAACTTTGTCGTCTTTTTTTAGAATTTGCTCCGGATAAAAAAATGGCTATTGTTGCCATTGATCCTTCTTCCAACGTAAGTGGAGGATCCATCCTTGGAGATAGAACTCGCGTCACACTCCCAAGACGTGACATCCGACTCTATTTTCGATCGCAACCATCCCAATTGGAACTTGGTGGCCTCAATCCTTATACGTATCATGTCATCCGTTTCTTACGTAGAATATTTGATTATGTATTTGTGGAAACTGTTGGGATTGGCCAGAATGAAATTTCTGTTTCCCTGATTTCTGATTTGTCCTTTCTTGTGATGCAACCCCTAGGTGGTGACCAAGTGCAATTTATGAAATCAGGAATTATGGAAGTTCCAGAAGCCTTCATCATCAACAAATGTGACGAAGAATCACTAGCGAACTCCAGTTACTACATGTTACAATCTACTTTGGAATTTATCAAAGACATTCTTCCGAACCACACCCTTCCTCCTATTTTCAAAACATCAGTGACAAAGCGAAAAGGAATCGAAGAGTTATTACAATACATCCTTCATTATGAAAAGAGAAAGGACAAAAATGTAGAAACACTCACCCAACTCACACAATGGATTCGAAATGAATATGGTAGATGGGGGATTTCGATTTGGGAGGAATTAGAGGCGTCCAAATGGAACCAGGCAGTCAAAAGAAACCCACTCGGTGGAATTCATAAATTAAAGTATGAAGAAGAAGAACGTAAAATTGTTTCCTCCATCCAAACAAAAATTAAATAAGGATCCTTAGTTTATTCCAATACTTTTATAAAAACATCAGGGATGGGACAAGGTTTCCTTTCCGCATAATCAAAAAATACGATGGCAGTTTTGGCTCTCGCAATTTCTTTTCCCCCATTTTTATGTGTGATGACATAAACCATTTCTAAAGACTTTTTAGATACATTGTCCACGTAGAGTTGCATCTCTAGGTCATCAGGAAAAAAAGCTTCTGATTTATAAACAATGGCCACATCAGAGACAACGATCCCTTTCCCTTCGACATTGATTTCTGTCCAACCATGAAAATGGAAAAAACGGGCCCTACATTCATGAGTTAAAGTTAAAATCGCATCATGAGCTAAGTGACCCGCAAAGTTAATATCTGAGATCCGAACACTAAGATCAGTAGAATAAATTTGTTTTTCTGGAATATCAATAGAGATTCTGGCCATTTAGTCCACAAACCACTTGTATCTTTGGTCAACAGCTTTTATTTCTTCTTTGGTTCGATCCGCATTCCATCCAAGTAACTTGGCAATTTTTTTATCCAACCGAATCCGTTCTGAAGAATCGAGAGCCCCAACAGTACCTACCCCTGACCTTCTAAAATAGAAATCCGTTAGGTGGAAAATCTCTTCATGGTTTACTAAATATTCCACTTCCTCTTCATAATAAATTTCTCCATTGGGAATACGATAGGAATCATTTCCCTCCAAAGACAAAATCTTCCAAGTCACACTTCCATAACGTCTCGCCAAAGTATCAATTTTTGATCCGGGAACCTTCGGGAATTTGAACTCTAATTCGTTTGTAAGTTCTTTTAAACTTTGGTATCTTCCTCCAAGAAGTGGGGTAAATTTTGTGACACAGGTTGACTTCATACCTTTAGAATATAAATCAATCGCATTCACTAAAGTTTCTGCAACAGCGCGGCTTGTTGTATACTTACCACCTAACGCAGAAAAGAAACCAGGAAATCCTTCCTTTTCATAGTGAAAAATCTCTGATTTCCGTGACGCAGAATAAGTACCTTCGGTGCTCCCTGGATCTTCTACAAGAGGACGAAGGCCACCGTAGTAATAATCCACATCTTTCAGAGTTAATTTTGCAAAACCAAAACTATAATTTACTTCATCTAATAAATCCACAATTTCAGATTGTTTAACTTTAAAAACATCAGGATCCTCTTCATAGGCAGTATCTGTGGTTCCTACAATAGTTTTTCCTCGCCATGGGATGACAAAAAGATGCGAGCCATCTCTTTTTGATAAAACCACACATTCATTTCCACAAATATTACGAACCACAGCATGGATTCCCTTGGAACGAACTAATTTTTTTTCTGCGGTCACACCAGTCATGGACTCAATCACGTCAGCCCATGGACCAGCTGAATTCACGACCACCTTAGTCGATACCAATACTTTTTTCCCAGAAATAGAATCTGTAAGGCCGACCGTATAACCACCGCTATTTTGTTTCTTTAATGTAGTGACAGATAAGTAATTAAAAGCATGTGCTCCTTTTTCCTTGGCTGACAAAATAAACTCCGTAGTATGTTTTTCTGGATTGGGATTGGCATAGTCATAGTATTGAAAACTTCCTTTCAAAGATTTTCGATTAAGCCCAAGAACTTTATAAATTGTTTCACCAAGTGAATTCCATCTGTACCGAGGAAGTTGCACATCTAGATCAATTTCTTTATTCCGATCAAAGGATAGAGCATTATACAATTCCATTCCTAAAAATAATTGAATACGTTGGAACCACGATCGGATCGGGATGATAAAACCCATAGGACGAACTGCATGGGGAGAGATTTTTGCTAAATACCTTCGTTCGGATAGTGATTCACGAACCAGTGCAAACTCTAAATTCTTTAGATACCTGAGTCCCCCATGAATCAATTTGGAAGTGGCTTGGCTTGTTCCAGAGGCATAATCATTTTTTTCCACAAGTAGGCAATTGTAACCGCGAAGGGTAGCATCCCAAAGGACATTGGCACCTGTGATTCCACCACCAATGACGATAATGTCATATTCACTTTTGAGATTCTTTAATCGGGAGTTTTCTAGTTTTGTAATATGTTTCATTCGTTTAACATTTGATCGGCAGAACTTTCGGTAGCACTTTAAAATGAGCAGGGAGTTGGCCCATATTCTCACCATCCACATCGATAAAAACATCTTCGTCTGAATCTGCAGTTAACTCCGTGATTTGTTTGGAAATCACTTTGGAATCGTCTGATAACTTCCCACGATACAAATAACCAAACTTTCGAAGGGTTTCCATCACAGTCACATCTTGGATGGCAAGTAAATCCATTTTACCATCATCAAGCTTTGCTCTAGGTGCAAACCACATTCCACCACCCGCATACTCACCGTTAGCACATACTATTAATCTACATTTGTTTGTAATTTTCTCAAACTTCGAAAGGGTAAGTGTGATTTTTTTGTTTGTATAAGTAAACAAACCGAGAACCGTATATAACAAAAACACGCCCTTCCCTCCGATGATGGAGGCAAGTCTTGAACGATTGACTTTATAAACTACTTCTCCACCCATTCCGAAGTCAGCCAAATTCAAACAGAGATAATTCCCTTTTGTTTTGTCGACTTTGGTATAAGTGACTGCGATTAAATCGATTAACCTTTCTTTTCCGTTCAATATCTGTTCTAATGCTTTGACGGGATCTTTGGGAACTTTGACTGTTTTTATAAAATCATTTCCCCTACCCGCAGGGATGGGACTAAAAATAACATTTTTGTTGATTAACTTTCCATTTTCAAAAAGACCATTGATAACATTCGAAAATGTGCCATCTCCACCAATGCCTATGATCCAATGAAACCCTTGTTTGACGGCGTCTTTTGCAATATCGCGGGCCGCCCTTTCCTTTGTCGTGGCCTCATATTCATAAGGAATCCCTTTTTTTTGTAACTCGGGTTCTACTTTTTTCCAGACTTTTGCTGAGAGACCTCCACCTGATACGGGATTTAGAATTACTTTAATTTTTCTCATCAAGTCTCTCCTTTGTTACCACCAGAAAATAATCCATAGAATAATACATGTTCAATCGTTTCGAGATAGGCTTTTTCACTTTTAATTTCGTTTTGGAAATGCCCATCTAATATCACTTCTACCGCACCACGGATCATACCCCAGGCAACGGCAACGTTTGGATACGTTCCCCTAGTATTGATTAGGTTTTCTTGTTTTGCTTGTTTATAAATTTTTTCTAAAAGTGTTAAACGATTTGTCCTTTCCTCTGTTAGAAGTTTCCGCAAGTCATCGGAAACATTATCAATGTTTAAATTGACTCCGCATTGTTTTGCAACAAGATACATATGGCGATCCCCTAAACAATGATCAATATAAGCCCTGATTGCTTTCCTTGACATTTCAATTGCAGTTTGTGCTTCAAAGGCTTTCTCCAAACGCACACGGAGCCGTACATAGTCCTCGTAGGAAATGCGAGCCATCAAATCATCTTTACTCTTAAAATGGAGATAGATCGTTCCCCGACCTATCTCCAATTGTTTTGCAATATCATCCATCTTTACAAGGGAAGGATGTTTGATTCTAAAGAGTTCAATGGCACAATGGAGAATATCAGTTTCTCTTTGCGCAAATTCTCTTTTTTTCCTTTCAGAAACACCCATTATTTAAGTCCTAACAATCCGCCTGGATTCATGATTCCCTTAGGATCAAATGTTTTCTTTACAGAAGATAAAATTCTAAGCCCCTCTTTCCCTACTTCCTGTTCCATCCATGGAGATAACATCCGACCAATACCATGGTGGTGAGACAAAGAGCCCCCATGTTTATGGATGCTGTCAATGATTCCCTTGTGGAACTTTACAAAGTCAGTGACTTCATTTTTTTTGCCCATAGGACTTAAGAATATGAAATACAAATTGGCTCCATTTTCATAAGCGTGAGAGATATGAACCATACAAGATGTGTTTTCATGGCTTTTGATATAAGCACGAGTTTTTTCCCACAACTCATGCAGATTGGACCAACTAACAGCCGTCTCTAAGGTATCAATTCGAATCCCTTCGTCCATAAGATAATCTCTAAGATAAGCACTGGAATACCTTTGGTGTAACCATTTATTCACCGGTGATTCTCCGGTCGAAAAACCACCATTTCGTTTCGCAATTTTTTTAATCTTTTTTAATACTTCTTTTGCGTATGCCGGATCACCATCCACAATAATGTGCATGAGGGATCTTTCCATTGGTTTGTAACCAATGAATCTTAGAAACAAATCTTCTTTTCCACCATGGAGTCCACTCATCTGGAAAGAAATGTCTGTTTCTTCCGGGTCTTGGATACGAAAGAAATGAGGTTTTCCAAAACCGGCTTGCATCACATCTCTCATTGTTTCCACAGCCTTTTCAAAGTTTTTAAATATAAAAGAACCTTTGGCTGAATTTTCTGGATGGTATTTGCGTATCTTTAATGTTGCCTTAGTGATGACTCCAAAACTCCCTTCAGTTCCAAGAAACAATCGAAATAAATCTGGACCAATGGATGCTGCAGGATAGGCTTTGGATTCAAATTTTCCTGACGGAGTAATCGCCGTTAGGCTAAGAAGTATATCTTCTATTTTCCCATAACCTGTGGAGGCTTGACCGGCACCTTTTGCGGCAATCCAACCACCAACAGTAGAAAATTCGAATGATTGAGGAAAGTGACCACAAGTATAACCGCGGTCATTCAAATGTTTTTCCAAAACAGGACCATAAACCCCTGCCTCTACCGTCACAGTAGAATCAATGGCATTGAACTCAATGATACGATTGAGGCGAGATAAATCTAAAGAGATACCACCTTTGGGAGCTTGCAAAGCTTTGGTGACTGTGGATCCGGCTCCATAAGGAATGACAGGAATTTTACCCGCATTCGCTACTGCGATAATTTCAATCACTTCCTGTTCATTTTTTGGTGAAACAACTACATCCACAACATCAGATACTTCACCAAATCTTGCTTTATATATTTCAGTGTAGAACTTTCCTATCGAATGTCTTGCTCGTGATGTATCGTCTAACGAAACATAGTCTTTACCAACAATTTGTTTTAACTTTGTGAGCGTTGTTTGGGAAATTTTAGACTTTTTTAATGAATTAAGCGGGAGCTCTCCTTTGGGAAGTGATGCTTTGAACTCTTTATCTACGGGGAACTGTTTTTCTAGAAATTTTAATGTGTGTTCCGGTAATTTTTCTTCTACGTCGGGAGATCCCCATTTATAAATCGTACGAGTTTGCATATTTGTACCCAAAAGTCCTTATTTGTTCCAGAATTTGAACCAAGTTCAATGTTTGACAATTAAAATAAAACCTTAGGCAAAAATTTTCTCACCCGCGGAGTTCTTTGATGTATTCAGCTCTGACTTGATCCACAAATTCATTGGTTAGAGACGTCCCGAATAATGCGGATAAGGTGTCCACTAGTACATCATCTATATCAAACCCTGTTAAAATCCATTCTATTAATTCAAATGTTATGTCGAGTGCTGGTGTGGGAAATAACTCAGATTTCCCTTTAGCGATCTGTAACAGCAGATTGGTGATCTTAGAAAACTCTTTTTTTTCGATGAAACTACGAATTTCAGTGGGGTAAGATACCATTAACTTTTGTTTAATGGCGTTCGGAGTAAAAACCAATTGGTTTTCTGTTAGCTCCAGGGCTTTTAATAAATGGTCTTTGAGATTTTTTTCAGAATGATGGCTTTCTTGCCAAACGAGGAGAATTTTCTCTCCTACGAGAGAATCTTCAAAAGGTAAAAAAGGATAAGGTTTTTTATCCATAAAATGCCCAGGGGGACATCCTCCTGGGTTCACAAACTAAATTATTTTTTAGGAGGCACAACTGCATCTTTGCAAGTTTTAGAAAGTGTGAATTTAACAACTACTTTAGCAGGAATTACAATTGCTTCACCAGTTGCAGGGTTTCTTCCTTTACGTTTTGGACGATTGCGTTTAACAAGTTTTCCTAAACCTGGAATGATAAATGCACCGTTTTTCTTGGTTTCTTTATAAGCGAGATCAACAAAGGAGTCTAAGAACGCGGCTACGCTCTTTTTGGTCATACCAGTTATTTCAGCTAGTTCGCTGAGCATTTCGGACTTCTTCATTGGGGTAGGAGTTGTTGCCATACTTTGATTTTCCTCTAAACCATTTAACGGTTACACATTATTTATAAAACTACATGATTTGGTACAAGACTAAATTGATTTTGGATACAATTTTTCTGCAAATTTCCTAAGAAAAACAAAGTTTTTGTAAAAAAACCTTTATTTCCCTAATGAAAATAGGAATTTCTTCCAAAACTCATGACTTCAACCAAGTATAAAAAGGTCGTAGTGGTATTTAAACGTACCAAATACGAATTGGATTTGGAAACTTACGGCTCCGTTCAGGCCTATAAAGAAGTCGCACGCCAAAATCCAGAAGTCTTTGAAAGGACTTTTGAATCCCATGAAAGACAATTGGAGTCACGCAAATTTCTAAAATCTCAAGTGTTTCCAAAGGCCGACTTTGTTTTTCGGGAAAATTTTGATCCCGAAGGTGGGGCAAAATACGATTTGATTGTAGCTCATGGTGGTGATAACCATTTCACTTATGTGGCTCATTTAGCTGGAAATACCCATCTAATAGGGTGTAATTCCGATCCTGATTCCTCTGTAGGAGCGCTTCTCGGTTTTACTGCAGATGAATTAAAAGATGCCGTCCAAAACAACTTCGCACAAGCTCAGGTGGAGTCATGGTCCTTACTTGATACCGAAATTCAATATCCCAATGGAACAAAACTCAAAACTGTACCTGCCATTTGCGAACTTTCTATACGGAATAACAGCCCCGATCTCACCTCACGGTTTTGGATTTCTTACCAAGGCAAAAAAGAAGAACAAAAATGTTCCGGACTACTAGTTTATACAGGTGCAGGATCCACAGGTTGGATTAGTTCTTGTTTTCCAAAGAAATTCCCACCATTTTCAAAGCACGAACCTTTTTTTCATGTTTATTCCCGAGAAATACGAGTGAAGTCTCGAGAAACAGAGTTTTCCTTGGCAGATTTTAGGGCCTTAGATCAAGTGGAAGTTATTTCCGAAATGAATGGTGGACTCGCAGTTGATTCTCTTACGGAGAGGCACTACCCGTTCCCACCTTACGCAAAGGCGACGATTCGGTTATCGCCGGAGAAATTATTTGTAATTGTTCCGCTAAAGAGAGGGGAATTCATGCAAGACTTACCATACGAAATAGAGCAGAAACGCATCAATGGAACTGTCATCGTCCAAATCAAAGGTCGTATGGAATCAGGCCCACTGGACCGCATTACACAAACGATCCTAGACGAAATGGTCGGAACCGACAGAAAACATCTCATTTTGGATTTTTCAGAACTTCGATACATCTCTAGTCTTGGGATTCGAATGATTTTGGATGTTAAAATGAACTTACAAAAAAGAAATAAAGAAATGGCGCTCGTCGGAGTGACCAGCTCCATCTTGCAAGTGTTTCATCTGCTTGGTCTTTCTAATGCTTTTCAATTCTATGCAGATCGTGAAGAAGCATTAAAATCCTTTGAGGAGCCATCTAAGTCCTAGATGTCTCCACGAGTATCCGTTTGGATCGCCAATTCGGTCTTTGTATCTTTTATTGTCATTTCCCTATTCTATTCTCTCGTTCATTTCGAGAACAAATACTTAAAATTAGAAACTACAACGTTAAACGAGGAAAAGAACAGAAGTTTTGCGATTGTTCAGGAACTCTCGCGTGTAAAAAATCAATTCCCAATTGCTTACCAATGCCATTACAGTTTCGGGCTCAGCAGTGGTTCTCTCTATGAAATTACGGAAAGGATCCCCTACTCCATTTACAAAAAACTGCGGTTAGGTGACACGATCGAGGTTTATAAAAGAGAAATCAGAATTTTTGGGAAACAAACAGCAATTTCGCGAATACGGGGGAATGAAGAATCGCTCCCCCTCTTGGAAAACTTAGAAAGATACTTTCAATATGGTTTTATCTATTTACTCGTATTAGTTGGTGTTACTTTAATAGTTAGGGTTTTGGGATTACTATCTCGAACTTATCCTTCGCAGCAAAAACCAAATGAGATTGACGAGATTGTTGTAAATAAGTCTCTGGATTAACATCAAAACTTACAAAACACATATATTTATCGTGTTTTACTACATACATAAATTCTAAATAATTCAGGTGAGTGTTTTGCGTCATAAAACCACGAAGCCATTTACTCTCTCGATACACTCTCTCATATTGAACGTTGGTTGCGTCAATTTTTTTGATAGCTTCCACAGACTCTTTAGAATAGTCACGACTCATTATTTCTTTTTTAAGCGTCTTAATCAGGTTATATTCTAGTTTTGCTTTATTAGGTGGTAAATTTTCAGGGCGAGTTTTATAATAGTATTCGAATAACTCTTTATCTTGTCCCTCTTTTGCATCGTGATTCTCTTGGTTCACATCGGTGGGGGTTACTTGTGGTTTTGTGTCCTGAGCAGAAATAGACACAACTGCTACAAATAACACAAAGGTAATCAAAAGGGATTTTTTCGAGAGTTCCATAGTCTTCATTATCGGAATCCTGACCCAAATTTCAAAATAAAATTTTCTGTTTTCAAAAAGAGAAACAAGGTTCAAAACAGGTTTATCATGTCGATTCCCCCACTCATTACCTTCCAGGAGGACTTTCTTTCCGGAAAACTGATTTCCAAAGAATATGTCCACTTTTCGGAAATTGACTGCCCGGAACTAGACGTTTGGATCGGCAGAGTGGTTCGTAGTATTTCCTTAGAATTCCTACATGAAATCCTTTTTACAATTCTCAGTGAACTACTAGTAAACGGATGTAAAGCCAATGGTAAACGTGTTTTTTTCAAACACAAGGATTGAACCTATGGGATGAGAAGGATTACAGCCGAGGAATCCCAATGTATAAGGATGAATTTGGCCATAACCGCAAACGTGTTTTTTTAGGACTCGATCACTCTAATTACAAGATAACCCTAAGTACAATTTGCAAAGAAGAATATATAGAATTTCGAGTCAGAAATAACGCCAAAATTCTTCCAGAAGAAAAAAACAGAATTTTAAAACGTGTTCAAGCCTCGACAAAATACAAAAATATAAATGACGCCTATCGTGAGTCAGTTGATAATGAAGAAAGTTCCGGACTTGGAATTGTATTAATTCATATTTTACTCAGAAACTCAGGAATATCTAATCAATTCTTTCAGTTGATGACAACCGATGAATATACAGAAGTAATCATCCGAATTCCGAAACAGCTTATCCCAAAAGAAAATCAAACCAATATAAAAAATCTTTTAGTTCGCGAAGTCAGTAGCCTTCCTCCCCTTCCTCCACAAATCCAAAAGTTGATTCTTATCGCGAAGAAAAAAGATGTCGATTGGCATGAAATATCAGCCCAAGTGGAGAAAGATCCAGCCATTACAGCAGAAATCTTAAAAATTGCGAACTCTCCCTTATTTGGTGCACATACTCCAATTATTTCAGTGCTTGAAGGTGTAAAGAGGATTGGTCTCAAAAATCTTGAGTCTATCTTTTTAACATTAGGTGCGAAAAAAATACTTAACTCTCGCTATGCGAAACAAGTATTAGTATGGACTCATTCATTCAAAACCTCCATGTATGCAAGATTTCTAATAGAAGACCGAAAAAAACATTTAAAACTGTTGGAACCTGCAATCATTTCGGCTTTACTCCACGATTTAGGGAGGATGGTTCTTCTTTCCTTAGATCTGAGCCAAGTAAATCAGATAAGAGTTCTTAGAAGTGATGACACTAATGAAATTTCAGAATGGGTAGAAGAATACACTTTAGGAACAACACATTCTGAAATTGGGCATTTAATGGCTGAGAAATGGAATTTCCCGGAGGAAATTCTCGATGTCATCCGTTACCACCACAAACCTTGGCAATGCAAAACTAGAAACAATATCCTCTGCCAAATCATCTATCTTGCAGATATTTTAGCCAATATTGGACGTGGTAAAGGAAATTATTCTACTGTGGAACCTGAAGTATTGGAATATTTTGAAATTACATCAGAAAAGGAATTTCGCGATATGCAAGAAAGGTTTAAACTACAATTCGAGGAACATAGAGAAGAATACCAAACTCTCTTGGCTTAATTATGAACTGGAAAGAATTACTTAACCTCGAAGACCAACAATTAGAAGACCCTAAACTCGCAGATGAATTTAATTTAGTGGGACATCCCGAATACCCAAGTATATCCTCACTTCCACCGGAAGAAACGTTAGAAATTTTAAAAGAGTTTTTGATGGCAGAGGGTCAAATGGTTAACATCAAAAATCTTTTAAATTACGCACCCATCTCAGAAATCACCTTAATCAAAAAAAACTTACCTACCATCTACGGATAGTCTCATTCCACATCCTGGACATCACTGATTCCGATTTGATGTTCTTTCCCTACTTCCGTGCTGAATTCAATTTTCTTCGCAACGGATTTTTCCATACTACTGATCAGAAGTTCATTTGTTCGAGCCAAGCGGTCTGCCATAATCGAAACCATTTTTGCAGCAAACTTTGGATTCTTAACAAGAAAGTTTTCCAACTGTTGTTTACTTTCAATGACTGCCACTTCGCAATTTGTAATCGTTCTAGCAGTTGCACTTCTTGGGTTGGAACTAAATAAAGCCATCTCACCAAAAAAATCTCCTGGTTTCATCAATGCCAATCGAGTTTGGCTATTGTTCACCGTAAAAAAAATCTCAACGTTCCCTTGGAGGATGATGTACATCGCATTATTCAGTTCCCCTTCTTTGAAGATCCTCTGATTTGGCGGAATGTTGAGTTTGCTCATTGATTCGTGGCTCCTGTATCTATTTTTGGCTATTTTGCCTAAAATCTGAATTCATTTTCCTTTGCACCAGGAAATCTGAAAAGAAAATGCCGTAAAGGAGATAGCATTTATGGAATGGGAATTACTAGGGATCATACTAACGGGGCTTGGAGCCTTGTATCTTTGGATCTTTCAAATCCCCTACTCACTACCGCATCCACTCGCAACTAAACAAGGTAGAGAGAATCGATTCGATATCCTCAGAGGTTTTGCAATGGTTGGAATCGTACTCATCCATATCCATTCTTACTTTCAGTTCTTTCATCCAGCAGATCAAATGGTCGTCCGAACTACTTTGTTTTTTTCCAATTTATCAAGGTTTTCCGTCCCTTTATTTATACTAACATCCGCTATATTCTTAAGGAAAAAAGAAGGGTATTGGATCTCTAAACTAAAGAATCTTATTTTACCTTATTCAATTGCTTCAGTCATTGGGTATTTGGTAAAATATAACAATTACAATGTGATCGAATTTATACATTTCTACTTTTTAGGGAAAGTATTTGCACCCTTTTATTTTGTTCCTCTTTTAATCCAATTTTACATTTTGTTTTATCTATTTGATAAATTTCTCATCAATAAGTCGTTTTCGAAACTATTACTTCTTTTTTCTTTTTTGGTAAACTTATCCTCAAACTTAGGATTTTTCGATTCAATACTCCCAAATGAATACCATTCAGTTTCCATTTTTAATTATATATTCTTCTTTATACTAGGAATCCAAATCGGACTTTCAAAAGAAGAGAAAAATAAACCTAAAGCTGAGTTATTGTTTCCATTCGGAGCAATTGCCCTATTGTTTTTTTTCTTTCTAATTTTGTTTAGTGGAGTTTACGCGATAGATTTCAAAAATCACCACTTAGTATACCCCATTTTTTTCTTTTTAGGAATTTGGGAAATTTTGCCTAAATTTAACCACAAGGTATCGAATTGGATATCTTTTATAGGAAACAATAGTCTATTTATATTCCTACTACACCCGTTTATCATTCACATGATGCATAGTTTAGATCCCTATACATTTGGAGGTCCCTTTTTAGGTTATATTGTGACTATGATTTTGAATGTGGGGATTCCCATTGCTATCGCCATTATAGTCCAAAAGGGTAAGTTTTTGTATCGATCACACCACTCTGGCGAATTGCAATAAAAGCTTTTGCATATTCCTCTAAAACATTTAACGTATAATTCAGTCTAGTGCGGATGTATTCGTCGTCTTTCCCTTCGGGAAGTTCAGAATTTAATATAGATTCAACATGCCGAACAATCAGATGATCTGGCAAGTATACAATCCGTGTATTTTTATAACTAGACATTCGAAGTTCCGCATTGGGGTAACTACCTCCCATTCCGCTGGATACTGTAATGATAAGTCCTGGTTTATGAGAGACTTCGCCACCACTGAGATAAAGAAAAAAGTTTTTTAAAGCAGGACTAGCCATGCCGGCGTACTCAGGAGAGAGGAAAATGTATGCATCTGCGCTTCCAAATCCGGCACTATACTCCAACCAGAATTTTTTAAGATCGGAATCCTTCTCCCACATCGCCGGTTCCCAGAGAGGAAGTGGGTTCCCGCCCAAATCATAAAGTGTAGTTTGGATTCCTTTTGTTTCTAATGTTTTAGCAAGAAATTTACCAACTTTCAATGTTTGCGAATTTTTGCGATGGCTACCAGCTACTAAACAAAATTTCATCGAGGACCACCACCTTGGTTTTTGTTTCCTTTGTGGTGAGGTTTCTTTTTATTTTTCCATTTGCGGCTATTGTGACCACTGGGTTTTGTTTCTTGGTCGTCTTTTTTCTTTTGTGGATGTTGGTGGTGATGGTGTTTTTTTTCTGCGAAAGCCTTTTCTTTTTTCTGTTCCCTGTCTTTCGCAAACCTTAATTTTTCATCTCCATACAGTTGGATATAACCAAATAAAAATGCAGCAAGGATTCCGTGAATTCGCTCCCATTGTTTTTTATCTAATTCGCCAAAGACCGAATGTTCGGCAAAAGGACCTGAATGCAATTTAAAAGCAGTTAAAGATGTTTTTAATCTGAGTAGTGCTGACTCTGCGTCCCCCAAGTCTTTTGGTGGGAACCCCGGAATTTGGTTTGCTTTTGTGTAACTTCCTTTAGATAGGAGTTTCGCAAACTTGTACTTGCCCAATATTTTATTGATTGTATTTCTTTTGTTTGTAGATCCGATTCTTTGTATGGATAATTCGATGGATTCTGCTAAAAAATCATAAACTTGGCTTAAACTAATATCTGCTTTTTGTTTTTTCTCACAAGTTATAATGATTGATAACTCTCTTTCGATATCATCTATCGTTTTAAGTTTTAAAATTGACTTCATTTTTCCTCTACTCGTTGATTCCGTATTTCTTTTTAAGTGAACTTAATTCTTTCAAAAAGTTATCTTTCACTTTCCCACTAAGTTTACTTACATTGATACTAATACGGCTGATTCCAGCTCCAACTCGGGGTGAAATCATTTCACCCCCTCTGTTTTCCTTACGTTTTAGTAATTCTTCAAGGTTCTTTACTGAAAGTGGTTTTCCACTGATCATTAGTTCCATTACAGATTTTTGATCCAACCTAGCGATACTACTAAGTTGTTTTACATACCTTCCGCTGTAACCCAACAATTCGGAAACTTCTTCTGCCGTTTTCCTTTTTTCTTTTCGAAGGAACTGAATTGCTTTACCTACTTCCCAAGGATTCAAGTTTTTCCTTTTTTCGTTCTCCGCAAGAGACATTTCATAACAAACATCTTCATTCGCATCAGTGATAATTGCGGGGATTTCTTTCCAACCCAGTTTGAGTGCTGCACGATAACGACGTTCGCCAGCTACAATCAGATATTTTCCTTTATCTTTCCGGACTAAAATTGGTTCTATGAGTCCTAACCTCTCCATTGAAGGCACCAAGTCCATTGTATCATCACGACCAATTAAGCGAGGTTGAGTGGGGTTTGGAAAAATCTGGCTAAGCTCCAAATGAGAAGGATTCTTTTTCTTTTCGGAGTATGCAGAGATTAAATCTAAAGCTTGAAACTCAGTTTTTTTGGACATTGATTTTACTTTTAACCTCTACAGCAAGTTCTCTGAAATTTTTCATTGTGGCTAAATCAATTTTTGCTAAAAAAGACATCTTTGCCTGAGCCTGAGGAATGGCCTCCCGCCTCTGGATAACGGTATCGAAAACAGGAAAATATTTTTTCACCCCTTCCGCCAAACCAGCTAGAGCCTTTTGACCCTCGTATTGATTCAGAACAGCACCTAACAATTTAAGTCTTTGGTTTGCCTTTCTTTGAATCTTCTGGAAAGTTTCATATAAATCTCTAATTCCTTGCAAACTAAAAGCTCTCGTTTGAATCGGAACAAGTATGTAGTCGGCACAGATCAAAGCATTTTCCAATATAAGGCCAAGAGAAGGAGGGCAATCTATAATTATGAACTCATACCTCGAACGTAGAGGAAGGATTGCTTCATTTAATAATTCAAAATCATCTCTTTCATAAGGAGTAGTTAAATTTGCAAGTTCCAATGTAGAAGGAAGTAAATCAAAATTTTCTCCAATTGTTTTGATCGCAGGTTCAATATTCCGCGCTTTTTTCCCCCGGTAACCTAAATAATCCATCACCGATGGGACATCATCTTTCAGAAACAACTGAGTCGCATTTGCTTGCGGATCCCAATCAATTAACAACACTTTATGACTTTCTGCGAGAGCTTCCGCTAGATACAAACTGATTGTTGTTTTCCCCTCCCCTCCTTTTTGATTTGATACAGCAATAACATGGCTATCAAAACCATCTGTTTGGGTTGGTTCAAAATACTTTAGCAAAACCGATTGTTTAAACTCACCAGATTTCCACCCAGGTACCTTTAAAGATGATACCTTTTCAGAAAACTCACCAGTGTTTAAACCAACGAATTTTGCCGCTTCCTCTTCAGTCAATGTTGGATCCGTTTTGCTCATAACCTACCAAATGTTGTGTGAGTCTGTCCGACCTGTCAATTTAATTATGTCTCTTAGGGGTGAAATCATTTCACCCCTAAAATCATATATTCCTCGAATGAAAAAACCAAAAACCAGAGATTACCTTACCCTAAGATTTAATTTAGGAATTTACAACTTAGGGGTAAAAAAGATCCTAAGTTGGTGCCTAAAATATACAAATTTGCCTTTTTATTTTTACTCTTGAGCAAAACTCCAGTTTCCGCAGAAATAATTTGGGGGCCTACAATTGAAAAGTCTGGTGGAGAGTATCTATTTGAAACTGGAAACAAATATCCAAACCTATCAGGAATTCGCGGAGGCTCGCGGATCTCATTCCCAAGAACGTTTCCGTTATTCGGCATTCAAGGTATCATCACCAAAGATCGATGGGAAGTAAGTGGTGTCTTTAAAACAACAGGTTGGCATCAAAAATCAGGCGAAGCCCGTGATGAAGATTTTTTTCTTGGTTCCATATCTACAGAAAATACGACAAATATCGCAACACGTGAATGGAGTTATAGAGACTCTGCAACCGTTTATGCTGGGAGTCGAAACTTCGCTGACGGCAAAGGAAAATCAACAGTCTCCGAAAATAGAGCTGAATTCTACGGAAGATATTACTTCCAAAGTGCAAATCCAAACTACTGGGCAGATGGCTCTGGTTTTTTTCTATCTGCAGGCGTCAGGTATTCTTATTTCAAGTATTTATTCTATGATGTGAATCAATTTGTAGAATCTAATCCTGTTTTTTACGGTCCTATCGGAATCGGTCTGAGTTTTTCAAACGATCTTTGGGAATTTTTTGGTGGAGGTGGGTATCGTTACTCCGCTGGCGATTTTTACCTAGATCTCAGCTTAATGCCTTCTTTTGGACGAATCAAAACTAGAGATTTCCACGTACAACGATCTATCAACTTTTTCTCAGAAAACTATGGTTTAGGTTGGGCATCTAAAGCAGAAATTGGCTACAAAATGGGACCAAGTTGGTTAAGTTATTTGAGGGTTAACCACAGAAGGTTTTTTTCTGAAGGTCGATTTACATCACAAGGAGGGTTAACAAGTGAAGACATTGCTTCCAATTTAGTGAGCGGATTTAAATCACATATCAATATAAAAGACTATTCAATCGAAATCGGAGTACTTAATAAATTAGATTGGGACCAAAAACCAGAGAACTCTGAAAAAGTAACACCGAAGACAGAAGAGTAAAATTTACGAACATATAATGATAGATTTAAAAATCGAAAGAAAAACTACAAAGGGGAAAAACATTTCGTTAGTAGTATATCAGAATGGAAAGGTAGTATTAAAACATCCAGCAAAAGTTCCAAATAAACAATTGGAAGAATTCTTATCTGATAAAAAAGAATGGATTCTCTCCAAACTAAAACAGCTGCCGAAAGACATTCCTCAAAGATTAAAATTCGAAGACGGAGAAAAAACCCATATTTTTGGGAATCCAACAACCATCCAGTTAAGTCCGAAAAAAAAATATAACTTCCATACCGAAATCCTTCAGATCCCAAATGTTAACAACGAAGTATCTCGGATTCGGAAAGGGAAACTGGCATTAAAGGAATTACTTTTAGAAAAAATAAAACCATTGGTAAATAGAACATCTATTAACTTAAATACTAAAGTTGAGAAAGTCTCAATCAAAACGATGCGTTCCCTCTGGGGGAGTTGTAATTCGAAAAACCAAATTTCTTTGAATTTAAGTTTGGTTCATTGCCCAGATTCGATTATTGAATACATTATCTTACATGAAATCGCACATACTATCGAACACAACCACTCCTCAAGATTTTGGAAGATAGTTGAATCAGAAAATCCTAATTACAAAATTGCTGAGAAATGGCTCAAAGAAGTTGGGAAAAAATATATATATTATCTTAATTAAATGAAAGAAAAAATCAAAGTCCTTTTTATCTGCTTAGGCAACATTTGTCGATCTCCTGCCGCCGAAGGTGCCTTTCAAAACCTGGTAAACCAAAGAAAGTTGGAACATATATTTGAAATCGATTCCTGCGGGACCTCTGGATATCATGACGGTGATTTGGCTGATCCAAGAACTCGAAAAATAGCAGAAAAAAGAGGGATCCGCTTAACTCACAGGTCCAGGAAACTAAAGAAAACAGATTTGGCTCATTTTGATTATTTGTTGGTTATGGATGAGAACAATTTTCTAGATGTTATTAGTCTAACTAATGAGAAAAAGATTCAAGAAAAGATATTCCTGTTTGGTAAATTTAGAAGTGATGCAGGTGCACCCATTGTACCTGATCCATATTATAAAAACGAAACTGCATTTGAAAACGTTCAGGATCTTGTGGAAGATTGTTCTTTAGGTTTTTTAAATTTTTTAGGAGTAGATGAATGTCTCAAATAAAGAAAAAAGTTTTAATCATTGGAGCTGGGTTTGGTGGATTACAGGTAATCAAAACTCTTGCAAACCATAAGTTGTTTGACATCACTGTTGTTGATAAAAAAAACCACCACCTCTTCCAACCACTTTTATACCAAGTGGCTACTGCGGTATTATCACCTGCTGACATTGCAATTCCCTCTAGATCCATTACAACAAAATACAAAAACGTCAAAATCCTCTTAGGTGATGTCACCGAAATCGATTTCAAAAACCGCCAAGTGAAATTCCAAAATAACTCAGAAACTTACGACTACTTAATCCTCGCAACTGGAGCAAAAACTAGTTATTTTGGGAACCATAGTTGGAAAGAGAAAACACTGGGGTTAAAAAACCTTAAAGATGCTTTGGCAATTAGGAGAAGGATTCTACTTTCTTTTGAACAGGCAGAGTTAATAGGTAACTACGAAAAAGCAAAAAGTTTTATGCACTATGTAATTATTGGAGGAGGACCAACGGGAGTGGAACTTGCAGGCTCTATTGCAGAACTTTCTCACAATATCATTCGCAAGGACTTTCGTAATATTGATTCCGGTATGACAAAAGTCACACTCATTGAAGCCGGGCCTAGGTTGCTCACAGCCTTTAGTGAAAAGTCCAGTTCCTTTACCAAAGAAAAATTAGAGAGTAGAGGAGTGGAAGTCCTTACGAACTCCCCGGTCTTAGACATTACAGACACCGGTGTTGTACTCAAAGATAGAACTATTGAGTCCAAAACTGTAATCTGGGCTGCAGGGGTAGAAGGATCAGAGTTAGCAAAAAATATTTCGCTTAACAAGGATAAGGCGAATAGAATTTTCGTAGATGAATTTTGTCGGACGATTGAATATCCAGAAGTATTTGTCATTGGAGACGCAGCCAATTATAGTAAGGGACTCACAAGGCCACTGCCCGGAGTATCTCCAGTCGCCATGCAACAAGGAAGATACGTTGCCAAAAATATTGAATCGATCGAAAAAAAGAAATCCATTTCTCCATTCCATTATTTTGATAAAGGTAACATGGCAACTATTGGAAGAACCGATGCTGTTGCCGAATTTGGTAAAATTCGTTTGAAAGGAATTTTGGGATGGCTTGGCTGGCTCTTTGTCCATCTTGTTTATCAAGTTGGGTTCAAAAACAAAGTGAGTACTCTACTTAGCTGGGTGTGGAGTTATCTAACATTCCGCGCGGGATCTAGGCTCATCCAAGAAGAAATGGATGAACTTTCAATTCGACCTTAAGTTGTAGCGATTTTTCTCAGACTCGGAAACACATTTTTTATAAGCTAATTCTGCATTGACAATCCATACAGATGCATTTAGCTCAGTGTTTCCGCTAGCTGTATGCCTTTCAAGAATAGGCAACATAAAGAGATAACTTCTATTTCTAGTTTTTTCACACTCCTCTCGAAATTGGTCTTCGCGAGAGAATTGTGCGCAGGATGAAAAAAGTAAAAATAAAACCAATAAGGTCCGGATCATTTCGACTGGCCTAGTAGACTCTGTAATTCCCCTAATTCCAAAGATTGTTCTTTAGATAAATATGAATGGTTGGACTCAAGAAAACGCAGGTCATCTTCTGCTTTGATTAATTGAGAATGTTTGTATTCAGGTTTGTGACTTACTTTTAGAATCACTTCTCCTTTGTAACCTGTATCGCCATTGGCTTCAAGGATAATAGACCTTACACGTTTTAAATAGAACGGGATTAATTTTTGAACTGGGAAATCCTTTGAATATTCAGTAAGTCCAAAACTTAATAAGGTGATTTTTTTTCGATGGATCGTAGTGGCATCGGCTTTTGTTTCGCAGTCAGATAAACTCTGGCATATAGTTTTTGGTTTGGACTCTGCCAATAGGGGCGGTCCAAGAAGAATCAATAGGGCAAACAAAAGAAAACGATCCATGAACAAATTTCATAAAGAAAGGAAAAAAGAATCAAGCTTAAATCCAAAAGATAAATGTTTACAATGGGAACGAATCGAAAAGCCTTAGGTATATGTTGCCGATTTCGATTCACACAAAATTCCACTCCATAGAGGGGGTTGAGTGGGGGAATCCACAGGGAATACCTATCCTTGCCTTCCATGGTTGGTTAGACAATGCCAATAGTTTTGCACCTCTAGCAATGTTTTTCCCAGAATACCGTTTCATTTCTATCGACTTCCCTGGGCACGGAAAATCTAGTCACAAACCTGAGAATACAGTTTACTATTTTGCTGAATACGCTCTTGAAGTTGTATCAATAGCACAAGCACTTGGGTTAGAAGATTTTATTTTAATGGCACATTCTATGGGTGCCGCAGTCTCAACGTTAGTTGCAGGAACCAATCTTTTAAAAATCAAAAAACTCGTTTTAATCGAATCACTGGGTCCTCTCACTAATCTTTCGGAATCAGCACCAGATATACTTACAGAGGCTATCAAACAAATATTACACCCTAGAGGGAAAAAAGAAACATTTTTCCCTGACATGGAATCAGCTATCGGCGTGCGAATGCGTGCAGGCGATATGAAAAAAGAATCCGCAGAAATTCTAATGGAACGAGGGATTGAAAAAACTTCGAAAGGATTAAAACCAAGAAGAGATTTACGGCTTCATTATAATTCTTTTTTCCGTTATACAGAAGAACAAATTGTTTCATTTTGTAACCGAATCGAATGCCCAACATTACTAATCTTAGGCGACAAATCGGGATTTCCTATCGCCGAAAAATACAAACATCGAAAAGATGCAGTGAAATTCCTAACGCAAGTGATTTTGCCAGGTGGCCATCATTTACATATGGATTCTCCTGAAGAAGTTTCCTCTGCCATTATAGAATTTTTAGAAAAATAAAAAATTAAGGACATTGAATGAATCAACCAATAGAAAATCCCTCCAAACATGGCTATGAAATCCATCACGACACATGTTTTGGATGTGGGAAAGAAAACCCATTAGGACTTGTTGCGGACTTCACTTTTCATGATGAAACCGGAGAGGTAAATTTTACTTATAGTTTCAAAAAAATGTATAACGGAGCTCCCGGCTTTGTGCATGGAGGAATTCTTTCGACTGTATTGGATGAAGCCATGGGAGGACTATGTTTTCATTTAGGTTATATTGTCATGACAGATACAATGAGTTTCAAATTCCATAAAGCTACACCTGTTGAAAAAGAATTACTGATTCGTGCATGGCCAATTAAAAAAGCAAAACGTAAAGTGCTTTTGGAATGTGAACTCACATCACTCGATGGAGAAATTCTTTATGTAAAAGGGGAGGGTGCCTTTCATATTTTGCCTCCACGTTTTTTTTCGGATAAACTAACCGGAGGAAAAATAGCGATTGCGAATGAATTGCTTTCGGTAAATAAATTGAAACGCGCACATCTCTTTGATAGGATAGAAACATGAAACCAAAACTTCTTTACTTACTCATCACAACACTGGTCATCCAATGTTCCGGTGCCTCCATAAAAGACGGGTCAGGCGACCAAGAGTTTGAACTTAAATTTTCCAAAGGAAAATGGATCAGGACAGAACGTTTCAAAAACTCTGGAGGAATTCGCGCTGTTGGAGAAGTAAAAGCGGAATGCGGCGGAGCCAGATGTTCAGAAGATCAAGTCGCAAAGTTCGCTCCTGCTAAAATAAAATCACTACCGAAACAGGGAGCCTGGGAAGAATACATTCAGTTCGAACAACCCGGCTCCACTGCCGAAAATCCAAAATACAAATCCACTTTGGACCAAGTGGGGGAGTATGTAGATGGCAAAAAAACAGGAATTTGGAAAAAACCAGATCCTGAAAGCCCACAAAAATTTCTTGCCGAAACTCCTTGGGTCGATGGGAAAAAAGAAGGAATTGCAAAGACTTTCGACAAACAAGGAAATGTGACATCAGAAACAACTTATGTGGATGATAAAAAGAATGGGCCTTACTATCGAAAGAATAACAAAGGTGAGTGGGTCGAAAAGGGATCTTTTAAAGACAACGAAGAAGATGGTGAATGGAACTACCATTTTGTGGGAGCCGATGGAAATGGAATCAAAACGAAAGTTTCCTATAACAATGGTTTAAAGAACGGACAAGAAATTAATTATTACAAAGACGGTGCAGTGGAATCCCAAGGATCTTATGTGTCAGACGTTCGTTCCGGTTTATGGAAGATGTTTGGACCCAAAGGGAACATTTTGGCAGAGGGAACTTATTCCAAAAAAGAAAATTCAGAAAACTTAGACATTAAGTATGAAAGAACTGGAATTTGGAAAGAATATTATGCCGACGGAAAAATATTTGGAACTGGACCTAGAAAACATACGAGAACCGGAGAATGGAAGTTCTACTATAAAAATGGACAGATCGGATACCAAGGTAATATGGCAAACGAAAGTATGTTAGAATCTGCTAAAGTATATGACAATACCGGAAAAATTCTTGGAGAAGGGAAGCTATTCTTTTCACTCGTAAAAATTGACGAAGAAACTCAAGACCTTAAACTCAATTACAAACCAAGTATACCCTATACTTACTTCTATCCATCTGGAAAAAAAAGAATGGTGATTCGTTCGACTGAAGATGCCACTGAATATTCAGAAGATGGAAGAGAGTTAGGAAAAGGACCTGTGGAACCTCAAGGAAGAAAGATGGGATGTTGGACCATTGGAGGCAAAACAGAATACTATATGATTGATAAACCAATGCCAAAAATGACTCCATCACAATGCAAATAAATAAAGAACAAATTACAGAAATATCCGACCAAGTAAAACTACTTCGGTCGGAGTTATCCGAATCAATCTCAGGGATGGACAATGTGATCCAATCCCTTTTTGTTGGTCTCGTTGCCAATGGGCATGTATTACTCGAAGGAATGCCTGGACTTGCTAAAACACTCGTTGCTAAAAATTTAGCTTCCATCATAGATGCTAAATTTTCAAGAGTTCAGTTCACCCCAGACCTGTTACCCGCAGACCTGACTGGTACAAATATTTTTAATCCCAAAACATCTTCCTTTGAGATCCGAAAAGGCCCCATCTTCACCAATGTTTTGTTAGCTGATGAAATCAATAGAGCACCTGCGAAGGTTCAATCAGCTTTACTACAATGTATGGAAGAAAGACAAGTGTCTATCGCCGATCAAACTTTTGACCTAGAACCACCATTTTTTGTCATAGCAACTCAGAACCCAATCGACCAAGAAGGGACCTATCCTCTCCCAGAAGCACAGTTGGATCGATTTTTATTTAAAGTTACCGTCACCTATCCATCCTTTGACGATGAAGTGGCTATTTTACACCAACATGGCAACTTAGACTTCATAAAGAAAAAACCTAAAAAGACCATCCACCCAAAAGACATCCAAAAAATTTCAGAAATTTCAAACCGAGTATTTATCGAACCTAAACTACAAAACTATATTGTAAATCTTACAAGAAACACAAGACCAGAGACCACAACCGATAATGAGTTGAAAAATTTCATTCACCATGGCGTAAGCCCAAGAGCCAGTCTTGCCATGCTAAAAGTCAGCAGAATCAATGCATTGTTAGAAGGGCGTGACTTTGTGATCCCGGAAGATATTCAACGTTTTTTCTCGGAAATTGTAAAACATCGACTCCACCTAACAATCGATGCAATTAGCGAGGATATCAGCACAGATTCAATTATTAAACGAATCCTATCTGTAACGGAAGTCCCCTAAATGTTATCTCCAGAGTTAAAACGTTTACTTCAAGTTTTACAATGGGAAACAAAAAAGAAGTTTTCTTCCACAAGGCAAGGATTTTTGGCAATGTCAGAACGTGGAAGGGGGCTTGATTTCAAAGAAGTAAGAAATTATCACTACGGCGATGACATACGTTATATTGATTGGAATGTAACATCGAGAACTGGTGAGTTACATACAAAAGAATTCTATGAAGAGCGCGACGCTTCGATAATTATCTTTTACGATATAAGTGAATCGCTCAGTGGTTTAAAAAAAAATACTGCATTTCAAATGGCTCTTTTTTTATCATTATTCCATGTAAAAATGGGGAATCGGGTTCTACTGATCAGTTTTTCCGACAATCAAAAATCTCCAGGTAAATGGTTACGGACTGAAACCGAAGTTTTTTTTACATTTACCAACATCACAAAACAAACCAAAGGTGATGGAACCAACTATTCAGAAGCATATCAATTTGCATTTAGACTTTATCCAAAATTTGCAACCAGTTACTGGATCTCTGATTTTAACCAGTTCGCGAACTATACAAAATCAAACAAACCATTCAAAGTTTGGGAGCCGATTGGTATTTGGATAGAAGACGAATTGGATATCCTACAATATCCATTTTGGCTTCGAATGTTCCGAGAAATCTCGGAAGAAAAAATCAGCTTCCGTAGTTCAGAAAGTGCATATTCCAAAGATTTAAAAGCAGCGAAGGCATTCTTTGGTGTTAATTTAGTGCAAATCAATCCAAACACAAAACTTTCAACTCAGATTTTACCTCTATTCAAAATCAAAAAAAATGGCTAAGTACATCGCAACATTTCTAATATCCTATGTTTCTGTATTTGCGCAGCCAAAGGAAATCGTTTTAGAAACTGATATTTATGTAGGGGATACCATCCATTACCAAATAGAACTGACAGAACCTGATGAATCCAATTTAGATTTATTGGAAGGAGATATCTACGAAGATGATACAATGCCTTCTTATAAAATATTTAACATAGCAAAAGAAGAAACAAAACTAAAAGCATCCATAATATTCTTCAAACCAGGAAGCTACATAATACCTGTCAGCTGGATCAAAAATAAAGAACTAATCAAATCCACAAACACAATCAAAGTTAAGTCACAACTTCTTGGCTCTGAGGCTGATATTGAAGATATCGAACCTCCTATGAATTTTTCGGGACCGTATTTCTTTCGTTTATTCATTATCCTTTTGATTACGGCAATCAATGTTTATTTGTTGTATGCTATATACATATACTGGAAATCTAAACCCAAGGTAATGGATGCTATTTGGGAAAAACAACCAGTATTGGAGGAAACAACCAAACGTCTCCATAATATACAAACCTATCTGCAATCGGAACTAATTTCGGAAAAAGAGCTGGCATTCAAAATAAGCGAATACCTAAAAGAAGTATACTCACAAAAATTAGAAAGAGACTTACGAGGAAAAACAGATTCCGAATTTCTAGCAGAACTCTTCGATAGAACCCATATCGAAGATTCTATTCTTCGGGAATTACGAATTTACTTCAGAAAGACAAAGTATGATTACAACCAAACTGAACTTAACAAAGAGGATGCAAACTCTATTTGGGAAAAAATCAAAAGGGATTTTGCATTATAAATATGGACCAGTTCCAAAGACCTTATCTTTTATTGTTGATTTTTCCTTTTTTGTTACTTGGGATCTACCAATGGAGAAAAAAACCTCTCGGCGTTATCTTACTCATTCAGTCTGACAGATTTCAGCCACCAGAGACAAATTTTTATATAAAACTTCGGATCCTCTTCTTAAAATTATCCGAAGCACTCATTTATGTAGCGGGTATATTTCTCATACTTGCCGCAGCGGGGCCAGGAAAAAAATACAAACTAACACCTGACATTACAAATGGAATAGATATCATGATTGCCTTAGATATATCAGGTTCGATGGTCAATTCTTATGATTTTTTACCTAAAAATAGACTTACCGTATCGAAAGAGCTACTCAGAGAGTTCATTCAAAAACGTCTGTATGATCGAATTGGCATTGTATTATTTGCGGGAGCTGCATATCTCCAATCTCCTTTGTCAAACGACAGATATGCGTTAGACGAACTGATCACAGATACATCCGATGAAGATATCAGCGAACAAGGAACCGCCGTTGGGGATGCGCTTGTTTTATCCACATACCGACTCAAAGATTCCACAGCAAAATCAAAAGTCATTATACTTCTCACTGACGGTGTATCCAACACAGGGAAATTAGATCCAGAAACTGCTTCGTACGCTGCCAAAGCCTTTGGAATCAAAGTCTATTGTATAGGGATTGGGAAAGAACAAGGCCAATACGAAGTCAATTACGAATCATTGGAAACCATTTCGCAAAGTACAAGTGGAAGGTTTTTTCGTGCAGAATCTCCAGAAGTATTACAAGAAGTTCTAAATGAGATTAATGGATTGGAGACTGTCGAACTTCCATCCAAACCAATAGAAATTCTCGAAACATATTTCCCCTCTGCAGTATTTGCTTTTTTCGCACTGCTCGGAGTTGTAGCTGCACTTACAATCTACCCACTTACGGAAAAACTATGATGAGTATAAACTTTATCACAACTGTTTCTATATTCTCGATTGCAATTTGGGTCATTATTTTCTCATGGAAATTATATATAAATATAAAGGCTAACAAATACAAGGAGGAACATCCGAACCTAAAAAACAGAATATATACAGGCAACACCAAGATTTATCTCGTAAGGATTCTTTGTTTCCTACTTTCTCTCATTTTTGCATTTTATTCGCTATTTAAAATTAAATCTACAGAGATGGAATCTACCAAAGAATTTGAATCCGCAGACATCTTATTTGTTGTCGATGTGAGTTTATCAATGAATGCTATTGACGTTAAACCGAGCCGGCTCAAAAGATTCCAAGACTTAGCGCTAAGGATCCTTCCGAACTTAAAAGGTAATCGTGTGGGTATCGTTGTCTTTGCAGGTCAGTCCTTTTCCTTTTGCCCCCTAACTTCTGACATTACTGCCGTCTCCGATTACATACAAGCACTAGGTGTAGAAATGGTTGGTGCTAAAGGAACAGATCTTTCTCTAGCACTCGAAAGAGTTAACAAAATCAGAAAGAAAAACAATAATATATCCTCCCAAATCACCATTATAGTCTCCGATGGTGAAGATCACGAAAACCAGAACTTACCACCTATCGACGGCGAGGTGATCGTATGGGGAATTGGAACACCAGAGGGTGGTTTTATCGAATACCGCGATCCCGGAACAGGAAGGGGAGGTTATGTGACTATGGACGCCGGAATTTCAGATTCTCCTACAGCACCTAATTTAGTTACTTCAATAATGAATTCAGAAAGATTAAAATCCATAGCAGACCAAAACAACGGAACCTACTACAATATTTCTTTCAAAGCTGATGGCGCCTATGCTCTTTTAGATACAATTCAAACTGTCAAAAAAAAGAAAATCCAAACTATTGAACACTTCAAAAATGAAGATGGAGCCCATCCATTTTTAATTACTGCTTTTTTCTTCTTAGTTTTGGAACGCATCCTAAATCTGTTCTTACAAAAAATACCAGCAGGCATTTATACGGCCCTTCTACTATTACTTTCTTTGAGCTGGGGAAAATTGGAAGCCTGGGAACTCGATCCAGGAGGAAATTCTATTGAACGTGGAGTTAAATCGTATAATAATAAAAACTTCAATGAAAGCCAAAAGGAATTTGCAAAAGCAAAAGATTATATTAAAGACAATCCAAAACTTATTTACAATGAATCGGCATCTGCTTACCAGTTGGGACAGTACAAGGAGGCCAAAGAACTCTCCGAAAAAATACTTACCCATCCCAAAGCAGACAACGACTTAAAAGCAAAAGCCAATTTTAATCTCGGAAACATCTACTCAAAATTAGGTGATAAAAAGAATGCCTTAAAATCCTATACAAAAACATTAGAAATAGATCCCGACTATCTTGCGGCGAAAAAAAACATAGAGCACCTAACTAAAAAATTAGACCAAGAGCAAAATCCAAAATCAAACGAGAATGAACCGAAGCAAGGACCCACACAGAAAAACAAAAAAGAAAACAAAAAGGAAGAGAAGTCTGATGCGGAGAAAATTCTAGACCCTTTTTCACAAGACAGTATATTAAAAAATAAAAAAGGAGGTTCTTTTGATAATGAAAAATTCTGGTAAACTTAGTTTCTATCTCCTTTTCTGTTTTATTCCTTTTACTACGATCATTGCCTCTGATGTGGAATTTCAATTTTTCCCCAATGAGTTCTCACTTGGAGAACACGCAAAACTAGAAGTTAAGGCCCATGGCGATAAAACTTTTCGAGCCCGGCAAACCAATTTAAAACAAAATGGAGTTCGCGTCCGATTTGTTGGCAGTGGTACGGAAACACAAATTATCAATTTCAAAGTTTTAAAGTCTCAAATATTAAACTTTTATGTAGATACAGAATCAGAAGGGACATTCAGACTTCCCGAAATTACTGTTGAATATGACAACAAAACCTATACAGCTCCGCCCATTCAGTTTAAAGTCAGCAAAAGGAGTAAACACTCCCAAAACCAATTTTTCAATCCCTTCCCTATAGAAATCGATGAAACTCCCTCCAACGAATCTCCTGAAGTATCATTTCATACGAATAAATCTGTTTTTTATAAAGGGGAACCAATAGTAGGATACTACGTGCTCTACTATGATGGATACAGACAACCCTTCTTAGAAAGAGATCCAAACCAGTCCATTTCCTTCCCCTATTTTCTATCAGAAACCTTAAGGCAAGTATCCGTACAAATTGAACCAGAAGTTCTAAGAAACAATCGTTTAAAAAAAACCTTAGTATATGATAAAGAAATCTATGCTTTAACGGCTATTAAATCAGGAAGGTTTCAAATTGGGAAAACTAAATTCATTTCCGGAGATAGTTTACGATTCAACTCCCTACAAGAGACCGTAAACACAACTCCTGCAACAGTAACCGTCCTTGACCTTCCCCCAAATAAACCAAAAGAATTCACGGGAGCTATTGGAAATTTCAAATTAAACCTAACTAACTTTCCTAAAAACGTCCACCAAAAGGAAACCGCATATTTTGAAGTCACAGTTGAAGGGGAGGGTGGATACGAAGGGATTTCTCCTCTCCCGCAATCAGACCAAAAAATCCAACTCATTTCACAGAACAGATCCAAAACCTTTCGAAAACTAGACTCGGGAGAATACGGATTCTATTCGGTGGTCCAGTTCCTTTACGGTTATCAAATCGAATCGTTAAATAAACTACAACTTACACCATTTCAGTTCAGTTATTTCTCTTTGAAAGAAAATCAATATAAAACATTATCCATTCAATTTCCAGAAATCTCAGTTCTTCCTGAAAAGAAACGAGAGACGCAAACTCTACCGACAAAACCAAACTTACCAAACCCTCCATCCATTTTTCTTTTAGTTTTTCTTGCCGTTTTAGCTGGTTTTTCCTTTCTAGGATATAAACGTTATACGTTTAACAAGCAGTCCAAGGAATTTCTAGGAATGGTTCAGAACTTTGGAAAAAAAAGAAATGTATTCCTGGCCGACTTTTTAGAAAAAAAAGAAATCTCGAAGGAAGATACACAATTTCTTGTAACCCTTCTAGGAGATTTTGATAATCAAACTATAAAAGAATCTTTCAGGAATTTATCCAGCTCGGAAAGAACCAAAGTTTTACTATTAAATAAACAATTAAAAATCAAGGAATAACATATGTCAGCTGAAGAAACAGGAAAAATCAGTGTCGAAACCGAAAACATCTTTCCCATTATTAAAAAATGGCTATATTCAGAAAAAGATATTTTCCTAAGAGAATTAGTATCCAATGCAAGCGATGCCATCACAAAATTAAAAAAAATTTCCTTATCGGAAGAATTCGAAGGTGGAAACGAATACAAAATTGACTTAAACTTCGATGTAGAGAACAGAATCCTCTCCATTGAGGATAACGGCGTGGGAATGACCACTGAAGAAGTCAAAAAATACATTAACCAGATTGCATTTTCTGGTGCTACTGATTTTGCAAAACAATACCAAAATGCAGAAAACAAAGCCGAAATCATTGGTCATTTTGGACTTGGATTCTATTCTTCATTTATGGTTTCTAAAAAAGTCACGATAGAAACAAAGTCTTACAAAAAAGACCAAGCAGCCGTTCTGTGGTCTAGTGAATCAGGAACTGACTTTACCATTTCCCAAATAACAAAAGAAACCAGAGGAACCAAAATTTCTCTCTACTTAGATAGTGAATCCGGCGAATACTTAGACAAATGGAAACTAAAAGAGTTAATCAAAAAATACTGCGACTTTTTACCAGTAGGAATATATATACAAGGTGAAAAAGCAAACAGAGAAAAACCGCTGTGGTCAGAAGAACCGGCAAAGATTTCTCAAGAGGACTACAAAGATTTTTATTCCTATCTATTCCCATTTTCTGGTGAGTCACTTTTTCATATTCATTTGAATGTGGATTATCCATTCCGATTACAAGGAATTCTGTATTTCCCAAAGCTCACACATGAACTAGAAGCTTCCAAAAATGGGATCAAACTGTTTTGTAACCATGTATTTGTAAGTGACAATGCAAGTGAACTCATCCCTCAATTCCTTACCATTCTCAAAGGAACCATCGACATCCCCGACCTTCCTTTGAATGTTTCTAGGTCTTATTTACAAAACGATCCATTAGTAAAAAAGATTTCAAACCATATCATCAAAAAAGTAGCTGATCGCCTGATTGATGATTTCAAAAAGAATAGAAGTAATTACGAAGAAAACTGGAATGATATATCTTTGTTTGTAAAGTATGGAGTCCTCACTGACGAAAAGTTTTACGATGCAATGAAGGACCATCTGGTTTTCAAAAATTCTGAAGGTGGGTATTCCACTACTTCCGAATATTGGGAAAAAAATAAAGAGAAGAACCAAAACAAAATTTTTTACGCAAATGAAACGGAAATGGGTTCTGTTTATATGGAGCTTCTAAAGTCTCAAGGGCTAGAAGCACTCCTCGTTGATTCCAAAATCGATTTCCACCTCATTCAACACTTAGAAATGAAAAATCCAGATTGGAAGTTCCAAAGAGTGGATTCGGAAATTGCAGACCAGATCGTAGACAAGGAAACTCCCAAAGAATTGGTAAATGAAGACAACAAAACAGAATCCGACAGAATTCAATCCTTGTTCCAATCTTCGTTACCTTCCGAAGGTGTGGAAGTCAAAGTAGAGGCCTTAAAATCTTTAGATGTACCTGGTGTCATCCTTTTGCCAGAGTTTATGAGACGAATGTCGGAAATGAATTCAATGTTAAACCGTGAAGACATGAAAAACATCCTGAAATCACATACACTTATGGTTAACTCGAAATCCCCATTAGTAAAATCCGCCTTACAAGCGTTTGAAGGCGTGAATCCAGAAAAAGGAAAAAAATTGGCGAGGATCATTTATGACCTTTCCTTACTCTCGGCAAAGGTTATGGATGAAAAAGAAGTTTCAGAATATACCAAAAGAACAACGGAATTCCTCCAAGAGATTTTTTCTGCTTAGAGACAAAACCACATAGAAAGATTTGGCAATGATTCCTAATCTTGGAATTGTTGCCATGTGATCCAGATTTGTATAACAAGTCGCCTTAGTTCTTTACCGGTAGTAGTTGCCTACAAAAAGGGATACTTTGAAGAATTTGGCGTCAAAGTAACTCTCCACGTCAACACACATCATAAGGCAATTATGCCATTACTAGACGCTGGTCGAGTAGAAGCGGGAGAAGTTCCGACCATTGCCTACTTACAAGATAGTTACTTAAAAAAATCCAAACTCAAACGTATCTATAAAGGAATCTATCTTTACCACTCACCACTTTCATTTTACTCCCGGTTCCAATTCAAACCAGAAGATCTCACAAGAAACAAAGCATACATCTTACCCGTTCCGCACCAATATTCAATAGAAAGACTCTACGCGGAGAAATTTCTAGAAGAATATGCTCCAAAAAATCCAGTCAAAGTCCGATACATCGACACACCAGGTTTTTTAGAGGAAAAAGAATTTCTAAAACCGTCTTGTCTTGGCCTTGTATCCGATCCGTTCTCTAGCCCTTTCCTTCGAAATTTCCAAGATTTTGCCAATACGTTAGAGCTGCCGATATTAGAAACAAAATCCCTTTTCCCGTCCACCTTACTCGCATTTAGTGGTGATGCTGTGTTAAAAACAGGGAGGGAAGTCTCAGGCGTACTTCTTGCTGTCAAAAAAGCCATCGATCTCTTACAAAACACAAACCAGCTCAATAACGGAAATCTTTGGGAAGATTTACAACTCTCTCATTTTTACCCACACCTCCGAGTAGGTGAGACAAAAAACCTTCTCAATGCGCACCCTCTTATCCAAAAGGGAATCTTCTCTTACAAGGGAGATGTTACCACACTTTACCCTCTCTTAAAAGACGTGTATTTCCGACTCATAAGAAGGGTCATACAACCAGATGCTGTTAAAACTGCTTTCGATTTTGATGAAATCCTAACGGCACTGGAACCAAAGAAATTATTTGATGTGCGTAAACTTAGTAGTTTTCAAGAGCCAACCGAAACAAAACTCCATGCTCCTTCCCAAATTAACTACAGAAAACTCAATGCCGTTAGGCACCTCATCGTTGACGTGAATTCTGTAGTTTTGGACATCCTCCAAGGCAATTACAACTCAAGACTCAACTCAGATGAAACATTACAACTAGACAATCGAGTCAAAGTTCTCGTAAACTCGATGTTAGACTCTTTTAATGCAAAGTTAGAACTACAAAGAGAGGAGATCACCGAACTCGAAAATTTGATCTCTATTTTAGAAATTAAACTAGATAGGTCTGCTGTAGATTTACAATACTCAGAAGAAAAATATAGGTATTTGTTTGAGTTTTCCAGAGAAGCCATTGCCCTAGTGGATGCAGATACCGGCAGCATATTAGAAGCAAATAACCAGTTTCGTTTACTAACCGGTTATACGCGTGGCGACATTACAAAAATGAATATTGAAGATATCATTTTAGGAAACCAAGTATCCAACCAACTCCGCTTTGGTTCCGACCTCTCTTCAGATACAATGTTATCTCTTCCCGATGTGGAAATCCTCGCAAAAGATGGAACCAAACTAGAAGTCGATATAAGTTTTACATCCATTTTACTTTCACCAAAAAAACGTTACCAAGTACAATTCCGGCCCAACTCGGAAAGAAAAGAACAAGAACGTTTGCAACACGAATTCATTTCTAACGTAAGTCACGAACTCAGAAGCCCAATGACAAACATTAGAGGGTATTTGGAATTTTTTAAATCCGACACTTCTTTGCCGTTTAACACCGAACATAAAAATATGTTGGAAGTCATCGACAAAAATGCCAAACGACTTAGCTTTTTAATTGAAAACTTATTGAAGCTAACTACATCCAGAGAAAAGGATAAAGAAGCGGAAGTGGTAGAGATTTTTGACCCAGTCTCTGTAATTGAAGACGTCATTCACATGAACTCTCACCTTGCAAAAGGAAAACCAATCGAATGGGACCTCTCACTCAAAAAAGGTTTTTTCTTACGAGGAATCAAATTTGAATTTTCACAAATCATCACCAATCTTTATGTGAATGCTTTGAAGTATACATTCAAAGGTAAAATAGGAATCTCTATCCGCGAAACTAACGGTAAAATTGAAATCACCGTGGAAGACACAGGAATAGGTATTGACCCAAATTACAAAAACCAAATCTTCGATCGTTTCTTTCGAATCCCATCTTCTGATAATAAAAAAATTGGAGGCACTGGACTTGGACTCTCGATTGTTAAATCCCTAGTGGACAAAATGTCCGGAGAAATCTTTGTAGAAAGCTCCATGGGAGAAGGAAGCAGATTTACCCTTTACTTCCCCAAAGTTAATATTAGCGTTTAGATGTTTTTTTCTTCTTCGGAATTTGTTTTTTCTTCGCTACCGGTTTTGTTTTATTTTTTGAACCTAATTCGTTTGGCTTAAGCACAGCCAA
The DNA here is from genome assembly GCF_000332455.1 of Leptospira vanthielii serovar Holland str. Waz Holland = ATCC 700522. Lineage (GTDB taxonomy): Bacteria > Spirochaetota > Leptospiria > Leptospirales > Leptospiraceae > Leptospira_A > Leptospira_A vanthielii. The sequence goes on along the minus strand of NZ_AOGY02000081.1, from coordinate 4,912 downwards.
ACCCGGCATATTCTTTTCTTCTAAATGCATTCCCGACAAAAGAAGCGATAATTCCAACATCTCTCGAGTTCCTAACAGTTGCATCATTTCTAAAGCTTGGTTCATACCCATTTTTTTAAAAATTACAAGAGCATTTGTGACTCCAAAAAATTTTACGAGTATCGGAAGTTCCGCAAGGCCCCGTTGTTTGATCCACTTTTTACAATCTGCAACAGAAAGTTCACTCACAAGTTGGATGACTGGTCCCACATGAATTTCATCCACCAACCAAAGGAAGTCTTTCATTGGAATCTCTTTGAGAAGAGCAATGGATTTTTCAATTCCTAAAGTTTTAAGAATTTCCACACTAGTTTCTTTACCCAAAGTTTTTGCAAGTAAACCCACATCATGCGGAGGTATGCTCCGTGAAACAAGGGCTAAATCTGCCATTGGAAGAGAGTGGATAAAATAAACCAAATCATCGTCATCATTCTCCCGAATCATCTCCACGAGGATTTTTTCCGGGATTTGTTTTACTAGTTCAACTACAGTATCTTCACTTAACTTCTGAGTGAGAACAATAAGTCTTTCTTTAGGAACCTTTCCGGTTAACGAAAGTAATTTTTCATAACCAAGATTCTTCAAAATCTGAAAGGATTTTTTGGGGCCAAGTTTTTCTAAATATTGATACACACTTTGGATTGTAACGAGAACTTCTTTCATTTGCCCCAACTTTGGATACAAACTGTCAGAATCTTCGTAAAATTCCAGAGAAATTCCTTTTCGAATCTGTTAAATTTTGCAAAATGGAAGTGTGAAGCGGCACCAACTTTGGTTTTTATTGTTTTTTTTCCTTTTAGGGGTAGGGGGACTTATCTACTGCAAAACAGCTCCCTATGAACACTCCCTTTCGGCACTCATCGGGATTTGGGAAGGGTTCTACGAAATCAATCCAAACCTTGTCGATTCAAATTTTGTAATCTATACATCAGGTGGTTACGATGGACAATTTTTCTATTTTCTCGCAAAAGATCTGTTTGTTGGTGGTGATTGGGACCTTATAGTTGATTCTTACCACTTTCGTTTTCATAGAATGGGGCTTTCTCTATTTGTTGGCGCAGTCTCAAAGGTAGTTGGGTTCTCTCATTATCCCCTGGTCACTCTCCTTTTTCTATTTTTGACATTTTCCGTATCGGTTTTTTGTTTGTATTCTCTACTTCCAGAAAGAAAAAAATGGTTTGTTGTCTTTTATTTATTTTCTCCTTTCTCACTAAATGCAAACCTACTTCTCGTTGCCGACTCTCTTTTTGTCAGCTTTGGAATCATCGCCTTCTATTTCTTTAAAAACAAAAAAGACCTTCTCGCTGTTTTCTTTTTCCTACTTATGGTAATCACTCGTGAGTTAGGAGTTTTATTTCTTGTGCCCATTGTTTTCAAAGCACTCTTCGGAAAAAGATGGAGAAAAATGGTTCTTTACTCCCTCCCTGGAATCGCTTTTCTTTGTTTGGTGGGATATGGCTTAATCCATCCTCCAAACCACCTGGGAACAAATCCCCTTGGATTTCGTGATATGACAGACCTTCCTCTATTTGGATTTTTTAAAAGTTTCCAAGAAGGTGGATCTTTCCAATTCAAACTGAAAGAATTCCCAAAAATTCTTTTTTTTATCTCTTTAATTGCTCTGTCTGTTGTCAGCATCCAATCGCTCAAAGAATCCTTTTCCAGAAATATTGATCTACTTTTCCCGATCTTCGGAAGTCTCTTTGTAATCCTGATTGCAGAACAGGGTTATTGGAGGTCTTTTGATAACTTAAGTCGAATGTTCACACTCATTTTACCTTTTTCCTTATTATTGGAAGGGGCACTAAAAAGGCCTTTTTTGCGCCTATTTCTTGGCATCTCCATTACCCTGTTTGTATTTTTAATCATTCGGATCCTCTGGATCACACCCACAAAGGAGTTTTTCTTAAATCTATGATATCTCTTGCTTACTCCCCATGCCCCAATGATACCTTTCTATTCTATCACCTAATCCGTAACGCAAGTTACCCGGTCAAAGAAGAATTATACGATGTAGAGAACTTAAACGAATTTGCCTTCCAAGGAAAATTTCCTGTCACAAAACTTTCGTTTGCTGCCTATTTCCAGATCATCGACAAATACATTTTACTCGAAACCGGTTCCGCGCTCGGGAGAGGTTGTGGTCCCTTACTTATTAGAAAGAAAAATTCCAAAACGGATCTTACGAATTACAAAAAACTCTATATCCCAGGGATGTTAACAACAGCAAACCTTCTTTTGTCCTTATATACTAATGGAAAACATAACCCAAGCGCACTCCGTTATGATGAAATCATTCCGAAAGTGATGAGTGAAGAAGATAGCCTTGGGGTGATCATCCACGAAGAACGATTTACCTATAAAGGACGGGGAATGGAAAAGGTAGTGGATCTTGGAGAATGGTGGGAGGAATCTACGGGTTATCCCATTCCTTTAGGTGCCATTGCCATCCGCCGCGATATACCTAAAGATGAGGCACTAAAATTCCAAACCAATCTGAGACAAAGTCTGAGTGCCGCCTATGCGGAACCAAAAGAAATGATGGATTATATTCGGACCAATTCGCAAAACAAAGAAGATGCAGTAATCAAATCTCACATCAATTTGTATGTGAATGAATTTACAAAAAATTTAGGGAAAGAAGGACACGAGGCAGTGGAATATCTTTTGAAACGGGCCATCGAGGCAGGTTTTATCAAAAAACCCACCCCGTTACCTTTGTTTTTAGGAGAAAGTTAATAAACAAAGGATATTTCCTTTGTCTCGTTTGCAGGCTTCAATTGCTTTTGCCACAAGCATTCCCGGTTTTAATTTTGTGGGGTCTGCTTTTACAGCATGACCAGACGATAATCCAGAAACCAAAAGATCTCCCGGATAAATCGGTACTTGTGATGCGTCCACATGCATTTTAGTAATTCCAAGAAGTGCCACAAGAACATACTCCACAGCCTTTTCTTGTTTTCCAAAAACCACATGAGCATTTGTGACACAAACTCCTATGACATTTGTGGAGTAGGGGTGTTTGGACCTTCCAAGAACTCCTGGTTCTTCCGTTGCCACAAGTAGGTCCCCCGCAGTCACAACATCCTTTCCATCCAAGCGGAAGTAACGAGCAATACACTCCTCACCACCTTCTTTTGTAATGCGAAGATTTCCTTCAAACAGAGATTCTCCATTTGCATAAATTGCTTTGCCGGATCCAGAAAGCTCCATCTCAGGAATTCCTTTCCCATCCACTACGAGCGCAAAATCAGACTGAGATAAAAACCGACCACCCGGCGCCGTCGTACCGGCACCTAAAATTCCTGCCGACTGTTTGGAAAACTTTCCTTTGGAAACTCCATACACACCAACAGAATCCCCAAACCCAGAAACACCCGTGCCGGAGGATACACCCACAACACCTGTCCCCACTTTCGTATTTTTTCCGTAGATCACTGCATCGTTTGCTTGCGGAGGTACAAATCCTTTAGAAGAAGCTTCCGCCTCTCCTGTGATTTTCAAAAGTCCTGTATGTGAATTAAAATCATGTTCTTTTTCTGCATAAGGATGGGTATGTGGCTTTGGATCTCTTTTGTCAGACAATCTAGGATCATCCGCAAGAACCACCTTACCAGGAACAGCTTCACCGTGGTTTGCGAGTAAAACAATACCGGCATCCTGAAACCCAGCCTTCGCCAATCGTTTATCGTTTCCTTGCACAACAGTACCGGGTTTCGTTTCACCTGAGTGCGCTAATTGAACAATCCCATGTAATTCTGTACTGGCATGTTTCAAACGTTTATCATTGCCTTGGACAACAGTGTTTGGTTCTTCTCCACCGTTTGATGCCAATTGTACAATCCCTTTTGCAGTATTGGTAGCATCCCTGAGTCTTGGGTCATCTCCAGTAACCACTTTATCAACGGCAACTTCTCCTGCATCCGCCAGTTGTATAAGACCAATGGATTTTTTTGTGGCAACACGAAGACGAGAATCATTGGCTTGAACAACCACACCAGGACGAGTTTCTCCGTCTAACGCAAGCTCAACGATTCCTGGATGGTCGGTGGAGGCACTTCGCAAACGCTCATCATCTGATTGAACTACAAGTCCAGGTCTTGCTTCTCCACTTCTTGACAATCGAACAAGACCATGACCTAGTTCGGTGGCGATTTTTAGGCGTTTATCATTTCCTTGTACAGCAACCCCAGGTTTTTCTTCCCCGTCAGATGCGAGTTCCACAATCCCACGGTATTCCGTAGTCGCATCTCGAAGGCGCCTGTCATTTGCCTGAACGACAACTCCTTCTTTGACTTCTCCATCCACAGCAAGGCGAATGATCCCTGACCTAAGAACTGAGGCATAGGGGAGGGGTTCTCTTGTTGGGCCACCATAATCTTTTTTATCTGGACTCGAGTATAACTCAAGTTCTATGACTTCTGTAATGTAGTCTTTTTTGTTTGGTTGTTTCTCCTGAAAGAAAACCAATTTCAAATACCTTAAATTTACAGCAGAGAATCTCCATTTATACCAAGTACCTGGCTCGGATAAAAGAATTCTCTTCATGTAGTTGGTGCCAAGTAATATCGTCTTCGCTATAATAAGTAACAAAACGTTCCGGGAAATTTGTGATTGGATCATTTTTTGTGAGCATTCGCATTTCTTCAATGCGGTTCACTGAACCCATATCCAAAATCAAATATTCCTCTTCCGGTTCTTCTTTCTTTTTGGAGGACCATCCGTAGTCAGGCCTTGTATCAAAAAGATTTTCTTTCACATACAACCGGTCCAATTCAGAACTTGCTTGGATGGATTGGATCCCTGTAATGAGTATCTTCAACTGACCAAAACTAATCCGATTTTTTCCGTTACTGGCTTTTATACGTGGCGT
>NZ_AOGY02000082.1 GCF_000332455.1 Leptospira vanthielii serovar Holland str. Waz Holland = ATCC 700522 | reverse complement strand
TCCTTCTTACAGCAATCAACTTGAGAGATGCCGATAAAATTCCAGTGACCTTATCCTGCCAAAGCTTCTTCAAACCTGGATTTGCTTGTGATTGAGATAGGGTGAGAGGGGCGGTTATTAGTTCGTTATGTGAAAGTTCGCATAACTTCTATGGAAACGAAGAAAAGCATAAATTTGGCATTTTTTCGTCTTGATTTCTCTGAAAGTAACCATTATCCTACAATTGTAACCACAATTTCGGAGTTAAAAGAATGATTTATGTCGGAGTAAGAGATCTAAAAGCAAAACTTAGCGAATATCTTGATAAAGCCAGGCTTGGAGACGAAGTAATCGTTACTGATCACGGAAAACCAATTGCTAGACTAATAAAAGAGCCAATCAAACAAAAATCTACAATTGAGAAAATGTATCTTTTAGCTGAGAAAGGTATGATACAACTTCCAAGTAAGGATAAGCAGAGTAAATCGACTACTCCGCTTAAAACAAAGTCAAAAATGACTGCATCTGATATATTACTTAACGATCGTTAATGTTTTATTATTTAGATTCAAGCGTTCTTGTAAAGAAATACTTTGATGAATTTGCTTCTGATACTGTATTAAAAATATGGAAGGATAACCGATATCTCGCAATATCACAAGTTGGCTATTCAGAAATTCTAGGAACAATTAATAAAAAACAAAAAATTGATAAGTTCTCTGAAAAAATAAAAGAATCTATTATAAAACAATTTAAATCTGATTGGGATCAACTTGTCAAAATTAACGTAGATCATTCAATAAATTCTGAATTAGATAGAATTCATTCAAAATATTTACTTAGAGGTTTCGATGCTATTCACCTCGTTTCTGCGATTCTTCTATTCAGAGAATTAGAAGAAGAAACTTTCTTTCTTAGTGCAGACGATAATCTAGCAACTGCAGCTAAAAAAGACGGTTTAAATATCGGAATATATAATTGGAAGTAAATGCGAACCTTCGTATAACAGCGACTTAACGCTTCGCTTCGGGACACGCCCTCGCTCGGTCTGCGACACATTCCTCTTCTGTCACTCGCTTGCATACGCAAGCTACGTGCCAGTCCCTAACGTCCCTTCGGGACTCAGGGTCGAGGAACGTCGTTAAGTCTAGTTCGTTAGTCGCAATAAGTAAAAATTATTCAAAATGAATGAAATTGAAGAAAAAAAACTACTAGAACATATTTTTAAAGAATTTGATTATACTTTATACCTAAAAAATTTATCTGCTGAAAATGTAAAAAATGAAAAATTAAAATCAATTGCAGAGACCTTTAGATATAATATAAAATCTGCATTATTTTCAATTCAGAGTCTTTTTCTGATTTCAACCTACACAGCAGTTAAAACAGAAATTCAAAAAGATAGTTTTCGGAAAGCAATCTTCAGCGATCGAGCAATTGATTTCGAAAAAATAACCGATGCATTTTTAGTTGATAACTGGGAACTTCTAAAAGTAAATTCATATAAAGAGTTAATCAAGGCTATAAATTTCATATCAAAAAAAGAAGTATCCCCTCTAGACTATATTAATGAAACAAATTTATTATTTATTGTAAATTTATGGAGTGCTATTGAAGTTTTTATAAAAGATTACTTTATATTCATTATAAACCTTAACCCGGATAAATCATTATCTAAATTGGATGATTCAGAATATTTTAGAAAAAGAATTAGAAACATCACTTTTGATGAAATTTCTCAATTAGGATTTGATTTAAGAGAAAAAATGGGTTATGTTCTCTTAAAAGATTTGGATTTTAGTAATTTCAAACTAATTGAAAATATTTGCGAAAAACTAATTATTAATTACAAACAATTTCCTTCTTTATTAGAATTTAAAAGTTTAAATCAAACACGTCATCTCGTTGTTCATAAAAGAGGCATTGTAGATCAAAAATATAAAGATACTTTAAACATCCAGAACGAAATAAATACTAAAATCCAAATTAACGAATCGGATTTAAAAAAATACTTATCCTGTTTAAATGAATTACTTAACCTATTATTATCTACAGAGATGGCAAATGAATATACATTTTAAAAATAGTAGCAATTACTTACTGCGACTAACAGCGACTAACAGCTTCACTTCGGGACTTGCGCCCTCGTTCGGTCTCCGACACATAGGCTTTTGTCACTCCTCTTGCTTACGCAAGCGTCGTGCCAATCCCTAACGTCCCCTACAGGGACTCAGGGCCAGCCTACGTCGGTTAGCCTAGTTCGTTATGCGTAATGCCATAAACCTTTAAATTATTAATAGCTGACATGGAAATAAAACCAACATTTGATCATTTTCTCATTTATACTCAAAATTTAGAATTGGATTTTAAAAGATTGAAAGATCGTTTTGACTTTCCAATTATATATCCGATAACAAATTACGGTGTTTTCTCAAGTTGTATGTTTGCCTGTAAAAACTCTATTTTAGAATTGGTAAACTATGAGAATCCAAAAATGCCAGAAAAATACAAGGGATCGACAATTTGGTTCTCTGGATTTGCATTGAAATCTGACCTAACTATAGATAAAATATTGTCAGGTTTAACAAATTCTAACCTAAAAATATCTGATATTATTATTCAAAATGTAAAAGATAAAGATGGAAACAATATTCCGATTACCAAAATTCTGATGATTAATGAATTATTCAATTTTTTCCAAGTCTTTTATATACAATACTTAAATAGATTTTTAGAAGAAAAATTTATCGAAACTTCTAAAGAAGCAAAATGGGAAATTCTTAGTTTCGAAGTAAATGAAAATCAGTCAGATACAATTAGTGAAAAATTAAAAAATGCCGGTTTTTCTTTTTTCAAAAATGATATTTTTTACGATAACAATAAAATAAAGTTTACATTAAAAAAATCGAATTTCGATTTTCCGATAGTTAGCTCATTTCTATTAAAATCAAACAAAGAAATTGTTGATTTGGTAAAGTTTTTCTAAAAAATATGGCACTACGCATAACATCGGCTAAACACTGCGCTTCGGGTCTGACGCCCTCGCTTGGCCTTCGGCACATTCCTCTCCGTCACACTCCTTGCAACGCAAGGAGATGTGCCGACGCTAACGCCTCCTCCGGAGGCTCAGCTCCGAGGAACGTCGTTTAGCCTGGTTCGTTATGCGCCATTCTCAAAATGTTTTCCTACGAAAAATCAAAGCAAGAACTTGAATTAATTTTTTTATTTTATTTGTTAGATTCATTACCTATCAATTTATTTATAAGCATTGACTAATTATCAAATATGAAATATAAAATGTATTTCGATAATATATCACGGAGTATTCAATGAAAATAGTTAAATCGATTTTTACGATCATTATTCTTTGCTTCACAAACTTTTCCTTTTATCAAAGTCAGGATATTTCTCAAAATTTTGGAAATGATCAAAATGTATTTTTTGTCAATGCAAAAGGTGGCTTACGGATGCGAATTGAACCTTCTACAAATTCAAAAACTATACTAAATATACCAGATAAATCAAAAGTTATTTCGATAGAAGAACATGGAGAAACAATCAATATCTCAAATACAAATGGTAAGTGGACAAAAATAAAATATAAAGAAAATGAAGGATGGGTATTTGGTGGATTTCTGAACAAAGAAGATAATTCAAATAAGAAATCAAACGATGTACAAATTCCTATTCCTAGTAAGTTAATTGGCGATTACAAATCTTTCGAAAATTCGTGTGCTTCAGGCTGGGCATCAGATTTGTATATAAGTGATAAAGTAGTTATTTGCGCCGATGGTGAAACTGGTATGGTTCCTATCGCTTGTTTACCTACGCAAATTGATATTGAAGGAGACAATTTCATTTTAAATTGCTCTGATATCAAAAAATACCAAATTTTCGAAAATCTTTTTGATACTAAATCAAAATCGATTTTTATCAATGAATTAACAAAATTTCCGAACAAAATTGAAATTACATTTGAAAAAACCGGGAAAGTCAAAACGAGATGCCAATGGAATGAACCATATACTTATTTAAATATTAAGGCCTTCAAAAAAGCAAAAAAATGTGATAACTAATTAATAATTTGATAAATAAGAACGGCGCATAACAGCGACTTACCGCTACGCTTCGGGACAAGCCCTCGCTCGGCCTGCGGCAAATTCCCCTTCTGGCATTCGCCTTGCGTTCGCAAGCTACATGCCAGTCCCTAACGTCCCGTTGGGACTCAGGGGCGGGGAACTTCGGTAAGTCTAGTTCGTTAATTGCAATTAGTTGATCAAAAGAAGAAAACGCGCAAATTTTTTTAAGAAGCTGTTGTCGATTTAAGCTTTGGAAGAGAACAATTTAAGCCTTTCTCTCCATTTAAATGCAGTTTGTTATTTATGCTTTCTAAGAAATAAGAGAAAATTTGCGCTCACTTTTGTTGACCTTTCGACTT
>NZ_AOGY02000083.1 GCF_000332455.1 Leptospira vanthielii serovar Holland str. Waz Holland = ATCC 700522 | reverse complement strand
CGCAGTTTCACGAATATGGAAATCGTCTCGATCTCTCAAATTCATATAGTCTTTAAGAGGCTTGTTTTTAATTATTGTGGTAGCACTTCTGATTTCCGCAATTGTAAATTGTATGAAGTCATTAGGTAGTTTGAACTTAGGTTTAGCTAAAGTTTCTTCCAATTCGTCCAGAATTTCATTAGAGATATATCCAATGAAAATATCATCGATTAAATCTTGGAAAACCAATCTAGGTTTACCATTGAATAAGATAGCAGAAATATAAATGTTAGTATCTAAAAGAACTTTTAACATTAAGAAGCTTTTTACTTCTTCTAACTGCTTTAATTTCATCAAAAATGTCATCATCGTTAAGATTTGCTTTTTCGATAGTCTTGGAAGTAAAGTCGAAGATAGCTTGCCACTTAGATTTTTTCTCAATATAAGCCCTTGCAGCTTCACGAATCAGTTCGGATCTGGACCTGTGTTCTCTTTTTGCAATTTTATCAATTTCTTTTAAAAGAGCTTTTTCGAATGAGATGTTAACAGTCTGATTCATAATTTCCCAGCATATACAAGATTTGTATATTTGTCAAATTGTTTATTTCTGGGATTTTCTTGTAAAACGCCATACGTGGCGTCGACTCTTCCCCGCAATGTTCGCATAACGAACTAGCTAACCAACGTAGGCTGGCCCTGAGCCTCTGGAGGAGGCGTTAGGGATTGGCACGAGGCTTGCGTAAGCAAGAGGAGTGACAAAAGCCTATGTGCCGAAGGCCAAGCGAGGGCGAAGTCCCGAAGTGAAGTGGTTAGCGGTAGTTAATTGCAGTTGGTTTTTGTTGTATTTGCTAATAATACGAAGTGTTTGAAATCCCAGGCGCAAATTTTCTTTCTTATTCTTGGTCTTCAAAGCCCGACAATCATTTTTGAATCATGCAAAACCGTGACCAAAAAATAATAGGAAATGTAGCGAAATAAATCTCTTAATTCTTATTCTTTTCTTTAAAGCGCTCGAATCTTTAACAAAGTAATAAAACCGATATAAAGATCTATTATCGAATTGAGCAAAGTTGGACCCTCACCTTTTGAGAAAAATTGCGCGCTGGTTTTTTTGAAGAGAATTAACCAATTGCAATTAACGAACGCTTTATGTTTCGCGAGTAATTGCTATTACTTATACGTGCGTATTGCATTGCGATTCTTTTGATTTTTCTTATAGGTTTTTTGTTACTCGTATAGTTAGGCTGTATCAGGCTCTTAATCGTTTAGCTAGTTTTCCTATTCTTCCTTGTACTTATAAGCTATTCGTTTATCATTCGTATTTGGTTGTAGTTTTTGCCTTTAGTCAGGGGTATGAGGAGGTCAGATAGGTAACAAAAGAGACAACTCACATGGGTAACACCTACATTGTGTATCGGAGGACAATCCGATGCCTTGGAAGGAAACCAAAGTGATAGAAGAAAGAATCAAGTTCATAGCAGCTGTTAAAAGTGGTCAGTGGTGTTTTGCCGATCTTTGCCGAGACTTTAATATATCGAGAAAGACTGGCTATAAATATCTAAAGAATTATGAGTCGGAAGGTATCTACGTGGCTCAAAGATAAATCTAGAAAAAGAATCACTCAGTCCAATGAAACTCCTGAGAAAATCGTTCACCTAATTGTATCTTTACGTGAAGACCATCCATCTTGGGGTCCCAAAAAACTCCGTCCCATACTCAAAGGTACGTGGCATCGCATGAAACAGATTCCAAGTGAAACTACAATTGGAAACATTCTTCGCAAAAAAAGGCCTAGTCAACCTAAGAAAAAAAGACCAAGAGTTCCACAGTCTCTATTTCCTTTTTCCAATGTAGTCGCTCCCAATGATGTATGGTGTGTTGATTTTAAAGGCCATTTTACAGTAGGAAATGGCAATCGCTGCGATCCACTAACAATTACAGATGCATATAGTCGCTACCTTCTAGCATGTGAAATCCTGAATAAAACGAATGCAGAGCAAACAAAAGCGGTATTTGAAAGGGTTTTTAAAGAATATGGACTATACTGGCGTTCAAATCAGATAATGGATCACCTTTTGCAAGTAAGGCCATTGGCGGCTTAACTAGTCTTTCTATATGGTGGTTGAAATTAGGGATCCGACCGGAACGCATTGAACCAGGGAAACCATCTCAGAACGGTCGTCATGAGAGAATGCACAGAACACTCAAAGAAGAAACTGCATTACCTCCAAGATCTAGTTTGGATGCACAACAGACCGCCTTTGATTCATTCCGTGAAGAATTTAATAAGGTAAGACCACATGAAGCTTTGGGTTTTCTGACACCTGCAAAAGTTTATAAATCTTCGAAAAGGACATTCCCAAAAAAGATTCTAGAGGTAGCTTATCCCACACATATTGTTACCGATAAAGTCCATGAAAGTGGTTTTGCGCAGTACGGGCCCCATCGAGTGTTCTTTGGGAATCCTTTCATTGGAGAGGTAGTTGGCTTTGAAGAGATATCTGATCGGCATTGTCGTCTTTACTTTGCGGATGCAATTCTTGGAATTTTGGATTTGTATACGAGTAAAGTGTTGAAATACCAGAGGCTATTGTATAGAATTGACTAGTAAAAGTGTAACCCATGTGAGTGATCTAAAGTGTTACCGATGTGCCTTTCCATACAAATCCTAGCGACATAACAGAGACATATTCGTAATTCTGGGAAGCTACACAAAAATAATCGAATAATTTAATACATCTTCATCTTTCGTATGTGTTTGTAGTAAGCTATTGTGTAACCATGATGCGATATTGTGGTCTACAAATTCGCTAAGATTCAAAGTCTTTCCGTCTTTTAAGTTAAACGAAATGCAAACCTTACGTCCTGAATGATTGACATTTAATTCCGATATTGTATTTCTTAATTTTTCCATTTCTAATTCTCCTAAGTTGTTTTGACCTTAATTTGAAAGAGGCGTTCAGTGAACAACCTTTTTTTGATAGAATAGAAGGATCTTTTTAAGTGATTTTCTTCTTAGCCAAGTAACGGCAAACTATCGACCAATCTTTGTAATCCTCGGAATTAACTTCTAGGCTCGTCGGTTTGGGATTTTTTGAATCTTTACCAGATCCAAAGTTTTGAAGAATCCTTAAATCTTCCTGTTCCCAATTTATCAGCTTCTTTCGGGATAATTGATCGGCAACCCTAGACCATTGACCCGCCTCGGAATTCTTTTGGTATTCGTTCGCTTGTTTTCGTTTCTCTTCATAAGTTTTTCTAGTTCGTTCTTCAGCGTAGAAATTCTTTCTGCAAAGGGAATAGACAACTTCTCTCCAGATAGGTTCCCGTCTAAATTGCAATTCCTGTTTATGAGTTATGATTCTAGATTGTAGGTTATTGATAAGAGCCTTTATCGTGAACGGGTCAATGTAGTATGGATCATCCTTGTTCATGATTTACAACCTCCGAAAAAATTTCCCTGATTTCTTCTATGGTATAGTATTTTTTTAATCCTGAAAACGCTTTATCAAATAGACATAGATTATCGAATTCAGGTTTCCCACCTTTTTCCAAAGGTATTTTTAACCCTAAATCTACGTTTAGTTTTGTGAATCTTCTGTTAGAAATACAGCATCTAAATTTTTGTTTTTTAAACAATTCCCAGATTTCCTTAGATTTTGGTTTATATTCTTCCATTCTATTTTTTCTCCTTAAAGTTTGAATATGTTAGATAATACAGTTTTACATTCTTAATCTTGAATTTGAAAACCGACCTGTATCGTTCGGTTCGTTCAATGATTTCGGCTATTCCGCATTCTTTCCATTTGCGAATAATGAAAATAACCTCTCGTTTGTTTAGTTTTAGGTGGTTGGCTATAGAGTCCGCATCACACCATTTTCTTGTAGATATGATAGAATAGATTCGGAAAGCCCTGTGATTGTATTCTATCTCATTACGCATTCGCTCCTTTTCGTAAAAATTGTTCCAATAGTAGTCATTATGAAGAATTGCCGACCTATACGTTTTGTTATATTTAAGAACATCTTCCTCCTTGTATTGATTCACTAGTTTCCTTTGTTTATGTTGTTTCCGTTCTTCTAAGGTTAGAGGCTTGTAAAGGTAGTTTTTGACGTTATGTGTTAGTTTTTGGTTGCTAATAGAAGCTCTCACTTTACCCCACAAAGTCTTTTCTTCACCACCCAAGAGAATCGACTTTAGTTCGGGTGCAAATCTCAAATTCCCAAGAAGACTAATTTCCGTTAGATAGAGATCACTATAACGGGGAGAAATATAACCATAGCTTCGGAATGATTGTTTTAATATATGTTCCTACCTTCTGCACCATTAGA
>NZ_AOGY02000084.1 GCF_000332455.1 Leptospira vanthielii serovar Holland str. Waz Holland = ATCC 700522 | reverse complement strand
ACGCCACGTATACCCGAAGAGGTTGTCCTTAACCGCAAGGGGAGGCACTTCTAAGGTGAAACTCGTGAAGAGGGTGAAGTCGTAACAAGGTAGCCGTATCGGAAGGTGCGGCTGGATCACCTCCTTTTATAAAGGAAACCAATTACCTTTCGTTAGATTTGTTGTCACGCTACGTTGTATTTTGTAAAAGAATGATTAAACCTCACAAAACTAGTGAGGTTTTTTTATTTGTAGGCAATGGCTTTCCTTCCGAAAGCACTCCTCGGTTTTCAACCTTCGTCGTCTAGAAACTGTCTCCCAGACTGTTTCTGTGTTGTATTTTGTAAATGTCCTTCGATAAACTCAGGGTCCAAAAGAAACAATCAAATGCCAGTTCGCTGGTTGAAGTAAAGAGAAAAGCCTCACCTAACAAGTGAGGCTTTTTAGGTTGTGGAGTGGGGGAGATTCAGGCAAAGCAATAAATAAAAATACGTATCACTGTTTGAATTTACCACATAGGAACTTCCTAAGAGTTTTTCTATAACCAAATCCCTATATCCAGAAATGGTTCCCGTTATGCGGGACAGATTGCCTATTATGGGAATCCAATAGGCTTAAAGGCGACTATATTTAGCCCTGCTCTCGCAGGTATTTCTGCCGTGTGGTTTGGAATAAAGGAGATATTTTGGATAGATGGTTTTTCGTTTGTTCTGGCTGCATTTTTCATCTTAACAATTCCGGCAAAGGAATTGCAAAACGTGGCTCAAAGAAAAATGGTACGACAATCAGGAAACACTTGGAACAATATTTGGAAAGGGATTCGCCTTTTATTTAGTAACAATACACTTCGTTTTGCATTAAGCATTGAGTTCGTTTCTGCAATTGCAGGTGCAATGATTTTGGTAAATACAATCAATCACATCAAAACAGGGCTACAATTAGATGACAAACATTACGGGTGGGTTATGGCTGCTTTTGGAATTGGTGCCGCCATTGCTGCTTTTTTAGCGGGAAGTTTGGACAAGTCAAAAACACGAGCAGTATCACTGATATTAGGTGTAATAGCATTGAGTTTAGCCATTACGTTTACTAATTTTGTTTCCTACACAATTTTGATGGTGCTTTGGCTTTTCGCAGGACTCGGTCAAAGTCTTGCAGAGATGCCCTCCGAAACATTGATCGGAGAAAATATTTCCTATGAAGACCAAGGGAAAGTCTTTGGTGCTCATTTTGCGTTTTCTCATCTCTGGTGGGCAATCACCTACCCTATTGCAGGCGCAGTTGGAATAGCTTTTCCAGGGAAAGAATTTCTATACGGCGGTCTACTTACGATTTTTGCCACAATCATAACATTTCTTTTTTTTTTGCAAAACGCTCGGATCGGTAGATTACTTTTTTCATTCCACAAATAAAACTATGTTGCATTTGCAACGTAGTTGCGATTACTTGTCTACAGAAAGTCGGTAATTTGCATGAATCAGTTCTTATCTCGGGAAAAAATTTCGCTTATAAAGAGAAGCTTCGGCTTTGCCCAAAAATCATTATTAGTTTTCTTTTTCTTTCTGGGCACTTCCATTTATGCTTTGGATGTCAACATAAAAGGTAATGTCCAATCTTTGAATGGGCAACCTATCGGAAACGCAAAACTGTTTTTACAGGAGATAAACCAAACCTCTTCTGTAGATAAACAAGGTAATTTTGAATATCAACATTTGCCACCAGGCACATACACTTTATTTATTTCGGCAGGTGGATTCCAACCTGAAACCAAAACTATAGAACTAAAAGATAAAGATGAAACAATTATTATAATATTACTGCCGACCAATTTGGAATTCGAATCCATTAACGTTACTGCAAAGTCAAATTTAGCCGATTTTTTGAATTCTCCTCAACCAACTACAGTAATAGAGGGAAGGCAGTTGCAAAGGCAAAGAGGTGAAAATATTGCTTCCACATTACAAAACACACCTGGTGTCTCCACTTTAACCACGGGAGCAGGAACTGCAAAGCCTGTAATCCGTGGACTTTCAGGACAAAGAGTTCTTGTGATGAGCGACGGAGTAAAACAAGAGGAACAACAGTTTGGTGATGATCATACAGTGGACTTGGATGCTTTTGGAATCAATCGAGTCGAAGTAGTGAAAGGTCCAGGAAGCGTTTTATATGGCTCTGATGCACTTGGTGGGGTAGTCAATGTGATCCGTAACAAAGCTCCAACCAGAAAAGACGGAGCACCTACCTTGGCTGGAACAGTAAGCTATAACGGATTTTCCAATAACAAACAAGATGCAGGAGATTTGTCACTCTACGGATACAATTACAATTCGAACATAGGTTATAGAGTTCATGCAAACGAAAGAAAGGCAGGTAGAATAACAACGCCAAACGGAACACTTCCTAATACCGGTTTTACGGAATCAAATAAAAGCGTCTCTATCGGAACGGATGGATCTTGGGGAAATATTTATTTAGATAGTTTTCGAAGGGAATTCAAACAAGAACTTTATGATAATCCGAATGAAAATCCCGGAGGGAGAGTTTACCAAGCCGTAACTCATGACAAAAATCATTTGCATTCCTTTTTCATTTTTTCTTTGGGAAATTTGGAGGTAGATGCAGGATACCAAAGGAATAATAGAAGGGAAATTCCTGATAAAAACATTTATGTTCCCATTCGTAATACTCTTTTAAGCGACGATGTGGACGATTTCACAAAATCATATAACATATATCAGGTGAACAAAAATCGTAAGGAACAAGGTTTGAACTTATTTTTAGACACTGGCACATTGGATATTAAATTTCATCATAAACCTGTTCTTGGGTGGAAAGGAACTGTCGGAGTTTCCGGAATGAACCAGAGAAATGCGACGATAGGAACAGAGCCTTTGATTCCAGGATATTCTTTAATAAATCTAGGCGGTTTTCTTCTGGAGGAATACAAACTAGGTGACTTTACCTTTTCTGGCGGTCTTAGAGCAGACAAAAGAAGTATGGATATCAAGTCCAATGCCGATTTGGGTGTCAGTGCGGAAACAAAAAATTTTTCAGCATCTACGGGAACTGTCGGAACCGTTTGGAGGTTTTCCAAGCCATTCTCACTTGCATTGAATGCAGGCAAAGGATTCAGAGCACCAACTCCTTTCGAGTTATATTCTAACGGAGTTCATGAAGGTTTAGGTCGTTTTGAAACTGGAAAGAATCAATTAAAACCTGAAACGTCAGTAAACTATGACACTTCCCTTCGTTATGCGTCTTCCAAAATCCAAGCCGAAGTTACTTTTTTTCAAAATACAATACAAGATTATATTTATTCAGTAAGCCAGGGAAAATTTGATGAAGATTCTCGTCTTCCCAAATACCAATACAGACAAGACAGAGCAGTATTAAGCGGTGGAGAATTTTCCATCCAAGCAGAGTTAACAAAAAATATTTCGATGAATGGCGGAGTTGATCTTTTGAAAGGTTCTGTGTATAAGAAAGTAGACCCTTCTGCTTTTTTAACTTTAGAGGATACTGATCCGAGCTTAATCTATAGTGATTTGCAAACAAAAGCACTGCCTCGGATGACTCCGAATCGGGCAAGGTTAGGATTTAGATTTACCAAAGACGAATGGTTTACTTTGCAAAAGCCATATTTTTCCGTAAGTGGTCGTTTCATCAGTTCTCAATACAGAGTGGATAAATTGGAAACTACAACTGGCGGCTATAATCTTTACGATATGGGTTTTGGATTTGAACTTCCTTCCTTAAGTAATGGCCCTGATGCAGCTACATTTGATTTTGCAATAACGAATCTATTCAATAAAGCATACGTGGACCACCTGAGCCGGTATAAGGATTATGCTTTGAATCAGGGAGTTAATGCAACTTTTAAACTTACTATTCCTTTTTCCGCTATCAATTAAAGGTAAATCACATGAAAAGAAATAAAATAAATCTCATTTCTACAACAAACAAAAGAAAACTGCTTTCATTGCTATTGATCGTAACATCTTTACTAATTTTATTTTCTTGTTTGATGGAAAATGAAACAAAAAAGAAGGAAGAGACAAATAAAAAAAATCAAATCTTCCTTGCAATTGTAAGTTCATCTTTAACTTCCGATTGCATATATTGCACGAACACTCAAGCGTTTCAAGGATCATGTACCTGTTATTCGGATATTTCTGTCGGTACTTGCACTGGATTATTGTCTGGTCCTGCAAAATCAAATTCGTATAAAGTCACTTGCGAAGATATTACTTCCTCAGGCGTTTGGCAGACTACCGAAGATGGCAAAAGTTCAACTTGTATTTATGCTACATGTCCGCCTGAAGCATACAGAGCCGCATTTACTGCAATTGGAATGTAACAATTAAAGACGGCACGAGCTTGTTTGATTACCTAGTCGCATGAATTGAATAATTAAAAATCTACGTTTACTTCCATAAAATTAATGATTGCTAAGAAAATCATAATCGTAGTTTTTTCATTCCATTTTTATTAAAAAATACGAGCAATATAAACCTTAACTTATACTCTTGTTGAAAAGTCACAATTATTGTGAAAATCAAACTATGATCGAAAAACTTGTAGATTTCTCAATTCGCAGAAAAGGAACAGTCCTCCTTATTACCGCTATTTTTTGTTTAATTGGTCTTATTAATGCGCTTAAACTTCCTATTGATGCGGTTCCCGATGTAACGAATGTTCAGGTTACTGCGGTTACTTCTTCTCCGGCTCTTACTCCGTTTGAAGTAGAACAATTCATTACATATCCCATCGAACTTGAACTCAATGGAATTCCAGGAGCTAAAGAAATTCGTTCTATCTCTAGAGCGGGTGTTAGTTCCGTATCTGTTATTTTTGAAGATGGAACCGATGTTTGGTTTGCAAGACAATTGGTAAACGAACGTTTGAAAATTGTTGACACTCTAATTCCCCCTGAATATGGAAGCCCGGAATTAGCCCCCGTTGCAACTGCATTAGGCGACATATACGAATTTGTACTTACTTCAGACAAACATTCTCCAAGCGAATTGAGAAGTTATATGGATTGGGATTTATCCAAGAAATTGAAGTCAATCCCAGGTGTAATCGAAATAAATACATTAGGTGGAACTTTAAAGCAATATCAGATTTTAATTGATCCTAAACGATTGGTTGCAAATAACCTCACTGTCTCTGAGATACTTGATGATTTAAAAGCCGCGAACTTTAATACGGGAGGTGGTTATGTTCAAAAAGGATCGGAACAGCTTGTCATTCGTGGGGAAGGACAGTTCGAAGGAATTGAAGAAATCAAGCGTGTTGCCGTTCGCACCTCCGCCGATGGAATTCCTCTCCTATTAGGCCAAATTGCAAGAGTAGAAGTTGGTCCTGCTCTTCGTTTTGGAATTGCTACCCAAAAAGGGAAAGAGGTAGTCGCGGCTACCGTTATTATGTTACTCGGACAAAATTCCAGAGAGGTCGTAGGTAGGGTACGTGAAAAAATAAGTATATTCCAAAAAACACTTCCTGACGGAATGAAATTGGAACCCTTTTATGATCGATCAAATATAGTCGCCTTTAAGCCGGCTGGCTTCCTATAATGGGCAATCTGTCACGAAGATTGGGCTTCCCCTCTGGATTTGGGGGCTCAATCTTGGAAAAACCCCTATCTTGTTCCTAAGTGGTAGTGGTAAAAGGAGAAAACAATGAATAAAATGAAAGTAATGGTGATAGGAATTCTATTCCTATTTGGTACAACAGTTTGGGCGCAAGATGTTTCTAAGGTAAAAGCAGAACATTTATCGCAGGCTTCTAAATATGAGG
>NZ_AOGY02000085.1 GCF_000332455.1 Leptospira vanthielii serovar Holland str. Waz Holland = ATCC 700522 | reverse complement strand
CACGTATAAACCGTATGGGGAGATATTTAGAACGGACTCTTATGGGCCAGACATTACTAAATTCAAATATACGGGACAAGAAGAGGACCAGGAAAGTGGGTTGTATTATTACAAGGCAAGGTATTATGATGCGAGCCTTGGCAGGTTTGTGAGTAACGATGGTCAGGTGTTTCCTGATAAAGAGCAAGGGATGAACCGAATGATGTATGTGGAAGGGAATCCGGTAGCCTTTGTCGATCCAAGTGGGAATAATAAGCACATACATATGTTTAATAGAATTATTGGACATGCGATGGGTAAGGATTTTGGAGGGCAAGGAATAAATAAAATAGGTAAAAATATTTCCACAGGTATCAATAAAGCCGCAGTTAGAAATACTATGTGGGTTTCCGATCGACTCTCAATCAGAAGGCATGTGAAATATATTGCCCGCGAGGGAGCAGAGAAAGGAATTGGTCATAGAGATGAACGATTTAAGGATTATGCAAAGGAATATTTTGAATCGAAAATTAAAACTCTTTTGATAAAAAATATTTCGGGGCAAACCCTGACAGACAAAGATTACCGATTTGATGCAGAGGATTTTGCGATTGGCTTTGTTCGATCAGAATTAATATTTCAGGTAGGATTAACTTTTGCATCGAATATTGCAGGAAGTATTTTAACAAATATAAAAGATAATCCTTTTGATATATTTAAATATTACCATAGATACGAAAGAATAAGAAAAGACTCTGATTTGGTCAAAAAAATAAATTCTTGCAAGACCGGCTGGATAGTCTCTTGCATAGAAAAGTGAATCAATTTATTAATATTAATGACAAATGAGGATATTGATGGTAAAAAATTTTGTTTTAAAGTTTTTCTTTCTGCCTATTATTTCCATTTTTATATTAGAATGCAATGGGATTGGCGGACCTAATGTGGTTCCTTATGAAAATTTCAAAAATCAAGCAGAAAGCTTTTTCTACCTAAAGCTGGCTGAATGTGGTCGTGCATATTCAGTTAGTCGTTCAAATGACCCTGTTACTCAAAGTTCCCGAAGTGATGATGGATTTTTATTAGGAATTTTAGTTGGTGCTTCGGGAAAATCTTCTGAAATTTTGTCCTTCGCTGGACCAAACTACGTGACTAAGAAAGATGCAAATTTTTGTTACAAATCACTACTTTCCGTACCTTGTGGGCAAAACTTGTCAGAATTTACTACTGCTTATAGTGCTACTTACGTGCAACATTGTTCTCCTAAGAGCGCTTGTATCACGAGCCATCAAAACATTTTGCAAGGGAATTTTTGTGATAGATGATTTATACAAAATCTTCCCCCAAAAGCGAGAAGGATACGACGGGCTTGGTCCGAAGGACGGGAGCGAATGCGGACCCCAGAGTAGCCTGGTCCCGACGAACACGGGAAAAGTGATCGCCAAACGGTAGATATGCTGTATGATTCGTCCCATGTTCGGGACTCGCCCAACCCTTATATGTAATCGGAGCCGAAGGAGATATGGTGGCGCAGTATAGCCGAGGGGATGCGATCTTTTTGAACCAGATGGCATCGAACGATTGGCTAGTGAATCCATTTTGTAAAGATGTAAATATCGATTGTGATACCTATTGGAAAAACAGGGTGGGGTTTGCCTTGGTGAGTTTCCTCGAAGATACCAATGTCTATGTGGATGGGAAAATCCGCGAAGGTCATAGAGCCCTTCCTTGGTTGGCACTACTTGGATTTTTATTCTGGGTGGTGTATCAGACAAAGGATCAAACAGAAGATGCCAATGTAGAGAACCAAACCTTCGACTTGTTTGGAATCTCTCTCCTACCAAGTCTCAAAAACAGAATCCAAAAGCAGATTCCAAGATATGGGACAGCACTTCTTGTTGTTGTGTTTTCTTTTACCACGACAGCCGGGTGTTTTCCATTGTTACTGGGTGGAGGAGAGGCAGCGTCGGGAACACCGATTTGGTTACTGGGGCTTGGGAATGGAATCCCAGCAGACACACAGTCTGTAGCCGATGAACCAGGGCAAGGTGGTAGTGGAGGCGGGGAACTTCCACAGGCAATGCCAGAGTGGAGGGGATGTATTTTTTCCATCCCGACCATTTGGGTAGCATTACCATGATTACCG
>NZ_AOGY02000086.1 GCF_000332455.1 Leptospira vanthielii serovar Holland str. Waz Holland = ATCC 700522 | reverse complement strand
ATCTTGTAACAATAGATCTTGTCCTACTTGCCAATCAGAAAATAAAAGAGAATGGAATTCTAATACAAAAGAAAAAGTTTCTAATTCTCCACATTATCATCTTGTTTTTAAGTTACCTTCTTTTCTGTATCCATATATTCTTTCCCATTATAAAGAATTTATAGAAATCCTTTTTGTAAGCTTCATCTAATACGATTCTCAAATTAATTAAGTATTCTTTTGACCTAACCCCTACTACCGCATTCATTTCTGTTCTACACACTCATGGGGATGCTTACCAGCTTCATCCTCATATACACATCCTTCTCAATTCTATTGCTCTATCCAAAAAACAGGACAAATTCTCTTACTGATAGACCTCTTCAAACTTGATAACTTCAATTCTATATATAACCAAATTCTAAAGAAAGAATTAATTCTTTTACATAAGAAACATCCTGAACTTGGAAATGACTTCAGAATAAATATAGATAATATACATAAAGAAAATATATTTGTTTCTAAGAAATACGAATCACCTTATCCTATTATTGACTACCTTTCCAAAACTATAAAAGGAAATGCTCTCAATCTTAATCAGGTCGTATTTTCTTGACAATGGTTCCATTAATCTTCATAATAAAGATAAATCTTTTTCCTTTTCTAACCATGAATTTGTAAATAGATACATCAAACACATCATTCCACAAAACATTAAATCTATTCGTTATTCTGGTTTCTACAGCTCTGCTAGTAAATCTAAGTATGATCTCGTAAATCAACTCTTCATACGTGGCGTAAAGAAGAATCAGAATCAAAAATCAATGATGATTCGATTCTCGATGAGAATCATAAATTCCACAAATCTTGTCCTGTCTGCAATCAAAGGATGATTCTGTTAGAAGAAGTTGACGAATTCAAAGTTCCGGATATTGTTTACATCAAATTTGGAAAGGATCCGCCTACGGAAGAACTATTTACAAGACTTGTCGCTTAACTTTGACTCAATTTTGGACTATTAAATTCCTTAGTGAGAAAAAACAGGCAGCAAGCCAAACTTAGCATAGGGCACAGCAGATAACAGCGCGGAAACGCTTCGCTTCGGGACTTCGCCCTCGCTTGGCCTGCGGCACATTCCTCTCCGTCACGCTTCTTGCTCCGCAAGAAGACGCGCCGACGCTAACGCCTGCCCTGCAGGCTCAGCTAAGAGGAACGTCGTCTCCGCTAGTTCGTTATGCGCAATAAATGGGCAGATCTAATCTATTAATTTGAATCAGGTTAACTTAAAGAGCAAAAAATGAAAAAATATTCATTAGAAATTAGTGAAGATGAAGCTGTAGTTTTATTCGAATTTTTTTCTAGATATAGTGAAACCAATACTCTCGCTTTTAAGAATCCAGCGGAATATATATCTTTCCAGCGGCTATCCGGACAAATAGATAGGACAACCTCTGCAATGTTTAAGCCGAACTACGAGGAAATTTTATTGAATGCTCAAAATCGAATTTCAAATGGTTTTGAAGGATTTTATTCAGTCGGTAACTTTCCTATTTCTGTGATATATTCTATGGTATCTGGATATTTTTGGCCTGAACTCTTGGAAGAGAATGGATTGATAGTTCTAAAAAGCGAATATTCTCGAATTAAGGAAATTCCAGATGAACCTATTGAGGCAGAGTGTCTAATTAACCATATTCATATTCTTGATTTATTCAGTCATAGTGCGGGTTTAAAAGATGAACCGTTTTGGGATTCTAATCATCCAGATTTCAAAGATGCATGGAATTTAGCTAAACTAATTTCCGAAATGTGGAAACACAAATTGTCTATCGACTTCCCCGATTACATTTTTAGAATTTATGTTACAAAGTACGACAATCCAATAATCCGTTTTCATAAAGTTAGAGAGAATCATAAAAACTGGTTAGAAGAAGGAAATATCGATATGAGAAATCTAAAAGGAAAGAATTCAATAATTACTGTAGAGTAGAATGTTTTATTTCTATTATTGCATTTCGAAATATATTTAAATTCAAAAAATGAATAATATTTTTACTCCCATTTAAAGCGCATAACAGCGACTTAACGCTTCGCTTCGGCACGAGGCCTCGCTCGGTCTGCGACACATAGGCTTCTGGCACTCCCCTTGCATTCGCAAGTGTCGTTCCAGTCCCTAACGTCCCGTTCCGGGACTCAGGGTCAGCCTACGTCGTTAAGGCTAGTTCGTTAGTCGCAATTGTCTCAAAAAAATATAAAAGATGAAAAAATTCATAAATCTTGCCTTTCTCATTTTTATATTAAATTTATCATGTGGAAATCCATGTGGAACTTGCCCAAAGAATGGAGTCCCCCTCTCTTTTATCATATTATTATCCTCTTCCGCTCCCTTGGGAGCAAATAACTCTTCGTGCAAATTCACTACTCATTGTATCGAAAAAGAAAATATTTCAGATGATAAAATAAATAAAGATCTTTGCATATTTAATGGTGCTGATTACAGATATGAACTTTGCTCAAATAATAATGCTATTGGCAAATGCAAAATTGAAGGTGATAATTCCACTTTTAACAAAATCTACAACAACTCTATCTCTCGAAATGATGCTATAAATGACTGCAATTCAAATCTAAAAGGAATTTGGGTTGAAATCTAGATCTTTAAAAATAGTAATTTACCCCATAGGATTTTGTTTTCTCCTAAGTTTCCTAAAAACAGATATTGGCTCCTGTGAACCTTGTAACTTAATCTCTTTTAATGAAGCTGCTGCTTTTTATATTCTCTTAAAGGAAAATGAAACAAAATTATCAATTGCTTGTATTGATAATAATAATTCTAGATGTATCGAATTTTACTCTGGTTCTTATAATTCAAATACTAATTTATGCAAACTTTATATTCAAAACTCCGATTCTGTGACTAAATGCGAAAATTACATTGCGAAATGCAATATACCTAAGTTATCGTCGACAATTTATTACTTATCAACATGGAACGAAATAAACTCGTCACAAAATTGTAGAGAGAATAACGGAGAATATTCTAAAATATAATAAACTGCAAATAAGAGACAACTGCGACTAACAGCTCCTTACCGCTACGCTTCGGGACTAGCCCTCGCTCGGCCTACGGCAAATTCCCCTTCTGGCATTCGCCTTGCGTTCGCAAGCTACATGCCAGTCCCTAACGTCCCGTCCGGGACTCAGGGTCGGGGAACTTCGGTAAGTCTAGTTCGTTATACGCAATTTTAATAAAACTTATGAAAAAAAGAAAAATATTAACTCTAATTATATTAGCAATCTCAAGCCTCAGTATTAATGCGGAAGAAGTTGAAAATAATATCAAAGAAAGAAAAGCAAATCACATTTACATCAGAAGAAATAACGGATATGCTGCACCGAATGAATTCAATATGTATAACAGCTTTTTTCCGATATCATTTGCATATGAAATACCTTCTATCCAATATAACACGTTCGGATTTGTTAGATTTATAGCTGATTCTAAGTTTAGTATTGAAGGAAACTTTTTTGAGTATAAAAAGACCAATTCCTCTTTTGATAGAATAAATCCTTATACAGATCAAATTAGCAAAGGAAATCTTGGTACGTATTATAGATCAGAACAAAACTTATTGTTGAATTATCATCTAATTGAAAATAGAATCATCTTTAACCTTGGAATACAGAGACTACAAAGTGATTTAAGCGACGGTAGATTTGCATTTTACAACTACAATTTTTCCCAAAATTTTAATGGATTAACGGCAGGAGTGTTACTTGAATCTCCAAGATTCTATGGCTTCTATATTTCAGCAGGTTACAGATATTCTATTCTAAATGGATTTACCGATATTAACCACTCAATTGTTACTTCAGCTAGAAATTTTGAATTTGCCCAAATTAAAGACAATCCATTCACTAAATACTATGCTACGGAAACAAAACTTATAATTGGTTACGAATTCACTGACTCCATCCTATTATCTTTAGGTTTTACCGATCAATCTGCAAAAGTTGTTCAAAATAGAAGTCAAATCATCACTAGTGATTCTTTTTCTACGATTTTAATTAGATCAAATATTGAATATACTGCTAAGAATGAATATTTCGGTTCTACTTTCGCATCTATTACTTATAAATATTAAAACTGCGTATAACAGCGTGGAAACGCTGCGCTTCGGCACGAGGCCTCGCTTGGGCTGCGCCACATTCCCCTTCTGGCACTCGCTTGCATACGCAAGCTACGTGACCAGTCCCTAACGTCCCGGTGGGACTCAGGGTCGGGGAACGTCGTCTCCACTAGTTCGTTAATTGCAATTGGTTAATTCTATTCAAAAAAACCAGCGCGCAATTTTTCTTAAAAGGTGAGAGTCCAACTTTGCTCAATTCAATAATAGATCTTTATATCGGTTTTATTACTTTGTTAATGATTCAGGCGTTTTAAAGAAAAGAATAAGAATTAAGAGATTTATTTCGCTACATTTCCTATTATTTTTTCGTCACGGTTTGCATGATTCAAAAATGATTGTCGGGCTTTGAAGACCAAGAATAAGAAAGAAAATTTGTGCGCTGGGATTTCAAACACTTCGTATTATTAGCAAATACAACACAAAACCAACTGCAATTAACTACCGCTAACCACTTCACTTCGGGACTTCGCCCTCGCTCGGCCTTCGGCACATAGGCTTTTGTCACTCCTCTTGCTTACGCAAGCCTCGTGCCAATCCCTAACGCCTCCGTACGGAGGCTCAGGGTCAGCCTACGTTGGTTAGCTAGTTCGTTATACGACAGTTCCTAAATACAATATGAAAACTAAACAAATATTTGACCCAATATGTTTCAAATTATATTCTATTGCAATACAGCACCTCCAAGATCCTGACAAATCCGGATTAGATATATACTATTATTTAAAAGATGGACTAAAAGGACGTCACGGAGATAAGAAAATGTTTTCGAATCCTGTAAAAAAAGGCGCCCTTTATTGCATTGGAAAATATTCATACAACAAATACATTTTATGCAACCATTCAGAGGAAAATAAAACAGATCAGGAAATTATCCAAGATAATCAACATCTTTTATGGTATTCGGAAGAATTCATTGAATTTTTAAAGTTTCATAATATAGATCATGAAGAAATTGCAAATCTTGAGAAAATAATAAATTATTCAAATAGACTTTATAACTCTGGAAAAGAAGATTATGAATTATTATACGAAGATTATTTGTCCTTTAAATCTCGAATAATAAGAAAAAAACTAGATGTATTAAAAGATGAGTTATATGATTCTTTAATAAGCCTTGAAGAATATTATTCAGTATCAGTTGGCGAGAGAATTTTTCACGATAGAAAACTATGTAAATGGATTTCAGATTTAATTGTGTTCATCGGTTTACCAGGAGAAGATATTAACGGAAAACTATCTCAGTGGGTTCCTCGAAAAACTTGGCCCAAATGGGTAAAAGAAACATTAATTATTCGGGAAGGAGGCAGATGCCCTGATTGCAATAGAAACCTATATTCGAAAAAAATAAAACTCAATGTTGATCACATAGTCCCTATTTCAAAAGGTGGATCCAATGATATTGTAAATTTACAACTTTTGTGTGAAAAATGCAACAAATCCAAAAAAGCAAAACCACTAGCCGTAACAAACTCAATTCCAAAATATTTTTCGAAATAAAATAAATTATTAAACTAGGAACCGTCGTATAACAGCGACTAACCGCTTCGCTTCGGGACGAGCCCTCGCTTGGGCTTCGCCACATAGGCTTCTGGCACTCCCCTTGCGTCCGCAAGTGTCGTTCCAGTCCCTAACGTCCCGTTGGGACTCAGGGCCAGCCTACGTCGGTTAGTCTAGTTCGTTATGCGAACAGTCGTGAAAATTTCATTTACCCAAAAATCGGAGAAATATCCAATTGACAAATACAGCCCAAATGCTGTATTATTGCTTGTGACGGGAAAAGAATTAATAAAAATTCTAAAAAGAGATGGTTGGGAATTAGATAGAATCACTGGATCACACCATATACTTAAGAAAAAAGACAAAACTCTCTCGGTTCCAGTTCATAGTAATCGAGATATTCCAAATGGAACTATGAACGCAATACTTAAACAGGCAGGACTCAAATGAAAATATCTTATCCGGCTATTATCAAATACAGTATAAAAGATAAAGTTTTTAATGTTGAATTTCCTGATTTACCAGGATGTTTCACTTTTGGAGACAATGAAAACGAAGCTATTTTAAATGCCCAAGAAGCTTTAACTGGTTTTTTAGAATCTATCGATTCTAGAAAATTAAACATTCCTGAACCTTCAAAATTAAAAGGAAAAGATATCAAATTCATTACTCCTGAAAAAAATGTCTCTTTTGCTATCTGGCTTAAGAAAAGTAGAGAAAAACAAGGTTTAAGTCAAAAGCAAATTGCTCAAAAACTTAATATTGCTTATCAAACTTACCAAAAATTTGAAGATCCACATAAATCAAACCCTACTCTAAAAACTATTATAAGATTAGAAGAAGTTTTTCACCAAAATCTTATCAGTGTATAACACGACCGTCGCATAACAGCGGGGAAACGCTGCGCTTCGGCACAAGGCCTCGCTTGGGCTGCGCCACATTCCTCTCCGTCACGCTTCTCGCTCCGCAAGAAGTCGCGCCGACGCTAACGCCTTCTACGAAGGCTCAGCTACGAGGAACGTCGTCTCCCCTAGTTCGTTATGCGAAATAGCCAAAATAAATACTAGAAAAGTTATGACATATTATAGAATCGACCAATAAACTAATTAAAGACATGACCGAAAAATTCAATTTTAAGATACTCGAAGATTTTCTAAAAAACCTAACTAATCACCAACTTGATATCATTCTAAACATTGCCAAAATATTTCAGTCCAAATTATCAAAAAAATTTATTAATAAAGCTTCCGAATTTATAAATGAGAAAATCTATTCAGATTTTGGCGATTTACTTAAAGTTCATCATATTTTTTCAATAGAGCCATTTACTAAAGACAAGTTCGAATTTGGCTTACAAAAAGTCTTTTCTCTTAACGGATACAAATCTGAATTAGCCAACAAAGGGAATAGAGGACATGACTTAACTTTAGATAGCATTAAGATTTCCCTAAAAACCCAAGCAGATTCAAAAATTAAGAGCGATGAAATTCACATATCAAAATTTATGGAATTGGGAAAAGGCGAATGGAAGGAATCTATTTCTGATTTAAAAAACCTGCATGAACAATTCATAAATCATCTAGAAAACTATGATAAAATTCTTATGTTAAGATTTTTAAGAGATGACGACTCTATATTAAATTACGAACTAATAGAAATTCCAAAATCAATCTTATTAAAATCACAGGATGGAATTTTTTCAATTATGTCAGAGAGTAAACAATTCCCAAAACCTGGATATTGTGAGGTTTACGAAGGAAAAGATTTAATATATAAACTTTACTTTGACGGTGGCAGCGAAAGAAAATTGCAAATTAAAAATCTAAATAAGAACTATTGTATAGTTCATGCAGAATGGGGAATATCAGCTTCCAGTTTTAAATAGAGAGAAATCATCGATTTTCGAAATTCTATCAATTGATAAGTTCACATAATCGGGATTTAATTCGATTCCTAGAAAATTTCTTTGGTAAGTTTTACAAATTTCGCCTACCGTCCCTGAGCCTAAAAATGGATCCAAGACAAGTGAATTTTCGTCAGAACCAGCGAGAATACAGGTTCTTACTAATTCTCGAGGAAATACAGCAAAATGTGACCCTGGGAAACCCTCAGTGTTTATAGACCATACACTTCTTTTATTTTTCTGACCCTGATTAGTAATAGTTGCTTCTTGTATAGATTTATAATTATACAAATATCGTTCTGCTTTAGTAAGTAAAAATAGATATTCATGGGATCTGGTCGGTCTATCTTTCACCGATTCAGGTTGGCAATTTGGCTTATTCCAGATAATATCAGATCGCAAATACCATCCATCTTCCTGCAAGGCAAAAGCTATTTTCCAAGGAACACCAATCAAATCCTTTGGTTTTAGCCCCTCCGGAGTTGGTGGACGATATGACATAGCTCTACCCGCATTCTTTTTATCTGAATCTCGCCAAGTTCGGTTTCCGCTAGTATATGAGTCTCCAATGTTCAACCAAAGCGTTCCATCTTTCCGGAGAGTTCTCTTTACTTCACGAAAAACCTTCACTAAATTATTAATATATTCACTCAAATCAAATTCAGAACCTATCTGATTTGAAATTCCATAATCCCGCAATCCCCAATATGGCGGACTCGTAACACAAGTTTGAAATAAATTATCCGGTAGCTTACTCAAAGTGGAATATGAATCACCAGTAACTAAATTTATTCCTTTGGACACTTCTGTAAAAGGAAGAGTTTTCAATATGTTTAGTAATTCGCTATTCATAATGATATGTCAGAAAAAAGCTTAACAAGTGTCAAGTAAAATACAGGCTACTTCGCATAACAGCGACTTACCGCTACGCTTCGGGACAAGCCCTCGCTCGGCCTCCGGCAAATTCCCCTTCTGGCATTCGCCTTGCTTTCGCAAGCTACATGCCAGTCCCTAACGTCCCGTCGGGACTCAGGGTCGGGGAACTTCGGTAAGTCTAGTTCGTTAGCCGCAATGTTTTAAAAATTATTAATTTTATAAAAATTTGATTTGAAGATCACAGAAAATCTTTCTGATTTAAAAATATGCTTTTCTTTTAAATCTTCCATATTAAACAATTTTCGAAATACTTTGGATCAAAAAACTGAAAATTCTCTTTTTAAACATAACTTAAAGAGCCAAAATATTAATATCCATTTTTTTTAATGATATAAATTACAAAACGATTAGAAAACTACATAAAATATATAGCAAGAAAGTCAAAAACAGCATGTTCAAAAAAATACTTAGTATCTCCATTCTCCTAATTACGATCACCTGTAATAAAACTAATTTTGAATTACCATACATAAAAAGGGATTTAGACCTTACAAAAAAAAACATTCCAATGCTATACTGAATTATCAAGCACTGCATTTACACCAGTACCGTCATATGAAACAGAAAAAATAAAAAGTATTTCAATAAGCAAGACAGACAAAATCACTTTCAGCTTTTATGCTGATTTACCAAAAAATGACATTCTTGTATCATATCAGGGTAGTGAAAACAAAATTAGTTTAATTGGATATGATACTGGAGAAAATTCCAGAATTGTTTTTTATGAAGATTTACAAAGAAAAAACAAAAATTCAAACAATGGATTGTTTCAGATATATATAATAACCGCGAAAGGAGATTTTATATTCTTTCAAAATAAAATTTCTGCTTTTTCAGGTTATGTTTCAGGAATAAATACTGGTTACTGTGAATAAAATTGTAGACTTCAAAAAAACACAGCGGCTAACTGCCGCTAACCACTTCGCTTCGGGTCTTCGCCCTCGCTCGGCCTTCGGCACATAGGCTTTTGTCACTCCTCTTGCTTACGCAAGCCTCGTGCCAATCCCTAACGCCTCCTACAGAGGCTCAGGGCCAGCCTACATCGGTTAGCTCGTTCGTTATGCGTAATATTTGCAAAGTATATAACTGATGAACAAAGAAATAGACAATAAGAATAAATTAGAAGAATTATTTCAATATGAAATAGTCACTTTTACTGAATGGAAAAAACTAAGAGATTTTTTGTTTAATTTGAATGAAAAATCTTCTATTCACCATTATTGCTATAGAGGACAGTCTGATGCAAACTGGACTCTAAAACCATCTATAGAAAGATTACATTCGAAAGATGCCGACTTTTTCACAAAAGAATGGAATAGAATAACAGAAAAGAACATTTTGGATAATTACAAAAAAGGATTTCACCTTTTTTCCGAAAATACATTTGATCACAGAACCATTAATAATGATATCGATTGGCTATCACTCATGCAACATCACGGTGCTGCAACACGGTTACTCGATGTAAGTGCTTCGCAATTTATCTCCTGCTTTTTTGCCTTATCAGATGTCTTTTCTATATCGGAATCTGCATGTATCTGGATAATTCCATTAAATGTCTTAGATAATTTCAATGTTGAGAAATTAAACATTACCGCAAAAGATCGTTATAACCATCTATACAATGAATACCAAATGCTAAAACTAGGAACAGGCAAGGGGAAAGAAATTATTGGCTATAGCTTTTTAGATATGCCATCAAAAAGACCATTTTTACAAAAAGGAGGGTTTCTATATTCAATGACTAATAAACAAAGTTTCAGCGAATTACTTCATTTATACAGCAATGAAAATAAAAAAAACATAAAAAAGGTTATATTTAAAAAAGAGAATAAACATGAAGTAAAATTGGCACTCAAGGATTTAATAAATATGAATGTTTCGTTTTCAACACTTTTTCCCGGTCTAGATGGATATACAAAAGATCTACTTCTTCGAGAATATATTTCAATTGGATAAAGCAAATACTACGCATAACAGCGGGGAAACGCTTCGCTTCGGCACTTACGGCCTCGCTCGGTCTGCGACACATTCCTCTCCGTCACGCTTCTCGCTCCGCAAGAAGGCGCGCCGACGCTAACGCCTCTGCGAGGCTCAGCTACGAGGAACGTCGTCTCCCCTAGTTCGTTAGCCGAAATTATTCAAACCTAAATCAAAAAAAAGGAAACTATATGCCACCAGCAAAAAAAGCAAAACAAAAAGAAACGATTGAAGAAACTTCACTCGAATCCTCTGATCCCACAATCAACAAACCAAGGTTACGCTCACTCAGTATTAAAAATTTCCGATCCATTGGAAATGATGAGATTAAAATAGATTTAGATGATATCGTAGTACTAGTCGGTCCCAATAATGCTGGAAAAAGTAGCATACTAAGGGCTTATGAATTAGTAATGAAACATGGTTCTAAAGAATGCCAATTAGCAATTTCTGATTTCCCCTCAAGTCAGGTTAATCAAAGTGAACTTCCCGAAATCACCCTCGAAACTATTGTTTATGATAATTCACCTGGTGATCAGTGGATTACTCTAACTCAAGAAGGCGAACAATTAGTAAAAGAAAGATGGATATGGTCTAGTCCCAATAAAGATCCAAAGAGAGAGGGATGGAATATAAATACCCAGGATTGGGATGATAAGGTACCTTGGGGGGCTCCCAATATTGCAAATTCAAGAAGGCCTCAACCCCATCGCGTCGATGCATTCTCATCCCCAGAACTTCAAGCACAGCAAATCACCAAGCTATTACTTGATCTTCTACAAGAAAAAGTGAAAACAATCAAATCTGATCAAAACCAAGAAAAATCGGATTATGAAAATATTATAGATACATTAAAGAATTTCCAAAGTAAAGTTGTCGAGTCTGCTTCTACTGATATTAAAGAAATAGAAGATGAGGTTTCAAAATACCTAGATAGAATCTTTCCAAATCATAGAATCAAACTGGATGCAAAGCCAGAATCAGACGTTGAAAAAACCTTTTCTCCGTTTAAATCAAATCCAGAACTATCAATGGGTGTAACAAACGGATACTACTCAAAAATAGAAAATCAGGGTAGCGGAGCACGAAGAACACTTCTTTGGTCAACTTTAAAATATTTATCCGATCGAAACGACAAATATGAAAATACGAGACCTCACGTACTTTTGTTGGATGAACCAGAAATATGTCTACATCCAAGTGCAATTCGAGAAGCTAGAGATGTGTTATATGAACTGCCTCAATTAGTTAATTGGCAAATAATGATTACTACACACTCACCCGTCTTCATTGACCTTTCAAAAGATAATACAACAATAGTAAGAGTGGAAAGGTCTGAAAAAAATATAGAATGCACTACTCTCTACAGACCTGAAACTGCAAAATTGGATGAAGACGATAAAAAAAATCTTAAACTATTAAACGTGTGTGACCCATATCTCCACGAATTCTTTTTTGGAGGGAAGGCTATTGTTGTAGAAGGCGATACAGAATATACAGCATTCTCTATGATAAAAAATAAATATCCTAGAGAGTATTCAAATATTCATATAATCAGAGCAAGGGGAAAAGGGGTAATTCTTTCTGTTTCCAAAGTTTTAAAACAATTCTCAAAAAACTTTGCTATTCTACATGACTCCGACACTGAATTAACTCAAGACAACAAAAAAAACCCTTCCTGGGGCCTAAACAATTCAATACAAGATTTAAGGACAAACACAGGGATTGATATAAACATAATTGCCTGTAAGACTAATTTTGAGATGGCAATATTTGGAGAGGAGGCAAAATACGAAAAGCCATACAATGCACTTAAAAGAATTGAATCTGATCCAAAAATTGAAAAAAATGTTAAGCAGTTACTAGACAGTTTGATAGATATATCTAAAAAACCACCAGCAAATTGCATCAGATGGTCGCAAATCAACGACTTGAAATAGCTGATCACTGAATAACTTCGGCTAACTACGCCTAACCGCTTCGCTTCGGCACAAGGCCTCGCTCGGTCTGCGACACATAGGCTTCTGGCACTCGTTTGCATCCGCAAACTACGTGCCAGTCCCTAACGTCCCGTTGGGACTCAGGGCCAGCCTACGTCGGTTAGCCTAGTTCGTTATGCGAACATTGCGGGGAAGAGTCGCCGCATCCGTGCGGCGTTTTACAAGAAAATCCCAGAAATAAACAATTTGACAAATATACAAATCTTGTATATGCTGGGAAATTATGAATCAGACTGTTAACATCTCATTCGAAAAAGCTCTTTTAAAAGAAATTGATAAAATTGCAAAAAGAGAACACAGGTCCAGATCCGAACTGATTCGTGAAGCTGCAAGGGCTTATATTGAGAAAAAATCTAAGTGGCAAGCTATCTTCGACTTTACTTCCAAGACTATCGAAAAAGCAAATCTTAACGATGATGACATTTTTGATGAAATTAAAGCAGTTAGAAGAAGTAAAAAAGCTTCTTAATGTTAAAAGTTCTTTTAGATACTAACATTTATATTTCTGCTATCTTATTCAATGGTAAACCTAGATTGGTTTTCCAAGATTTAATCGATGATATTTTCATTGGATATATCTCTAATGAAATTCTGGACGAATTGGAAGAAACTTTAGCTAAACCTAAGTTCAAACTACCTAATGACTTCATACAATTTACAATTGCGGAAATCAGAAGTGCTACCACAATAATTAAAAACAAGCCTCTTAAAGACTATATGAATTTGAGAGATCGAGACGATTTCCATATTCTTGAAACTGCTTTCTCAGCAAATGTTGATTTATTAATAACAGGTGATAAAGACCTTTTAACTCTAGAAAAAATCAAGGGTCTAAAAATCATTACTCCTGATGAATACTTAAGAATTAAAGAGGATATGAGCTAAGATTGCGACATCCGTGTCGCTCCCCGCAACGTCGCATAACAGCAACTAACCGCTTCGCTTCGGGACGAGCCCTCGCTTGGGCTGCGCCACATAGGCTTCTGGCACTCCCCTTGCGTCCGCAAGTGTCGTTCCAGTCCCTAACGTCCCGTTGGGACTCAGGGCCAGCCTACGTCGGTTAGTCTAGTTCGTTAGCCGAAATATTCAAAAAAATATGGAAAATTATAAAAAAATAGAAGAAGCAATCGAAAAGACAGGCTATATATCAGAACATAAAGTATCAAATTTATTCTCTGATTCTGAATGGTACACAATAAATAATCGTTACTATTTCGATAATACAATAGGAACAGAAAGAGAAATTGATCTTATAGCTTATAAAGTTGCAACGATCAATGAAATAAAACTATTTACAGCAATAATTATAAGTGTAAAGAAAAATTCCGAAAATTCATGGGTCTTTTTAACCAAAGATATAAACAATCAGGATCCTAATGTAAAATATAAACCCATTGATTCTTGGACAAATTCAAAAATTTTTCATAAAATGGAAACTTCGTCATTCATTTTAAATAGAATTTTGGAAAAATCAAAATCAAATCCAATTCATAAGTATTTGTTTGACCTTGAGCGAAATATATTTGCATTCCAGGAGGTAAACTTAAAAAATGCAACTCCACAGAATGACAAAAGAATATACGATTCTATCATTACCTTAATCAGGTCATTACATTACGAAAAAGAAGCTTTGAATAGCAGAAAGGAAAATATTTGTGTTTATAATTTCTTACTAGTGTCAGTTATGGAGTTAAATTCGTTTGAATATTATTTAAGTAAAAATCAATCCACAATAAATGAAACTGACTATTTAAAATACACAAATAGATTTATCGTTAATCAAAAAGAATCTAACAATACGGTTCATTTTGTAAAACTAAAAGAATTAGAAAATTTCATTAATTACTTAAATTTACTACATATTTGGCTACAAAACGAGTATACAGAACAGTTCAAATTATATGAGAAGAAAATTAAGACTAACTATGATTTTCTCACGCTATTTTTAGATGAAATAGAAAAAGAATTAAGCGACGATATAAGACATTCCTTGCAATTACTTTGTGATTTTTATATAGATAAATTCAGATATTTTCTTTTTAGCTATAATAAAGAAGATGATTTAATTATAATTGATTTAGGTATTGAAGATGAAAATATACTGGAAAAAATGAACTCGAACAAGCATATAAAAGAAAAGGTGCAAACTACGTTAACAAAATATTATATGACCAATTTAAACTTTAAATTTAAATATAATGAATACGGAGACATTCCATTCTAAATTTGAATACTTCGGCTAACAGCGACTTACCGCTTCGCTTCGGCACAAGGCCTCGCTCGGCCTGCGGCAAATTCCCCTTCTGGCATTCGCCTTGCTTACGCAAGCTACATGCCAGTCCCTAACGTCCCTTCGGGACTCAGGGTCGGGGAACTTCGGTAAGTCTAGTCGTTAATTGCAATAGGTTAAATCATACAAAAAAAGCGCGCGAAAATTTTCTTTAGAGAGGGTTGAGGAATTAATATATTACTGCCTTTTTGTAGTGGAAACTCTCTTCAAAGATTCTTTTATTAAACTGTGATTTGCTAAAGATTTATATTTTTCCATTAAAAGAAGAAAGAAGAGTTTTTAATTCGCTAGTTCCAATATAAATTTATAAGAAAAAAGATTCGGATCGAAAATTTTCGCGCTTGATGAGATTTCCCTTTCGAAAATTATCTTTTTCTGTAGAAACCTACTGCAATTAACATCCGCTTACCGCTACGCTTCGGCACTTACGGCCTCGCTCGGGCTACGCCACATTCCTCTCCGGCACGTCTCTTGCCTCCGCAAGATCCGCGCCGACGCTAACGCCTCCTACTGAGGCTCAGCTACGAGGAACGTCGTTAAGGCTAGTTCGTTAATTGCAATTGGTTGAACCATAGAAGATAACGCGCAAATTTTCTTTGTAAGAGGGTGATGTCGATTCAAGCTTTTTTGAAGATCAATGGCGTCTCTCTCCAAGAAAGTCCTGTTAAAGATTTTTGCTTTTTAAGATGTAAGAGAAAAATTTGCGCTGCTTTGAAAATCTTTCGATTGATCTTTATTTATCTATATAACCAACTGCAATTAACAGCAACTAACCGCTGCGCTTCGGGACGAGCCCTCGCTTGGGCTGCGCCACATAGGCTTCTGGCACTCCCCTTGCTTACGCAAGTGTCGTTCCAGTCCCTAACGTCCCGTTGGGACTCAGGGTCAGCCTACGTCGGTTAGTCTAGTTCGTTATACGAAAGTTCGCAAACTTCAACTTAAACCGAAGAAAAGCATAAATTTGGCATTTTTCGTCTTGATTTCTATGAAAGTAACCATTATCCTACAATTGTAACCACAATTTCGGAGTCAAAAGAATGATTTATGTCGGAGTAAGAGATCTAAAAGCAAAACTTAGCGAATATCTTGATAAAGCCAGGCTTGGAGACGAAGTAATCGTTACTGATCACGGAAAACCAATTGCTAGACTAATAAAAGAGCCAATCAAACAA
>NZ_AOGY02000087.1 GCF_000332455.1 Leptospira vanthielii serovar Holland str. Waz Holland = ATCC 700522 | reverse complement strand
CTGAATGATATATTTGAAAGTAATGAAAATGACAATCTAACTAATTTTCAATGGAAATTGTTATTAAAAACATTTAAGAATCTTTCATTCAAAGGCAGGAATCATCCATCAGAAATAGCAATCTTAACACATTTACTCTACTCTTCTCTATTTTATTCACATAAGAAAATAAAATCTAATGAAAAGGAATATTTTAATTATAATAGAAAAATTTACTATTCGAGTTTTATAAATAATACGTTAAGTGATCTAAACCAAGCTTGTTCATCTGTAATCAAATTTCCATCACTAAGCCAATTTATTTTTTCTTTAAACAAAATTCCATTACAAAATCAGGAAAAGACATTGATTTTGATCTCAAGATACGTGGCGTATACTTTTTTTAGATTCGGACTAAATTACTACAAAAGATCATTTGAACTCTATAACTATATTCTTTCATCAGGTAGAACGAATAATGAATTTATTAATGAATCAAATTTCAACGAACTAACATTTCTTCTTTCTCATAATCTTCAAATTTATCTTTACATCATTAAAAAATTTCTTCCCGGTGAAATTGGAATACAATCAGGTATTGGATCCAACATATTCAGGTTCTATCTTTATAATATTAAATCTGAAACCCAACTAGATTCTAAAGGTGCGACTGAAATTTACTCTGCAATTTATACTCAAAGAAGAGGCGGAATAAAACTAGATTTCACAAATGAATCACTACATAAA
This sequence comes from Leptospira vanthielii serovar Holland str. Waz Holland = ATCC 700522, assembly GCF_000332455.1. Lineage (GTDB taxonomy): Bacteria > Spirochaetota > Leptospiria > Leptospirales > Leptospiraceae > Leptospira_A > Leptospira_A vanthielii. The sequence goes on along the minus strand of NZ_AOGY02000087.1, from coordinate 5,309 downwards.
ACTTTTAGCTCAGATAAATACATTTCACTTTTTGATCTTTCAATAAATGAAACAATCAAGATACCTAAGAATTTTATAAGCATAGAGTCAAAGCAAATATTAGGAAAAAGTATTTGAAAGTAAAAATAGCAAAAGAACATTCGGAAAAATTATTTAAAAATATAGAAAGAAAATGTTAGAAAATATAAATTCTGATTAAACCTTCACTTCGGCTAACAGCAACTAACCGCTTCGCTTCGGGACGAGCCCTCGCTTGGGCTACGCCACATAGGCTTCTGGCACTCCCCTTGCATTCGCAAGTGTCGTTCCAGTCCCTAACGTCCCTTCCGGGACTCAGGGTCAGCCTACGTCGGTTAGTCTAGTTCGTTATCTGCAATGCCCTAGAACTTTATTCTATGAATGAATTCCAACAAGTATTATATAAGCAAAAGATAAGATTCAAGCTTCCAACCTGCCTACTCATGTTAAGAAGGTTGTTTCTGCTGTTACTCTGTGTAGAACTAATGCCATGAAGGGAAGAGTCTATTCTTGTCCAAACGGACACTTCTCTATATTCATTAGAGAATCTTGTAACAATAGATCTTGTCCTACTTGCCAATCAGAAATAAAAGAGAATGGAATTCTAATACAAAAGAAAAAGTTTCTAATTCTCCACATTATCATCTTGTTTTTAAGTTACCTTCTTTTCTGTATCCATATATTCTTTCCCATTATAAAGAATTTATAGAAATCCTTTTTGAAGCTTCATCTAATACGATTCTCAAATTAATTAAGTATTCTTTTGACCTAACCCCTACTACCGCATTCATTTCTGTTCTACACACTCATGGGGATGCTTACCAGCATACGTGGCGTCATATACACATCGTTCTCAATTCTATTGCTCTATCCAAAAAACAGGACAAATTCTCTTACTGATAGACCTCTTCAAACTTGATAACTTCAATTCTATATATAACCAAATTCTAAAGAAAGAATTAATTCTTTTACATAAGAAACATCCTGAACTTGGAAATGACTTCAGACTAAATATAGATAATTTACATAAAGAAAATATATTTGTTTCTAAGAAATACGAATCACCTTTATCCTATTATTGACTACCTTTCCAAAACTATAAAAGGAAATGCTCTCGATCTTAATCAGGTCGATTTTTTTTGATAATGGTTCCATTAATCTTCATAAAAAAGATAAATCTTTTTCCTTTTCTAACCATGAATTTGTAAATAGATACATCAAACATATCATTCCACAAAACATTAAATCTATTCGTTATTCTGGTTTCTACAGCTCCGCTAGTAGATCTAAGTATGACCTCGTAAAACAATTATTGGGGATAATCAGTAAAGAAGAAAATGAATCTAATATTAATGATGATTCCATTCTCGATGTTCAGCATAAATTACACAAATCTTGTCCTTTCTGCAATCAAAGGATGATTCTGTTTGAAGAAGTTGACGAATTCAAAGTTCCAGATATTGTTTACATCAAATTTGGAAAGGATCCGCCTACTGAAGAACTATTCACAAGACTTGTCGCTTAACTTTGACTCAATTTTGGACTATTAAATTCCTTAGTGAGAAAAAACAGGCAGCAAGCCAAACTTAGCATAGGGCACAGCAGATAACAGCGCGGAAACGCTTCGCTTCGGGACGAGCCCTCGCTTGGCCTCCGGCACATTCCTCTCCGTCACGCTTCTTGCTCCGCAAGAAGACGCGCCGACGCTAACGCCTGCCCTGCAGGCTCAGCTACGAGGAACGTCGTCTCCGCTAGTTCGTTATACGAAAGCCCCAGAAAACAGAATGAAGAGAAATATTATGAATTTAAGTGAATATTCACTTGACTGCATTTATATTTCGTCTAAAATTAAGATGTGTGGGAAATTGAATCTACCAAAGAATTTGATTTGTGGCTTCTAAAACTTGATTTAAACACTAAAGAAGAAATACTAGCACACTTCTATCTTTTACGACAGAAAGGCCCTTTACTAGGTAGACCTTTTGCTGATTCAATTCAGGGATCTAAGATTCAAAATCTAAAAGAACTTCGTATCCAGATTAAGTTAAAAGTTATCAGAATCTTTTTCGTTTTTACAGAAGGAAGAATCGGCTTATTACTAACTGGTGGCGATAAAAGAGGCAAGGATAAGCGATTTTATGAAGAAATGATTCCGATGGTTGAGAAAATTTATAATAAATGGCTAATCGAAAATAAGGAGATAGTTGATGAAAGCAAAAGTAAAAAGAAATCCAATAGAAAATCTTGAAAAATCATTGCCTTCGGAAAGTGTTGCTAGGGCAAAACATAAAGCTGAGCAAATGCTTTTTCAAATCAATCTCGCAGATTTACGAAAACAAGTTGGTTTGAGACAAGAAGATATTATCAATTTTTCACAATCTGGTCTTTCAAAACTCGAATCAAGAAAGGATATGAAAATATCCACTTTAATAGACTATTTGGATAGCCTTGGAATGGATTTAGAAATAAAAGCTAAAGTAAGAAATAAGAAAGTTGGGAAATCAAAGAAAGAGTTTGTTCTCTTGAAAGCTTCTTAAGACTTCTTAAATAAAATAATTCCAATATCTGGGGCCTTCGTATAACAGCATGGAAACGCTGCGCTTCGGCACAAGGCCTCGCTTGGGCTGCGCCACATTTCCCTTCTGTCACTCGTTTGCATCCGCAAACTCCGTGCCAGTCCCTAACGTCCCGTTACCGGGACTCAGGGTCGGGAAACGTCGTCTCCACTAGTTCGTTATACGAAAGGCAGAATCTCAATTTACTTAAGTTAAATTTCATAAGAATAAAATTTATAATAAAAAGATTCAACTCTGGACATATCACCAATGTAATCTTGCAACTGAATTTCGATTTGGAATTTTAAAATCAAAAATAAATATATCATTCTAAAATATTACCGGAAATCTAAACCATTAAGACACAAAAACGCTTTATTAAAAACTTAATAAAGAAATATTATTTATATAAACCAAAACCTTTATTCTAAAAAAATAACTTTAAAACAAATTCATAAAATAGATTTCATACATTCAATAAATTAATAGTGAGAACTAAATGCTAGAAAACCTTCAATTATTAGCGAACATATCAACAACTATTGCAGTTGTGATAGCAGTATTCCAACTGTATAAACAGAATAAGCAGAGAAGAATTGATTATTTACTCAGACTACATGAATTTTTAATTTCCAACAGAGAAATGGAAGAGTTATTTTACAAAATTGATCACGAAACATTTAAGTTTAATAAAAATTTACCAGGTTCAAAACAAGAGATTATTTTAGACAGACTCTTAGGATTTTTTGAGACTATATGTAGATTAGAGACAGAGGGATTATTTACAAAATCAGATTTTTCATTTTTTGAATATGAATTATTACGTATTGTAAAAAACATTGAAATTAAAAAATATTTTGACTATTTAGAAAAAGAAACTTCTGAAGATAAAATATCCGTCCCTCTTTTTAATGAATTGAAAAATCGCCAGAGAAAATACATATAACCTTATTTAACACCTGCCCTTCGTATAACAGCAACTAACCGCTGCGCCTCGGGACAAGCCCTCGCTTGGGCTACGCCACATAGGCTTCTGGCACTCCCCTTGCATTCGCAAGTGTCGTTCCAGTCCCTAACGTCCCGTTCCGGGACTCAGGGCCAGCCTACGTCGGTTAGTCTAGTTCGTTAAGCGCCATATCAGCATGAAATGTATTTTTTGTAACACAATTATAACTGAGAAAAACAAAACCGAAGAACATATTATTCCTCAATCAATTGGTGGAATTCTAACGTTAAATAACGTATGCTGGAATTGTAACAATGAATTTGGAAATAGTATTGACAGAGTTTTATTCGAAAATGTTGCATTACCTTCTATAGTCTTCAATGTATATCGAGAAAGAAAATCTAATAAAAAAATTCAAATAAATTCGCTTAAAGAAGGAGATCCTTATATCCTGAATCAAGGTGGAAAAATAAAAATTGCAAGTGACATTCTGAAAACCAATAATAACCAATTAAAGATTTCATATACTGATAAAAATGACCTGCAAACAAAAATAAATAAATTAAATAAACGAAGAACAGAAAATAAAATCCACATATCCGATCAACTAGAAGAATTTAATCGCGATACTCGATTTTTACATAAGTTTACTACCGGCGATGCAGACGTAATGCGGGCAATAGCAAAAATTGGATTTGAATACTATTTAGAATCGGAAGGTATCGATTCTTTCGTAAATCACTTAATACCATATATTCAAGGAACATATAACGCTTCCATAGTCTTCCCTGATTATAATGAACCGCCGGATTCGGACTACTTTAAACGATCAGAGATATGCCATAGCCTAGAAATAAATTCGGACAATGTATCAAAAAAATTGATATGTAAAGTATCACTTTTCAGTACATGGAAATACATTATTTTTCTTAATCTCAATTATGTAGGAGAAAATGTATATTCCATTTTCAAACAAAACCTAGATGGAAAGATATTAGAAAAACAAACACTTATGAAAGGTAGTCCCAAAATAAAAGAAAATCTTTGGGATCAAAGCATACAAATAACAGAAAAAAATATAAACATTCTTGGAGCCTATGTATCAAGATATCAAAAAGCATTTTTCTACGAGACAATAAAACACAATATCGGAAAGGAACTCGAAGTTGACTATTTAGGTTATCCACAAGGCACTATAATTACGGATGAAATTGCCATTGACCTTTCCAAAAAATCATTCAAAGAAATCTTTTATGAAATTGAATAAGAAATCAATTCAATAAATACTGCTGAAACGGCGCTTAACAGCGCCTTAACGCTTCGCTTCGGCACGAGGCCTCGCTCGGTCTGCGACACATAGGCTTCTGGCACTCCCCTTGCATTCGCAAGTGTCGTTCCAGTCCCTAACGTCCCTTTCGGGACTCAGGGTCAGCCTACGTCGTTAAGGCTAGTTCGTTAATTGCAATTGGTTAATTCTATTCAAAAAAACCAGCGCGCAATTTTTCTTAAAAGGTGAGAGTCCAACTTTGCTCAATTCAATAATAGATCTTTATATCGGTTTTATTACTTTGTTAATGATTCGAGCGCTTTAAAGAAAAGAATAAGAATTAAGAGGTTTATTTCGCTACATTTCCTATTATTTTTTGGTCACGGTTTGCATGATTCAAAAATGATTGTCGGGCTTTGAAGACCAAGAATAAGAAAGAAAATTTGCGCGCTGGGATTTCAAACACTTCGTATTATTAGCAAATACAACACAAAACCAACTGCAATTAACTAATACGTGGCGT
>NZ_AOGY02000088.1 GCF_000332455.1 Leptospira vanthielii serovar Holland str. Waz Holland = ATCC 700522 | reverse complement strand
ATGTGATAGTTGTTTGTATTACATGAAGCCTAAGAATGGTGATTGCTGTGTATTTTGTTCTTTTGGAACAGTGAAATGTCCTCCGAAACAAATTGAAGGATGTTGTTAATTCCTCAATTAATTAATTTAAAATTTGACTTTGAAAATGTCGCATAACGAACTAGTGGAGACGACGTTTCCCGACCCTGAGTCCCGTTAACGGGACGTTAGGGACTGGCACGGAGTTTGCGGATGCAAACGAGTGACAGAAGGGAAATGTGGCGTAGCCCAAGCGAGGCCTTGTGCCGAAGCGCAGCGTTTCCACGCTGTTATACGCTGGTTGCTAGTATAGAATTATAGTTTATCCCAATTTGGGATTTTTTCTTTTTTCCCGACTTTTCCCATAACTTTCTTAAATCCGTCATCAATCGAGTCTTTCGTTTTTCCTTGAATTCGTTTTTTGAAAAAGTTAGCAGTATCAATATCACTGATACCTCTTGTAAATGCATATAAAGCAAATTGATTAAGAGAAACACCTTGCGTAGCAGCAGTTTTCTCAATTCGTTCTTTAAGATCTTCCGGAATACGGATAGTGAGAACATTTTTTTTATTCATAATTTAATCTCCAAAATTTAGCAAAATCGGTAGGAGTGATAACTTTAAAAGAATCAAACTTAAGATCTTTATTTTCGTTAAAATCTTTAATATTTGAAGTAATTAGATATCGACTGTTACTGGCAAAAGCAAGTTCAACAAAAAGATTATCGTTTTCGTCCCCAAGATTTGGTCTTAGTAAATAGTTTATTGAAAAAGGCGTAGCCACAAAAGCAAGGAAGTCCAAAACAAGATTGATTTCCTTCTTTGAAAAACCCAAATCCGACAAAGATTTATCTCTAAGTAAAACATCAGAGTATTCTACAAAAACTGGAGTTGATAGAGCTAACTCAATTCTTCTATTTTCAACTAAAGTTAATATAAAATGCGAAGCACCTCTACTGTCTCTGAGAGCTTGATATAAAACATTTGTATCAATTGTTACCCGCACAGATTTATGATATCAAATATGCTATCATAAATCTACTAAATTTTATTACACTTTTGGTTTAATTTCTTAATTTTTTCTTATTTTGGGGAATAGTTTGAATTTAGCAACTTGCGTATAACGAACTAGGGGAGACGACGTTTCCCGACCCTGAGTCCCGAACGGGACGTTAGGGACTGGCACGGAGTTTGCGAATGCAAACGAGTGACAGAAGGGAAATGTGTCGCAGACCGAGCGAGGCCGGCAGTGCCGAAGCGAAGCGTTTCCCCGCTGTTAGCCGCAGTAGAAATTTATTTTATTTCTCTTACGATTTTTCTTGTTGTTTTTAGTTCTTGTTCAGTAAAGGAAATAAATTCTTTTGAATTTTGATTTTGAAATGGGATAAATTTAAATTGTTTAATTGTAGCACCTACTTTATCCATTCTTCGATTTCTATTTTTCTCACCAAAATAGATACATGGTAAGCGAAATACTAATGTAGGTGCATCCATCCCTCCCGATTTTAACCCAATAGAAAATTTAATATGATATTGATTTATTAGTTCTCTTAATAGTATTAATTGGTTGAATATATTGTTCTTGAACAATGGGTTAAGAAAATAGGATTGTAGGTTCGGTATATTTGTTAAACCTGTATCTAGATCGCTTCCGATTAATATTGGTATAATTTTTTGTTTTGCTAATTGGTCATTCAGTTGAATTACTCCTTCTTTAGTTATGTTTCGATTAGGCTGATACATTCCATTTCTAATCCAAATGAAAGCATACTTATTTTTTTTATCTAATTTTAATTTTTGAATATATTCGTTTATTTCATTAAGAGATGAAGAATTTTCATTAATAATATCATTGAATTTGTCATGAATTAATTCTTTATAAAATTCTTTGAAAATGTCTGCTGTTTTTCCAATTGGAAAGTTTTTTCCTTTTTTAGAGTATTTTTCATAATTGAATAAAACAGAAGGTTTCTTGAATTTTGTTATAAAATTGTAACATCCAAGGTGAAGTGGATTTTCTAGATCACCAACGAATATATATCTTAATTTTGGATAAACTAAAATTGCTGTAGCCAGATGAATGAATTCACCGAATTCAAATTCTGATTTATTTGTTTCTCCAATTGCAACTAGGTATTTCATTTTTCTATTGCGGCTAACGAATTAGTGGAGACGACGTTTCCCGACCCTGAGTCCCGTTAACGGGACGTTAGGGACTGGCACGGAGTTTGCGGATGCAAATGAGTGACAGAAGGGAAATGTGTCGCAGACCGAGCGAGGCCTCGTGCCGAAGCGAAGCGTTTCCACGCTGTTATGCGCTGTGTCCAAATTATAAGAATAAATACAAATTAGATATTTAAAACTTAATTCTTCAAATTTTTATAGTTTTGAATTTTGAGTTTCATTAGTTTAATTTGATATTCTGGTTAATCATGAAATATTCATTGTGTAAACAAATATTTTGATCTTTCAGTTTGCAATTTATTAATTATTTTGTTAAATTGAGTATTAAGTTCTACTTCATTTATTTCATTACGATAGATGAAATAATATTTCAATGGATCAGTCAATAAATCTGGAAATTCATCACCAAGTAATACTTGCTTTCTATTAATTTTATCCAAATTTTCCATTTTTTGAAATAGAATATAAGATAATATTGAATTCAATTGAAAATTCAGGTCTTTGAATTCCGCTTTAGACTTTAAATCTATAAAAATTGTCCTCTATCGTTTGTTATTATTAAATTATAATCTTTATATGACAATTCAACAATGGCCCCCATTCCTGGACGCCACGTATAATAAAATTTGAATTTATATTTTTCAAGTTCAAATTTGTAAGATTCGATATAGTTTATTAAGTTTTTTACGCCACGTATATCGTAAAGGTTCATATATATATAATGATTTATTGCGAGCTTAATCTTTTGCTTAAATAGTGAAATTGATCTAAGATTCAAGATATCTTATCGTATTTTTCTTAATTCATTTTTGGGACATTGCGCATAACGAACTAGACTTACCGAAGTTCCCCGACCCTGAGTCCCGGTAACGGGACGTTAGGGACTGGCATGTAGCTTGCGAACGCAAGGCGAATGCCAGAAGGGGAATTTGCCGAAGGCCGAGCGAGGGCTTGTCCCGAAGCGTAGTGGTAAGTCGCTGTTATGCGAAGTTTTCGGGTTTACAGAAGTAATTACGCCACGGACGGCGTTCTTTTTCTTACTGTCTTAGAAGTTTTGACTTTATATTCTTTTACAAGAATGTCTGTAGGAATTCCTAGATTTTGATTAATTTTTCTAATCATTTCTAAAGTAAGCTTTCTCTTTCGATTTAAGATTTCAGTGGCACGACTTCG
>NZ_AOGY02000089.1 GCF_000332455.1 Leptospira vanthielii serovar Holland str. Waz Holland = ATCC 700522 | reverse complement strand
CCACGTATATCCCGACCATTTGGGTAGCATTACCATGATTACCGATGGTCATGGGAATGTGCTTGCCGGCGGAGAAAGAGGCGGTAAAAGTCATATCACGTATAAACCGTATGGGGAGATATTCCGAACGGACTCGTATGGACCAGACATTACTAAATTCAAATATACGGGACAAGAGGAAGACCAGGAGAGTGGGTTGTATTATTACAAGGCTAGGTATTATGATGCGAGCCTTGGCAGGTTTGTAAGTAACGATGGTGTTACAATGCCAAGTAGTATGCAAGGCTTAAATAGAATGATGTATGTTGATGGAAATCCAATTTCTTTTAGAGATAGAACTGGGAATTCTAGAGCAAATAATTTTTTACAGGATATGGCAAAGTTTGTGATAGCGGAAGTTGCATCTAAGTCAGATAACCCAGTACATAAATTTATGGCTGAAGTTGCAGGACAAAAGGCACTTTATAAAATAAGAAAACACAGGGGTAGTGCGTTTATGAGGAGTGATTTAGGGAAAATTAGTAATACTGTAAATCCGTTGAATTTAATAGGTGCAACATACGCTGCAATGAATTATGCAGCTGGGAAAATTATGCAACGTGATACAAAGTTAAAGAAAGTAAATGGCGGGTATGTGGTACAAGGTGGTCCACTTGCTAACGGAGGTATTACAATCGGCCAGTTTGCGGTCACTAGTGGAACCGATGAAGAATCATTGCGACATGAAACCGCACATTTGCAGCAATATAGAGAGTGGGGGGAATACAAATATCTGGGAAATCTGGCATCATCGCCTATACGAAATAAGTTAAATTATCCTGATTTAGAATCGGAAAATGACGCAGATAGAAGAGCTGGAACTTTTGGTTATGGTGCTGGTAATAAGAAAGTGGTTAACATGATTTTATTGAATAGTAGTAATGCGGTTAAAGGTATTGGTATAGATAAATATGGTGAAAGGTTAATTCAGATGTTTGTGATTACAGAAGTATTAGGATATATGCCATGAAGAAAATGAAATTTTTTTCGTTGTTTTGCTTCGTATTATTTTTGCTTGATTGTACTGCTCCTAGCGTTTCTGCTATGCGCAAATTATGTAAAGAAAATTATATAAAAGAAGCTCCGTTGTTAATTGGAGTAGCGGGTTTTACAAATGAAGAACTGAATCAGATGGTAACAGGACTTTTGACCGGTTATTTAATGTGTTTGCATCGGGCTGAAACAAAAGGTGATCCAGGACCAAGGTTGTAAATTATTTGATGTTTGGAGGGTCGGTTAGGAAGGATGTACAGATACAGTATTCGCCTTACACAATCCTCTAACTTAGTTTAAATTATTGATCTTCTTTCTTTACTGATTTTCGGATGCCATCAAGGAAAACTTGATAGGGAGTTCTCCCATCCATATTTCTGCCTTGGTGAGATTTCTTTATTGTTATAGAACTTGAGATAAACCTGAAAATGTTTTTCCATTTCATCAACCGTTTCATAAAAAATCCCTCCCCAAGCGAGAAGGATACGTCGGGCTTGGTCCGCAGGACGGGAGCGAATGCGGACCCCGGAGTAGCCTGATCCCGACGAACACGGGAAAAGTGATCGCCAAACGATAGATATGTTATTGACTTAGTCCCATGTTCGGGACTCGCCCAACC